>NZ_KQ949076.1:416139-692720 GCF_001514305.1 Streptomyces dysideae
GGGCGCTGCCTCCTCGGTCTGCTCCGGCGTCTCTTCGACGGCCGGCGCGCTCTCCCCCGCGGCAGTGGCCGCGGGCACCACGGTCTCGGCGGCCTCGGCGGCGGTCGGAGCCCCGGCGGGCGCGGCAGCCCGGCGGACCGCACGACGACGCGTGCGGGCGGCGGGGGCGACCTCGACCGCGGGTGCCTCGGCCCCTTCGGCCGTCACCTCGGTCTCTTCGGTCTCTGGAATCTCGGCGGCCTCGACGCCCTCCTCGGTCACCGTCGGCTCTTCGACGGCGTCCTCGGCAGGGTCGGCGGACTCGGCGGCCGGTATGGCCGACGTCACCTCGTCCGGTGTCTCGGCGACCGGCGGGCCCGCCGGTCGGGAAGCGGCACGGCGCCGACGACGCGGCGGCAGGGTGTCGCTGGGGGTGTTGAGTTCGGAACCCTCAGTGGGTTCGGTCGGCTCGAGCATGCGGGCGTTTCTCCCGTCAGGCTCCCGGGCGCCGCGCCTGGTCCGGCGGTACAGCCGGTGACGTCCGCGGCTCGCGCGATGCGCGACTGCCGCCGTCCGGGGCGCGGGCGCCGCACGGGAGCTCTCTGTGTCCTGTCTCGCCGGTTCCGTACGCCGAATGCGTACGGCCTGGCGAAAGTCTTCTGGTGGTGCGCTGCCCGACCCAGGTGGCTCCCGAGTACGAGGGCGGCGCTACGACGTCCGTCCCTTCGCGGGACCTTCCTTACGCCGGCGCCTTCGCGGCGGCAGCCAGTGCGGCCGTGGGTGGGGCCGTCGCTGCCTCGCGGTCGGGCGCGAGCGGGTCGGTCACCGTGCCGGTCTCTTCATCGAACAGCCCCTGCGCCAGCCTGGTCACCGCTGCGGGGACCGGCGGCGCCAGGTCGGCCACGGCGCGGAGACCGGACAGGACGTCGTCGGGTCGTACGGCAGGCGTCACGTGCCGAACAACCAGCCGCAGTATCGCACAGGGCTGGTCGGTCGGCCTATCAGCCGGATCACTATGCGTTTCAAGGTGTACGACCGCGGGGCGGGCGTCGAAGGTCCGGATGCCGTTCTTGGTACGGCGCTGGACCTCGACGGACCCGGCGGCGTTGAAGGCCGCGACCGCGCGCTCGGCGTCGGCCGGGTCCACACCGTCCAGCCGCAGCTCCCAGACGGAGGCCGTCAGCCGGTCGGCGAGCCCGGAGGTCCGGGCCTCGACCGCGTCGATCACGTCGAGCCCGGCGGGCAGCGACTCGTCGAGGAGCGCTCTCAGTTCTCCGGGATCGCGCGCGTCGGTGAGCGCGATCTCCAGGTACTCCGCCTCACTGCCCGTGCCGGTGGGTGCGGCATTGGCGTACGACACCTTCGGATGCGGCGTGAACCCCGCCGAGTACGCCATCGGCACCTCGGCACGGCGCAGCGCACGCTCGAAGGCGCGCTGGAAGTCACGGTGGCTGGTGAACCGGAGGCGGCCGCGCTTGGTGTAGCGCAGTCGGATGCGCTGCACCGCGGGTGCGGGCGGCGGGCCTTCGGGCTGTCGCTTGCCCAGTGTCGTTCAGTCCTTCGTGAGTGCGGTCGTACTGCTACCAAGAGTACGTGTCTCACGGCCCGTGGGTTCCCGGCGGGCCGCGGGCTCCGGCTGCCGGGGCGCTCCGGACAGCATCCGCCGGAAGTCGGCGCGGGCCTGGCGTACGGACTCGCGGGTAGTGGCGAGGGCCTGCCGGGTGGCCCGTCCCACCGTGCGCGCGGCCTCGGCGACGGGCCGCAGCACCACGTCGCGGACGACGTGCCCGACCGGGGTCAGGATGGTCCGGTACACCCAGCGCACCGGCTCCACGAAGATCCACCGGAAGAGGGTCGCGAGGAACCGCCCCACGGCGAGCGAGATCCGGCCCGCGATCCGCCAGGCGTGCCCGAGCGCGTTCCAGATCTCCCCTCCGACGACCGCGAGGACGCGGCCGACCGGGGTGAGGATCCACCGGTAGACGCCGATCACGGGCAGCACGAGCAGCACGCGCGCGGTCCAGTACAGGGCGACGCCGATCCCGGTGGCGGCCGTGCTCACGAGCCATACGAGTCCCCGCGCGCACCAGGCGATCGCCCGTCCGACCGGCGCGAGGATCCACTCGTACAGCCATACGGCGGGGACGACGAGGAGGTACCGCGCCAGCCAGGCCACGGCGACGTACGCCCCGGTCCCGACGGCGGCGAGCACGGCGCCGATCCCTCTCAGGACCCACGCGCACGCGTGCCCGACCGGCGTCAGCACGCGCGCGTACACCCACGCGAGCGCCGCCCCGATCCCCCGGCCGACCCACGCGACGGCATGTCCGAGGGGAGTCAGCACGTACCGGTAGAACCACACCAGCGGCACGACGACGAGCACGTTCGCCAGCCACGCGAGCCCTTTCGCGAGCGGCACGACGGCATACCGCCACAGCGCCACGAACGGCCACACGAACACCGCCCGCCCGGCCCACAGCAGGGCGCGCCCCACCGGCCGCAGCACCGTGTCCCGCAGGAACCGCCCCGTGACGACGAGCGCGTCCCACACCATCCGCACGGGCATGACCAGCACCAGTACGACGATCCGCACCGGAATGCGGATCGCGACGGCGAGACACCCCTCCGGGTCCTGCTGCCGCTCCGGCCGCTTTTCGAGATCCATACCGGCGTAGACGCCCCAAGTCCGCGTGCGGATGCGCAGCCGCTCTGTCTTCCTCACCCATGTCCGCCAAGGCGTCCATCGTGCGCCGCAACGCCTCGCTCACCTCAGTGCGAGTGCTCGCTCGGCGTCGGCGCAGCGTTCTTGACCGTCAGAGGCAGCAGCTTCTTACCGGTCGGGCCGATTTGTATGGCCGTGTCCATCTGCGGACACACCCCACAGTCAAAGCAAGGCGTCCACCGGCAGTCCTCGACCTCCGTCTCGTCGAGGGCGTCCTGCCAGTCCTCCCAGAGCCAGTCCTTGTCCAGGCCGGAGTCCAGGTGGTCCCAGGGGAGGACCTCCTCGTAGGTGCGCTCGCGCGTCGTGTACCAGTCGACGTCGACGCCGAAGGGGGCCAGCGCCTTGTCAGCGCACTGCATCCAGCGGTCGTACGAGAAGTGCTCGCGCCAGCCGTCGAAGCGGCCGCCGTCCTCGTAGACCGCGCGGATGACCGCGCCGATGCGGCGGTCGCCGCGGGAGAGGAGGCCTTCGACGATGCCGGGCTTGCCGTCGTGGTAGCGGAAGCCGATGGAGCGGCCGTACTTCTTGTCGCCGCGGATCTTGTCGCGCAGCTTCTCCAGGCGCGCGTCCGTCTCCTCCGCCGACAGCTGCGGCGCCCACTGGAAGGGAGTGTGGGGCTTGGGCACGAAGCCGCCGATCGAGACCGTGCAGCGGATGTCGTTGGAACCGGAGACCTCGCGGCCCTTCTGGATGACGCTCATCGCCATGTCGGCGATCTGGAGGACGTCCTCGTCGGTCTCCGTCGGCAGGCCGCACATGAAGTACAGCTTCACCTGGCGCCAGCCGTTGCCATACGCCGTCGCCACCGTCCGGATGAGGTCCTCCTCGGACACCATCTTGTTGATGACCTTGCGCATGCGCTCCGAGCCGCCCTCGGGCGCGAAGGTCAGGCCCGAGCGGCGGCCGTTGCGCGTCAGCTCGTTCGCCAGGTCGACGTTGAAGGCGTCCACACGGGTCGACGGGAGGGACAGGCCGATCTTGTCCTCCTCGTAGCGGTCCGCCAGGCCCTTCGCGATGTCGCCGATCTCCGAGTGGTCCGCAGACGACAGGGACAGCAGGCCCACCTCCTCGAAGCCCGTCGCCTTCAGGCCCTTCTCCACCATGTCGCCGATGCCGGTGATGGAACGCTCGCGCACCGGGCGGGTGATCATGCCCGCCTGGCAGAAGCGGCAGCCCCGGGTGCAGCCGCGGAAGATCTCCACCGACATGCGCTCGTGGACCGTCTCGGCCAGGGGGACCAGGGGCTGCTTGGGGTACGGCCACTCGTCGAGGTCCATGACCGTGTGCTTGCTGATCCGCCACGGGACGCCCGACTTGTTCGGTACGACACGGGCGATACGGCCGTCCGCGAGGTACTCGACGTCGTAGAAGGCCGGGATGTACACCGACCCGGTCTTCGCCAGGCGGAAGAGGACCTCCTCGCGGCCGCCGGGGCGGCCCTCCGCCTTCCACTCGCGGATGATCCGCGTCATGTCGAGCACGGCCTGCTCGCCGTCGCCGATGATCGCCGCGTCGATGAAGTCGGCGATCGGCTCGGGGTTGAACGCGGCGTGCCCGCCGGCCAGCACGATCGGGTCGTCGATCGTCCGCTCGCGCGACTCCAGCGGGATGCCCGCCAGGTCCAGCGCCGTCAGCATGTTGGTGTAGCCGAGCTCCGTCGAGAACGACAGCCCGAACACGTCGAAGGCCTGCACCGGGCGGTGGCTGTCCACCGTGAACTGCGGGACGCCGTGCTCCCGCATCAGCGCCTCCAGGTCCGGCCACACGCTGTAGGTGCGCTCGGCGAGGACGCCCTCCTGCTCGTTGAGGACCTCGTAGAGGATCATGACGCCCTGGTTGGGCAGGCCGACCTCGTACGCGTCGGGGTACATCAGCGCCCAGCGGACATCGCACGACTCCCACGCCTTGACGGTGGAGTTGAGCTCTCCGCCGACGTACTGGATCGGCTTCTGCACATGCGGGAGCAGGGCTTCGAGCTGCGGAAACACGGACTCTGCGGCCGCAGCGACTTCGGCAGGCATCTCGCGAACCTTCGTGAGCGGGACTGGACTGACAGGGGTGACCATCTAGCGTAACGCGACCGCGACGGCCCCCCGCCCGCTCAGATCGCCGCCCTGCCCTTGATCTCCGCCCACAGCCCTGGCAGCCAGGCCTCGTCGTCCGCCGCCCGCCGTTCCTCGCGCCCGTACAGCAGCCCGTACGTGAACGCGCTCTCCCCCGCCGCGTGCGCCTGCCGTGCCAGCTCCCTCAGGGCCTCCCGGGTCATCACGCTGTCCTGGTGGTCGCCGAGCAGGTTCTGCAGGTTCTTCATCGCCTTGACCAGCCCGGATGCCGGATCTCCCAGCGCCGGGACGGCCGACTCCGCCGAGTACCGGGTCCGCTTGGCCTTCTTGCGCGCCTCGTGCAGGGCCAGGTCGCGGTCCGGTCCCGGCGGCAGGACGAGGGCCTGCTCGACCAGCGCGGCCACCTTCGAGAAGTCGTTCCGTACGGCCTTCCCGACCACCTTCTCCGGCTTCCCGCCGGCGGCCGCCCGCAGCGGCGGGTCGGCGACCACGGCGTCCAGGGTCCCGAGCAGCTCCAGATACCGCTTCCCGTCCAGTACGGCGATCAGGCGGCGCCTCGAGCCGCCGCTGCGGGCGTGCGACCAGGTACGCAGCCGGGTGCGGACGGGCCCGGACAGCAGCGGCCTCGGCAGTTCGTCCAGGGCGGCCGTCAGGCGCTCGGTCAGCACCTCCTGGTCCCGGTCGACGCCCAGCTCACCGGCCAGCCACTTCAGCTCGTCGCCGACCGGGTCGGTGACGGCGCGGTCGAGGACCCTGCCGTACGACCTGAAGGCGCTGCGCATCCGCCGGGTGGCGACGCGCATGCGGTGCACCGAGTCGTACTCGTCCTGCCGGACGGCGGGGTCGAGCTCGACGATGGCGTCCCGCTGCGCGCGGACGTAGGCGAGGACGTGATCCCCGGCGGTGACGGGTTCCTTCTCCCCGGCCTCCTCGGCCCGCTTCTTGCCGTTCTTGCGTTTCTTCTTCGGGGCGGTCTCCGCCAGGGCCCGCGCCAGCTTCGACGCCGACGAGGAGGGCCGTACGCCCGCCTTCTTCAGCCGTTTCTCGACCTTGTCGAGGAACGCCGGGTCGCCGCCGTCGGCGAGTTCCACCTCCAGCTCGGTCCACTGGGCGGTGCCGCCCTCGCCGGTGAGGCGTTCGGCGCGTACGGCGTCCACGCTGACCTCGGCCAGGAGGCGGCCGTCGGCGTCGACGAGGTGGCGTACGTCGCGGTCGGAGCGCAGCCGGACCAGGGGGTGCAGGTCGGTGTCCCGGATGCGGGAGCGGACGAGGCCGGTGAGGGTGCGGGGGACGGTGTCGGAGAGCGGGGCCTGGATCTCGTCCCGTACGCCGGGGGCGACGGGGAACTTGAGGTGCCAGCCGGCGTCGGTCCCGCCCGTGCGGCGGCGCAGGGTGATCGACGACGCGGCGAGGCGTTCGTCGTCGGTGTCGTAGTAGGTGGCGTCCAGATGCGCGACACCCTTGTCGATGACGGCTGCGACGCCGGCGACGCCGGTCAGGTCGGGCAGCCCGCTGTCGTCGGACTCGTACTTCCGCTCGATCTCGCGCTTTGTGTCCGCCATGACCCGAATCTAGTGGGAGTTCGCCCGGTACGGCAGGGCCTACCGGGCATGAACCCCGGGGAAACGGGAAATGACCGCCGACTAGGCGGACATGGGGCGTTGGGCTCTGATCGACTGCAGCAACCCCACCGCCACCCACACCGAGAACATCGACGACCCTCCGTACGACACGAACGGCAGCGGCAGGCCTGTCACCGGCATGATGCCCAGGGTCATGCCGATGTTCTCGAACGACTGGAAGGCGAACCACGCCACGATCCCGGCGGCGACGATCGTGCCGTACAGCTCGGTCGTCTCGCGGGCGATGCGGCAGGCGCGCCACAGGACCACGCCCAGGAGGACGATGATGAGGCCGCCACCGACGAAGCCGAGCTCCTCGCCCGCGACCGTGAAGACGAAGTCGGTCTGTTGTTCAGGGACGAACTGGCCTGTTGTCTGCGAGCCTTCGAAGAGGCCCGAGCCCGTGAGGCCGCCCGAACCGATGGCGATGCGGGCCTGGTTAGTGTTGTAGCCGACACCCGCGGGGTCGAGGCTGGGGTTGGCGAAGGCGGCGAAGCGGGCGATCTGGTAGTCGTCCAGGATGCCGAGCTGCCAGACGGCGATCGCGCCGAGCGTGCCCGTGCCGAGGAGGCCGAAGACCCAGCGGTTCGAGGCGCCCGACGCCAGCAGTACGCCCAGCACGATGATGACCATGACCATGACCGACCCGAGGTCGGGCATCAGCATGACGATCAGCATCGGTACGGCGGCCAGCCCGAGGGCCTGCACCACCGTCCGGTGGTCGGGGTACTGTCTGTCGCCCGCGTCCACCCGCGCCGCCAGCAGCATCGCCATGCCCAGGATGATCGTGATCTTCACGAACTCGGAGGGCTGGAGGGAGAAGCCGCCGCCGAGCACGATCCACGAGTGGGCGCCGTTGACCGTGGAGCCCAGCGGGGTCAGGACCATCAGGATCAGGAACACCGAGGCGCCGTAGAGGATCGGGACGGCCGTGCGCAGGGTGCGGTGGCCGAGCCAGACCGTGCCGATCATCAGGGCGAACCCGATGCCGGTGTTCATGATGTGCCGGATGAGGAAGTAGTACGGGTCGCCCTGGTTGATCTCGGTGCGGTTCCGTGTCGCCGAGAAGACCAGCAGTGAACCGATCAGCGACAGCGCGAGCGCGGCCAGCAGTATCGGCCAGTCGAGGCGCCGCGCGAGCGAGTCGCGGGCGAACAGGCGGGCCCAGCCCGCCCGTTCGGGCCCGTACCCGGAGACCTGGAAGCTGTTGGCCCCCGTCATGTGAGCATCCTCCGGCCACCGCTCCCACGCCGCCTGCGCCGCGTGTCCCGGTTCTCGGTCGTCGGCGTCGCCACCGTCCCGGCGAGCTGCTGCTCGTCCGGCGCGGTCTCGCCCTTCTGACTGGCCCGCTGGTCCTCCGCCGGGTCCTTGGAGATCTTCGGCGGGGTGATCGAGCCGTCCGTCTGGATCTTCGGCAGGTTCTTCTCCGGCGCGGGCAGCAGCGCGTTCTTCTTGTTGATCGTGCCGTCGTCGGAGACGCCGTACAGCGCGTCGTAGATGTTGCGGACTGCGGGACCCGAGGCGCCGGAGCCCGTACCACCCTGGGAGATCGTCATGACGACGGCGTAGTCCTTGGTGTACGTCGTGAACCAGGACGTCGTCTGCTTGCCGTAGACCTCCGCCGTACCGGTCTTGGCGTGCATCGGGATCTTGTCCTGCGGCCAGCCGACCTGTGCGAACCGCCAGGCGGCGGTACCACGGGTGGCCACACCGGCGAGAGCGTCGTCCATCTCGGCCAGTGTCTTCTGGTTCATGGGCAGCTTGCCGTGGGACTTCGGCTCGATCTCCTGGACCGTCTTGCCGTCGGGGCTGACGACGGCCTTGCCGACGGAGGGGTTGTAGAGGGTGCCGCCGTTGGAGATGGCCGCGTAGATGGTGGCCATCTGAATGGGGGTGACGAGGGTGTCGCCCTGGCCGATGGAGTAGTTGACGGAGTCACCGGCGCGCATCTGGTTGCCTTCGAGGCAGTTCTCGTACGCGATCTGCTCGGCGTACGTGCCGCCCCTCTTGCCGGTCTTGCACCAGGCGTCCTTGTTGGCCTTCCAGTAGTCCTGCTTCCACTTGCGGTCGGGAACGCGGCCGGTGACCTCGTTGGGCAGGTCGATGCCGGTCTCGGCGCCGAGGCCGAACTGGTGGGCGGTCTTGTAGAACCAGTCGTTGGTGTTCTTCTTCGGCTTGGTGCCGCCGTCCCGCTTCCACTCCTCGTGGGAGAGCCGGTAGAAGACGGTGTCGCAGGAGACCTCCAGGGCGCGGCCGAGGCTGATCGGGCCGTACCCCTTGGACTCGAAGTTCTTGAAGACCTGGCCGCCGATCGAGTACGAACTGGAGCAGTCGTAGGGGCCGTTGAAGGAGTAGCCGGCGTTGACCGCGGCGGCCGTGGGGATCACCTTGAAGACGGAGCCGGGCGCCGACTGGCCCTGGATGGCCCTGTTGAGCAGCGGGTAGTTGGAGTTCTTGCCGGTGAGCTTCTTGTAGTCCTTGGCGGAGATGCCGCCCACCCAGGCGTTCGGGTCGTAGGTCGGGTTGGACGCCATGGCGACGATGCGGCCGGTCTTGGCCTCCATCACGACGACCGCGCCCGAGTCGGCCTTGTACTTCTCGCCCGTGTTGCGGTCCCACGCCTTGCGGGCTTCCTTCATCGCCTCGTTCAGCTCGTACTCGGCGACCCGCTGGACGCGGGCGTCGATGCTGGTGACGAGGTTGGAGCCGGGCTGGGCGGTGTCGGACTCGGCCTGGCCGATGACGCGGCCGAGGTTGTCGACCTCGTAGCGGGTTACGCCGGCCTTGCCACGCAGTTCCTTGTCGTACTGGCGCTCCAGGCCGCTGCGGCCGACCTGGTCGGATCGCAGATAGGGCGAGTCGGTGTCCTGGGCCTGCTGGATCTCCTCGTCGGTGACCGGGGAGAGGTAGCCGAGGACCTGGGCGGTGTTGGCCTCGCCGGGGCCGGCGTAGCGGCGGACGGCCTGGGGTTCGGCGGTGATGCCGGGGAAGTCCTCGGCGCGCTCGCGGATCTGCAGGGCCTGCTTGGCGGTGGCCTCGTCGGTGATGGGGATCGGCTGGTAGGGCGAGCCGTTCCAGCAGGGCTGGGGGGTTTCGGCGTCGCACAGCCGGACCTTCTCCATGACCTCCTTGGGCCGCATGCCCAGGACCCCGGCGAGCTTGGTGAGGACGGCCTTGCCGTCGTCCTTCATCTTCAGCAGGTCGGTGCGGGAGGCGGAGACCACGAGCCGTGTCTCGTTGTCGGCGAGGGGCGCGCCGCGGGCGTCCAGGATCGATCCGCGTACGGCGGGCTGGACGACCTGCTGGACGTGGTTGCCAGAGGCCTCCTTGGCGTACTGGTCGCCCTCGCGGATCTGGAGGTACCAGAGGCGGCCGCCGAGGGTGCCGAGGAGGGAGAGGACGAGGATCTGGATGGCGACGAGCCGGATCTGGACGCGTGGGGTCCGTCCGGTCTCGGGAATATTGGTCATGTGCGGCTGCCTCCCCCTCTCAGTGCGCGGGCGTCTGTGCGCGTACGAATGATGAACGACGGGCCTGTGAGGCCTCGTTCCGCCGGAACGTCCTCGTTCGAGTGAACTCGCCCGTGGTGAACTCGCCCGTGCTCACAGCCGCTTGACCCCCTTGATGCGGCCTGCGCGCGCGGTCCGGGCCCGGGCCCTGGTCTTCAGGCCGCCGAGGGTGCCGCGCTGACCGCCGATCTTGAGGCCCGTGCCGGAGGAGAGCCAGCCGGCGGAGATGTCGGCCTTCCTCGCCGAGGAGTTGGTCTCGGCGAGGGGGTCGTTGTCCGCGCGCCGGGCCAGGGCCATGATCCCGGGGACCACGAAGGGCGCGAACAGCAGGTCGTACAGGGCGGCCGTGAACAGCAGGCTGCCGAGGCCGACATGGCGGGCGGCGGTGTCGCCGACGAGGGCGCCGACCCCGGCGTAGAGCAGGGTCGATCCGATCGCGGCGCCGACCACGACCACCATCGGCCCGGTGGCCGACTTCAGCTGGCCGTTCTCCGGCTTGATGAGGCCGGCGAGGTAGCCGATGACGCACAGCACCAGGGCGTAGCGCCCGGCGGCGTGGTCGGCGGGTGGGGCGAGGTCGGCGAGGAGGCCGGCGCCGAAGCCGATGAGTGCGCCGCCGACATGGCCGTAGACCATGGCGAGGCCCAGGACGGTGAGGAGCAGCAAGTCCGGGACGGCGCCTGGGAGATGGAGGCGGGCGAGGACGCTCACCTGGAGCACCAGGGCGACGACGACCAGGGACGTGGAGAGCAGGATCCGGTTGACGCGCATGAGAAGTCAGCTCCTACTGCTCTTGCTCGAACTGGCCGTCGGCGGGCGCGTTCGCGGACGGGGTGACCGTGACGGTGACCGTCGGCGTGGGGGTCGGCTTGGGCTTGTCGGGGAGCACCGTGTCGCGCGGGTTCTTCGCGGGGGCCTGGACGACGACGCCGACGATGTCGAGCTTGGTGAAGCTGACGTACGGCGTGACGTAGAGAGTGCGGGTCAGGTCGCCGCCGGAGGGGTCGACGCGGGAGACGACACCGACCGGGACGCCGGGCACGAAGGGCCGGTCGGCCTGCGAGCCGAAGGTGACGAGCCGGTCGCCCTTCTTGATCTGGGCCTTGCCGTTGAGGAGTTCGACGCGCAGCGGGCGGTCGCCCTGGCCGGAGGCGAAGCCGAGTTCGTCGCTGGCCTCCATGCGGGTGCCGACGGTGAAGTCGGGGTCGCTGGCGAGGAGCACGGTCGCGGTGTTCGGGCCGACGGTCGTCACGCGCCCGACGAGGCCGTCCCCGTTCAGGACGGTCATGTCGCGCTTGATGCCGTCGTTGGCGCCGGCGTCGATGGTGATGGTCCAGGAGAAGCCCTGGGCCGCTCCTATGGCGATGACCTGGGCGCCCTTGATGCCGTACTGCCCCTGGCCGGCGATCTTCAGCATCTTGTCGAGCTGTTTGAGGCGGCTGCGGTTGCGGTCGTCGCTGCCGAGCTTCGCCTCGAGGACCGCGTTCTCCTTCTCCAGGGTGGCGAGCCGGTCGTGGCGTTCACCGGAGTCACGGATCGCGGAGACCGCGTTGCCGACCGGGTCGACCGCGGCCGACACCCCGTTCTCGATCGGGCCGAAGACGGCGGCCGCGGCCTGTCGGGCACCGTCGACCGGTGAGTCCTCCCCACCGCGGATGTCCACCGTGATCAGCGCGAACGCGATGGCGATCAGCAGCACCAGGAGCAGCCGGCTCTCTCGTGTGTCCCTCACGTGCGGCGGCCGTGCCTTCCTCATTGGAATGTGCGGGTGTTCAGGTGTGTGGGCGTGCAGATGTTTATCGGTGAGCTTATGCCTCTATATCAACGATCCGCCGTACGAGAGCAGATCATCCCGTACGGCGGCATCGAAGAGTTATGTCATCTGCGCGGCTGGGCGTCCAGTACCTGCTGCAACGCCTCGAACTCCTCGACACACTTGCCGGAGCCGAGCGCCACGCTGTCCAGCGGGTCCTCGGCGATATGGATCGGCATGCCGGTCTCACGGCGCAGCCGCTCGTCGAGGCCGCGCAGCAGGGCACCGCCGCCGGTCAGGACGATGCCGCGGTCCATGATGTCGCCGGAGAGCTCGGGCGGACACTTGTCGAGCGTGGTCTTCACGGCGTCGACAATGGCGTTGACCGGTTCCTCGATCGCCTTCCGCACCTCAGCGGCGGAGATGACGACCGTCTTGGGCAGTCCGGAGACGAGGTCCCGGCCGCGGATTTCGGTGTGCTCGTCAGCGTCGAGGTCGTACGCCGAACCGATCGTGATCTTGATCTGTTCGGCCGTCCGCTCACCGAGAAGGAGGGAGTACTCCTTCTTGATGTGCTGGATGATCGCGTTGTCCAGCTCGTCGCCCGCGACGCGGATGGACTGGGCGGTGACGATGCCGCCGAGGGAGATGACCGCGACCTCCGTGGTGCCACCGCCGATGTCGACCACCATGTTGCCCGTGGCCTCGTGGACCGGCAGGCCGGAGCCGATGGCCGCGGCCATGGGCTCCTCGATGATGTGCACCTGACGGGCGCCGGCCTGGGACGACGCCTCGATGACGGCACGGCGCTCGACGCCGGTGATGCCCGAGGGCACACAGACGACGACCCGCGGCCGAGCCAGATACCGCCGCTTGTGGATCTTCAGGATGAAGTAGCGGAGCATCCGCTCGGTGATCTCGAAGTCGGCGATCACGCCGTCCTTCAGCGGACGTACGGCAACGATGTTGCCGGGCGTGCGCCCGATCATCTTCTTCGCTTCGGCGCCGACCGCGAGAATGCCACCGGTGTTGGTGTTGATCGCGACGACGGACGGCTCGTTGAGTACGATCCCGCGACCCCTGACGTACACCAGCGTGTTGGCGGTCCCGAGGTCGACAGCCATGTCACGGCCGATGAACGACATTGAGTTCCCCATCAGGATTCGTCTGGCCTTCCCGGGAGCTTTTGAGGGCATTTCAGGTCGGCGAAGTGGGTGCGGTGACGTGAAGGCTTCCATCGTAGTGGCGCCTTCACGAACACAGCGCGAGGGTCTTCGCCATTGTCAGCAGATGAAGTGCCGCCTCGCTTGTGGAGACGGCCCATCGGGGGCACTCGTTCCCCCGATCGGCACGCATATGCCAACGAGCTGCCAAAAACGTACAGCCGTCCCAGCTCAGAAGTCCGGACGAACTGACAATCCCTCAGAAAAATCCCTGAAAAATCCCCGGCCCGGAGGGCTACGCGCGCCCCGCGAAGAAGATCTTCACCTCGCGCTCGGCGGACTCCTCGGAGTCGGAGGCGTGGATCAGGTTCTCGCGGACGATCACGCCGTAGTCGCCGCGGATGGAGCCCGGTGCGGCGGCGATCGGGTCGGTCGGTCCGGCGAGCGCGCGCAGCCCCTCGATGACCCGCTCGCCCTCGACGATCAGCGCCACGACCGGGCCGGACGCCATGAACTCCACCAGCGGCTCGTAGAAGGGCTTGCCCTTGTGCTCGCCGTAGTGCAGTTCCAGGGTCTCCTGGTCCAGGGTGCGCAGCTCCAGCGCCGTGATCCGCCAGCCGGCCTTGCGCTCGATACGGCTGATGATCTCGCCGGTCAGGCCGCGACGGACGGCGTCGGGCTTGAGGAGGACGAGGGTGCGCTGGCTCACGACGGGCTCCTTATGAATCAAGGTTGTGCGGGGAAACGAGGCTACAGGGCGTGTCGGCCCGTCCGTCACACAGCGTCAGGTGCAGAGGAGCCGGCCTGAGCTGCGAATCTCGCCTTCGCCTCGTCGATCTTCCGCCCGTAGTGCACCGACGCCCACCACAGCGCCGCGAAGACCGCCCCCAGGAAGAACATCGTCGGGATGACGACGCCGGAGGCGATCAGGGCGGCCTGCAGGGCCCAGCCGAGAGCGATCCCGCCGGGCCGGGTCACCAGGCCGCACAGCACCAGGCACAGGAGCATCGCGATGCCGCTGACCGTCCACACCGTGGACATGGACAGGTCGGGGTCCTTCATGGCGACCAGACCGGCGAACCCGATGATGAAGACCTCGCCGATCAGGGTCGAAGCACAGAGCGTACGCATCCTTGGAACTCAGCCCTTCCCCAGCAGCAGCCGGGCCTCGCCGACGGTGATGACGGAACCGGTGACCAGCACACCGCCGCCCGCGAACTCGCTCTCCTCCTCGGCCAGCGTGATCGCGGCCTCCAGGGCGTCGGGCAGCCGCACCTCGACCTGCACCCGGTCGTCACCGAACACCTCGACGGCGATCGCGGCGAGCTCGTCGGCGTCCATGGCGCGATGGCTGGAGTTCTGCGTGACGACGACCTCCGCGAAGATCGGCTCGAAGGCCTCGAGCAGCCCCCGCACGTTCTTGTCGTCGCTGGCCCCGACCACCCCGATCAGCCGGCTGAAGTCGAAGGCCTCCCCGACCGCCTCGGCCGTGGCCCGCGCGCCCGCCGGGTTGTGCGCGGCGTCCAGCACGACGGTGGGCGAGCGCCGTACGACCTCGAGCCGACCCGGCGAGGAGACGGCCGCGAACGCCTTGCGCACGGTGTCGATGTCGAGCGGATGCGGCCGCTGGGCGCCGACACCGAAGAAGCCCTCGACGGCGGCGAGCGCGACGGCCGCGTTGTGCGCCTGGTACGGCCCGTGCAGCGGCAGATACACCTCGGTGTACTCCCCGCCGAGCCCGCGCAGGGTCAGCAACTGCCCGCCGACGGCGACCTGCCGGGCCACGACCCCGAACTCGAGCCCTTCCCGAGCCACCGTCGCATCGACCTCGACGGCCTTCTTCAGCATCACCTGCGCCGCGTCGACCGGCTGCTGGGCCAGGATGACGGTGGCGTCCTGCTTGATGATCCCGGCCTTCTCCACGGCGATCTCGCCGGGAGTCGCCCCCAGCCGGTCGGTGTGATCGAGATCTATGGGCGTGACGACGGCGACGTCCCCGTCGATGACGTTGGTGGCGTCCCAGGAGCCCCCCATGCCCACCTCCACCACCGCGACATCGACGGGCGCGTCGGCAAAGGCGGCGTAAGCCATCCCCGTCAGCACCTCGAAGAACGACAGCCGGTACTCCTGCTGCGAGTCGACCATCTCGACGTACGGCTTGATGTCCTCGTACGTCTCGATGAACCGCTCGGCGGAGATGGGCGCGCCGTCGAGGCTGATGCGCTCGGTGACGGACTGGACGTGCGGGGACGTGTACCGCCCCGTACGCAGGTCGAAGGCACCCAGCAGGGCCTCGATCATGCGCGCGGTGGAGGTCTTGCCGTTGGTGCCGGTGATGTGGATGGAGGGGTACGCCCGCTGCGGCTCCCCCAGCACATCCATGAGCGCGGCGATCCGGCTCACGGACGGCTCCAGCTTGGTCTCGCCCCAGCGCGTGGCCAGCTCCGCCTCGACCTCGCGCAGCGCCTTGTCGACCTCGGGGTCCGCCGGCCGCACGGGCACGTCGGCCTGCGGCGCGCCGCCCTGCGTGCGCAGGGTGCGGCTGCCGGCCTCGATGACCGCGAGATCGGGATCCCGCTCGGTCTCGGACGCGATGATCTCGTCGAAGGGGTCGAGCGGATCGGGCTGCTCGCTGTTGTCAGGGGGGAGGTCACTCACGGGGCCAGTCTACGTACCCGGCGCCCCACCCCGACGGCAACCGAAGGCCCCCGGAACCAAGCAGCTCCGGGGGCCTTCACCGACGTACTCGTACCGCCTACGCGGAGGGCAGCCGGTCCAGCTGCGCGGCGATCCGCGCGATGTCCTCGTCCGCCTTGGCCAGCCGCGCCCGGATCTTCTCCACCACGTGATCCGGCGCCTTGGAAAGGAACGCCTCGTTGCCGAGCTTGGCGTTGGCCTGAGCCTTCTCCTTCTCTGCCGCCGCCAAGTCCTTCGCCAACCGCTTCCGCTCCGCCGCGACGTCGATCACCCCGGACAGGTCCAGCGCGACCTCGGCCCCCGACACCGGCAGCGTCGCCGTGGCCGAGAAACCCTCGCCCTCCGGCTGCAGACGCAGCAGCTGCCGGATCGCCGGCTCGTGCGGAGCCAGCGCCGTACCGTCCAGCGACAGCCTGGCCGGCACCCGCTGCCCCGGCTGCAGCCCCTGGTCGGCACGGAAGCGGCGGACCTCGGTGATGACGGACTGGAGGGTCGAGATCTCGCCCTCCGCCTGCGTGTCACGGAACCCACTGTCCTGCGGCCACTCGGCGATGACCACCGACTCGCCACCGGTCAGCGTCGTCCACAGCGTCTCCGTGACGAACGGGACCACCGGGTGCAGCAGCTTCAGCGTGACGTCGAGGACCTCACCGAGGACTCGCTTCGAGACCTCCGCCGCCTCACCGCCCGCGGCGAACGTCGTCTTGGACAGCTCGACGTACCAGTCGAACACCTCGTCCCACGCGAAGTGGAAGAGGGAGTCGGACAGCTTCGCGAACTGGAAGTCGTCGTAGTACGCGTCGACTTCGGCGACGACGGAGTTCAGCCGGGAGAGGATCCAGCGGTCCGTCGACGACATCGCCGACGCGTCCGGCAGCGGACCCTCCACCGTCGCGCCGTTCATCAGCGCGAAGCGCGTGGCGTTCCAGATCTTGTTGGCGAAGTTCCGGGACCCCTGGACCCAGTCCTCGCCGATCGGGACGTCGACGCCGGGGTTGGCACCGCGCGCCAGCGTGAACCGGAGCGCGTCGCTGCCGTACTTGTCCATCCAGTCCAGCGGGTTGACCGCGTTGCCGAAGGACTTCGACATCTTCTTGCCGAACTGGTCGCGGACCATGCCGTGCAGGGCGATGGTGTGGAACGGCGGGGTGCCGTCCATCGCGTACAGGCCGAACATCATCATCCGGGCGACCCAGAAGAAGAGGATGTCGTAGCCGGTGACCAGGACGGAGTTCGGGTAGAACTTCGCGAGCGACTCGGTCTGTTCGGGCCAGCCGAGCGTGGAGAACGGCCAGAGGCCGGAGGAGAACCAGGTGTCGAGGACGTCGGTGTCCTGATGCCAGCCCTCACCGGTCGGCGCCTCGTCGTCCGGACCGACGCACACGACTTCGCCGTTCGGGCCGTACCAGACCGGAATCCGGTGCCCCCACCACAACTGCCGTGAAATGCACCAGTCGTGGAGGTTGTCGACCCAGTCGAAGTACCGCTTCTCCATCTCCTGCGGATGGATCTTGACGCGGCCGTCACGGACGGCGTCGCCCGCCGCCTTCGCCAGCGGGCCGACCTTGACCCACCACTGCATGGACAGCCGCGGCTCGATGGTGGTCTTGCAGCGCGAGCAGTGGCCGACGGAGTGGACGTACGGCCGCTTCTCCGCGACGATCCGGCCCTCGGCGCGCAGCGCGGCGACGATCGCAGAGCGGGCCTCGAGGCGGTCCAGGCCCTGGAAGGGGCCGTGGGCCGTGATGACCGCGTGCTCGTCCATCACCGTGAGGGACGGCAGGTTGTGCCTCTGCCCGATCTCGAAGTCGTTCGGGTCGTGGGCCGGGGTGACCTTGACGGCGCCCGTGCCGAACTCGGGGTCGACGTGCTCGTCGGCGACGACCGGGATGGAGCGCTCGGTCAGCGGCAGCCTGATGAGCTTGCCGACCAGGTGCCGGTACCGCTCGTCCTCGGGGTGCACGGCGACGGCCGTGTCGCCGAGCATGGTCTCGGCGCGGGTGGTGGCGACGACGATGGTGTCGTCCCCGTCGCCGTACTTCATGGAGACGAGCTCGCCGTCGTCGTCCTGGTACTCCACCTCGATGTCCGAGATGGCCGTCAGACAGCGCGGGCACCAGTTGATGATGCGCTCGGCGCGGTAGATCAGCTCGTCGTCGTAGAGCCGCTTGAAGATGGTCTGGACGGCCTGGGAGAGCCCCTCGTCCATGGTGAAGCGTTCGCGGGACCAGGCGACACCGTCGCCGAGGCGGCGCATCTGGCCGCTGATCTGCCCGCCGGACTCGCCCTTCCACTGCCAGACGCGCTCGACGAACGCCTCCCGGCCGAGGTCGTGCCGGGACTTGCCCTCCTTGCCGAGCTCCCGCTCGACGACGTTCTGGGTGGCGATACCGGCGTGGTCCATGCCGGGCTGCCACAGCGTCTCGTAGCCCTGCATGCGCTTACGGCGGGTGAGGGCGTCGATGAGGGTGTGCTCGAAGGCGTGCCCGAGGTGCAGGCTGCCCGTGACGTTCGGCGGCGGGATGACGATGGTGTACGGCGGCTTGTCGCTCTTCTCGTCCGCCTCGAAGTAACCGCGCTCTACCCAGCGCTCGTACAGCGCCCCCTCTACATCGGCCGGCGCGTACTGGGTCGGCAGTTCGGTGTTGGGCGCTGGTGGCTGCTGCTGAGCGTTCTCGGTCACGGGCTCAGTTTAGGGGTGTCGCGGGGGTGTCCCGAAACGCCTTTGTTCTGTAACGGTGCGGCCCCCGGTGCAATGCATGCACTGTGTTTGCGCCAGGATGTCGTGAACACATAAGCATCTGGAGGGGAACCCAGAAATGAGCTACAACCAGCCGGGCCCGTACGGCGGGCAGCCTCAGCAGCCCGGTCCGTACGGCCAGCCGGGTCCGTACGGCCAGCAGCCGCAGGCCCCACAGCCCGGCTATGGCTACCCCCAGCAGGCCCCTCCGGCCCAGCCGGGCTACGGCTACCCGCAGCAGCCCCCGCAGGGTGTTCCGCCCCAGCAGCCGCCGTACGGCCAGCAGCCCGGCTACGGTCAGCAGCCCCCGTACGGCCAGCAGCCGCCCTACGGCCAGGCCCCGTACGGCATGCCCCAGCAGCCGGCACCGGGCGGCAGCAAGAAGAAGGCCGGCCTGATCATCGGCGCGGTGGCCGTCGTGGCGGCGATCGGCGTCGGTGTGTACTTCGTGGTCGGCGGGAGCGGAGGCGGCCTCGATGACGATGGGGCGCACACGCTGGACACGCCGGCGACCCTGCTCGAGTACAAGCGGGTCGGCAAGGGCGGCGAGACGAGCGACGCGGACACCACGAAGTACCTGGAGAGCAGCGGCGTCAAGAACGGCAAGGCCGTCATCGGCCAGTGGTCGACGGCCGACTTCTCCGGCTACGATCCGGCGGACCCGAGCACGCGGCCTCCCACAGCCGAGCTGCTGGCAGCCAGGGGCGTGACCGTGGTCGGCGGTTACGGCGAGATCGCGGATCCCGAGAAGGCGCTGGACACGTACTTCGCCGCCCTCACGAAGCAGATCGAGGACAAGAACAGCAGCTCCTCCGCCAGCAGCAGCGGCAAGACCACGTTGATCGGTCAGCCCGAGGAGGCCGACATCGACGGTGCGGTCATGAAGTGCCAGTCGGCCAAGAGCACCAACTCGCTGACGCAGAAGGAGTCGACGGACTGGTTCTGCGTGTGGTCCGACTACTCCACGATCGCCATGGTCTCACCCGGTGACAACACCAAGAGCATCACCAAGGACGCCGCGGTCGACCTGACCACGAAGTTCCGTTCCGAGATGCGCGTCAAGGCCTGACGCCGGGACGTCTCAAAGGTGAAGGGCCCCGGTCGGTCGACCGGGGCCCTTCACCGTACGTCTGGGTACGTCTGTCGCGTGCTACGCCGTCTTTTGCTCGCCCGGCCCGCGCCCGTTGCGCGCGTCGCGCGGGATCAGGGTCGGGTTCACGTTCGAGTGGACGACGTCCGCCGTGATGACCACGCGGGCCACGTCCTTGCGGGACGGGATCTCGTACATCACGCCCTGGAGGACTTCCTCCATGATGGCGCGCAGGCCGCGGGCGCCGGTCTGGCGGAGGATCGCCTGGTCGGCGATGGCCTCCAGGGCCTCGCGCTCGAAGTCCAGCTCCACGCCGTCGAGTTCGAAGAGGCGCTGGTACTGCTTCACGAGCGCGTTGCGCGGCTCGACCAGGATCTGGAGGAGGGCCTCGCGGTCGAGGTTGTGGACCGAGGTGATGACCGGGAGGCGGCCGATGAACTCGGGGATCATGCCGAACTTGACCAGGTCCTCGGGCATGACGTCCTCGAACTGGTCCTTGGCCTCCAGCTCGCGCTTGGAGCGGATCGTCGCGCCGAAGCCGATGCCCTTGGCGCCGGCCCGGGACTCGATGAGCTTCTCCAGGCCCGCGAAGGCGCCGCCCACGATGAACAGGACGTTCGTCGTGTCGATCTGGATGAACTCCTGGTGCGGGTGCTTGCGGCCGCCCTGGGGCGGGACCGAGGCCGTGGTGCCCTCGAGGATCTTCAGCAGGGCCTGCTGGACGCCCTCGCCGCTCACATCGCGGGTGATCGACGGGTTTTCGCTCTTACGTGCGACCTTGTCAATCTCGTCGATGTAGATGATCCCGGTCTCGGCCTTCTTGACGTCGTAGTCGGCCGCCTGGATCAGCTTCAGCAGGATGTTCTCGACGTCCTCGCCGACATAGCCCGCCTCCGTCAGCGCCGTCGCGTCGGCGATGGCGAACGGGACGTTCAGCATGCGTGCCAGCGTCTGCGCGAGGAGGGTCTTGCCGGAGCCCGTGGGGCCCAGCAGGAGGATGTTGGACTTCGCCAACTCGATGGCGTCGTCGCGGCCTTGGGCGCCGCCGTTCTCGCCGGCCTGGACGCGCTTGTAGTGGTTGTACACCGCGACGGAGAGGGCCTTCTTCGCCGCCTCCTGGCCGACCACATACCCCTCGAGGAACTCGTAGATCTCGCGGGGCTTGGGGAGTTCCTCCCAGCGCACCTCGCTCGTCTCCGCGAGTTCTTCCTCGATGATCTCGTTGCAGAGATCGATGCACTCGTCGCAGATGTACACACCGGGGCCTGCGATGAGCTTCTTGACCTGCTTCTGGCTCTTGCCGCAGAACGAGCACTTGAGCAGATCGCCGCCGTCACCGATGCGTGCCACGGTGTGCTTCCCCTTCGCCTGGGAGACGCCTAGGTCCAGCGGCTCCTGGTGCTGCCTTATGTCCGACGGTACCTTGCCTAGCCCCCCGTTCGGGCCCCCCTTGGCACGGTTCACTTTGACGTGGACCGTGCCAAACCGTGCCAAGGGGCGGCAGACGCTACAGCATTCCGCGTCAGCGGACGGACTCGTTGTTCATCTTCCGGGTCGAGATGATCTGGTCGATCAGGCCGTACGCCAGCGCGTCCTCGGCCGTGAGGATCTTGTCGCGCTCGATGTCCTCGCGGATCTTCTCGATCGGCGTGGTGGAGTGCTTGGCCAGCATCTCCTCCAGCTGCGCGCGCATCCGGAGGATCTCGTTGGCGGCGATCTCCAGGTCGGAGACCTGACCGCGGCCGGTCTCGCTGTACGGCTGGTGGATCAGCACACGGGCGTTCGGCAGCGCCATGCGCTTGCCGGGCGTACCGGCGGCCAGCAGGATCGCCGCGGCGGAGGCCGCCTGGCCCATGCAGACCGTCTGGATGTCCGGCTTCACGAACTGCATCGTGTCGTAGATGGCCGTGAGCGCGGTGAAGGAGCCGCCCGGGCTGTTGATGTAGACCGAGATGTCGCGGTCGGGGTCCATCGACTCCAGGCACAGCAGCTGCGCCATGACGTCGTTGGCGGAGGCGTCGTCGATCTGCACGCCGAGGAAGATCACGCGCTCTTCGAACAGCTTTGCGTACGGGTCGTACTCGCGGACGCCCTGCGAGGTGCGCTCGACGAAGCGCGGGATGACGTAGCGGGACTCCGCGCGAGGGCCCGTGTACTCGGCCTCTGTGCGGGCGTAGAGGCCGCTGCCGGGGAAGTCGTTCACTGTGTCTCCTGGAGAGCCTGGTAAAGGCTGAGGCGGTCGGCTGGGGGCTCGGAGGGGCTGGTGTCGGTCTACGCCGACCTACGCCGCCCCGGTACCGCCACCGCCCGGCATTCCGGCAGCGGTGGGCATGATGTCGTCGATGAGGCCGTACTCCTTGGCCTCGAGCGGGTCGAACCAGCGGTCACGGTCCGAGTCGCGGGTGATCTGCTCCACGGACTGACCGGTGTGGAAGGCCGTCAGCTCGGCCATGCGCTTCTTGGTGTGCAGCAGCCGCTCGGCGTGGATCTTGATGTCCGACGCGGAGCCGGCGAGGCCGGCCGAGGGCTGGTGGATCAGGATCTCCGCGTTCGGCAGCGCGAAGCGCTTGCCGGGAGTGCCCGCGCTCAGCAGGAACTGGCCCATGGAGGCCGCCATCCCCATGGCGATCGTCACCACGTCGTTCTTGATGTACTGCATGGTGTCGTAGATCGCCATGCCGGCGGTGATCGATCCGCCGGGGCTGTTGATGTAGAGGTAGATGTCCTTGTCCGGGTCGGAGGCAAGGAGCAGCAGCTGCGCGGTGATCTTGTTGGCGATGTCGTCGTCGACCGGCTGGCCGAGGAAGATGATCCGCTCGTTGAGCAGCCGGTTGTAGACCTGGTCACCGAGGCCACCACCGATGGAAGGCTCGCCGGCGGCGGAGGGCATCAGATTCGTCACGTATCCACCTGCTCGTCTTACGACGGCGTCCGGGCCGTCTCACGTTTCCCTGCGGGGCTGGAGCCGTTTCGGGGACTCCCGTGCCCTCATATTCATGGACCCTAACGCGCGGGCCCCTTCGGGGAATCCCGCAGAAGGGAGTGTTCGCCGGGGGCGTAGCGCCGTGGGGGCTTCGGTTCGTGGGCGGCTGCGGGTCGGCTGTGGCTTGTCGCGCAGTTCCCCGCGCCCCTGGGGGGACGCTGCCCTGCCGCATATCAAGAAGGGCCCCGGAGGCGTGATACGCCCCCAGGGCCCCTTGTACGACCTACAAGGCGCCGTGGGCTCAGCCCTCGGTCTTCACCTCGGTGGTCTCCGTGACCTCGGCGGCGTCGCCGTCCGTGGCCTCGGCGGCCACCTCGGCGGCCGTCTCCGTCTCGTCGACCTCGTCTTCGTCCTCCAGGTCGATGACCTCGCCGTTGGTGTCCTTCACCGTGGCGGCCTCGACCACGACGGCCAGGGCCTTGCCGCGGGCGACCTCGCCGACCAGGACCGGGACCTGACCGCCCTCGACGACCGCCTGGGCGAACTGGTCGGGGGACATGCCGGAGGAGGCGGCGCGGCGCATGAGGTGCTCGGTGAGCTCCTCCTGGTTGACGTTGAGCTTCTCCTGCTTGACGAGCTCGTCGAGCACGAACTGGGTCTTGATGCCCTTGACCGCGGCCTCACGGGTCTCGGTCTCGAACTCCTCCTCGGTCTTGCCCTGGATCTCCAGGTACTTCCCGAGGTCGAGGCCCATCTGGCCGAGCTGGTGGTGCTCGAGGTTGTGCTTACGGGTGTTGATCTCGTCCTCGAGCAGCTTCTCGGGGACCGGGACCTCGACCAGCTCGAGCAGCTTCTCCAGGACGCGCTCCTGGGCCTGCGTGGCCTGGTCGTACTGCTTCATGTTCTCGAGGCGCTTGCGGCTGTCCGCCCTGAGCTCCTCAAGGGTGTCGAACTCAGAAGCGAGCTGCGCGAACTCGTCGTCCAGCTCGGGGAGTTCGCGGGCGGCGACCTGGGTGACCTTGACGGTGACCTCGGCCTCCTTGCCGGCCGCCGAGCCGCCCTTGAGCTCGGAGGTGAAGGTGGTCTCGCCACCGGCCTCCAGGCCCTTCACGGCGTCGTCGATGCCGTCCAGCAGCTCGCCGGAGCCGATGGTGTAGGAGACGCCCTCGGCGACGCCGTCCTCGAGGACCTCGCCCTCGACCTTGGCCTGCAGGTCGATCGTGACGACGTCGCCGTCCTCGGCGGCCCGCTCCACCGGGGAGGTGGCGGCGAAGCGCTCACGGAGCTGCTCGACCGACTTCTCGATGTCCTCGTCGGTGACCTCGACCGCGTCGACCTCGACCTCGATGCCGGAGTAGTCCGGGATCTCGATGGCGGGGCGGACGTCGACCTCGGCGGTGAAGTTCAGCGTCTCGCCGTCCTTCAGCTCGGTGATGTCGACCTCGGGCTGGCCCAGGACGTTGAGCTCGGCCTCGTTGACCGCCTCGGTGTAGAACTTGGGCAGCGCGTCGTTGACGGCCTCCTCCAGAACCGCACCGCGGCCGAACCGCTGGTCGATGACGCGGGCCGGGATCTTGCCCTTGCGGAAGCCCTTCACCGTGACCTGCTGGTTGATCTTCTTGTACGCCGCGTCGAGGCTGTCCTTGAGCTCCTCGAAGGGCACCTCGACAGTGAGCCGAACCCGAGTCGGGTTCAGGGTCTCCACGGCGCTCTTCACGGTTCGGTCTCCTTGTGGCTGACTTCTTGGTTTCTGCCGGAGCCAGACTGGTCCGGCGGATTTCGCCGCCCGGAGGACTTCATCAGACGAGAGGCACACGGGCGCGCAGCTTGCATAGTAACCGCAGCCGCTGAACGCCCCAAAAAGGCGATCATGCGAGGTGATCGTGAGTCGGCCGGTAACAGCCGGTCGTTGGTCGGGGTGGCGGGATTTGAACCCACGGCCTTCCGCTCCCAAAGCGGACGCGCTACCAAGCTGCGCCACACCCCGTCTGGTGCGACACGTAGGGTACATGCCCGCAGGCAGTGGGGCCGCCGCATTTTCGCGAGCGCCGGGCCGGAGCGGGTGCGGGCGGGATTGGGGTGTGCGGTGAAGGCGGCCGACCCGCTACGATGCCTGTCAGTGCCGCGGTCATCTGACCTGCGGCGCGTCCTGTGCGGGCGTAGCTCAATGGTAGAGCCCTAGTCTTCCAAACTAGCTACGCGGGTTCGATTCCCGTCGCCCGCTCTGTACGGCTCAGGGCCAGGTCAGAGGGATCTTTCCTCCACCTGGCCCTGATTCGTTTCCGGGGGTGGTGTTCAGTCCGGCATGTCCCCTGCGTGCCCCTCGGGCTCTGGATCTTGCTTCTTCTTCGGCTTCTTCCTCGCCTTTTTGCTCGACTTCTCTGGCGACTTCCGCCCCTTCTTGACCAGACCGCTCACCGCGTCGGCGATCAGCTGGCCACGGTCGGCGCTGGCGTGCTGGTAGATCAGCGCAGCGCGGGCGGTGCCGTGGCCCATGCGCGCCATCAGCTCCCGCGTGCTGGCCCTGGTCGACGCGGCCAGGGTGTCGCCCGTGTGTCGAAGATCATGAAAGTGCAGGCCCTTGATCCCGGCATCGTCGCAGGCCTTGCGCCACAGCCGGTTGAAGTTTCACTCACACTCCGTCCAGCAGACAAGTCGCGGTCGGCGCTGGTGGTTGTGCGCACCGCCGCTCAACAGTTCACTGATGGTGGAAGTTACGGCTTGCTGCGCGCAGGGTGGCGCTCTCGCCAGGTGTCGAGCTGATCGATCGGCCATAGCGGGGTGCGTCCGACATAGAGGGGAGTGGGGCGCCCGTCAGGCCGAACACGCCGCCTCAATGGCCGAGCACCGACGCCGCCGCGCCCGTCTGGTGGCGCGGGAGATCGCCGCCGCCCACGGCCCCGTGCTCGTGGTCGAGGACTGCGACATCCGCACCTGGTACCGGCTGTGGGGCAAGCGCCTGTCCCAGACGACGCCCGGCATGCTCATCTCCGCCCTCAAGGTGGAGTGCGAAGCGGCGGGCGGACGGCTCGTGCGGGCCTCCACTTGGTCAACGGCCCTGTCCCAACACTGCCTGTGCGGCGAGCGCGTGAAGAAGACCCTCCGCGACCGAGAGCACAGGTGCATCGCCTGCGGCCTGGCCGGCAAGCGGGACCTCGTCTCCGCCGCGCCGGCCGCGTTCGTCCGCTTCACCAACGTGGACGACCCCAAGACCGCGTACCTGGACACCACCGCGTCCCGGCGCGCAACAGATCGTTTATGCACAAGCGCTGGAAGAAGCGCTGGGCGAGTCAACCACACCGAGCCAGAACACCTCTCGGGGTGCTGGTCGCGTGGCAGTCCCACGGCAACGCCGCGAGACCTCTGCTCCCCGAACCGCCGGACAGCGGAACCGAGCAACCCCGGATGAGACACGCCCCGTGCGCGACCACGCCGGAACGCCCAGCTCTCGCCCCGGCTGCACCCAGCTCACCCTCTGGGGTGACATACGGGACAAGTCTTAGAACTGGATGGAGTTGAGGGTCTCCGCTATGGAGTTGAGGAATCGCTGGATGTCGTCGGCCATGCCGGTCGAGGCAAGGAAGAAGCCGAACAGCACGGCGACGACGGCGGGGCCCGCCTTCAGTGATCCGCCACGGATCAGCACCACCAAGATGATCGCCAACAGCAACACCACTGACAGCGAAATGGCCACAACTCATCACACCCTCGGTCGGTCCGCTCCCGGCCCGGGGGTGCCGGCCCCGCACACCCCCGCCAGAACCATCGTGCCACCAACCAGGCCTTCGTATGCGGCGGGTGGGACATCGTCGGCCGGAACCGCACACACCGGCCGAGCCCCGGCGGTCGGACGGGGACGTCCCGCACAGTAATTCGAAGGTGCACCCGCACAGGGAATTCAGCCGTATCGTTTCGATCTCCACACAACGTGTTCGCAGGCAATTCGAATTGCCTCCACACGGACATTCCACCGGGAGTCGCCCCCTGGTCTTATGGGTCACTTAGTCCGGATGAATCATGACAAGCGGGGTGGCCGACGTGCGCATATCCGGTACCCGACAGGTGTGTTGAGCATCACGCCGACCGCGGTGCAGACTTCCTCAAATCCCGGGCACCCGAGGCCAATTGCCAGGAATGACGTGGAGGGTTTTACGAAAACCCACAGCCGACGCTAGGGTGCCTCAGATGTTCCACGCTGCCTCGTCCCCCGCATGTGCAGCGAGGTCCTGGATCGCCTCCCCCGGTTTCGGGCTGGAGGATCTGTGACGAACTCGCTGCGACCGCACGGCCACAACAGAGCGCCACTCCCCCCGGCACAGTCGTCGGCGGACGGAGTGCCGAGTCCGCGCTCGCCGCAGAAGGAGAACCAGCAGAACAGACCGGCGTCCACGGGTGCCGCCGCCGACACCAAGCCCGGCAAGCAGCGCGACGCGTTCTTCGACAACGCCAAGTACCTGGCGATCGTCCTGGTCGCCATAGGCCATGCCTGGGAGCCGCTCAAGGGCGACAGCCGGATCCTGGAGGGCGTGTACACCGTCGTGTACACGTTCCACATGCCGGCGTTCATCATCATCTCGGGCTTCTTCTCGCGCAGTTTCGACATGCGCCCCGACCGGCTGAAGCGGCTGATCACCGGCGTCGCCGTGCCGTACATCGTCTTCGAGACGGCCTACCCCCTCTTCAAGCGCTGGATCGACGACGATCCCGGCCAGGAGGTCAGCCTCCTCGATCCGTGGTACCTGACGTGGTTCCTGTGCGCGTTGTTCATCTGGCGGATGACCACGCCGATCTGGAAGATGGTGCGCTGGCCGCTGCCGGTCGCGCTCGGCATCGCCATGCTGGCGACGGTCACCCCGGAGATCGGCAACGACCTGGACCTGCAGCGGGTGCTGCAGTTCCTGCCGTACTTCGTGCTGGGCCTGTGCATGAAGCCCGAGCACTTCCGGATGGTGCGCACCCGGCGGATGCGGATCCTGTCCGTGCCGGTGGTCGCGTTGGCGCTGGCCGTCGGCTGGTGGGCGGTCCCGCGCATGAACACCGGGTGGTTCTACCACCGCGACTCGGCGCAGGAGCTGGGCGTGCCCTGGTGGGTCGGGCCGGTCATGGTGCTCGCGATGTTCGGCTGCTCGCTGCTGCTGACCGCCTGCTTCTTCGCCTGGGTGCCGGGCCGCACGATGTGGTTCACGGCGCTCGGCGCGGGCACGCTGTACGGCTATCTGCTGCACGGCTTCGTGGTCAAGGCCGGTGACTACCGCGGCTGGTTCGAGCACGACTGGCTGCACCGGCCGCTCGGTGAGATCTTCGTGACGGTCGTCGCGGCCGTCGGTGTCACGCTGCTGTGCACCACGCCCGTACAGCGGGTGTTCCGGTTCGCGATGGAGCCGAAGATGGAGTGGGCCTTCAAGCGGGACGCGGCCGAACTGGCGCGTGAGCGCGAGAAGTCCGAGAAGCGCGAGAAGGTCCCGGCCTAGTAAGTAATCTCCGTCACCCGCTCGTCAGACCGAGAAGTGCGCGCATCCGTGCGTACTTCTCGGTCAGTCGTTTCCGGGTGGCCTCGTCGAGGACCGAGAGGCGCACCGGGTCCGCGTTGTGTGCCAGGTCCGCCTCCTTCACCAGCAGGGCGCCAGGAGTGGCGAGAACACGCCGTGCGTACGCCTCGGGCGGCTCCCCGGCCCGCTTGGTGACCGCCAGCACGATGTCCTTCGTACGCCGGCTCAGCGCGGCCTCGTCCAGCCAGCGCACGGAGAGCGCGTCGTCCTCGACGGCGTCGTGCAGCCAGGCCGCCGCGATCTGCTCCTCATCACCACCACGCGCGCGTACGCCCTCGGCGACGGCCTGGAGATGCTCGGCATACGGCCGCCCGGCCTTGTCGGTCTGGCCACGGTGAGCGGCCCGGGCGGCGGCCTCCACGGCGGCCGGGGAAAGCGGGGTTCGGGATGTCTCGGTCACGTCCCCAGTGTCGCGCGGCGTTGAGGGGTGTGGGCCCGGAGGGGTGGCGGCGTGGCTGAACGGCCCGGGAGGCAGGCCGCCGGGGACTGGGGCGGAGGCCCCGGAGCACGGGGCACTTCCTTACCGGCCGGCCCGGGACGGGGCCCCGCGCGAGCACAGCCAGGCACGGGCAGGACGGATGAGGGGCCGGCTCAGTCCGTCGCCGTCGCCTGGCCGCCGGGGCTGGGGCGGAGGCCCGGGGTGGGCGAGGGTGTCGGGGGCTTCGTTCTCGAGCGGGTCGGGGTGAGGGGCCCCTCACGTCACGCGAGCGCGGCCGGGTGTGGGGGACCGGCTCAGGTCGTTGCCGTTGCCTGGGCCGTTGGGCCCTCTCGGCAGATCAGGAGGAGGGCTCGGTCGTCGTTCACGTCCTTCGCCACCGCCTCGATGAGGTGCCAGGCCGCGCCGTGGAAGCCGCCGGCGACGTAGCGGTCGGCCTCGCCGGTCAGGCGGTCGATGCCCTCGACGATATCTCGGTCGGACGTTTCCACCAGGCCGTCTGTGAACAGCATCAACACGTCGCCGGGGCGGAGTGAGCCCTTCACGGGGTCGAACTGGGCGCCGTCGTACACACCCAACAGCGGCCCCTCCGCTGCCTTTTCCTCCCAGCGGCCGCTGCCCGCGCTGAGCTGCAGGCCCGGCGGATGGCCCGCCGAGTACAGCTCGTAGTCGCCCGAGTCCAGGTCCAGGACCAGGTGGATGGAGGTCGCGAAACCCTCGTCCCAGTCCTGGCGGAGCAGATAGCCGTTCGCGGCCGGCAGGAACGCGTGCGGGGGCAGGCTGCCCAGCAGGCCGCCGAAGGCGCCGGACAGCAGCAGGGCGCGGGAGCCCGCGTCCATGCCCTTTCCGGACACGTCCGTCAGGACGACCTCCATGGTGCGGCCGCCGTTCGTCCGGGCCGCCACCACGAAGTCGCCGGAGAAGGACTGGCCGCCCGCCGGGCGCAGCGCCATCTCGCGGTGCCAGCCCATCGGCAGGTTCGGCAGCTTGCTCTGGACGCGGATGCGTTCGCGCAGGTCGAACAGCATGGTGCCGCCGCGCCGCCAGGGCACGCCGACCCGGCTGCGGAACTGCGCGATCAGCAGCCCGAAGAAACCACAGGCGGCGACCACCAGCACCACACCCGGGGTGACGCGCGACGGGCCCTCCGTGTACGGCCCCAGCTGCACCGACTCCACGATGAGCGCCGTGGCCGCGGCCGCGTACAGCCCCAGCAGGCTGGCCGGCCGCAGCAGCAGCCCGCCCGCGACGATCGGGAGGACCAGCGCGGACGGTGCGCACCACACCGAGTTGGCCAGTGTCGTGGCCGTGATCAGCGGCACCGTGAGGAGCAGACCGGCCAGCGCGACCCAGTCGGAACCGTCCCCGCGGAAGTAGTCGACGGCGCTTCTGCGCAGGCCGACGCGAGCCCGGTGCCATTGCATCTTCAACCGGGCCGTGAACGTCTCGGCGGCCGCGCGCCGCTCTCGTCCTGCTGCCATTAGTTCGGGACCCTATCCATCGGACCAGCTGCTTGGCACGGGAGGTCCCACTTGTCCCCCGTCCGAGGCTCAACTTCACAGTGAACTTCACGAAAAGCCACTCCGCCGCCACCAGAAGGAAATTCCCTGGCTCGTCCCGCAATGCACTGGTAGGCATGGTGTATGGCGACTGACTGCACGACCGAGGTACGGGATCTGCGGCGGGACGACTGGGACACGTGGTACGACACCCTGCTCCGCGCCTTCGGCGGGGTGCCGGAGGCGGCCGAGGAGCGGGAGTTGTGGAACTCCCTCACCGAGACAGACCGTTCCTTCGGCGTCTGGGACGGGGACGCGTGCGTGGGGACGGCGGGGGCGTTCGGTTTCCGGCTCACCGTGCCCGGCGGCGCCTCCGTGCCCGCCGCGGGCGTCACCATGGTCGGCGTCGCCGCCACGCACCGCCGGCGCGGCATCCTGACGTCGATGATGCGGCGTCAGTTGGACGACGTACGGGACCGGGGCCAGCCGCTGGCGGTGCTGACGGCCTCCGAGCCCGCGATCTACGGCAGGTTCGGCTACGGCATCGGCACCCGGAACGTCAGTGCCGAGATCGACACCGGCCGGGTACGCCTGTCCGTGCCGCCCGGCACCGATGACGTACGGCTGCGGTACGCCGACCCGGCCGACGCGCTGGCGGCGTGCGAGGCGGTGTACGCGCGCCGGGTGCCCGCCCGGCCGGGGATGCTGGCGCGGCTGCCCGGCTGGGAGCGGCTCGGGGTGCTGGACCCGGAGAGCGAGCGGGGCGGGGCGTCGCCGCTGCAGTGCGTGCTGGCGGAGCGGGACGGCGAGGTCGTGGGGTACGCCCGCTTCGCCGTGAAGCCGAACTGGCAGTCGACCGGGCACAACGGCACGGTGGTCCTGCGGGACGCGGAGGCGCTGGATCCGGCGGCGCGGGCCGCGCTGTGGCGGTTCCTGTTCGACATCGACCTGACGTCGACCCTGCTGACCGGCGCGCGCCCGCTGGACGAGGCATGGCTGCACCAGGTGTCCGACATCCGGCGGTGCGCACTGCGGATGCGGGACTCGCTGTACGTACGGCTGGTGGACGTGGGGGCCGCGCTGGAGGCGCGGACGTACCAGGCGCCGGTGGACGTGGTGCTGGACGTCGAGGACGCCTTCTGCCCCTGGAACGCCGGGCGTTGGCGGCTCACCGGGGACACCAAGGGCGCGTCGTGCGGGCGTACGACGGACTCGGCCGATCTCGCCCTGTCCGTACGGGAGTTGGGGTCGGCGTACCTCGGGGACACGAACCTGGGTGCGCTGGGCGCGGCCGGGCGGGTGCGGGAGTTGCGGCAGGGGGCGTTGGCGGAGGCCGCGCTGGGCTTCGGGTCGGCGGTGGCGCCCTGGCTGCCGCACGGGTTCTGACGTCCCGCCGGGCGCCGGCTCAGTCGCGCTGGCAGGCCGGGCACCAGAAGAGGTTGCGGGCGGCGAGGTCGGCGGTGCGGATCTCGCCGCCACAGAGGTGGCAGGGCAGGTGGGCCCTGCGGTAGACGTAGACCTCGCCGCCGTGGTCGTCGACGCGTGGCGGGCGGCCCATCGCCTCCGGGGTGTGTTCCGGGCGGACCGTGTCGATGCGGTTGTTGCGGACGCCCTCGCGCATGAGCTCCACGAGGTCGTGCCAGATCGCGTCCCATTCGGACGCGGTGATGTCCCTGCCCGGGCGGTACGGGTCGATGCGGTGCCGGAAGAGGACCTCGGCGCGGTAGACGTTGCCCACGCCGGCGATGACCTTCTGGTCCATGAGCAGGGCGGCGATCGTCGTACGGCTGCGGTGGACGCGGTGGTAGGCGGCGTCCGGGTCGGCGTCCTCGCGCAGGGGGTCGGGGCCGAGGCGGTCGTGTATCGCCCGCTTCTCGGGGGGTGTGATCAGGGCGCAGGTGGTGGGGCCGCGGAGATCGACGTACGCGGTGGTGTTCGCGAGGCGGAGGCGGACGGTGTCCGTGGGCGGGGGCGGCGGGGCCGGGCCGAAGTTGACCTTGCCGAAGAGGCCGAGGTGGATGTGGATCCACTCGTCGCCGCTGCCGCTGAAGCCGAGGAAGAGGTGCTTGCCGTGGGCTTCGGTGCGGGTGAGTTCCGTGCCGGTGAGGAGGGCGGCGGAGTCGGTGAACTTGCCCTGGGGGCTGGTGACCTGTGGGGCCGTGCCTTGGAAGGCGGCGGCGTAGTCCTGGGCCAGGCGGTGGATCGTGTGCCCCTCCGGCACGGTGTGGTTCCCTTCGTGGTCCTCGTGCTGGGGCTCTGCCCCAGACCCCGCCAGGGGGCTCCGCCCCCTGGACCTCAGGCCTATGCCCACCCACCGCCCGTTCGCTGTCGGGACAGGGGTGGGCCTTGCCTCAGAGCATCCGGCGTTTCTGGAACTACTGCTGCCGCGGGTGGTGCGGGGGGATCGGCGGGAGGTCGCCCGTCGTCTCGTAGGCGGCCAGCATGTCGATGCGGCGGATGTGGCGGGCGTCCTCCGAGAACGGCGTGTTCAGGAAGGTCTCGACGAACTTCGTCGCCTCGTCCTGCGTGTGCATGCGCGCGCCCACCGCGACGACGTTGGCGTTGTTGTGCTGGCGGCCCAGCGACGCCGTCTCCTCGCTCCAGGCGAGCGCCGCGCGCACGCCCTTCACCTTGTTCGCCGCGATCTGCTCGCCGTTGCCGGAGCCGCCGATCACGATGCCGAGGGCCTCGGGGTCGGCCGCCGTGCGCTCCGCTGCGCGGAGGCAGAACGGCGGGTAGTCGTCCTGGGCGTCGTAGATGTGGGGGCCGCAGTCGACGGGGTCGTGCCCCGCCGCCTTCAGCCACTCGACGAGGTGGTTCTTGAGTTCGAAGCCCGCATGGTCGGAGCCGAGATACACGCGCATGGGACGAGTGTGACACGGCTGTTTCAGGACGGCGGTCCCGGGTGTCGGTGAGGTGACCACCGGTTGATCTCCGTTCGACGCGTGGTCACAGGACCGTGAAGCTGTCCCTCACCTTCTTGTACGTCTTGAGGGCCTGCGCCTCGATGTCCGGCTGGTACCAGGTGTTGATCTGGTACGACTTGCCGTCCACGGTGAAGCCCAGCAGCTGGGCGTGCCAGGGGACGCCCTGCAGCGTGAACGTGTACTCCCAGACGACCGCCTCATGGCCGCGGAACGTCGTCCGTTCCAGGCGGATCTTCTGGTAGTTCTGGCCCTGGTGGGCGTTCTGTTCGGACTTCTCCCAGGAGTCCATCAGGTCGCCGCGGGCCAGGGAGGACTTCGCGGCGAGCTCTTGTTTGCCGTCCGGTGAGGTGTAGTGCACCTCCGAGCCGGTCTTCACGTCCCGCCGCCACCCGCCGGGCGTCGCCCATGCGAAGCCTCCCGCCTCGCGGTGGGCGCCGGGGGGCAGGGTCTGGGGCCTGGAGGTGCCTTCGACGGTGGGCGACGAGTTGTCGGCCGGGGAGGACGCCGCCGAGGAGGGCGGGGGTGAGCCCGCCTGGCCGTCCCCGGGTGATCCGGAGTTCGCCGCGAGCACGATCGCCACGATGGCGCCGGCGGTGAGCGCGCCGACGGTTGCGATGACGCCGGTACGGCGAGGTCCTCGGCGTCCGCGACGGGGGGCGGCCGGCTTGACGGGGCCGGGGAGTTCGCGGTGGGTTTCGGTGGTGGGCGTACGGTCGGTGGGCGGTCCAAACGCCGACTCGGGCTCGGGCGCCGAGGCACCTCCAGCATCAGGCCCAACCACAGGCCCAGAGCCGGACACACGGACGGAACCACGTTCCCTCTCGGGCTCGGACACCGGAATGCGAGCAGGGCCGGGCAGCTCGGCCACCGGCCCGGACACCGACTCGGGTTCAGGCTCGGGTTCAGGCTCGTGTGTGCCTCCACGCGCCGCCTCGGGCTCCTGCACGGAACCGCGTATCGGCCTCGGCACGGGCGCAGGCTCGCCCTCCGGCTGGGGTTCCGCCGCCCCGGCAGTCCCCGGCACGGACGGCTCCTCAACCCCGGGGCCCGACTTCCGCTCCAGCCCCAGGTGTCGCCCGGGCCCCGGTTCCGTCCGTTGCTCAGCCCCCGGCTCCAGCTGACCTCCCGCCCCCTCCCCCGGTCGCTCAGGTTCCAGCCCTTGCCGCCGGAAGCCCGCGTCGGCCTCTGCTCCCTCGCTGCCGTCACCCTGCTCGCGGGACCACCCGTCCGCCGCCGCCCCGGCATCCACCGCAGCCACCGGCAAAGTGGGCGTCGGCGCCGGATACGCCAGTGGGTGCAGGACCGCCTCCAGGTCCGCCAAGCCCGGTCGGACCGTCGGGTCCTTCTCCAGCAGGGCGGACAGGACTGCCCGCAACGGGCCTGCCGTCGGGGGCAGTTCCGGCTCCTCGTACAGCACCGCGTGCAGCGTCGCCAGGGTCGTGTCGCGGGAGAACGGTGAGCGGCCGCCCAGGGCCGCGCACAGGGTCGCGCCCAGGGACCACACGTCGGACTGCGGGCCCTGGGGGCGGCCGGAGACGCGTTCGGGGGCCATGTAGTCGGGGGAACCGACCAGCATGCCGACCATGGTGAGGGCCTTCGCGTCCTGGATCGCCGCGATGCCGAAGTCGGTCAGGACGATCCGGCCGCGTCCGCCCGCCTCCACCAGGACGTTCCCGGGCTTGATGTCCCGGTGCAGTACGCCCCGTTCGTGGACCTGGCGCAGCGCCGTCACCAAGCCGAGGCCGATGCGGGCCGTCTCACGGGGGCCCAGCGGCCCCTCCTCCGCCAGCATGCGTTCCAGGGAGCGGCCGGCCACCAGCTCCATGACGATCCACAGGCGTTCGCCCTCGTCCACGACGTCGTACACACGCACCACGTTGGGATGGTCGATCCGCGCCGTCGCCCTCGCCTCGCGCAGGGTGCGTTCGCGGCGGGTGCGCGTGTCCTCGGGGTCGAGGCCGTCTATACGCATCTCCTTCACCGCGACCTGCCGGTCGAGTATCTCGTCGGCGGCTCGCCACACCCGCCCCATTCCCCCCTGTCCGATACTTTCGACCAACCGATAGCGCCCCGTCACCAGTAAACCTGGAACTCCGCCGCTCCTCGCATTTCCCGGCAATCCGCTGCACCCCCTCAAGTACCTCGATCAGTCCCCTACTGAAACACAATGGTCACACTTCATGCCGTACCAGCATAGTGCGGAGAAATCTTGTGGTAGCTCTTCAAGTACTGCGAATTCAGGCGCAGCCAAGGGGGACGAACATGAGTTCTCGTCGCACGACGACCATCGCTGGATCGCTGGTCACGGCATCCATCTCGGCAGCGGTGATCCTTTCCGGCACTGCCGGCGCGGACGACCAGGGACCCGGGAGCAGTAAAGGGGGAAAGGTCATCGACGAGGCGCCGGCGGGTGTAAAGCTGACCACCCTGCTGCCCGAAAAAATCTCAGTGGACAACAGTTCGCAAGACACCGACATTACCGCCACCGTCAAGAACGAGGGGACCGCGGACAGCGGAAAGATCAGGCTTTTGGTCGTCGGTTTCGACGGCCTTACGGTCAAAAACGTTCAAGGGTGCTCTCCGATTGAAGAGAATGGCCTTCCGGAGGGCTCGAACAGTGGTTTCACCTGCCCCATCGACAATCTCCCGGCCGGTGAGTCGAAGTCGTACGCCGTCGACGCGACGTACGACCTGAGCAAGACCGGCAAGATCTGCCTCCCCGTCCAGACCGACGACGGCGAGGAGACGTACTGGCAGCAGGGCCCGGTGCCGTTCGGTACGACGAACCCGTCGCCCGACGCCCCGGCCACCCCGCTGCTCCTCGGCACCGACAACAAGCCCGTCGCACCGGGCCCCGACGAACTGCCGAAGACCGGCTTCGAGCGTGAGGTCGTGCCACTGGGCGCGGCCGGCGCGGCGCTGATCTCGGCGGGCGTGGCCGGGCTGTGGTGGTCACAGCGGCGGCCGGAGCCGCAGGAGCAGGAGCGCTGATCCCGCGAGGCAACGCGACGCAAGTGGAGCAAGTGGAACGCGGAAGAGGTTCGCCGGGCTGCCCGGCGAACCTCTTCGGTGACGGTTATGGCGTCAGCGCTTGAGCAGCTTCCAGGTGGTGGGCAGCACGCCCATCGCCAGGGCCGCCTTCACGGCGTCGCCGATCAGGAACGGGGTGAGGCCGGCCGCGATCGCGGCGGACGCGGACATGCCGGTGGCAAAGGCGAGGTACGGGACGCCGACGGCGTAGATGATCGCCTCGCCCAGCAGCATCGCGCCCGCCGTGCGCAGCATCGAGCGGTCGGCGCCGCGCCGGGCCAGGGCTCCCACGACCGTGGCGGCGAGGATCATGCCGAGGATGTAGCCGAAGGACGGGGCGGCCGCGCCGGAGCTGCCGCCCGCGAACCACGGCACGCCCGCGATGCCGGCCAGCGCGTACAGCGCGAGGGAGAGGAAGCCGCGGCCGGCGCCGAGGGCCGTACCGACGAGCAGCACGGCGAGGGTCTGGCCGGTCACCGGCACCGGGGAACCCGGCACGGGCACGGAGAGCTGGGCCGCGAGGCCGGTGAAGGCGGCGCCACCGAGCACGAGCGCGACGTCCCGGACACGGGAGGCGGGCAGCAGGTCGGCGAGGACCTGCCCGGTGCGGGCGGCGGGGACGGCGGCGGTGCTCATGGGGACTCCGCGGAAGGTGAGGGCATATTGGGACACGGCGACGCTATCCCAGCGCCCTGGAGCCGATCACCGTCAGCGCTCGACAAAGGCTCGAACGCGGGCTTGGTGGGTTCCGGACAAAGCTTGGTGGGTTCCGGACAAAGAGTGGGTGTTACACTCGGTTCGGCGTGATGCCGGTCACTGAGGCAGGGACGTTCAGCTCACAAGGAGGTGGGGAGGGGCGACTGTAGGGTCTCGCCAAACGGGCGGGGCGGGCGACTCGGTGAGCGGTCGTCCACGCTCCGTGCTGGATCCGTCCGGATAGTGGGCAGTCCTGTCGCGTCAACGGACGCGCGCCCAGACTGTGGGCGTTTTTGCCCATCTCACGCATTGGACGAGCCGCGCCCATGCCCAGCACCACCGCCGAGACGCCGCCCCAGCAGGACACCGGCGTCTCCCTCTCCCACGGCCTCAAGCAGCGCCACCTGTCGATGATCGCCCTCGGCGGTGTCATCGGCGCCGGCCTGTTCGTCGGCTCCGGCGCCGGTATCGCCGCCGCCGGTCCCTCGATCGTCGTCGCCTACGTCATCTCCGGCCTCCTCGTGATGCTGGTGATGCGGATGCTCGGCGAGATGTCGGCCGCGTATCCGTCGTCGGGTTCCTTCTCCGCGCACGCCGAGCGGGCGATCGGCCCCTGGGCGGGCTTCACGGCGGGCTGGTCGTTCTGGGTGCTGCTGTGCACGGCGGTCGGCCTGGAGGGCATCGGCGCCGCGAAGATCGTGACGGGCTGGCTGCCGGGTACGCCGGAGTGGGCCTGGGTGGCGCTGTTCATGGTGGTGTTCTGCGGCGCGAACCTGGCCGCCGTGAAGAACTTCGGCGAGTTCGAGTTCTGGTTCGCCGCGCTGAAGGTCGGCGCGATCACCCTGTTCCTGGTGCTGGGCGTGCTGGCGGTCGCCGGTGTCCTGCCGGGGTCCGACTCCCCCGGGGCATCCAACCTGACCGACTTCCTGCCGAACGGCAGTGAGGGTCTCGTCATCGGTCTGCTCGCGTCGGTCTTCGCGTACGGCGGCATGGAGACGGTCACCATCGCGGCGGCCGAGTCGGAGAACCCGGTGCGCGGGGTCGCGAGCGCGGTCCGTACGGCGATGTGGCGCATCGCGCTGTTCTACATCGGCTCGATGGCGGTCATCGTGACGCTGGTCCCGTGGGACTCGGCGGCGGTCGTGGAGAAGGGTCCGTACGTCGCCGCCCTCGACGAGCTGGGCATTCCGGGTGCCGGCCAGCTGATGAACGTGGTCGTGCTGGTCGCGCTGCTGAGTGCCATGAACGCCAACATCTACGGGTCCTCCCGCATCGCCTACTCGCTGGTCGAGCGGGGGCAGGGGCCGAAGGCGCTGGGTCAGGTGTCCGGCGGGGTACCGCGGGTCGCGGTGCTGGCGTCGTCGGTCTTCGGGTTCGTGTGCGTGGTGCTGAGCTACTGGCGGCCGGACGATGTCTTCCCCTGGCTGCTCAACATGATCGGCGCGGTCATCCTCGTCGTCTGGATCTTCATCGCCGTCTCGCAGCTGCGGCTGCGGGGGCGGTTGGAGCGGGAGACGCCGGAGAAGCTGGTCGTGCGGATGTGGGCGTTTCCGGTGCTGACGTGGGTGGCGTTGGCGGGGATGGTGGGGATCTTCGTGCTGATGGCTCGGGAGCCGGATACGCGGGTGCAGTTGTATTCGACCGGGGGGATGACTGTGGTTCTGGCGTGTGTGGGGTATGGGTGGCAGCGGGTGCGGGGCAGGGAGTGATCAGGGCGCGGCTTCAGCCTGCCAGTCGGCCAGCCATCCCCGGTCCTGGGCGATGAACGGGTGCTCGGGGCCGAGCACCCGTTCGCTGCGCTCGATGACCTCCCTGAGCGTCGCGACGGCTTCTTCGGTCCGGCCGAGGCCCTGGGCGACCTGGGCCTTGAGGGTCAGGGCGGACAGGGCCTGAGGGTGGTCGGGACCGTGGATGCGGATCCGGTCGGCCAAGACGCGCTGGACGAGAGGTTCCGCCTCCGCGTCGCGGCCCGTCATGTGCAGCCCCCACGCGTAGTTGTGACGAGCGTTCACCGTCGTCCGGTGATCCGGCGGCAGGAAGCGCTCGCAGGCGTCGATGAGGGCTTCGGCCTCCCTCTCGAGTTCTTGTCCTTTGCCCAGTTGCGGCAGTAGCTCCAGCAGGGCCGCCCAGGAGTACAGCGTTTCCTCGGCGTCCTCGCCCAGAACCCGCCGCTGTCCTTCGAGCGCGCGCCGGAGGACGGGTTCGGCTTCCCCGGCCCCCTTCAGGAACATGAGGGCGGAGTGCAGCCCGTAGCAACTGCGCAAGGTGTCGGGGTGGTCGCTTCCCAGCACGAGCTCGCGCCGCCCCAGAAGCCGGCGGTGCAGCGTCTCGGACTCGGCGTAGCGCCCCATGCGCCACAGTGCGTCGGCCTCCACCTCTCGGGCCACCATGGCCACGGGGTGCTGAGTGCCGAGCAGTGTCTCGGCCCTGTCGGCGACCCCGGGAGCGACCTCCAGGGCGCCCGCGAACTCCCCCGCGTCGAACAGCTCCCGGACCACGCGCACCGTGACCGTGGCCGCCCGCTCGCCCGGAGCCGCCGCCAACAGCTCCGCGGCGTGCGGCGCCAGCAGCGCCAGTCGACGCCGACGCTCCTCCGGCTCGGTTCCGCTCGCAGGCAGCGCGGCCTCCAGCAACCCCGCCGCCGCCTCCGCGAGAGCGGCCCGCTGCGTCTCCGGTACCCCGGCCGCCACACCGTCCAGCAACACCCCGTGCGCCCGCACGCACCGCGCCCCGTCCACCGCGACCAGCTCGGCCAGCGAGTGATCGAGCAGTCCGCGCAGGGCTGGTTCCAACTGCCCCGGTGTCAGGGCCGGTTCGAGCCCGTCGGCCGTCACCTCGCCGCGGGCCACCGGCGCCAGCAGGCTCAACGGCACCGGATCCGCGGCCAGGAACGACAGCAGCCGCATCAGCGTCGTCGCCTCCGGCAGCCCCTGTCCCGCCAGCGTGTCCAGGGACAACTGCCAGGTACGACCGACCAGATGACGCGACTGCCCGCTGCCGTACCCGGCGGCGCCCCGGTCGACGATGGCCGTCGACTCCTCGTCGAGCTTGCGGTCGTACTCGTCCATGGACCACGACTCCAGGAGCTGGTGGGCGAGATGGGAACCGGCCAGGGTGAGCGCGAGCGGCAGGCGGCCCAGGCGGTCGGCCACCTTCCGGGCGGACTCCAGGTCACCCGCGTCCGGGGCGAGGTCGCACAGGACCTGCGCCGCGTCGTCCAGCGGCAACAGCCCAAGGCTGTGCCGGGTCATGCCGGGCCCCTGCCACAGCGGCGACGTGGCGTGCCGCGTCGTGACCAGGACCAGGCCGCGCGGGCTGGTACGCAACCACGCCCCGTCCTCCAGGACCGAGGGGTCGTCGGCGTTGTCGAGGACCAGGAACCAGGGGTCGGCAGAGCTGTCGAGGTAGTGCCAGACCAGGTCGGCCGCGGCGCGCTGTCCGGCGGCAGCGGCGGCGAGTTCACCGGTGGTCGCGCCCCGGTCACCGGCGACGGCCAGCATCCCGGCGCGCAGGGACATCCGCTCGGACGCGTTGACCCAGAAGCCGACGCGGCCGTGGGCGCGTACGGCATCGGTGAACAGCCAGTGCGCCAGCGCGGTCTTGCCGCAGCCGCCCATGCCGTGCACGACGTGGGCGTCACCGCCGGGCCCGGCGAGGGCCGCGCCCAGCACGCGGCGCAGCTCCGTGCGGTCGCGGAGGATGCCGGGCGGACGGCCCACCAGGGGTACGCGTACAGAGTCGGGACCGGCCGGGGCAGTTGGCCTCGACTGCGGCTCGGTGCCGAACAGCGGAGCCGCACCGGCGTCATAGTGATGATGGTGTTCCTGGATGTACTGGTCACCGGACGTCTGGAAGATCCGGCCCTGGCCCGAAGCGCGGGCGCCGAGTTCGCTCATCGTTCGGTGATGTGCTGGTCGCGGCCGGCCTGATAGACCCGGCCGCTGCCGGAGACCTCCGCGCGCAGCCGGACGTCCACGGAGGGCCGCTGCTCCGGGAGCTGCGGGCTCAACTCGGCCAGGATGCGGCGCAGTTCGTCGGCGACCTCGGGCTGGGCGAGCAGCAGCCGGCGGACCCTGGCCTGCCATTCGGCGGTCAGTTCGGCCTCGGTGTCGGCGTCGCCCGACTGCCGGGCCAGGCGCAGGTCGTCGCGGGTGGCCTCGAGTTCACCGCCGACGGCCTCGGCCCTGGCCGGCTGGAAACGCTGCCACAGGGCGACTACCCCATCGCGGGCCGTCTCCCAGGCCTGCCCGGCCATCAACGCCACCACCGTCGTGCCCGCCGTGCGGGCGAGATCAGCGATCTCGGGACCCATCGTTCGCTCCCCCTCCTACGACTGCCGATAGTAGATCGCCGCTCACCGCCCGCGCACGCCCCATTAACACGCCCCCACACACGCTTCACCCCTCTTGCCGCTAGCATGCACTTGCAAGTTCTTTGTGATAAGAGGCCGGAGGGGACCTGTCATGCCCGTCTACACGCTTCCTGAACTGCCGTACGACTACTCTGCGCTCGCCCCCGTGATCAGTCCCGAGATCATCGAGCTGCACCACGACAAGCACCACGCGGCGTATGTGAAGGGGGCCAACGACACGCTGGAGCAGCTCGCCGAGGCGCGGGACAAGGAGGCGTGGCGGTCGGTCAACGGCCTGGAGAAGAATCTGGCCTTCCATTTGTCAGGGCACATCCTGCATTCGGTCTACTGGACCAATATGACCGGGGACGGCGGCGGTGAGCCTCTCGCCGCGGATGGAGTGGGCGACCTCGCGGACGCCCTCATCGAGTCGTTCGGCTCCTTCGCCGGTTTCAAGGCCCAGCTAACCAAGGCGTCCGCGACCACGCAGGGCTCCGGCTGGGGCGCCCTCGCGTACGAACCGCTGAGCGGGCGTCTCGTCATCGAGCAGGTCTACGACCACCAGGGCAATGCGGGACAGGGCTCGGTGCCGATCCTCGTCTTCGACGCCTGGGAGCACGCCTTCTACCTGCAGTACAAGAATCAGAAGGTCGACTTCATCGAGGCAATGTGGCAGGTCGTCAACTGGCAGGACGTGGCACGGCGTTACGAGGCCGCCAAGTCCCGTGCGGATGTACTGCTACTGACCCCCTAAGGTCCGCGCAAAGCGTCCTGCTCGTGACCGTCTTCTCACCTTCACGGGGCAGGCGGATAAAGAGAAGGCCCTCGCGAGGACGTGACTCGCGAGGGCCTTCCTTCCCTGTGTGTTACGCACTGGGCCAGGTCAGACGTCAGAGCTCTCCGGCCTTGACGCCTGCCACGAACGCGACCCATTCTCCGGCCCTGTAGAACTGGATGCCGCCGTCACGGTTCTTGCTGTCACGGACGGCGTGACCGCCACTGGCGGTACGTGCAACTTCCACGCACTCGTTGGCCGAACCCCCTCCCGAGTACGAGGACTTCACGAAGGGGCCGCCGATGTCCTGGCTGTTCACGCTTCCTCGTTCTCCACGGCGATGCCATTCATTGCCTTCCGGATGAAGGCAATGCTCTGATCCGGGGTGAGCGCGGCGGACCTCAGCGCCTCGAAGGCATGCAGGTAGCCCGCCATGTCCTCGTGATCTTCAAGGATGACGCTGTTGACCATCGTGTCTTGCACGATGACCTCCGGCGACGCCTCATTGGCGTAGGAGAGCGCGACGAACGCGGGCGCAACCCTCGCGGCGGCCCACTCTCCGTGCGGCAGTACCTGAATCGTCATGTTCGGCTGCCTGGCCATCTTCATGAGATGCCCAAGCTCCTCCCGATGAACCCTCGGTGACGGCATCGGGTCAGTGAGCGCCGGCTCCCAGACAACAGCCGCGAACCGCGCCCCGGACTCCTCGAATACCCGGCGCCGCTCCTGCCGGACCTTGACGATCTCGTCCGCCGCCGCCTCGTCGAGCACCTCAGGGTTGGCTTGGGTCAACGCCTTGGTGTACTCCGGCGTCTGCAACAGACCGGGGATGAAAACGGGCTGCCAGGTCCGGATGTACGTCGCGTCCGTCTCCAAGGAGAGGTAATCGCCGAGGCGGGCAGATCCGCGACAAGATGCACCTACGTGCCTCGTACAGGCGCCGACGCCGAAGCCGCAACACGCGTTACCGCGCGCCTCGTTACGACAATCGCCGCCGTCCTGACGGCTGGCTACCTTCGTCGCTGAGACATCGAGTCGACACCACCCACTCGTGGGTACGGCGGCTGCAGCAGTGGGCGCCCGTGGCAGAGATGCACATTGAGCGAACCGCCTTCGATGTGCACGCTCTCAGCGTGGGAGTGCCCTTGCAGGGAATCGAGTATCAGCAAGGCACTCTCGCCGGATACGAAGTGCGCCAGTACCTCCTTGAGCACTGGGGGCGTGCATGCGCGTACTGCGGCGCCTCGGGGGTGCCCCTTCAGGTGGAGCACATCCGGCCTCGCTCGAGAGGTGGCTCGGACCGGGTCTCCAACCTGACGCTTGCTTGCCGCCCGTGCAACCACGCCAAGGGCAGCCTCTCAGTGGAGGCGTTCTTGAAGGGCAAGCCTCAGCTTGTTGCGAAGATCCTCTCCCGTGCCAAGGCGCCCTTGCGGGACGCTGCGGCGATGAACTCCACCCGCTGGGCCCTATGGGGAAGCCTCAAGGATCTCAGGGTTCCCGTACACAGCTGGTCTGGCGGGCGCACCAAGTACAACCGCAGCCGTCACGGCTTGACCAAGACTCATTCCCTCGACGCCCTCGCAGTTGGCGAGGTGCCCGATGACATGACCATCGAACGCTTCCCGGCCATCGTGTTACTGGTGTCCTGCACTGGCCGAGGAACCCATGCCCGAACCCGCACGGACAAGCACGGCTTCCCTCGCCTCAAACTGCCAAGGATCAAGCGGTTCTTCGGTTATGCCACCGGCGACTTGGTCACCGCCGCCGTCCTCACCGGAAAGAACGCAGGAACCCACACAGGACGCGTCGCCGTACGCTCCAACGGCAGATTCAACATCCGTACTGCCCACGGCCTCGTCCAAGGAGTCCATCGCCGCCATTTCCGTCTGCTTCAGCGCGCCGACGGTTACGGTTACGCTCGTCGGGCCGAGGAGAGTGCAGCCGAGTGAAAAGCCCGTCCTGTCCGGCGGGAATACTGCTGGAAGGACAAGTCGACCCCGTGCTTGCATGGGCCGCATGGTGTCTGCCGACCGCTTGCTCGCCTTCGCGGCCATGTCGTTCCTGCTGATCGTGATCCCCGGCCCCAGCGTGCTGTTCGTGATCGGGCGGGCGCTGGCGCAGGGGCGTCGCGCCGCGCTGACCACCGTCGTGGGGAACACGCTCGGCGCCTATGTGCTGATCGTGGCCGTGGCGCTCGGGATCGGGTCCGTCGTGGAACGTTCGGTCCTCGTCTTCACCGTGCTCAAGCTGGCGGGTGCCGCTTACTTGGTGTATCTCGGCGTCAAGGCGTGGCGGGGGCGTGCCGCACTTCAGGACGCGTTCGCCGGCGGCGGGGCCGCGCACGGCGGCCTGCGCACGTTCTGGGAGGGGTTCGCGGTCGGGGTGAGCAACCCCAAGACCATCGTCTTCTTCGCGGCCGTGCTGCCGCAGTTCGTCGACCGTGGGCAGGGGCATGTCGCGGTTCAGATGCTGGTGCTCGGTCTGGTCTTCAACGTCATCGCGGTGGCCTGCGACAGCGTGTGGGGACTGGTCGCGGCCACCGCGCGGGGCTGGTTCGCCCGCTCACCTCAGCGGCTCTCCATGGTGGGCGGCGTCGGCGGGCTGACGATGATCGGCCTGGGTGTCACCGTGGCCGCGACCGGGCGTAAGGACTAGGACAGGCCCCGGGGCCAGGGGTCAGGGCTTGCGGCCCAGCCCCCCGTGCTGGCCGATCGGCTCGGGATCGGTGATGCCCGGCTCGGGGCGCCACAGCGGGACCGAGACCACTCCCGGGTCCACCAGCTCCAGGCCCTCGAAGTACGCCTCGATCTGGTCCACCGGGCGCAGGAAGTACGGGACCGCGCCGGTCTCGTTGTAGGCGTCCTGGGCCGCTTCGTAGGCGGGGTCGGTGCCTCGGGAGCCGTCGCTGACCGAGAGGTAGCTGCCGGAGGGGAGGCCGGCCAGGAGGCGGCGGACCAGGTCGCGGGCCTGGTCGTGGTCGGCTACGTGGCCCAGGATGCCGCTCAGGATCAGGGCCGTCGGCTGGGTGAGGTCCAGGGTCCTGGACGCCGCAGCCAGGATGTTCTCCGGCTCGTAGAGACTCAGGTCCTCGTACGCCGTCACGCCCTCGGGGGTGGAGGTGAGGAGGGCGCGGGCGTGGGCCAGGACCAGGGGGTCGTTGTCGATGTAGACGATCTTCGACTCGGGGGCTGTGCGCTGGGCGACCTCGTGGGTGTTGTCGACGGTGGGGAGCCCGGTGCCGACGTCCAGGAACTGGCGTACACCCGCCTCTGCCACCAGGTGGCGGATGCTGCGGCCGAGGAAGGCCCGGCTGCTGCGGGCGATGGTGGATATGCCGGGGAAGACGGCGGTGTAGGCGTCGCCGGCCAGCTCGTCCACGGGGTAGTTGTCCTTGCCGCCCAGCCAGTAGTTCCAGATGCGGGCCGAGTGGGGTACCGAGGTGTCGATCTCCGTCATGGGCTCATCCTGCTACGGCACGTCCGGCTCGCACGACCCCTTGAGAGATGAGAGATGAGACCGACGGGAACTCTCCAGCCTTCACGCGATCACCGGGAGGGTTCCCTGTGCGCGAGGCCCAGTTCGCGCAGGATTCGGGTCAGGTCGGCCGGTGCCGCGGCCAGGCGGACCGGGGTGCCCGCGTCGTCGAGTTCGGCGATGTGCCAGCTTCTGCTGATCGTCTCCTCATCGCCCCGGGCGCGCCGCACGGTCCCGGCGGTGAGCCGTTCCACCGGGATCGGCTTCGCCGCGAACCGGCCGGGACCGCCGTGGGGCACCACCGCGGGCGGGCCGTCGCCGAGGACGATGTGGGTGCCGAAGCCGTTCGGGTTGTAGTCGGTGTGGTCCAGGAAGCGGGCGGACAGAAAGACCTCTCCCTGTACTGGGGGTGTCTGGACCGCTCCCGTCTCCCCCGGTGTACGGATGCGTGTGGCGCGCCATGCCCAGGTGAACAGGCCCAGGGTGACCAGCGAGCCCGCCGCCCACCATGTGATCTGCGTACGTGAGGAGAACAGGGTGGTGGGGTGGAGGTAGCACAGGGGCAGCAGCCACAGGGCGGTGCCGGCCAGCGCGCCCGCGAACGGCAGTGCCGACGGGAGCACCTCGTCGTCGGCCAGTCGGCGCCCGCGTCGGCGCATCAGCAGCAGGGCTCCCGGGTACGCCGCGCCCAGGGCCAGCCCGGCCGCGAAGACGGCCACGTCACCGGCAGGCGCCATGTGCTCGCGCCAGACGTGCCGCTCACCGGCGACCACCCTGATGCCCCCACGCCAGAAGGTCACCTCGACCCGGTCACCGGCCGCGAAACCCTCGGCGCCTTCGTACGAGACGCTGACTCGCCGCACCGGCCGGTCGTCGGCGAAGTACAGCCAGCTGGGCTCCTTGCCCCGCTCGGGATCGGTCCTCGTGATCACGGCCGGCACGGTGGTCAGGCACTCTCCGCGCGCCGCGGCGGGCGTCCCGGCGGCACACGGCACAGCCGCCTCCCACGCCCGGTTCTCCGCGTCGGCGCTCGGCACGGACAACGCGGCCCCACCCGCGGTCGCGAGCAGCAGCACGCACAGCACCAGCAGCCAGCGGCGCCGCCGCCCGGCGGTGCGGTACGACACGACAGGGAGACGAGTCGACTCCGGCGTGCCGTAGCGGCTGTGCAGTGCCCGGAGCTCTGCCACCTCCGAGTCGAACGCCGGGTCGTCCTGTTTCGCGGTCTGCGGCAGGGGCAGGCGCAGCTTGCGTCCGTCGCGCAGCACCAGGACGACGCGACGGATGTCGCCGTGGCGTCCACGCTGCAGCCATATGTGCAGGTCCGCGATCTCGCTCCACGGCACGCTCCGGCGGCGCAGCATCATCCGGGAGTGCACGCCGTACGCGTCGGCGCGCACCTGCGCGGTGGCCCAGAGGAGCAGCAGGACGGCTATCAGCACCACCGTCAGGCCGACCGTCATCCACAGCACGAACCACTTGCCCCAGCGCTCCGCGTGCAGCACCACCGTCAGGAACGCCCAGGCCCCCACCACGGCGCCGGATCCGGCGGCGAGCCGGCCGGGGCGGCTGATGAGGGGACGGCAGGTCATGTCGGGCGCTTCGGGCATGCGGATGATCCTGGCATCCCCGGAATCGCACGCGCATGTGCGGTGTGCGGCAACGCCTGGTCATGGACATTGCCGGGCCGCGGAAGGCGCTGCCTGCTCGGGGGGCGCTCATCCTCCCGCGGGTGCCTCCGGCTCGCACGGCACGTTGAGGGCGATGAGGCCGACTGACCTCTCGGTCATGCGGAGTTCGCTGATCGCCGCGTTGCGAAGCTGTGGGAAGACCCGGCGGTATTCGCTCAGGGGGATCTCCAGGAGCCTGCACAGGGTCAGGCGGAGCAGGGTGTTGTGGGCGACCACCAGGACGCGTTCGCCGGGGTGGGCCGCGGCGATGCGGTGCAGGGCGTCGGCGCCCCGGGTGGCCGCCGTCTTCGGGTCCTCGGCCCCTGGGAACGGGTGCGCCACCGGGTCGGTGCGGAACGCCTCCGCCGCCTCGGGGCTCTCCGCCGCGAACTCCGGGAGCGTACGGCCCTCCACCACCCCGAAGTCACATTCGCGCAGGGCGACTTCGCGGTGCGGGGTGAGGCCGAGGGCGTGGGAGGCGGGGGCGGCCGTGGCCATGGCGCGGGAGAGCGTGGACGTCCAGATCGCGTCGACCGGGTGAGCCGCCGCCCAGCGGCCCAGCGCCTCGGCCTGGTCTCGGCCCGTGTCGGTGAGTGCCACGTCGCTCACTCCGGCGTAGCGGTTCTCGGCGTGCCAGACGGTCTGGCCGTGGCGGGCCAGCAGCAGCGTCGTAGTCATGATTCGGCAGTATCCGGGTCCAGGCGGTCGCGCGCATGTGCCGCGACCGGTGTCGGGAGCCAGCCGCGTGCCGCGAGCTCGTCGACGAGGCGGGCGTACGGCTCGGCGAAGGCAGACGCGCGGTCGGGGCGGGGTTCCAGGACCGTGCGGATGTGGACCATGCGCTCGGCGACTTCCGGCAGCGCCTCGCCGGTGGCGCCGTGCGCCGCCAACGCCGCCATCCCCAGGGCGGGTTCGGTCTGTTCCGGCACCCGGGCGGGGCGGCCGAGGATGTCGGCGCGGAGCTGGTTCCAGTACGCGCTGCGGGCCGCGCCGCCCGTGAAGGTGAGGGTGCCGTCGAGGGGGGCGCCGAGGTGGTGGAGGTAGTCCAGGCAGAGGCGTTCCGTGTAGGCGACGCCCTGGAGGAGGGCCGCCCACAGGTCGGCGTCGCAGGTCGGCTCGCCCAGGACCAGGGACGTGGCGTCCGGGGCGCGGAAGGGGAAGCGCTCGCCCGGCGAGACCAGGGGGTAGGCGATCGCGCCCGACGGTTCGAAGGCGGCGGCCTCGGCGTCCATCGCCGCCGGGTCGGCTCCCGCGAACGCCGCCGTCAACACGCCCGCGCCCACGCTGGAGGCCCCGCCGGGCAGCCAGCTCCCGTCCGGTGCACGGTGGTTGTAGACCACGCCGGTGGCGTCCCGGACCGGGGAGAGCGACGCGCCCTTGAGGACCAGCGTCGTGCCGAGGACCGAGTTCCAGGAGCCGGGGCGCAGGGCCGCGGAGGCGATCTGGGCCGCGCAGCCGTCGGTCATCCCGGCGATCACGGGGGTGCCGGCTGGGATGCCGGTGGCCTCGGCGCCGGACGGGGAGACCTCGCCCAGCCGGGTGCCGGGCCGTACGACGTCGGGCAGCGCGCCCTCGTGCAGGTCCAGGGCGTCCGGCCAGGCGTCACGCTCCACGTCGTAGCCGGTCTTCAGGGCGTGACTGGAGTCGGCGGACGGCAGCTCGCCGGTGAGGAGGGAGACGATCAGGTCGGGCTGGTGGGTGATCCGGCCCCTGCCGTAGGCGTCGGTGAGCCACAGCGCCTTGGGCAGCGCCCAGGTGTCCTGTACGGCGAGACCGGCCGCCCGGAGCCGCGCCGCCTGCCGCGTCGCACGTCCGTCGTCGTACATCAGCGCCGGGCTCATCGGCCGCCCGGCGCCGTCCGTCAGCAGTACCGTCCCCGACGTGCCGCACACCGCGAGCCCGCCGATCCGCATCCGTGACCGGCCCCGGAGCGCGGTACGGGACGCCGTGCACAGCCCCTCCCACCACTCCCCCGGGTCCTGCTCGTGCCGCCCTCCGGTCTCCCGCCGGCCGCCCAGCGGGGCCGAGCCGCTGCCGAGGACGGTGCCGTCCCCGGTGACCAGCAGGACCCGGACGCTCTGTGTGCCCAGGTCGATCCCGAGCCATGCCTCCTGCTCGTCTGCCATCCGGACCTCCCGAACATCCTGATCCGTGAACTTCTCACTCTGCACTGAGATTTTCAGGTGCGCGAGGGATTGACGACCAACTTCCGCCGTTACACCCTCTGTTAACGAGTCGACTCAACGTGTTAACCGGGTTTGCCGCGCGATGTCCGCGCCGGTTCTCCCGGCCAACCCGCTTTTCTGCTGGGGGTCCGGGGGCCCGCGGCGAAGCCGCTGATGTCACAGTCCCCGGGAAGACACAGCACCCGAGCATCGGACCGGACCGAACCCCACGTGGAGGTCACGGATGGACACGCACGCGCACGACCGCCGCCGCTTCCTCGCCCTCAGTGCCGCCGTCGCCGCGGCCCCGCTCCTCACCGCCTGCGGTGCCGGCTTCGGCGGGGACGGCGGCGCCAAGGGGGACGGCTCGGCCGCGGACGACGTCACCGGCTCCTTCGACTGGCGGCGCGAGAAGGGCACCACCGTCAAGGCGCTGCTCAACAAGCACCCGTACACGGATGCCCTCATCGCCGACCTCAAGTCCTTCACCGAGAAGACCGGCATCAAGGTCGAGTACGACGTCTTCCCCGAGGACAACTACTTCGACAAGCTCACCGTGGACCTGTCCAGCGGGCGTGCCTCGTACGACGTCTTCATGCTGGGCGCGTACATGGTGTGGCAGTACGGGCCACCCGGCTGGCTCGAGGACCTCGGTCCCTGGATGCGCAACTCCTCGGCCACCGAGGCCGACTGGGACCAGGCCGACTTCTTCCCCAACCTCCTCCAGGCCGACCAGTGGTCCCTCGAAGCCGGTGCGCCGCTCGGGCAGGGCGGGCAGTACGCGCTGCCGTGGGGCTGGGAGACGAACGTCGTCGCCTACAACACCGAGGTGTTCGGCAAGCTCGGACTCAAGCCCGCCGAGACGTTCGACGAGCTGCGCGAGATCGCCGGGACCATCAAGCGGAAGGCCCCCGGTGCCGGCTTCGACGGGATGTACGGGATCGCCGTACGCGGGTCGCGGAGCTGGGCGACCATCCACCCGGGCTTCATGACCATGTACGCCCGCAACGGCCTCAAGGACTTCACGGTCGACGGCGAGAAGCTCACGCCCGCCATGAACACCCCGGAGGCCATCGCCTTCACCGAGAACTGGGCCGGCATGGTCAAGCAGGGCGGGCCGCCGTCCTGGACGTCGTACACCTGGTACCAGTGCTCCAGCGACCTCGGCGCGAAGAAGGCCGGGATGCTGTTCGACGCCGACACGGCCGCCTACTTCCAGGCCGTCGAGGGCGCCAGTCCCGCCTCCGGGAAGATCGCCTTCCATCCGGGGCCGAAGGGGCCGGACGGGTCGCTCGCCACCAACATGTGGATCTGGTCGCTCGGCATGAACGCCAAGAGCAAGAAGAAGAGCGCCAGTTGGCTTTTCCTGCAGTGGGCGACCGGCAAGGAGCATCTGCGCAGGAGCGCGATCACGCACAACCACATCGACCCCGTGCGGAAGTCGATCGCCGAAGACGGCGCCTACAAGGACAAGATGAAGGGCCTCCCCGGCTTCATCGAGACCTTCGAGACGGTCGTCGACCAGACGAAGATCCAGTTCACCCCGCAGGCCCAGTTCTTCGACGCGACCACCAGCTGGGCCGCCGCCCTCCAGGAGATCTACGGCGGCCAGAGCGCTAAGTCGGTGCTGAACGGGCTGGCGGGCGATCTCGCCGACAAGGTGGGCTAGCCATGCGGCCGGCCCTGCGCCCGTACGTCCTCATCGTCCCGGCGCTGCTCCTGACCTGCGGGATCCTCTATCCCTTCGGACTCGGGCTCTACTACACGCTGTTCGACTTCTCGGCGAGCGAACCGCAGCCGGACATGGTGCGGTTCGAGAACTACGAGGCCGTCTTCACACAGGAGGCCTTCTGGAACTCGGCCTGGGTGACGGTGCTGTACGCGGTCGGGGCCGCCGCCGTGGAGACCGTGCTCGGCGTCGCCGTCGCCCTGCTGCTGCACCGGTCGACGATCCTCGGGCGGATCCTGGAGAAGATCCTCATCCTGCCGCTGATGATCGCGCCGGTGATCGCGGCGATCATCTGGAAGCTGATGCTCCAGCCGTCGGTGGGGGTCGTGAACTACCTGCTCAGACCGTTCGGGCTGGGCGGGGTCCAGTGGACGGACACCCCGACCGGTGCGCTGTTGTCGTCGATCGCCGTGGACGTGTGGGTGTACACGCCGTTCGTGGCGATCCTCGCGCTCGCCGGGCTGCGGTCGCTGCCGACATCTCCCTTCGAGGCGGCAGCGGTTGACGGCGCCGGGTGGTGGTACACCTTCCGCCGGCTGACCCTGCCGATGCTGTGGCCGTACGTGCTCGTCGCGGTGATCTTCCGGTTCATGGACTCGCTGAAGGTGTTCGACATCATCTACGCCCTGACCGAGGGCGGGCCCGGCGACTCCACGGTCGTGTTGCAGATCCGGGCGTATCTGGAGGCGATCCGCTTCCAGCGGTACTCCTTCGGGATCAGCTACACGATCGTGCTGTGGGCCGTGGTGTACCTCGCCGCGATGGTGCTGGTCCGGCACCTGGGGAAGATCCAGCGGCGGGCCGCGGAGGTGACGACCAAGTGACCGTCAGGAAACGCCTGTTGGGGTGGCTGGCCGATGCCGGCCTCGTCCTCTACTTCGTCTTCGCGCTGTTCCCGATCGCCTGGATGGTGATCTTGTCCCTGAAACCCGCCGAGCAGTTGTTCAGCACTTATTTCTCCTTCTCTCCGACCTTCGACGGCTATCGCACCGTCCTCGGCGACAGCGAGGGCATCCCCTTCGTGCGGTTCTTCGTCAACAGCCTGGTGGTGTCGCTGGGCGCGGTCGCGCTGTCGCTGCTGGTCGGGCTGCCGGCCGCGTACGCCTCGGCGCGCTGGCGGTTCAAGGGCTCCGAGAACCTGATGTTCACGCTGCTGTCGTTCCGGTTCGCGCCCGAACTCACCGTGATCATCCCGCTGTTCGTGCTGTACCAGAAGCTCGGGCTGTTCGACACGTACGTCGGCATGGTGTGGGTGCTGCAACTGGTCACGCTGCCGCTGATCGTGTGGATCATGCGGTCCTACTTCGCCGATCTGACACCGGAGCTGGAGCAGGCGGCGCTGCTCGACGGCTACACCCGCAAGCAGGCGTTCGTGAAGGTGGCGCTCCCGCTGGTCAAGCCGGGGGTCGCGGCGGTGTCGCTGCTCGCCTTCATCTTCGCCTGGAACAACTTCGTCTTCCCCCTCATCCTCACCTCCAACGAGGCCCAGACCGTGACCGTCGGCGCGCTGTCCTTCCTCGGCGGGGACCGGCCCAAGTACAACCTCACGGCCGCGGCGGCACTCGTCTCCGTCGTACCGCCGCTGCTGCTCGCGCTGACGATCCAGCGGTATCTGGTGCGGGGGCTGTCGTTCGGGGCGGTGAAGTCTTGACTGCTCCTCCTCGTCAACCGAGAAGGATTCCTGGCTCAGGCCGCCTCCTGGAGCAGCGCTCCTGGAGGTCTTACACCCTCGACACCAGCCGGGTACAGACCAGCCCGGACGAGCATCACACACGCGGAGTTCTTGTCCCTGGGGGACACAGTTCCACACGCGGTGCAGGTGTAGGTACGTTCCGACAGCGGCAGTGCGTGCTTGGCTCTCGCTCCGCAGCGTACGCAGTCCATGGTTGTGTGCGCGGGATGCGCCAGCCGCACGTCCCGCCCGTGCTTACGGCCCATCTCCAGCAGGGCCTTCTTCGTCGCGCCGATCGCGGCGTCGGCGGCCTTGCGCGCCATGTTGGTCTTGGCGAGGAACTTCGGCCGGAAATCCTCCACCGCAATGGCGTCGTGGTCGCGCACAACCTTCTTCGCCCACTTCCGCGCGGTGTCTTGCCTCTTCCGGGCGATCTTCTGGTAGGTCTTGGCCCGCAGCCTCTTCGCCCCGCGGTAACCCTTCGAAGAAGCCTGCCCCTTCTTCGGCTTGCGGCGGGCCGTCATCCGGTCGTACCGGGTCAGTTTCTTCTCGGTCTTCCTGCCATGCTCGGAGTGCGGGAGGTCATGGGCGTCGGATGTGGTGGTCGCGGTCTCCCTCACGCCCCAGTCGACTCCAAGCACCGCACCAGTTTCGGGCAGCGGCTCGACTGCGGCAGGGACGACGAACGAGACGTACCAGTGGCCGACACTGTCCCGGTAGACCCGCACACTGGACGGCTCAGCGGGCAGCTTTCGCGACCAGACGACCGTCAGGACGATGTTCCCTGCCAATTGCAGACGGTCGTCCTTCAGTCGGAAACCGCGTCGCGTGTAGTTCAGTGTCGGATCGGCCTCACGCTTCTTCTTGTGCCTGGGCATCCCGGCACGCTGCCTCATCGGCAGGCGGTCCTTGATGTCCTTGAGTGCTTTGGCGCGGGACTTGCCGAAGTCGCGGATGAGCTGCTGCTGCGGCACGCTGGAACCCTCGGCCAACCACGGCGTGATGGCACGGGCCTCAGTCAGCATTTTGTCCAGCATCGCGGGGCCGCACTTCTCCCCGTCTTGGTGTGCCTTCTTGGACCGGGCAACGCACTCGTTCCAAATCCACCGGCACCGGTCCCACTCCGCCAGCAGTGCCGTGCAGGCAGAGGACGACACGCGAAGACGGTAGGTGTACCGCGCGTGTCCTGCTCCGTTGGCTTCCCCCGGTGTCGTCACAGCGTCAAAGCTAGCCCCATGATTCGCTTCTCTTCGCGAATCACAGAACACCCACTCGAACGAGTGATGACCCGAGCGGGCACCGACCTGCAGCTACGGAGAGACAGTATTCCTCCGCAGCTTGAAGGCCGGGGCATTCTCCGGGAGGCCCGATGAGCTCCAAGAAGGCGACTATTGCCCTACGTGGAGTGCACAAAACGTACGGCAGGACGACCGCCCTCGACGGGCTCGAACTGGATGTCCGTGAGGGTGAGTTCTTCTGCCTGCTCGGCCCGTCCGGCGCCGGCAAGACGACCACCCTCAAGACCGTCGCCGGGCTCGAACTCCCCGACTCGGGGGCCGTCCTGCTCGACGGCGCCGACATGAAGGGCGTGGAGCCGTACGACCGTGGCGTCGCCATGTGCTTCGAGAGCTACGCCCTCTACCCGCACAAGTCGGCCTACGACAACCTCGCCTCCCCTCTCCGCTCCCCACGGCACCGCCTGCCCGCCGCCGAGGCCCGCGAACGCATCGGCGCCATCGCCGAACTCCTCGGTATCAGCGCCCTGTTGGACCGTCCGGTCGGCCGGCTCTCCAACGGGCAGCGGCAGCGCGTCGCCCTCGGCCGGGTCCTGGTCCGTCCCGCCCGCGCCTTCCTCCTCGACGAACCGCTCTCCCACCTGGACGCCAAGCTGCGCCAGCAGATGCGGGCCGAGCTGAAGGCGATCGGGGCCGTACAGCACACGACCACGCTGTACGTCACCCACGACTCCGTCGAGGCGCTGGCACTCGGCGACCGGATCGGGGTGATCCGGGAGGGACGGATCGTGCAGACGGGGACGCGGGAGGAGATCTGGTACCAGCCCTACGACACGGAGGTCGCGCGGGCCTTCGGGCGGCCGCGGATCAATCTGCTGCCGGGGGCGGTGACGGCCGACGGGGGTTTCCGGTCGGCGGACGGGAAGGTGGAGCTGCCGCTCCGCGCGCAGGCGACTCCCGGCATGGACGTCCTGGTCGGCGTACGGCCCCGCGACATCACCCTGACCGGCCCGGGCCATGAACTCACCGGCACCGTCTACGTCACCGAGGTCCTCGGCCGCGCCATCGAGGTCACCGTCCGGATCGGCGAGCTGCACGTGTCGCTGGTCGCCCCGCGTTCGGAGGCGGCCGGGCTTCGTCCCGACGATCCGGTACGGCTGTCGGTGCGGCCTGAGAACCTGCTGCTGTTCGAGGCCGACCGGCCGGAGCGCCCAGGACGACGGATCGGGACACGATGAGCAGCAACAACAGCGGTACGCAGCAGGGGCCCGCGGCCCGCCAGGCCGCCATGGCCGAGCGGGTCCTGGCCGACGGTTCGGCGACCGCGGCCGAGCTGGCCGAGCGCTTCGGGGTGAGCCTGATGACCATCCACCGGGACCTCGACGAGCTCGAACGGCAGGGCATCGTAAGGAAGTTCAGGGGCGGGGTCACGGCGCAGCCGTCCGGGGTCTTCGAGTCCAACGTGCAGTACCGGCTGAAGACCATGCGGGCCGAGAAGGCCGCCGTCGCCGACCACGCCCTGGGGCTCGTCGAGCCCGGCATGGCGATCATGCTGGACGACTCCACCTCCACCCTGGAGATAGCGCGCAGGCTGCGGCTCGGCGAGATCACCCCGCTGACCGTCGTCACCAACTTCCTGGAGGCCATCAACCTCCTCTCCGACCAGCGCGGCATCCATCTCATGGCCCTCGGCGGCGACTACGACCCGCTGCACTCCTCCTTCCTCGGCGTGTCCTGCGTCGAGGCGATCGGGCAGCTGCGCGTGGACGTGTGCTTCGCGTCCACGTCGGCCGTGCACGGGGGTTACGCCTACCACCAGGAGCAGCACATCGTGTCCGTGAAGCGGGCCATGCTCGACGCGGCCGCCCGCAACGTCCTGCTGATCGACCACACCAAGCTCGGCCGGGACGCCCTGCACCGGGTGGTCCCGCTGTCCCGCTTCGACCTGCTCCTCGTCGACGACGGGGCGTCGGCCGAGGCGCTGCGGGACCTGGACGAGCACAAGGTCGACTACCAAGTCTGCGCGACGAAGGGCAGCGGCGATGACCGAGCTGGAGCTACGTGACCTGCGCAAGACCTACCGGTCCAGAGGCCGGCCCTCCGTGGACGCCGTACGCGGTCTCGATCTCGCCCTGCGTTCCGGTGAGCTGCTGGGGCTGCTGGGGCCGTCGGGGTGCGGCAAGTCCACGACCCTGCGGATGATCGCCGGTCTGGAGACGGTGACCGGCGGGGACATCCTGGTGGGCGGGGCGTCGGTGATCGAGCGGCCGGCGCAGCGGCGGAACATCGGGGTCGCCTTCGAGAACTACGCGCTGTATCCGCCGCTGACGGTGGCGGAGAATCTCGCGTTCGGGCTGAAGGCGCGCAAGCGCAGTGCAAGAGGGGACGTCTCCCGCAAGGTCGCCGAGATCGCCGAGCGCGTCGACCTCACCGCCCTCCTCGACGCCCGCCCCGCCGGCCTCTCCAGCGGCCAGAAACAGCGCGTCTCCCTGGCCCGCGCCCTGATCCGGGAACCGGACGTGCTGCTGTTGGACGAGCCCCTCTCCCACCTCGACGCCGCCCAACGCGACACCACCCGCCGCGAACTCAAGCGCATCCAGAAGGACTTGGGCCATACGACCATCCTGGTCACCCACGACCAGGAGGAGGCCCTCTCCCTCGCCGACCGCATCGTCGTCATGAAGGACGGCGTCATCCAGCAGCTCGGCACCCCGTACGAGATCTACGACAGCCCCGCCAACCTCTTCGTCGCGGACTTCGTCGGCGAACCCGCGATCAGCCTCCTCCCCGGCGTGGCGACCGACGACGGCCACGCCCGCCTCTCGGACGCGGCCCGGATCGCCCTGCCGATGCCCGTGGCTGCGGGCCGTGAGGTGGTGGTCGGCATCCGCCCGGAGGACCTGCGCCTGACGTCCGATGACGGCATCGCCGCCCGCGTCACGGCCCATGAACCCCTGCTGGAGTCGGGCATCGCGACCCTCGCCCTGGACGGCGTCGACACCCCCCTGGTCGTCCTCACCGAACCCGAGGTACGCCTCGCCCACGACGAGCACGTCCGCGTCGCCGCCGACGTACGGCTCACCCATGTGTTCGACGCCGAGACGGGAGACTCGCTGCGATGACCTCCGGGAAGAACGTGTGCGTCCTGGCCGCCGGTGACCACTTCGTGCTGCCGCAGCTCATCACGGGCGCGGTCCGGGACGAACTTCCGGAACAGCCCCTTGAATACCATGAGTTGCAGCTCGGCTGGCCCCTGGAGCCCTTCGGCCCGGTCGCCGAGGTCGAGGAGGCCAGTGACGCCGAGGACCGGCTGATCGAGGCGCTGTCCGGTGCGGACGTGCTGGTCACCCAGATGGCACCGGTCACCGAACGCGTCCTCGCCGCCTGCCCCGACCTGCGGCTGGTCGTGGTCTGCCGGGGCGGCCCGGTCAACGTCAACCTCGACGCGGCCAAGTCCCGTGACGTACGGGTGTGTTTCGCGCCCGGCCGCAACGCCGCCGCCACCGCCGAGTTCACCGTCGGCCTGATGCTGGCGGCCCTGCGCCGAATCCCCCAGGCCCATGACCTGCTCGCCCGGCAGGGAAGTTGGGCGGGGGCGACCTACTACACGTACGAGCACAGTGGTCTGGAACTGGAGGACCTGCCGGTCGGGCTGATCGGGTACGGGGCGGTGGGCAGCAGGGTCGCGCGGGTGCTGTGCGCGTTCGGGGCGCGGGTGATGGTCTACGACCCGTATGTGCACCATCACGAGATCCACGGTCTGCGGGTCGCCTCGCTCGACAAACTCCTGCGCGCCTCCCGGGTGATCACCCTGCACGCCCGTCTCACCGCCGAGACCCGCGGCCTGATCGGCGCCCGCGAGCTGGCGCTGCTGCCGCCGGGGTCGGTGGTGGTGAACGCGGCGCGCGGACCGCTGCTGGACGAGGGCGCGCTGTGCGACGCGCTGGACAGCGGGCAGGTGTCGGCGGCGGCACTGGACACGTACGAGAGGGAGCCGGTGCCGTCCGGTTCGCGCCTGTTCGGATTCGGCGAGCGGGTCGTCCTCACTCCGCATCTGGGCGGGGCCAGCCGGGCCGTGGCGGAGAAGGCGGCGGCGATCGCGGCCGCGGAGGTGGGGCGTTGGGTGCGGGGGGAGCCGCTGGCGCACCGCCTGACGTGAGTGTCGTACAAGGGCTCGGCTTTCGGATCGGCCCGACTCCGAGAGGCGGCGCCTGATGACGCGGGCGAGTGCGGGCGACGGAGGTCCCCGCGCGAAGTCGGGAGGGGCGTCGGCGGCCGACGGCAACGCGGCGGATTCGCGTGCCGGACCCGCGGCCCCGGATGGATCCGAAAGACAGGCCCTTGGCGCTGAGGAGGCCCTGATGTACATAGGCATCGACGTGGGCACGTCCATGGTGAAGGCCGCGGCCTTCGACGGCACCGGCCGGGAACTGGCCGTCGCGGCCCGCCCGGTGGGCCTCGCCCTGCACGGCGGGGTCGTCGAGCAGGACATGGAGGAGGTGTACGCGGCGGTCGTCGCCGTGCTGGACGAGGTGACCTCGGGGGTGCCCGAGGCGGTCGAGCTGGCCGGGCTGACCGGGCAGGGGGACGGGGTGTGGCTGGTCGACCAGGAGGGGCGGCCGGTGCGGGCCGCGGCCTCCTGGATGGACGGGCGGGCGCACGAACTGGTCGACCAGTGGCTGGCGGACGGCACCTTCGAGACGGTGTTCCGGCGGACGGGGAGCGCCATGTTCCCGGGGTGTCCGGGGCCGCTGCTGGCGTGGCTGGACAGTCGCGAGCCGAAGGCGCTGGATGCCGCGGCCGCCGCCGTCTACTGCAAGGACATGGTGTTCCAGCGGCTGACGGGGCGTTCGCGGGCGGCGACGGATGTGTCGGACGCGTCGATGCCGTTCCTGGACCCGAGGACCCGGGCGTACGACAACCGGGCCGTGGAACTGCTCGGCCTCACCCACCGACGCGGTCTCCTCGCGCCCGTCAGCGATCCGCTGGCGACGGCGCAGACGCGGGGTGAGGGGCTGCCGCCCGGGACGCGGCTGGCGAACGGGCCGTACGACCTGCCGGCCTGTGCGCTGGGCGCGGGGGTGACGGCTCCCGGGGACGGTCTGTTGATCGTCGGGACCTGTCTGGCCAGCCTGGTGGCCACCACCGACCTCGACCTCACCGGCGAACCGGCCGGCCTGTACATCTCCACCGACCGTCCCGGTCACTGGCTGCGCGCGATGCCGGCGATGGTCGGCACGGCGGCCCTGGACTGGGTGCTGTCGACTACGGGCGTCCGGCACGAGGAGGTCGACGGGCTGCTGGCGGAGAGCCCGCCCGGCGCGCACGGGGTCCGCGTCCTGCCGTACTTCGCGCCGTCCGGCGAGCGCGCCCCGTTCGTCGAGCCGCGCCTGCGTGCCGAACTCACCGGCGTCTCCCTGGAGTCGACCCGCGCCGACCTGGTCCGCGCCACCTGCGAGGGCATCGGCTACGCCGCCCGGCACTGTCTGGCTGCCGCCGGCCTGACGGGCTCCCTCGCGGTGTGCGGCGGCGGTACGCGCAGCCCCGCCTGGATGCGGCTGCTGGCGGACGTGCTCGGCCGGCCCCTGCGGGTGGTCGAGGGCGAGGTGGGCGCCCGGGGCGCGGTCCTCGCGGCGGCGGAACGGTATGGGGTCGCGCTGGACGCGGAGGCCTGGACGCGGCCGACGGCGGTCGTCGAGCCGGACGCGGGGCGGGCGGCGTACTACGCGAAGGGATACGAGGAGCATCTGGCGCGGCTGGCGGAGGCGCGCGAGCGGGCGCGGCGCTGAGCCAGAACTCCCGCGCCCATCCCGCAGCCGCCAAGGCACCGGGAACGCGCGCGGCGCCGAGCCCGATCTCCCCCGCCCGACCCCCGGCCGACCAACGCACACGAGCGGGCACGACACCGAGCCAGAACTCCCACGCCCATCCCGCAGCCGCCAAAGCACCGGGAACGCGCGCGGCGCCGAGCCCGATCTCCCCCGCCCGACCCCCGCCCGACCCCCGCACACGAGCGGGCACGACACCGAGCCAGAACTCCCACGCCCATCCCGCAGCCGCCAAAGCACCGGGAACGCGCGCGGCGCCGAGCCCGATCTCCCCCGCCCGACCCCCGGCCGACCAACGCACACGAACCGGCGCGGCACGGGCCGGATCTCCCACGCCCTTCACCCTTCACCTCACGGCCATCCGTACGTCGCCGCACGCATCCCATGATGGCCGTCCAACCGCCCTCCTAAGAAGGGAAGTTGCATGCCCACGCACACCATGAGACGCCGTTCCCTGCTGCTCGCGGCCGCCGCCACCCCGGTGGCCGCGGCCGTACCCGCGTCGGCGGCCGAGGGCCGTCCGGGCGGCCCCGTGGTCATCGGTCACCGCGGTGCCGCCGGCTGGCGCCCCGAGCACACGGCCGCCTCGTACACGTACGGCGTGCAGACCGGCGCCGACTGGATCGAACCGGACCTGGTGCCGACCAAGGACCACGTCCTGGTGGTCCGGCACGAGAACGAGATCTCGCAGACCACGGACGTCTCCTCGCGGGCGGAGTTCGCGGACCGGCGTACGACGAAGACGGTCGACGGGCGGTCCGTGACCGGCTGGTTCACGGAGGACTTCACGCTGGCCGAGCTGAAGACGCTGCGCGCGGTGGAGCGGCTGCCGCTGGTCCGCAACCGCAACACCGTCTTCGACGGCCGCGAGCAGGTGCTCACCTTCCAGGAGGTGGTGGACCTGGCGCGGAAGTTGTCGAGGACGTACGGCCGGACGATCGCCGTGTTCCCGGAAACCAAGCACCCGACCTACTTCCGCTCGATCGGCCTGCCCCTGGAGCCGAAGCTGGCGGAGGCGATCCGCCGCAACCGGCTCGGCCCGCGCGAGTGCGTCGTCCAGTCCTTCGAGCCGACGAGCCTGAAACGGATCGCGGCGCAGCGGCTGGGCGTGCCGCTGTGGCAGGCGCTGGGGACGACGGGCGGGCCGTACGACCTGGTCTCGGCCGGGGATCCGACGACGTACAAGGACATGATGACCCCGGCGGGCCTGGCGCGGATCGCGGAGTACGCGGACTGGATCGGGCCGGACAAGACGTCGATCGTGCCGCTGACCAGCGACGGCACCCTGGGGAGCCCGACCTCGCTCGTGCCGGACGCGCACGCGGCGGGGCTGCGGATCGGGCCGTACACCTTCCGGGCGGAGAACCAGTTCCTGGCGGCGGACTTCCGGCGGGGTACCGGAGGGGGTGATTTCGGGGACGCGTTCGCCGAGTACGCGCTGTACTACGGGCTGGGGGTCGACGCGGTGGTGACCGACTTCCCGGATCTGGCGGTGATCGCACGGTGAGCCGTAGGGGCGCGCCAAGAGAAGAAGGGGAGGGGTTCTTGATCGAGAGAGAATGCCTGACCTGCCGGAGCAGGCAGAAGTTCCAGAAGCTCAACAGCGACGAGAAGGCGGCGGTCCGTGCGGAGAAGGGGGACCGCTACTACGTGGACAACCTCTGGCGCTGCACCGCCGTCGGTTGCCGGTGGTACCAGCCGTACCTCCACCGGGGCGGCGGCGGTCTCCTCCCCGAGGAGTTCCGGATCGAGGAGGCCGCCGCCACCGACTGAGCCCTACAGATTGCTGAAGTCCGGCCCCTTGGTACGGGTCCGCTTGATCTCGTAGAAGCCGGGGACCGAGGCCACGGCGAGGGTGCCGTCCCAGAGGCGGGCGGCCTCCTCGCCCTTGGGGGCGGGGGTGACGACCGGGCCGAAGAAGGCGATCTGCTCGCCGTCGGCGCCGGGGACGGCGATGACCGGGGTGCCGACGTCCTGGCCGACCTTGTCTATGCCCTCCTTGTGGGAGGCACGCAGCTCGGCGTCGAACTCGAAGTCCTTCTGCTCGGCGTAGTCGATCAGGTCGGCGGGCAGACCGGCGTCCGCCAGGGCCCCGGCGATCGCCTCCAGGGTCACGCCCTCGTCGTTGTTGTGGAAGCGGGTGCCGAGCGCGGTGTAAAGGGGGCCGAGGACGTCGGCGCCGTGCTTCTGCCAGGCCGCGGTCACCACACGTACCGGCTGCCACGCCTTGACCTCGAGCATCTCCCGGTACTCCGCGGGCAGCTCGTCGATCTTGTCCTCATTGAGCACGGCCAGGCTCATGATGTGCCAGCGGACCTCGATGTCGCGGACCTTCTCCACTTCCAGCACCCACCGGGAGGTCATCCAGGCCCAGGGGCAGAGGGGGTCGAACCAGAAGTCGACGGGGGTCTTGGCGGTCTCGGACATGGCTCTCCTAGGGATACGCACGTTTGAAGATGCAACAACGCGCCCGTCGCCCGCTTCATTCCCTGCTGCCGGGTGTCAGGGCCGCATGGCAGGATCAGTGCCGTCCGCATGCTGAACACCACCCGAGGGAGTGCCACCCGTGCCCGGTGAGAATCTGTCCCGCGACGAGGCCCGGGAGCGGGCCGCCCTGCTGTCCGTCGACGGGTACGACGTGTCCCTCGACCTGCGTTCCGCGGTGGGCGACAGTGCCGGGGACGGGCCGCGGACCTTCCGGTCCGTGACCACGATCCGGTTCCGCTGCGCCGAGCCGGGCGCGGCGAGCTTCGCGGACCTGATCGCGCCGGGCGTCACCGCGGTCTCCCTGAACGGCCGGGACCTCGACCCCGGTGAGGTCTTCGACGGCTCCCGGATCGTCCTGGAGGACCTGGCCGCCGACAACGAGCTGACCGTCGACGCGCAGTGCGCCTACTCCCGCACCGGCGAGGGCATGCACCGCTTCGTCGACCCCGAGGACGGCGAGGTCTACCTCTACACCCAGTACGAGCCGGCCGACTCCCGCCGGGTCTTCGCCAACTTCGAGCAGCCGGACCTCAAGGCGCCGTTCCGCTTCGAGGTGCGGGCGCCGGAGGGGTGGACGGTGTGGAGCAACGGCGCCGGTGAACTCGTCGACGGGGTGTGGAGGTTCGCCGAGACCAAGGCGATCTCGACGTACATCACCTGCTTCGTGGCGGGCCCGTACCACTACGTCACGGACTCCTACACCAGGGTCTTCGACGACGGTACGACGCTGGAGATCCCCCTCGGCGCCATGTGCCGCAAGGGTCTCGCGCCGTACTTCGACTCCGACGACGTGTTCCTGGTGACCAAGCAGGGCCTGGACTTCTTCCACGACCACTTCGACTACCCGTATCCGTTCGGGAAATACGACCAGGCGTTCGTCCCCGAGTACAACCTCGGGGCGATGGAGAACCCGGGGATGGTGACCTTCCGCGAGGAGTTCATCTTCCGCGGGAAGGTGACACGGGCGTCCTACGAGGGCCGCGCCAACGTCGTCCTGCACGAGATGGCGCACATGTGGTTCGGCGACCTGGTCACCATGGAGTGGTGGGACGACCTGTGGCTGAAGGAGTCCTTCGCGGACTTCATGGGCGCGTTCTCGCTGGTCGGCGCGACCCGCTTCAAGGACGGCTGGATCACCTTCGCCAACCGCCGCAAGTCATGGGCGTACCGCGCCGACCAGCTCCCGTCCACGCACCCGATCACGGCGGACATCCGCGACCTCCAGGACGCCAAGCTCAACTTCGACGGCATCACCTACGCCAAGGGCGCCTCCGTACTGAAGCAGCTGGTGGCGTACGTCGGCCAGGACGCGTTCCTGGAGGGCGCGCGGCGCTACTTCAAGCGGCACGCGTACGGCAACACGCGCCTCGGTGACCTGCTGTCGGTGCTGGCGGAGACCAGCGGCCGGGACATGGGCACGTGGGCGCGGGCGTGGCTGCAGACGGCGGGCGTCAACTCGCTGACCCCGCAGGTGCTGCTGGACGCCGAGGGCCGCGTCGACGAGGTGGCCGTCCTCCAGGAAGCCGCCGAGTCACACCCGGAGCTGCGGCCGCACCGGGTGGCGGTGGGCCTGTACCGGCGGGGCGCCGGGGGCGCGCTGGAGCGGTACGCGCGCGTGGAGACCGACGTCGAGGGGCCGCGCACGATCGTGGCGGAGCTGGCCGGTGCCGAGGCGCCGGAGCTGGTGCTGGTCAACGACGACGACCTGACGTACTGCAAGATCCGCTTCGACACGGCCTCGCTGGAGACGCTGAAGGAACACCTCGGCGCGCTCACCGACCCGCTGGCCCGTGCCCTGTGCTGGTCGGCGCTGTGGAACATGACGCGGGACGCGCTGCTGCCGGCGCGGGACTTCGTGGACCTGGTGCTGCGGTACGCGGGGCGCGAGTCCGACATCGGCGTGCTGCAGATGCTGCACGCGTGGGCGAACTCCTCGCTGGTCAACTATGTGGCGCCCGACTGGCGTCCGGAGGGCGAGCGGCTGCTGGCCGAGGGTGCCCTGCGGGAGCTGCGGGACGCCGAGCCGGGCGGCGAGCCCCAGCTGGCGTGGGCGCGGTTCTTCGCGTCGGTGGCGTCCCGCGCGTCCGACTTCCAGCTGCTCCAGGGCCTGCTGGACGGCACGGCGAAGATCGACGGTCTTGACGTGGACCAGGAGCTGCGCTGGGCGTTCCTGCAGCCGCTGGCCGCGCACGGGATCGCCGGCGAGCCGGTGCTGGCGGCCGAACTGGCCCGCGACGACACGGCGTCCGGCAAGCGCCACCAGGTCCGCTGCCTCGCCGCCCGCCCGTCGGCGGCCGTCAAGGCGCAGGCGTGGGCGCAGGTCGTGGAGTCCGACGCCCTCTCCAACGCCCTGGTCGAGGCGACCATCGCGGGCTTCACCCAGCCGTCCCAGCGGGAGCTGCTCGCGCCGTACGCGGCGAAGTACTTCGCGGCGATCGAACGGGTGTGGGAGCAGCGGTCCATCCAGATCGGCATGGACGTGGTCGGAGGCATGTTCCCGTCCCTCCAGCACTCACCGGAGACCCTCGACGCGACGGACGCCTGGCTCGCCGCCCACGAGGACGCGGCACCGGCGCTGCGCAGGCTGGTGCTGGAGGCGCGGGACGATCTGGCGCGGGGGCTGCGCGGACAGGCGTGCGACGCGGAGACGGCCGACCAGTGACCTCCGGCCTGGTCTCTGGCCCGTGATTCGGCTTTCCGGCACCGTTACGGAATTCAGGCAACAGGAGCCGTAACCCCTGGTCCACCCCTAATGGACCAGGGGTTTCCCTGCCTACTCGGCAACCGAACACCCGTCCTTTAGGGCTGTCTTGTCTGGATTTGTCGACGGGCGTGTAACAGCGGTTAAGGGACGGATCGGATGCGGAAGCCTCCGAGCCATGAACCACAACACGCCACTCCCCCCGCTCTCGCCCCGCCCCCTCCGCCACCTCTCCGAGGTGCACCGCCGGGTACTGACGGCCGCCCAGCTGAAGGCGCACGGCGTCTCGTCGGCGGAAGTGAACGAGCAGTGCCGCCCCGGCGGCCCCTGGCAACAGCTCCTCCCCAGCGTCTACGTCCTCCACCCCGGCCCGCCGACCAGCGAGGAGCGGTTGCACGCGGTGCTGATGTTCGCCGCGCGGGAGCGGACGGCCGGGGTCCCGGTCCAGCCGGGCGCGGAGGAACCGCACCGCCCGGCCTACGCGGAGGCGATGATCACCGGCCTGGCGGCGCTGACCCTGCACGGCTTCTCCGCGACGCCGCCCCTGACCGCCCTGGACACGTTCGACGTCCTGGTCCCGAGGATGCGCCGGCTGCGCTCCACGGGCAGCGCCCGCATCGTCCGCACCCCGGCCATGCCGACCCCGCAGCAGGTGACGGGCGTTCCGGTGGCCCCGGTGCCGCGCGCGCTGGCCGACGCGGTCTCCGAACTGACGGACGCCGGCGCCGTACGCCGCCTCCTGACCGAGGCGGTACGCGGTAGGCACTGCGAACCGGCGTCGGTGGTAAGGGAGTTGAACCAGGCCAAGCTGCTCAGCCGCCCGTATGTGGTGGACGCCGTGGAGTCACTGATCGCGGAGGGCCGGGCCATCTCGGAGGACCGCCTGTACCGGATGGTCTACGAGTACGGCCTCCCCGACCCGGTCTGGAACGTCGATCTGCGCCTGCCGGGCGGCCCGCACCTCGGCGGCCTGGACGCCTACTGGCCGGAGCAGGCGGTGGCGGTGGAACTGGACACGCGGGCACCCCGCCAAGGCCATCGGCAGGACGACGACGCCCTGTGGTCGGAGTACGCCCGCAAACGCGAGCACCTGGAGCGGCTGGGCATCACGGTCGTCCACCTCACGCCGAAGAAGCTGCGGGACGCGATGGAACAGCAGGCGACGGTGGTCCGTACGGCCCTGATGGCGTCGGCGGACCGTGATCCGGCGGCGTATGTCGTGGTGCTGCCGCGCTGACCACCGCGGACGGGGTGCCCCATGAGTGGGGCACCCTGACCGGTGCCGACGGCAGTCCCTGCTGAGGGCCGTCCCCTTGGCCGCGCTCAGAGGTCGTCCACGTCGACCAGGCCGTCCTGGATGGCGCGGGCCACCAGGCTTGCCTTGGTGCGTGCGGGGCGGCCGACGTTCGCGTACTTGATCCGCACCCGGTCCAGATACGAGTTGACCGTCCGTACGGAGATGCCGAGACGCTGCGCGACCAACTCCTTCGACTCCGACTGGAACCACTCGATGAGCACGTTCTCCTCGCGCAGGGAGAGCTGGGGGCGGTCGGCGCGGGTGTTCGTGCCCAGCGCGCCGGCCAGCGCGGGCGGCATGTAGGGCCGCTCGTCCGCTGCCGCCAGCGTCGCCTCGACCAGGTGGTCTCGGCCCTCGCTCTTGGTCAGATAGGTCGCGGCTCCCAGGTCCAGGCAGCTGAGCGCTGTCTTCTCGTCGTCCCGCATCGAGTAGACGACCACCTGCCGCCCGGCGTCGACGAGTCTTCGGAGGCTGCCGAAGGCGGGGCCGCCTTCGCCCAGTTGCAGATCGAGGACGACGACATCGGCCGTGCTGCCCGGCTCGGTCCAGGCTTCCCGTACGGAGTCGCCGGCCGCGACCACGGTGATGGGCCGCCGTGATGCGGCGTACCACGCCTCCACACCCGAGAGGATGGCGGGATGGTCGTCGACGACGACCACGCTGACCGGTGCGTTGTCACTCATGTGAGGTCAACTCCAGAGGCTGCGGGTCTTCTCCAGTCGGCCTCCACCCACACACTTCCGCCGCGCGTCGTTCGCGCCACGGTCACCTTCGCGTCCGTGGCACGGTCGTGTGCCTGAGCGGCCTCTTCCGTGCCGCGGCCGTCGGCGCAGTCCTCGCTGACCACGCTCACGCGTACCGCGCGGGGCGTCCACACGACAGTCACCCGCGCGGTCGAGCGGGTACGGCCCAGAATCACCGCCACCGGGTCGACCAACTCCCTGCGTACCTCCACGGGCACCTCACCCGGCCGACCTCGTACGGCCAGGCTGACCGTCACCCCCTGGTGCTCGACCACCTCGACGCATGCCCGCAACTCGTTCAGCAGCGGGTCGGAGACGGCATCGCTCTCCGCGAACAGGCGGCGCATACGGGCGGCTTCCACGCCGCACCGCAGCCTGACCTCCTCGTCGTGCGGGCTCAGCACACCGTGGCCGAGGCCCACGAGCAGCGGCACTGTCGTCGCCGTCAGCGCGCGGTAGCGCTCCTTGTGATCACGCTGCATGTCCTCGTGGATGCGTTCCCGGGTACGCAGTTCTTCCTCCTGTGCGGCCGCGGTCCCCGCTGCCGGCGCCGTACCGTGCAGCAGGTACGTCATTAGTACACCGACGGAGAGCTGGAAGCCGCAGGCGGATATCGTGGAGATCCCCATGACGGCCGACTCGGCGGCGGTGGGCGCCCCCGACAAGAACACAGCGGTCGCGTTGAGCCCCATATGCGCCCCGAGGAACGCCGCGTACACCCTGACCCGCAGGTCTGCCAGCAGGAACAGCGCATGCCAGCCGACCACTCCGAACGCCCAGTCCGCCGGACCTGTCGACTGCTCCGGCGGGAGCGTGAACGCGCATACCGCCGAAACGGCCAGCACCGAGCCCAGGCTCCACCCGCGCACCCTCGGCGGGATCTGCCTGCCGCGCAGCAGATAGGCGCCCCCGGTCACCGCGACGGCGGCGAGGCAGACGAAGGCGGCTGTCTGGGCCCACGCAGGGCGGTACACGTCCTGGTGGACCATGAGCCGGCGCAGCGAGATGGCGAACTGCCACACCAGGCTGATCAGCAGCACAGCCAGTTGGGCCCCGTAAAGGAGCTGCCCGCGGATGAAGCGGACGACAGCCGTGTGCTGTGGCTGGGCGCGGGGCGGGCGCGGTACGCCCGTCATGTGCGCTCCGTCCCCTGCCTGTGACGCCCGGGCCCCGCCGTGCCAGCGCCACTGCACGCGGGTCCCGGTGCCCGGATGCGAGGTGACGCAAGCGGAGCCTCCGACCGCGTGCATCCTGCCGATGATGGAACCGGAAATGCCCCGGCGCCGTGCGGGGACGGACTCCGGGTCGAAGCCCCGTCCCGCGTCGGACAGTTCGACGACGACGCCGTCCCCCTCCGTCCATGCCCTGAGCTCCGCTTCCCGCACCCCGGCATGGCGTGCCACATTGGTGACGGCCTCCCGGACCCCGTTGAATATCGCGAGCCCAGGGCCGGACGGAATCGCGAGCGGACCATCGACGCGCGTCTTGAGTTGCACCCTGGCCTTTCCCTCACCCTCGGGCACGCAGCCGAGAAGCGCCGCGAGGTCGATGCTCCCCGTCTCGAATCCGGGCACGGCGGACAATGCCTCCAGATCCTGTCTGGCACGTGGAGGCAGCCACGACCAGTCCCGGCCGTCGCCCTGGGAGACCATCAGCAGCGTCGCGCTCGCCGTGTCGTGCAGGGTCGCCAGGTACTCGCGCTCGGTCGCCCTCCGTGCGGCGGCGGCATCTGCCTCCCGGCGCGCCGCCGCCCTGGCCGCGGCCGACCGGTCAGCCGCCCTGGCCAGCGCCCGAACGATGAGGTAAGCGGCCCTCGACAGGGTCACCTGGACAAACATGCGCACCAGGGGGATCAAGTCCGGGCTGTGGCCAGGCGAGGAGAGGACATCGCCCAGCACGCAGACGACGGCCCCCGACGCGGCCAGGGCAGCCCCGGCCACTGGGCGCGTCGCCCACTCGTACTGGAAAGCGACGACGCTGATGCCGACAACCGCCTCCACCATCACATTCCCGCCGTCGCCGCCGAGCACGGGCTGAGACAGCCCCGTCAACACCAACACGGCCGCGTCCAACGTCCACAGCAGGGCGAGCGGGAACAGGCGCGGGCGGCGCAGCGCGTAGAGGCGCACACCACAGGCGAGAAGAGCGGGCACCAGCAGAGACACCGCCAGGGGAATGTCCGCCACGTCCGCCGAGACGACGCCCAGCGCACCGCACAGGCAGACCACCGTGGACCGGAGCCACACCCCGAACCGCTCCAGGGCCAGGTTCAACAGGCGCTCGCTGGACCTGGGGCCGTCCAACGGCTCGGCGGCTCCATCACCGTTCCCCTCGTACCCCCCAAGCCGCATGGAGCCAAGCGTAGTTGACCGGTGTGGGGCGGCCGCTCCTTGTGGGGCGAACGACCGGCACACCCAGTGACCGGGCCGGGCTACTGTCCGCCCAGGCCGCGGCAACCTGGCAAGCCCACGACAAGAACTGCAAGACCTTCACGGACGCCAACGCCCAGAGCCTCGGTTCGGCCTGCGCGGAGGTGCAGAAGCGCGTCACCGACGCCGACTCGGTCAACGGTTACCGCGGGAGAGTGACCGTCAACCCCACTGCGGGTAACTGGATGAAGCCGACCACCTACGTCTTTGGTAGTTGTTGACTTTTCGATCTTGAGGGATGCGCGTCGAACGGGAGTCCCGATTGGGTGATCGTGGGGCGCTTGGCGCATACGGACAGGGCCTCCTGAACAGCTCGTTGGTGTCGAATCACCGAGCAGCAGGAGGCCCTGATGCAGCAGTCTTCCGTGCCGACGGCCGGGCAGTCCAGCTCGGTCACCTGGGAGTGTGACTGTCTGGCTCACCGGTTCGGAAACGCCGCCGACAACGGGTTGCGGCAGCCGCGCTACCCGACGGACATGACGGACGTGGAGTGGGCGGCCGTCCGGCCGTTGCTGCCGGTGCCGGGCTGGATGCGCGGTCGCGATGGCCGGCCGGAGGCGTACTGCCACCGGGCTGTACTCGATGCGATCCGCTACCTCGTCGACAACGGCATCAAGTGGCGGGCGATGCCGGCCGACTTCCCGCCGTGGGACCGGGTGTACGCGTTCTTCCGCCGCTGGCGCGACCATGGCCTGGTCAAGGAGTTCCACGACCGGCTACGTGCGCAGGTCCGCGAGAAGGCGGGCCGCGACGCGGAGCCGACGGCCGCAGTGATCGACTCGCAGTCGGTGAAGGCGGACCGCCCCGTCAGCCACGACGCCACGCTCTACAAAGATCGCAACACCGTCGAGCGCGCCATCAACAAGTTCAAGGAATCGCGAGGGCTGGCCACCCGCTACGACAAGACACCCGAGAGCTACGCCGTAGGACTCCACCTGCGCGGATCCATCCTCTGGCTACGCAGCCTGCCAGCCCTCCCGTGATCTCAACTCAGAACAGGCCCTAGTTTGAGGGGTCTTCGAAGTTGAGCGGTGCGCGGACGCCGACTGGTAAGCCGCGAGGATGTGACAGTTTCCGCGGGAGTGTCACATCCCCGGCTTGCGAGGGCCCTGGAGGCGGACGCCGACCAACAGGGGCGCACCGCTCAAGTTCGAAGACCCAGTTTGAGCAAAGTCAGGTCCTCCGCCTCGCACAGCACTGGCCCGGGAACGGCGTCATCACAGACGCCCTCGGCCGGCTCGAAGCTCTGCCGAACCCAGGCTGACCAGCAGCACTTCGTCCCCACGAGCGGCACCACCACGACCGGAGCCGTGGAACCCGGCGCCCACCCGGTGCGACAGCCGGGCCACCCGCCTGCCCGCAAGCAGAGATCTCCCCTACGAACAAGCAGAAAGGGCCCGTCAGCAAGCTGACGGACCCTCATGCACGATCGATGTTACCTGGAGGCATGGTGATAAACAGCCAGGCGCGCTCTCTCCAGTGGCGCAGCTACCTGGAAGTAGTCGGACCACTCGCCGCCGTTCTTGACACGGCCCCTGTGCGTATCCGAGTACTCCTTCCTGAGAGCGTTGTGGTCATCACTGCCGGGCAGATTCGAGTACTGAATCTTGTGCTCCGCATATGGGTAAACACCGGAGACTTCACCGACGGTGCCATCGTTGAACGACGACATCACGGTCCAGTCGGTGCCCATATCTGAATCGTACGTAACTGGGCCGAGATTTTCGAGGAAACTGCCCCCCCGTGTCATCTGCCGGCACTGGAGTTTGTCGCGGCAGAGCCAGACGTAATTCGAGTTCGCGCCATTGTGGGGGGTGCCGAGCGTCACGACATCCTCAACATAGAGGTACGGCGGCCAGCCGGTCGCATTGAGCGCGACGTGGCGCAGCATGGTGCGAACAATCAGGCCGCCCATGGAGTGGGCGACGATGTCGACCTTCTTACTGTTGTTGCTCGAGTACTTGTCGTAGATGTGCCACGCCATCTTCTTGGCAATGGTGTTGAGCGACGTATTGCGATCGGTGATGTGCCCATCATGGTAGGAGATGTTCCATGAGCAGTTCGTGTTGCCATGGTAGTACCCGTACGTGTATAGGTTTCCGTCCCAGTTTTTCTTGTCCTTGAAGTAGTTCCGAGCTTTCCTCCAGTAGTCGGCGCAGTCGAACTCTGCTTCACCGAACGGATCATATCCGTGGATGAAGATGACGGTTCCCTCGGTGTTGCCGCGGCTCGGCGCGGCGTTTGCGGGAGCGGCCGCAATCCACGTGATCGCCATGGCCACCAGGGCGCTGATGAACAGCCTGGCAAGTCTTCGGGTTCGTCGCATGGACGGGTCCTTTCAAGGAGGCGAGGTGAGCGGGGTTGCACGGGAGGCACCGCGGCCGGTGCCAGTCCCGAACTGCGGACACGCTAGCCAGACTCGGTCGCTGAGTGTGCCGGTCGTTTGCCCCACAGCCGCCCGCGACCATGCTCCTGGGCGACTATCCTGGTTGGGTGTAGCACTTGGTCGGGTAGCCCGGGGGTGAGATTCCCCCGGGCTACTCAGGTTGAACTCGTAGACGTCGCGGGGCGTGACGCTTCGTGATCCCTGCGGTACGACACGACCATGCGGTACGCACAGCGCGGCGGATACACCCCTGTCAATCCCCTCGAGCTGTGGAGATCTTCTAAGCGGCCAGCCCCAGCGGGGAGTTGAAGAGATTCTGTGACCAGGGGTGGCGGTTCGCCGACGGCGAGATCGCGTTCCTCGGCGCATCCAGCGTCAAGATCGAACGCTATCGCTACCGCGGAGCACGTATCCCGACTCCGTGGACCATCGAACCGGCAGCCGGAACAGGCTGACTACAGGGCAAGACGCGTGGAGAGCCGGATGCGTGGAGACACGCACGTCCGGTTCGGGTCGGCGGCTCGGGGAAACGGAACGACGGCAACGTCGTCACCGCGCCCCGAGCCGACCGCACACCTTCACTACACACGTACCCCGCTCGCCCGCTGGCACGTCGGACGGGTGACCCTGCTGGGCGACAGCGCCCACGCGATGGTGCCGTTCCAGGCCCAGGGCGCGGCGCAGGCGATCGTGGACGCGGCCGTACTCGGCGACGCCCTCACGGGTGCGGTCCGGCCCAGGTGCCCGCCGCGCTCGACCGGTATGTGCGGCGACGGCTGGCGACCGCCACGCGCATGCAGGCCGGTGCCGCGCGGGCGGGCGAGGATTTCCACCTGCCGGACGGGCCTCAGGCCGAGGCGCGGAACGCCCGGATGGCGGCGTACGCGGCCGAGCACCGGTTCCTGCCGCAGGCGACCGGGTGGGCGGTCGACGTCCTCGACGAGCCGGCGGGGCCGTGAGGCCGGCAGTTGAGCCCGTTTCAGTCCTTCTTGAGCACCAGCTCCGTGTTCCGGTCGTTCCGGTCGCCCGCAAGGTCCGTGCGCGCCCCGGGGGCGTTGAAGGACAGCTCGCGGTACAGCGCCGCCAGGCCCGGCTGGGACAGGTCCGTGAAGTCGGTGCGGTGTGGGGCCGAGGACTCGATCAGCGTCGTGAAGAGGGAGAGCGTGCCGTCCTTGTTGTCCACCACCTCGATGATGCGGGCGAGTTGGGGGAAGTCGACGTGGGAGGCGGTGGAGATCTCCCAGAAGGAGCGGCCGTCGGGGGCGGAGTGCGGGGTGATGACGTTCTTGTGGATGTGGCCGTTCACCCAGGCGAGGACGTTGCGGTGACTGGCGAGCAGGGCGACGACCTCGGCGCCGCCGACGCGCCGCTCGTTCGGGCGGGCCGGGTCGCGGCGGGTGTTGTCCATCGTCTTGCTGGTGTGATGGCTGAAGACGATCGCGTACGAGTCCTTGTTGTCCCGCAGCGTCTTGTCCAGCCACTTCAACTGGCCCGATCCGATGGACCCTTCGTAGTGGCCGCCGGCGTCGGTGGTGTCGAGGCTGATGCCGATGACGTCGTCGGCGATGCGGAAGCTGTAGTACTGGGTGCCCGCGTCGAGGTTGGCGGTGGAGTAGCCGTGGCCGACGGGGCCGTGACCGCGGTGGGCGGGGTCGAGGTGGGCCCGGATGTACTCGGCGGGGGTGTAGGGGGCGCGGCTCTCGTCCGGCGTGACCGAGCGCATGGAGCGGGCCTGGGCCTTGAGGAGGTCGCGGAAGGCGACGCCCTTGGGGTCCTTGGCGTTCTTGATGGCGTCCTGGAGCTTCTTGGCCTCGGAGGCGGGCAGGTTCATCAGCTTCTTGCCGCCGACGGCGTACTCGGTGAGGTAGTTGTCGCCGTGCGAGGCGTAGCAGCCGAGCGGCATCGAGTCGTGGTTGCCGACCGTCGAGTACCAGGGGATGTTCAGGCCGGGGCTGCGCAGTTCGCGGATCGCGGCGGCGAGGAAGCCCTCGACGTGCGGGAAGCCGAGCTGCTTGTCGGCGTCGCGGACGGCGTCGTCGGGTTGCCAGTACTGCTTGACGCCGCTGTTCTGGACGCCCTCGTACTGGCGCGGGTCACCGGTGTTGGGGGTGATGCGGCCGCCGCTCATCACCTTCAGGAACCAGTCCAGCTCGGACTTGGCGTTGTTGTCGGTGTTGTCGCCGGTGGTCATGGCGAAGTGCAGAGGGGAGCCGGTGACGGGGCCGCCGCGCAGGGCGTTGACCCGCTCTACGAGCGACACCGCGCCCGGCACGGTCAGCGCCTCCTGCGGGCGCCAGGCGTGCACGTCGGTGGAGCGCAGGTACTCCAGGCGCAGCGGGTGCTGACTGTCGATCAGGTGCAGGTCGGTGAGCTGCACGAAGGCGGCGAGTGCGGTACGGCGGTTCGTACGGCCGGACTTGGGCGTGGCGAGGTCGTCGCGGACGACGCGCTTCCAGCCGGGTCCGTCGCCGAGCCGACGGTAGCCGCCGGTGCCACGCGGGCTCGCGAGCGTGGCGAGGGTGGTGCCCCGGGTGTACGGGGCGAGGGGCAGGGCCCATGCCTTGCCGGACGCGGCGAGCGGTGCCTCGTCGGCGGCGGCTGCGGCCGTGGCCGGGTGGGTGGTGGCGGCCTGGCTGTCGGTGGGCCGCAGGGCGTAGCCGACGCCCGCGGAGAGGGACACGGCTCCGGTGGCGGCGAGCAGGGTACGGCGGTTGACCCCCAGCGCTGAGCTGGCGACAGAGCGTATGCGCGACATGGCGCGATCTCCCCGGGTGCGAACGCGTCGGCAGTGGTCGCGGGGCGGTCGCTGTCGCGAACTTCCCGCTCACTTGGGATCGTTGGCACCGGGGATGACCTGCGCATGAACGGGACGGCAACGCGCAGCGCCGATCACCGTACGTGGATCTTGGCTCACCTTCCGCGTCCACGACCGCTCGTCGAACGGCCCGGAGGCGGTCACTCAGTGTTCATCTTCCGGGGTAGTCAAGCTGTTCCGCCACAGCGTCAGCGCGATGTCGATCAGCGGCACCCGGATCAGTCCGGTCACGTCGTCGAGCGGATGCCAGGCCGCCATGTCCGTGGAGCCGCCGGTCTCGTACCGCAGTTCACCGCCGGTGATCCGGCCCTCGTAGACCAGCCGTACGCCGTGGTGGTCGACGCCGGGACGGAACCGACGGGCACGGACGCGCCGAATGGAGTCCACGCCGAGCAGCCTGACCGGCTCGATGCGATACCCGGTCTCCTCCTTGACCTCCCGCCGGACGGTGTCACCGGGATCCTCCCCGTGCTCCATGCCCCCACCGGGCAACACCCACTCGAAGCCATCGCTGTAGAGGGCCGGAGACCGGGCGAGCAGGACCTGCCCGTCGCGGACGCATATGGCGTAGGCCGCCACCCGTAGTTTCTTGCGCACGTACGGAAGTTAATCCGCCGGGGCCGGACAGACGCCCGGGACGTCAGTTGACTTATCACCATTCAGCATCACTCATCCTCCTAAAACTCATCGCGGGTTTTCCCCATACATCCATTTCGATTCGGTCAACTCTCCCCAAACACCAGCCCCTTGGGTAAAGCTGTGCGATCGTCCGGGGTCGTATACCGGACACCCGCGACCAGGGTTGATCGACCCGGGTCGCTCGACGCACGTTCCTTTACCTACAAGGGATGCCGATGACCCTCACCCCCCAGCGCGACCCGAAGCCGGGCGCCAGACGCGCGGCGCGTATAGCCGTGGCCGCAGGTCTGGTCGCCGCGCTCTCCGCGGCCGGGCCCGTGCCCATGGCCCTCGCCGCCGATCCCGCGCCCGTCGCGGCCGACCCGGGCGCGAAGTCCGCGCACGACAAGCTCGGTTCGGACGACGCGGACCTGCTCGCCGAGGCCAAGGCCGACGACGCGAAGAACGTCACGCTGATGATCGCGACCGCCCCGGGGCAGACCGAGCAGGTCGCCGGGCAGCTGGACGCGGTCAAGGGCGGCTCCGTGGGCCGCACCTACGACAAGGTCGGCTACGTCCGGGCCACCGTCCCCACCGCGAAGGCGGACGCGGCCATCGCCGCCGCCGCGAAGCTCTCCTCCGTGCACGGCATCGACCTGCGCGAGGAGATCCCGCTGGACGATCCGGCCGCCGGTTCCGCCGCCAAGTCCGCGTCGGCCACCGCCGCGTACCCCGCCCCCGGCAAGAACACCCCCGCCGAGAACCCGTACAACCCGTCCTTCGAGACCGGCGCCGTCGACTTCGTCGAGGACCACCCGAAGGCGGACGGCCGCGGCATCACCATCGGCGTCCTCGACTCCGGCGTGGACCTGGCGCACCCCGCCCTGCAGAAGACCACCACCGGTGAGCGCAAGATCGTCGACTGGGTGACGGCCACCGACCCGATCGTCGACAGCGACCGCACCTGGCGCCCGATGGTGAACTCCGTCTCCGGGCCCACCTTCACCTTCGGCGGCAAGACCTGGACGGCGCCGGCCGGCTCGTACCAGGTCAGCACCTTCCTGGAGTCGTACACCACCGGCGGCGACGCCGCGGGCGACGCCAACCGTGACGGCGACACGACGGACTCCTGGGGCGTGCTGTACGACGCCGCCGCGGGCACGGTCCGCGTCGACCTGAACAACAACCTCGACTTCGGTGACGACGAGCCGATGAAGCCGTACAAGGACGGCTTCCAGATCGGCTACTTCGGTACCGACGACCCGGCGACCGATGTCGCCGAGCGCCAGCCGTTCGTCGTGGAGATCCGCAAGGACGTCCCGATGGACCCGTTCGGCGGCGACTGGGTCGGCCAGAAGCGCGACTTCGTCAACATCGGCGTCATCGAGTCCGAGCACGGCACCCACGTCGCCGGCATCACCGCCGCGAACGGCCTGTTCGGCGGCAAGATGGACGGTGCCGCGCCGGGCGCGAAGGTCGTCTCCTCGCGTGCCTGCACCTGGACCGGCGGCTGCACCAACGTCGCGCTCACCGAGGGCATGATCGATCTCGTCGTCAACCGTGGCGTCGACATCGTCAACATGTCGATCGGCGGCCTCCCGGCGCTGAACGACGGCAACAACGCCCGCGCCGAGCTGTACACGCGCCTCATCGACACCTACGGCGTCCAGCTGGTGATCTCGGCCGGCAACTCCGGCCCCGGCGCCAACACCATCGGCGACCCGAGCCTGGCCGACAAGGTCATCTCGGTCGGCGCGTCCATCTCCAAGCAGACGTGGGCCGCCAACTACGGCTCGGTCGTGCAGAAGAAGTACGCGCTGCTCCCCTTCTCCTCGCGCGGTCCGCGTGAGGACGGCGGCTTCACCCCGACGCTGGTCGCGCCGGGTGCCGCGATCAACACCATCCAGACCTGGCTGCCGGGCGCCCCGGTCGCCGAGGCGGGCTACTCCCTGCCGGCCGGCTACGCCATGCTCCAGGGCACCTCGATGGCGTCCCCGCAGGCCGCCGGCGCCGCCGCGCTGCTGCTGTCGGCCGCGAAGCAGAAGGGCATCGACCTGACGCCCGGGACGCTGCGCACCGCGCTCACCTCGACCGCCGACCACATCAAGGGTCTGCAGGCGTACGAGGAGGGTGCCGGCCTCATGAACATCGAGGACGCCTGGGACTCCATCCTCGACGGCGCCACCGCCCATGACTACGCGGTGAAGGCGCCGGTCGACACCGCGCTCGACCAGTTCCTGAAGACCCCGGGCTACGGCACGGGCCTCTACGACCGCGAGGGCGGCCTCAAGGCCGGCCAGAAGAAGACGTACGAGATCACCATCACCCGTACGTCCGGCGCCGACAAGGCGATCCGCCACGAGCTGCACCTCGAGAACAACAAGGCGCGCACGTTCCGCATCGTCGGCTCCGACGAGGTCAGGCTGGAGCTGAACAAGCCGGTCACCGTCAAGGTGCGGGCCGAGGCCAGGCACGCGGGCCTCAAGAGCGCGATCCTCGAGGTCGACGACCCGAAGACCGAGGGCATCGACAAGCAGATCCTCACCACGGTCGTGGTGTCGACGCCGGTCAAGTACACGTTCTCCGCGTCGGGCAAGGTCCAGCGCAACAGCACCAGGCACTACTTCCTGACCGTGCCCGAGGGCGCGAAGTCGCTGGAGGTCGCGATGAGCGGGCTGGCCGGCAAGAGCCAGACCCGGTTCATCTCGATCCACCCGTACGGCGTCCCCGTCGACTCGACGTCGACGATCAACTGCTACCCGAACTACACCCACCCGGCCAGCGTCCCCTGCCGCCCCGACCTGCGGTCGTACGCCGACCCGCAGCCGGGCGTCTGGGAGATCGAGGTCGAGTCGCGCCGTACGTCGCCGCTGCTCGACAACCCGTACAAGCTGGACGTCGCCGTCCTCGGCGCGGTCTTCGACCCGGAGACCGTGACCGTTCCCGAGGCCAAGGTCGGCACCCCGGCCACCGCCTCCTGGAAGGTGACCAACAAGTACGCGGCGATCGACGGCAAGCTGGCCGGCGGCCCGCTCGGCTCGTCGAAGAGCGCCCGCCCGACCATCGCCGACGGCGCCACGCAGACCACCACGGTCGACGTGCCCGAGGGCGCCGAGTCACTGGACGTCGTCATCGGCAACGTCTCGGACGCGGCCGCCGACCTCGACCTGGTCGTGTACGACGCTGACGGCACCCAGGTCGGCAGCTCCGCCGACGGCGACTCGGAGGAGGCGGTCTCCGTGCCGTCGCCCGCCGCCGGTACGTACACCATCGAGGTCGCCGGCTACTCCGTGCCGGCCGGTTCCACCGCGTACGACTACCTGGACGTGTTCTTCTCCTCGTCCCTCGGCACGGTCACGGTCGACGAGTCGGCGCCGGTGAAGCTCGGCACGGGCGACTCGGCCACGGTCTCCGGCAGCGTCACCGCGCTGGCGCCGGCGCCGGCGGGCCGTGAGTTCTTCGGCCAGGTCCAGCTGGTGAACGCGCGCGGCACGGTCGCGGGCCTCGGCAGCGTGAAGATCGAGAAGGTCACCCCGTAGCCACTCCGGTACGGCGGTGAGGGCGGGCGTCCGTTGCTCTGCGACGGGCGCCCGCCCTTCGTCATTCGCAGGTGAGGTCGAGCGTGCGCGACTCGGGCAGGTTGCGGATGATCCAGTCCCGTTCGCGGGCGATGTCGTCGTCCCCGATGAGCCAGGAGTCGGGCGCGCTGCCGCCCTTCGGGACGCCGATCAGCACATGGTCGCCCTCACGGAGGCCGGGCACGATGTTCTCCTCGACGACGAAGGCGAGCTCCCTCTCGCCCTGCTCCGGCTTCTCCGGCTTGTAGTAGCGGGTCATGTCCAGGGTGACCCGGAACTCTGCGCCGCCCGGGAGCGGCTCCACGGCGGTGGCCGTGCCCTCACCGACGAGGCGGGCGCAGGCCAGGTAGCGGGCGCCGCCGAAGGCGACCCCGCTCTCGGCGGTGGAGGCCTCCTTGTGGGAGCTGTTGGCGCCCGCGTCCGAACTGAGCGCGCTCTGCCCGGACTGCGAGAGCAGCCAGCCCATGCCGGTCACCACGGCCGCGACGGCTGCCACGGCGGCCGTACCGAAAGCGATGGTGAACGCCCGCCGCCGGACCTTGGACGGCCGTGCGTGAACAGGCCCGGGGGCCTGCTCCGTCTGCTTCGTCTGCTCCGCACCGAGCGCCCGCCCGATGATCCCCAGCTGCTCGCGCAGCGCGGCGACATCGGCGGCGGCCGACCGGTGCTCGGCCAGGAAGGCGGCGTCCTCGCGGACCTCGTCGGGCAGCGGCTCGTCGATGATCGCGGCCATCAGCGCGTCGACGCCGTCGCGGCCCCTGTGCTCGGCGGTCATGTCACACCACCTCGTCCTCGTGCAGGCGGGCGCGCAGGGCCCGTACGGCCGTGTGCAGCCGGCTCTTGACCGTGCCCTCCGGGATGCCGAGCTCGTCGGCTATCCCGCGCACCGGCAGATCGGCGTAGAAACGCAGGACGAGGACCTGACGCTGGGCGTCGGGCAGCTCGTCCAGGCCCTGGGCGACGGCCAGGGAGAGCAGGCTGGTCTCCTCGCCCGAGGGGTGCTCCGACTGCCGCAGCGCGGCCAGCCGCTCGCCGAGCCGATCCTGGCGGCGCTTGGCGCGGTGCCAGTCCATGGCGAGGTTGGAGGCGACGACCGCGGCCCAGGCGGACACATCCCGCGGCGCCTCGTCCCCCTTCGCCGCCCGCTCCAGCAACCGCAGGCGGACCTGCTGCACCCCGTCCGGCAGGTCCGCCTGCGGCACCCCGCCCAGCGCGAGCACCGCCCGCACCCGACGCTCCTGGGCCGCGTCCAGGGGGTCGTCCGGTCCGCCATGGACACCGCCCCCCTGGACGCCGCGCCGAGCCTTTCTGCGCAGCACAGCCACCCCTCCCCTCACCGCGTTTCCTCTACGACGCCGATGGCGCCCAAAACGTTCGGCCCCGTTTCCCGCTGTTTTCCGGCGCCCGGCAGAGGCGTACGTCACACTGCCGCGTGGGCCGGACGGCGGCGGGCAGGGGCCGGGCAGCACAGCTTGCGGTACGGGACCTCCGTAGGGCGAATTCCTGCAGCTCAGTGGGGTGCCAGCCGGAGGACCGGAACCGCGCCCGGCGTGATCGTGTCCCATTCCGCGGGCGCCGGGCACAAAGAAGTGGACAGGTCGGCCGGGGCTGGCCGCATGATGGAAACGCCTCGGCCATGCAACAGGCACCCGCCAGCCACATAAAGGAGTCGTCGTGAGGGTCGGAATCGTCGGAGCCACCGGACAGGTCGGCACGGTCATGCGCAGGATCCTCAAGGAGCGCGCCTTCCCGCTCTCCGAGCTGCGCCTGTTCGCCTCGGCCCGCTCGGCGGGGACGGTCCTGGACGGCGTGACGGTGGAGGACGCGGCGGCGGCCGACTACACCGGGCTGGACATCGTGCTGTTCTCGGCGGGCGGCGCGACGTCGAAGGTGCTGGCCGAGAAGGTCGCCGCACAGGGCGCGGTAGTGATCGACAACTCGTCGGCGTGGCGCCGCGACCCGGATGTACCGCTCGTCGTCTCCGAGGTCAACCCGCACGCGATCGCGAACCGCCCCAAGGGCATCATCGCCAACCCGAACTGCACGACGATGGCCGCGATGCCGGTCCTGAAGCCGCTGCACGCGGAGGCCGGCCTCGAGGCCCTGGTCGTCGCCACCTACCAGGCGGTGTCCGGCTCCGGCCTCGCGGGCGTGGCGGAGCTGCACGGCCAGGCGCAGAAGGTGATCGCCGACGCCGACCAGCTCACCCACGACGGCGAGGCGGTCGACTACCCCGAGCCGCAGGTCTACCAGCGCCCGATCGCCTTCAACGTCGTCCCGCTCGCGGGCTCGATCGTCGACGACGGCCTGAACGAGACCGACGAGGAGCAGAAGCTCCGCAACGAGTCCCGCAAGATCCTGGAGATCCCCGGCCTGAAGGTCTCCGGCACCTGCGTCCGCGTCCCGGTCTTCTCCGGCCACTCCCTCCAGGTCAACGCCCGCTTCGCCCGCCCCCTGTCCCCGGAGCGCGCGACAGAGCTGCTCGCGGACGCCCAGGGCGTGGAGCTGTCGGACATCCCGACCCCCCTCCAGGCGGCCGGCAAGGACCCGTCGTACGTCGGCCGCATCCGCACCGACGAGACGGTCGAGAACGGCCTCTCCCTGTTCATCTCCAACGACAACCTCCGCAAGGGCGCTGCGCTGAACGCGGTGCAGATCGCGGAGCTGGTGGCGGCGGAGCTCAAGGGCTGACATCGGGGTACACGGCAAGCGGGGCGGGGCACTGGAACGGTGCCTCGCCCCGCTGCGTATGGAGGTCGGGAAAGCCGGCCACCCGAAGGTGGGCGGCTGACCGGGGCTCAGGGCCGCCGCACCTCGTACAGGAAGCACCCGTACTCCACGGCCCGCACATGGACGAGCGCCACCCCGGGATCGGCGAACGCCTCCGCGAAGGACGGCTCGAACCCCGTCGCGTCCTCGACCAGCCGTCCGCCGAGGATGCGTCCGTCGGCGGAGTAGCGGCGCACCGTTCGGTGGGCGTTGGTGAAGGGGAGGGCGTCGGTGTCCGGGCCGGCGCACTCGTCCGCGTGGACGAAGACCGGCCCCTGCTCGTCGTACGCCCCAGGATCGGCCCCGTTCTCCGCCGCCCAGCGGCGCAACGGGGCGTACGAGACAAGGGCGATGCGCTCCCCCGGATCGCTGCGGCGCAGACAGCAGCGGAGCGGAGCGCCGCCTTCGGTGTCGGTACCGGGAACCATCCGGCGTCCCCCGTCGTCAGCAGAGCGCAACTCCTTCAGGACCACGGGGGCGATGGGTCGTGCGATGTACGTCGTCATGCCCCCAGGTTCGCGGCCGTCCGTTCCGTCCACCGGCGGGAAACGGACATCGCGTTCCGTGCAGGTCACGTGGAAGGATGGCGCAACCCACACATAACGAGGAGATGACCGCGTGCCTGGCACAAACCTGACTCGCGAAGAGGCGCAGCAGCGGGCGAAGCTGCTCACCGTTGACTCGTACGAGATCGATCTCGACCTCTCCGGCGCGCAGGAGGGCGGCACCTACCGGTCCGTGACCACGGTGCGCTTCGACGTCGCCGAAAACGGCGCCGGTTCCTTCATCGACCTCGTCGCCCCGGCGCTCCACGAGGTGACGCTCAACGGCGACGCGCTCGACCCGGACGAGGTCTTCAAGGACTCGCGGATCGCGCTGCCCGGTCTGCTGGAGGGCCGCAACGTCCTCCGTGTCGTCGCGGACTGCGCGTACACCAACACCGGCGAGGGTCTGCACCGTTTCGTCGACCCGGTCGACCAGCAGGCCTACCTCTACACGCAGTTCGAGGTCCCGGACGCCCGCCGCGTCTTCGCGTCCTTCGAGCAGCCGGACCTGAAGGCCACCTTCCAGTTCACGGTGAAGGCGCCGGAGGGCTGGACGGTCGTCTCCAACTCGCCCACGCCGGAGCCGAAGGACAACACCTGGGCCTTCGAGCCGACGCCGCGCATCTCGACGTACATCACGGCGCTGATCGTCGGGCCGTACCACTCGGTGCACAGCGTGTACGAGAAGAACGGCCAGAGCGTGCCGCTGGGCATCTACTGCCGGCCCTCGCTCGCCGAGTACCTCGACTCGGACGCCATCTTCGAGGTGACCCGGCAGGGCTTCGACTGGTTCCAGGAGAAGTTCGATTACGCGTACCCGTTCAAGAAGTACGACCAGCTGTTCGTGCCGGAGTTCAACGCGGGCGCGATGGAGAACGCGGGCGCGGTGACGATCCGGGACCAGTACGTGTTCCGGTCGAAGGTGACGGACGCCGCGTACGAGACGCGGGCCTCCACGATCCTGCACGAGCTGGCCCACATGTGGTTCGGCGACCTGGTCACCATGGAGTGGTGGAACGACCTGTGGCTGAACGAGTCGTTCGCCACCTACGCCGAGGCCGCCTGCCAGGCCTACGCCCCGCAGTCGCGCTGGCCGCACTCCTGGACGACGTTCGCCAACCAGATGAAGACCTGGGCCTACCGCCAGGACCAGCTGCCGTCCACACACCCGATCATGGCGGAGATCCGCGACCTGGACGACGTGCTCGTCAACTTCGACGGCATCACGTACGCCAAGGGTGCCAGCGTGCTCAAGCAGCTCGTGGCGTACGTCGGTCAGGACGAGTTCTTCCGTGGCGTGCAGGCGTACTTCAAGCGCCACGCGTTCGGCAACACCCGCCTGTCCGACCTGCTGGGCGCCCTGGAGGAGACCTCGGGGCGTGATCTGAAGGCCTGGTCGAAGAAGTGGCTGGAGACGGCCGGCATCAACATCCTGCGCCCCGAGATCGAGACCGGCCCCGACGGTGTGATCACGTCCTTCGCGGTCCGCCAGGAGGCCCCGGCGCTCCCGGTCGGCGCGAAGGGCGAGTCGACATTGCGTCCGCACCGCATCGCGGTCGGCCTCTACAACCTCGACGACCAGAGCGGCAAGCTGCTGCGCGACGAGCGCGTCGAGCTGGACGTCGACGGCGAGCTGACGGCCGTACCGCAGCTGACGGGCAAGCGCCGCCCGGACGTCATCCTGCTCAACGACGACGACCTGTCGTACGCGAAGGTCCGCCTCGACGAGAAGTCCCTGGCGTTCGTCACGGAACACCTGGGCGACTTCGAGTCGTCGCTGCCCCGGGCGCTGTGCTGGGCGTCGGCGTGGGACATGACGCGGGACGCGGAACTGGCCACCCGCGACTACCTCTCCCTGGTCCTCTCCGGCATCAGCAAGGAGTCGGACATCGGCGTCGTGCAGTCGCTGCAGCGCCAGGTGAAGCTGGCGATCGAGCTGTACGCCGACCCGACCGCCCGCGAGGCCCTGCTGACCCGCTGGACGGAGGCCACGCAGGCCCACCTGAACGCGGCGACGCCGGGCAGCGACCACCAGCTGGCCTGGGCCCGCGCGTTCGCGGCGACGGCCCGCACACCGGAGCAGCTGGACCTCCTGGAAGGCCTGCTGGAGGGCACCCACACGGTCGAGGGCCTGGTCGTGGACACGGAGCTGCGCTGGGCGTTCGTGGAGCGCCTGGCGGCGGTCGGCAGCTTCGACGAGACGGAGATCGCGGGCGAGTACGAGCGCGACAAGACGGCGGCCGGCGAGCGCCACGCCGCCACGGCCCGCGCCGCCCGCCCGACGCCGGAGGCCAAGACCGAGGCCTGGTCCTCGGTCATCGACTCCGACAAGCTCCCGAACGCGGTCCAGGAAGCGGTCATCTCGGGCTTCGTCCAGACCGACCAGCGGGAACTGCTGTCCCCCTACACGGACAAGTACTTCGAGGTGGTCAAGGACATCTGGGACTCCCGCTCCCACGAGATCGCCCAGCAGATCGCGGTGGGCCTGTACCCGACGATCCAGGTCTCGGAGGACACCCTGTCCAAGACGGACACCTGGCTGACCTCGGCCGAGCCGAATGCGGCGCTGCGACGCCTGGTCTCCGAGTCCCGCGCGGGCGTGGAGCGGGCGTTGAAGGCGCAGGCAGCGGACGCGGCTGCTGCAGAGTAGCCGTATGTACACCAAGGGGCGCCCGGTGCTGAGGCACTGGGCGCCCCTTCGCATGCTTGCTCAACGCAATGCCTCGAGGACTCGGCTGCGCAGCGCTTCATTCTCGATCGTGTCAGCGGGGCGCCAAGCCGCTGCGGTGACCTCCTCGGTGTGCAGATTGACGACATCTGCCGAGGTACGGAAGAGGAACCGGAAGTCGAAGTGCTGGTGATCCGGCTCGCCCTTGGCGGAGTTGGCCGGGATGTGGTGGGCATCAATGTGCACGGGACGGCGCCCGGCCGGAGTCACAGCCGAGGCCGGGATGCCGGTCTCCTCTGTCAGCTCCCGCTGCGCGGCGGCGAGGAGGCTGACGTCGTCCGCCTCGAGGTGTCCGCCATTAGGAACAGTTCGCATGTCTCAGTTCCCCTCCCGTCTCACTGGCACCCAGTGGAAGCGCCTGAGCGATCTACTGCGAACCATGCGTCAACTGTCTCAGGAAGAGACGGGAAGCTTTGCCCGTTTGTGACCTTAAGTACGGGGTGGCTCGGTCAGTCCTCTGTTCCGACGTCATCAGGCGGGTCGCGTCGAGGCCGTCCCGTCCGTTCGAGGGCTGTCCTCCGCCCAGTCCTCCACCGGTAATGGTGCGTTCACGTACACCGGTCCGCTCGCATCGTCGCGTCCACGCCAATTTGAGCACCTGCCCGCCCTCGCCCACCCTCGTGACCAGGCGCTTCCCCTCTCATCACGTCAGCCTTGCCACCGCAATCCAGACGCATTTCGTACCGCGCGTTACTGCGAACGCTTTGTGGATCAACATCACCGAGTCTCTGCTCACTCATGCCTCCCAGGTGATTCACCATGCGCGCACAAGCGCGAAGACTCGTCACGGCCTTCCTGGCCTTCGTTCTCCTTGCGATATCGGCTGCCGCCCCGTCCTGGGCGGCTCCCCGGGACCGGCCGGGCGGTGCCGCGGCGGGCGTCGCCCAGGTCAAGGCCCGTACGGCCGAGGACCTGCCCGATCCGCCCAAGGCGATGACGCTGGCCGAGCGCCGCAAGCAGGTCGCGAAGGACCGGCACGAACTGTCGCCCATGCGGGGCTACATGACCGCGCCGGAGCGGAAAGCCAAGGGCACGCCTCACGGCCGACCGGACACGGAGCGCATCAAGCGTGGCCCCGCCGCCGAGACGGGCGCGGCCGCGCAGAGCCTCGCCGCCGCGCCCGAGAACCCGGTTTCGGTGTCGGCCTGGGCGACCGCGTACCCCGGCATGCTGTCGATCGGCGGGCAGGTGAAGCTGCCGCAGCGGGGATCGACGTACACCGGGATGTGGCTGTACGTCCTGGACGAGGCGGGCTCCCCCGTCGTCCAGCAAGAGATCAAGAAGTCCACCGACGACCCCAGCGGGGACACCCCGGACACCGGCGCCTGGTGCTACGACTGGTGGTCGAGCAACTCCTACCCCACCGACCAGTGCTTCTGGTGGGCCGGCAGTGAACTGGGCGGAATCCTGGAGGACGGCAAGAAGTACTACGCCTGGGTCTTCCTGAACAACGCCGACGGCTCGAGCCCGGGCGGCACCACCTCGCCACTGGTGGAGGCCTTCTACACGCCCGGCATCCCCGGCGCGGCGGCGGGCATCTGCACCTGTTACGCCCAGGCCCACCGCGCCGACCCGGTCAACACGGCGACCGGCATGTTCTACGAGCAACTCACCGACGCCTCGCTGACGGGTCCGGGGGTGCCGCTGACCCTGGAGCGCACCTATCGGTCCGACTCGACCTCCACCGGTCTGATGGGGCGCGGCTGGGCGACGCCGTTCGACGCGCGGCTGACCCTCGCGACGGGGAAGGCGACGTACCGGACGGGCGACGGGGCGTCATTCGTGTTCACGCAGGCCAGCGACGGCACATACACCGCCCCGGCGGGCACGACGGCCAAGCTGGTCAAGGGGACGAGTACGTACACGGTCACCACCCCGGACCACACTGTGCGGACCTTCGACAGCGCCGGTCTGCTGACCTCCGTGGTCGGCGCGGCGGGCAAGGGCCTGAGCCTGACGTACGTGTCGGGCAAGCTCGCCTCCGTCAAGGACGCCGCCGGTCGCATCACCTCCTTCACACCCGGCGCCGACGGACTGCTGTCCAAGGTGAGCCTGCCGGACGGCACATCGGTCTCATACGGCTACACCGACGGACTGCTGACCTCGGTCACCGACCCGGCCGGCAGGACGTCCTCGTACACGTACGACACGAACAAGCGGCTGTCGTCCTACACCGACCCGGCGGGCGGCAAGGTCAGCAACGTCTACGACAGCGCGGGCCGCATCAAGTCCCAGACCGACCAGAACGGCAAGACCACCACGTTCACCTGGGACGGCAAGAGCGAGTCTCACACCACCGCGCCCGACGGCGGCGTGTGGACCGACGTCTACGCCAGCAACGTCCTGATGGAGACGATCGACCCGTACGGCAAGAGCATCACCTACGACTACGACCGTCAGCTGCGCCCCGCCGCGATCACCGACCAGCGTGGCAACACCACGGAGATGACGTACGACACCGCAGGACGGATGCTCACCCGCACCTCGCCGTCCGCCCTGGGCTACAAGGAGAGCTGGGGATACGACACCGCGGGCAACCTCACCAGCCACACCGACGGCCGCGGCAACAGAACGACGTACACGTACACCGCGAACCGGCTGACGTCGGCGACGGACCCGACGGGTGGCAAGACCGTCTACACGTACACCGCGCTCGGCTCACTGGAGACCGTGACGAGCCCACGCGGCAAGGTCACCACATACGGGTACGACGCCGCGGGCAACCGGACGTCGGTCACCACGCCGCTGGGCGAGAAGACGACGTTCACGTACGACAAAGCGGGCCGCGTCCTGACCAGGACGGACCCGCGAGGGAACGCCTCCGGCGCCGACCTGGCCGCGTACACCACGAAGTACACCTACGACGGCCGCGGTCTGCTCAGCTCGGCCACGGACGCTCTGGGCCGTACGACGACCTACGAGTACAACGGCGCCGAGCAGTTGACATCGGTGCGCAACCCTGCGGGCGACACCGCCACGCTCGGCTACGACGACGCGGGGAACCTGACCCGGACCACCGACCAGGCAGGCAAGTCCCTCACCCGCACCTACGACGCGGGCGGACGGCTCGCCTCCGAGACCGACGCGGCCGGCGGCCGGACCACCTACACGTACGACAAGGTGGGCCGGCTGCTCAGCAGCGTCTCGGCGCGCGGGAACGTCTCCGGCGCCGACCCGGCCGCCTACACCACGTCCTACGTGTACGACTCGGCCGGCAACCTCACCGAGATCACCGGTCCCACCGGGGCGACGACGAAGACTACCTACGACACGATCAACCGGCCGCTCGTGGTCACCGACCCGCTGGGCCACACCACCGGCTACACCTACGACGCCAACAACAACGTCACCAGGACCACCGACGCCGCAGGCAAGACGACCACCGCCGTCTACGACAAGAACAACCGCCTCAGCAGCAGTACCGACCAACTGGGCAAGACCACGACCTACGCCTACGACGCCGACGGCAATCTGCTCAGCCGCACCTCCCCGCTCGGCCACAAGTCGAGCTGGACCTACGACGGCGACGGCCGCCAGGCCACCGCAGTCGATCCGCGCGGCAACGCCACCGGCGCCGACCCCGCCCAGTACACGACGACGTACGGCTACGACCCGGTGGGCAACCCCACCAAGGTCACCGACCCGCTCGGCGGGGTGACCATCACCGCCTATGACGCCCTCGGCAGGGTCGTCGAGCGCAAGGACGCCGACGGGCGCACCACCTCCTACGGCTACGACGACCTGGACCGGCTGACCAAGGTCACCGCCCCCGCCGGCGCGGTCACCGCCTACGGTTACGACAAGATCGGCAACCTCACCGAGCGCACCGATGCCAACGGCCACGTCACCGCGTACGGCCATGACGCGGTGCACCGCCTCACTTCGGTCACCGACCCGCTGGAGCGGAAGACGACCTACGCGTACGACGCGGAGGGCAACGTCACCGGGAAAACCACGCCCCGCGGCACCACCGGGTACACCTACGACCCGCGCGGTCTACTCACCAGGATCGACTACTCGGACGCCACCCCCGACGCGACCTTCGGCTACGACGACGCCGGGCAGCTGACCGCCCGCGCGAACTCCAAGATCTCCGAGGACTTCGTCTACGACGCGGTCGGCAATCTGACCAAGACACGCGGCTTCGCCTACACCTATGACGCCGCCGGGCAGATGCTCACCCGCAAGTACTCCGACGGCAACACGATCACGTACACGTACGACGCCGACGGCCGCACCGCGACGATGGCGGCCGACGGCAAGACCACCACGTACACCTGGGACCCGGCGGGCAACCTGGTCACATCGGCCCTGCCCAACACCGAGACCGAGGACCGCACGTACGACCGGGCGGGCCGGATCATCGCGGTGACCGCCGCCAAGGCGGGCACCACAGTCACCAAGACGGCGCTGACACTGTCCGCGGCGGGCCTGCCCTCGCGCGTCGACGTCACCCGGGTCGGCGTCGGCACCGGCGGCTACGACCTCACCTATGACGCAGCAGGCCGGCTCACCTCCGGCTGCGCGCCGCAGCCCTGGGTCACCGGCTGCCCCGCAGGCCGCACCACGTCCTACACCTACGACAAGGTCGGCAACCGGCTGACCTCCACCCTGGGCACGACGAGCACCAGCTACGCCTACGACGCGGCCGACCAGCTCACCTCGACCACCACCGGCACCACGACCACCGCATACGACCACGACGCCGAGGGCGACCGGACCAAGGCCGGCGCCGACACCTACACCTACGACCTGGCCGGACAGATCTCCGCCGCCACCGTCGGGGGCGCCGCATACACCTACGACCACGACACTAGCGGCAACCAGGTCGCCACCCTCAAGGACGGCGCGGTCACCCACCGCACCCAGTGGGACCCCAACGCCCCGCTGCCGATCCTGGCCACCGAGTACGACAGCGCCTGGGCGGTCAAGCAGTCCTACCGCTACGACCCGCTCGGCCAACCCACCGCCACCAAGACCGGCGCCGGGGCGCTCTTCTACTACCACCACGACACCCAGGGCTCCCCGGTCGACGTCGTCGGCGGCACCGGGACCCTCTACCAGCGCTGGGCCTACGACTCGTTCGGCACCCGCGTCCTGAACACCACCACCAGCGGCGCGCCCGCGAGCACCCCGTCGTACACCGGCGCCCGGTACGAGACCAGCACCGGCAATCTCGACCTGCACGCCCGCCAGTACGACACCGCCACCGGTCGCTTCACGCGGTCCGATCCGGCCGCCCGGGACCTGTCGACGCCGTACGTCTCCGCGTACGCCTACGCCGACAACGTGCCCAGCGTGCTCACCGACCCCAGCGGTCTGACCCCCGACGACCCGAACAACGACCGGGTCGACAGCCTCGGCGAAGCGCTCGGCATCTTCGGCGACGCCTTCGTCGACGTCGCCAAGTCACCCTTCGTGTTCCTCGGGGACCTGGAGGACGCGTTCACCGGTGAGAACGGCGGCGCGGGCGCGTTCGTCGACAAGTACCTTCCCGTCCGCCCCGCCTACCGGCTCTACCGGGCCGAGTACATGCTCCGGCAGCAGGGCTGCGACGCGCTCGCCGATCTGTACGCGGAGACCGCCGACGAAATCGCCCAGCAGCTGGTCCTCACCGAGGTCGGCGGGCTGACCGGGTGGCGGCGAACCGCGGTGGCCACGGAGCGGGAGCTGCAGTCCGGCGGTTCGTCCTTCCGGCGGCCGCGCAGCGAGATGGACTTCGAGCTGGAATGGGCGGACCACGCCTATGGCGCGATCCGCGCCGACGCCCAGCTCGACCGGGTGGCGCAGACCGCGGCGTCGCACGGCTATTCCGCAGCCGACATCAATCAGATCTACAACCACCTGTTCGTCGAATCGCATCAGCTCGATGCGGGAATGCTGCGATTCGATGCCAATCCGCGTATCGCCAGGGCCTGGGAACGCCTTCAGAACGGAAATCCGCACCCCAGTGATTTCGATCTGCTTGCACATGAACTATACGAGTCGAACTGGATGCGTCAGCACGGCGACCAGAACTATCGCCGCGCCCACCAGGCGACCCTGGACGCGGGCCACACCTGGGACGAACATGCGCCCGCGGCGGACGGTATAGGATTCAGGTGATCAAATCCCTGGCGCGAGCGAACTGGTGGAAATCCCCGTGACAGCATCACTGACGTGCAGGAAGATCCTTTCCATCGAAGCGGGATCCGTCTATGCCTGGGAAACCGCGGAAGGGGCCACCGGAAACATCCTGATCGACCCGGAGGAATCAGTCGCCCACCCCTGCACACCGGAGGGAATAACTCTCGGCGACATGCTCCTCGACAAAAACGTCGGGAATGTGGAAAACCCCGACCCGGACCCGGAACTCCGCCGCGCTTTCCTGATCGCGGCATCGGTGATCTTCCAGGAGAGGGAGCGGCAGGGGCGACTGCCTGACAAGATCACTCGTACCTACTGGTAGGCGTCACACCACCACCCGAGGGGCCGTGCTCTCCCAGAGCACGGCCTCTCGGCATTCCACTGGGGGATGGGCACCGTGAGAGCGGCACGGTGGCCCGCGCAGCGGAACCCGGCAACGACCCCATCTACTGCGGCACCAAGTTCTCTCCATCGACGGCGAACCGGTCGAACTGATCAAGTCCTACCATCCCTTGACCATCGCCCGAGGGACGGCCATCACGGACAGGCGAAAGACCAGGGGTGGCACTCCGGCCCTCCTCGCCGAGCTCGGATTCCCTCCGCGTCTGAGCGTGGACCGGGTCTCCGCCCGAGTTCCCACCCAGGAGCAGTACCAGGCCTTGGACCTGCCCAGCGGCCTTCCGGCACTCCGCACGCTGCGCGTCGTATACAGCGACGACGATCGCCCCATCGAAGCCACGGTCATGGTCAAAGCCGGCCATCTGTACGAACTGCAACACGAGTTCACGCCGGAGTGACTGCCGGGGCGCCGTCCGATCAACGACGTTGGCGGCGGAAGTGGTCAACCCGGCCTGATTGACAGAGTGTTGTAGACGGTGACGCCGAGGAGGACGTAGTCGAGGTGGCGTCTGATCAGTTTCCGTTGCCGCCACCCCTGTCGGGCTCCGAAGGGCGCCACCACGACCAGCGCCAACAGCCACCGTCGGAACGCCTGCCGCACCGGCGGCACGCTGTCATGCAGCGCACGTTGGTCGGGTGTCTTGCCGGAGGTCCGGCAGAAGACGGCGGTCACAGAGTTCCTTTCGCTGGACGCGATGCGCGGTGCAATCACCGTCGCAGCGGCTCGCCTGCCACGTCCATCGAATCTCTTCGAGCGTTTCGTTCAGAGAAACTGAACGATCGCGGCCGGCTGATCGCCTTCGGCCTGAGCTGCCCCGCCACAGTCGCCCCGAACGCCAGCCCCATCCCCACCACCTGCACCGGCGTCAGCGCCTCCCCCAGCACCGCCCAGCCGACCACCGCCGCCGTCAGCGGCGACAGCGGGCCGAGGAAGGTGACCTGGGTGGCGGTGAGGCGGCCGATGCCGCGGAACCAGAGCCAGTACGCGACCGCCGTGTTGGCCAGCGCCAGGTAGAGGTAGCCGCCGACCGCCCGGCCGTCGAGGGCGGGGGGCGCGCCCTCGATCAGGACGGCGAGCGGGGCGATGAGCAGGCCGCCGGCAGTGAGCTGCCAGCCGGTGAGGGCGAGCGGGCCGACGCCCTCGGGGCGGCCCCACCGCTTGGTCAGTACCGTGCCGGCGGACATGGACGCGGTGGAGGCGAGCGCCGCCAGCACGCCGAGCGGGTCCAGCGCCCCGGCCGCCTTCAGTACGACGAGGCTGACGCCGAAGGCGGCCACGATCCCGGTGAGCAGCGTCCGTAGGGTCGGCCGCTCCGCCAGCAGCACCGCCGCGAGCCCGGCGACGAACAGCGGGCCGACCGAGCCGACGACCGCCGCCATGCCGCCCGGCAGCCGGTACGCGGACAGGAACAGCAGCGGGAAGAAGGCGCCGATGTTCAGCGCGCCGAGGACCGTCGCCTTCCACCACCAGGCGCCGCGCGGGAGGACACGGGCGAGCGCGAGGAGCAGCAGGCCGGCGGGCAGGGCACGGATCAGGCCGGTGAACAGGGGGCGGTCGGCCGGAAGGAGCTCCGTGGTGACGGCGTAGGTGGTGCCCCAGGAGATGGGGGCGAGGGCGGTGAGGGCGGTGATCGCTGTCAAGGCGGCCGGGCGGCTGGTGGCCATCGGGAGCATCCTTCGAAGAAACAGTTCGATGGTAGGTCAATGGGAAGTAGCTTAGCATTAAGCTACTTCCCGTCAAGCCACTTTCTTGCGGGTGACCGTCCGGCCGCCGATACTCGGCACATGAAGAAGGACTCCGTCGACGCGATCATCGACCAGTGGGCGGCCGTGCGGCCCGACCTCGACACTGCCGCGATGGAGGTCTTCGGGCGGATCTACCGGCTGGCGCGCGTGATGGGCGACCGTACGGAGAAGGCGTACTCCCGGTTCGGGATCTCGCGCGGCGAGTTCGACGTCCTGGCGACCCTGCGCCGCGCCGGCGAGCCGTACACCCTCTCGCCCCGCCAGCTGTCGGCGACGCTGATGCTCACCACGGGCGGCATGACCGGGCGCCTCGACAAGCTGGAGCGGGCCGGGCTGCTGCGCCGCTCCCCCGACCCGCACGACCGCCGGGGCCTCCAGGTCACGCTCACCGAGCCGGGGTTGACCGTCGTCGACGAGGCGGTCGGCGCGGGCCTGGCATCCCAGACGGAGGTCCTGTCCACCCTGGACGACGAACAGGCCAGCCAACTGGCCGACCTGCTGCGGGAGTTGCTCGCGGGGACGCGGGAGCCGTAGACATCCGGGCCGCTCAGCCCACGTGCGCGGCTACCGCGTCCTCGATCGCCGCGGCGTCCGCCCCGTCCGCCGCCCAGGCCACGTATCCGTCGGGGCGCACCAGCACGGTCGTACGGCGGTCGCTCGCCCAGCGCTCCACGGTCAGCCGGTCCTTGCGGGCGCCCTGTTCGCCGTACGCCCCGCTTGCCGCGTCCGCTTCCGGGGTGATCAGTACGAACCGTCCACCCCGCAGGGCCTCGTAGAGGCGGCCGCTTTCGAGGGTGGCGTCGGGGGCGCGGGTGCCGGCGAGGCGGTGGGCGCCTCGGGGAGCCTGGTAGGTGTAGCCGATTCCGGTGACCTGGGCGGCCATCTTGCGGCCGATCGGGGGGAAGGCGTTGACGACGGTGGTGACGGCCGCGCGCAGCGCCAGTGTCCAGGGGCGCTTGGCCATGGCGAGGCGGACCAGGCCGCCGCTGCTGCGCAGGACCGCCTTGCCGACGGGGTGACGCTCGGACTGGTAGGTGTCGAGGAGTTCCGGTGCCGCGTGACCGTTGATCACCTGGGCCAGCTTCCAGCCGAGGTTGGCCGCGTCCTGCAGGCCGGTGTTCATGCCCTGGCCGCCGGCCGGGGTGTGGACGTGCGCGGCGTCACCGGCGAGGAGGACGCGGCCGACGCGATAGGCGGGCGCCTGGCGTTCGTCGCTGTGGAAGCGGGACATCCAGCGGGCGTCGTGCATCCCGAAGTCGTGACCGAAGGCGAGCCGGACGACGTCCTTGATCTCGTCGAGGCCGAGGGGCTCGCTGTCGGGGACGTTGCGGGAACGGTTCCAGCCGATCACCCGGTAGTAGCCGTCACCGAAGGGCGCGATGAAGGCGAAGGCGTCGCCGACGGCGTTGACGGTGAGGAGCGTCTCGGGCTCCCGGGCGAGCCGTACGTCCGCGAGGACGACGGAACGGATGACGGAGTGGCCGGGGAAGGGCAGGCCGACGGCCTCGCGTACGGCACTGCGCATACCGTCGGCGCCGACGACGTACGCGGCACGCAGTGACTCCGTCGCCCCGCCGGGGCCGCCGACCTCGACCGTGACGCCGTCCGCGTCCTGGGCGAGGCCGGTCAGCTCGGTCTCGTAGCGGAAGTCGACGCCCGCCTCGACCGCGCACCGCTTCAGGGCCTTCTCGACCTCGTACTGGGGGAGGACGAGGAGGTGGTTGAAACGGGAGGGGAGGTCGGTGAGGTCGAGGGTGAGCCGGGTGAAGAGGCGGAGGCGGTCGAGGCGCTGGCCGAGGGCCTCCAGGTCGTCGGCGAGGGCGCGGGCGTCGAGCTGCTCGAGGGTGCGGGCGTGCAGGACGAAGGCGCGGGAGAGGTTGCTGATCTTCTCGGGGCGCTTCTCGACGAGGGTGACGGGGACGCCGGCGGCGGCGAGGTCGCCGGCCAGCAGGAGGCCGGTGGGGCCGGAGCCGATGACGATCACGGGGTGCGGGGTGCGGTGGGTGCCGGTGCCGGTGCCGGTGCCGTTCATGGTGGCCTCCTGATGCCAACGCTTGTTTGCCAACGCCTGTTTGCCAACGCTCGTTGACCAACATAGCGACGGACGGAGACGAACGTCAACACTTGTTGGCCTACAGATGTTGGCCTACGCTTGTTGGCGTGAACGCCAGCAACAGCAGCCCCACAGACTCCGGATCCGGTCCCGCCCGCCGCCGCTCCGGCACCACCCGCGACGCCATCCTCACCGCGGCCCGCGAGCGCTTCGCGACCGACGGCTACGAGCGGGCCACCATCCGCGCCATCGCCAAGGACGCGAACATCGACCCGTCCATGGTGATGCGCTACTACGGCAACAAGGAGGGCCTGTTCGCGGCCGCCGTCGCCGTCGATCTCAAGCTGCCGGACCTGGGTGACCTCCCCCGGCAGGAGGTCGGCCGGGCGCTGGTGACGCACTTCCTCGCCATGTGGGAGCAGAACGAGGTGCTGACGGCTCTGCTCCGGGTCGGCGCGACCAATCAGGACGGGGCCGAGCGCATGCAGGGCATCTTCCGCGAGGAGGTGGTGCCGATCGTCGTCCGGGTGTGCCCCGACCCCGAGCAGGTCCCGGCCCGAGCCGGGCTCTGCGCGAGCCAGCTGCTCGGTCTGGCGCTCACCCGTTACGTCCTGCGCTTCCCGCCCGTCGTGGCGCTGGCCCGCGAGGAGATCGTGGCCTGGCTGGCGCCCACCCTGCAGCGGTACCTGACGGCGCCCAGCCCCTGAACCGCGCCCGGCGCGGAACGAGCCGAGGGCGCCGGCCTCGCCCACGTACGGCGGATGCGCGTACGTACGGCGGGGTCGGCGCCCTCGTGAGAGCGTGCGGTGAGCCCGGCGGCGGGCTCACGCCGTGGCTCAGGCCTTCGCCTTGGCCTTCGGCAGGCGGTCCGTGGAACGGTCCAGGATCATCACGAGGCCCGTGATGACCGCGAACAGCCCGATCGGGGCCACCACGTAGAGGCCCAGCGTCTCGATGACGCTCAGGCCTGGGCCGGGGTCGTCGCCGTCGTCGCGGGCGACCGCGAGCGCGGGGGACGACATGAGCAGCATCATCAGCGTCGTACCGGCAGCCAGGGCGCCGGCGCGCAGGGCGTTCTTCTTGTCCACGGGCCCAAAAGTACCGAACCCCCTGGGGGGCCGCGCGCCCGGGGTGCCATACGAGAAGCCCGCCCTGATCAACCCCGCCCTATCAACCCCCCGCCCGCAGCACCTCCACCAACGCATGCAACCTCGGCGAAGCCGCCAGCTCCTCCAGCGTCACCGGCCTCCCCTCCGCGTCCGCGACCGGCAGCCGCCAGTTCGGGTACTGGTCCCACGTGCCCGGCAGGTTCTGTGGGCGCCGGTCGCCCACGCCGTCCGGGAGCCAGACGCCGATCATCCGGGCGGGTGTGCGGAGCAGGAAGCGGTGGACGGCCTGGACCTCGGCCTCCTCCGCCGACGTGGCGTGGCCGCCGCCGGTGCCGTGCAGCAGCCCGAGTTGGGTGAGGAGGGCCAGCCACTCCCCCGTGTCGGCGGCCGCGTCCGCCCGTTCGGCCTCCAGGGGGCGGGTCAACAGGCCCAGACGGTCGCGGAGTTCGACATGTTCGCCGGTGAGGCGGGCGGCCGTGGGCGGGAGGTCGTGAGTGGTAGCGGTGGCCAGGCAGTCGGAGCGCCAGTGGTCGGGGGGCAGGGGGCGGCCGTCGCCCTCCCAGTCCCGTTCGAACCAGAGCACCGACGTCCCGAGCACCCCACGCTCGCGCAGCGCCTCCCGTACCCCGGGCTCGACCGTGCCCAGGTCCTCGCCGATCACCACCGCCCCGGCCCGCGCCGCCTCCAGTACCAGGATGGCGAGCATGGCCTCGGCGTCGTAGCGGACGTACGCGCCCTCCGTCGGCGGCTGCCCCTGCGGTACCCACCAGAGCCGGAAGAGGCCCATCACATGGTCGATGCGCAGGGCGCCGGCGTACCGGAACAGCGCCCTCAGCAGCAGCCGGTACGGCGTGTAGCCGGACGCGGCCAGCCGGTCGGGCCTCCAGGGCGGCAGGCCCCAGTCCTGGCCGCGGGCATTGAAGGCGTCCGGTGGGGCGCCCACCGACATGCCGGCGGCGAAGTACTCCTGCTGGGCCCAGGCGTCGGCGCCCTCGGGGTGCACGCCGACCGCGAGGTCGTGCACGATCCCGACCGGCATCCCGGCCTCGCGCGCGGCCCGCTGGGTGGCGGTGAGCTGGGCGTCGGTGAGCCAGGCGAGACGGCAGTGGAAGTCGACCCGGTCCATCAGCTCCCCGCGGGCGCGGGCTGTTTCGGCCGACCTCGGATCCCGTAGCCCTTCCGGCCAGCTGCGCCAGTCCGAGCCGTGCACCTCCGCCAGCGCACACCAGGTCGCGTGGTCCTCGAGCGCCTCGCCCTCCTCGGCGAGGAAGTCGGCGTAGGCGGCCTGCCGGCCGGGCTCGAGGGGCACCTCGCGCACCAGCTCCAGCGCCTCCCGCTTGGCCTCCCACACCGCGTCGCGGTCGATCAACGCGCCCTTCTCCAGCACCGATTCGCGCAGCCGCCCGGCCCGCTCCAGCAGCGCCCGCACCCGCTCGCGGTCCTCGACGTACCCGAACTCGGGCACGTCCTCGACCCGCAGGTGCACCGGGTCGGGGAAGCGCCGGGAGGACGGCCGGTAGGGGGAGGGGTCGGTGGGGACTCCGGGTACCGCCGCGTGCAGCGGGTTGACCTGCACGAATCCGGCGCCGAGCGCGCGGCCGGCCCAGGCCGCCAGTTCGGCGAGGTCGCCGAGGTCGCCCATGCCCCAGGAGCGCTGGGAGAGCAGGGAGTAGAGCTGGACGAGCAGGCCGTACGAGCGTCCGGTCGGCGTGGGCAGCCGGGCCGGGGCGACCACGAGGTGGCTGTGCGCCGTACGTCCGTCGGGGGCGGTGGCCGTCAGCCGGTGGACACCGTGCGGGAGTTGGTCGGCGGCGACGCGGGTCTCGCCCTGTTCGGTCTCGATGCGCAGGCGGGTGCCGGACGGCAGGGCGGCGAGCGCGTCCGGCGTACCGCCGCCCCGGCAGACCAGCGTGGGCGGCAGCAGTCGCTCGCGCAGCTCGCGTTCGCGGGCGGCGAGTGCGCGGGCGACGGCGCCGGGGGTGCTCGCGTCGATGTCCAGGGCGGCCAGGGCCAGGGTGACCGCGGTGGCGGAGGCCGCGACCACGCGGTCCGGGGAGGGGCGGTAGAAGGGGGCGACGCCATGCAGCTCGGCGAGCCGGGAGAGGTCCTCGGACGGGGATACGGAGGGGGGTTCGGCCGACGCCTGCGCTGTCATCTACTACCTCGCGGGGTCCATCTCCGGGGCCGCGGACTCACTGGTCAGCGGCGCGGCGTCGGCGAGTGGGGGCTCGCTGGTGAGGGGCTGCTCGGCGTCGGGCAGGGGCGGTTCGCTGGTCAGGGGTGCCTCGGCGCAGGCTCCCTCGGCGCTGAACACGCAGTAGTGCGGCGCGGCGGGCTCGGGTTTGGAAAGGGCCGAGAGCAGAAGGTGTGCCGATGCGGCCACGGGGGCCTCCTTGTCGAGTACGGCGACCTATGGCCTGCCCTGCGGGTCGCGCGGGTCAGGCCCTTGCGGGTTACCGCAGCCCTACCCAGCGGGCGCGGCGGCAGACGTACAGAACGGAAGAACGTGCCTCTCGTCACATTCTGCCGACCGATGAGGGCCGCGTTCGAGGTCATCGGGTGGCAACCAACAGCGGGCTGGTGAGCTTAGCCGTTGAGGGTTTGCGGGTCGGCGGGGCCGAGGACGGGGTCGACGCTGATGAACTGGCCGAGGGTGGGGTCGTATTCGCGTGCGCCGATGCGGGTCAGGCCGGTAGTGGCATCGCGGGCTTTGCCGAGGAGTCGTTGTCGTCGGGCCACGCGGTGGTGTCGCCGACGGGCTGGCCACGGTCGGCGCCAGTCGACGCGCACCAGCCGACGTGTTTGGCCGCGACCACCGCCGCGGCGACGATCAACCCTGCCGACAGCACCGTTGCCGAGGTCGACCCCGCCCGACGCTCCACAGGCACGAACGAATGAATCTATCGCCACCGCCGGGCACCGGCTTGCACCATCACTTTCTCCGCTTCTCCCCCGGAGAGCATGGGGTGCAACAGTTCGACATAGCCCACCTGCCCAGTCAATGATTTCTTCAGCTGTTTCAAGTTACGGGCACTGTGTGAGAATCCTCCTCGCTTTTCAACAACGTTCAGGGCCAGCGCAAGCGCCTCGATGTCCATCGTGAGATAGATGGCATCCGTCTCGACCTTGACATCGGTATCCACAGTGCCCTCACGCACATCTAGTTGCACTTCGTACGCCAATTCGCTGACCTTGTAGCTAGAAACCGGAATGACGTCTCGCCCCTCTTCTGGCCCGATGAGGTCCAGCCTCGCTGCGGTTTCGGCGTAGGCTGCGCGCACTTCTTGAAAGAATACCTTCGCTGATGGAACCATTAGGTCGCCTACTCTCCTTTACGTTTCTTGAGTCTACGGACGGATCCTGTAGACCTCCCATGTGGGAGTTTTCACCGAACTCAACCTGCCGCCAACCGTACCCTTCCCCTTGAAGATACTTTAGCTCCCTCTGAAACGTATTTCCTTTTGAGTAGAGAGGCTTTCCCGGATCTGCGACCAGGCGTATCGACCGCCCCTCGGTCGGAGCTTTGTCGATGAAGCGCTTATTTCGCTGCCAGGTCCACCCACCGGTACCGCCCTTGCCGGGTCTTCGAAGTTGAGCGGTGCGCGGACGCCGGGCGCCGACTGGTAAGCCGCAGGGATGTGACAGTTTCCGCGGGAGTGTCACATCCCCGGCTTACGAGGGCCTGGGGGCGGACGCCGACCAACAGGGGCGCACCGCTCAACTTCGAAGACCCCCCTTGCCACCTTTCGATGTGCCGACGATTGCAAGGTAGTCAACGTCAAATTTCTCCCCCGCACGAGCTGCGCGATGCCTCGTGATGTCGCGAGTGGCCCCGAGGAGACGAGTGGAGTTGTGAACGAGAACCGGTATCTCGCCCGCCAGCACATAGTGCGTGTGCAGGCCAGGCCGCTCCTACCTGCAAGTTTGCTGGTCAGCGGGCGATTTGACAGTCGCCGGATGTTCGCGCTCGTGCGCTGGAGTCTGCTGGTGTTGCCGTCACTACTGCCGTCAGTGGTCTACACCGCCTGGGGAATTCCGGGAATTCCGAATGCGTGTCAAGCGGCTTTGTCGTGCACGTCAGCGGTACCCCGCTGCCCGCCGGCCTGCGCCCGCGCCGCCCCACCACCACGCCCGGTCACCCCCGCTTTCCACGCCCTCTACCGCGCAGACCGCCGCCGGCGTGCCGCGCACGGTACTGGGCCGGGCCCTGCTCCTGGAGACCGCGCTGCCGCTGGCCCCCGCCGTCCTGGTGGCGGGCACGGGCGGCATGGCGATCGGCATCTGGTACGCGGCGCTCACCAGGGAGCACGTCACTCCGGGCATCCCGTGGGTGGCGCTGCTTGTGCCGGTGGCGGTGTACGGCTGCTGCCTGCTGGCCGCGACGACGGCACTGCCTTTGCTGCGGCGGTCGGTGCGGCCGGGGGAACTGCGGTACGTGTGACGGGGGCATGGCCCGTGAACCGTCCGGCCCCGGGGGCGCAGGGGACCCCCGGGCCGCACCCGTACCCGGTCCCTTTCCGCCGAACCAACCGCCCCACAGCCGTCGATAGAGGGGGTGTGAGACTGTTCCGCCCCATGGGGGGCCACCGGGAGAAGGACGAGGCGGACTCGGACGCGGCGCTGCTGCGCGCCGTCGCGGGCGGGGACTCGGCGGCGATGGCCGCGCTGTACGACCGGCACGCCGGGTGGCTGCACGCGCGGCTGCGGCGGCGCTGTGCCGACCCCGAGGTCGTGCGCGAGGTGCTGCAGGACACGTTCGTGGCCGTGTGGAGGTCGGCGGACGCGCACCGGGGCGAGGAGGCCGGCGGCTGGCTGTGGACCATCGCCGCGCGCCGCCTGGTCGACGCGCGGCGGGCCCACGAGCGGGCCACGCGGCTGGAGACGGCGCCGATGGACGAGGCGCCGAGCGGGTACGCGCCTGCGGCTGCCGCGCCGTCCGCCGAGGAGCGGGTGCTGGCGGGGCTGGAGTACGGCGATGTCGGCACCGCCCTCGACCGGATCTCGCCCGAACTGCGCGACGTACTGCGCGCCACGGTCGTCGACGGGCTCACCACCCGCGAGACCGCCCGGCTGCTCGGCATACCCGAAGGCACCGTCAAGTCCCGTGCGATGCGCGCCCGCACCGAACTCCGCGCCGCCCTCGCCCAGTTGAACCCGTCGCCGTTGGGAGGCCCGGCATGACCGGCTGGCACACGTCCGACGACCTCGTCACCCGCTACACGGACGGCTCCCTGCCGGAGCCGGACGCCTGGTCGCTGGAGAAACACCTGGAGTCCTGCGGCGACTGCGCGGCCCGGGTGTCACAGGCGGTACGGGAGACGGCGGCGGGGGTGACGCTCGCCGAGGTACGGGAGGCCGTACTGGGCGCGGCGCCCACCACGTCACCGGCATCGGCATCGGCATCCCTGTCCCGGTCCCAGTCCCGGTCCCGCCGGCGCCTCCCCTTCCCCTCCGTCGGCTCCCGTACCGCCCGTGTCCTGTGGGCCGCCGGGCCCGCCGTGCGCGGGGCCTGGCTGCCGGCCGTGCTGCTCGTGGCGTTCGGCGCGGTCGCGCTGGCCTACGGTGCCGACTTCGACGCGGCACGGCCGCTGCTGCTGGCCGTCGCCCCCGTCGTACCGGTCGTCGGGGTCGCCCTGTCCTACGGCGCGCACGCCGACCCGCTGCACGAGATCACCGCGGCGACACCGTCGGCCGGGCTCCGGCTGATGCTGACGCGGACGGCCGCGGTACTGGCCGTCAGCCTGCCGCTGCTGACCCTGGCCGGGCTGCTGCTGCCGGCCTCGGGCGCCCCGGCCGCGGCCGCCTGGCTGCTGCCCGGCCTCACCCTGACCCTGGCCTCCCTGGCCCTGGCCGGTTACACCGGGTTCCGCACCGCCACCGCGGTGACCGGCGGCGGCTGGCTGTGCGCCGTACTCGCCCCGGCGCTCACCGCGCGGGGTGGGCTGACCGCACGGCTGGCCGACCAGCTCTCGGCCTACCTCGACGGCGCCCCGGCGCAGGGCGCGTGGGCGGCGGCAGCCGTCCTCTGTGCCGCGCTGCTGGCCACCCGCCGTCGGGCCTACGACCGCCTGGAGCGGCGTTGACGACGCCCCCGGCCTCTCTGGATCTCCCCTCCCACTCCTCCCCTGGAGCCCCCTTGCCCACCATCCGAGTGACCGGCCTGCACGTCCGGCACCGCAAGACCGTCGCCCTCGACGCGCTGGACCTCGACTTCGGCCCCGGCGTCCACGGACTGCTCGGCCCGAACGGCGCCGGCAAGACCTCACTGATCCGGGTCCTCGCCACGGTCGCCGAACCGAGCGGCGGCCGGGTGGAGATCCTCGGCGAGAACACCGGCGAGCAGCGGCGGCGCGGCACCGTACGGCGTCAGCTCGGCTATCTGCCGCAGGAGTTCGGCTACTACCCGGGGTTCACGGTGCGAGAGTTCGTCGCGTACGTGGCCTGGCTGAAGGAGATGCGCACCGCCGACGCCCCGGCCGCCGTGGAACGGGCCGTCGGCCGGGTCGGCCTCGCCGACCGCATCGACACGAAGGTCAGGACGCTGTCCGGCGGCATGGTCCGCCGCGTCGGCATCGCCCAGGCCATCGTCAACGACCCCCGGGTGCTGCTCTTCGACGAGCCGACCGCCGGTCTCGATCCGGAGCAGCGCGTCGAGTTCCGGGAGCTGCTGCGCGAACTGGGCGCCTCGGCCACGGTCATCGTCTCCACCCACCTCGTGGAGGACGTGGCGGCGGCCTGCACGGAGGTCACCCTCGTCGACGCGGGCCGGGTCGCCTGGCGCGGCACGCCCGGCTCACTCGCCGCGCTCGGCGAGTCGGCGGGCGCGGCGGGCAGCGCCGGCGACAACGCGATCGAGCGCGGCTACACGGCCGCGCTGCGCGCCCACCGCGACTCCGGCCGGCCCCAGACCCTCGAAGGGACGGCGCGATGACCCTCGTAGCGAAAGAAGCGGAAGCAGCGGAAGCAGCGGAAGCGGCGCGGGAAGCGGGGAGCGGGAAGCGCGCGGCTCCCCCCAACCACCCCCTGCGCGCCGAGTTCCTGCGCGGCTTCGCCCCCTGGGCCGGTGCGGCCGTCCTCCTCACCCTCGCCGTGGGGATGGCCGCCGCCGCGGCGGAGTGGCAGGGCGGCTGGGCCGAGACCCGCGACCGGCTGCACGTGGGAGCGCAGCTGCTGGGCGTCCCGCTGGCCCTGGCCGCCTGCTGCTGGCAGGGCGGCCGGGAGCGCAGACGCCGTACCGGAGAGCTGATGTCGGCGGCGGCACGCGGTCCGCTCGCCCGGTTCCTGGCGTCCGCTCTGCCGGTCGCGTGCTGGGTGGTCGCCGGGTACGCGGTCGCCACCGGCCTCGCCCTGCTCGCCACCGCCTTCTACGCCACCGGCGACCGGCCGCACCTCGTCGTACCGCTCACGGACGCGGTCGCCCTGGGGTCCGCCGCCGTGGTGGGCCAGGTGGTGGGCCGTCTGGTGCCCTGGCGGCTGACGGCACCGGCGCTGGCGGTGGCCGGGTATGTCGGCGTCGGTGTCCTGGCGTACGAAGGGACGAGTCCCGTGCGGCACCTGTCCCCGCTCGCCGACGGCTCGGTCACCGATGTGCCGGTGTGGTGGCAGCCCCTGGCGATGGCCGCGTGGACGGGCGGTCTGGCGACGGCGGCGGTTCTCGCGTACGCCGCCCGGCGCCGGTTCACGGCCCTGCTTCCGCTGGCCGCCGCGACCGCCGCGGGGGCGCTGCTGGTGCAGACCGGCGACGGCCTGTGGCACGCCGACCCGCTGGCCCGCCGCCAGGTGTGCGACACCTCCACGACCCCGCAGATCTGTGTGAACGCCCGCTACGAGGGCCTGTTGCCGCAGGTCACGGAGGCTCTGTCCGGTCTGACGGGCCGCCTGGAGGGCGTAGAGAACCTGCCGGTCCGCTTCGCGGACCTGCCGAGGCGGCCGAAGCCGGACGAGGCCGAGCTGCCGATGATCACGCCGATCGGCTGGTCCGTCGTACGGGGTCGGCTGACCGATCCGCGGGAGTTCGCGTGGGCGGCCGGCATGGCGCTGTACGGCCGGGGGGAGTGCGAAACCACCGACCCGCGCGTGGCCCGGATCGACGACGCCGTGGAGGCATACCTGGCACCCAGTCCGCTGCAGCAGGACTTCGACGAGGCGGACGCCAAGGGCGGCAAGGCCGAGCGCGACCGGCTGAAGGAGCGGATCGAGGCCCGCGCCCGGCTGGCGGGGATGGGCGACGAGGAGCGCCGCGCCTGGTTGTCCGAGTACTTCGCGACGGCCGACGAGTGCGACCCGAAGGAGGTGCCGGCGCTGTGACAGGTCGACCGAGGGAGGTGCCGGCGCTGTGACAGGTCGACCGAGGGAGGTGCCGACGCCATGACCGTGCGACCCGAAGAAAGTACCGGCGCCATGACCGTGCGACCCGAACGAGGTGCCGACGCCATGACCGTGCGACCCGAAGGAGCTGCAGGCGCTGTGACCGGCGGTCTTCTCCTGTACGCCCGCTCGCGCACCCTCCCGCTCACGGTCGCCTCGCTCGCCGCGACCGGCGCCCTCGCCGTGTGGGCCGCGCACGGCCTGGACGCCTACCTGGACCCGAGCCGGCGGGTCCCGGTGGTCGCGCTGGCCCCGCTGCTCGCGGCCGCGGCGATCGGCGCGAGCCTGTACAGCGCGTCCGAAGAACTGGACCGCACGGCCGTACGCCCCTGGTGGCGGCGGCGCCTGGTGCAGCTGCTGGCGCTCACCGCCCTCGCCGCGGTCCTGCTGCCGCCGGCCGTCCTCGGGCATGTGTCCTCCTTCGGCCCGCCCGCCATGATCCGCAACACCCTCGGCTGTACGGGCCTCGCCGCGGCCGCGGCGGCCCTGCTCGGCGCCCGGCTGAGCTGGCTGCCGGTCTTCGGGTACGTCAGTGCGGTGTACATGGGGGCCGCCGGGGTGCACGGGGGCGTGGTGCCGGTGTGGGCGTGGCTCGTGCAGCCGGCCGGGGAGTGGGACGGGTGGATCGTCGCGCTCGTCGCCTTCGGCGCGGGAGGCGTGCTGTACGTGGTGCGGGGGGCGCGGCCGGAGGGGCCGCGCGGCTGATCGAGCGCGTCGAGGGCGTCGAGGGCACACCGGCAGGCCGGGCGCGGGGTGTTCCCGCGTCCGGCACCAGCCCGCCCCACCCTCACCGACGTATGCAAAAGCCCGGATCGTCTCAGGCAGAGATGCCGTCGATCCGGGCCAAGGCGTCGTCCGCGCCGAACGGCTGCAAGTACGGCAGCCAGCGCGGGTCCCTATGGCCGGTCCCGATGATGCGCCAGGCCAGGCCGGTGGGCGGAGCGGGTTTGTGGCGCAGCCGCCAGCCGATCTCGAAGAGGTGCCGGTCGGCCTTGACGTGGTTGCAGCGGCGGCACGAGGCCACCACGTTGTCCCAGACGTGCTTGCCCCCGCGGCTGCGCGGGATGACGTGGTCGACGCTGGTTGCGACGCCACCGCAGTACATGCACCGGCCCCCGTCGCGCGCGAAGAGCGCCCTGCGGGTAAGAGGAACGGGCCCCCGATAGGGAACCCGGACGAATCGCTTGAGCCGGACCACGCTTGGTGCGGGGACTGAGATGGTTGCGCTGTGCATAAAGGCGCCGGACTCCTCGAGGCAGACTGCCTTGTTCTCGAGGACGAGGACTAGCGCGCGGCGGAGCGGTACGACGCCGAGCGGCTCGTACGACGCGTTGAGGACCAGGACATGCGGCACGGATGCCTCCTTGGGCGTCGGCGGCGCGTGGCTCGCGCCGGGACGATCTGTAGTCAGTCTCCCCTCTTGCCTGGTGGAAGCGCCACCATGTCCCGGTAACGGGCTGGGAGTGTTTTCGACCACACCTTTCTTCATCCCCAGGTGAGCACGGTCTCTCCCTCGAACATTGCAGCGATCCACACACGATGCACCGTTAGTGTGGTGGGTCTGCCGCCCTGGTGACCTTTCCGTGACCCTTCACCATCCGACCATCTGCCGGGCGGCGGACCGCTGCGCCTGGAGGTACCTGCCGTGTCCCTGTCCGCCGTCCTACTGGCCGTCGGCTCCTCGCCGTCGCCGACTCCCTCGGAGTCCCCGACCCCGGCGGTCCCGTCGATCGAGGAGGCCCAGGAGAACGCGACCCAGGCCGCGAGCTGGGTCGAGCAGAACTGGTCGACCTGGCTCGCGATCGGCCTCAGGGTCCTGCTGATCGTGGTGATCGCGGCGATGCTGAGAGTGGCGGTGCGGCGGGCGATCACCAAGCTCATAGACCGCATGAGCCGCACGGCACAGGCGGTCGACGGCACGGCGCTGGGCGGCCTCCTGGTGAACGTCGAACGCCGGCGTCAGCGCTCCCAGGCGATCGGCTCGGTACTCCGCTCGGTGGCCAGCTTCGTGATCATGGGCACGGCCGCGCTGATGATCCTGGCCACGTTCCAGATCAATCTGGCCCCACTGCTCGCCTCCGCCGGTGTCGCGGGCGTGGCGATCGGTTTCGGCGCCCGCAACCTCGTCACGGACTTCCTCTCCGGCGTCTTCATGATCCTCGAGGACCAGTACGGCGTCGGCGACGAGATCGACGCGGGCGTCGCCACCGGCGAGGTCATCGAGGTCGGCCTGCGAGTGACCAAGCTGCGCGGCCCCAACGGTGCGATCTGGTACGTCCGCAACGGCGAGGTCAAGCGCATCGGCAACCTCTCGCAGGGCTGGTCCACGGCCGGGGTGGACGTCACGGTCCGCGCCTCCGAGGACCTGGACAAGGTCAAGCGCACGCTCGACGAGGTCGCCGAGAAGATGAGCAAGGAGGAGCCCTGGAACGAGCTCCTCTGGGGCCCGATCGAGGTCCTCGGCCTGGACAGCGTGCTGCTGGACTCGATGGTGGTGCGGGTGTCGGCGAAGACGATGCCCGGCAAGTCCCTGACGGTGGAACGCGAACTCCGCTGGCGCATCAAGCGCGCCTTCGACGCGGCGGACATCCCGATCGTCGGCGGCCCGGCCACCCCGGCGGACGAGACCCCCGACTCCGACCCGACGGCGGGGATGGCGGCGCCGTCGGCGCACTCCAACACTTCGTCGCCGTAGGCACAGGCGGCTACGCCGCTCACGCCGCCGAGTGTGATGAAGTAGGACTTACGAGGGAGGCGGTATCCGGGGAGCTCCGGGTGCCGCCTCCTTCTTACGTGCGGGGATCGGCGTAACGGTTCAGCACACTCGTTCGAGTGAACGGTCATGACATTCCGGCGCGCACGTCAGGCGTGGGCTCCATTGTTCTGCCGGGGCACCCGGCGCGGGCTTAGCCTGGCATTGCATCAGTGCGACAAGGAGAACCAGCGATGAGCGCCGAACCGATTATGGAGCCGGTGATGACGCAGGTGGACCCCATCGATCTATTGATCGCGTTCGAAGAGGCGTCGCCGATGCCGATTCGACCCGAGTACGTCGAGGGGACGGTCATCGTGCCGCCGCAGCCGGACTACAAGCACAGCAAAGGCGCCGTCAAGCTTGCCGTCCAATTCCACACCGCCGGGATCGACCTGGCCGGCATGGGCATGGGTTTCCGCGCCGCCCACAAGGACGGCAGCACCATGGCCCTGGTCATTCCGGACTTCTATGTCCTGTACCGCGAGCCCACCGAACTCGACGAGTCGTATCGCAAGGCCCACAAGGGCTGGTACCCCATCGGCATGATCGCCCTGGTGGGCGAGGTCACGTCAACCAATCACGCGATTGACATAGGCGCCAAACTCTCGGCTTACGCCGCCGCCGGTATCCCCGCCTACGTCCTGATCAACCGCAACACGAAGACGGCCCACTGCTACACAGACCCAATCGTCCCCGGCGACGACCCCACCGAGGCGTACTACGACGCCGACACGAAGGTCGACCTCGGCGAGCCCCTCTCCCTCCCGGCCCCATACCCCACCCTGGACACGGCGCCCTTCCTGGAGACCGATCGAAAAACGGTGCTCCCGCCCTCCGCGTCCTGATCAATCCAGGACGAGGGCGATTGGGCGAGATCTTGGGGAGCGGTCGCGGAGCGTCACCCCGGTGTTCGATTGCGATGGGTCGGGTCGTCGCGGCCAAGTAATTCCCGAGGCGAAGACGTTGTCGAGCAACGGAGATCGTCAAGGTGTCCGAGGGGCGAGCAGGCGTCGTAGTGCCGTCGGTGTACGGCCCAGGTACTGGCGCATGGTCCTGGTCATGTGTGCCTGGTCGGCGAAGCCGAGGTCTGCGGCGAGTGCGCCGAGGCTGCTCTCACCCTCCTCCAAGCGGTCGAGGGCGCGGCCAATGCGGACGCGGTTGCGGTAGCGGGTCACTGAGAGCCCCGTTTCGCGGCTGAAGGATCGGCTCAGGCGGTAGGGCGAGACGCCCAGCACTTCTGCGAGCGGGAGCAGTCCGTCCGAGGCCGGGTGGCCTTCGGTGATCGCCTGGCGGGCTGCTGCGACGAGAGCCGCTTCGTTTCCAGGGGCTTGTGCACTGAGCGGTGTGGGCCCGGAGACGACTTGGCCTACAGCGGTGGCGAGCAGGCTGAGCAATTCTTCCGCCAGCGCGTAGTCGACGTCTCCGGTCCGGGCGGTCGCCAGGAGCCGGCGATGGGTGAGGTCGAGGCGGGCATCGACGTACACGATCTGTGTGGCCAGGCGCGCGACGTCGCCGGCCATGACGTGCCAGAGCGTCGGCGTCAGGCTGATGGATGTGCAGTCGTCGCCTCCGGCGGGATGGGCGAAGTGCTCTTCCTCGCCCGGCACGCCGACGTAGGCCATTGTCGAGTCGATGTCGGCGTCGGCTCCGGCTGCGCGCCTGCGGAACCGGCCACGGCGCACGAGCACCACCCGGTAGTCCTGACGCACTTCGGTCTCCGACCAGCGCGCATGGTCGTCCTGGCATGTCACAGCCGTGATGCTGAAGTCGGGTCGGGTAGTGAGAGTGGTGGCTGAGAGCACTCTTGAACGCTACGCCGAGGGTCTGACAATCACCCGCGCAAGGATGTTCAAGACGGGGATCTACTGCCGCGAGCAGGCTGGTTGACGTGCCCCGGCCCCGCCGCCCTGCCCAGTGCACCGGGCTGCCTCGTCGGGGCACATCACACGTCACCAGCACCCATACGAAGGGGTCATTGGCATGCCCGCCCTCGCAGAGTTCACCGCGGTCGTCATCGACTGCGCCGATCCGGCGATACTCGCCGAGTTCTACAGGAAGGCCACCGGCTGGGAAATCACCTACAGCGACCAGGACTTCTCCTCCCTGGGCAACGGCGGTCCGGTGCAGATCGCCTTCCAGCGCATCGAGGGCTACCAGGCGCCGGGCTGGCCCGACGCCCGAACTCACGCGCACCTCGACCTCACCGTCACCGACCTGGAGAGCGCCGCCAAGGAGCTGCTCGCCATCGGGGCGGCGAAGCCCGAGTTCCAGCCCGGCGAGGGCAAGTGGGTGGTGCTCACCGATCCCGAGGGGCACCCGTTCTGCCTCACCACCGGCGACTGACCACCCGGCAAACAGGAGAGACCCCCACATGGCTCACATCCACAAGGAATTCCAGATCAGGAGCGCCCCCGAGAACGTCTGGGCGGCGGTCCGCGACGTCAGCGAGATACACCGGCGCCTGGCACCCGGCTTCGTCACAGACACGCATCTCAAGGCGGATACCAGAGTCGTGACCTTTGCCAACGGCGTCGTGGTGCACGAGCTCCTCGTTGACATCGACGACGAAGCCCGCCGGGTTGCTTATGCAGTGGTCGGCGGGTCACTGGCCCCCAAGCACCACCACGCATCGATGCAGGTTTTCGCAGACGGCAAGGAACACAGTCGGTTCGTCTGGATCACCGATGTGACACCCGACGACCTCGCGGGCCCTATCGCCGAGATGGTCGACCAGGGAGCACGCGTGATCAAGCAGGCCCTGGAGACCCAAGCCGCGGCGGACAACTGACCGAGCGGCCTGGAAGTGCGGCGCGGCTCCGGCAAGGGCCTGGCCCCGATGGAGCCGTGTCCGCAATTCGTGTGAGACCGCGTACGCCTCGTCGTCAGACAAGTGGGAGTGACGCTCCGACCACGGCCTCACCCCAGACCCGGAGGACGCGGCCGCGCTCTACCGGCAACTGTGCAAAGCCATCGAGGACGGCGAGAACGAGCCCGGCGCCGCCGACTTCTACTACGGCGAGATGGCCTACCCGACAGATGCGCCGCCGCGACCGCACCGCCACCCCGCCCGGTGAACGGGGCCTGCTGTGGGGGTATTGGCTGCTGTCCGGCTACGGCCTGCGCGCCTCGCGCGCCCTGGGCCGGCTGGTAGTTGCCGTGGCGGCCACTGTCCTGGTCATCATGGGCCTTGGCCTGCCAGCCGAACCAGCTCACCTGAACCACCACGATCCGCTCGCCGCGCACGTCCGTCAGATACGTGAGCATGAGCAGACCGCGGCTCTCCGTGCGCACGCCCGGCCCGGGTCCGGTGTAGGCGGAGCCCTCCAGGAAGACCATGGACTCCCGTACGGCGACCTCGTTGGCCAGCCGCTCGGTCTCGGCGCGGGCCGCATCCAGGAGTCCGTCGAGCAGGTCGTCCTGAAACGGCTCCCAGTGCCAGCCAGCCACCGGCGACCTCACGGTGCGCAGTTCGTACGATCTCCCCGGCTTCACGGATGGCACGGTCCCGTACGGCCGGGTCCGGGTCGCTGACGGCCTGCTCGGCGGCGTGCAGCCGGCCGCCGTCTCGGGGTGCCGCTCGATCTCGACCACCACGCCCCACGGCCGGTAGAACATGCGGATCGGTACGACGCTGTCCTCGTCGCCGGCCCGCACGAAGGCTCTCTGCAGGTCCTCGAAGAACTCGGGCAGGCGAGAGGGGGCCACGGTCGCCACAGCCTGCCGCAGGGCAGGAAGCGTCAGCTCGGGGCGCGGGATCAGGCGAGCATCCCCGTCCTCATACGGCATGGTCATCGGCCGCCCCTTCCGCTCGTCGAGCACCGTTCCGGGACATGCCCACGCTGGCGCCATTCCTGTCACGCCTCTGTACGCATCGGCGGATGGACGATGCGGAGGGGCGCCGTGAGTTTCCACTCCGCCCAGACCGTCTTGCCGACGCCGAGACGGGGTCGTACGCCCCAGTCGTCCGCGAGCGCCCCGACCAGTGCCAGCCCCCGCCCGAACTGTTCCTCGCCCCCGCATCACGCGGACACGGCACCCGCTCCCCGCGCGGATCGCTGACCTCCGCGCTGAGAACCGTGGCGGTGGCGGTGAGCCGTACGCGGATGAGCCGGTCCCGCAGGCTGCCGTGCAGCAGGGCGTTGGTCATCAACTCGGAGACGACGAGGGCGACATCGCCGGCGAGGGCCGCGTATCCCCACTCGGCGACGAGACGGGCGGCGCGGCGGCGAGCGAGGGGGACGCTGCGGAGGACGGGGGTGTAGTCGAGGAGGTCTTCGTGGAGGACGGGGGCGGGATCGGGGGTGGTGGGGGGTTGGGGTTCGGGCATGAGTGCACCTCCAGATGACGCCGCTGTGTGGGCGACTGTGTACCGAACGTAGTGGGGCGCTCGCTTCAGAGGCAATCGATTCAGGGAAGTTCTTCCCCAAAATGCTTAAGCGGTCGACTCGGTGACGTCCCGGGGACACACTGTGACCGTGAAGCGATCAACCCAGCCCGTAGGCAACCGGGCGTCAACTGTCCTGGGACGTCGGCTCGGTGGAGAACTGCTGCGCCTGCGCGACGCTGCGGGCAAGACCCAGCAGCAGGCCGCCGAGTCCATCAACGCGACCGGCACCAAGATCGTGAAGATGGAGCGGGGCTGGGTGCCGATGCGGGATCCGGACATCCGGGTGCTGTGCGAGTTCTACGGCTTGGACGACCCCAAAGCCCTCGCCCAGCTCCTGGACTTGGCCCGGCTGGACCGCGAACGCCGTAAGGCCAAAGGCTGGTGGCAGGACTCGCCCCACCCGGGCACGCTCTCCGAGTACATCGCGCTGGAGGACGCGGCCAGCCGCGTACGAACGTGGGAACTCTCCCTGATCCCCGGGCTGTTCCAGACCGCTGAGTACGCCCGCTCGCTTGCGGTGAGCGAGGGCGCGGGGGTATGGGAGGACCCCAACGAGATCGAGCGCCTCGTCGAGATCCGTATGCGCCGCCAGGCACGCCTGCGCGATGAGCGCCCGCTTGAGGTGTACGCCATCGTCTGGGAAGCGGCGCTACGACAGTTGATCGGCGGCCCGGGCATCATGCGCGCGCAGCTGGAGCACCTGCTGAAGGTGGCCGAACTCCCGAACGTCCGCCTACAAGTACTGCCGTACCGCGCGGGCGGACACCCCTGCATTACAGGCCCGTTCACCATCATCTCGTTCGCCGAGAGCGAGGCTGTGGACGTGGTCCACGCGGACACCATCATGTCTACTGTATGGGCCGAGAACGCGGCCGAGAGCGCGACGTACGGCGCGTTCTTCGACCGTACGGCCCGGCTGAGCCTCGCCCAGCGCGACTCGGCCCTGCTGATCGACACCATTCGACAGGAGATCTGACCCATGCCCGAGTTCGACTTCGTGAAGTCCAGCTACAGCAACACCGGAGGCCAATGCGTCGAAGTCGCCCGCAACATCCCCCGTACCGTCGCCGTCCGCGACTCCAAGACCCTCGACGGCCCCATACTCCGGCTCACCCCCAAGGCCTGGGAGGAGTTCACCGCGTCACTTACCTGAGGGACCCCCACGCCTCAGTCGAACCACTCCCGCCACCGCGGCCCCGGCGCCTCGCATCGCCCGTCGGCGACCGCCTCCTCGTAAGCCCGCCGGGCGAGTTCCTCAAGCTCCCGACCGGCCGGCGGCTCGCTGCCCACAGCGGAGATCCGCGATACGGCGACCAAACAGTCCCCGCCCCGCACGTCCCGCGTAGCCCAGAAGACGAAAGAAACGCCCGCGAGGATGACGGCCAGCGAGGCGAGGGCGAGGAGTGAACGGTGGCGATCACGCGACATTCGCGCAGCCTAGCCGTCGAGCCGTACGCCCCTACGCCACCCAGCAGTACAGCCCCCGCCCCGGCAAGCGCCTCGACCAGCCGTCGGGAAACCGCGAACACGATGAGGCCGTCAATGGCCGTTTCGCTTTGTGCTGTTGCAGGTGTCGAACTCATTCGAAGGGCCGTTGACCGAAGGCCGACCTGAACTCCGGCGTGGAGGACACAGCCCTACTGATCCTGGAATGGCGCGGGGAACAAGGTGTCGGCGCCATGGCACGCCGTCCCCTCGGCCGACCCGACCCCCCTTCAACCCGGGGCGCGTACTTGTAGATCGTTTTCCTGCAGACGGCGAAAAGCTTCGCGGTGGACGTAGCGCTGTTCCCGGGGCGGGCGAACAGGTCCGGGGCGTGACGCACCTGTCCTCGGTCGTGGCCGGCGGGCAGCCGAGACGTGCGCCGCGGGCGGGGCAGCATCCAGGCCCCTGCCAGTCGAATTCCGCCGATCAGCAGATCCGCCGTTGATCAGGCACTCCCGCCCCCGGCTACGACCGGGGCTGCGCTCTACACCTGACCCGATTGCGCCCATTATGACCCGCATGTACGGCATAAGGATACGGCGTATACGATGCCAAGATATGAGGGGATGAAATGAAGAGGAAACTGGCCAGGGTGGCCCCGTGTCCGCTCTTGCAGCCCTCGCGATGGCCGCCTCCCCAGCAACAACACTGGCGAGCACAGCGGCAGACACAGTCCAGCACTGCAACCGCACCAGCACCGCCACCTCGCACCACCACGGAAACCCACACACCCCGTGCGAGTGCGGAAACCCCCACTCGCACAACAAGGACAGAAACCCACGCATCCCGCACACCTTCTGCAACCCGCACTCACACAAGGGAACCGGCGTCATAGGCCTCCCTCCGCCGACCGACGGCAGCGGCACCGAGAATCCCGGCGGCGGAGGCGGCGCGGGTAACCCCCAACCGCCCACCAATAAAAACGACGGAGGAGGCAATGATCCTGCTCCGCCGACCGACGGCGGAGGCGTCGAAAATCCTCCGCCTCCAAGTAACGACGCCGGAAGCGGAACTGGTGGCGATGCCCCTCCCCCGACCGATGGCAGCGGAGCGGGCGGCGGAGGGGTCACACCACCGCCGCCAACTGGCGACGGCGGTGGCGGCGGAGGCGAAGTACCACCACCACCGCCTATCGACGACACAGGAGGCGGAGATATCGGTAATCCGCCTCCGTCGACTGGCGGAGGAAGCGGAGACCCCGCCGATACTCCTCCGCCGACTGGCGACGGAAGCGGCGTCGACGATACCCCTCGGCCCCCGGGCGGAGACTCCGGGGATCCTCCTCCGCCCCCGAGTAGCGACGGCAGCGGCGACGCCGCTGATCCTCATCCACCGACTGACGACGGCGATGGTGGAGGAGGAGGCGTAACACCACCGCCGCCGACTGACGAGGACACTGGCGGAGGCGGAGTCGAAGTACCACCGCCGCCGACTGGCGACGAAAGCGGCGGAGGCGTCTCTGATCCGCCACCCCCGGGCGGCGACGGCGACGGCACTGGCGGAGGATCTGGCGACCCACCGGCGCCGGGCGACGGCACTGGCGGAGGATCTGGCGACCCACCGGCGCCGACTGGCGACGCCTCTAGCGGAGGTGGCGGAGCACCACTGCCGCCAACCAGCGACGGCTCCGGCACAGGGGGCGGAGGTACTGATGCTCCTCCCCCCTAGCAGCGACGCTAGTAGCGACGCCGGAAGCGGAGACATCGGTAATCCACGTCCGCCGGCTGGCGACGGCTGTGGCTGAGGAGGCACTGGCCGGAGGTGGCGGAAGACCACCGGCGCCGCTTGGGGGCGGCGGCAGCTCTGGAATCAGTGCCGGGTCGTGATGTGCGTCGATCGTGCGCCACACGGAGGCCGGTGCAGGGCTCCGGTCTCCCGCCGCTGCAGTCGCGCGCCGGTCGGCTGTCGTGTGGCTGGTCCTTCTCCTGCATGGGAATGCTGACGCGCGTTCAGCGCCTGCCCCATCGCGTCGCGGCATAGTCGACGGTTACGGCCTTCCTCCGCTGGTCGAGGTTCCGAAGCCGTGCCGTGCGGGCCTCTCACGGGTCGGGCGGTGCCCGGCAGCCCTGGCAGCGGCTCGACGTTGCTTGAACTCGTCCTTGAGATGGCCCCAGGTTCGGTAGAGGGATGCGCGGGAGATGCCCGCCTCGCGGGCGAGCGTCTTGACGTCGCAGGCCCTGCCCGGGCGGGGATCCGTCTGGCCAGTAGCCGGTCGATCGCCGCGCGGATCCGCCGCTCGATCTGGTCGCGCTGATCGTGGCTGAGGGCCATGTCATTCGGCCTCTCCCGCTGCTTGGTCGATCTCTTCATGGACTCGCATCGAGCGCTCGTGCTCGGCTCGCCGACGGGCCTTCTCCCGGGCCGGGACACGGCGACAGCCCAGCAGGTCAGCACTGTTGCCCACCGGCCGGTCTGCCAGACCGGCCGGTGAACGATGTGGTGGGTGGCCTGCGGACAACGGGCGCTGTCCGCAGGGTGGGGAGCGACAAGCGCGTCCGGCGTCCTGAGCAGGGTTTCTTGGCTGTGGCCGATTCACCGGATCCACGCCCGACCTGGCGGACGCCGTAACGACTGCGCCACCTCAAGGTCTGTACCTATTGACGCCCCCTTCCCTTCGGGCATACCTTCCTGCCATCCGATAGGAAACTTTCCTAACAGTGATCGCCGAGGGCCCCGTACCCGGGCCCCCGATGGACTTCCCTCCCAGGTCACTGAAAAGCTGGACAGCCGAGAGGCAGGTGTCGACCCCATGGCAGGAACCGCCGGTACGCCGGGCACCCCGCGCGTTCTGCGGGCCATGAACGACCGTGCCGCCCTGGACCTCCTCATGGAGCACGGGCAGCTGTCCCGGACGCGGATCGGCAAGCTCACCGGCCTCTCCAAGCCGACCGCCTCCCAGCTTCTGGCCCGTCTGGAGGCCGCCGGGCTCGTGCTCGCGTCCGGCACCACCGAGGGACGGCCGGGGCCCAACGCCCAGCTGTACGAGGTGAATCCGGCCGCCGCGTACGCCGCCGGCCTCGACGTCACCCCCGAACGCATCCTCGCCGCCGTCGCCGACATCACCGGCCGCACGGTGGGCTCGTACGAACTCCCGACCCCGGGAAGACGCCCCGCCCAGCCCGTCGTCCGGCAGGTCACCGACGCCCTCGACGGTGCCGTGAAGGCCGCCGGGCTCGCCCGTGACGACGTCCACCGGCTCGTCATCGGCACCCCTGGCGCCTTCGACCCCAACACCGGCCGCCTCCGCTACGCCTCCCACCTCCCCGGCTGGCACTCCCCCGCCCTCCTCGACGCACTCGCCGCCGCCCTGCCGATACCGGTCGAGTACGAGAACGACGTCAACCTCGCCGCCGTAGCCGAACAGCGGCTCGGTGCGGCGCGGGGGCACGAGGACTTCGTCCTGCTCTGGAACGAAGGCGGTCTCGGCGCCGCCCTCGTCCTCGGCGGGCGTCTGCACCGCGGCTGGACCGGCGGCGCCGGCGAGGTCGGCTTCCTGCCCGTGCCGGGCACACCCCTCGTCCGGCAGGTCACCAAGGCCAACAGCGGCGGCTACCAGGAACTCGCCGGCTCGCAGGCCGTACCCAAGATCGCCCGCGAGCTGGGGATCGAGGACATCCCGACGGGGCCGTACGCCGAGGTCGCCGCCGTCCTCGTCGCGCGGGCCGCCGAGCAGGCCGACGTCCCGGCGTTCCAGCGCCTGTTGGAGACCTACGCCACCCGGCTCGCCACCGGTCTCGCCTCCCTCGTCTCCGTCCTCGACCCCGAACTCGTCGTCCTCAGCGGCGCCTCCCTCACCTCCGGCGGCGAGGCGCTGCGCGCCCTCGTGCAGGCCGAGTTGCAGGAGCTGGCAGCGGCCCGGCCCCGGCTCGTCATCGGTGACGTGCGCGAACACCCCGTACTGCGGGGCGCGTTGGAAAGCGCGCTCGCCACGACTCGCGACGAGGTCTTCGACACCGCCGCCGCCTCCCGCTGATCCCCGCAGTTCCCCCCGTACCCCCTCGCAGTCCCCTCATACTCACCCCCCGCCTTCCCTCATCCACCCCGTCCTGCCCCTGGGAGACCCTGTCATGCCCGGAATGTCACGGAACGCGGCCATCGCTCTCGCCGCCACCGCCTCCATCGCCCTCCTCGCCACCGCCTGCACCGGCCAGTCCGGATCCGCCGCCGACGGCGACGCCGCGAAGGAGACGACCCTCAACTTCTGGCACGCCTGGAGTGCGCCCGCCGAGGTCGCGGCCGTCAAGTCGCTGATCGCCGGCTTCGAGAAGGCGCACCCGAACATCCACGTCAACGTCGTGGGCAACATGACCGACGACAAGATGAACCAGGCGCTGCGCGCGGGCGGCGACAAAGCCCCCGACGTCATCTCGTCCTTCACCACCAACAGCGTCGGGAAGTTCTGCTCCTCCGGCGCTCTCGTCGACCTCAATCCCTTCTTCGAGAAGTCGGGGGTCGAGCCGGAGAAGACATTTCCCAAGGCCATGAACGAGTACACCCAGTTCGACGGCAACCGGTGTTCCGTACCGCTGCTGGGCGACGCGTACGGCCTCTACTACAACAAGACCGCGTTCGAGGAGGCCGGCATTTCCGAGCCGCCCAGGACCTGGTCCGAATTCGCCGCCGACGCCAAGGAGTTGACCATCGCGCAAGGGAACAGTTACAAGCAGCTCGGCTTCATGCCGAACTACCACGGCTGGGAGTCGACCACCGAGCACTATCTCGGCCAGTTCTCCCCGACGTACTTCGACGCCGACGGCAGGTCGAACATCGCCAAGGACCCGGCGTTCGAGGCGAGTTTCACGCTTCAGAAGAAGCTCGTCGACGAACTCGGCGGCTTCGAGAAGCTGGAGACCTACCGTTCCAAGCTGGGCGACGAGTGGGGGCCCAAGCACCCCTTCCACACCGGTCAGGTCGCGATGCAGCTCGACGGCGAGTGGCGGCTCGGCATGGCTCTGGACGCCAAGCCCGACTTCGAGATCGGCGTCGCCCCGCTGCCCGTCCCGGACGACCAGGCCGACGAGTACGGCAAGGGCTACATCACCGGCACGATCGCCGGTATCGCCGCGACCAGTGAGAAGCAGAACGCCGCCTGGGAGCTGATGAAGTACATCACGACGGACACGGACGCGGTGGTCGGATTCTCCAACGCCATCCACAACGTGCCGTCGACACTCGCCGCGCTCAAGTCGCCGAAGCTGAAGTACGACCCGCGCTTCAAGACGTTCCTGGAGATCGCCGCGAACCCGAACTCGACCACCTCACCCGCCTCCGTGAACGGCGGTGTGTATCTCGCCACGATCCAGGAGCTCGGCTACGACTACGAGAGCGGCAAGGTCACCGATCTGAAGAAGGGCCTTCAGGACACCGCCCGGCAGATCGACACGGACATCGCGCAGGCGAAGTAGCCCTCCGATGAGCACGGTCACGCTCGCGTCGAAGCGCCGCAAGGCGGCGCTTCGCACCGTCGCCTTCATGTCGCCCTGGCTGATCGGATTCGCGGTGTTCTTCGCGTATCCGCTGATCTCGACGGTCTATTTCTCCTTCATGCACTACGACGGCTTCAAACCGCCGACGTGGAGCGGAACCCGGAACTGGACCTACGTCTTCGAGCACTACCCGCTCTTCTGGCCCGCCCTGCGCAACACCCTGTGGCTGGTCGTCATCATGGTCGCCCTGCGGGTCGCCTTCGGCCTCGGTGTCGGCCTCCTGATCACGAAGATCAAGTCCGGCACGGGCGTCTTCCGCACCCTCTTCTACCTCCCCTACCTCGCCCCACCGGTGGCGGCGACGATGGCGTTCGCCTTCCTGCTCAACCCCGGTACGGGCCCGGTGAACTCGGTCCTGGAGAAGATCGGCCTTCCGGCCCCGGGCTGGTTCAACGACCCCACCTGGTCCAAGCCGGCTCTCACACTGCTCGCCCTCTGGGGCATCGGCGACCTGATGGTCATCTTCATGGCCGCGCTGCTCGACGTACCCCAGGAGCAGTACGAGGCGGCCGAGTTGGACGGCGCGTCGGCCTGGCAGCGGTTCCGGTACGTGACGCTCCCGAACATCTCCCCCATCGTCATGTTCGCGGTCGTCACCGGTGTGATCCAGACGATGCAGTACTACACACAGCCACTGATCGCGGGAAAGGTCGCCTCGGGCGTCATCCAGGGCGCGGGCACCCTGTTCGAGCCCGGCTACCCGGACAAGTCCACCCTCACCCTCCCCCAGCTCGTCTACAACCTCGGCTTCCAGCGCTTCGACTACGGCTCGGCGTGTGTCGTCGCCCTCGTCCTCTTCGCCCTGTCGATGGTGTTCACCGCGTTCCTGATGCGGCGCCGGGGCGGTCTCATCCAGGCAGGTGACTGACCATGACCCAAGTGCTGGACAAGTCGGTCGAGTTGCGGCCGTCCGTGACCCCGGCCGAGCGCGTCGCCCGCCGCCGGGCACTCCTGGAGTGGATCGCGGTCCACTCTCTCGGCGTGGCGACCGCCCTCTTCTTCACCCTCCCCTTCGTGTTCGTGTTCCTGACCTCGCTGATGAGCGACTCGCAGGCACTGAGCCGGGACCTGGTGCCGGACACCTGGGAGTGGACCAACTACCGGAAGGTGTTCGACACTCCGGGCTTCCTCACCTGGTGGAAGAACACCCTGATCTACGCCGGCCTCGGCACCGTCCTCACCGTCGTGTCGTCGATCCCGGTGGCGTACGCGCTCGCCAAGTTCCGCTTCCGGGGCCGGAATCTGTCCCTGATGCTGGTGATCTCGATGATGATGCTGCCGCCGCAGGTGGTCATCATCCCGATGTACCTGTTCTGGGCGAAGCAGCTGGACCTGTCCGGCACGCTGTGGCCGCTGATCATCCCGATGGCGTTCGGCGACGCGTTCTCGATCTTCCTGCTGCGCCAGTTCCTGATGACCATCCCGAACGAGTACCTGGACGCGGCGAAGGTGGACGGCTGCGGTGAGCTGCGCACGCTGCTGAAGGTGGTCCTGCCGATGGCCCGGCCGGGCATCGCGGCCGTCGCCCTCTTCCAGTTCTTCTACGCCTGGAACGACTACTTCGGGCCGCAGATCTACGCCTCCGAGAACCCCGGCGCGTGGACGCTGTCGTACGGCCTCGAGTCGTTCAAGGGCGCCCACCACACCGACTGGAACCTGACCATGGCCGCGACCGTCCTGGTCATGGCCCCCGTGATCCTCGTGTTCTTCTTCGCACAGAAGGCGTTCGTCGAGGGCGTCACCCTCACCGGAGTGAAGGGTTAAACACGTATGAAACTCACCGTGGTCGGCGGAGGGTCGACCTACACCCCCGAACTCGTCGACGGCTTCGCGCGCCTGCGCGACACCCTGCCCGTGGAGGAGCTGGTCCTGGTCGACCCGGCGGCGGACCGGCTTGAGCTGGTCGGCGCCCTGGCCCGCCGTATCTTCGCGCGCCAGGGCCACCCGGGACGCGTGACGACGACCGCCGACCTGGACGCGGCCGTGGACGGCGCCGACGCGGTCCTGCTCCAGCTCCGCGTCGGCGGCCAGGCGGCCCGCGAACAGGACGAGACCTGGCCCCTGGAGTGCGGCTGCGTGGGCCAGGAGACGACGGGCGCCGGCGGCCTGGCGAAGGCCCTGCGCACGGTCCCGGTCGTCCTCGACATCGCCGAACGGGTCCGCCGTACCAACCCCCACGCCTGGATCATCGACTTCACCAACCCGGTCGGCATCGTCACCCGCGCCCTGCTCCAGGCCGGCCACAAGGCGGTCGGACTGTGCAACGTGGCGATCGGATTCCAGCGGAAGTTCGCGGGCATGCTGGGGGTCGCCCCGGCCGACATCCACCTGGACCACGTCGGCCTCAACCACCTCACCTGGGAGACGGGGGTACGCCTGGGCGGCCCCGAGGGCGAGAACGTACTGCCCAAGCTGCTGGCCGACCACGGCGAGACGATCGCCGCCGACCTGCGCCTGCCGCGCCCGCTGCTGGACCGTCTGGGGGTGATCCCCTCCTACTACCTCCGCTACTTCTACGCACACGACGAGGTCGTACGGGAGCTGCGCACGAAGCCGTCCCGGGCGGCTGAAGTGGCGGAGATGGAGCGGCAGTTGCTCGCGCTGTACGCCGATCCGGCCCTGGACGGGAAGCCGGAGCTGCTGGCCAGGCGCGGCGGCGCGTACTACTCGGAGGCGGCCGTGGATCTCGCGGCCGGGCTGCTCGGCGGGGGAGGCAGCCCGTACCAGGTGGTGAACACGTACAACCGGGGCACGCTGCCGTTCCTGCCCGACGACGCGGTGGTGGAGGTGCAGGCGGCGGTGGGCGGCAGGGGTCCGACGCCGCTGCCGGTGGCGACCGTGGATCCGCTGTACGCGGGGCTGATGGCACAGGTGACGGCGTACGAGGGGCTGGCGCTGGAGGCGGCGTTGCGCGGGGGGCGTGAGCGGGTGTTCCGGGCGCTGCTGTCCCATCCCCTGGTCGGCCAGTACGAGTACGCCGAAGCCCTCACCGACCGACTGATCGCACACAACCGGGAGCATCTCGCGTGGGCCTGACCGCATGTGTCCTCGCCGTCGACGCGGGCAACAGCAAGACCGACGTCGCGGTCGTGGCGGCCGACGGGAGCGTCCTCGCCACGGCGCGCGGGGGCGGGTTCCGGCCGCCGGCGGCGGGGGTCGAGGCGGCGGTGGACGCGGTCGCCGAGGCGGTGGGGCGGGCCTTCGCCGCGGCGGGCGTCAGCTCGGTCGAGCTTGTCTCGGCGTGCCTCGCGAACGCCGACTTCCCCGTCGAGGAGGAGCGGTTGGCGGCGGCGCTGCACGCGCGCGCGTGGGGGGCGCGCGTGGAGGTGCGCAACGACACGTTCGCGATCCTGCGGGCCGGGGTGACCGAGCCGCGGGGGGTCGCCGTCGTCTGCGGCGCGGGGATCAACTGCGTCGGGATGCGGCCCGATGGGCGTACCGCGCGATTTCCCGCGCTGGGACGGATCTCCGGGGACTGGGGTGGGGGCTGGGGGCTGGCGGAGGAGGCGTTGTGGTTCGCGGCTCGGGCGGAGGACGGGCGGGGGGTGCGTACGGAGTTGGCGCGGGCTCTTCCCGCCCACTTCGGGCTGGCGTCCATGTACGCCCTGATCGAGGCGCTGCATCTGGAACACGTTCCGCAGGTTCGTCGGCATGAACTGACCCCGGTGTTGTTCGCGGCGGCGGCGGGTGGCGACGCGGTGGCGCGGTCGCTGGTCGACCGGCTGGCGGAGGAGGTGGTGGCCATGGCGACGGTGGCGTTGACGCGGCTGGAGTTGCTGGCGGAGGAGACGCCGGTGGTGCTGGGTGGGGGTGTGCTGGCGGCTCGGCATCCCCGACTGGACGGTGGGATCCGGGAGTTGCTGGGGGTGCGGGCTCCGAAGGCGGTGGTGCGGGTGGTTGAGGCTCCGCCGGTGTTGGGGGCGGTGTTGTTGGGGCTGGATGGGGTGGGGGCGGGGGCTGAGGTACAGGGGAGGGCGCGGGCGTACTTCGAATCCTGAACGCCGGGTTTTCTCGCCCTCGAACGCCGGACGGGCTGAGAAAGCCATTCTCCCGACCGTGAACGGCCTGCGCCCACCCACCCGAGGCGGAACCGAACTGATGCCGGGGGCGTATTCATGGGCAGGGGGTGGTGCGAGGCGTACCCCGGTGTGTCGGGATTTCGGTGGCCGCACTGCGATCCCATCAAGATCCGTGAAGGCCGGTGCGGAATGTCAGTCCCGGCAGCGATACTTGCGGCGATGGATGACCATGGGGGAGGTCAGCAGTGACACACCCGCCGAAGAGCAGCGCGGCGCCACCACCGGGACACAGCGTGCCCACGATGCCGTCCGTACCACCACAGCCCGGGCAGAGCGGCCGTCCACCCACACCTCCCGCATCCCCCGTTTCCTCCGCGCCACCGGCGGAGCGACGCCGTACGGCCTTCGCCGAGGGCCTCGACCAGCTCCGCGCAGCGGCGACCACCGAACCCGGCCGCCTCCGCATCATCGGCGCCCTCCTCGCCCTCCTCGTCGTCGCGTTCGGCGCCGTGACCGCCTGGCAGATGACCGAGCGGGCGACGGCCGCCGACGACGTGCTGAACAGCAGCCAGCCCCTCACCTCGGACGCGGCGGACATCTACCGCTCGCTCGCCGACGCCAACACCGCGGCCTCCAGCGGCTTCCTGGCCGGCGGTCAGGAGACGAAGGAGACCCGCGACCGGTACGAGAAGGACATCCGCACGGCCGCCGGCAAGCTCGTCAACGCCGCGGCCAACTCGGACCCCGACTCCCCCTCCGCGGAGACGATCGCCAAGCTGAACCGGCTGCTGCCGGAGTACAAGGGCCTCGTGGAGCGGGCCCGCACCTACAACCGCCAGGGCTTCCCGGTCGGCGGCGCCTACCTGCGCTACGCCAACGAGAAGATGCAGGAGGAGATGCTTCCGGCGGCGGAGGAGCTGTACACGACGGAGAATCAGCGGCTGCGTGCCGACTACGCGGACGCCACGCCCTACCCGTGGGCCGCGATCGCGCTCGGCGTCCTCGCGCTCGGCGGCCTCGCCTGGGCCCAGCGCCGCAACTACCTCCGTACGCACCGCGTCCTGAACCACGGCCTGGTCGCCGCCTCGGCGACGGCCACGGTGGTGCTGCTGTGGCTGGTCGTCGGCCACAGCGTCGCCCGCGCGGGCCTGAACGACTCGTACGACCACGGCGTCCGCTCGCTGAACGTCCTGCACGACGCCCGCATCGCGTCCCTCAAGGCGCGCGGCAACGAGAACCTCACGCTGGTGGCCCGCGGCGCCGAGACCGTCGAGGTGGGCGGCCAGATCCGCGACGCGTACGACAACGCGTTCCGGACGGACATGGACGCCCTCGCCAAGGGCCTGGCCGAGGCGGAGAGGCTCGCCGACGACCGGGCGGGCGAGCGGCCGGTCACCGCGGCCGCCGGGTTCATGAAGGTGTGGCAGGACCGTCACACCTCCGCCCGCGACGAGGACGACAACGGCGACTACCAGGCCGCGCTGGACAAGGTGATAGGCACCAAGGGCACCACCGGCGAGTGCTTCGACAACGTCGACGAGCGGCTCGCCGTCGCGCTCGGCCACGAGCAGATCGAGTTCAAGCGGGCCGCCGGCGACGGCCTGGACGCGATGACCGGACTGCCGGCGGGCGCCGCGGTCCTCGCCGTCCTGGGCGCGGCCGGCGCGGTGCTGGGCATCGGACGCAGGCTGTCGGAGTACCGGTGAAAGGGGGCGTGACGATGTATACGCGACGTCTGCGGGCCGGCCTGCGGGGCTGGGGCGGGGTGGGCGCGATGGCGGTCGTCTGCGCCTTGGCCATGGCCTTCGTACTGCTGCTGCCGCTCACCCAGTCGTCCGGCGACGGGAGCACGGGAACCGGCGGCCGAGGGGGCGCGTACGGCAGCCAGGCCCGGGCCGACCTGTGCGCGGACCCGGAGATCCAGAAGGCCCCGGAGAAGCAGACGCTGTCGCCGTCGGGTGCGGACGGCGCCACCATCGAGGCGATCAAGAGCCGTGAGGGCGAGAAGCGCAAACTGATCGTCGGCGTCGACCAGAACAGCTACCGCTGGGGCTACCGCAACCCCAACAGCGGCAAGTCCGCCGAGCTGGAGGGCTTCGACATCGACCTGGTGCACCGTATCGCCGAGGACATCCTCGGCGACCGGGACGCGGTCCAGTTCAAGGCGATCCCCACCAACCAGCGCATCCAGGCGATCCAGGACGGCCGGGTCGACATGGTGGTCCGCACGATGACCATCAACTGCTCCCGCCTGTCCGACGTCGCCTTCTCCGCCCCCTACTTCAAGACCGGCCAGCAGCTCCTCGCCCCCAAGTCCTCGACGGTCAAGGGCTACGACGACACCCTCGCCGACCAGCGGATCTGCACGGCGGAGGGCTCCACCGCCAACACCGCGCTGAAGAACGACCAGCAGGGCGGCAAGGTCCCCGCCTCCGCCGACATATCCACCACCGTGCCCAACCAGCTGGACTGCCTGGTGCGGCTGCAACTCGGCGAGGTGGACGCCGTGGTGACCGACGGCGCGCTCGCCGCGAGCCAGGCCGCGCAGGACCCGACGGTCGAGCTCAAGGGCGACCCCTTCACTGTCGAGTACTACGGCGTGGCGATGAAGAAGGACGCCGACGATCTGGTACGCCGGGTCAACCAGATCCTGGTGGACTACCACAAGGACACCGCGGGCGGCTGGCAGGCGTCGTACGACAGGTGGCTGTCGGCGACACTGGGCGAGGAGCCGGCGATGTCGGAACCGCCCGCCCCGGAGTACCTGCGCAAGAGCTGAGAGAGCGTCAAGCACCGACTGCCGACAACCTACCGACGGAAACACACACGCAGCGAGAGGTGATCGATGGGCGTCACGGGACCCCCCGGGCCGGTGATGGACCGGGACGAGGTGGACCGTGCGCTGGCGCGGCTCGGCGCGGAGTACGAGGCGATCGAGACCTCGCTCCTCGCCCTGCAGGACCACGCGGGCCGCAGACTCCTCGAGGGCGCCGAGCTCACGGGCGTCACCAAGGAGCGCTGGACGGCCGCGGAGGCGTCGATCACGCTGCTGTGGGCGTACTTCGACGCGTACACGGACGCGCTGCGCTCCGCGCGTGACATCCGCGCGCGCCGCCGCTGGTCCAGCCGGGACGACCTGGTGGAGCTGACGGAGTTGCTGCGCGGCGAGTGTGTGACGGTGGCCGGCAGTGCCACGGCCACCGCCAACGCGCCCACGCTGCACGGCGGTCCGGGCAAGCTCAGCGAGCAGTTCTCGCTGGCCGCGCTGGTGGACCGGATGAACGAGTTGTACGCGACGTCGCTGGACATGGTCGTCGCCGCCGACGCGGTGTGGTCGGCGCTGCCCGCCCGTATCGATTTACTGGCCGCGGAACTCCAGCGCACCCGCCGCCTCGCGCACTCCGTCGGCGTACGCCCCGGCGAGCATCCGGCGGGCGACGACCTGGAGCGCATCACCCGCACGCTCACCAGGCTGCGCGAGGAGGTGGTGTCCGACCCGCTCGCGTACTGGGCGCCCGCGCCGGGCAGTTCGGCGCCGGGCGGCGGGAAGCCGGACACCACGGTCTACGACCGTGAGGCGCGCGCTCTGGAGGACGTACGGCGGGAGATCGACGCCGTGCTGACGGTCCGCCAGGACGCCGAGCAGCGGCTGGTGCGGCTGCGCGACGTGCTGTCCCGCGCGGACCGCACCCTCGCCGAGGCGCGTACCGCGCGCGGTGAGGTCCTCGCGAAGATCGCCGCCACCGAGGTGCCGGTCGTCAGCGGCCCGCCGACCGCGCTGCAGGAGCAGCTGGCAATGGCCGCCGAGTACCGCAGACAGGCCCAGTGGCACCGTCTGTCCCCGCTCCTGGAGTCCCTGGAGCAGAAGGCGGAGGACGAACTGCTTCGCGCCCGCGAGTCGTTGACCGCGGTCACCGCGCCCCTGGCGGTCCGCGCCGAGCTGCGCGGCCGCCTCGACGCGTACAGGGCGAAGGTCGCCCGGCACGGCCTCGCGGAGGACGCTCTGCTCATCGAGCGGTACGACGCGGCCCGCCGCATGCTGTGGAGCGCGCCCTGCGACCTGCGCGTCGCCGAACAGGCCGTGCTGCGCTACCAGCAGGCGGCCGCCGAACAGTTCGCCGGCCCGCGCGTACCGGGGCCGGGCGGACCGCAGGACCGTAGGGGGGAGTCATGAGTCAGGCGAGCCAGGCACAGCGGGCGTGCCAACGGCCGGACTGCGACGGGACGTACGAGGACGTGGGCGGCGGCGAGCTGTACTGCGACACCTGTGGTCTCGCCCCGGTCGTCTCGTCGACCGGCATGGTGGGCTCACCGCCGACCGGGATGACCCGCGGCGGCAAGGGCTCGTCGGGCAGCAGCAGTTCGCGCTCCAGCAGCCGCGGCAGTTCGCGTACGTCGTCGCATTCGTCGAGGTCCCGGCGCTCGGTGTCGGGGCGGCTGTCGCGTGCCCTGTCGGGCCGTTCCACCAGCCGCTCGGTGTCGGTGCGCAGCTCCGGCTCCACCGCCGGCTCCAGCGGCCGCGGCCGGCTCGGCGTCGGCCTGGTACAGGTGCCGGACGTGCCACGGCCCGACCCGCGCGCGATGGTGCAGGAGAACCCGGAGGTGCCCGAGCGCAAGCGGTTCTGCTCGCGCTCGGACTGCGGGGCGCCGGTGGGCCGGGCGCGGGGCGACCGTCCGGGGCGTACGGAAGGTTTCTGCACCAAGTGCGGACACCCGTACTCCTTCGTCCCGAAGCTGCAGGCCGGCGATGTCGTGCACGGCCAGTACGAGGTCGTGGGCTGTCTGGCGCACGGCGGTCTGGGCTGGGTCTACCTGGCCGTGGACCGCGCGGTGTCGGACCGGTGGGTCGTGCTGAAGGGCCTGCTGGACACGGGCGACCAGGACGCGATGGCGGCGGCGATCTCCGAGCGGCGCTTCCTGGCGGAGATCGAGCACGCCAACATCGTCCGCATCTACAACTTCGTCGAGCACCTCGACCAGCGCACCGGTTCGCTGGACGGGTACATCGTCATGGAGTACGTCGGCGGCAAGTCTCTGAAGGAGATCGCGAATTCACGCCGTACCCCGCAGGGCAGGCGTGACCCGCTGCCGGTGGAGCAGGCCTGCGCGTACGGCATCGAGGCGCTGGAGGCGCTCGGCCATCTGCACAGCCGCAACCTCCTGTACTGCGACTTCAAGGTCGACAACGCCATCCAGACCGAGGACCAGCTCAAGCTGATCGACATGGGCGCGGTGCGCAGGATGGACGACGAGGAGTCGGCCATCTACGGCACGGTGGGCTACCAGGCGCCGGAGGTCGCGGAGGTCGGCCCGTCGGTGGCGTCCGACCTGTACACCGTCGCCCGTACGCTCGCCGTCCTGACCTTCGACTTCCAGGGTTACACGAACGTCTACATCGACTCCCTGCCCGACCCCGACAACATCGAGGTCTTCCAACGGTACGAGTCCTTCTACCGCCTCCTGGTCCGCGCCACCGACCCGGACCCGGCCCGCAGGTTCGCGTCCGCCCAGGAGATGGCCGAGCAGCTGACGGGCGTCCTGCGGGAGGTCGTGTCCCTGCAGACGGGACGGGCGCGTCCGTCGCTGTCGACGCTGTTCGGTCCCGAAGTCCGGGTCACGGACACGGAGTTGTTCCCGAAGCCGGCCGGGGAGGTGTCGCGGCTGGGGGCGCGGGTGGTGCGCGCGGGGAAGAAGACAGCGACTCCCCCTGCCACCACCACTCCCGTGCTTCCCGTCGCCCCCGCCCCCAACGCCCCGGCCATCGTCAAGCCCATCGCCGCCCCCGCCGCCGCCCTCGCCCTCCCGGTCCCCCACGTCGATCCCGCCGACCCCAACGCCGGGTTCCTGGCGGGGCTGATGACGACCGCGGCGGCCGAGCTGCTCGGGGCGCTGGCAGCGGCGCCGACGCCCAGTGTCGAGACGCGGCTGCGTCGGGTGCGGGCCTGGCTGGAGAACGGTGACGCGGCCACCGCGCACGAGACGCTGCTGCGGCTGGAGGACGAGCGGCCCGACGACTGGCGCGTCGTCTGGTACCGCGGCGTCGCCGCCCTCGTCACCGGCGACCAGGAGGGCGCCGCACTCGCCTTCGACGCGATCTACGACGCCTTCCCCGGCGAACCCGCCCCCAAGCTGGCCCTCGGTCTGTGCGCGGAGGTGCTGGGGCAGCTGGACAACGCCGCCGAGTACTACCGGCTCGTGTGGTCCACCGACCCCAGCTATGTGAGCGCCGCCTTCGGCCTGGCCCGCGTCCAGCTCGCCACCGGCGACCGGCGTGGCGCCGTGGGGACGCTGGAGTCGGTGCCGGAGTCGTCCATCCACTTCGTGGCCGCACGCGTGGCGGCCGTCCGCGCACGGCTGCGGCAGCACACGGAAGTCGCCGGTGCCGTACCGTTCCTGGACGACCTGACCGCCGCCGCCGGGCAGGTCGAGGCGCTGGACGCGTACGGTCTGGACCCGGCGCGCCGCGAGCAGTTGTCGGCGGAAGTCCTCGGCTGTGCCCTGGACTGGGTACTCTCCGGTGGCCAGGGTTCCGCCCCGCCCGCCCCCGGGGGACGGGCGCTGCTCGGCAGTGGCCTGGACGAGCGGGGACTGCGTTTCGGCCTGGAGCGTTCGTACCGCACGCTGGCCCGGCTCGCACGGGGTGGCGAGGAGAGGATCGACCTGGTGGAACGTGCCAACCGTTACCGCCCCCGGACGTGGGTGTAGTTGATGTCGCAGATGCCCCAGCCGACAGCCTTGTCGAAGTGTCCGAGCTGCGAGGAGCCGCTCGAGTCGGGTGACCGTTTCTGCGGTGCGTGTGGATACGACCTGTCCGCCGTACCCGCACGACCGGGCGACAGCCCGACGATCGCCATGAACGGCTCGGCCCCGCAGACGGGAACAGCCGGCGCGGGCTGGCCGGTCGCCCCCGAGCCGCCCGGCTCCGCCTCCCCACCGCCGGCACACCTGCCGACGGACCTACGGGCGGGGGTCTCAGGCGGCAACGAACTGCCGCACGGCGCCCCGCGGATGCCGTGGGCGGGCGCCCCGCAGTCACCGGTGCCGGGCACGCCCCCGCCGCCGGTGGGCGCACCCAGGCCGCCCCAGGCCGGCCCGCCCATGCCCCCGGCACCCGCCCCGGCCCAGGGGACAGGCTCAGGCGGCAACGAACACCCGCACGGCGCGCCGCAGCCACCCGCGCCGGGCGCACCCAGCCCGTCCGTGGCGCCGCCGGCCGGCTCGCCCACGCCCCCGGCACCCGCCCCGGCCCAGGGGACAGGCTCAGGCGGCAACGAACCGCCCTACGGCTCCCCGCTGCCGCCGCCGGGCGCACCGCAGCCACCCGCGCCGGGCACGCCCCCGCAGCCACCCGCGCCGGGCACGCCCCCGCCGCCACCGAGCGCACACAGGCCGCCCGAGGCGCCGCCGGCCGGCTCACCGACCCCGGACAGTCACGACGTACCGGCCGCCCCACCCATGCCCCCGGCGCCCGCCCTGGCCCCCGACGGCAACGACGTGCCGACCGGCTCCCCGGGGTCCCCCGCCACCGGCGTGCAGTTCCACCGGCCGCCGGAGCCCGACGAGTACCCGCTGCAGGCGCCCGACCCGCGTGTGGTCACCGACCGGCCGCCCCCGGCCGAGGGCATCAAGCTGTGCGTGGCCTGCCGTGCGGGCCGCGTCGACAGTGACGGGTACTGCGAGACCTGCGGGCACGCCCAGCCGCGCGAGCGGGACCACATGGAGCACGACGCAGGCCCGGTCGCCGCCGTCAGCGACCGCGGCCTGCGCCACCACCGCAACGAGGACGCGTTCTCCGTCGGCTGCACCGCGCTGCCCGACGGCTCCCCCGCGGTCCTGGCGATCGTCTGCGACGGCGTCTCCTCCGCGACCCGCCCCGACGAGGCCTCCCTCGCCGCGTCCCGCGCGGCCGGCGAGTCCCTGCTGGCCGCCCTGCCACGCGGCACGCACCCGCAGCAGGCCATGCACGAGGCGATCATCGCCGCCTCGCACGCGGTCAACGCCCTGGCCGACGAACCGGCCACCGCCCGCGAACACGCCCCGCACCAGAACGCCCCCGCCTGCACGATCGTCGGCTCCGTCGTCACCGCCGGCCTGCTGGTCGTCGGCTGGGTCGGCGACAGCCGCGCCTACTGGATCCCGGTGGACCGGAGCTCTCCCCCGGCCCGGCTCACCGAGGACGACTCCTGGGCCGCGCAGATGGTCGCCGCCGGCCTGATGAACGAGGCGGAGGCCTACGCCGACGAGCGCGCCCACGCCATCACGGGCTGGCTCGGCGCGGACGCGTACGAACTGGAGCCGCACACCGCTTCCTTCAAGCCGGACCGGCCGGGTGTAGTGGTGGTGTGCACGGACGGGCTGTGGAACTACGCCGAGGCGGCCGGGGAGATGGCCGAGGCCGTCCCCCTCGACGCCGCCGTACGCCCCCTGCACAGCGCCCGGGTCCTGGTCGGTCACGCCCTGGACGGCGGGGGCCACGACAACGTAACAGTGGCCGTGCTGCCGTTCCCGGCCCCGCCGATGGGGGCAGGATCGGCCTGAGGCCGCACGGCGGGGACAGCCTCAACGGACCGGAGGGGACCGGTCCGTATTCAGCCATTTCCCCACCTCGGTGGGGTTCTCGAGGGGGATCAGAGAAGGCATGGCCAATTTCTCGAAGTCGAACGTGCCGCAGTTCTCGATGGACGTCTACCAGAACGAGTACCTGCCGGAGGGCGGCCGCGAGGTCAACGCGATCGTCACGGTGACCGCGACCGGCGGCGGCACGATCGGAAGCGCGGTCGCGGCACCTCACCTCTACGCGCCGGGGCAGGGCCCGTCCGCGGCCGTGGCGATCATGGTGGACTGCTCGGGCTCGATGGACTACCCGCCGACCAAGATGCGCAACGCCCGCGACGCCACCGCCGCCGCGATCGACACCCTGCGCGACGGCGTGCACTTCGCGGTGGTCGGCGGTACGCACATGGCGAAGGAGGTCTATCCGGGCGGCGGGCGCCTCGCGGTCGCCGACGCCACCACTCGCGACCAGGCCAAGCAGGCCCTGCGCAAGCTCAGCGCGGGCGGCGGTACGGCCATCGGCACCTGGCTGCGGCTCACCGACCGTCTGCTGTCCTCGGCGGACGTCGCCATCCGGCACGGCATCCTGCTCACCGACGGCCGCAACGAACACGAGTCGCCGGAGAACCTGAAGGCCGCGCTCGACTCCTGCGCCGGACGCTTCACCTGTGACGCCCGTGGCGTGGGCACCGACTGGGAAGTGAAAGAAGTCACAGGCATCGCCTCCGTGTTGCTCGGCAGCGCCGACATCGTCGCCGACCCGGCCGGACTCGCCGTCGACTTCACGCAGATGATGGAGACGGCGATGGGCAAGGAGGTCGCGGACGTCGCCCTGCGGGTGTGGACGCCGGTGGGCACCACCATCAGGTTTGTCAAGCAAGTCGCGCCGACGGTCGAGGAGTTGACCGACCGGCGCACGGAAGCGGGCCCGCGCGCCGGGGACTACCCCACCGGCTCCTGGGGAGACGAGTCCCGTGACTACCACGTCTGCGTCGAGGTCCCCTCGGCCGACCTCGGCCGGGAGATGCTCGCCGCACGCGTCTCGCTGGTCGTCCCGCAACCCGACGGCACGACCCAGAACCTGGGCGCGCAGGGTCTCGTACGGGCCGTGTGGACCGACGACATGGTCGCCTCGACGTCGATCAACCCCCAAGTCGCCCACTACACCGGCCAGGCCGAACTGGCACAAGCCATCCAACAAGGTCTCGATCTCCGCAAGTCGGGAGATGTCGATGGAGCAACGGCCAAACTGGGCCGCGCCGTTCAGCTCGCCAGCGCCTCCGGAAACGCCGATACGGCGAAACTCCTTGCGAAGGTGGTGGACGTGGTCGACGCCGCGGCAGGTACTGTGCGACTGAAGGCGAAGGTCGCGGAGGCCGACGAGATGACTCTCGAGACACGGTCGACAAAGACTGTTCGTGTAAAGAAGTGACATGACGGAAGAGCGAGCCTGACCCCTTGGGGTTGGAGAAATCCGGTCGAACCGGCCGGAAAAGGAGAGGGGGAAGCGCCGACATGCCGACCTGCCCGAACGGACACCAGTCGGGTTCCGACGACTGGTGCGAGGTCTGCGGTCACCGCATGGCCGGTTCCGCACCCCCGCCCCCTCCGCCGCCCCCCGGCGGCGGTTACGGCTTCCCGCCCCCGCAGGGCGGCCGTCCGAACGCCGAGCCGGAGCTCTGCCCGCAGTGCCGTACGCCGCGTGAGGGCGGTGCTCCGTTCTGCGAGGAGTGCCGGTGGAACTTCCTGACCAACACGGCGACCTCGTACACCCCCGCCGCCCCGCGCCAGTCGGCGCCCGGCCCGAACCCGAACCCGGCCTCACGCTTCCAGCAGCCGCCGGGACCGGGGCCAGGTCCGGGTCCGTCGTACGGCGGCGGTGACTCGTACGACTACCAGAGCTCGCGTCCGTCCCAGGTGAACCGACCCGCCGAGCCCCTCGCCCCCTTCGGCACGGAACCGCCGGGACCGGGCGGCCCCAACGGTCCGGGTCCCGGCGGTCCGCCGCCCTTCGGCGCGGGCCCTGCGGGGCCGGGCGGCCCGGGTGGACCTTCCGGTCCTGGCGGCCCGCCTCCCTTCGGCTCGGACCCCTCGCGACCCGCTGGACCCGGTGGCCCCGGTGGCCCCGGTGGCCCCGGCGGTCCTGCAGGCCCCGGTGGTCCCGGCTTTGGCACCGACCCCTCGCGGCCCGGCGGCCCCAACAGCCCCTCTGGTCCCGGCGGCCCGCCGCCCTTCGGCGCCGACCCGTCGCGGCCCGGCGGCCCCAACAGCCCCTCTGGTCCGGGCGGTCCGCCGCCCTTCGGCGCGGATCCGTCGCGGCCGGGCGGCCCCGGCGGCCCTTCCGGCCCTGGCGGCCCGCCGCCCTTCGGCGCCGACCCTTCGCGGCCCGGCGGCCCCGGAGGTCCTGCAGGCCCCGGTGGTCCCGGCTTTGGCACCGACCCCTCGCGGCCCGGCGGCCCCAACAGCCCTTCCGGTCCCGGCGGTCCGCCGCCCTTCGGCGCCGACCCGTCGCGGCCCGGCGGCCCCTCCGGCCCTGGCGGCCCGCCGCCCTTCGGCGCCGACCCTTCGCGGCCCGGCGGCCCCGGCGGCCCCGGTCAGGGCGGCGGCTACGGCTATCCGCAGCCCGGCTCGAACCAGGCCCCGCCCGGCCCGCCTCCCTTCGGTGCCGACCCGTCGCGGCCGGTTCCGCCGCCGCCCGGGCCCACGCCGCCCGCCGGCCCCGGTGCCACGGGTGGTGCTCCGCAGGCGTTCCATCAGCCCGGCCCGCCTGCCCCGCCCGGGTTCCCCCAGGAGACGAACCGTCCGCCGCAGCAGGGCGGCCCGCCCTTCGGCGGCGGTGACGACGACTGGGTGATCTCCCCGCCGTCGACCGGACCGGGCGGTCCCGGTGGTCCCGGCGGTCCCGGTCAGGGCGGTGGCTACGGCTATCCGCAGCCCGGCTCCACCCAGGCCCCGCCCGGCCCTGCCTTCCCGCAGCAGCCGGCGACCTGGACGGCGACCATCGGCCCGGACCGCGACTACTTCATGGCGATGATGCACCGCTCCGGCCCCGAGGCCACGGGCCTCAACCTGCCCGCGTACTCGCCCGAGCAGCAGCGCACCCTCGGCGGCAACCAGGTCACCATCGGCCGCCGCCGCCACTCCACCGGCGACACCCCCGACATCGACCTGTCGGTGCCGCCGGAGGACCCGGGCGTCTCGCACCAGCACGCGGTGCTGGTCCAGCAGCCGGACGGCAGCTGGGCGGTCGTCGACCAGAACTCGACGAACGGGACCACGGTGAACGGCGGCGAGGAACCGATCCAGCCCTTCGTGCCGGTGCCGTTGCAGGACGGGGACCGGGTGCACGTCGGGGCGTGGACGACGATCACGATCCGGCGGGGCTAGTGCCCCGGCAGGCACCGTTCGCCCGTCAAGGAGCGGCGTCCGGTGCGTGCTCTCGGCGTGCCGGGTACAAGCCCTCGTACTGGACGTACCTGGGTTTGTGCCCGGTGCGGCGAGTGGGGGCACCTCCCACGCCCTTAAGGCAGTGGGGGAGCGTGCCGGGCGTCGCGACGGGGCGAATGTTGCCTGTTGGGGCATTAGATTCCCGCAGCTGATCGAACAGGGAGGGGCCGGGTATCCGGCCCCTCCCTGGCGTTTCAGCCGGGCAGCGCCCACACGTACGGCCCCTCCGGATCGTCCAGCCACGCCCACTCCCGCTCGCCGCTCACCGTGACCCCGTATCGCTCCCGCTCCGGATGCCCCTCGCGCTCCCACATGCCGTACACCTCCTGCGGATCGAGGCTGCCGAGGGAGAGGGCCAGCAGAAACCGGAACAGCTCGTGCTCCCGGGCCCGGCGCGGCACCCCGCCGAGCGGCGCCGGTTCCGGCTCGAGCCCGGTGCCGCCCCGCAACGGCACGAAGTAGGCGGGCGTGTGCAGGAAGCGCCCCTCGGCCTGTCCGGCGTTGCGTACGGTCAGGGCGACCAGGCCGGTGCCGAGCGGGGTCAGGATCCGGGCGCCGGGGCGGCACTGGGCGAGCCAGGCGTGCGGGACGGACGGCAGGGCGCAGGTCGCGATGATGCGGTCGAAGGGGGCGCGTTCGGGGACCCCGCGCGCGCCGTCGCCGGTGACGACGACCGGGTGGTATCCGGCGGCGGCCAGATGCTGCCGGGCCGCCTCGGTGATCTCCGGCTCCAGATCGACGGTGGTGACGAGGTCGTCGTCGCCGAGCCGGTGGGCGAGCAGCGCGGCGTTGTAGCCCGTGCCCGCCCCGATCTCCAGGACTCTGTTGCCGTCCTCCACCCCGAGCGCAACCAGCATCATCGCCATGAGCGAGGGCTGGCTGCTGGAGGAGAGGAGCTCGCCGTCACGCAGCCGGGTGGCCAGCGGCATGTCCGCGTACGCGCCGGCCATCCAGCGCTCACGGGCCCGCGGATCGGGGCTCTCGCCCCAGCGCCGCTCGTAACCGCCCACGACGCCGACGTAGTAGTACGGCACGAAGAGATGGCGCGGCACCGCCGCGAACACCTCCCGCCACACGGGATCGGCGGCCCACGCCCCGCTCGCGTCGATCTCCCGCACCAGCGCCGCCCGCACCGTGGCGGCGAGGTCGTCCAGGTCCTTGTCGAGAGCATGCGAGCTCATGACTCCACTGTGCTGCGCGAGACGCCGCGAGGCGAGCGCCCGGACCGACGGATCCGGAATCAGCTCTTCAGAAGGGAGGCCTCGGAAGGAAGGGGTCTCAGAAGGGAGGTCCTAGGCCTTGAGTCCTCGGCCACCCGGTCTGAGACCATGGGTGACGTGAATGAGATTCGGCGCGGCACGCTTCAGGAGCAGACCTTCTACGAGCAGGTCGGCGGGGAGGAGACCTTCCGCCGCCTTGTCCACCGCTTCTACGAGGGTGTCGCCGAGGACCCGATCCTGCGGCCCATGTACCCCGAGGAGGACCTGGGCCCGGCCGAGGAGCGCCTGGTGCTGTTCCTCATCCAGTACTGGGGCGGCCCGACGACGTACAGCGAGAACCGCGGCCATCCCCGGCTGCGCATGCGCCACGCCCCCTTCACCGTCGACCAGGCGGCGCACGACGCCTGGCTGAAGCACATGCGGGTCGCCGTCGAGGAGCTCGGCCTGTCCGAGGAGCACGAGTACACGCTGTGGAAGTACCTGACGTACGCGGCGGCGTCGATGGTGAACACGCCGGGCTGACACCGGACCCACGGCCGCGGCCGGACATTGATCACTTCCCGTAACCAAACAGAAATGCGATACGGGTATTGACGCGCCCCCACCCCGATGCCATGGTTACGAACACCGAGACATCAGATGTCTGACGTCAGATATCTGATCCACCGGTCGAGGCCACCGCACCACCCCGTACGGTGACTCCGACGGTCCCCCGTACCCGCACCGCCCGCACTTCCCGGAGGCCCGAAGATGTCGCTCTCCGAAGACCTCGCCGAACGTCTGCTCAGCGAGATCATCGACGGCACCTACCCGCCGGACGCCGCGCTCCCCCCGGAGGCCGAGCTCGCCGAGCAGGCCTCCGTCAGCCGGCTGACGGTCCGCGAGGCGGTCAAGCAGCTCCGCGCGCAGAACGTCGTACGTGTGGTCCGCGGCCGTGGCACCTACGTCAACGCCCCGGACCGCTGGACGGCACTGGAGCCGGTGATCCGCGCGGCGTCCCGTTCCTCCCACACCTCGCTCTCCGAGCGCCTCATCGAGGCCCGGCGGCTGATCGAGAACGGCGCGACGGAGCTGGCGGCACTCCGCCGCGGCGAGACCGACCTCGCGGAACTGCGCGAACACCTCGCCACGATGCGGGAGGCCGCCGACGAGGCCGACACGGAGAAGTTCGTGCAGGCCGACATCGACTTCCACGCGACGGTGATGCGGGCGACGGGCAACCTCTTCGTCCCCCTCCTCTTCGAACCCTTCGGCCCCCTCCTCGCCGAGGGCCGCCGCGAAACGTCCGCGGTCCCCCAGATCCGCGCCAACGCCATCGCCCACCACGAGACGGTCCTGGCAGCCCTGGAATCCGGCAACCCGGACAAGGCCCGCGAGGCGATGAACGCACACATGAACCAGACGGCGAACGACTACAGAACACACGTACTGAAGTCGCCCGAGTCCACTTAGCTGGGGGAGCCCCACCCGTGTAGCTGCGGGCAGTCGCACCGGCGTAGCTGCAGGCAGTCCCACCCGCTTGGCTGCGGCGGCCAGCCCTGCCGCTGGGGCGGCGCCCACCCAAGCAGGCGGCACCCCGCTCCGCCGTAGTCCGTGGGCAGCCGTACCCGCGTAGCTTCAGGCAGTCGTGCCGCTGGGCCGACGCCCGTCCCAAAGAAGCGGCACCCCGCCAGCGCGGGCGAGTGTCCCCACCCCCAACAGCATCCCCCATCCCGCGAACCCCTTTCACGCACCCCATTTTCAGGAACCGCCATGCCCCTACCCCGCCACGCCCTCGCAGAGCCCGAACTCCTCGCCGGCCTCCCTCCCGTACGAGAGGTCACCCCCACCGAGGTGGCAGCCCACCTCACCAGGGCCCCCCGCCTCGCCGTCCTCGACGACGACCCCACCGGCACCCAGACCGTCAAGGACGTCCCGGTCCTCACCACCTGGACGGTCGAAGACCTCCGCTGGGCCCTGCGCCAGAACAGCCCCGCCTTCTTCGTCCTCACCAACACCCGCAGCCTCAGCCCCCAGGACGCGGCAGCCCGCAACCGCGAAATCACCCACGCCCTCCACGAGGCCGCCGCGGCGGAGAACATCCCGTACGTCATCGCCTCCCGCGGCGACTCCACCCTCCGCGGCCACTTCCCCCTCGAAACCGACGTCCTCTCCGAGGAGTTGACGAAGGCCGGCGCCGCCCCCGACGGTGTGGTCCTGGTCCCCGCCTACATCGAGGCCGGCCGCCTGACCATCGACTCGACGCACTGGATGCGCACCCCCGAGGGGCTCCTCCCGGTCGGCGAGAGCGAGTTCGCGAAGGACGCCACCTTCGGCTACACCTCCTCCACCCTGCCCGACTGGGTCGAGGAGAAGACGAAGGGCCGCATCCCCGCCGACAAGGTCCACCGCATCACCCTCACCGACCTGCGCACCGGCGGCCCCGCCCACGTAGCCACGCAGCTCACCGCACTCCGCGACGGCGCCACCGCGGTCGTGGACGCGGTCTGCGACGACGACCTGCGCGTCCTGGCCCTCGCCGTGGCCGAGGCGGAAGCGGCCGACACCCGTCTCCTCTACCGGGTGGGCCCGTCCTTCGTCCGTGCCCGCGCGGGCCAGCCCGCCCACCCCCCGCTCACGGCCGCCGAACTCACCCCGCTGCGCGCCCCGTCCCCCCACGGCCTGATCGTCGTCGGCTCCCACGTCTCCCTCACCACCCGCCAGCTGACCCATCTCCGCACCACCACCCCCGACCTCGCCGAGTACGAGCTCGACGTGGCCCGACTCCTCGACCCCGCCACCCGGGACTCCCACATCGAGGAGATCGCCGCCACGGCCGCCGCCGCCCTCCAGCACGCGGACACGGTCATCCGCACCACCCGCACCGTGGTCACCGCGGCCGACCCCGACGAGAGCCTGGCCATCTCCCGCAGCGTCTCCGCCGCCCTCGTCGAGGCGGTCCGCCTGATCACGGCCGCCCAGCGCCCGGCGTTCGTCATCGCCAAGGGCGGCATCACCTCCAGCGACACCGCCACCCACGGCCTGGAGATCCGCCGCGCCTGGGCCCGCGGCACCCTGCTCCCCGGCATCGTCTCGCTCTGGCAGCCGGTCGACGGCCCGGCCGCCGGCATCCCCTACATCGTGTTCGCCGGAAACGTCGGCGGCGACACCGCCCTCGCCGACGCCCTCGCCCTGCTGAGGAGCGCCGCCTGATGCTGCTCACCGGACCCGAGGGCCTCAAGGCCCTGACGACCGCCCACGAGACCGGCCGTGCCCTCCCCGGCTTCGTCGCCTACAACCTGGAGACGGTCCAGGGCATCGTCGCAGCCGCGGAGGCCCACCCCGACGACCACCCGGTGATCATCCAGGCGGGCTCGAGCCCGTTCAAGCACGCGGGCCGCGCCCCCCTGATGCGCCTGGCCCTGGACGCTGCGAAGGCCTCCCCCGCCCAGCTCGGCGTCCACCTGGACCACAGCCGCGACCTGGACGAGCTCACCGCCTGCCTGGAGGCGGGCTACACCTCGGTCATGATCGACGGCTCCCACCTCCCCTTCGCCGAGAACATCGCCCTGACCCGCGAGGCCGTACGCCGGGCCCGCGACCACGGCGCCTGGGTGGAGGCCGAGTTGGGCGCGCTGCCCGGCGACGAGGACGTCTCGACCGACGCCACCGCCTCCCCGACCGCCATGACGGACCCGGCCCAGGCGGCCGAGTTCGTGGCCGAGACGGGCGTCGACGCCCTGGCGGTCGCGGTGGGCAACGTCCACGGCTTCACGGCCGACCCCGTACGCCTGGACCTGACCCGCCTCGCGGCCATCCACGCCGCGGTCCCCGTCCCCCTGGTTCTCCACGGCGCCAGCGGACTCCCCCGGGACCAGCTCCTCGGCGCCCTCACTCACGGCGTCGCCAAGATCAACGTCAACGCCGAACTCCGCCGCGCCTACCTCCGGGCGGTGAGCGCCGAACTCCCCACGGCACTCCCCGGCTCCGACGTGGTGAGCCTGTGGACCGCGGGCCGCAACGCCGTCACAGAGGCGGCGTCCCGCATCATCACGCAGCTCTCCTAGCCCCCACTCAACGCCCTCCCGCTCCCCGGAAAGGCCCCTCGATGAACCCCCGTCCCCACACCGCGGTGATCGGCCTGGGCGCCATGGGTCTACCCATGGCCACCCGCCTGGCCGCTCACCTACCGGTCACCGCCTACGACATATCCGAACCCCGCCTCGCCCAGCTCGCGGCAGCGGGCGGCACCCCTGCGGCCACGCCCGCCGAGGCCGCCCGCGAAGCCGACGTCGTCCTCCTCGCCGTACGCGACCAGGCACAGGTCGACGCGGCCCTCTTCGGCGAGAACGGCGCCGCGCTCACCCTCCGCCCCGGCACCACCGTCATCCTCACCAGCACGGTCGGCCCCGACGCCGCCCGCGCCACGGCCGCCCGCCTCGCGGAGCGCGGTGCCCTCACCGTCGACGCCCCCGTCAGCGGCGGTCCCGTCCGCGCCGGCAACGGCGACCTGCTGATCGTCGTGGGCGCCGAGGACAAGGCGCTCGACCTGTCCCGCCCGGTCCTGGACCTGCTGGCCTCCACCCTCACGGTCGTCGGCCCCCGCCCCGGTGACGGCCAGGCCCTCAAGGCGATCAACCAGCTCCTCGCCGGCGTCCACATCGCCGCCGCGGCCGAGGCGATCGCGCTGGCCCGAGGCCTCGGCCTCGACCCGGCCACCGTCGTCGAGAGCCTGCGCCACGGCGCCGCCGGGTCCTTCATGTTCGCCGACCGCGGTCCCCGCATGGTCGAGGCCTACGCCTCCGACCAGGACCCCGAGGTGAAGTCCCGCCTTGACATCTTCGTCAAGGACATGGGCATTGTGACCGGAATTGCGAAGTCCGCTCATGTTCCGGTCCCCCTGGCGGCCGCCGCCGAGCAGCTCTACCTGCTCGGCGAGCGCTCGGGTCTGGCCGCCCACGACGACTCCAGCATCGTCACCGTGCTCTCGCCGAAGGAGGCCGACAGATGAGCTCCACCACACTGCTGCTGATAGCGGCGGGCGGCATCGCCGTACTGCTGCTGATGGTCATCAAGTTCAAGGTCAACGCGTTCGTCGCCCTGCTCCTGGTGAGCCTGGGCGTGGCACTGGCCGCGGGCACCCCGGCCGCGGAACTGGTCACCACCATCCAGGAGGGCATGGGCCAGACCCTCGGCTACATCGCCGTCATCATCGCGCTGGGCGCCATGGTCGGCCGGATGATCGAGATCTCGGGCGGTGCGAAGTCGTTCGCACAGTCGCTGATCGACAGATTCGGTGAACGCCGCACCCCGCTGGCACTGACGGTCGCCGGTTTCGTCCTCGGCATCCCGATCTTCTTCGACGTCGGCCTGATCATCCTGATGCCGATCGTCCTGGGCGTCGCCCGCGTCTCCCGCAAGCCGATCCTGCTGTACGCCCTGCCGCTGGCCGGCGCGATGCTCACGGTCCACGCCCTGCTGCCCCCGCACCCGGGCCAGGTGGCGCTGGCCGGCCTGATCGGCGCCGACCAGGGCATGATCCTGCTCTTCGGCATCCCGATCGCCGCGCTGGTGTCCGTGGTCGGATTCCTGCTCGCCCGGCGCCTGACCCGCCGGGAGTACCCGATCGACCCCGACCTGTACGAGCGGGTCTACGGCGACACCGACGTGCCGGACGACGCGGACGGCACCGGCGGCGGCTCCACCCCGGCGGCGGGCGGCGGTGGCGGCAGCGCCACTGTCCTGGCCCCGGCGCCCACCGGCACCAAGCAGACGGAACGCCCGCCGTCCTTCGGGACGATCCTCACCCTGGTGCTCACGCCGATCGCACTCATCATGCTCGGCACGGTCTCCACGAACACCCTGGACGAGGGCTCCTTGCTCCGCACCGTCCTCGGCGTCCTGGGCGCCCCGATGATCGCCCTGCTCATCGCGGTGGTGCTGTGCGCCTACCTGCTGGGCGCCCGCCGCGGCTGGTCCGCCTCCCACACCGAGGAGGTCCTGAGCTCCGCGCTGCCGCCCGTGGCCCTGGTCATCCTGGTCTCCGGCGCCGGCGGCATCTTCGGCAAGGTGCTCGTCAAGACCGGCATCGGCGACGCGGTCTCGGACGTACTGCAGGCCAGCGGTCTGCCGCTGCTCGCCCTGGCGTTCCTGATGACGCTCGTGCTGCGGGCCGCCCAGGGCTCGGCGACGGTCGCGCTGGTCACCGTGGGCGGCCTCCTCGCACCGCTGCTGAAGAACGCGGACCTGTCCTCGCCACAGCTGGCGCTGGTCGCGCTGGCCATGGGCGGCGGAGCACTGGCCCTGTCCCACATCAACGACTCGGGCTTCTGGATCTTCACCAAGCTCGTCGGCATCAACGTACCGACCGCCCTGCGCACCTGGACGGTACTGACCACGACGATGGGCCTGACGGCCTTCGCGCTCGCGGCAGTTGCGTGGCCGTTGGTGTAAATCACGGAGTCTGTGTGATCCACGTGATGCGCCCGGCGAGAGCGAGCAGCCCCGGCTGCCCCTCGCCGGGCGCTGCCACGCAGCCAACCAGGGACGTGTCCCGCCCGCCGTCAGCGAACGCTGACGTCCAGCGCTCCAAGTCCCGCCCTGCGTACGGCGATCGACCCGTACGGCGTGCGCAGTCTGAGCCACGCGCCGGAGGAGACCAGCCGTAGCGCCTCCTCGCCCGGCGCTCCCGCGGGCCGCAGGAAGCCGAGCGACTGCGCCGCGTGTACGACCCGCACGGGCAGCCGGGTGTCCCCGACCGGCCGGGACCAGATCTCCCGCCCGATCCGGTCGAGTTCGGCCCGGGTACGCCCCTCGGGCGCCAACTCCTGCGTACGGGACCGGAATTCGGCGACCGCCGCGCCGACCATCGCCCGCAGCTCGTCCGACGCCGGCAGCCCGGGCTCGGGCCGCCAGCCACCGCGCGGCGGAAGCACACCGGCCCACGGCGGCCCGGTGACGGGGGCGGGCACGACGGCCGTGGCGGCCGACTCGTCGAGGGACTCCAACAGCTCACCCGCGGACACGGTCACGTCCAGCGTGACGTCGAGCCCGTTCTCGTACGGCTTCGCCAGCCGTGCCGCGCGGATCGCCAGCACCTCGAAGGACGGCGGCCGCCCGAAGACGGCGAGTGCGGTGCCGGCGGCCTGGAGGCGCACCGCGGCTCCACGGTCGTAGTGGAGCAGCCGGGAGAGGAAGGCCGCGAGGTCCGCCGCCTCCCCCTCGTCGGCAAGGTGGAGCACCGTCATGCGGCGACGGCCTCCTCCTCGTCGTCGTCCCGGTATTCCTCGAGGAAGTCCCGCTCCTCCGAGGTGAGCCGGCGGGGCCGCTGCGCCTCGAAGTCGAACGGCACGATCACCGTCGAGGCGCGGACGTAGATCTGGTCGCCGTCCTTCACCTCGTAGGCGATGGTGAAGGACGCCGCCCTGATCTCCGTGACCCACAGATCGATGTCCACGGGTGTGTGCCGGTGGACGAGCTGCCGCTTGTAGTCGATCTCATGGCGTGCCACCACGGACCCCTGCTTGAAGTCCTTCTCCGGGCGGAACAGGAAGTCGATACGGGCTTCCTCCAGGTAGCGGAGGAAGACCACGTTGTTGACGTGGCCGTACGCGTCCATGTCCGCCCAGCGCAGCGGGCAGCGGTAGATGTGCCGCAAGAGATCAGCCCCGGGTCAGCTTCTTGTAGGTGGCGCGGTGCGGACGCGCGGCGTCCGGCCCAAGCCGCTCGATCTTGTTCTTCTCGTACGACTCGAAGTTGCCCTCGAACCAGAACCACTTGGAGTCACCCTCGTAGGCGAGGATGTGCGTGGCGACCCGGTCCAGGAACCACCGGTCGTGGGAGACGACCACAGCGGCACCGGGGAACTCGAGCAGGGCGTTCTCGAGGGAGCTGAGCGTCTCGACATCGAGGTCGTTGGTCGGCTCGTCGAGGAGCAGCAGGTTGCCGCCCTGCTTGAGGGTGAGCGCGAGGTTCAGCCGGTTGCGCTCACCACCGGAGAGCACGCCGGCAGGCTTCTGCTGGTCGGGCCCCTTGAACCCGAAGGCGGAGACATACGCCCGCGACGGCATCTCGACCTGACCCACATTGATGTAGTCCAGCTCGTCCGAGACGACGGCCCACAGCGACTTCTTCGGGTCGATGTGCTCGCGGCCCTGGTCGACGTACGAGATCTTGACGGTCTCGCCGACCTTGATCGAACCGGAGTCGGGGGTCTCCAGACCCTGGATCATCTTGAAGAGGGTGGTCTTGCCGGCGCCGTTAGGACCGATGACACCGACGATCCCGTTACGCGGCAGCGTGAACGAGAGATCATCGATGAGGACCTTCTCACCGAAGGCCTTGCTGAGGTTGTTGACCTCGACGACGATGCTGCCGAGCCGCGGCCCCGGCGGGATCTGGATCTCCTCGAAGTCCAGCTTCCGCATCTTGTCGGCCTCGGCCGCCATCTCCTCGTACCGAGCGAGACGCGCCTTGGACTTGGCCTGCCGCCCCTTGGCGTTGGACCGCACCCACTCCAGCTCTTCCTTGAGCCGCTTGGCGCGCTTGGCGTCCTTCTGGCCCTCGACCTTGAGACGGGTCTGCTTGGTCTCCAGGTACGTGGAGTAGTTGCCCTCGTACGGGTGGGCGCGGCCGCGGTCGAGCTCGAGGATCCACTCGGCGACGTTGTCGAGGAAGTACCGGTCGTGGGTGACGGCGACGACGGTGCCGGCGTACTTCGCGAGGTGCTGCTCCAGCCACTGCACGGACTCGGCGTCCAGGTGGTTGGTGGGCTCGTCGAGCAGCAGCAGGTCGGGAGCTTCGAGCAGCAGCTTGCACAGAGCCACCCGGCGGCGCTCACCACCGGAGAGGTTGGTGACGGGCCAGTCGCCGGGCGGGCACCCGAGCGCGTCCATGGCCTGCTCCAGCTGCGTGTCCAGGTCCCACGCGTTGGCGTGGTCCAGGTCGTCCTGGAGCTTGCCCATCTCCTCCATCAGCGCGTCCGAGTAGTCCGTCGCCATGAGCTCGGCGACCTCGTTGAAGCGCTTGAGCTTGCCCATGATCTCGGCGGCGCCGTCCTGCACGTTCTCCAGGACCGTCTTGGACTCGTCGAGCGGCGGCTCCTGGAGCAGCATGCCGACGGTGTACCCCGGCGACAGGAAGGCATCGCCGTTGGAGGGCTGCTCGAGCCCCGCCATGATCTTGAGAACGGTGGACTTGCCGGCGCCGTTCGGGCCGACCACACCGATCTTCGCGCCAGGCAGGAAGCTCAGCGTGACGTCGTCAAGGATGACCTTGTCGCCGTGTGCCTTACGCGTCTTGCGCATGGTGTAGATGTACTCAGCCAAAAGAAACCGTCCGGCAGCTTGAAATCTGGCAGTGGGCAGATACACCCCATCTTGCCTGACGTCCAGCCTCGGGTGGTAACCCATATGGCCGGGGGGCTGTGAGCTGGGGTCTCGTCGCTGGCGGCTGTGGCTCGACTGTCACTGTCGGTCGCCGTTGCGTGCGCTCGGGCGCCCTCGCACGGCCCAGGGACGGCCGAGGGACGGCCGAGGGACGGCCGAGGGACGGCCCAGCATGATCGGTACGGGACCTGCCGCCCCGTCGACTACGAGCGCCTTCGATGCGGTCTGCCTGAGCCTCAGCCAACGACAGTCAGCCACGACGGCGGGCCTACCGGCGGACCAGGCGCGCGTGTGCCTCGCTGCACCCCCACCGGCCTCAGTCCCGCTGCCGGTGCGGCCACCCAGCGCAAGCCGCGCGCCGGCCGGGCGGTAACAGTGCCCGCCACCGGACCCAGCGTTGACCACACTCAGCGGCAGCAGCTTCTTGCCCGCCGGGCCGATCTGGATCTGTGTGTCCGTCTGCGGGTCCACTGACAGACCCCATCCGCGCTGCCGCCCGAGCCGGTGCGGGGCTGCTCGCGTTCCGGGTGGACACACCTGCTGCCTGACAAGGCGTCAAGGCGCTCTGGCGCGCACGCGCATCGCGCAGTGGGCTGACTCCCGACCACCGTCTGCGTCGGCGCACCGAAGCCAGACACGTGCAGCGACAGCCATCCATGAAGGGCACTCGAACGGCCGAGCCCGGCAGCGCACCTCTTCATGTCACATTACGGTTAAACCCGATATCTCCCTTTCGGGTTACTGGCCAGGGCGAACGAGAAGGCTCAGCAGGAGTGACAGAGTGTCACTTCTCCTCGTCCTGGGGACAGGAGAGCATCATGAAAATCGGCAAGCGGCGCATCCGACATGCCGCTCTGGCTACATGCGTTGCCACTCTGACCTCGTTGGCGATCATTGCCGGCGGGCCCTCCGGGGACGGACAGGGCGACACCAAGGACGAGACGCCTCCCGTGGCGCCGAGGGGTGACAGGCCGCAGAAGGAGGTTTCCCCCGGGGAAGGCCGCACCATCCAGGTGGAGGCAAATGTGCAGGTCGCCGAAGAACTGGACCTGGGTGCGCCGGGCCGTAGCGTCGGCGACCAGTTCGTCTTCTCAGGCAATTTGTCGTCGGCTGAGGACCCGGACCGCGTCATCGGCCGGTTCAGCGAGTTCTGTGTCATCACCGACCTGGAACGCAACGCCGGACAGTGCATGCTGACCGCGGTGCTGCCAGGAGGGCAGATCGCGGTTCAGGGCGAGCAGGAAGGAATTCCGACGCCGACTTCGGTCACCAACGCGATTACCGGCGGCACAGGGGAATTCCGTGACGCGCAAGGTCAGATGACGCTGAAAGTCCTGACGGCGGCGACTTGGGCCATCACGTTCCAAGTGACCGACCACTGACCTCAGCTTGAGTTTCAACCCCGCACGTCATCCGGTAGCTCATGTTTCTGCAGGTCGGCCTCTGGGCTTCGTCTGGTGGCGGGCAGGGCTCAGCTTCAGCAACGCTTGCCCGCCGAGTGCTCGTCCCTCTGGTGTTCCATAACCTCTTCTTGCCCGGGGACCGGGCTGCTGAGGGCGGTGGCCAGAGCCTGGGCTTGGTCCGGCGTGATACCGAGGGCGAGTGGTACCTGGCGGGGGCTGTACGGGGATGAGCACACGGCGATCGGGTTGTCGCCGGTCGGGGTCCACCGGGGTCCGCTGGCCGGTCCTGTTCCCCCAGCAGGATCGCGGCCAGACCACTGGCAGCATCCGCGCGGATCCCACAGGGAGACAGCGCGCGGGCCACGGTGTCACGCGCATCGCCGGGCGTGTCGGCGTCGCCGAGCATGGGCAGCAGGAGCAGGAGGCGCTCGGATGGATTCGTCAAGCCCTCGCCGCCTTCCTGTGTGCTCGTGGCGAGAGTGAGGAGTTCCCTCCAGGACAGGCCAGAGCCTGGCTTCGGCAGCGCGAACTGGCCCCAGTCGACATCGGGTTCGGGCTCCACTTGGCGATCTCCGGCGCCTTGATCGCCAATGAGAAGTGGCCCCACCGGCATGCACAACGCGCAGGTCGTCGGGTGGGGCCAGCATCCGCTGACGCGGCCCCAGTGGTGGCGGTTGTGGAGCCAGCGGCGGCTGGCAAGTGGGGCCGCCGAACGCTGACAGAGCCAAGGGCCGGCCTCGTCGGCGCCGCACTGGCCGAGATGGCCGAGGCGCCCCCACTTGGGATGCCGGACGAAGAAGTCGACGTGCCTTCGGGGTCGTTCGCCTCGGCTCGGCGAAGACCGGACGGCACGGCAGTTCGCCGCTGCAGCGGTTTCATGCCCCGTTGCGGCAAGTAACACCCCACTTGCCGTACGCCCATCCCCTGCTGGAACCCCACGGCACAGTCACGGCGCGGTCACCCACCGTCGAGTCGGCAAGGACCAACCTCGTTCGTGCATGACCCGCACCGCAGTCCCGTTCTCAGTCCTGCGTCGTCGCTTCCTTTTTCTTCACGAGGACCAGAGCCGCGCCACCGATCAAGACCAGCGCGATGGCCACGCCGACGATCAGCGGTGTCGCGCTGGACGCGCCCGTTTCCGCGAGGTTGGTGTCGGCGGTGGTCGTCGTGCCCTCCGTCGCGGGGCTCGGCTCGCTCAGGGTCTGGGTCGTGTCGCCCGCCGCCTCCGCCTCGTTCGTCTGCGTCATGCAGTCGAGTACGCCGGTGAACCGTTCCGTGAGGCCGCCCGGTCCCTCGATGGTGAAGTCGTACGCCTGGTCCTCCTGCAACGGGACCGTCACCGTGCGGGACTCGCCCGCCGGGATGGTGTACTCGATGCCCAGCAACTCGAAGGTGAACGCCTCGTCGCCCTCGTTGGCCGCGGTGATGTCCACGCCGCTCTCGGCGCAGTTCTTCGCCGCGGACAGTGCGGGTACGGCGCCCGTCTTCGCCCAGGTCGCGCTCGCCGCCGCGGAGACGGTCGACTCGCTGGAGCCGGCCAGGATCTGGGTCTGGCTGCGGCTCTCCGAGGCGAAGGCCCGGCCTACCGGCACGGTGGTGGAGGCCTGGACCGTGACCTCCGCCGTACCGTCCGCGGCGTCCTCGGGCACCTCGAAGAAGACCTGCGCACCGTCGGCCGCGGCCGTGACCGCCTCGCCGTCCGCGTCGACGATCCGCACCCCGCTCGTGGCCGCGTCCGCCGGCGGTGTCACCGTCACGCTGCCCGCGTTGGTGTGCACCGTGACCGGGCCGAGCCGCTCGCCGGGGTGGCCGGAGAGCGCGGGCGGGTCGAGGCTCAGCGACGCCTGCGGCTCGGCCACGTTGCGCGCGTTCTTCTCCAGGTAGTCCGCGAGCCTCTCGGCCTGCGGGTCGACGGCGTCGACGGCCGCGCCGTCCGAGTAGCGCCAGATGGCCACCTGGGTGCCGGCCGCCGCGTCCTGCTCGGTGAGGCCGCCCTGGACGCCCGCCTTCCGGGCAAGCGCGGCGAGGTCGTTGACCTGCGGGTAGGAGTTCTGCAGGATCCAGCGGATCCGGCCCGCGTCCTTGTTGGCGCCCAGCGAGGTGCCGCTCCACGGCGTCTCGTGGTATCTGGCGTCCCGCTGCGTGGGGTTGTGCAGGTCGATGCAGTACGTCTGCAGGGTGCCGCCGCCGTCGACGGACATCTCGAAGAGGCCCGCCGAGATCTCCTGGTCGCCGGTGTCGCCGTGGACGACGGCCGCGCCGTACGTCTTCAGACCGCCTATGGTGGCGGTCGCCCCGCCCTGGCTCCGCGCCGTCCCGTCAGCCGCGGCGGTGGCCGCACCGGCCATCACCCCGGCGGCGGCGAGCGCAGAAACCAGCGTGACGGCGGCGAGGCGGGCCGTCGCTCGGCCGCGCGTGAACCGCGCGGAGAACGCAGAAAACACAGAATTCCCCTTCGAGCAGGACCCGTTGACGTGGGGGGTAGGTCCCACCAGCAGAATGTTCAAGCCCCGAGAGCTATGCCCGGCATCCTAGGGACGCGGGCGCACCACGTTTCCCGGTGATCCCGTCGGGCAACCGATCCGACTCGGAATCGTTATCGCCAACACCGCCTGCGAGCAGGGCTTATCGACAAATCCACTGAGATCGTTTGAGACCGTTTCGGAGTGCATTCGCCGATAAGCCGCAGTTCGGTCAGCAGTGGGCGGCAGCTGATGTCACGTCACCGCTACCGGCTCCGGGGCCCGTTGGGAGTTCCTCTCGTCAACTGACACCTCCTCGACCGGGGTCTCCCAGGCCGGCTCCGGCTGTGGCGGCGAACCCACGGCCGTCGCCTCCGGCTTCGGTGCGCGCCGGAACGCCGACGTGCCGCGCGCCAGGTCGTGGCCGATCGCCACCGCGTCGATGTCCGCCGAGGTCCAGCTCTGCCCCTCGCGGACGTCCGTCCGCACCTTCAGCCGGCCCTGCACCACGACGGGCTCCCCCACCGACAGCGACGCCGTGACGTTCGTCGCCAGCTGCCGGTTGGCCCACACCGTGAAGAAGTTGGTGTGGCCGTCCGTCCACACGCTCTTCTCCCGGTCCCAGTAGCGCTGGGTCACCGCCATCCGGAACCGCGCCGACGGCCCGTTCGCCAGCTCCCGGTACACCGGCTGCGTCGCCACGTTGCCCACCGCGCAGATCGTCGTCTCGTTCATCCCGAACCCCTCCCATGCGCCGACGGGCCCGTCCCGTACGGCTGCGTCTGGCACGACGACCGCGCCTGCCGCGATCGCCGTACCGCCAGACTGCCTCCGCCGGGCCGAACCCGCTGAGCGCTGTGGACCACCGCCCGTCTGTGGAAAACTCCGCCACCCGAACGAGTGATCCACCCGCACCCTCCGCCGTTACCGGGTCACCACCTCCCCCTGCATCAGGTCACCTCGCCGCTGTCCCCACCCCCATGACCCGCCCGTACTGCTCCCGCACCTCCCGGTACCGCAGCAGCTCCGCCGCCACCGGATCCAGCACCCGGGCCCGCCCGCACCCGGCGGCCGCCTCCCGCAGCCGCCGCTCGGCCTCCGTGCCGTATCTCCGTGCGGGGCCGCGTGCCGCGACCCGGCAGCTCCACTCGACGAGCGGGCCGCCGATGATGCCGGCCACCATCAGCAGCACCGGCACGCCGAGGTTCGGCGCCATGACGCCGACGATCTGGCCCAGCAGCCAGAGCCCGCCCACGACCTGGAGGATTGTCATGGACGCCTGCACCAGCACCGCCGCCGGCCACCAGCCCGGCCGCGGCGGCCGGCCCGGTGGCAGTCCCGCGCGCGCGGCCAGCTCGTCCAGTGCCTCGGGCAGGCCCTGTGAGCCGCGTACGGCGGCCTCGCGCACCGCCTGCGCCCACGGTCCGGGCAGTCCGGCCGAGGCCCGGTCGGCGACCGTGCGCACCGCCTGTTCCACGCGCTGGCGTGCCGTGGCCTCCTCGTCGGGCTGTGCGCGCAACGGGAATCGTCCCGTGGCGGGTTCGCGGCGGTCCTCGTACCACCGCCACAGCCGTAGCCAGGGCGTACCGCACGCGCGGTTGGCGTTGCGCAGCCAGGACCGTTCGGCGGCCTCGCCCGCGGCCGTGGCACCGACCGCGTCCGCGAGGCGGGCGGCGAACTCGTCCCGCGCCTCCTCGCTGAGCCCGGTGCGACGGCCCGTGGCATAGACGGGCCGCAGCCGCCACCCGGCGGCGTCCACATCGGCCGAAATTCGACGTGCGGGGGCCCCGCGTTCCGCCACGAACTGGCCGAGGGACTCCCGCAGTTCGCCTACGCCGTCCCCGGTGAGCGCGGACAGCGCGAGTACGGTCGCGCCCGGTTCGCCGTACTCGCCGAGCGCGATCCCGTCCTCGTCCAGCAGTCGCCGCAGGTCGTCGAGTACCTGGTCGGTGGCCTCGCCGGGCAGCCGGTCGATCTGGTTGAGGACGACGAACATGACCTCGGAGTGCCCCGCCATGGGCCGCAGATAGCGCTCGTGCAGGATCGCGTCGGCGTACTTCTCGGGATCGACGACCCAGATGACGGCGTCGACGAGCGCCAGGACGCGGTCGACCTGCTCGCGGTGCTGTACGGCGGCCGAGTCGTGGTCGGGCAGGTCGACCAGGACGAGGCCGCGCAGCTGGCCGTCGGCGTCCGCCTGCTGCGAGGGGCGCCGCCGCAGCCGTGGCGGGATGCCGAGGCGGTCGATGAGGCTGGCCGCGCCGTCGCTCCAGCTGCACGCGATGGGCGCGGCGGTGGTGGGCCGCCGTACGCCGGTCTCCGAAATGGTCACTCCGGCGAGCGAGTTGAACAGCTGCGACTTGCCGCTGCCGGTGGCGCCCGCGATGGCGACCACGGTGTGCTGCCCGGAGAGCTTGCGCCGCGCGACCGCCTCGTCGAGCACGCGCCCGGCCTCGGAGAGCGTGCGGCTGTCCAGCCGGGTGCGTGACAGCCCGACCAGTTCACGCAGCGCGTCCAGGCGCGACCGCAGCGCCCCTTCGTACGCGAGCGGTCCCGCGGTCTGCGGGTCGGAGGCGCGGGTCTCCACGACGGCGGCCTGCTCGGCGGAGGCAGCGGCAACAGCGCCGGCGGTGGCAGTGGCAGTAGCAGTGGCGGTGGCGGTGGTTTCGTTCACCCGCCTTGCGATCAGCCCGTCGTCCCAGGCGGTCGCGGAGTCCGTACGGTCCGTAGAGGGGGAGGTGTCGTCGTCCTGCTCCCCCGTCTCGTCCTCGGCGGTCGCGGCGGCCGCCGGCTCGCTCTCGGAGGGCTGCTCGTCCCCGGTGGGCGGGTCCTCCGGGTGATCGGCGTGTTCCGCGTGGTCTTGGTCAGTGACGGCAGTCACCGGTCACCTCTCCTTCTGCAGTACGGACAGCGCGGCGATGAGTTCGGCCTGGGGTTCCGGATGGACCTCGAGCGCGTCGAGAGGGGCGAGGCGGCGTTCGCGTTCGGTGCGGAGGATCCGGTCCAGGTGTTCGGTGAGCAGGCGCCCGCCCCGATCGCGCAGCCGCAGCGCCCCGTGGGCGCCGATGCGCTCGGCGAGCCCCTCTCCGGCGAACCGCGCCCGGCGGCCGCCCAGCAGCACCGTGGCGACGAGGGCGGCGACCGCCTCGGGATCGGGTGCGATGCTGCGGTCGAGGCCGCGCACCTCGTCCTCGGCGTACTCCTCGAGCTCCCGCCGCCACCGCCGTACGGCCATCCCGATGCGGTGTTCGGCGCTCTCCAGGGACGGGTCACGGCCGGTCAGTTCCGGGGCGGCTGCGGCCGGTTCGCGCCGCCAGGTGTCGTCGACACGTTCGTCCGCGGCGGTGACGGAGCACAGCAGGAGGGCGCTCAGGCTCTCCACCAGCGAGTCGAGGAGCTCGCTCGCGGAGCAGTCGAGCGGGAAGGCACGCCACCGCTTCAGCGCGTCCCCGGCGAGTACGGCCCCACCCTGCAACCGCCCCCGCAGGCGCGCGTGCTCGCTGTCGTACGCCGTGTCGACGGCGGCGGTGAGCCGCAGCGCGGCCGCGTACTGGGCGGCGGCGGCACTGGCCAGCTCGGGCATGCGGGCCTTGAGGGAGTCGAGCACCCCGTATGCCGTACGGGCCATGACGTGCTGCCGTGCCGCCTCATCCTGCGCCTGGTGGACGAGCCAGGTACGCAGCGGCGCCACGGCGGTGGCCGGCAGCAGCCCGCCGCCCCAGGCGGACTCGGGCAGTTCCGGCACGGTGAAGCGGGGTACGTCGCCGAGCCCGGCCTTGGTGAGCAGGGCGCCGTACTGCCGGGACACCTCGGACACGACCTGGTGCGGGACCCGGTCGAGGACGGTCACCAGGGTGGCGTCGTACTCCTTGGCGGTGCGCAGCAGATGCCAGGGCACGGCGTCGGCGTAGCGGGCGGCGGTGGTGACCATGATCCAGATGTCGGCGGCGCTGATGAGTGCGGCGGCGAGGACGCGGTTGTCGGCGACGAGGGAGTCGATGTCGGGCGCGTCGAGGAGGGCGATGCCGGGCGGCAGGCTCTCGGTGGTCTCGATGCGCAGCACGCGCGCGGGGTCCTCGCCGGGCATCAGCAGTTCGTCCGCCGGCTTGTGATGCGGCACCCACACGCGCGTGAGGTCGGGCAGCACCCGCATCCCGCTGAACCAGTGATGGTCCTCCGGGTGGCAGACCAGCACGGGGGTCCGGGTCGTCGGCCGCAGTACGCCCGCCTCGCTGACCCGGCGTCCGACGAGGGAGTTGACGAGCGTCGACTTGCCGGCCCCGGTGGATCCCCCCACCACGGCCAGCAAGGGCGCTTCGGGGTCCCTCAGCCGGGGCACCAAGTAGTCGTCGAGCTGGGCGAGCAGTTCGTCGCGGTTGGCACGCGCGCGTGGCGCCCCCGCCAGGGGCAGCGGGAAGCGTGCGGCGGCGACACGGTCGCGCAGGGCGGAGAGTGCGTCGAGCAGCTGAGGCCGTACGTCCAAGGTCACCACATGGGAAGAATGCCCAATTTTAGGGGAATTCTGAAGCATATGAGCATGTCTGCGCGCCGACGGGACACAAGGGGCGGAAGGGGTGACTGGGACATGGTCGTAGTCCAGGCATAACGAGTGCACAACACCCGGGGCGCGAGACGCCAAAAGCGGTGCACGATTCGTACCTGCCTGCGATTATCAGGACCGCTTCACCGAACCTCCACATCGAGCCACGGAGGCGAAGCAACAGGGACAAGGACGCGGGAGCCCTATCCTTGTCCCCGGCAACGTCACGGATCAGCCCACACCCGGGCACCACGACAGAGGCCACCACACCCGGCCCCCGTAGCTCAGTGGATAGAGCAGGCGCCTTCTAAGCGCTTGGCCGCAGGTTCGAGTCCTGCCGGGGGCGCCACCGACCGTCGGTCTAGCTGGCAACATTACCGCAGGTCAGACTGCGTTTTCCTGGTCTTCCACGTTAATCGGATTCTTCGCCTCCGTCGGAGGCCGAGTCCGGCTGGCACCGGTCAAAACCGGGCTTCTACGGGTGTCCGTCCCACATACGTCCCACAAAATCTGGGGTCGCGAGACCGTGCTCCGAGCCCCTCCGAGCACACAAGAGCGGCCTCGGAGCCCATCTTCGTGGGGCTCCGAGGCCGCTCTTCACGCCGCTACCTCCGGGAGGGCTTGGACGTCTTCTATCCGTTTCAGGTAGTCATCCAACTGGCCGACGATGCAGCGTGCATAGATGGCCAGCAGCACCGGCACGCTGTTTCCGGCCCACTCGGCGACCTGGGCGGGCGGGATGCCGTTGTTGAGCCAGGTCGTCAGGCAGGTGTGACGCAGGTCGTACACGCGCTTGCCGGTCGGTGACTTGAACTCGTGCTCGTTCAAGATCTCCTCGCGTGCCTTCGCCCAGACACGCCGGAAGACCGAGCCCGCCAGCATGCCGCCCTTCTCCCCTGGGAAGAGGAGGTCGGCGGGCTTGAGGCCGTACTCCTTGATGATCTCGCGGAGGAGTACGACCAGGGAGGGGTGGATGGGGACGACGCGCGTGTCGCCTTCGCCTCGCCCCTTAAGGTCCCGTTCCTCGTGGACGTCGCCGGTATCGGTCCACTGGCTGCCGACTTCGGGCTGGGCTTCATGGACGAGGAACTCGCCCCAGCCCGTCTCCGGCAAGGTGGCGTCACCCACACGGAGGGCGACAGCCTCCTCGGGACGAAGACCCGCGTAGTAGAGGGTGGCGAAGAAGGCCCGGTAGAGGCGTCCGCGACGCGGACGCCTGCCTATCCAGTCCAGCATCTTGGCAACCAGGTCGCGGTTCAGCAGGCATCGCTTGTCGATGGCCTGCGCCACCCTCGGTGCCGTGCGCTCCCCCTTGCCCTTCGGGAGAGGGTTGGCCTTCAGGTAGTTGTGCCTGATCGCGTAGCCCATGACCAGGTTCATGATCCGGTCGTTGCGCGTAACGGAGCTTGCGGCCGCCGCGGTCCCGTCCAGGAGGGTGCCGAGAGCCGTGACGACCTTGTCGACCGTCTCGGTCTTCTCCCAGGCACTCATCGGGAGAGCGTTGCGCTTGACCCAGTCGAGGATCGTCTGTACTTCGGTCGGCACCGGGTTCTCGGGGTCGGTGCGCCGATTGACGTTGAACGCGTACTCCCGCAGCGCTCTGCGGACCATCACGGGCTCGAAGTGCTTCGGCGGATGCGTGCGCAGCAGGGCGATGGTCGCGGGCGTGAGCGCCTTGGCCATGTTCTTCCGGGTGTTCCCGGAAGCACGGGGCCATTTCCAGTCGACGTACTCGACAGCGAAGTCATACCAATTGACCTCGGCGGCCTTGGACGTCCAGGAGATGGGCCGACCCGTTTCGATGTCGAACGGCTCACGCTTTCTGTGCGCGGACATCAGCTTCGAGCGCTCGTCGTCGGCTACCGCGCTCTTCTTGTACGTCTTGCTGTGCTTCTTGTGGGCGACCTTCCAGCGGACGGTGTAGGTGTTGCCCTTGGCCCGCTTGTTCGTCTCTATCGGGTAGAAACGAACGTCCAACGAGCTGGTGTCCATCAAGAAGGGTCCTCGCAATCCATAAGCCAGTTCTCGAAATCGCTGCGCCGTATCCGAAGGGAGCCGTTGGGCAGTCGAATGCAGCGCGGGCCGCGCCCCTTCTGGCGCCAGTCGTAGAAGGTCGATCGGGCGATCTGCAGCTCATCGCAGACCTCGTCGACCGTCAGCTTCTGCCCAGGTCGAACCGCTACCGCCATGACGCCGCCTCGCGGTCCCAGATGGACAAGGAGTCGGCGTATGAGGAGGATGGACCTGCCAGCCCGGGACGAAAAAGGGCAGGGGGTATCGCGGATCGGCACATGAGATGGGTGTTCCTTGCGAAAGAGCGCGCGGGGCGACGGAGCGGGACTAACAGCGCTGAGAGCCCGTGCCGGCCCGGCAAGGACATCGCTTCTCTTCAGCGAACAGGCGCTGCGGATTACAGGGCAGCAGCAGGCAGGAGCCGCTCATTACCTCCTTGCATCCTTGCGGCGCTGTCTACTGCGTCCGCAACGGCTCCACCGCCAAGCACAGCCGAGTGCGAACACCATTAATGCTCTGCACGATCCCCGGTTTCGGTAACCGGGGATCGTCTGCTATGTATCGCGCTGCGCCACGGGGTTCCGTGCGTTGGCCCCGGGTTTGCCTCGGTCAGGAAGCCAGCCGGTACGACCGGAGAGCGGGGGTCTCGCCGCCCATGACGAGCGCCAGGAGCCCGTCGTCGGTGAGTCGGTCGAGGTTGCGGGCCACGACGCGTTCGGATGCACCATCGGCTCGGGCAACGTGCCGGGTTGCGGCTCCGGGGTGCGTCGCGATGTGTGCGAGGACCGCTCGGTCACGGCGGTAGCCGCGTTGCACCAGGTCCTCGCCGAACAGCCCGGCCGCACAGACGCAGAGGCACAGTGCGGTGGAGAGGGCGGCGTAGTCCTCTCGCTCCCGCGCCGTCCACTCGTTCAGGGCGCCAAGCGCCAAGAGGATCGGGGAAGTGAAACGGACGGATCGGAGAGCGGCATTCGACAGGTGGCGCTCCTTGGGTTTGGGCCTCGGCGACGAGACCTAGCAGCAGGGGGTACGGGCCGCCGGCCCGTCTGCTGGCCGGCCGCGAAGCCCGCATTCCCTCATTGAGCTGGTGTTATCAGGGACGTTGTACGTTGACATGGTCCTGGAAGAGGTTCCAGTCCCTTCGGGCTCTTTCTCGTCTGCTGTGAGCGATGCCGGACCAAGAGGGAGGCCAACCAACCGGAGAACGACAGAAACGCTCTCGCCGGCCTGGCCCCACCTGCACGGCCTCGACGCAGACCTTGACGACATCCACCTGTCCGGCTAGCGGCTGCCCACTCCGCGGTGCATGGCCGGTACCAGTCCATGCCCGCTGGATCAACTGGAAGTGGCGTGGCTACTTCGGTATCCCGCGCTGCGTCACTGGCGGGATGCCTGGGGCACATTGAGGACGTGGTGTACCGATCTTGGGCGTCGGTTTGCCGACACGCGAGCCGACAGCGCGGGGGCCGGGGCCTGCTCAGTTCCGTACACCACTTGCTCGGACGCGACCCCAGAGATCAGGTTGTCGCCTGCTTCCGCCGGCGAAGTAGCGTCAGAACAGCGACCGCCGCAAGGGTCATCCACGACTTGCCCAGGATCTGTCCCGGCAGGTACGCGAACGATCCGAAGGCCAACTTGAGGAACAGCAGGCTGTCCGCGAGCAGGCCGATCGCATTCGAGGCGAGCATCGCGGTCAGGAGGCCACGTCTCCGGAGCGGTTCGTAGATCGCGAAATCCATGCTTTCGGCGACCGCGAAGGCGGCGGCCGAAGCCACGGCGAGCGCGGGGTCGGCAAGGAGGTACGACAGGACGGTGCCAACGCCTATAGCCGCGAGGACAGCACCGCGGCCGACGGACTCGCGAGCAAGATCCCGAAGAACCAAGGCGAGGCCGACCATGTAGACACCAGCGGGAGCCGCATAGCCGAAGCCGACTGGGACGACTCCGAAGTGGGTGACGGCCAGATTCGCCGCGGGGATCGTGGCGACGTAGGCGATGAGGGTCGCGATACCGGCAGGGGCAGGGACGTTCACGGTCTTCTTTCTTCTTGGGTAGTGGTGATTGCGCCGATACCACGCCGCGGACGGACAGCGAGGCGAGCGCCCAGACAGTACAGCGCAGGCCACTGACACTGGTATCGGGCCCAGGTGGCGAAACTCTGGCCGAGATTGAGTGCGCTGCCGGAGGCATACGCATAGACGCCCGCCGTGAAGCACACACACCTCGGTCGACGTGAAGGAGGCTGCTCGAGCGAACCCTCGCAGGTCGTACGGCCGCACCCGTCCCAGCACCAGCCGCCTACCCACCAGCCATCCGGCCCGACGAAAGATTCGGAGCGAGGCTGCGTTTCGGTCGCATTTTGTGGCGCAGTCCCACCCCCGTGGACCCACCTCGCGTAACCGGTTCGCCCCATTTAGAGAAATATGCGACGACAGCCAGACCTCCCCGACACCACACACTCAGCCCATCCTCGAATGTATATGCGAATTCGTGCGCTCCTCCGTCAACTGCCTTGTCAGTGGGGGCGCCTAAGCTCGTCTTCATCGTTAAACCAGCAGGTGGGGGCGAGCAGAAGGATGTCTTCGGGCTTCACAGTTGGGCGCCTTGTCACGTTCACAGGAGCGCCTGGAATCGGCCGCGTGGGGGCAGTCGACGGTGGTACGCTCCGCGTCGACTTCTTCGAGTCTGTCGCGGAGCCCGAAATTGAGTCACACACCGTCCCGGCTACCGCCTGCCAGCAGGTGCGGCTCAAGCCACAGACTCGAGTGTTTCGACACAACCCCAGCACCGGGGAGTGGCTAGCCGGGCGGATCACGAACCACGTTGGCGGTCAGTACTTCGTCCAATTCCCCAACGTGGAATACCACTTCCCCGTACCCGAGTGGGAACTCCGGGTTCGCTGGGACAAGCCGGTTAGGGACCCCCTCCAGGTCCTGGCGTCCGGAGGCAACGAATCTGGCTTCCTCTACAACGCACGCATCCCGATGCTGCGCAACCTCGTGGCGCAGCGCGCCGTGAGCGCCAACACCCCCGCCCTCCTAGCGACAGCTGCTGAAATCTATCCGCACCAAGTCCGCGCCGCGCTGACCGTGCTCTCCGATCCCGTTCAGCGGTACCTCCTCGCTGACGAGGTCGGACTCGGCAAGACCATCCAGGCCGGCTACGTGATCCTGCAGACTCTGATCGACAACCCCCAGGCGCGTGTGGTCATCGTCGCCCCCGACTCCCTGCGCCGTCAGTGGCAAGCCGAACTGCGCACGAAATTCTTCACCGACGACTTCCCGACGCGCGTCAGGATCACGTCCCACGAGTCGCCTGAGAAGTGGAAGCAGTACGACGAGAGTGATCTCGTCGTGGTTGATGAGGCCCACCTGCTGGTCCAGGACCGTGACGACACGGATCCCACCTATCGCGCGCTGTGCGGCCTTGCACACTCTGCATCGAAGCTGCTGCTGTTGTCCGCCACGCCCGTCACGTCAAGCCACACCACGCACCTGGGGCTTCTGCACCTCCTCGATCCCGACGTGTACAAGTGGAGCGAGCGGGAGGCGTTCGAGCAGCGATACAACCACCGGGCAGAGTTGGCCAATCACCTATACAGCCTCAGCGCAGATTTCCACGTGCTGCTGCCCTCCTCGATCGAGATGGTCAAAGGACTGCTGCCTCAAGAGGACACCCGCTTCGACGACCTGGCAGCCCGAGTCCTCGAACTCCTCGACAGCGAAGGTAACCTTCGTGACGAGACCGACATGCAAGAACTCTCCGCGCGCGTCACAGAGCTTCGGGCGCACATCAGCGAGACGTACCGACTGCACCGCCGGGTCATCAGGCACCGCCGGGCAGGCGTACTGGGCGACGACGATGACTCGGCACTGTTCCTGTACGAGGTACGTGGTCGGACTGAGCCGACACCGTTGGCAGTCGAATCGTACGATCCGGCCGCGGACAGCCTCGTGGAGTGGCAGACCCAGCTGTGGGGGTATCTCCTCGACGAGGGGCTTGAGGGCAGCCGCAGCGCCTACGCCCTTGCCCTGGCTGTGCTCGCCTCGCGTCTCGGCGGCACGTCTGCGGACTACCTCGACGCACTCCGGTGGCGTGTCCGCCGGGACGAGGACGCCGCCCTTCGGGCTGGCTTGGGCCCTCGGGAGCAGCGCCACCTCACCGCCCCGCCAGTTGTGCCCCACGAGGCGAAGATCCTCGAAGGGCTAGAAGAGCAGATCACAGACGCCCACCATGTCACCGAGCTCAACGAACTCGTGGACGCCCTTCTCCCAGCCCTGCGTAAGGGACCACGCGTCATCGTCTTCTGCGGCCCCGGAGCCCTTGCCGCGAGGCTCACCGAACGACTGAGCGCGCGGTTCCCCAAGGTCGCGTTCCTCGAGCACACCCGGCGCACAGGTACTGAGAAATCCGAACTCGCCATCAGGAAATGGCGCGAGCACCCCGCGCAATCCGCCGTACTCATCGCTGACGACACGGCGGAGGACGGCCTCAACCTCCAGGCTGCTAGCACGGTGATCCACGTACGCCTCCCATGGTCACCCAACCAGCTCGAGCAGCGTCTCGGCCGAACCGATCGCTACGTCGAATCAAGCCAGCAGCGCCAGCCGCCGGCGCAGTTCGTACTCACGGACGCTGAAGGCCACTCGGGGGCATGGCTGTCCCTGCTCGTCAACGGCTACGGCATTTTCGCTGACTCGGTGTCCACGCTCCAGGACGCAATCGCACAGGGCCTCGCTGGCATTTGGGCTGAGGCGCTGGAGCATGGTCCGGAGGGCCTGACGGAGGCCGCCGATACCGTCCAGGCTCAACTCGCCGATGCTCGCGCTGAGATCGACCAGATGGACATGCTTGAGTCGATCTTCGACACTTCCCCCGAAGGGAACAGGTTCACCGAGCAGTTGGGGGAATTTGAAGCGAACTGGGGGCACGCTCGCGAAGCCATGTTGGGGTATACCGGCCGAGATGGCTCAAGCGGCATCCAGATCCGTCACAGTGAGCCCAGCACCCATCGAGACGCCTTCGAGATCACGCCGAAGACCCTCATCTCCCCGCACCTCTACGACCGCGAGAAGCTCACCGAGGAGATGGCCCGGGGAACGTTCAACAGGAACGCGGCACTCAAGGCCCCCGGCACACGGCTGTTCCGCATCGGTAACCCGCTCGTCGACACGCTCGCCAACGTCGTCTGGTACGACGACCGCGGCCAGGCCACAGCGTTCTGGCGTGCCGACCCGAACCACAGGGGCGATCCGGAACCTTACTTCGGCTTCGACTACCTCGTCGAAGCCGACACCGCCCCGGCGCTGGAACTGGCCCTGAAGCTCCCACACGCTCAGAAGCGCACCCAAGTGGAAGCCGCTCTACGGCGCCAGGCTGACCAACTGCTTCCTCCCTTCACGCTGAAGGTATGGGTGCCGGCAGGCGACACCCAGGCACTCACCGACGAAGCCCTCCGAGCCTGGTTGGACGCGCCCTACAGCGCCACGGACCACAACTACAACTCCAAACGGATCCACGAACTGCTGAATCTCTTCGATGGGCCTACGGGATACGACGTCTCTGCACGGGCTGCCGAGCAGGTCGCCCGAGCCGAACTCGAGCGGGTGACCAACCTGGCTGACCGGTGCGCCCAGGCCCAGCAACAGGGCCGCGAACGCCTCACAGTCGCGCGAGCCCAGGCAGAGGCCCGGCAAGCAGCGGGTCGCCTCCTCGACGACGCCGAGAGCTACCTGCTTGATGTGGACGTCACCGCGACGTTGGTACAGGGGCTCAACCACCCCAAGGTTCGGCTTGTATCCGCGACGTGCGTGCTGAAGACGGGGCTTAGGAGGATCCGTCGTGGCGACTGATAACTGGACTGGGGCGGCCTCCCTGTTCAAGGACCTGTCGAGACTGCCCGAACTCCCGGACGCCCGCGGAACGCTGCGTAGGCTCCGCGACGCCCTGATGAGTAAGTCCGCCGGGTGGCGAGACATTGCTTCACTTACTCGACAGATACTCCTCGAAGCTCAGGCACGCGGGAACACCACGGGTTTGACGGTGCCGCTCGATCCACAGCTTCCCACCCGCGACCAGTGGGAGGAGATTGGATGCCAGACCGGGTTGACTTATGGCGGCTCGTATCTGTGGGTGACCGCGAAGCCATGGCACCCGCCTGTCCGCGATGACGTGTCCCGCAGTGCAGCCGAGGAGGATCTCCGCCAAGTCCATCTCGGGGAGGATTCACCCAACCGCCGGAAGTTGGAGTCGTACCCAGCCGACCCGTTCTTCAAGGCCGCCCTCGGTGACGGTTACGACCACTACGTGTCGGTCGGGCAACGGCAGGCAGCCAGGGCCGTGGCGCTCGCCGAACCGGGGAGCACCACCATCATCTGTCTCCCGACAGGACACGGAAAGACCGCGGTGGCCATGGCGCCGGCACTCTTGGCGAGCGTGAGCAACGGCGTGTCCGTGGTCGTCGTGCCCACCAGTGTCCTCGCAGCGGACTTGGAGCGGCGCACCAGCGAGATCATCGAACGGCAAGGACAACACAGCCCCACCCGCCGCTACGCCTACACAAGCGGGCTGTCCGCAGAAGAAAAACGGCAGATGAGGGAAGACATCGCTGCGGGGCGTCAGCGACTGGTATTCACCTCACCTGAGTCCCTTGTGGGAAGCCTGAAGAAGCCATTGGAGACCGCCGCTGAGGCTGGCTTCTTTCAGTACTTCGTGATCGACGAAGCACACCTCGTCGAGCAGTGGGGAAACAGTTTCCGCACCGAGTTCCAGACGATGTCGAGTCACCGTCGCACCTGGCTCAGCAAGGCCAAGAAGGCCCCGCAGGGACGGGAGCCCATCACTGTGGCGATGAGTGCGACGCTCACCGCGCAGCAGGTAGAAACGCTTGACACGCTGTTTGCCTCCCCTCAGAAGGCAAGAATCGTGTGGGCTGCGCAACTCCGCCATGAGCCGAGTTACTACGTCAATGCTTGCGGAAGCGAGAAGGAACGACAGGATGCAGTCCTCGACGCCGCCTCGTACCTGCCAAAGCCGATGATCGTCTACACGACGAAGGTCGAACATGCGGAAGAATGGGCTGAGCGCCTGCGAAATCATGGTTTTAACCGAGTAACTCACGTAACGGGTGATTCCACCGACAGCGAGCGTCGTGATGCGTTGGAAGGGTGGAGCGGCAAGACCACAGAGGGCAAGACCAACACGCGATACGACATCGTGGTGGGCACTGCAGCGTTCGGTCTCGGTGTCGACCTCGACGATGTCAAGACGATTGTGCACGCCTGCCTGCCCGAAACCGTGGACCGCTACTACCAGGAGATAGGGCGGGCAGGTCGTGACGGCAGCCCCTCAGTCGCCTTTCTGGCAACCACGTACCAGGATGAAGAGATCGCCGACTACATGAGCAATGAGGTGATCATCGGGGCACCGCGTGCCTGGCAACGGTGGGAAGCCATGTTTCACGACAAGACCACCGTTCAAAACCTCCATAGGGTCAGCCTCGACTCTTTCCCACCGGACATGAACGAGGGCTTCCACCGCAATCGTGCATGGAACATCCGGATCCTCAACCTGATGATGAGAGCCGGCCTCGTGGCTGTCCACCCGCCGCAGCCGCCAACAAGAGGCGAGGGCGAATCAGATGTCTTTTGGAAGGCACGCCTTGACCAATTCTACTCAACAGCCAATGACTACGCGGACGTAGAGCTACTCGGCTCTGACTCCCGGATCAAAGAGCACTTCTACGCCCGATTCGAAGCGGAGCGCGCAAAACTGCTCCAAGATCGGACAGCATCACTGCGAGAACTCAAAGCCGCTCTGGTGGGGAACCGCTGCATCGGCGAGGTACTTGGGGCGTACTACCGCGTCCCCGACGGGACAGGTGAACGCCGCACGGGCATCACCTGCCGAGGCTGCCCTCACTGCAGGGCAACCGCAGAACCAATGTCCAGCGGCTTCTACCGGCTGGCCGGCGAGCCCCGTCCCCTGCTGCCAACGCCTGAGGAGCAAGGACGTCTGCCTCTGAAGCAGTACTTCGGAGACCGACGATGCCTGAGCCTTTGGTGGCAGGACGCCGGCGACCAGGTCCTCGCGGCCCGTCTAGTGGAAAGCCTTGTCCGCCGCGGAATCGCCGTGGTCGGAGGCCCTGGAATCGATGCCCGCATGAGAAGTCAACTACAGGCCACGGCGCGGACCCGTACCGTAATCGTTGACGACGACGGCGCCCTCCTCGCGGACTGGCATGGTCCAGTCATTTGGATGTCGGATGCCGGTGCAGTATCTCCTGGACCGGAGATCGCGACTCGCTTCGCGTGGGATGCACCGACCTACCTCATCCACCCACGGACCCTGGACCACCCGGAGCGTCAAGGTACGCCACTCATCGACATCCATTCGGCGAACCTGTCGATCCGCCGCGCTTTGGAGGAACTCTGATGACTCTCCTGAACGTAGACGCTGCCATTCCGTCTCAGACCTGGGCGCTGGTGCGTCTCCTCACGTACTTGGGGAAGAGCATCAGCTTGGAGGACGCACGGGCCTTGCTGAGTCCTCCGCCCTTGCGGGCCGAGGATACGACAACCAGACCCCCATTTGACTGTGCGGTCAGCTCCCTCCTGACCCTCGGCTTGGTACAGGTCGACGATGAGCGGAAGGAGTTGTCGCTGGCCGGCCGGGCCACAACTCTGACCAGCAGCGACGATGTGGAGACCTACACCGCCCTCCTCCGTCACGCAGTCCTCGAAGCGGACCGCAACAGCGAACTCGGGGCGGACAACGACGCGGCGGGGCCCCGTGACCTGACACGTGCGCTTGCCTGGTTTCTCGTGCACGACCCGATGGAGCGTCCCGTCGATTGGGTCGCCGCACAGCACTTGCTCGACGAGAAGGACGGAAAGGACCGCGGCTTGCTCAGGCCGGAAGTGCTTCCCCTCTTCGCCAACGCAACACGTTGGACGCGCTTCAACTACTGGGCCCCCGCCCTTGGTCTCGCCGCCGCCCCGCTCTTTCGTACAGAGGGCAGCGGCCCGCTCGTCCCCGACTGCACTGTGGCCGTAAAGCAGACAGTCGCCGAATTGTGGCGAGAGGAGCAACGCATCAACGCTGTCGAGGCATTGCAGGTGCTGCGAGAGCACCTACCTGTACTGCCTGGTGGCGCGCACTCGCTCGCGCTCGGCATCCCCAGCCCAGGCGAGAACGTGGCTGGGGCCGCGCTGTCCTTCGCTCTGCTGCGCGGTCACGAGGAGAAGTGGCTCCGGTTGGAGCACGACGACGACGCGCGGCACATCCTTCACGTGTACGACCCAGACCGCCCGGCCAGCCCGCGCACCGTCAGCGACATCACCATCCTGGAGGCCACCAATGGCTGACTTCCGCGGAATGCTCTGCTGGGATCCGCCAGTGGCAGCCTCCACGATCAACACCGAGGCAGTCAGCCCGTCGAGAGCAGTCTTCCTGGCCACTCACGCACCGTTGAGAATCAAGCGGGCCCGGATCATCGACGACAAGAAGTTGATCCTCGAAGGCAACCCGATCAGCGAGGAGGCCGTCTACGAAGATTTCCTGGCGCTCCGACCGGACAGCGGCACCCTTCTCATGCCTGTCGTCGGTGACTCCGGTTCGGGCAAGTCGCATCTCGTGCGATGGGTGCGAGAGCGACTCACCGGGGCGGATGAGGGGGCCGACGGGCGGGAGGTCATCTACCTCGAGAAGTCCAAGACTAGTCTCAAGGCTGTCGTCAGTACTCTCATCGCAAAGGCGGAGAGCAGCGAACTGGCGCAGCTCAAAGAGGACATCAACAGGTTCACCGAGGACATCGATGAGGAATCGCTGGCACGGCGGATCCTCAACGAGTTGAGCGAGGCTCTGGAGGCCACCCCTCCGAGCGCGGAGTCGCGCCCCTTGGCCCGGATGCTGGTCGGCCCCGGCAAACTGGCCGCGGTACTTCTCGACCCCCACGTCCGTGCGGAACTCCTGGCGCCAGGCCAATTCGTACCCGAACTCGCCCGCCAACTCATCCACAACCGTCAGGCCGGGCAGGCAGACCGCGCCGAGGGTTTCGCGGTCAGTGACCTCCCGCTCGATATCCGCGACATCAAGTCCGCGTCGGGCATGGCACAGCGGTTGCTCGGCACGATCAGCACCCGAGGTGACCTTCAGGCCATCGCGGTGGACCTGCTCAACAGTCACCTGGAACCCGCTATCAAGAGCGCCGCTAATCTCGGAGCGGGCCGGCTCCTGGATGCCATGACGCAGGTACGAGAGGAGTACCACCGGCAGGGCAAAGAGATCATCCTGTTGATCGAAGACTTCGCCCTGATCCAAGGCGTCCAGAGGGACCTGCTCGACGCCGTGGTGGAAGCGGCCAACCGCGAGGGCAGGACGGCCCTCGCCCCGATCCGCACCCTCATGGCCGTGACCACAGGATATTTCCAGTCCCTGCCTGAGACGGCGTTGACTCGCCTCCAGGCGGGCACCGGCTACGTTTATCACCTGGATGTTCCCTTCGGTCCGGAGGAGACGGGGCGCACAGAGATCGCCTCGTTCGTGGGCCGCTATCTCAACGCAGGACGTGTCGGCCGCCAAGCGCTGGAGCGCGCCAACGACGAGATCCCCAACAAATGCACGTCCTGCCCTCTGAAGTCGGAGTGCCACGAAGCCTTCGGCGCGACCTCCAACGGTTACGGCCTCTACCCATTCAACGAGTCAGCTCTCGTCAGGGCCGTTCACTCAACAGCCCCTCAGGACAAGCCGTGGTCCTTCAACCCGCGCACCGTGCTGGGGAGCGTCGTACGTCCGCTCCTCATTGAATACTCCAGCGCCATTCAGCAAGGAGAGTTCCCTGGACGAGACTTCCGGGAGCGGTACCGGCCGACCAAGATCGATAAGCTTCTCAGCCGCGAGGTGCGCAGCTTCGTAGACGAGAACGATCCCGATCCGGCTTCCGTGGAACGGCGCAACCTTGTGCTCGAGTTCTGGGGAGACGCCCCCGAGCACGCCAACGGCATCCATCCCACTATTCTCGAAGCCTTCTCCCTGGAGCCACTGGCCGGCGAAGGCCAGCACGACCGCCCGTCTGCTTCCGCTTCCCCCACAAAGGAGACAAGCACCAGCACGTCGGGGCCCGAAACGAAGGCTGCAACCGACGAGAGCGATCTCCCGAGAGAAGTCCAGCGAATGCTGGAGACGGTGGACGAGTGGCTCACCCGTGAAGGCGGGCTGGACACGACCACCGCCAACCGAATCCGAAGTGTCGTGTCGACCGCGGTGGTGCAGAGATATCTGTGGAACTCACCGCTGATGCGAGAGCAAGCCCTTGGCGACATCAGAAAGGCAGCCTGGCCTCCCAAAGCGACAGTCGTGTCCATCGAGGGTGCAAAGGAGAACCTGCCCGGAGTCGAGAATGCACCCGTATCCTTCTCCCGCCTTCCCAAGGACAGTTGGTTCTTCGACAGCCTCCTGAAGGCTGAGCGGAACCTGCCGGCACGAGCCGAGGACATCCGCAGGCTGGCCACGCTGGCAGATAAGCACAGGGCCGACCTCACGGCACGGCTCGAGCGGCACATGGAGATCAGCGACGACCATCTGGTCGCCGGCTTCCGGGCATCACTGCTCGGAGCGGCTCTCGCGGGCAAAGCATGGCCCGGGATGCCCACCCCGATGCTCATCGCCGCCGTCCTGGACGACGGGCAGGAGTGGTGCCGCGAGGACACGTCCATTCGCAGTACCAGATGGATGGACGTGTTCGGAATGCATCTGAACACACGCCCGGAACTCGTGAAGCAACTGCGCTACGCCGTCGGCATCGCACAGGGCATCGGTGCTGTGAACATGGTCGACGCCGCGCGCATTCTCCCTCTGCTCGAGGAAGCAACGTCCACATGGAGTTGGGATCCCGAGACGCTGCAGATCCCGAAGTGGGTACGGCCGGCGGTCACCGGTTTCGCATCTTGGCCAGCCATGATTGACGACCAGATCAGCCGGCACGAAGGGCTGCTCGACTCGATCCGGAGCCGCCAACCGCGCGGCACCACCGGTATCCAGACCATGGCTGCCATCCGCGACGCAGTCAGCGCCGCACGCGACGTCGGACTGCCCCTGACAGCCGAGCAGGCACGCCAATTCGAAGCTCTCCTTCAGGCATGCCATGACGCCGATTGGAAGGCTGTGTCCGCACTCGAGGACGACTTGGCCAAGGCGAGCGACGAAAGCCGTGATCCTGCCGCTCGTCAAGATGCACGCGTTGCTGCAGCGGTCAAAGATCGCGGCACTTCGCTCAAGGCCATTCAGCAACTCCTCGTCACCTGTGATGCCTGGCTGGACGCTGCTCTCACCAGCGCCGAGTCACGTTCCAGTGGCTCCGCAGGCGACAGTGCCGCAGAGGACGTCGGGCAGATTTGTACGGAGTGGCAGGCACTCACAGCTGTCGCGGCCGACGAGGACAACGGGGAGGACTCGTGACCATCTTGTCCGTATACGACAAGGCCGTGCAGCTGCAAAACAGGGCCCGCCAGATCGCCGCCGGAGCCGTCGGCGAGAAGGAGGCAACCCGGGTCCTGAGCCGCACTAAGGAACTCCGCGCGGCGCTGGCGGAACTCAGAAACCAGGTTGAGCTGAGTCACGCCCTTGCTGGCCTGGGAGCAGCCGCCAAGCCCGACCTGGCCGGCATCGACGCCGCTCGCACAGCGTTCGATCGCAAGGCCCGCAACGGGCTGCCCAGCGACACAGTTTTCAACACGGCCAGGAGGAAAGTTCAAGAGTTCACGGACAGGCTCAAGGGCGACAACAGCGAGGCCTGGTCTTCCTGGGCCACAGCAAGGATCGCTGGCCTTCCGCTGGCCCGTATCCCCATGCTCTCGGCTGACGAGCGTGAGGCAGCACGCGGACGGGAGAAGGAACTCCGGCAGGCGGCAGCTGCCAAGAACCTGTCCAAGGCAGGCATCACTCTCTTCACCGGCACGTACGCCATCCTCGCCGAGGCTCTGCACGACAAGAGCGATCCCCCCAAAGAACTGCTGGACCTCCTGGACCGGTTGGAGAAGCGACCCAGCCCGACTCTCCGTGACATCACGGACGCCGACATAGCACTGCTGCGTCAGTTCGACATGGACCTTCACATCACCCTGCAGAGGACGGGAGCGTGACAGACCACCTCGACATCCGCTTCGCCAACGAGCTCCTGAATCGACTGGAGGACCGCGAGCTTCCCCTCCTGTCATGGGGCGTCACGGAGAGCGCACTCTCGGAGGCTGAGGTCCTCGAGACCATCGACAGCGTCTTGAGCACCCACGATGCGGCCCCCGCCGACGTTTCTGCCAAAGCGGTGCTGGAAGAGTTCCTCCTTCGTGCCCTGTTGTTCGAGGTGCCCGTGCCCGTGACATCGCCTCCGCGGTACCGCACACGGCTGGCGGAGTCGGTAAGGCTCACCGCTGGGCTACGACAGCTCTTCGCGCGAGGAAGCTGGGCCGACGAAGAGCAGCCCGGTTGGTGGCAGCACCAGCGGCGCCTCGTCGCCGATTACCGACTGCATGTGTCACCGCGACGCTATCCGCGCCGTGACATCCCAGCCGCCGATGCACTCCGAAAACTGGCGCAACTTCCCGAATGGGGCGAAGTACAAGCGCACGTTGCGGCCGCCCAACTCAAGGATCGGAAGCTCGCGCGCTTCCAGTTGGAGGCCACGCATGCGGTTTTCAACGCTCTCAGCGCAGACACGTCCAAGGGGATCATCGTCGGTGCAGGTACAGGTAGCGGCAAAACGCTGGCGTTCTACTTGCCGGCCTTCGCCGCAATGGCCGACCGTGCTCGACCCGGCACAGCGTCGAACGTCCACACGCTGGCCCTATATCCGCGCAAGGAACTCTTGCGAGACCAGCTTCGAACATCCATCCAAGAAGCAGACAGCATCGATCAGGCGCTGCGTGAGCAGGGACGACGCCCCCTTCGAGTGGGCGCGTTCTACGGCGACACCCCGTGGAATGCGCGTGACCGAAGGCTCGAAGCAGACTCTGGGCTTCCCAACTCTTGGGCGCGAACCCGTAGAGGCGCCATATGCCCTTATCTGCCCTGCCCTGCACCGGACTGCGGCACAGGGGATCTTGAGTGGACGGATGAAGACCGTCGACAAGGGCGAGAACAACTCACTTGTACCAATACAAAGTGCGGCTACGCACTCAGTGGCAGGCGCCTCGCGCTCACCCGCGAGTCCATGAAGAAGAATCCGCCAGATCTGCTCTTCACGACCACGGAGATGCTGAACCTCTACAGTGGAGACTTCTACCTGGAGCAGTTGCTCGGCTGGCGCGGCGGCAAGACGGCCCCCTCATTGGTCCTCCTGGATGAGGTCCACACCTACAGCGGTCTCCACGGAGCGCAAGTGGCCCTGCTGCTGCGTCGCTGGCGCGAAGCGGCTCGCCGCCCCATCACCTTCGTGGGCCTGTCCGCCACCCTGCGCGACGCGGATTCGTTCTTCGCACAACTGGTTGGACTGCGCTCGAGCGACGTCGTGCCTATCGAACCAGACGACGAGGACCTGCACGCCGAAGGCCGCGAGTACGCACTCGCCCTCCGTGGAGATCCCATCTCTGGTGCGAGCCTGCTCTCGACGTCAATCCAGACAGCCATGCTCCACGGCCGCATGCTTGACCTGGACAACAACACGTATCTGTATGGCTCCACAGGCTTCCTTTTCACGGACGACCTAGACGTCACCAACCGCTTCTACAACGACCTCCGTGACGCGGAAGGTGGACAAGACCGTGGCGGGCGCCGCAACCGCCGCAAGCCAGTACTCGCCGGACTCCGCTCCTCCGTACGCGACGAGCACGCCGCTCGCTATTTGGACGGCCAGTCGTGGGACCTTGCCGAGAAGATCGGTTACGACCTCGACCCAGGTCTTCAACTCCACCACCTGCGGATCGGGCGAACCTCCTCCCAGGACGTGGGCGTCGATCGTCATGCGAACCTCACCGTCGCCACAGCTTCTCTGGAGGTCGGGTTCAACGACCCCCGAGTAGGCCTTGTACTGCAGCACAAGGCGCCCCGCGACGCCGCAGCATTCATTCAGCGCCGCGGCCGCGCAGGCCGCGCGCCTGGAACACGCCCCATCACCGTGGTCACTCTGTCGGACTATGGTCGGGATCGCCTCGCCTACCAGGCGTACGAGACTCTGTTCGCTCCCGAGGTTCCGGCACGAAGCCTGCCCATCAACAACCGCTTCGTGCTGAAGATTCAGGCCACGCAGGCACTCCTGGACTGGGCGGCCCGGAAACTTCGCACAAGGAACCTGTGGGCTGACCCACGTAAGATCCTCAAGGCTCCCAACGGCCATGTGGTGCGTGACGACGACCGGCCTGGCCACGACGCTCTGACGTCCCTCTTTGATGCTTTGCTCTGCAAGCCCGACCTGCAGGATGAACTCGCTCGACATCTGATGCGGGCCCTCAAGATCAGCGCAGACGAGGTACAGGCTCTGCTGTGGGAGCAGCCGCGGTCGCTGCTGCTCGCCGTCGTCCCGACGGCTCTGCGCCGCCTTCGCAGCAACTGGTCCTTCCAGCGCATCGACCCAGGCGCCAAGGAGGGGTCCCTGCTACCCGAGTTCATCACGCGTTCGCTCTTCGAACCGTTGAACTTGCCAGAGGTGGCGCTGCAACTGCCGTTCCCCGAGCGGAACAGTCTGGAGCAGCTTCCGATCGCCCGGGCTCTACGGGAGGCCGTACCCGGACGTGTGAGTCGCCGTTTCGGGCATCGCCACGATGACCACCGCACGTGGCTGCCGGTACCGCCAAGCGGCACTGACACGCTCCCACTGCCTCAGATCGTTCAGCATGCCGACCCTGAGGGGGTGTGGCACCCGCACGGTCACGATCCGCAAGGAATCAAGGTCTTCAGGCCCCACCAGTTGAAGCTGGAGCAGCCCACACCGGACATCGCCGATCAGTCCCAAGGCTTTCCCTTGTGGGGAACTCAGATCGTCGTGCCGGAGGATGCTCCGCCCACTCCAGCGGACGTGCCCAATCCCTCACCCTGGCGCGAGCGTATAGCTGCCATCGGCTTCGCGACTCACGCGGCAGGAAACCCGATCCAGATGCGCCGCATGACCGTGGGCGCCGAATGCCAAATTGTCTTCGAGCGAGGCGGGGGCGAGACACGCAAGGTCTACTACGAGTTGCACGGCAAGCCAGCCGCTCTTGGTTTCAGAATGGATGTCGACGCGGCCCGCATCTTGATCAAGCCTCTCGACACGTCCGACGCCAGCGTCAAAGAGTACCTGTCGTCTGCGCAGTGGCGTTCCCTGGTGTTCTCGTGTGCCATCGACGAGGATCCGACGCTGGCCGACATTTCGAATAAGTTCCAGCGAGAGTGGCTCACGCAGGTCTATTTGACAGCATTCGCCCTTGCAGGTCTCGACGGGACTCGCACCGCCGAGCAAGTACGTGCCTCCCTGGCGAACGGAGCCTGGGCTGGGCAGTTGTCCCGGATCATCAGCGTGCTCTACCGGGACAGCAGTGATCCCGAGCAGATCCTCGACAACACTCGGCTGATCTCCGGACTCACGGAGTTGGTTCGCGACGAACGTGTCCTTACTGCTGTCGACCGGGCTGCGGAGCTTCTCGTCGCTCCGGATGTCGCTGACCGCACCGAGGACATAGCGCAGCGCGCATATCGAGACACCCTGGCAGCAGCGATCCTCGCCGCCGCGCAGCGCGCTTGCCCTGACGCGCAGGATGGAGACCTGATTGTCGACGTCCTGCCCAGCACCGACAGCAGTAAGCCCACCGTCGTGTGGCTCAGCGAGACCTCGGTCGGCGGATTGGGTGTTATCGAGAGCCTTGTCCGCTTCTACGGAGAAGATCCTCGTCGATTCTGGGCGCTCGTCACCAGTGTCCTTGCCCCCAGCGACTACGAGTACGTTGACGCCACACTGACAGGGCTGCTGCAGCACCTTGCGGAGGAGCCAGGCGGGGATGCCGCCGCGGCTATCCGGGCATTGCGCGGTGCCGTAGACGCCGAAGCGGCGAAGGAGGCTCTCAACGCGCTCCTCACTGCCTGGGAACGGCTGGACGGACGGCCCCGACGCGCCGCCGTCTCGGCCTTGTCCACCCGCCTCCTTCGCCCGGGATCCGGAGCCGACACGGACACCCAGGCGTTGGCCATGGTCGACGCCTGGTCGGATCTGGAGCAGCGCCTCGGGATAGAGGTAGACGCTCGTGTTATCGCGTACGCCGTCGGCGACAAGCGGCTGACCGTCGGTGATACCCGTGCCTTGAACGCCGACCAGGCCTTCAGCCTCCTGTGGCCGCGTGGACGTCAGGCCCGCACGCAAGACCTGCAGTACTACCAACCGTACGCGGATGGCCCGGTGCTGGACCGCCTCCTCGTGCGGAGAGCCCATGACGACCGTCTTCCCCGGGTGGATGTCATGGCCAGCGACTGGGTGCTGGCCTATCAGAAGGCGATGTCCGACTTCGCGAGTGTGGAGCTCGTCTGCCCGGCGAGCGAATCACGGGCATTGGCCGAGGCAGTCGTCCAAGTGCCGGCCCTTCCGGTCGAGAGGGACGTCCTGCGGGTCCATGGCGAGGTTCGCGGCTATGCCCGGCATCGAGATGAGCTGCGTGTGCGAGTGGAGTTGCGGGAGGCAGTCCAGTGACAGAACTGATAAGAACTCTACGCACGGGCGCCAAGACCGGCTTGAGCGTCGACTCGATACTGTCCGCGGCACTGATGGCGGAGATGATCAGCCCGAGCAGGGAACTGTGGCTGGTCTCCCCTTGGATCACGGACGTCCGAGTGATCGACAACCGTCATGGGAGCTTCGACGCTCTGTTCGGCGATGTACCGCCCAGTAGTTGGCGGCTGTCCGATGCGCTTCTGTGGATCGCTGGTGCTGGATCCCATGTCTACGTGGTTACTCGCCCTGACTCTCATAACGAGGCATTCCTTCGGCGGATCGAAGGAGCGGAGTTGGACACGCTGCTCGTGCGGCGTGACCCAGATGTCCACGAGAAGACGCTGTGCGGGCAGGAGTGGCTGCTCACCGGGTCGATGAATTACACGGTTCGGGGCATGGCGAAGAACGATGAGTCGGTCACCTACAAGGTGGGGGGGCCGGATGCCGGGCAGGCGCGGCTGGACCTGGCGCGGCGGTGGAGGAGTGGTTCGTGACGCAGCCCCAGGAGAAGAGGCGGGAAGCCGTCGAGACGTTCTTGGAGCGGTTCTTCGGGCCGGGAAACGGTATCTGGCCGGGACTGAGCCCAGACTTCCGCTACAAGGACCGCACCCTGCCGTTCGTGGAGGCTCTGCGGCGCGGCGACGACGCACCGGTCGTGTTGCCGCGTGCGTATACCAACCGCGACCGTTTCGTCATGTACGTCATCGCCCGGGACGTGAGTGATCGTGCGAAGACAGCCGAGTTGATCCGTGCCTTCGCCGGCCCAACGTACATCGCGTACGACGAGCAGGTAGGCATTCAGCCGGTCTGGCTCGACCCGGATGACCCTGTGGAACTGGCCATTCTCAACTTCTTCGGCCAGCGCCCCACCTTCAGGCTGGAGACAGGGCGGACTCTGGACCACAAGTTGAACCTGGCCAATGCTCTGCAATTGATGCAGCGCACAGAGGCCAGGCGACCCCCCAGGCTGTGGCGCGTCGCCAAGCCGGTCGGCCGCCTCCTGGCGGAGTTCGAGGCCTCTCTGTCGGCCGGCGCAGAGGCAGCGTCAGGCGTGGTACTCGATCACCTGGCGGCGACGGGTGGAGTGACCGCCTTCAACCTCGCGAACTTGAGGATCAAGCGGCTTGATCGGCTCGGCCGGAGTGAAGAGCTTCTCGACTCCCCCGACCTTGCCGACGTCATCCGGCAGAACCCGCCCGTCCCTGTTAAGGAGGCCATCCTGAACGCCGTGTATGCGGCGTTGGAGGAGCCTCTCGCAGACAGTGATCTGCCGACGGCGCGGCAGAGGCTGGAGGAGCGAGGACGATTCGTCCCTGACCTGCTTGACATCGACGCTACTTCGCTGAGCGCGCAAGCCATCACCGTTCTGTTGCTGGCGGCCTCTGTCCTTGAGGATGTTCCCGCCCTTCGCCAACTGATCGCGGCCGTGCAAGCCGACGATCGCTCCGGCGAGTTGCCCCAGTTGGTTTGGGATGACGCCGTGCAGCGACTGCAACAGGCCGACGGCGGCTCACTACTCCCAGAGGAGAGCGAGCCATCCGCTGATACAAATGCAAGCGAATCGGCAGAGCCGCAGGCCTCCGTCGACTCCTGGCCGTCTCTGCTCGCGGCGGTGGCTGAGGGCAGCAGTGGCGGTGAGTTGGCACTTAAGAACCGCACGTGGGCTTCGTGGCCATCGCCTGCGGCTGACGACGCCGTCCTGGCGGCGTACCTGGACAGCCTTGAGAACCAGGCCGCAGACGAGGTATGGACGGCTGTCGGGGCTTTCATTGATGCCGTCGGATACGAGACGCCGGCAGGACTGACCGCCCACGCCTTCATACGCAACGCCGTGACCTTCGACCGGTTCGGTCCCGGCGACCTTGCCGTACTGCAGGCTCTCACCGAGATCGCGCTCCGCGCCGCGCCCTCCACACAGACCTACGCCGACATCCTCGAGGAAATTGGCGCCGAGCGCAGCCGCTGGATCTCACCGGAGCGGGCACCGATCGCCTTGGACTTCGTCGACCTGCTGTTCCTGGCAGCCTGCCCGGACTCCGATGCCCGCAGCAATCTGGCGTACAACCTGCTGGAACCCCTCTGGCGGCATCAAGGGCGGCTCAATGAAGCCGACTTGTCCTTCGCGAAACGCCTCTCGGAGGAACTTGGCGTCAACTTCACCTGGCAGACCCGCGTCGGCAGCGAGCAGGAGGCAACGCTCGCTGACCTTCCATCTATGAGCGTGCTGCTCTACTCCCTCGACAAAGCTGTGCTGGCGCGATGCACCGAGGAGATTGAGCAGCTAGCCCCTGCCGTGAAGGTCCTGACGGCTTCGGACCACGTCGGTTCTCTTCAACTCCGGCAAAAGGCCCGTAGCGCGAATGTGATCGTCGTGGCTACACGATGCGCGAAGCATGCAGCCACCGGCTTCATTGATCAGAACAAGACGACCAAATACGTCGGATACGCGAATGGAAGCGGCTCGGCATCGCTCCTACGTGCTGCGGTCGACACACTCCGCATGGCGGCGGCAACGTCTTAACAGAGCGGCGGCCGCCCCCGAGCATCGAGGCGGCCGCCGCATCAAGGCACGAGTGAAGGACTATCGACTGACTAGGGCTTGAAGGTAGCTGCTGAGCAGTCGTACGTCGTTGGAGGTGTTCTGCAGGCTGTTCCAACGGCGCTCTTCGCCGTCGGCGAAGAGCCATGTGCCGGAGGTCCAGGCCACGTGGTCCTCCAGTCCTCGCAAGATGGCGCGGACCTCATCCCAGTTGACTTTATCGACGGGGATGTCCGCGGTGAGCCGGTCCATGACGAAGCCCATGGCCTGGATGCCGACGCCGTGGGTCAGCCTGGAATCCTTCGGCCGCTTTTCCCACGCGTCGCGGAAGATGTTTGCCACTGGTGTCCAGAAGGCCAGCAGGTGGGCCAGCATCCGATCTTCATCCCCGCTGCCGTCGGTGGCATCGCGGTACTGGAACAGGGCTCCCTCATAGATGCTGTGCTCCAGCATCTTCAGGACGCTGTTGTCTTTGATGTCCCCAGTAGGGGATGTGGGGCTGCTGATCCTTCCGCTGAAGGGACCCTCCCCCATGTTCAGGAGGACCATGATCCTCGCGGCCAGTTGCCGGCGCGCGAGCGAGCGCGGCAGCTGACCGGTGGTCTCGGGCAGGAGTTCGTACACGAGGCCCTTGGGGAGCGGCTTGGTGGAGTTGACCAAGATGAACTGCGACCGCTGCTCTTCCTGTCCGGAAGCGATGAAACCCACGGCTGCGACAGGGAACTCAGCGAGATCAGCGTCTCTGATGGCTGCGCTGCGCTGCTGTCCATCCACGAGCCAGGCCGGCTTGTCTTCGTCCGCCAGTGACTCGTCGACCGGGATGATCAGCTCGCCAGGGATGGAGTACTTCACGTCTCCACCGCGAACCGCTGGTTCGAACCGCACGCGCTCGTCGAACGCGAGAACCAGGGCGTTGGGGAGCATCGCCCCTTCGGACTCGAGGTAGCGGCGGATGGAGCGGATGTGGCTTAGGACCTCGGGCCGCTGGTACCCCTGCAACCGCTTCTGGCCGTCGCGGCGGACGCGTGAGACGGCGGCGAAGTCGTGCAGTTTCTTGCCGTCAACGCCGAAGCAGTAGATCTCCTTGGTGCCTTGGAGGACCTTGAGGGCGGGTAGCTTCAGCTCGTAGCGGTCGGCCACATCATCTCCTGTTGGGGGCTATTTGAGTCTTATGCGCGTTCTGGGTGATTATGTGAACGACAGCTTGCGCATCTTGGCTTCGAGGACAGTCATGTTATGGAACCCGCGGCGTTTGTTTCGCTCCGATCCGCGGAAGATGACCATCTCGATCTTGTGCTCCTTGCATAGATCGCATGGGCAGTCCTCCCAGGGACGATCAGCGAGGGTTGGCTTGTACCTGTCGACTTGCTTCAGCTTCTTGGCATCGCCGAGGAGAGCCTGATAGGCGCGCAGCGCCTCCATGACCTCTCCGACTTCCGCGTTGCGCTGGTTGTACTTGCGTAGCAACTGGAGGCATTCTCGTTCCGCCTTGATCGCCGCTGCCTGAGAGACGACGCCGGCGAGGATGAGCCGCTTGAGTGTGGGGTTTCCGTCGACCTGCGGGACTCTGATCGCCGTGTAGGAGCCGCTAGCAGTGTGGTAGTTGTTGCGCTCGTCCATAAAGGCTTGACGGAACGCGGAGGTGCTGTCGAAGCTGCCGACGTAGTACTTGGCGAACTCTTCCATGCTGTCAACGCGGGTGATTCCGAGCAGGTGGAACTCCACCCCGTCAGCGCGAACTTTAGCGATTTCCTTAAGGCAAGCCACAATCTCGGGCGTCTTCAGCGGGACCATGCCCCCCAGGGCAATCCGCTTGTATCCCATTCGCTGGAGGCGCGCAACGCTGTCCGCGTAACTGGCCGGACTCCAGCCCTGAGCCGCGCCGACTGGTTCCAGCTTGCTGTCCTCATTCAGAATCTTTGCATTGCTAGCCCGGACAGCAGCAATGAACGCTTCTGCCAACTCCAGTGAAATCTCACGCCGCTTCACCCATGCAGGGTCAACGTCGGCATCTTCGGGATCGTACCCAAAGATCACATGGTCGATACTGATCCCTGAATTAAATTTGCACCCAAGGTAGAAATCAAGGACTTGTTCAACAGAGTAAGGTGGGTGCTCTTCGTCGATATAGTTGAACGCGCCACAGTCTCCGAGACTCCGCATCGCCTTCGGGAGCCTGAAGAACTCTCTCACCCCAAGGCGGTAGAGGCGCTCTCGCTGAGGGGCACTGTACTTTCCCGCACCCTTCACAGACCCGTCAACAATAGCCTTGCTTACCAGGATCCCGTCGTACGGCGCCGGCGTCACCGCTTGGTGGGCATAGAGATCGTCCCTCTGCCGAACGCGGTACGGGGAGTACTCATCGTTGATGAAGTCATATGTGGGACTGACTTGATCTTGACTGTCCGGGAAGTAGAACTTCACGACGCGCTCATCCTCGACTGAAGGTAGATTCGGATCAAAAGGTTCGACAGGGTACTGATATGCCGGGGCGTGTTCTGCAACTCATTCCAAGGAATGTTGAGTTCCGGCCAACGCCCCTTCGTCCAGTGGCAGTAAGGCTTAACTAGCGCCAATTCCGCCATGGCTTTTTCGTAAGCATCCTTCGACCCATTTTCCGCTACCCCCAGCACTCGGTCCATAATCCGGTCCATGAGGCGCCCCATTGACCGGATTCCAACACCGTGCATCAGTCGACTCTTAGCTGGCGCGAGCCCCCATGCTTCCGGGAAGGTATCTCTGACTGCCGTCCAGTAGATAACGAGGATGTCCCTCATTGCCGCTGCGTCGGTGGTCCCGTTGGAAAGGTTCTTGTAAGGGAAGAGCACCCCGGAAGGAGACAGCGACTCTTCGATGGCGGAGATGAGGCTGTTGTCCTTGACTACTGCCTCGGATTTTCGGTCTCCCGTTGTTGACGCCTGCTTGATCAGCCCTCTGAACGGCGAATCACTGTCCTGATTAAGGGCGTTGACGAGCGTGGAGGGAAGTTTCCGAGCGGACAACCTGGTAGGCAGCTTGGTGTTTACCTCGGGCAGGAGCTCTGACACCAGGTTGGTAGGAAGCGGGGACACCGTGTTGACGCGCAGGAACTGGTCACGTTGGACTTCAAGGTCTTCAGCTACGAAACCTGCAACAGTGACGGGGAGCTTTGACCGCTTCGTGCGGGCGAGAGCGAGGCTGCGCTGCTGTCCATCCACGATTAGGGCAGGGCGGGGCGATTCCGGTGAATCGGGCAACGGGATCTCGATGGTGCCGATCGTTGCCAGGCCGTCGGTGCTGTTGGGTCCACGGCTCCCCTTGAACCGGACGGAGGAGGGCAGGGCGAGGATGAGGCCGTTCGGGAAGAGGACGTTCTCTCCATCGAGGTAGTCAAGGATCTGCTTGACGTGCTGCTTCTTCTCCGGCCGCTGGTAGCCGAGCAGCTTCCCTGCCTCATCTCGGGAGATCCGTGCGACGTCGGCCACGACGTCTACTTCCCCAGCCTGGAGAGTGAATACGTAGAGGGGGATGTTGGGGTTCTGCTCGATGCGCAAAGCTCTACGCCTGATGAGGTTCTCTGTCACCGCTCCCCCATGATCCGGATGTACAGGTTGGCAAAGCGGCCCTGCTCGCAGGCTCGGCCGCTGTCTCGCAGCAGACGGAGGAGCCGTGTCCGAGAGATGCCAGGCTGATCTGCGGTCTGCTGCCGAATGAAGCTGATGACTTCGTCATCGGTCATGGGTTTCCGGTTGTGCTGCTCAGGCTTCGATGCGCTCGCCGCCCACTCGTGCCAGGAGTCGCTGGTCGTCTTCGAGGTCAGCCGGTCGTCCTCGCAGTGCTGAAGCCAAGAAGCAGCCATGCGCACGTTCAGGCTCGTCAAGGTGCCCCCAAGGGCACGTCTCAGACCTGCGTCAGCGGCAACCCTGTGGATCCCCGGGATCTCTTCGCCGCCGCCGAAGAGAAGCGTCTCGCTCGCAGTCTCACCCAAGGCGTGAAGTTCTGCCGTCATGGCCCTTGCGTAGACCTCGGAGAGCACCAGCAATACGGGGCCACTGTTACCGAGTTCCTGCAGCGTGGCGCGCCCAGTCCCATCTTGGAGGTGTCCCCACCACTTCGCACTGCCGTCCGTAGACGTAGCCACCGAGTCGGCGTGGCGAGTGCTGAAGGTTGCTGCGTATGCCGGGGCTGACTCGGATACCGGCTGCAGTCCGAGGCCGGCGGACGCGACCCACAGCCGCGCGTCGAAGCCAGCCTTTGAAGCCGCTGCCTCGAGGCGACGTGACTGTGTCCAGTGGTCGCCGCAGTAGAGCTCGGCGAGCGGGTGGGTCACGGAGGCACTCTCGACGCGTTCCTTCCAGAGCGCCGAGCGTTCCTTCACGGTGCCGGCTGGAAGCGACCTTGCGTGCAGTGAGGCTTCTGGTGCGGCAGCCTTACGGTCCGTACACGTGACCACCAGTGAAAGTCGCCTCACGCGGCTTCGCTCCCCACGCCCATAACTCGAAGTCTGTTGCCGTTACTCTACCTGCCAGTTTTCGCGCTAGTCTGCACCGGTACACAAGCATCTAACTGGGGAGCAGGGCATGGCGGAGCGTCCCGCGATCGTTCTACTGAGTGGCGGACTGGACTCGACGACTGTCCTGGCAATCGCCAAAGACCAGGGCTACACGCCGTACGCGCTGAGCTTCCGCTATGGGCAGCGACACAGTGTGGAACTTGAGGCTGCGAAGCGTGTGGCTGCGGCGCAGGGGGTGGCGCGTCACGTCATCGCAGACATCGATTTGCGAGTTTTTGGCGGCTCGGCGCTCACGTCGGACATCGACGTTCCGAAGCACGAGTCTCTGGACGACGCTGGCAACAAGGACACCGGCAGCAGCGTACCCATCACCTACGTCCCGGCGCGCAACACGATCTTCCTGTCCTTCGCGCTGGCGTATGCGGAGACGGTTGGGGCCAGCGACATCTTCACGGGCGTGACCGCGGTCGACTACAGCGGCTACCCGGACTGCCGTCCCGAGTACATGGAGGCCTACGAGCGCATGGCCAACCTGGCCACCCGCGCCGGGGTTGAGGGCACGCAGAGGCTCAAGCTCCACTCGCCGCTCATCTCCATGTCGAAGGCCGACATCGTCCGTGAGGGCCTGCGCCTCGGCGTGGATTACTCCCTGACGTCCTCGTGTTACGACCCGGACGAGCAGGGGCGAGCCTGCGGGCACTGCGAGACCTGCCTGCTCCGCCTCAAGGGCTTCGCCGAGGCTGGCGTCACCGACCCCGTTCAGTACCAGGGCGCGTGAGAATGACCTATCTGGTCAAGGAGATCTTCTATACCCTGCAAGGCGAAGGGAGCCACGCAGGTCGTCCAGCCGTCTTCTGCCGCTTCTCCCGGTGCAACCTCTGGACAGGCCTGGAGAAGGACCGTCACCGTGCGATCTGCCAGTTCTGCGACACAGACTTCGTCGGAACCGACGGAGAGGGCGGTGGCCGGTTCCGGACCCCGGACGAACTCGCTCAAGCCGTAGAACAGGCATGGCCCTCGTCCTCCAAAGAGCACCGCTTCGTGGTGTGCACGGGCGGCGAGCCGCTGCTGCAACTCGACGAAACAGCAATCGACGCGCTGCATGCCCGAGGATTCGAGGTGGCCGTCGAGACGAATGGCACCCGCGTACCGCCGAGGGGCATCGACTGGATCTGTGTCAGCCCCAAGATCGGCTCCGAACTGGTCGTGACCAGCGGAGACGAACTGAAGCTCGTCTACCCCCAGTTGGGTGGTGACCCCCGTCAGTTCGAGCAACTGGATTTCCGGTACTTCCGGCTCCAGCCCATGGACGGCCCGGACGTTGAAGCCAACACCAGGGCGACGGTCGAGTACTGCATGAAGAATCCGCGCTGGATCCTCTCTCTCCAGACGCACAAGTATCTGGGAATTCAGTAAATGGAAATCTTTCGCGAGTTCACGTTCGAAGCGGCTCACCGACTGCCCAACGTGCCACAAGGGCACAAGTGCGCGCGCCTGCACGGCCACTCCTACAAGGTCATCGTCCATGTCGAGGCTCCCGTCGACCCTGAGGCGGGCTGGGTCATGGACTTCGGGGACCTCAAGAAGGCCTTCAAGCCCATCGAGGCGCAACTCGACCACTACTACCTCAATGACATCGAGGGTCTGGAGAACCCGACCAGCGAGGTCCTCGCCCGCTGGATCTGGGAACGGCTGAAGCCGACTTTGCCCGACCTCTCTGCGCTCACGGTCCGCGAAACGTGCACGTCCGGCTGCACCTATCGGGGCGAGTAAGCATGCACGACATCCAGAACGAGACCGATCCCCGCGGCATCGAGATTGACGACGTCGGCATCAGCGGCTTGCGCTACCCGCTGTACTTCGAGGACGGTCACCTCCGCCAAGAAGGCATCGCCGAGATCGAAGTGACCGTTCGGCTCCAGCAGGACCGCCGCGGCACCCACATGAGCCGCATGGTGGCCCTCGCCCACGACCACCTCCGACGGTTCGACCCTCGGAAGCTGCCGTACGTCCTGAAAGTCGGCGCAGACCTCCTTGATGCACCCGCCCTCGCGGTGACGATCGATGTCCCGCTGAGCACGCGCGTGGTCGCACCTTCGAGCGGCGAGGAGTCGTGGCAGGTCCACGACGTCCGTTTCGAAGGCCGCTGGGATGATGGCGACGCGACGGTGGTCACGTCGATCACGACCGAGGTCACCAGCCTGTGCCCATGCTCAAAGGCCATCTCGGACTACGGCGCCCACAACCAGCGCAGCCGCGTGACGCTCTCCGTGACGGGGCACGGTGACACGCCTTATCCCTTGAGGGTGCAGGAGGCAGTAGGCCTCCTGGAAAGGTGTGCGTCCGCACCGGTCGTGCCGTTGGTCAAACGCACCGACGAACGCGTCCTGACGATGCAGGCGTACGACCATCCTGTATTCGTCGAGGACATGGCGCGCGACGTGAGCCTCGCTTGCCGCGAACGAGGCCTAGTTCACGCAGTGCGCGTACGAAACCTTGAGAGCATCCATAGCCACGACGCAGTAGCCCGAATCTCCAGGTGACTGCCGCTGATCCTCAGCGGCAGGTTTCTTGGCCTGGATAACGCTCCCGACAGACCGCCGCCCCGCGCCCGAAGCGGCGGTCTCTGTCGTCCTCAGTTCAGTGCCAGAGCACTCGACCCGGTCAGTTCCCGACCAGCGCGAGAGCGTGACTTCAAGCCGCTGCCCGACGAGCCGTTCGAGACTGGCCGCTGGTCGAGTCCGCGGGTGGACCGCTGCGGCCAGATCAGCGTCAGCAACAACCGCTACTCGGTGCCCGTCCATCTGATTGGATGGCAGGTGCGTGTCCCACTGCACGCCTCCGAACTGATCGTCTACGACGGCCGCACCGAGGTCGGCTAGCACGAACGGCTGGTCGCAGGCGGGGTCCGCCAGGAACTCGACCACTACCTGGAGGCCCTGCTGCGCAAGCCCGGAGCCACCGCTGGAGCGGGCCCGCGTCGCGGCAAGTTCACCCCGGTGCACAACGCCTGGTGGGAGGCTGTCCGCGCAGCCCATGGCGACGCCGAGGGCACCCGGGCACTGATCGAGGTATTGCTGCTGCACCGGCACATGCCCCACGAGCACGAGGTGGCCGAGATCGCCGCCGCCCTCAAGGCTGGCGCCCTGGCCTCGAACGCTGCTGCCCTGGAGGCACGCAAGGTCGCGGACGCCGACCGGACAGCCGAACGGCCCGAACAGCCGACTCCGTCCCGTCGCCTCGCTGGCCGCCCGCCGCCTGGCTCGCACTCCGGCCGGCAACCGGCCGTTACCCTCCCTGGACGCCTACGACGCCCGCTGCTGTATCGCCGGCCGCCCAATGCCCACCGCCCGAGGATGTACGCCGGGGCAGCTCAGCGCCACCTCGGTCTGACCGAGCCAGCCGCCGACGCCCCATCGGCTCCGCTTGCCGGATGCTGCGCCTCCCCACCACCTCGCCCAATACTTCGACACCGCCGCAGCCTCCCGAGCCCTGCCCGACCATCCGCCGAGGCTGGGGACAATTACCGCTCCTCCGGGGCCAGCAGAGACTGGCGAAGCCATCCGAGCTGGCGTCCTTCGAAGAGGATCCGGAGCAATGACATTGCAGCAGGGATATCACCTCAGCAATTGGGAGCCAGGCCACCTATGGTCCATGGTGGTCGTCCGCCACCTGCTGGGCTTACCGGTCTCGTTGGGTCACCTGTGGACGCGCCCAGCAGAGTCGGCGAGCGATCCGTTCACTTGTGGGAAACCACGTTGACGCCGTAGCTCCCGCCCCGCGAGAGGTCATAGCCATGCCCCGCCCGCTCGGAGATTCGCCCTATGCGTTCACCGTCCCGCCCTCGGTCGAGGCGGTACCAGCCGCACGAGACCGCATTGTCCACCGTGCGCAGCGGCTCGGGCTGACCTTGGATGAGGAACTGACCAACGACTTGCGGTTGCTCACCGGAGAAGTAGTCGCAAACTCGGTCTCGCACACGCAGGCCGATTGCGTGGTGTCCGTGCGGTGGACCGGAGAGCGGCTGCGCGTGGAAGTCACCGACGTTGACCCCACCCTGGTACGTCCGACCCGGGCCGAGGCGATGGACGAAAACGGGCGGGGCCTGTTCCTCGTTGACGCATTGGCAACAAAGTGGGGCTCAGAACCTTGCGAGGCGGGGAAGAAGACATGGTTTGAACTGGCAGTCCCCGCCTCCGTAGCGGGCACCGCCACAGAGCCTGCCTCATATGCCCGTGCCGCTGCAGAGGAGCCCATGCCAATAACCAGTGCACATGCACGAATCAAGCATCAAGCAGCTTGAGCTGCTCCTGTCCAGGCCGCCGACAGATATTCAACTATTCAGAACCGTTGCTGTGGCTGTGACGTTGTTGGCCGGCCTGAGTCTTGGCGAGCGGATAGGTCTCGTCGCGCTGCTTGGCGGGCTTCCACGTGCGACGTACACGTCATCGTATAGTCTGGCCACACCTTGATCAGGCTGTCTTCCAGCGCCGCCCGTGCCTCTCCGATTCAAGGGGCGCCTGATGAGTGGGCGCCACATTCTCGGCGTCGCTCGAATCCGCCTCCGACACCCATGTGGGCGCCGTCGGAGATATTCGGTGTTGCTGCGGGAGCTCTCGTTCTAATACTCCAGTTGTAGATCGTGATCTTCATCGTTGATGGGCGGCCTGCCGTTCGTAGTGGCAGGCCCGGGACCGGGCTTGATGGCGTCGTCGCCAGGTGGACCAGCCGAGGTGATGTGCGGCTGGGCGGATGGTGATGCCCAGTGCGGCGAACAGGTGCCGGATCTCGTTGCAGGTCAATGGGATCAGCTCGCCTGGGACCGGGCGGTGGTCGTGTTCGTGTGCGGTGGCTGCGGCCAGGAAGGCATGGGCGAGCATCGCGAGGGTGACCCAGCGGTGCCAGGACGTCCAGCGTCTGACCTGGTGTTCGTCCAGCCCGGCCAGGCCCTTGGCGGCCTGGAAGGTCTCCTCAGTGCGCCACTGGTGAGACACCCCAAGACGGTTCGAACTTGGCGGAGTTGGCGATAATCCAGGTAGATGCCCTGCTGCGCCTGGTCGCGCTGGTCGATCGGCTGCGGGGTCGAGGAGATGCGGCAGGGGGTGCGGAGCGGTGTCCGACCCCGACGACTGCCCCCCTTGACACCGGTCTGGGCAAGTCTGCCGGTCGAGCAGAGGATCGTGGCGGTGCGTCTGCTGGCGGCCTGGGCGGCTCGGGCAGCGACGGCTCGCAGTCGACGGGAGGACCACGATGACCGCGACATTCCCGCCGCCGTGGGGCCGGTCCCAGGACAAGATCCGCGCTGAGGCGCTTGACCGGGCCGCGGTGGTGTACGTCCGTCAATCCACCCGTCAGCAGGTCGCTGAGCACGGCGAATCGACGCGGCTGCAGTACGCACTGGTCGAACGGGCGGTCGCGCTCGGCTGGGCCCGCTCGCGCGTCGAGGTGATCGATGACGACCTGGGGCATTCCGCGGCGGTGGCCGAGACGCGGCCCGGCTTCGCGAAGCTGGTGACCGAGGTGACGATGGGCCGGGTCGGTCTGGTGCTGGGGGTGGAGATGTCCCGGCTGGCCCGCACCGGCCGCGACTGGCACCAGTTGATCGAGTTGTGCTCGCTGTCCGGTGCACTGCTGGCCGACCCCGATGGCGTCTACGACCCCTCGTACTACAACGACAGGCTGTTGCTGGGGCTGAAAGGGACGATGTCGGAGGCGGAACTGTATCTGATCCGGCAGCGGATGCAGGGCGGGAAGATGGCCAAGGCCGAACGCGGTGAACTGGCCATCCGCCCTCCGATCGGCTACTGGCGCCGCCCGTCGGGGGAAGTGGTGTTCGAGCCCGACGAGCAGGCCAGGACGCTGGTGCACCTGGTCTTCGACACGTTCGCGAGAATCGGCACCCTCAACGGCGTCCTGCGCTACCTGGTCGCCCACGACCTGCAGCTGCCGGTGCGCTCTGCATCAGGGGCGGACAAGGGCGAGTTGACCTGGCGCCGTCCCAGCCGCGAGACGCTGCAGAACATGCTGCACAACCCGATCTACGCGGGATACTACGCCTACGGGCGCCGGCAGAGTGATGTCCGGCGCCGCAAGCCGGGACGGCCCTCGACCGGGCGGGTGGTGACCGCAATGGACTCCTGGCACGTGCTGCTGCCGGACCGGATGCCCGCCTATATCAGCGCCGGGCAGTACGCCGCGAACCTGCGCCGCCTTGAGGCCAACCGGAACACGGCCGCCGCCCCCGGCGCCCCACGCGGCGGATCGGCGCTGCTGGCCGGGCTGCTGCACTGCGGCCTCTGCGGCGGGCACAAGATGACCTCCCACTACCACCGGCACGGACCGCACCCGCTCACCCACCGGTATGCCTGCGCGTTCTACCCGGTCAACTACGGCACCGGACAGCCATGCCAGACCATCACCGGCCCGGCGCTGGACGCCCACGTAGTCGACCAGGTCCTGGCCGCGGTGCGGCCGGCTGCCGTGGAAGTGTCGCTCAAGGCCGCCGAGCAGGCCGAGGCCGAGCGAGCGGTGCTGGAGACGCTGTGGCGCCAGCGGGTGGAGCGGGCCAGGCTCGCCGCCGAGCGAGCGGCCCGGCAATACCGCCTGGCCGAACCGGAAAACCGCCTGGTCATACGGCAGCTGGAGAAAGACTGGGAGACCGCGCTGGCCGAGCAGGCCCGGCTGGAGGCCGACTATCAACGATTCACCGAGACCCGTCCGGCAGCCTTGAGCGCCGCCGAGCGGGACGCCGTCCACGCCCTGGCAGCCGATCTTCCCCGACTGTGGGCCGATCCACAGGTCACGACGACCGAACGCAAGGAGCTCCTGCGCACGCTGATCGAGAGGATCACCGTCGCGGTGGTCGGCCGCAGCGAGCTCGTCGACGTCACGATCACCTGGGCCGGAGGATTCGAGACCCACAGCCGGGCGGTGCGACCGGTCCTGCGCTACGACCAGCTGTCGTACTTCCCGCACCTGCTGCAGCGGCTGACCGATCTGGCCGGTCAGGGGATGAACGTCGGCCAGATCACCGCACGGCTCAACACCGAAGGGCTGAGGCCGCCCAAACGCACCACCCGCTTCACCACCGAGCAGGTCGGCAACCTGTTGATCCGCCACGACATCCGCGTCCCCGGGCACCGCCGCACCCCCGCCCCGGACCTGCCTACGCACCAGTGGACCGTCAAGACGCTCGCGGCAGAGCTCGACCTGCCCATCAACACCGTCTACTCCTGGATCTACCGCGGCTGGATCACCTCGGAAAGGCGCCCCGGCCTGCGATTCCGGATCATCCGAGCGGATGCCGCAGAGATCCAGCGCCTCCGCGCACTGCGCGACCTGCCCCGCGGCCATCACACAAAAACCCGCTGGCAGGCACCCGTCCCACCCCAACCCCACAACAACACCGAGAGGCAAGAGCCATGAAAAACCATCCCGATATGGGGAGCACTACGGGTGGCACACCTCGACGGTCCACCTGCGCCCGGCCACCCGCACCAGCGTGGCCAGCGGCACCGGGGCGGCCGAGTAGCAGCGGTAAAAGGCGAGTTCACCGCTATTGCGGTTGCGGCGAACGAGTAGATGGCGGTGACCGGGCCGGTCGTCGGCAACATCGGCCAGGGCCCAGTCGTAGAAGCGGTGCCCCTTGGCGCCGGCGCCCGCGGAGAGCTTCTGCCAGGCCCGTTTCGGCAGCTTCTTGACCAGTGCATCGGCCCGCACCTTGCCCGCCCGGGTGGCGATCTGGTGATCGCAGGCGACCGCGAGGACGTAGCCGACCTGGCGGTCTTCCAGCGCGCTGCGTAGCTGCGGATTGCCTCCGTAGACCTCGTCTGCCGCCACCCAGGCGGCACGGACCCCGGCATCCAGGGTCCGGCCGATCATACGGACGGCGAGCGCGGGCTTCGTGGCGAAGCCGACCTCCTCGGGAATCCCGGCCGACCGGCAGCGGGCCGCGTCCGTGATCCACGAGCGCGGCACATACAGTTCCCGGTCGATCGCCGCGTGCCCGCGTCGGCTGGAATAGGCTAGGTAGACGGCGACCTGGCTGTTCTCGATGCGCCCGGGGGCCCGTATTTCAATAACTGTCAGCGACGGGTTCCCGCGGGGGTTGTTCGGGCGTGTAGCTGTTCCAATGTGCGGGCGGGCGATCCGGGTATCGGCGTGACGAGGATCCGGTGCAGGTCCAGGAGCCGTTTTGCGTCCTGGTACTGGATGGACAGGTTGGTGCGGTTGACGCCCAGTAGTTGGGCCAGGAACGTCATGGTCACCGCTCTGCGCCGGCGGAGGATGGCTGCCAGGAGCCGGTGGGTGTGGTCCACGCTGCTGGTTTGTGGGTGACGGTAGCTGCGCGGGCGGTGGAAGCGTCGCTGGAATGCTGCCTCGGCCAACGCGTCCCAGAAAGGTTCCGAGACCGCCACCAGATGCTCGAAGGCGGTTCGTGACATGCCGGTCAGGGCCGGGTCGGTGAGCATCGCGGTCAGGGCCGGGTCGGTCCGGTGTGTCGTTGCCGGCGCGTCTGGCGCTCGCGGCGGAAGGGGAGACAGCGTGTAGTTCCAGTCACCGTGGAAGGCGTTGGGTGTAATGGGAAGGGCGTGGAACTCGGCGGGTGTGACGCTGATGCCGAGGTCGTAGCTGCCTGTGTCCAGTTCGGCCCCGATGGTCAGGCCGGTCCTGGTGGTTGTGGCGGCGATGGTCTCGAGGATGACCTGGTAGCTGGTCAGCGGCCGTCCCCGCCAGTTCGCGGTGATGTGACAGAACATCCGGTGCTCTATCTTGTTCCACTTCGAAGTCCCCGGCGGTAGGTGACAGACCGTGATCTCCAGGCCGCTCTCTCGTGCGAAGGTGGCAAGGTTGCTTTTCCAGGTCCAGCGGCGGGGGTCGTTGGAGCCGCCGGAGTCGGCGGTGATCAGGAGCCGGGTGGCATTCGGGTGGTCCGCCCGTCCGCGGTGTTGCCACCAGCGTCGGATGGACTCCACCGCGAACTGGGCGGTGTCGTGGTCGGTGCCGACGTTGACCCATCCGCTGTTGTTGGCAATGTCGTAGATCCCGTAGGGGATCGCCATGGGCTGGTCGTTGGTGGTGAACGTGTGGCAGTCCACCTTGATCGCGTTCTTGCCCGGGCGCCAGGTGCGACCGGGCCGGTCACGGTTGCCGAGCCATTCCTTGGCTTTGGTGTCGACGCTGATCACCGGCTGGGCATCGTTGAGGAACGCGGCGGCGGTGGCATTGAGGTGGGTGAACTGGGCATCGCGGTCCGGATGGCTGATGCCCTCTGTGGTCTTCGCGGTTCCCTGCAGGCTGTAGCCCAGGGTGTGCAGCAGGTGTCCGACGGTTGAAGCGCTGACCGGGTGGCCCTGTGCGGTGAGCGTCGAGGCCAGGGCCCGTAACGACAGCGTGGTCCACCGCAACGGGGAGACGGGGTCGCCTCGGGTGTGCGGCTCGATCAGCGACTCCAGCGCGGGCAGCAGGCCAGGGTCGGTCTCCGTCAGCCGCTTGCGGCCCGCACCTGGAGCCCGGACCCGCAGGGTCGGTGAGGGACAACCGGCCAACTCGGCCATGCCTCGCGCGATGGTTGCAGTGCTGGTGCCGGAGGCGATGGCGACCCGGACGATCCCGCCGCGGCCGAGGGCCGTCGCCTCACTGGCCAGGTACAACCGACGGCGGCGCTCATCAAGGTGCGGCAGGATCTGATCGAACTTGGCCCGCAGAGCACGAGCCGCAACGCGGCCTGACAGACACGAGGTCATATCTCAGACTCCCACCAACACCCCTCTGCCGAGCACTAATTGAAATACGGGCCCCGGCGGTGCCGGTGTACTGGCGCTGCACGCCGACCGTGGCGGTGCCCTTTTTCAGGTCGCCGGTCTCATCGACGACCAACACCGCGTCGTGATCATGCAGTTGCTCGACGACGAAGCCGCGCAGCTCGTCCCGGACCGCATCGGCATCCCACTTCGCCCTCGACAGCAGATGCTGCAGGCCGTACGGGGTGGCATCGCCGGCGTGCTCGGCCAGCGTCCAGCAGTTCTTGCGTGGCAGGTCCGACAAGAGCCCGAGCACGAATTCCCGGGCCCGCCGCCGTGGTTCCACTCGGGTGAACCGTCCCGCGATGCGGCCCATCAGGACCTCAAACATGTCCTGCCAGCGGGCGGGATCTATGCTGTGGCCTGCGGCCACCGCCTGATCTTCTGTCTTCACACACTGATGATCAACGGTGGCCGCATCCGTGCCGCTCGCCCCCTGCGATCCGAGGGGCAGGGGGCCTACTGGCGCGCCGGGCAGGGGCTAATCATGTGGTCGCTCACTTCACGGCCGGTGTTCCGGCGCTTCGCCGGTGCTGTCACGGCTGGCCTGGCCTTGGCGGCAACCTCAGGGTGCACGGTTCCCATCGATGCCGTCGCCGGTATCTCCGTGACCGCCGACGGCCGCCTGCTCGGCGTCATGATGGTCTGCGGGCATCAGATCGACGGTGCGATCCTCTACGTCGACAGCGACGATGCCGACAAGACGGTGACGGTCGGTTCATGGACCGCCGACCACCCCCTCACGGCAGGTCTCACCACCTGGACCCTTAATCCTCCTTCTGCGGGCTGGACCGCCGACAAACCTCTCGCTCCGCTCACCGCCAAGACCGCCTATGCCCTCTACGGGGGGACCGAGGACAACTCGTGGTCATCGAGCAGCGTCTCCTTCACCCTGGCCGACCGGGACCGGCTCACCCCGGGAATGGTCCGCTACGACAAGATCTCGGACAATGGTGATGAATCCGCAGTCACCGTTCCCATAGCGGAGTTCAAAGCCAGGGCCTGTCGGGACATGTAACGCAACGGCGCCTCCGGCCAGGTCGAGGCGCTTCGCCGCCACAAGACGCAAGATCACGATCTACAGCTGGAGTACTAACCTCTCCATCAACGCGATGAAGGAGACAAGTAGTCCGGGTCCACGCGAGCCGAGAGAGCTGTCGGTAGCTGGGAAGGCAGCCTCGCGCCCTGCGGCGAATCCCCCCGTGACCGGGTCGTGAACGAGGCCACCACCCTGTGGTGGCGAAGGCGCGGTGGCACCGCGAGTCGCCCCTTCTCGCCCGCGCTCCCAAGGGATCACGTCACAACGACTGATCGAACGGAGCACCGCACGATGATCGATGTCACCCTGATCCGCGACAATCCGGCCTACGTCCACCAGGCACTGGCCAAGCGGGCCGTCCACGTCGACCTCGAAGGGTTTCTGCGCCTGGACGACGACTACCGGCATACGCGAGCTGAGGTAGAGCGCCTCCGCGCGGAGCTGAAGAGGATCTCGGGCAACATCGCGAAGCGGCAACGGGCAGGCGAGGATGCGGCAGACCTGCGCTCGGAGGCGACGGCCGTCGGCGACAATCTGACCGCCGCCGAGACGAAGCTCGCCGGACTGGAACAAGCGCGTCGAGCCTTCCTTGATCCGTTGCCGAACCTGCCCGACGCGGAGGTGCCGGCCGGAGGCAAGGAGAACAACGAGGTCGTCCGCGAAGTCGGCCGGCGCCCGGAGTTTGGCTTCGCGCCGAAGGATCACGTGGAGCTGGCCCGGCACCTCGGCCTGGTCGACTACGAGCGGGGAACGAAGCTCGGCGGCAGCGGCTTCTGGCTCTACCGGGGAAACGGCGCGCTCCTTGAGTGGGCGCTATTGAACTACTTCGTCGAGGCCCACGTGCGGGACGGCTACGAGTTCGTGCTGCCGCCGCACGTGCTGACCTTCGTAGCCGGGTACACGGCGGGCCAGTTCCCGAAGTTCGCCGACGAGGTCTTCGTCCTGGAGGAGAGCGAGCAAGGCCCGGCACGGTTCCTGCTGCCGACCGCGGAGACCGCGCTGGTCAACCTGCACCGGGACGAGACGCTGCCCGAGATGGAGTTGCCGAAGCGGTACGTCGCCTACACGCCTTGCTACCGCAAGGAGGCTGGCGGCTACCGCACGGCCGAGCGGGGGACCCTGCGCGGGCACCAGTTCAACAAGGTCGAACTGTTCCAGTTCACCCACCCCAACGCTTCGGACGCCGCGCACGAAGAACTCCTCGGTAAGGCCGAGGCGTTGGTGCAGGAGTTGGATCTGCACTATCGGATCACACGGCTTGCGGCCGGGGACACGAGCGCGGCGATGGCCAGGACCTACGACGTCGAGGTGTGGCTGCCGAGCGTCAGCGCGTACGTCGAGGTCAGCTCGGTGTCGAACGCCCGCGACTACCAGGCCAGGCGCGGCAACATCCGCTACCGGCCCCGGCAGGGCAAGTCGGCGTACGTGCACACGCTGAACGCCTCGGGCCTGGCCACCAGCCGTCTGGTGCCCGCGCTGCTGGAACAGCACCAGCAGGCCGACGGCGCCGTGGCGGTCCCGGACGTCCTGCGGAAGTGGATCCCGAGCGGTGTCCTGGCAGCACCCGTGCCGGCCTGACGCCGAGCGGGCTGTACGTCGAGCACCGAACGGCTGTCCCGCGGGTCAGAATGCCCAGCCATGCCGATCGGCCAGCCACCGCAGGGTGACCTCTCCGCACCACGTCTGGTGCTGACGAATGTGCGGGGACCACTCTGCTGGGGGCTGTCCGCCGGAGGTCAGGAAGGAGCCCGAGAGTGCGGCCAGCGCCGCATCAATTTGTTCGTCGGCGACTCCACGGGCGGTGGGGTGCTGGATGAAGAGGGACGTGGCATCGTGGCCGTCGGCGTAGGCGGTGGCCAGGAGGAGGACCAGATCGAACCAGCTCGCCCCCAGGCATGGCCAGTTCCAGTCGCAGATCCACGCGGCGCCGTATGTGTCGATCAGCACGTTGTCCTGGCGCAGGTCATGGTGAAGGACGGCATTTCCTGCGACGGCCTCCCGCCATCCGCTCTCCAGGCCGGCCAGCACGTCCAGGAGGTCGAGTGGCATCCAAGAGGGGAGGACGTTCGTGGGCGTGGCGCCACGGGCGACGTTGCGCCAGTCGGCGAAGTCACCATCTGCACCCACTGGCTTGAGACCAATGTGCTGGAGTCGTGCGGGTGGGGTGGCGAGCGCTTCTGCAGCGATCGTGTAGGCGTCGAGGGTGGCCTTGAGCTCGTCGGATTTCCATGGCGCGGCGGGCAAACGGCCGCCGTCAACAGCTTCGATGCCGAGGACGACCCATCCGTCCTGCTCCTCAATCCACTGCAGGCGTGGCGCCGGAATCGGTGCGGGGAGCGCCTGGTTGATCAACGCTTCCCTGCGGTAGCAGTCGGCGACCACCGCGTTGTCCGTGCTGTTGACCGCTTTGATGAACTGAGGTCCGGACGTGCCACGGAGCACTGCGGCGAAGCCGCTGGTGAATCCGCTCCCGGTGCTGCGCCCGGCCTGTACCTCGCCCCCGAGATGCTGTGCGATGAGTTGGCGAACGTCCTGGGGGAGGTCCTGCCAGTGTGGGCGTACCGCAGTGGCGTTGTACCGGAGGCGGGGGGTGATGATGTGGGGCATGCCGTCAGGATGAGGGAACCGCATTCGCCGGCGCCACGCAGTTGTCGCGTGGACGAGTCCCGGTCCATGCGCTCGCTGAGCCGCGTAGGACTGCATCGAGACGAGGAGCGTCCTGGTCGCTGCGGCCACAGCCTGATCACCGATGGCCGCCCCCCTATCCGAACCGGCCGGCTGGCGCGATCAGGAACTGCGGGCGGGATGAGGCTTGGGGGCCCAACCGGTGGCGGCCACCACCTCCCGCGCGATGTCCACGACAGGTCGTCCGTCCGTCACCACCCGCACGGTATCTGCGGAGGCACGCAGGTCCAGGAGCCGCGCCTTGCGGACGCTCCCTTCCAGCTCCTTCTCCAGTTCCGAGCCGAGTTCCCGCCCCAGAAGCCGCTCGCGGGCGGTGGCATCGGAGGCGGTGAGCAGGACTCGTATGATCCGCACCTCGGCCCCCATGGCGCGTTCGAACATGCCTGTCGCCTCGGGCAGCACGCTCACGGTGTTCGTGTAGATCAGACGCCGGTAGCCGCGGTGGGCGAAGTTCGCCCATACGGCGGTCAGGTTGCTCTCGGTGATCTCCGTGCGGTGCGGGTCCCCTGCTGGTGCTGGATGCACCTGCCCCATGAAGTCCCCCTCGATGACCGCGTGAGGGACCGCCGCGGCACGCAACAAAGCCGAAACCTCCCACCCCACCGTCGTCTTGCCGACGCCGGCTCGCCCGCCTATGAGCAGTACTTCAGCTTGATCCATGAGGGCAGCGTGCCAGCAGGCGATCGACTCACGCGATCCCTTATCGATCCGCCTTCCCTAGCAAGATCACGCCTTGCTCAGGAATCTCGCTGTCCTCTCCGGGGCCTGCGTCGCTATCCTCCGTGGCAACGCGATGACGGAGACGAGTAGCCGCGGGATCACGCGAGCCGAGAGAGCTGCTGGCAGCTGGGAAGGCAGCCTCGCGCCCCGAGGTGAAGATCCTCCCGAGTGCGGGGAGGAACGGCCCGCCGGCCCAATGCCCCGCCGGCTGGCCTCGTAACCGGCCACGAATGAGGCCGCCGCCGTCGAGTGGCGGTGAAGGCGCGGTGGAACCGCGAGTCCCCTTCTCGCCCGCGCCCCCAAGGGATCACCATGACGCCCTGGAGGGCTGCGATGATCCACACGACCGATCGTGTACTGGTATCCGACCTGCGCGAGCACGTCGGCCGCACCGTGTCTGTGTCGGGCTGGGTACACACACTCCGTCTGCTGAGCAAAGTGCAGTTCGTCGTCGTACGCGACCACACCGGCCTGATGCAGGTCACTCACCAGCGAGGCGGCGCAGGCGACGAGATCGAGGCCGCCCTGCAGCAGCTCACCCCGGAGTCCGCGGTGCGGATCACCGGCCGCGTCGCCGACAACCCGATCGTGAAGCTCCACGGCCTGGAGATCATCCCGGAGCGGGTCGACGTCCTGAACCGGGCAGAGACACCGCTGCCCATCGACGAGGGCACCGGCCCGGAACACCGCCTGGACTGGCGGTTCCTCGACGTACGGCGCCGCCCGGCCGCGCAGCTGCTGTTCGCCGTGCAGACCACGCTCGAGCAGGGCATGCGCGAGTACGCCTACGAGCACGGTTGCACCGAGATGCACACGCCGAAGCTGATGGGCACCGCCTCGGAGTCCGGGGCCGAGGTGTTCGAGCTCGGCTACTTCGGCCGCTCCGCCTACCTGGCGCAGTCGCCGCAGTTCTTCAAGCAGATGGCGATCGCGGCCGGCGTCGACAGGGTCTTCGAGATCGGGCCGGTCTTCCGCGCCGAGCCGTCGTTCACCTCTCGTCACGCCACCGAGTTCACCGGCGTGGACGTGGAACTGGCGTGGATCGACGGGGTCGAGGATGTCATGGCGTTCGAGGAGCGGATGCTCGCGCACGCCATCGCCCAGGTCGCCGACGCGCACGGGGAAGCGATCCGGGAGACGCTCGGCGTCGAGGTGACAGTACCGGCAACGCCGTTCCCGCGGATCACGATGGCTGAGGCTCAAGAGATCCTGCGGGCGAAGGGCTGGGACCCGCAGGGCGTGAAGGAGGACCTGGACCCCGAGGGCGAGCGCGGCATCGGCGCGCATCTCAGGGAGCACACGGGCCATGAATGGGTGTTCGTCACCCACTACCCGACGAGTGTCCGGCCCTTCTACCACATGCGGCCGGCGGACAACCCGGCTGTGACGCTCAGCTTCGACCTCCTGTGGCAGGGACTGGAGGTCACGACCGGCGCGCAGCGTGAGCACCGCTACGACGTGCTCGGGAAGCAGGCTGTGGAGAAGGGCCTGAGGCGTGAACCGATGCAGGACTACCTCAACGTCTTCCGGTACGGCTGCCCGCCCCACGGCGGTCTGGGCATGGGGCTGAGTCGGGTGCTGATGGTGTTGCTCGGGCTTGACTCGATCCGCGAGGCCACGTTCCTGTTCCGTGGCCCGAACCGGCTGACTCCGTAGCGGGCGAAAGACCGGGGCACGATCACGATGGCGCGATCGACGGTTTGTCGCTTCACGGCAGTTCAGTGTGAGGCTGACGTCCTCAGGGGGACCCGATAGCCTGCATCGAACGATCTCTGAGGGACGAGATTCATCCTGGCTGAGACTGGTCAGAAGTTGGGGGCGAGGATGGGCGCAACAAGAGCGGTGGCCGTCTACTCTCTCGGCGGCACCATCGCCATGACCACCGATCCAGCGACCGGCGGAGTCGTCCCCGCCCTCTCCGCCCACGACCTCCTCGCGGCCGTGCCCGGCCTGGATGGCCACGGAATCGAGCTGCGCGTGCACGACTTCCGCCGTGTGCCCGGTGCCTCGCTGACCTTCGACGACCTCACCGAACTTGGCGCGGCGGTCGACAAGACCCTCGCCGGCGGCGACGTCGACGGCGTCGTGATCACGCAGGGGACCGACACCATCGAGGAGACGGCGTTCTTCCTCGACCTTCATCACGGCCACGAGCAGCCGATCATCGTCACCGGAGCCATGCGCAATCCGACCATGGCCGGTCCCGACGGACCCGCAAACCTGTACGCGGCCGTACTCGCCGCATCCGACCCGAAGCTGCGTGGCGCCGGTGCCCTGGTCGTCCTGAACGACGAGATCCACGCGGCACGCCACGTCCGCAAGTCCCACACCACCAGCCCCTCCGCCTTCACGTCACCCGGCGCAGGGCCCATCGGCCGGATCGCCGAGGACCAGGTACGGCTGACCACTGCGCTACCCCACCGCTATGGCCCCTTGACACGGCAGCGAAGCCGTGAGGTGCACGTGGGCCTGTATACGGTCAGCCTCGGCGACGATGGGGAGCTGCTCGCGGCATGGGACGGCCGATGTGATGGGCTCGTCGTCGCTGCGTTCGGTGTCGGCCACGTTCCCCAGCGACTCGTCGAGAGCCTCGAACAGCTCGCCGGGCGGGTCCCCGTGGTCCTCTCATCGCGCATCGGGAATGGCCCTGTCCTGACCAGGACGTACGGCTTTCCTGGATCCGAGAAGGATCTGATCAGCCGTGGGCTCATCCCAGCTGGCAATCTTGGCCCCTACCAAGCACGCCTCCTACTCCATGGGCTGTTGGCACAAGACGCGGACCGCGAGACGATCACGGAGAAATTCTCCCTCTTCGCGCGCTGACCTGCGCATCTCAGTCCGTCCGAGGGGACCCCAGAGACGTGCCAACGGTGCCATTCCCGAGGATCAGGAGGATCGAGGAACAAGAGATCCAGCAGTTCGGCAGCCGACCTTTGGCGGATCACCACTGATCGGATGACTCGATACCGGCCAGGCCAAGTCCCAGTTCTTGCGGCAGATGCGATTACTCGCCACCGCAGTCTGACGACAAGATTACGAGCTGAAGTGGAACATCAGGAGACTGTCCGCAGAGGTAGGCCTGGAGCGGCAGCTACGGGGCGGAGCATCGGCCCCGTGATGTCGACGGGTGCGTTCAAGCCGTCCAGGAGCACGATAATCCGGTCGATGTTGGTGAGGCGTCGCTGCCCAGATTCCAGCATCGACAGAAAAGCCTGGCTCAGTCCCGTGAGGAGGGCCATGTCCTCCTGACGGAGGTGGCCGTACTCTCGCACGAGTTGGCACAGCCTGCCGAAGTCCGTGTGTAACAAAGCGTCTCTGACGTCCTGGCGATCCCACACGTGAGGTGGAACGGGGCGCCCAGGCTGTACGGCTGTCCCCCTGCGTGCGCAGCCGGAACAGATGTCTTCCCTGTTGTACCGACTCAGGCGGCATCGGCAAAGGTTGCAGAGCCGAGTGCGGCTGGTTGGCGTGGGGGTGCTTCTCGTGGCGCTCACGGGGAAGCGCTCCGTGTCCGACGGCGTTGGGGCGGCACCAGACGAGCATCGAGATGAGTAGTCATTGCCACCCATCGCATCCGTGCGTGCGTTCGGGTCGCTCTTGGATGCATCGCCCCAGGTCGTTGCGCTGGGGAGCGCCGCGCTCAATCCCTGATCGGGCATCCGGTCCCTCCGTTAGCCGGTGATGGCCTCAGACTGGCGCCGGTCAGGACGAAGGGCCCGGACAGACTGTCCGGGTCCAATTCTTCTTGTTTCGGGGTTTATTGATGGGACGTCAGGAGACTGCCCTGCTGGCCTCGTCGAGTATGGCTTCCCACGGGTTCTGGCGCCCCGGCATCCCAGCCCGCGGCTCGGCGAGCGGCCATACTTCGTCTCCGTAGATCAACCGCACCCCTGAATCGTGAAGGGCTTGGATGTGCCCTTCCCATGCGGGGTGGCGAGCGTGCGCGGCGTTCACGCGGGGCCAGACGACTACCGGGAGGTCCAGTGTTCCGATGGCTTCGTTGACCTGTGTCAACGCTTGGTTATCTGAGATCCCCAGGGCGAGCTTGGCGACGGTGTTGGCGCTTGCCGGGGCCACGGCGTAGCAGTCCACGGGCGGATGCGGCCGGGAGTCACCCGGCAGGCGTGATTCGGACCGTACGGGAAGGCCGGTCAGCCCCTCGAGCTGCGCCGTCTCGCCGCTCGCGCGGAGCCACTGACCTGCGGTCGGTGTGAGCGTGACCGCAACCGTCCAGCCCCGTTCGAGCGCCGGGATCACGAGCCCTGTACGCAGTTCCTCAATCCCGCCGGCGCTCGATCCGACGACGCCCAGCACCTTGCCCTGCATCGAGCTCACTGCACCGCCCTGCATCGTTGGGCCATGGCCAGCAGCTCGGACGAGTGGCTGCCGCCCGTGACCGGGAACTGCTTCCTCAGGTCGCGAAGGGTCTCGCGTACGCGTGGATTGTTCCGCACGAGTTGGGGCGAGATGCGTTCGGCCTCCCGCAGTTCCCTGAAGGACTCGTCGACGCGACCTCTGAGGCAGAGGCCGCGGGCGTAGTCGATGCGATGAGAGACGGCGCGTTCCGCCGGCATGTGGGAGACGTCGATGCCGCCATGCTCGACGACGTACGGGATGTTCTCCAGGTCAAGCTCGATCGACAGGCGGTGCAGCTCGACGTTCGTCGGACCGAAGCACGTCTGCCAGTGGTTCTCGTCGGAACCGAGCCGGTCGGCGAGCCGCTTCGCCTTCTCCAACAGGGAGTTGGCGGTGGGCCGATCCTGGTGCCGTGCAGCGGCCACAGCAGCCCGCAGATGAATCATGCCAAGCAGGCTCAAGGCGGCCGGGTCGTCGTCGCGAACCTGACTGACGAGCCAGGCCGCGGCGGTATCGCCCAGTTCGAGGGCGTCCTCGTATCGCCCGTTGGCCAGCAGTGCGTGCGTACCGGAGCGAGCGGCGGAGACGAGCGACAGCGGGTCCTCGGATTCGTCGGCGGCCCGCATGGCGCGCTCGGCCGCGAGCCACGACAAGTCGGACTCGCCGACCTTGGCGAGGGTGGTTGCCGCCAGGTGATGCGTACGGGCCGAGACGGCGAGGCCGCGTCGCCGCTGATCGCCAGGCGGAAGGTCTTCCAGCTCCTGGGCAGTCCTCAGCAGACCGGGCAGGGCCGCGATGACGTCGCCAAGAACGCCAGCCTGGTAGTCGCCCCAGCTGCGCTCGACGACGACCTGCGCCTGCTCCGGCCTCGGCAACTGCCGCTCCGCCGTGGGACCGAACAGCAGCCTGGAGAGCCGTCGAGGGCTCATCAGCGCATCGCGGACCGCCGGCACGTCGTCCATGTGCTTTTCCTCGTCCTCCAAGAGAACAGGCTGCCCCATCAAGTCGCCAAGCGGGACACGCAGTACGCGAGCGAGTTCAGCGAGCTTGTCGATCCTCGGCGGCTTTCGTACTCCTCGCTCGATCTTCGACAACCAGTCGGTGCTGTGCCCGACGAGGCCGGCGAGGACGGGCTGCGTGTAGCCCCGGCGCTCGCGGTAGAACGCGATCCGCTCTCCTATGCTGAGGTGATCACCAAGACCACGCATGCGCGCTGCCTCCCCAACTTTGGTCCGTCATTCACGGTAGCGGCCGAGCAGGCCGCGAGATCAGGCAGCGATTCGGGCTGCAGTGCCATGTTCAACATCCGCTCGCGGGTCTAGAACAGGCCGGACACTTTGTCCGGCCTGTACACACGAGTCCACGAGGCGCCACAGTTCTGCTCGTCCGTGATCACGGCCAACGGTCGATGACCTGGGGGAACTACCTGCGTGGCGGCGCAACGCAGTGGAAATCTCCAAGCCGAGCCCAACGCCGGATCATGAAGTGCGCACAGACGTCTGGTCATCGGAGTTCCGTGAACCTACTGCGCCGGATCGTCTGGGCGCGCACGGACCGCGACACATGGGTACGGATTGAGCGCCGTCCGTCGCCAAGGTCACCGGGCAAGGCTGGAACGGCACGGAGAGCGCCGCGGTCTTGGCCAAGGGAGCGAAACCCGACTGGTTCCAGGCCGTGTCCTGGACCGATGCAGCCGGAGTTGCGGTGTGGCTCGCCGACGAAAGCGAGCCGCTTCCTGGACATCCAGTAGGTCCGGACTCGGCGCTGACACTGCTGGCTGACTTGTGGAAGGCGTTGGCTGTCTCTCTGGATGCACTCGACCGAACTCCTCGGTCCAGAACCGCCCGGACTCGCACTCGGGCTCACAACCGGACTCACAAGGACTGCACCGGACACGCATTGACCAAGGCTTCCCACGGCAGAGGCAGGGAGGCACCTCCGCAGCATCGCTGCCCTGGCCCCCTTCCCCTACCAAGGTGCGGACGGTGTGCCGTCAGGATCGAGCCCATGAGGCCACAGTCGTCCGAGAAACGTATCTGGCCTTTCGTTCTGACCCGAGTTGCGGAGCCGGGGCCAATTGTCGGCGTCACCGGCGTCGGCTGCTTCCCGGGCGAAGCGTTCGGCATCGGCGCGGTATCCAGCCTCTGCCCGCAGTTCGGCGAGCCGATACAGGGCACCGGACGCGCCGCGGTCAGCTGCTTCCCGGGCAAGGCGTTCGGCTTCGGGGCGGTCGCCGGCTTTCTCTCGAAGTTGGGCAAGTCGAAACAGGGCGCGAACACTGCCGCCAGCGTCGTACAGCTGAGCGAGCCGCTCGGCTTCTACACGGTCGCCGGCCTGCTCTCTGAGTTCGGCCAGAAAGTAAAGGGCGCCCTGGTCGCCAGCTGCAGCGGCTTCACGAAACAGGGCTTCCGCCTCTTCGTACTCCCCACGCTTCGCCCGTATCTCGCCGAGATGAGTCAAGGCGCCAGCGAAGGGCCCTGAGGCCGCCAGCCGCCGCCATAGGACCTCGGCGTCTTCGTGGTTCCCAGCCTTTTCCGCCAACTGGGCAAGGACATCGAGTGCGTCGACGTCACCAGCGGCTAGGGACTGCTGGAGCAGTTCCTCCGCTGCCTCGCGGTTTCCAGCCTCTGCCCGCAGTTCGGCCAGCCGGTGCAGGTAGTACGGGGCGCCGTCGTCGGCGGCTTGGCGGGCGAGCCGTTCGGCCTCGGCATGATCCCCGGCTTCCTCCAGGAGCGTCACGAGTTGGAGCAGCGCCTCACCGTCATCGATGCCCATAGCCTGGCGCAGCAGAATCTCCGCGCTCTCACGGTTTCCAGATGCTTGTTCCAGTTCGGCCAGCCGGTGCATGGCCTCGACGTCGCCAGCATCGACGGCTGTCTTCAGTAGGTCCCTTGCCGCTCCGCGGTCCCCCGCCTCCATTCGTATCCCAGCCAGGCGCACGTAACCGTAGGTGCCGAAGGTGTCGCTGACGTCGGCCGCTTGCTGGGCCAGCCGTTCGGCTTCCTCATGGTCACCGGATCTTTCACGCATTTCAGAAATCCAGAGCAGAGCGTGTGCATCACCTGCGTCTGCGGCCTGTTGGAGCAGATTTTCCGCAGCTTCTGGCTCATCGGCCTGCATCCGCAGCTCGGCGAGCCGATGCATCGCAGCAACGCTGCCGGCGTCGACAGCCTTCTGCCAGAGCTCGTATGCCCAGTAGATCCGGTGCCGGGAAAAGGCGGCCCAGGCAAGGTGGTCCAGGGTTTCAGGATCGGCGAGCTCGTCGCGCGCGGCCTTCCAGAACGACGTCGGAGGGCAGAGCGGTTTGCGCTCCTGGCGTCCGTATTGCTCCAGGTAGTCGGCTAGCCGGTATGTCGTTCCGGCCTGTTGGGCGCCAGTGTTGCGCCTTGTCGAGCGCAACCGGGTGCGACGCAATGGAGCTAGGTTGCCGTGCACAGTTGTGGCGAGCTGGTTGAGGGCCGTTTGAAGCCAGTCGTCGTCAAGGGCGTCATACTCGTCGTCGGTGAGATAGTCCTCAGCCGCCTGCTCCAAGAAGGTGATGGGCAGGTGGAGCCCCGCGCCGAGACGGCGGCCGTCCATGGCCGCGTTCAATAGAGCGCGCCCGGGTGGGGAGGCGGTGTGGTAGCGGTGCAGCAGTTCTGGTCCCCCAGCCATGAGTTGTGTCACCTGCCCGTTGCGCGCGTGTTCCAGAGCATGCGTGAGTTGCTGATCACCGGCAGCGGCTACGGCCTTCGCCACACCGATGGCGGTGGCATCGAAAGCATCGGGTACGGCGATCAGTCGGCCGGCCAGCAGTTCCCGCACCTGGGGGTGATTGCTCTGCTGCCCGGTCTGGTTGAGCGTGTAGATGGCAGCATATTCCGGCCACAAGGTGCCCAGGATGAGGACAGGCGACCGCGCCGGTTCCGTGAGCAGCGAGCGCAGCGCGGCGGCGATGCGTTCGCCAAGTCCGGCTGGTGCGCCGAGGTAGTGCTGGGCTTCGTTCAACCAGACGACCGTGTGTGGCGCTACGCGATTCAGGTCGGCGAGGGCGGCCTCCGCATGGGTGGGGTCGAACGGATGCCAAAGTCTCCACCCCAAAGGAATGAGGGGCTGGACCGCTTCCCAGCAGGCGCGGGTCTTCCCTGTTGAGGATGTCCCGACCAGCACCGCCATCTCGCTATGGCCGCCTGCCGCGATCATGGTGAGGCTGGCCAAGTCCTCGTCATGCGGTCGACGTACGTATCCGGGTAATCGCCCGCCGCTTCGCAGGAGCCTCCTGCGGCTGACACCACCGTCATCTCTTAAGCGCGGCGGGTCAGCGGCCGGGTGGACTTCGAGGTCCAGAGGGTGCCAGTCAGAAATCAGCCGACCGACGCCGCCTGACAGGCCTGCCTCGGATCCATCGGGAGTGTTGGCTAAGGCGGCAGCGCGAAGATCAAGCAGTGGGCGAGGGACAAGGCCGAGTGCGTCAGCGAGAGCAACCACGGTCTCTGCCGAGGGCACCGGAGCACTTGTGCTGAAGGCTTCACTGACCGTGGTGCGCCCCAGCCCTGCCCGCCGGGCGAGCGCCGTCTTGGTCAGGCGTTTGGAAGACAAGGCCTCCTCAAGGAGCGCACGCAGTTCGGTGAGTGCGGCTCCGTGGGGCCATCGATCCTCCCTGCTCACGCTTTTACCCCCCTGTTCCCTACCCCGGCCGTATCGGTGTTCGACAGTGTCCATCATCGTCGGCCCGCGCCTCGGCGAACACATCATCCAGGAGATTCAGAAGACATCAAACGTCCATGTTCGCCGATGGGAAGTGGCATCGTGTCCGACCACACCGCAGTGATCCTTCTCGCTTGTGTCCTTGCCGTTCTCGTCGCCGTGCTGGTCGGCATCGCCGCCGGCTGCCTCGCACGTCTCGATGGCTCCACCTACCCCGCCGCGCTTGAACGAGCAGCCCTGGCGTTCGCCGCCGTTCTCACCCTGGCTGCGACGATCGCCAGCGCAATCACCAGCTGACATCCATGCCTACCGGCACCCGACTCCATCGGGATGGCCCGCGTCGTGAACGGCAATCAGAACGAGTCGGGCTGCGCTCTGGTTCAGCTCCGCACGTCACCCCCGTCGAATCGAGGTCGGACTGGGGTTGGCCGGGCAGCAGTCGGCGAGGTAGCCACAAAGTGCGGGCCGAGCACCGGCTGGGAATCAGTAGGCTTGCGCGTATGTCTCTGGCCTCCACACGCGTGCGCTTCGCCCCGTCCCCGACTGGAATGTTCCACGTGGGCGGGGCCCGGTCGGCTCTCTACAACTGGGCCGTCGCAGGACAGTCTGGGGGCAAGTTCGTCCTGCGTATCGAGGACACCGACGCGGCTCGCAACAAGCCCGAGTGGATCGACGGCATCGTCAGCGCTCTCGCGTCGATCGGGATCTCCAAGGACGATCCCACGTTCGAGGGCCCCTACTTCCAGTCACAGAACGCCGACCGGCACCGCGAGGCCGCCCAGCAGCTCTACGCGCAAGGCCGCGCGTACTACTGCGACTGCGCCCGTGAGCAGGTTCAGGAGCGGACCGGTTCGCAGCACCTCGGCTACGACGGTTTCTGCCGGGACCGGGGCCTCGAGTACGTGGAGGGCCGGGCCCTGCGGTTCCGTACGCCCACCCAGGGCGAGACGGTGGTCGTGGACCTGATCCGCGGTGAGCCGTCCTTCCCGAACTCGGCGATCGAGGACTTCGTCATCGCCCGCGGCGACGGCTCTCCGGTCTTCCTGATCGCCAACGTCGTCGACGACCTCGACGAGGGGATCACCCTGGTCATCCGCGGCGACGAGCACCTGTCGAACACGCCCAAGCAGCAACTGCTGTGGGAGGCGCTCGGCGCGAAGCCCCCGGTGTGGGCACACCTGCCGGTGATCGTGAACGAGAAGCGGCAGAAGCTGTCCAAGCGCCGCGACAAGGTCGCTCTTGAGGACTACCTCGCCGAGGGCTACCTGCCGGAGGCGATGACCAACTATCTGATGCTGCTCGGCTGGGGCCCCGGCGACGACGTCGAACTACGGCCGTACGAGGAGCTGGAGCAGAAGTTCCGCGTCGAGGACGTGAACACCTCCCCGGCCTTCTTCGACATCAAGAAGCTGACCGCGTTCAACGGCGAGTACATCCGCGCGCTGCCGGTAGGGAAGTTCATCGCGGCCTGTGAGCCGTGGCTACGCGCCCCGTACGCCAACTGGGCGCCCGAGGACTTCGACAAGGCGGCCTGGGAGGCGATCGCCCCGCATGCCCAGACCCGCTTGGCCATCCTGTCGGACATCACGGCCAACGTCGACTTCCTCTTCCTGAAGGAGCCGGTGGAGGACGAGGCGTCCTGGACCAAAGCAATGAAGGGCGATCCTGCGGCCCTCCTGGTCACGGCCCGCGCCAAGCTGGAGACGGCCGACTGGACCAACCCCGAGTCCCTCAAGGCGGCGGTCCTGGCCGCTGGCGAGGAGCACAGCACGAAGCTGGGCAAGGCCCAAGCCCCGGTGCGCGTCGCTGTCACGGGCCGCACGGTCGGCCTGCCTCTCTTCGAGTCCCTGGAGGTCCTCGGCAAGGACCTCACGCTGGCCCGGATCGACGCGGCCCTGGCGAAGCTCGCCGACTGACCACTTCGCGACAAGGTCCCGTCGCCCGCGTGGGGAGGCGGGACCCGACGTCGCGGAAGTATGTCGTGACAAAGCGGGCCAGCGCGACGGCATATGGGCGTGGACCTCAAGAGTTATTTGGTTGCTCGAGAAAACGCTGCCTGATGCACTGAACGGCATGGCGACCATCACCGGCGAGATGAGGACCACGTTCCGTCAGCAGGGATTCATAGTGATTCCAGACGTGCTCCGCGGCGAACAGATCGCCACAGGCCGCAGGGTGGTCGCCGCCATGCTGGAGCGGCAGCCCCCCGCCGACGACCACGTCGGACCGTATTTCCTGTGGCCGTCCTTCCCTCCAACCGGCCATCCACTGCTCGACCTCTATCGGGAGACGGGCATCGGGCAGCTCGCCACCCAGCTGCTGCGTACCGATTTGGCCGTGCAGGACCCCGTTTTCGCACAGGTGGCCACAACGATCCCGCCCTGGCCGCATCGGCCGGGCGGGCCGCACGTCGACGGCCTGACGCCGGGGGAAGCGGACGGACGTCCGGGGACGTTCTCGCTGCTGGCCGGCGTATGGCTCACCGATCACGACCGGCGGCATCGGGGGAACCTATGGGTCTGGCCGGGAACCCATCTGCGGTTCGGGCAATACCTCGCCGAACGCGGCGCAGACGCCCTGGCTTGCGTCGAGGAGATGAATCCGGGCCCCTATCCGAAGATCGAACTCGGAGAGCCGACGCAGGCCGTCGGCGGTGCGGGCAGTGTGCTGTTCGCGCACTACCTGCTCGCCCACAACATCGGTAACCACGACGGTCCAGCTGACGAGGGGCGGCGCGAGACGGTGTACTACCGGCTCCATGCGAGCGGCCACCGTGATCGGTGGCGCGAGGCCGTCACTGATCCGCTCGCCGAATTCCGCTGATAGGGCACGACGTGAGGAGCCGGGTCTGTGCGTAGTGTCGACCGACCAGTGTCGGTCGGCCATACCCGCCAAGTCCGGCAGCAACCGCCTCACCTCTCCAGAAGTGCACACCGGGTAGATGATCAGCTCAGACTGGACGGCATCGCAGGTTCCACCGGCAGAGCCAGCGATAAAGCCCTGCCCCTCAGCTACGGGGGGAGCCGAGGGACAGGGCGGCTCTTCACCAGGCCAGCCGCAAAAGGCCATGGCGAGGCTGGTAGTCGCGCGCTGGCTACGCGATGGTGAGCACAGGAGCGCCTGTCGTTTCCCAACTCTGCATTAACAGAAGGGACTTGGCACATCACGCGCGTGATATTGCTGTCGGCGGCAGACTGGCTACCTTCTCCTTATCGTGGCGGAGGTTCAGGCGGGCTGAGGGGCTGCCTGCCTGAGGGGAAGATTCCGGTAACTCTCACCCCAGCGACCTTCGCACCGCGGCGACCAGCAACGTCGCTCGCACATCATCGGGGCCCCCGATGATGTGGTTCATCGCGTAGCCGAACGCGATCCCGTGCTCCGGGTCGGCGAAGCCGAGTGAGCCGCCGCGACCGGTGTGGCCGAAAGCGTTGGGCCCGGTCATGGGGTTGGTCTCGGTCGGCAGCATGTATCCGGAGCTGAACCGGCTCGGCGCCACCATCACCTGGTCCGCACCGCTTGCCTGCTCCTTGGTCGCCGATGCGAGGGTCTCCGGAGTGAGCAGGCGTACGCCGTCCACCTCGCCGATCAGCGCCGCGTACATGCGCGCTAGTCCGCGCGCGGTGCCGATGCCATTGGAGGCCGGGAGTTCCGCAGCCTGGACCTCGAGCGAGTTGAAGTCGATCTCGGCCGGGTCAGTGACCGCGAACGCCCTGTTGCTAAACGAGTTCGGGTCGCGCCACGCCGCGACCAGTTCGCGGAGTTCTTCGGGGATCGACTCCGGAGGCACGGTGGTGAAATCGACATCGGGCTGCTGATACACCATCCGGCTGACCCGGTCGCGTTCACTCGCCGGCAACCCGATGAAGAAGTCCAATCCCAGAGGGCCGGCGATCTCGTCGGCGAAGAAGCGGCCCGGTGTGCGGCCGGACACCCGGCGGATCACCTCGCCGACCAACCAGCCGAAGGTCCTGCCGTGATATCCGTGCGCGGTGCCTGGAGTCCACACGGGACGTTGAGCGGCCAGTGCGGCCGCCATCGGCTGCCAGGCCAGCGCCTCGGCCAGCGGAACCGGTTGGTCCAGCGCGACCAAGCCAGCCTGGTGGGAGAGCAGCCAGCGCACCGGGATCTCCGCCTTGCCGTTTGCGGCGAACTCCGGCCAGTACTTGGCCACCGGCGCGTCCAGATCCATCACTCCGCGCTGGGCCAGCAGGTGCGCTGCGGTGGCGGTCGCCCCCTTGGTCGCCGAGTAGACCAATTGCAGCGTGTCCCGCTCCCACGGACGACCGGTGTCAGGGTCGGCTATCCCACCCCACAGGTCCACCACCGGCCGACCATCCCGGTACACGCACACTGCCGCGCCGACGTCCCCGTGCTGATCGAAGTTCGCCGCGAACGCCTCACCCACCGGCTCGAACCCGTCCGCGACCTCACCGTTGATCGTCGTCATGCCGACCATCCTGGCATTTCGGCCGCTCGCCCGGAGGGTGGTCCCTCTCGGTGCGCCCAACCTCATCTCGATCAGGCTGCGACGGGAAGCGCCTGAAGGCGTTCACGGAACTCGCGGACGGCCGGAACTGACTTGTGCGGTTCAAGCCGCGCAGAGAACTCCTTCAGGCGGTCCAGGGCCCGCACGGAACTGACCTTGCCTTCGAGGAGCTCAGCACCGTAGTTGGCGGCGTCGAGCGCGCCGTCCAAGTCGTTACCGGCGAGCCTGGCCTCAGCCAGGCGGCTGGACCGTACGGCCTTGTCCCGGGGCGCGGCCTTCATGACGGAGGTCTCCAGCGAGCTCGTCGCGCGCTCCACCTGGCCCGAGCGCAACAAAACCTTGCCCTCGGTCGACTTCAGCTGCGCCTCGCCGAACCAGTCGAGCCAGTCCGGGTTTTCCTCCACCGTGTGGCGCTCCCAGAGAGAAGCGGCGCGGTTCAGCGCCGTACCAGCCCTCCAGTGGTCGCCGTCGCGGGACAGCGCCTCGGCCTTGTGCAGGTAGAGAAAGGACTGGGTGTAGCGCGACAGCGTTCGAGGAGCGTTGTCGATGGCGGTCGAGATGAGGTCGACTCGCTCGGCGGTCCGTCCGGCCTCGGAGACGTGGACCCCCATCTCCGCCAGGACGAAGGCCCCGAAGGCGTCGTCTCCAGCCGTCCGGGCGCTGCGCAGGGCCCCGACGTAGTACCGCTGTCCTGCGGACCGCAGCCCAGCGTCGTAGGCCATCCAGCCGGTCAGATGCGACACCCGGGCCGCCAGTGCGTACAGCCGGATGCGGATCTTGTCCGTGTAGCGGCCAGCGTCCAGGAGACCGGTGATCAGGGCGAGATCGCCGCGCGCCTGCTCCAGGAGCCGGGCGCCTCCGAGCTGGTCGTCGAGTGTGCGGAGTGTGCTGATGCGCTGCTCGATCGTCGAGACCATCGTGTCGGTGACGCGATCTCCGTTGAGCCCTGAGGCGAAGGCGGAGGGCGCCTCAGCCCAGCTCGCTGCGAGCCCCGTCAGGGCCGCGCCTGTGATGGTGAGAAACCCCCGACGGTCCATGCGGCCACTCCCAACCAGATCAGCCAGAGCCTCGACGGTACCGGCCTCGGTCCAGGGGGCAGTGAGCCCAGTTACTTCCCACACGGGGAGCCACCGCGGCCATCCTTCGGCCTGAACCTGTTCGTACGGAACGCGCAGCAGGTCGGCGAGGACGCGCTGAGCGTCGGCGTCCGGCTCCTGGCCTTGCTCCCACTTCCAGACGGTCGTGCGATTGGTGGCCAGGGGGATGCTCAGTTCCTTCCCCCGCGCCTGCATGAGCCGGGCCAGCTCGGCCTTCCCCCATCCGCTCGACTGACGGACGAAGGTCAGTGGGTGCACTGCTAACGACTCACCAGTCATGTCAGGCCTCCCGTCATCCCCGCTCGATGATGGGAGACTACCCACGCTGACGTGCACATGAGAGCCAACAGCGTCGAGAGAAACCCCCTAGAAACCTTCCCGCCTGGTCACCAGATGGTTTCACTGATTCACCAGGCCGTTCAGCACCCCGCCGGCCAGAGAGCTCGGTTCTGCACGAGATCACCGATCTACTGATGGAGCCTCGCCATGCGCTATCCGGCGACGAGCACCCCCTCGTCGACGAGTCGGTCCCCGATCACCACACACCCGGTGGGCGAGGTACTACTTGGCGCTTCCATCCGGCGGGGTTCATGGACAGAACGCATCAGCGACTCCGACGAGACGCGAGACGCCCGCCGGTGCCGGCAGTGCCAATGCGTCCTTAGTCGATATAACGAGGAGCCATATTGCAGCGCCTGTTCACGCAGGAGGCGGCATCTGTCTGAGCCAGCTCCATGCGTGCCTACCGAGGTGTGGACCCGTACAGACATTCAGGAAGCACTGCTCGCTCGCGACTTCGGCAGGCTATGTCAACTGGTGCGAGTCGCCAGCAACTTACGGCAGAGTGACATGACTGTACTCACAGGGCTGAGCCAGGCCTTCTTGTCCATGCTCGAGTCAGGCACACGTCGGCTGACGAACATAGACAAAATCGTCGAGCTCCTTGCAGGACTCGGTGCTCCAGCGGAACTCACTGGCCCCATGCTCCGAATGCCGAACTGGATGCGCGATGAGTCCGACGAATCGCCTGGCATGCACGAGTGACTCCATGGCGCAAGGGTGCGCCTGCCCAAGAACGAGACATTGGCCCAGGCCGGTACGGGATTCGGCGTCTCCACTGCGACTGCCGGCTGGTACGTTGTTTATGTCGTGCCAGGTTATGGCCCTGGCAGACCGGGCGTGTCGCGGAGCCGGGGCCACGGTCCGCACTCCGTATTACGGCCGTGACCTGCCCAATAAATACGCCCAGTTCAACCAGGAGCAGCCCGGCTGAGAGCACTGGGCGAACGGGCCTTAGCTTGCCTGAAGTAATGGCGGATTTCCGCAAAACCCGCTGCAGCACGAGCCGACTCGGCTCGCTGAGTCACAACTGAAACGGGTTATCTGCCGATCCAGTCCTACAACGGAGGATGCCCCAACGGCTCCGAGGGTTCGCCATGGGGTGGAGTGGGGTGCGCTGGGGTCCGCAGCATGGGGCCAGTGAGCTCGATCGGCACGTCAAGGCCATCGAGCATCATGATGATCTTGTCGATGCTGGTGAGCCGCCGTACGCCTGATTCAAGCATCGACAGAAACGACTGACCGAGCCCGGTCAACGTGGCCAGGTCTTCTTGTCGCAGCCCTCCAAGACGGCGGACCAGCACACAGAAAGTCCCAAAATCCCGCATGGCGAGCGCTTGTTGAACCTCGGCGTCGGACCAGACGTGCGCCAGCGTCGGTGGCTCTTGTGTCCGGCGGATGCACGCGGCGCAGGACGTCTCATCGTTGTAGCGGCTGAGGTGGCATCCACACCCTTTGCACCGGCGCGCTTGTCGGGGGCGAGGTGCCTCGAAGGTAGGTACGACCGATGCGGACACATCTCCTCCGTTTAGTGGGCACTCTTTCGCAGCCAGTCGCTGGGACGACTGGTGGGGCTATGGCGGGTACAGGACCATGACATCGGCGACTGGGTAGCTGAGGTATCACGGACTGCTACCGAAGCTGTTCATCGTGCCGGAGGCGACTTTTCAACATCCGCTTACACACAGGTTCATGAGAGGGAGACTTAGGGTCCGAATCATGACGAGGGACGGGCAGGCGGTATCGGACATGGCGAAGCGCCGCGTTGGGTGGCGTCCGGACAAACTCCGCGCCATGCGCGAGGCGCATGGGCTGACCCTTGAAGGGGCTGGGGAGCGGCTGCGGGACGTCGCGCGCAGTGCTGGCATCACGCAGCCGGCAGCAAACTTTCAGACCCTTTGGCAGCACGAGCAAGGTGAGGTCTATCCCGGTCCTCACTACCGCCGTGCGTACTGCTTGCTCTACAGGGCGACGGAGCCTGAGCTTGGTTTTCGGAACGCGTTGCCGGACGAGGCAACGCTGTTGAAGCTCACTCCCTCAAGTGACCTTCACAATGGCGCTCACGTGTTGGCTGTGGAACGCGCCCTCGCACAGATCGCGCCAGGGACGGACGACTCCGACGGGCGGGAAGTACAGCAGCGGATCATCGACGCTTGGAAGCGGCGTCATACCGGTGGCGACCCGAACCGGCCGACGTTGCTGATGGTGGGTGGTTTTGCGGGGAGTGGGAAGTCGGAGTTTTCCCGCTTTATCTCCCGGCTCACCGGCTGGCCCGTGCTCGACAAGGATCCGATCACGCGGCCCTTGGTGGAGCGGCTCTTGGTGGAGTTGGGTAGCGAGCCGAATGACCGGCACTCCGCGGTCTACCGTGACCACGTGCGGCCGCTGGAGTACCAGTGCCTCCTGGAGACGGCGTACGCGAATGTCGACTGTTCCATCAGCACAGTGTTGAGCGCGCCCTTCGTGTCGGAGGTCACGGATGTGCGCTGGATGCGGCGATTGGTCAACCGGTGCGAGGCCCGGGGCGTGAACGTCGCCGTGGTCTGGGTGCAGTGTGACCTCGAAACGATGCACGAGTACATCAGCTTCCGATCCGCGGCCCGCGACAGTTGGAAATTGCAGCACTGGGAGGAGTACGCCGCGACCATTGATCCTGAGCTTCGGCCCGCCGTGCCGCACCTGGTGGTGGACAACCGGCTTGGCTCTGCTATTTCCCTCACCGACCAGGTGCGTCAGGTCTTCGGGACAGTCTTCTCATGAACCAGGGGCTCTTGTTGTACGGCCCGCCGGCGTCAGGCAAGGACACCGTTACTGCGGCCCTCAGCGATCTCAACGCTCTCTATAGGGCCTTCACACGCTTGAAGGTGGGCACGGGGAAGACACAGGGCTATCGAATGGGCACGCCCGAAGAGCTGGCTGATCTCGAAGAGCGCGGCGACGTCCTCTACTCCAATGCCCGGTACGGCAATATCTACATCGTCGATCGCCCTGGCCTGGCGCTGGCGATGGAAGGAAGCCGTATCCCGGTCCTGCATCTGGGCCAGGTGGCAGGCATCGAAGCTGTCGCCGACGGCTATCCAGCCGCCTGGTCTCGTGTCCTGTTGTGGTGTTCACGGGAGGCCACCGCTGCGCGGTCGAAGGAGCGGGGAGACGGCGATACGGATGCGCGGCTTGCTGCCTGGGATGCAACCGAGCAGGACCTCGCCGAGAACAGCCAGGTGAAGTGGGACTTGCGGGTCGATACCGAGGCCAACTCGCCCGCCGCCACTGCTCTACAGATTGATCGCCTCATTCGCACTCCGGGATGACGAGAAGAAAGCCTGTTACGGGGCCGGCTCCTGTCCAACGGTGGTCTCCGATGTGCCGCTGCCGTCATGCAGCAGCGCGAGGGCTTCACTGATGGTGAGAGTGGTGTCCCGAGCCTCGTCCCAGGAGTGGAGCACCTCGGCCGCTGCGCGCATCAAATGTCCGGGGAGGCCGGTTTCATCGAGTAGGTCGGCGGCGTCCTCAAGTTCTGGAGCCCACCGCCAGGCTCGGGAGACCGTCTTGGGGATGTACCCGGTCTCTGTCAGATAGCTGCCTGTTCGCTTGCTGGCGATGTGTATAAGTTCATCCGAAACATCGTTCGCGTCCGCGAGACCGTAAGCCACTGCTGCCAGGACACGGGACGCCTTCTGGTAACTGGAGTAGGCGAGCTTCAGCGCGGACGCCTTCCCGATGTCGTCACCGAGCTGGTGGGTTTGCACATCGGTGCCGGCGAAGAGGTCCTCAAGCCGGTCGACCTCTTCCCGCGGTCCTGCGAGGTAGAGGGTTGGGGATTTGCCGTCGACAGGAGGGGAACCGACGACGGCTCCATCGACGACAACGGCGTTGCGAAGGCGTTCCGCGACGTTCCGGACGCGGTGCGGAGTGATCGCATTCGCCTCAACATAGGTGCCGCAGAAACCGTGGGCGGCCGCCTGGGCAGCAACATCTTCCGCGGCCGCGGGCGGACACAGTGACAGCAATACATCAACGCTATCGACGAGGTCAGCGAGGGCGACCGGCTTCATGCTGGCCCGCTTGGCGCGCTGCCGAGAGCTCTCGCTTCGTCCCGTCGGGCACCACAGCACCGTCGTGCCCTTCGAGCGAAGTTGCGCAGCGAAGGCTGCGCCCATGCTGCCGGGGTGCATAAGCCCGACGGTTACCTCAGTCGCCATCACCGTGCCGTCCTCGTTTGAGTGGTGCTCAGCAGCAGATTGATGGCGCTGAGGGCGTCGGGTACAGCGTGGTCGGGGGGACTCAGGTGATCAAGCCACGGCCGGTCTTGGCTGACCCAGATGGTTCTTAGGCCTGCGGACTGGCCTCCGCGGATGTCGTTCTCGGGGTTGTCGCCGACCATCCAGCCCTCTTCCCAGGGGGTGCCGCCGCAGCGGGCGACGGCGACGTGGAAGGCGTCCGCTTCCGGCTTGCGTGCCCCGATTTCTTCTGAGATTACGATGGCGTCGACCGACCTGGTGAGTCCTGCGGCAGCGATCTTGGCGCGTTGGATGTCGGCGGCTCCGTTGGTGAGGATGCCCAGTCGCCACCGCGCGGCGCGCATCTGCTCCAGGCCCTCGATGACGTCCGGGCGGCGGGGCACTCTGGCGGCGATTCCTGTGACGTAATCGTCCCAGAGTTGCGTGGCCGGCGCTTCGAGAAAGAGCTCGTGGCGCAGCCGCTCGAAGGTGGCCGGGTAGGCCCTCTCCTGGAGTGCATCAACGAGGTGTCCTTCTGCTCCGCTGCCCAGGCCGTGGGCGCGGCAGAAGTCGGCCGCCCATTTTGCGAGCGCCCCCTGACGATCACAGAGGGTGTTGTCGAGATCGAAGAGCACCAGCCTTTGCATAGGGCGAGACCCTAGCTGGATCCGGTGTCCAGCACGGCACCCTGGCCGGGAGTCCGTCACCGCCCCTGGGTGGGCACGAGCGCTGTCAGCGGTCACAGGAAAGAACTGGCAGCGCCGGGCTTCGATGGTCCACGGCGCGCCGCTTTCCACGCCCTGTGGAAGCGCAACGGAGGTGGCACATCCCCTGGATCGTTGAGGTGCCGTCGGTGGCGAGTGCGGCGCTCAGCAGCGCGGACACAGCACGGGTGTCCGCACTCCGTCTCAGCGCGGTGGAGCCGTGCGGCGAGGAACCTACTCTGACACCCAGAGCGATGATGCAGTCTCCCTCGGTAGTCGAAGGACTCGGGTGTGGAACACCACGTAGGTCCCCGAGCTGACGTTCAGGGCATCCCCCTTGGGGAGCACGGAGCTGCTCCGTCACAACCAGGAGGACGACGCACTGCGCGAGCCGCCCGGCAACCATCCAAGTCTTAGGTCTGGGGCGGACGGTCAAAATGAGCGCAACCCATCGGGGCAGCGGAGTCCTTGACGGCTCATCGCGGACCGGACACTTCAGGAATGGACAGCCCTACTCTCGCTCACTCCTTGCCGTCTCTACCGTCGAGCGAGCAGGGCATACAGCAGGGGAACCCGCGGCTCGTCGTCGGGCAGCTGCCACCAGCCGTCGCCGGTACGGATCATGCGGTCCCAGCGGCGCCAGGGGAGCTGCGGCGTCTCCCGCAGTCTCTCGATCTGCAGGCCGGCAGTAACAACGGCGTTGACCACGTCGTCGAGCCCATGCATCCACTCGAAGAAGTCCGTCGCGCCCTGGAGGGCCGGACCATCGGTGTACGTATGGGTGGACTCGCGTTGGATGGCGCCGCTGGCCAGGTAGTCGTGCCCGATCGAAAGACTGTTGGCGTGGTGGTCGTGGCCAACGAGGTCGGGGCCGTCACCGGTGTGCGGCCTGGGGCGCAGAGCGTTGAGGAGCGGGTGGAACTCTGCGACGTACAGCCTGCCACCCGGACGCAGGAGCCTGGCGACTGTCTTGGCCCACGGAATCAGGTCGGGGAGGTAGTACAGGGCTCCCTTCCCCGTGTAGATCACGTCGAACTGACGCCCGTCGAGGACTTCGGCTGCGTCATACACATTGGCCTGGACGTACTCGACAGAGATGTTGGCGCGCTGCGCGAGTTCTCTGGCTGAGGAGACGGCCTGCCCAGAAAGGTCGAGACCTACCGCATGAGCGCCGCGGTGGGCGAAGGCGATGGTCTCGGTACCGAGATGGCACTGAAGGTGGAGAACGTCGCACCCTTCCAGTTCACCGAGGTCTTCCCACTCGAAGGGGGCAAACCAGCGAGAAGGGTCGGGAGCCTTGCCGTCTTCGAGGCCGTAGTACCTGCTGCCGATGTGGACAGAGGTACGCGCGTCCCAGTTGAGCTCATTGGCTCGCATCATGTCCCGGCTGGTGAGGTCGAGCCCTTCGGATGCCTCAGTCATGCTTTCATCCAATCACCTGCCTTCGGGACACACATATCACCTCGGTGATATCACTCAGGCGATGGTCCCGCCCTTACGAACTAGGCATCCTTACAAGCTCGTTCGGCTCGCGTCAGGAGCCGGATGTTGAATGCACCTTCTCCCCGCGAGCAACACCTTGGCGAGCGGGAAGCGTGGCTACTAGCCGCACTGGAACACACCTCGCTCCGTGTCCGTATTCCAGACACCTGCTGGACGGCCCATTAGGAGGGGCACAACGTGACCACGTTGACGCACCGATGGCTCCCGAGCCGCATGCCGGACGAGACCGATGTGCGACAGGTTTACGGCTTCTGCTTTGACGCCGCCGGCCGGGTGTTGCTGGGAGTGGAGCACGGAGAGAGCCCCGGGCATCGAATGCCCGGTAGCGAAACGAAAGTAGACGGATACGACTACCTCGCAACGTTGGTCCGAGAGTGCCGAAGCGGGTATCGGGTCACCATCACGAAACCTATCTATCTGGGATATCGGCAGGTTCGAGACCAAGACGCCAAACTGACCTATGCCGAACTCTTCTTGGCAGCGCGCATAACCACGTTCCATCGCCGGAGTCCCGCGCTTGGTAGCTGTCGCTCATTCCAGAGGCTGCTGACACCAGTCAGCTATGTTCCCGATCGCCTCGGCTGGGGAGCAGAGGGATCGCTGCAGATTTCTGCCGCTGCCGCTGTCGCAACTAATGTCTTCGGCCTCGACCTGTCGGTTCTGCACGACGAGGTCTATCGGACCTGAGGCGATAGCCGTCCGCCACCAACACGCTGACAGTTGAATTTGACTCTCTCTACTGGCGCGTATCCAAGAACGTGGATGATGCGCGCCCTGCAAGACAGTGTCGCAAACGATCACGCATGTCCGAGTCGGCAGGCTCGGCGAAATGAGCGGCGGGAGGGGAGACCTGTGGCATCCGTACCGCACAAACCGATCGCTGAAAGTCCAGACAACGGGCGAGGCAACGTACCAGATCGCGGCATCTTGGTACTTGCCTACGGGCACAGGCGATACCACCGCCAAGCATATTCACTGGCCCTATCGTTGCAGCGCCACTCTCCCGGCATGCATCGCACCCTGGTCACCGACGACGTGCGATGTATAGCAACGAAGGCATACGACTCGGTGATCAAGATTGAGACTGGGCAGTCCGATGACTGCCGCCTCAAGCTCAGTCTCGATACGTATGCCCCGTACCCGCGCACCCTCTACTTGGACGCCGATGCTCTTGCAGTCCGCCCCATCGAGCCAGTATTTGACCTATTCGACAGCTCCGACGTTGGAGTAGTCGGGCGTGACATCACAGCCGACCAAGACGAAATCTGGTATGGGGACGTCGCCTCAATGTGTCGCGCAGCGGGTACAGGCTGGCTACCGAAGTGCAACAGCGGCCTGATCCTCCTCCACGCCACCGATGCAACTCGGCAAGTGTTCGCTCGGGCCCGCGAATTGGTCAATCAATACAGCGAATTGGGGCTGCACACCTTCCGCGGAGGAATCGCCGACGAGCCCCTCCTGGCGATGGCACTGGCCGAGCAAGGTATCCACGCCCAAGATCTCACTGCTCTCGCATCCGCGACTCCGATCGGTATCAATGGCCCACTGCGAGTCAATGCACTTACTGGGGCGTGCACATTCGCCAAGCAAGGGCTTGAAGTTGAGCCCGCTCTGATCCACTTCGCAGCTGACTACAGCTCGGACTACCGGCTTGCCGGCGCCCACTACAGGCGTGAGCGACTCGCGCTTCATCTGTCTCAGCGCCTCGGAGCGCCTGACAGGACAGCCCGGATCGCCGCAGGGCTGCGCTACGGCCTTCAGTGCGGAGCGTTCAACACCTGGATCCGCATCGTTGGCCGCGCCCCTCGCGACCCTTCCGACTTCTTCAGCACGGCGAAGCAGCCCCTTGAGGTGTCCCAGTGATCAGCGACAGGAAGCAATCTTCGTTGAAGGAGAAGGACTTGTGACACAGGTGCCACAGCCCCGTCAGACTTCGCCGATCCACGAGTCGACGGCCGGGGAGCCCGCTTTCCGGATCGCGTTCCTCTTCCACACCAATCTCGACCTGCTCAGCCAGACCCTGCCGCGTTGCTTGGAAGCCCTGACGGCAGGGACTCAGGAGTCTTTCGAGGTGGTACTGCACTGTGACGGGACTCCCCCGCAGACCGTCGCCCAGCTCGCCCCGCGGCTGGCGCAATGGGGGGTCGACGAGGTGCGAGTACGCCGCCGAGACCGGTTCGTAGCTTCTGGGGACGGATCGAACAACGGGCATCGCAGACTGTTCGACCAGCGCTCCCCGTACCTGATCGTCATCGAAGACGACGTGGTCATGTACCGCACCGATCCGTCGTTCGACGCCTTGTCTGCCTGCCGGCGCCTCTTCGAGAAGCACCCAAGGGTTCCCGTGTTGAGCAAGGTGAGCGACCACCACCAGTGGTCCTGGAAGCTCGAAGACGCAGGCGACGAGCTCGAACCTGGCGTGCGCTCCGTCAACCGGCTGTCCACGCACTTCATCGCGTACGACCTGCGCCGGTTCACCCCCATTGCCGATCGTTTTGGTGGCTTCGACCTCGACGTGTTCATCGACCGGGACGACCTCAGCTACAACTGGGAGGATCTCGTCTCCCACGTTGGCACTACGGGGGAACGCCATATCGCCTTCCCCGAAGGCTGGCCGCTTGAAGTGTTCCACTGCGATCGCAAGGTCGCCCCAGGGTCGATGTACCACACCCAAGATCCCCGGCTGAAGGCTCAAGTCCTCGCCGAGCTGGAGCAACGGTTCCGAGTGGGTCTCGACACGCCCATTGAGGTGACAGCATGACGACCGCTCCGACACGCATCAACTCGTCACGCTCGTATGCCGAGCGCCTAGAGGCGTGGCGTACGCGCCTTGCCGAGAGTCGGCATCTCTCGAGTCGCTTCCGCGACCGGTACTCGATCGTCCTGGCGCAGATGGAAGCATTCGCCATGGCGGAAAGCGTCGCAGCAGCACGGGAGGCAGCAGCCGACGACCCTCATCGAGCCGCTGAGTTACTGGCTGGCACTACCCTGCTCCCTTCAGCAAGCCGGGCTAGCGCGCCTCTCCTCTTTGACGGCGACACGGACATCGTGAGACTGCTGCGAGAGCTGCTCGCTGAATGTCCCCACCTCGATGACTTCATGGCGGCCCAGCAGCCCTTGGCTCAGACCGCCGTCCCGATCCACCCCTCCCGTAGGGCACGCATTCTCCGAGTCGATGAACCAGCTTCGTGTGACTTGGTGGCGCTGGTCTGGTCGGCCGGATCCGTCGAGGAGCGGCAGAGGAACGCTGCTCTGATCTCCGGCATCCTCCCTGAGCGGAGTGGTACGGGTGAGCTGCGGTTCGCCGTCCAGAGCGAGTACGCGCTGGTCCGGACGGAAAGTTCGGCGGACCCGTGGGTCTTCTCCCCGAACCTCGGCGAGACATTGGAGGATGCGCTGCGCTCGAGGAGGCTCGATTCGCGCAGCCGACGCCGGATCCTTACCGCCCTGCGACGGCTACGCGAGGCGATGCTGGAGGCTGGCCTGATCTGGCAGGGCTTCGCTCCCCGGAACATGTTTCTCCGAGATGAGGAGATCATCCTCATCGACTTCGAGGAGGTCGTCGACAGCAACACCTCGCCAGCACGCGCGGCTGAGTACCTGCTGTGGCACAGGATCTTTTTTGCCGACAGCCTGACCGCCGCGGAGGCCGCCGAGCTGTTCGCCGTGGACAGCAATGGTGCGCCCGCCATCGCTGACGATCATCCGCTGCCGGCGGACTCGTTTGAACGGGCGCTGCTCGCGGTCGATACGGTGACGTGGCGGCAACGCCGAGAACTCCTCGGTCAATCCCTACGCCTTGAGAGCCAGCACCGACGTCCTGAGCGACGGCGTGATGGTGGAGTTCTGTACGGACACGAGCTTGGGCACTTTTGGGGCGACTTCCTGCCAGTTACTCATGAGGTCCGGCTCTTCAGCCATCTGTCCCCGATAGAAGATCCAAACACGCTGGTCGCATGCCTGGAGGCATTTGAGGCCGCGATGGAGGCCGACATCTGCCGCGCCATTCGAGCCAGCTGCACAGGCGCCGGCGATGGCAGTGCAATGCGCACAGAGGGGCTCATCGACGCCCTGGATGCTGTTGGCGTGACCGCTCTTGCTGAGGCGCGTCTGGACACGCGGGCCTGGTACCAGCAGCTGACGGCCGATCCTGCTCGTCTCATAGACGAACTTCTCTTTCAGCTCGGCACCAATGTCGGCGGTGTGAGCCAGGCGCTCCTGGACACCTACCTCGTCGGCAGAAGTGGCGCCCGGAAAGGGCATGAGGAGGATCTGGTCGAGACTGTTCGTGTTGGCCTGGACTTCCTGCACGGCGCCGAGCCGGAGCAGCCCTTCCTTCGCTACGCCGAGCCGACCGCACTGAGGAAGTCCGTCGCCCAGCCCCTGCCGCGGGAAGGGCTCGGTTTCGACCACGTCCTCGCTGAGGTCAACGACGTCGTTGCCCGTTACTCCATCGGGCAGGGGCACCCCAGGTATTTGGCGTTCCCCGACTCGGGCAACGCCTTGGCTGCCCTGGCCGGCAGCCTTCTCAGTCCGCTCCTCAACCAGAACCTCATAGCCGTCGACCGCAGCGCGCCGTCAGCGACCTTCGTCGAGGCACAGGTCATCGAATGGCTGCGGGAGCTGGTCGGGTACGCGACCGTTCCGCTCACCGAACTACGCGGCGTCAAAGACGTCTCCGGTCTCTGGACGACCGGAGGGCATCTGTCCAACCACATCGCGATGCTCGCTGCGCTGGGACACGCCTTCCCCGCCGCACGCAAGCATGGCCTGCGAGGGCTCGACACCCAGCCAGCGGTCGTCATGGCAGGGCCGATCGCTCACTACTCGCACAGCGACGCCGCGTTCCACCTGGGCCTGGGCTGGGACGCGATTCTCTCCACCGGCGCCAAACAGGGCTACACGACCGACCCGGCGGCTGTTGACCGGCTTCTCTCGGATCCGCCCTCCGGTCGTACGCCGTTCATGGTGGTTGGAGTGGCCGGCAACTGCCGGACCACAGGACTGGACGATCTTGAGGCGCTCGGTGAGGTCTGCCGCAAGCATGGTGTGTGGTTCCACGTCGACGCCTGTCACGGAGGAAGCCTGATCTTCAACGATCGGCTGCGGCAGCAGCATCTTCGTGGAATCGAGCAGGCCGATTCTGTTTCTCTCGACCCCCACAAGGGCCTCTTCACCCCATACCCCTCGTCGTATGTCCTGTTCCGGGAGCGTGAAGTCCTCACCCAGTTCAGCCGTCACACGACGACTGTCATGGCGGACGACTGCTGGGACCTCGGGCTGATCACCCCGTTCCTCGGATCGCGGGGCTTCCAAAGCCTGCCGACCTGGATGCTGCTGCGTCACGTCGGCACGCGTGCCTTGGGCGCGATGGTGGAGGCTCGGCAGGCTCTGGTGCGCTACCTGGAGAGACGACTCGACGAGACCGGACTGTTCGTCCGTCTCAACGACGTTGACTTCTACCGGATGGCCTTCGTGTTCTGCCCACCAGGCGTTCGTAGTGCGCTCACCAGCCTGGATGCAGCCGGCAGGCAGCGAGCGGCGAAGGTCGTCAGTGCGTACACGTCGCGGGTGAACACAGCCCTGTACCAGGCCGGTGAGGTGTGCTTCGACGAGCACTCGCTCGCCGACCTGGCTGACCGTGTGGGTGCTGGTGCTGGAACCGGCTACACGATCATGGCCACATGCCCCGGTAATCCGCTCCTCACCCGGGCTGATCTGGATGTCGCGGTGGAACGGCTCGTCGCCGAGGCGCAACCGCTCGTCGAGCCGATGCTGGCGGAGATCCGCGGAGAAGCTGTGCACCAGCACGCTCCTCGACTGAGCGGGCCTGCCGGATGGAACGATGGCGAGTGAGCGGCGACGTTGTATCCGCGATTGATCAGTTCCTCACCGATCAGTCCTGCGAGGCAGTTGCCGCATTCGTCTACGGCTCAGTCGCGAGGGGCCAAGCGGGGCCGACGAGCGATGTGGACACCTTCGTGCTGCTCGCAGAGCCGTTGCCTGCGGTTGCGGTGCAACGGCTCCGGTCGGGCTTCGCCGAGCTCCAGGAACGCCTCGGATATACCCCTGACGCCGCCTATCCGGTGGAGCTGTTCACCGTACAGCAGGCCCATGGGGCCCTTGCCGGGAATGAGGTCAGCCGAGCCATTCATCAGGCCTGCTCTCAAGGGAAGGTCAACTCCGACCTGGCCGAGGCAGATGCCGTGGAAGTCCTTCGGGCCCTGCTCGGTGCACGGCTGACCGTGCGCGCCTCCGCGCAACTCGATGAGTTGACCGTACGTGCCACCCAGGTTCTGACCCGGCACCTGCGCTCCGCTTCTACACCGCCCGAGCGGGAGGTCCTCCGCGCGCTCGGCATACGAGGGAACAACTGACCGCACAGAGGAAGGAAGATCCGTTGGCTACGGAAGATTTCGCATGGAAGGCCTCGCCCGGACAAGTTCTCCCGGCGGACAACCACGTCCACACAGAGTGGTCGTGGGACGCTTCGACAGGGGTCATGGAGAAGGCCTGCGAGGAAGCGATACGGCTCGGGCTGCCGGCTATCTCTTTCACCGACCACGCGGACTTCACCGCTTGGGCGTTCCCTGGTGAGGCGCAGGATTCGTCCGTCGTCCGTGTCATCGACACCCACGCTCACACCGGCCTATTCGACCTGGACGGGTACTGGGAGTGCCTGGAACGCTGCCGCGACCGCTATCCGGATCTCAAGATCCTTTCCGGCATGGAACTCGGCGAGCCTCATCTGTTCGACAAGGAAATCAGCGCGCTCCTGAAGCGGCGGCACTTCGACCGGCTCCTCGGATCTCTGCACTCGCTGACCGTCGACGGGCAACTGCACTACGCGCCGTTCCTGTTCACGGCCGACAACGCCCAGGAGCTGATGCGCACCTACCTCATCGAGACCCTCAACATGGTCGAAAGCAACGACGTGTTCCAGGTCCTCGCCCACATCGACTACCCGATGCGCGCCTGGCCGAAGGGCGCGAAGCCGTTCAACGCGAACGACTACGAAGAGGAGTACCGGGCCGTCCTGCGTGCTCTCGCCCGCTCTGACAGGGCTCTCGAGATGAACACCCAGGGCCCCTGGCCTGCGGCCGAGGTTGTGCGCTGGTGGTACGAGGAGGGCGGATCAGCGGTGTCCTTCGGCAGTGACTCCCACGAGCCGGAGACCGTCGGCCGGAACTTCGCCGCGACTGCGGCCATGGTCGAAGCTCACGGCTTCAAACCGGGCAAGGACCCCATCGACTTCTGGCGCCGATGACCCACCCAGGACAGCAAACGAGGAGATTGCGCGTGCCATCGAAGCCAGCACTGGATCGCCTGGTGCCATCGCCGGTGTTCATCCTCAGTTCGATACGTTCCGGGTCGACGCTCCTGCGGTGCATCCTGGACACTCACAGCAAGATCCGGGCGCCGCACGAGCTGCACTTGGCCGATCTTGAGGTCCAGCTCAGCAGCCCCTACATCGAATTGGCGATGCAAGCCTCGAACCTGGAGAAGGACGAGATCGAGCACCTGCTCTGGGACCGCATGCTCCACCGCGAACTGGTCTTCACAGGCAAGGACATCGTGGTGGACAAGACCCCCGGCAACCTACTGCTATGGCGCAGGCTCGCCGCGTGTTGGCCGCAGGCCAGGTACATCTTCCTGCTCCGGCATCCACTGCACATCCTGGAGTCGTCGCTGGCCGGCAGACCCGAGCAAGATCCCGCACAGACACAGCAGTTGGTGACAACGTACCTCCGGGAACTCGACTCAGCCCGCCGTACCCTCAACGGCGCCACCGTGCGCTACGAGGACCTCACCCGCGATGCGGAGCAGGTGACCCGGGAGATCTGCGCCTACCTCGACGTGCCGTGGGAACCCGAGATGCTCAACTACGGGACCGTGGATCACGGCCCGTTCGTGCAGGGGATTGGCGACTTCACCGAGAACATCAAGAGCGGCGTCGTCCAGCGCGGCCGGAGCCTGCCGACAGACGCGGATGTGCCGGACAGCCTGATGGAAGCCTGCCGCGCCTTCGGGTACGTGGAGGCCCATCGGTGACAGCCCCGGCGACCGCGGGCCAGGTGCCGGACAACGGCACCTCCCCCCTTCAACGACAGGACGCGAGGCAAGAGCAGGCGCGTAGCGTCATGAACGCGCTGCAACCACTCCAGCGGTGGGAGCAGTTCGGTGTGCCGAAGCTGTGTGGGGCTATGTCGTACGGCCTGCTGGTTGCCCCGGACATCGACATTGAGATCTACGGTTCTCTACGTGTCGATACCGGGTTCTCCCTCGTGTCCGAGTGGGCCCAAGACCCGGCCGTCGACAGAGTCCTGTTCCTCAACGCGGTCAACGAGCCAGATGCCGGCCTTGGCTGGGAGGTGCGCTACCGGGTTCGCGACGTGCCCTGGACCGTGCAGATGTGGCTGCTACCCACCGACTACGAGGGGCCACGATCGGCTGACCTCGTGGAATCCATGCGCGCCGCACTGAGCTCCCAGACCCGCAGTTCGATCTTGCGCATCAAGGAATCCCTCGTGGCACGCAACACCGAGTACCGGTCGATCGATGTCTACCGCGCGGTCCTCGACGATGGCGTTAACGACGTTGAGGAGTACGACCGGTGGTGCCGGTCGTACTCCTCAACGGGATTGCTCAACTGGCGCCCACTACCTCGCCGGTAGCAGGCGCCCACGGGTCACATACGGTCAGGGGCGTCGATCCCGAGGAGGCCCAGGCCCAGCTCCAGTGTCCGAGCGGTGATGTCACACAGAGCCAGGCGGCTCTGCTTGACGTCACCCTCGGCGCGCAGAACAGGGCACTTCTCGTAGAAGCTCGTGAACGCCGACGCCAACCCGTAGAGGTAGTTGGCGAGCTTATGGAACTCCAGCGTCTCGGAGACCTCAGCGAGGAGGCTGCTGAACTCAAGCAGCTCCAGAGCGAGGGCGCGCTCGGCAGGCTCAGCGATGACCAGCTTCTCGATACCTTGCAGCGGCGTTTCCACACCAGCGCGGCGGAAGATGGAGCAGATACGGGCTCGCGCGTACTGCAGGTAGGGGGCGGTGTTGCCTTCGAACGACACCATCCGGTCGACGTCGAAGACGTAGTCCCGCGTACGGTCGGTGGAGAGATCCGCGTACTTGACGGCGCCGATGCCGACCGCCTGGGCGACTGCGGCACGGGCTTCTTCATCAAGCTCGGGGTTCTTCTCGGCGACCACCGCGGATGCCCGGACCACGGCCTCTTCGAGGAGGTCCACCAGCTTCACTGACTTGCCGGCGCGGGTGCGCAGCATCTTGCCGTCGTCGCCGAGGATCGACCCGTGTCCGACGTGCTCGGCGCGGGCAGGTGGGACGAGCCAGCGTGCGTCCCGAGCCACGTCGTAGATCATCGCCAGGTGCTGGTGCTGGGGCAGGCCCACGACGTACAGCAGGCGGGTGGCGTGGAGGTTCCGCAGGCGGTGCCGGATCGTGGCGAGGTCGGTGGCGCCGTAGCCGAAGCCGCCGTCGCCCTTCTTGACGATGATCGGCAGAGGGTCGCCGCTCCGGTTCTTGTAACCGTCGGGGAACACGCATTGTGCGCCGTCGCTCTCCCGCAGGAGGCCGAGCTCGTCCAGCTCATCCACTACGGACTGGAGCTGGTCGTTGTAGTAGCTCTCACCGAAGAAGTCGTCTTCGGTGAGGCGGACGCCCAGCATGCCGTAGACGGTCATGAAGTACTTCTTCGACTCGTCCACGAGCGTCTTCCACAGACGCAGGGTCGTCTCGTCGCCGCTCTGCAGCAGGACGACCCGCTTGCGGGCCCGGTCCTTGAACGTCTCGTCGGCGTCGAACTTGACGCGAGCGGCCCTGTAGAAGCCATTGAGGTCGCCGACCGACAGTTCGTGTGCGGCCTCGGACTCTCCGATGTCCAGAAGGTGCTCGACGAGCATGCCGAAGGGGGTACCCCACTCGCCGATGTGATTCTGGCGAATGATGGTGTGCCCCTGCCACTCCAGGAGGCGCACGGCTGCGTCGCCGATGATCGTCGAACGCAGATGTCCGACGTGCATCTCCTTGGCTGCGTTCGGGGCGGAGTAGTCGATCGCGATGGTCTCCGGGGCCTTGGCCTGCGGTACGCCGAGCCGCTCGTCACCGATGGTGTCAGCGAGGAGACGTGCGAGAACCTCGTCAGAGAAGGTGAGGTTGATGAAGCCGGGCCCCGAGATCTCGACCGAGGAGCAGAGATCGTCAAGCTGCGCGGCCTCCACGACCCGGCTGGCGATGTCGCGCGGGTTGCCACCGATCTTGCGAACCAGCGCCAGGGCGGCGTCCGACTGGAAGTGAGCGCGCTGGGATCGTCGGATGACCGGGTCGACGGGAGCGCCTGCCACCGTCTCGAATGCCGGGGCCAACCTCTGATGCAGCAATTCTTCCAGATTCGCCATTCGAAAAATCTAGCTGAGCCAAAAGATGGGTGTCCAATCACGAGATTGGCGCCACGGCGGGCCCAAGGACGGCACCCGGCGCAGGCTCGGCCGTCAGGAACCAACACCGCACCAACACGTAGCGTGATCACCTGACTACAAGATTTAAGAAACGGCTGAACCCCCACGCACGGGCTGACGGCCACGTGATACTCACCAACATGCCGGACCCTGTGCACGCCTCCCACGATGAGATCGGTTTGACCAGCGACCCCTTCAGCAGGATGGGGCGCCCGCGGTCTCCAATCAGAGGTACGGCGGCGGCCGGCGCAACGCGGTACCAAGCACCAGTCCCACTGCCGCAGCCACTGATCATGGGAGGACGCCGATGAAGACCGTCGTGCTGCTCGTCAAGAACGGCATCGGGTTCGGTCACTTGAGGCGCGCCGTGCTCATCGCCGAGGCCATCAGGAACGAAGGCCGACTCCGCCCCGTGATCATCAGCCAGGCCAGCTCACTGAGCCTGTTCCGCGACACCCCCGTCGAGGTCATTAACTTTCCGCTGCTGCACAGGGTGTCGTCGGCCGTGGCAGAGGACAGCTACACCGCGATCCTCGACCGGCTCCTCGAACGACTTGATCCAGCAGTTGTCATCGAGGACACCTACCCGGACCCTCGCTACCTCTCCCTCAAGTCGCTCGCCCAGCGCCCTCGGCTACTGGTGATGCGTCGCCTCGATGGGACGTCGTTCGACCAACTCCGCATGCAGGGTCGGTTTGCGGCCTACGACGAGATCCTCATCGCGCAGAGCCGCGAGGACTTCTTACGTGAAGGGCACAGTGGCGACTCGATGGCTGCCGTGCAGTTCGGCACCAGCTTCTCCTTCATCGGGAACCTCAGCTATTCGCCTTCTCCTGCCGAGATCGCGCAGATGCGCGCCGCCTACGCCCCCAACGACGAGCCCCTGGTCGTCGTCAACGGCGGGGCTGGTGGGGATCAGATGCCTGACGGTTACGGCGACCGTCTCTTCGGTGCCTGCGCGCAAGTGGCAGCACGGATCCACGCGGACGGTCACCGAGCGCGGTTCGTGTTCGTCACCGGCCCGTACTATGCCGGCAAGCCGCTGCATGAGACAGGAAACGTCACGGTCCGCCGGTACGAGCCTCGGCTGGCGGGACTTCTCTCCGCGGCTCATGTCGCGATCATCAAGCCCGGTAACAATGCCTTGTCCGAGGCATTGCTGGGCCAGGCCCATCTCGTCCTCGTACCGGATGTCTCCTTCATGGAGGGTCTCGACGAGCACGCGGCTCGAATAGCTGAGCAGTACGGCGGTGCCACGGCGACGACCGATCCGGAGGCCCTTGAGAAACTCGTCTGCGAAGCTCTCGCACGCCCTCTTCGTGAAGTGCGGCTCGAGCCGAACCACAAGGGTCTTGCTGAAGCAGTCGATGTCATTCACCAACTGGCCCAGCGGCCCCTGCCTCACGTCCCACGACGCCGCCTCATGCTCGTCCTGAATCCCGGCTCTGGTCAGCAGGCCGACGCCTTGCGCCGTGCGGTTCCGGAACCGCTGAAGAGTGCGCTGATCCTCAACGAGACCGCCCCGGAGGGACCACCCTCCATCGCGGAGCTCGATGCACCGCGTGCTGGCGTGGAGGAAGTACAGGCGTTGTTGGTGAGCTCCGAGCCCCCCAGCACCACGCCACAGGCGATCGCGGACCGTGGCATTCGCTTGCTCATAGCGCCGAATGCTGTGTCTCCGGCAGTAGAGCGGTGGATGCGACTGGCCCCGCCCCTACCGGCGCTGGCTGTTCTGCATGGCTCCACCGTCACGGCCGCCGCCGGCCGGGCTGAGTTCTGTCTCCGAAGGCTTGCTCAGGCACTGGCTGCTGAGGAACCGTCGTGTGTGATCTTGGACCTGTCAAGGTTGAGTGACGGGAGAGCCATTGAGCAGTACCTGGCCAAGATCGGCGATTGGCTGCGTCTCCAGCCTGTTGAACTCATCGGTCCCGAAGCGGCCACCGCTCTCCTCGCCCGACGTCTATTGGAGTCATCGTGACACCAGGGGTGGATCTTGCGAACGATGCTGTAGAGCCCGAACTCCGGAGCGTCTGCACGTTCGATGTTCGTCATGCCGACAGCGACGTGGAAGGTCTCGTTGATCAAATCATGGGTCTTCTCGACAGCGGCGTGACGCTGGTGGATCTCTCGCACCACGATCACCGAGGCACAGTCATCGAACTTCGAGCGCAGCCGAAGGGCGGTACCGCTCAATGACGCTCTCAGAGTCCACGACCAGCCTGGTCGCCGACGTACAAAAGCAAGGGTTCGCGATCTGGCCCGGGTTCCTTCAGGGCGAACGATGCGACGAGATACGTAGGCTCGCCAAGCACCTCGCGGGCGGCGAACACGCCAACCGCTACCCCAAGTCCACACGCGTGTGGGATCTGTACCGGCATGGGGAAGAGTTCGTTGATCTTCTCGCCGACCCAGAACTCACCGCGGTGTTGAACGAACTGCTTGGAAAAAACCACCTCCTATCCGACTACAGTCTTAACGTCGTTCAGCCCGGCCAGCCAGTCGACGGCTGGCACATCGACTACCCCTACAACGAGATGCCGGCCCCTGTGACTGGAGCCGTCCTGGGGTTGCAATGCGTGCTGGCTCTGGATTCCTTCCGCTCCTCAAACGGAGCTACTCAGCTGGTCCCCGAGTCGCACACAAGGACGGACCGTCCCGACCCCGAAGCCGTCATCGAGCACGTTGTGTTCGACGGTGAGCCCGGAGCATTGTTGATCATGGCGGCAGCGACCTGGCACCGCTCAGGCTTCAACGCATCCACAGCGCCGCGGTCGGCTGTCCTGATGAGCTTTGTGGAGAGGTGGGTGCGGCCGATGTCCGATCCGCCGGAGCCGGGGCCGTGGGGACGTACAGACGCCTTGCGGATGCTCCTGGGTATGCAGCGGCCACCGGAGACGATCAATGGCGTAGCGATCTAGAAGTCGTACACCGCGAAGTCGGTGACCGGTCGGTAGCCGATCCGCTGGTAGAGGCCGTTGCTGGTGGGGTTGGCCAGGTCCGCGAACAGCAGGACTTCCGCCGCGCCCGCGGCAAGCGCGGCCCGGCTCACCTCGACCATTACGGCGCCCGCGTAACCGCGGCCGCGCAGGTGGGCGGGCGTGTAGACGGGGGCCACCCGGATCTGGCCCGCCACCATAGGAGTTACGCCCGCCATGGAGACGGGGGTGCCGTCCAAGGTCTCCCAGAACCTGACGCGTCTATTGGCGATGCGCGTGTCGGCCCAGGATCTGGCGTCCCTGGAGGCGACTTCTCCGATGGCGGCGGCGAACTCGCGGTACCAGCACATGAGTTGCTCGCGGTCCTGCTCGCCTGCGACTCGACCCCGCCCCTCCGGTAGCGGCTCCAGTGGCATGAGCGTGCCGAGACGGTACAGGCGCTGCCGCTCATAGAGCGTCGGCGTCGCACCCGTGTGCCGCTGCCAAGCCTCGGCGAAGGCGGTGGCGGTGTCGTGGTCCGCGCTGACACCGGGGAGGCGACAGCCGAGGCCGGCCAGGTGGGCGGCGAGGGTGTCGGCCTCCTCGGGGGTGAGGGGGGTGAGGTTCAGACGGCGGGGCGGGGTGCGGAAGAAGGTCGCGCGGACCTCACCCGTCCGCTCCAGCAGGCCGAAGATGGGGGCTTCCGCGCCGTATGCGTCCGCCCCGCGCGTACGCAGCGCCTCGGTCACCGTCAGCGGGACGGTGTGCAGGGCGGGGCGCGAGCGCAGGAAGTCTCCGGCTCGGGCGAGAAAGCTGTCGACGTCTTCGGTGAGGTGCCAGTCATCCGGGCGCATGCCTCATGATCCCGCGCGTTCACTGACTGCGCCCGTGGTTTTCCGACGGGGCGAGGCTACGGGGCGCGGTCAGGCGCCGCCTCCCCCCAGTGAACTTTGCCGCCTACTCCGGCTCCGGGTCGGTCGCCAGACGGCCGTGCAGGTGCATACCCCGGAATGGGTCGCTCAGGGAGCGGGAGCACCGTAAGGAGGCGGTGTGAGGCGGTCCAGGCGCCAGACGACGTCGGTGCCGCTGTCTGAGGGAGCTGCGGGTGGTGTTACCGGCTCCCGCCGGACTTCGGTGAAGCCCAACCGGCGCGGAATGGCGCCACTGGAGGTGTTGGCCAGGTCGTGCGCGATCTCCAGGTACTCCACGTCCGGCAGGGCGAACATCTCGGTGACCATGGCTGCCATCGCTCTCGTGGCGATGCCCTGGCCGGTGGCGGCAGGGTGCAGCCAGTACCCCATGCGCCAGCCCTGAGGTTCGGCCCCGCGGTAGGTCGAGCACATGCCGATAAGCGTGCCGTCTTTGGTAATGGCGTAGTTGTACGCGTCGCCGCTTGCCCACTTCGACTCGGACTTCGCGAGGAAGTCTCGGGTGCTCTTTTCGCTGTGCCCAGCGACCCACGGCATCCACGGGCGCAGGTGGTCCAGAGACTCCTCGATCAACTTGAACGCCGGAGGGAAGTGGCTCTGCCCCCGCCAGCGTCGCAGGGCGAAGTCTCCGCATTCGATGATCTGACTCGGCCGCTCCATGGCAGCCCATGATTGTTTCGCAGAAGGCTCACAGCAACGGAATATGGGCATGCGTCAGGCCGTCTACTTGGCAAGACGCCGGTAGCCCGGACGGCCTGAAGATCGGGGGAAGTTGCCGCCATGTGCGGGTGGTCCCGGCCGCTCCGGTACGCCCCAGGCGCCTGCGGTGATCCGCGGGACAGCCACTGAACGCATGCGCAGCGGGAGCTCAGGTCAGGGCTTCGGCGATCTGGTCAGTGATGTCCACGAGCCAACCAGGATCTCCGTTTTGGCGACCCCATTGCGCGGACATCACTGCACGCGCCTGGGCCCAACGAGAGACGCGCTCTCGGTCGAGTTCGGCGGTTTCGGAGAAGATGTCGAGGCGACGCAGCAGCGCCGTCTTCAGATCATCGGCGGCTAGCAGATCATCGAAGTGGCCGCGGAGTAGCTTGATGGCGTCGTAAGCCGGATCGCCGACGTACCCCTTAGGATCGATCGCCAGCCAGGGCTCCCGCTCGGCCCGCAGCACATTGGCATAGTGCAGGTCGCCGTGGACGAGCGTATCCGGCTGGTCGGGGCCAAGCTCCTTCACAGTCGAGAGCGCTGCGTCGACTACCCGCTGCGGCAGAGGATAGGCCAACTCCGCTGCTGCCTCGCGGATTTCATCAAGCCACCACTGCTCAGCGTGGTCGCGCAGCCGTGGCAGGCGCGGAGGAGCTGGCACAGCCAATCGACGGACGAGGCGGCCTGCGGCGGCCACCGCCTCGTCAACGTCATCGAGATCGGCAAGGCTGGTCTGTTCTGCCTTCTCCAGCACCATGGCGAAGTTCGAGTCGTCACGCTCGTGCAGCAGCACGGCTCCACGTCCACCCCACCAGGCAAGGGCGTGGGGCTCATGGACAAGGCCGGGGTGCGGATGCGAGATCTTCAAGACTCCGGGGTCGCCATGGCGCAGCACGGGGACTACGAGCCCGACCTGCCCGTGCATTGCTGTAGCAGTCGGTGTGCAGCTCCAACGCTCGAGTAGCTCATCAACCAGGACGGGCAGGGACGCGAGCCAAGTCCTGCTGCCTTCGCCCTCCCGATCGATTGTTCTGCTTGCGAAGTCATCCGGTATCTCGATCATCCAGCACCCTTGGCGGCCTGCCCCCTCCGCTCTGTCCGTCGTCCTCATGCGGAACGGGCCAGCTAGATCGTCTTCTCTCGCACGACCTGGGCAGGTACGCCGACCACTGTGGCCCCGGCCGGGACATCATGGGTTACGACAGCTCCGGCTCCGATGTTCGCCCCTTGCCCTATGTGGAGGCTCTTCTCGAACGGAGTGATCACCACGGCGTTCGCCCCGATCATGACATCGTCTCCGACGATGATGCGGTGTGGTGATCCTGCCGGGGCACGAACTGACAGCGTGACGTTCTGCCAGATACGTACCCGCCGGCCGATCGTCACGTTGTCGTGGACGACCGTTCCGAGGCCGTGGTGGCCGAGATACACGTCGGGGCTAACGTCTCCGCCAGCAGCAAGCGAGTTGTGGTAGAGGAACGAGTTGAGTTGCTTGACGCGCTTGGCGAGCCAACGGTGCTCTCGCTTGCGTAGTGCGATCGCCCACATCCACAGCCGTTCAGGGCTCACGGTCGATGCTCCTCTTGCCTACGTTGAAGTCGTCGTATGGGTAGGTTCGTCGGCCGCGGTCAGTTTTCCGCTGCTGTTCATCGGGGCCCAGGCGCCGGCCCGGAATTCGTGTACATTCCGAGCGACGATCCGCGAGCCATGCGATCTCGCATTGATTTCCGCCTCCGATCAGAGTGGATTCCTTTGGAAGCACGGAGGTTGAGCGTCCGCAGGCTCGCTAGGCTTGATCGAACGTGACGCCGATCCACACTCCGAAGGAGCGGTCTCACGCGGGTATGAGGTCGTGCAAGAGTCTGATCCGCGCGACAGCGTACGACCGCACCTCGGCACTGGAGCATCACTCCCGTGATACGGCCATTGCCGCGCTACATACCCCGCGCCATGTGGCGCGTCTCTGTCGGTGGCGTCGAGGTCAAGGTGCCGCACCGTTCCGCAGGCCACGAGCGTGCGGTGCGCGAATGATCGGCGTGAGGCCGTCAGTCAGGTCTCGAATTTCTTCGAGTGGGGCACACGGCCTCAACTGTTCGTTCTGGAACGGATATCACGCCCGTGATATCACCTGCGGAATATACGTAGAGGGCATTTGACGGGACAGTTCTGTGGTCAGCCGCCACCGATCGTGCGAGACCCACGGTCGCGGGCGTACGACTTCGTCCAAGGGGGCCAGCGGCCTCACGCAGGCGGCACCAACTGCGCGGGCCGTGTCGCTTGCGCGGATTCAGCTACACGCGCCCGCGCAGCCATCCCCCATCAATTCCGAGTGCACGCGAATCGAAAGGACAGTCGAGCAGTGTCGGCCCAGCCTCGCGTAACGCCTCGAGCCCTCACTCCTGCTCAGGTGCGGGTAGCTCGCAAGATCGCTGGCGGCATGGACACCGCTCAAACCGCGTTCGAGTTGGCTATCACACCAGGCACCGTCAACGTGCAGCTGGCGAACATGGGCCGGAGGCTCGGAGTGAGCGGTCGGGCCGCAATCGTCCATGCCGCCTACGCCGCCAGGCAGATTCCTCGCCCCGAGCGGGAGTCTTTCGACGGTGAGTTCACTGAGATCGAGATTCAGACGTGGAACCTCATCGCGTCAGGGGCAACGGTGCAACGCATCGCTGACGTATTCCGAGTCTCGCGCGCTACCGCTCGCATGCGGATCAGGTGCTTGCGACGCCGGCTGAAGGCTTCCAGCGACGCGCACCTGGTGACGCTGGGCTGGCGATACGGGGTGGCCGATGAATCGCTCATGGACACAGGTTCTGAGATGACGATCGCAGTCGCACGAAGTGTATGACGTGTCGCCGCTAGGAATCCGCGGTAGTCCTCGGTCACCGCTCGGATCTTTAGCCTCAGGCAGGCCCCACCACTGCATCGACATCTTCGAAGGCGCCTGCGGCGGGGCTTCACTCGAAGCCGGGCACGCGAAGCTCTGACCTAAACTGCCCATCAACGGGCCGATGAAGGGACGCAGCCGTGCCTCAGCCGAACGCCGACGACCAGCCCAAAGCCCTCAAGCCCGCCCTCGAATCCATGACAGTGCTGGTCGCCGCCGTCATCGTCCACGACAAGGCCACCAACCGCGTCGTCCTCCTCCAGCGCAGCCAGAACGCCAAATTCGCCCAGGGCATGTGGCACCTCCCCGTCGGCAAGAGCGAACCCGGCGAACCCATCACAGAAACCGCCGTACGAGAGCTGTACGAAGAGACCGGCCTCACCGTGAAGCCCGAGGCCCTCAAGGTCGCCCACATCATCCACGGCGCCTGGGGCGTCGAAGCCCCCAACGGCTTCCTCACCGTGGTCTTCGCCACCCACGAATGGACCGGCGAACCCGAAAACCGCGAACCCCGCAAGCACGACCAGGTCTGCTGGGTCGATGTCGAAGCAGTCCCCAAGGAATTCTTGGACACCACTGTCAGAGCCGTCCACCGTTACTTTGAGGACGGTCCACAAGTGTCCCTCGACGGCTGGTGAGACCACGCTGCCCCAGTTCCGAAGGAGCTTCCCGGTCCTGGTGAGGAATTTGTCAGCTCGGCCGGCTGGCAGCACAGTCGGGCGCACGCTCGACGTCGAGGACGAGGCCATCAGGTGTCGGCACTTCGTCCGCTGGACTGGCCTGCTCACGCGCTCGTCGGGTCGCCGAGCCTCGATGACCGAGCCGAACTCAGTCTCCATCCTTCGTTCCGACGGCTAAGCGTCTCAGGCAGCACCCCATTGGGCTTGGCCATCGGAATTTCTGAGGGTCTCAAAGCGGTGGGACAACTGCCGGCCGGCACCAGCGTCCCCTTGATCCGCACGTCGAATGAAGGAACCGAGGGTGTGGAGATCCCGGATCTCACAGAGAACGGGCAGACCAGGCCACTGCCTGATGTCGTAGCCGTACCGAAGGCTGAAATCATCGAGCTCTGCACTGGTCCGTCCGAAACGGACTCCTTGGAAGGTATTGGCTAGGTCGAGCTCGCGGGGGCCGACGGCTGCTTCGTCCCAATCACCGAGCCTGACGTCTTGTTCGTCCCAGAGGGTGTTTCCTGGATACGCGTCACCATGGATGTGTCCCTGGCCCAGAGGGAACTCCAACTTCCCGTAAGTATCCAGCAGCTCCTCGCGCCGGGCAGCCAGCCACTCGCGCTCGGACGGCTCCAGGTAGGTACTGGAATCCACAGCACTCTTGAGAGACGTGAGCGGCTGGTACTGGGGCAGGGACACCGGCGGCGGTGGCAAGGCGTGGAGGGCTCGCAGTAGATCGCCAAGCCTTCCCGCCGACGGCGCTCCACGCTGAGGTTGCGGGTAGTGCCGCCAGAACGTGACGACATACGGGGCGCATGCCACTGGTTGCGGAACGTCCACAGGCTCCGTCGCCGGGAAGTCGTTGGCGACGAGCCAGCGAGTGAGGGACACGGCAGTTTCGAGCTGCCGTTGTTGCGAGTCGGAGCTGACGCGAACGACGACGCCGTCATCGGCCAGCAGGAAAACGGACGTGGCGTGATGGTGGAGTTGAGTGAGGGATCGGTCTGCCAATCCGGACGCCCGGCAGGCGAGGCGGGCGGCCGACTCAGGTGAGACCGTCAATGTCATGGAGTAAGGGCCTTCGCTGGGGTGTCGATCGCCTTATAGCCGCGGGTTGCGTCCGCTAGCTCGCGGGCGAGCCGGCTACGGGTGAGCCGCGGTTCTTCCAGAAGCCTAGCTACTCCCTCCATGGCGTCGCCTAGCTGCCGGATACGACGGTTCGCCGGAAGCTCCAGGAGGGGCTGGAGCTGCTCGCCGGCACCCTCGATCTCCCCGGCAACGATACGCGCTGTCACGATGTCCAGGCGGGCCAAAGCCTCGTCACCGTACGACCGGTGTTCCCTCGGCCCGCTCTCGTACAACTCGATCGCTGCGGTGGCATGCTTTTCGGCCCGCTGATGCTCGCCGAGCAGGGCGAAGGTTCCGCCCATGTAGTACTCCTGCTTCGCTTCGGGGAAGGTGAGAAGTCCCCCAAACCGGGTCAGGGCGTCCGGGGCCGCCTTCTGCTCGCGGGCACGCTGGAGCTCCTGAAGAGCGGCCATGGCCGTACCGCGATCTCCGATTCGCGCTGCTGCTCTCGCTTCAATCGCGGCAATTCGGATCCGAGTCTCACCGCCGGGCGCAAGCCGGATCGCCTGTCGCGTGTAGTCGAGAGCCGTTTGCCGGTGGGTCGACCACTCGGCGATCAGGGCGGCCGTGCCCTTCACCCAAGCCCGTAGGTCGTTGTTGTCCGCCTGCTCGGCAAACGTCCAAGCTGCCTGGAGCTGCGCGACCGCCGCATCTTCATCACCGAGGTTCTGTGAAGCGTGGCCGAGCAGGAGGCAACTCGTACCAGCGAGGAGGAGTAGTTCGCTGGTCTGGCCCAACGGTTGGTGGCCGCTGAGCAGGAAAAGAAGGCGGTCTCGGGTTGCGACGAGGTCGGTGAAGACCTGGTGCAGTGGAGCGTGAACGTAGTCGACCGCGATGTGGGCGAGCGCGGACTCAAGTCGCTCAAGTTCCACATCGCTCACGTTGCTCTTCGTGATCTCGTCGGTGAATTGCAGCGACTGCGCAGCAGCCCGCGCTGCCAACTCGTTCAAGTTCGTGGTGTCGCTTTCCGCTGGCCAAATGCCGTCACGGCCATGCCCGAGCTGCGACGCGTGGGCTGGTGTGGAGAGCGCTGAGTGCCCACGAAAAGGTGGTCCCAGCAGAGCGTCCGGTGCTCCGACGCCCTGCAAGAATCGTGCGGCCTTATCGATGTTCGTCAAGCGGCGATTCCCGGCTTCCAGCATCGACAGAAAGCCCTGGCTCAACCCGGTCATGAACGCCATGTCGTCCTGCCGGAGACCTGCCTTGTCGCGAATGAGGCGGCTCGCACGACCGAAGTCACAGGCGGTGATGGCTGATTGGACGTCGAGGTCCAGCCAGACCGTGTCTGGGACGTGAGGTACAGGGTGGGCGCCGAGCCGTTTTCCGCGTGCGCACGCGGCGCACCGGTCCTCCAGGTTGTACTGGCTCAATCGGCACCCGCAACCGGCACAAGCCCGAGCGTGCTTTCGCATGGCACCCCCGTTTCTCATCTGCGCGCGCCAGCGTAAGTGCGGACATGGTCGTGCCCGTATCACGGAAGTGATACGGGCAGCCAGAGGAACTTCAGTTCGCCTCAGATGCGTTCGACGGTGACTGCTGTAATCGCGTCAAGGAGCCGCGGTACGTCTTCGAGGCTCTCGAGGACGACATCAGCTCCGGCCGACGCCAGCTCGTCGGCTGAGGTCTTCCCGGAGGCGACCCCGATCACGGGAGCGCCTCCCTCAAGTCCCGTGCGGACGTCTTCGAGGGAGTCGCCGATGATGACCGTGTTGGAGCGGGTGAAAGCCGCCCCGTGTTTGGCCTGAGCGCGCTTCTGCGCGACGCCAACGAGGGCCGGACGGTGGTCGTTGTCGGAGGAGTATCCGCCGATCTCTGTGTCCAGGAACTCGTCCAGGCGGAACGCTTCGAGCTTCAGAAGCGCGTTGGGTCTCAGGTTTCCCGTGACGACGGTCGAGACGCGCCTCGGCTGTGCCTGCACCGCCTTGAGAGCGGCCAGGGCGCCGGGAAGCAGGAGGCCTTGCTCGCGTAGATCTTCCGTGTGGGCGGCGAGGCGCTGTGGCAGGAGTTCCACCATCCTCGGCTGCAAGTGGGGCACGTCCGCCTCGGAGACGCCGTTGTCCAGGAGCAGGGATCGGATCGCGAGGGGCATGGTGACGCCGGTTCCCCGAGCCGGAAGTCGCTCTGCTGGGCGCCCGACGATCTCAGCGAAGGTCTCTCGGTAGACCTGCCGGTCGACGTCACCGACGTACAGCAGAGTGCGGTCGATGTCCCACAGCACGAGGATCTGCTGGGCGTCGCTCAAGTTCGGCTCCCTGTCGCCACCATTGCGGCACGTCGCTCCAGTACCTCTTGAGCGTACGCGTTGTGGGCAACCGGCTGGAGTTCGCGAATCATGCTCGTGACGTGGTTGTCGAATCGAGCCGACTGAAGGGTTTCCGCCAGGTCGAGGACCTCGTGTGCCGTAGCGCACCCGGCTTCAAGATCGCCTTGCGCGATATGCGCGGTTGCGGCACGTGAGAGGAACAGACCCCTGGTTCGGTGGTCTCCTGAGTTGAGGGCCTGCCGTGCTTTGGTGAAGCTGGCGACGGCGCTGCGCGGATCGCCCAGGTCGAGGTAGCAACTGCCGGCCTGTCCGTGGATCTCCCCCTCGTTGATCCAGTACAGCCAGTGCGGATCGTGCTCGGAGCGCCCCTGGGCGCAGAGTTCGGCGGCTTGCCCGAGCGCGGTGAGGGAGGCGTGGCGTTCGCCGAGTTTCGCGTGACCGCGGGCTTGTCGGGTCAGCAGCATGGCTTCGAGTGCTGGAGTGCCGAGTTTCTTGATCTTGTCGCGGGCCCGGCGTGCCGCGGTGACGGCGTGGTGCGGCGTCCCGGTGGAGTACCCGTGGATGGCGATGTAGGACAGGGCGCCGGCGCCGAGCCGGACGTCTTGTGAGGCTTTGGCTGCGCGCAGTGCGGCGTACAGGTAGCCGAGAGGTCGGTCGCGATTGCCGGAGTCGAAGACGAACCAACCCGTCTGAGTAGCCGTGTCGGCGATGATCGCCGCGAGTCGCCGCCCCGCTGCCTCGTCGTAGGACGTGGAGACCATGAGGTGCCTGAGGAACTGAAGGTGTCGGTCTCCGAGGCCGGCAACGGTGCCACTGCCGTCGCTCGCGTCCATCGTCCGCAGGCTGTCCGTGGTGCGCTGGAGACCATCGAGCAGTTCGTTGGTGAGGCGGCTTCCCCCTACTGCGCGGCCGAGGGGTTCGGCTTCGGCGCTGTCCCATGCGTTCACGAAGGCGGTGAGGGCGATGCCGCTTGCGGTGAGGAATCGTCGACGGTCCATCGTGCTGTCTCCTACCGCAGTATCCAGTGCTGCCACCATACGGACCGTTGTCCAGGGCAGAGTTGGATCGGCGTCACCAGCGAACTGGTCCCGGGGCGGTTGCGACGCGTTGGCTCTGGACTGTGGGAGGGGGAGCGCGACGAGCTCGGCTGGCACATCCAGCCCCGTCAGGAACTCGACGATCTTGTCGATGTTCGTGAGGCGACGGCTGCCCGCCTCCAGCATGGACAGGAACGCCTGGCTGAGGCCGGTGAGTTGGGCCATGTCGTCCTGCCGCAGGGAGCCGCGCAGTCGAATCAGGCGGCAGGCCTGGCCGAAGTCCCAAGCGGCGAGCGCGTCGCGAACGTCTGGGTCGAACCAAACGTATTCCGGCACGACGGGGAAGTGCTGTTCGGTGCCGCGGGAGCAAGCGCATGCGAAGCACAGGCTGTCAGTGTTGTAGCTGCTCAGTTGGCCACCACAGCGGTCGCAGCTTCGCAACGGCTGCTGATGCACGTCAGGCCTCCCCGCGAGTGAGCGTGCGCAACCTCAATTACTCCTGGTGGAGCCGGAATTACACAAGTGATATCACCCTCGGAATGTGTGCGCAGGATGTTTTGCCGCCAGGGTTGGAGTCCCGCAGCGCGACGTGGCGACGAACCCACCAAGAGCGTGATCATTCGGTCCGCCTGCTGCTCGTCGCGCTGCGGGGTACGCGCACCTGTCGCTGATCCCCCTATCGGAGTCCACGTTGTCACCCGCCAGACGACCAAGGTTGGGCCGCGGCCCGCTTGCCTCCTCCCACGGTCCGCTTCTCGCACCTCACCCGGCAGAAGCGCCGGGCCAGTGGGTGGTGCCCGGTGGCCATTAGCATCTCCGCCGTCGTGCTCCTGGGCATTCTCGTCTTCATCTTTGTCAAGAAGAGCGGGCTGAATGCGGCGCACGCCATCGTGTGCACTCTCTTCGGGTTCTTTCTGGCGAGTACATCGATGGCTCCGAGTATCAACCGCTTCGTCACCAACTTTGCGGACATGGTCGGTCAGATCCGCTTTTAGGGCAGCTAGCGCCATAGCCGGAGCAGTCACTCCCCCTGCCTGAAGGCACACCCTGCCGTTAGCGGCTCAATCCCCCAATTCTTCTGAGGCCCTCTGATGACATGCACGCCCAACTGGAAATCCGCCTCGCATCGCGCTGCTCGTGTGCCTCAGAAGAGCAGCGGTGTTCCGCCTTTGGGGCGTCGTCGTTCCCGATTCGAGGGTCCGTGATGCCTCTCGTGTATCACCCGGCCGGCCACGACGACGACCTACGCGTGGCCTTGGAAGAGCTAGAGGCAGGCCGCTGGCGAACGACCGGGAAGCTGCTCCTGGATACGGGCGCGCACTGGGCACTGCGGACATCGCGCACCCAAGTGTTGGCCGTGGCGGCAGCTCGGTCGGATGTGGTCAACGTTTGGCTCGACGAAGAGCCCGGAAACTACAACGCGCAGCTGATGAGTGCTCGCGTCGCCGTTGAGCGGGCGCTACGCGCACACCGCCAAGGGCATCCGGCGACCTTGGAATTCGAGTTCAGGGCCCGGCGTGAGGTGCTGCTGGCGGCTCGTCACGCGCCGCAGGATCCCGTGCCGTGGGTCTGCCTTGTGGCGTTGGCGCAGATCGACACCCGGCAACTGCGTCATGAGCACCGCTTGGCGCCGGCCGAGCCGATGCTGCCGAGCGGACCCTGGGGGTTGCTTTACGAGGTCAACCAGCGTGATCCATACAACCGCGAGGCTTACCACCGTGTGCTGCAGTTCCTGCTCGCACTTGACGGGCCCCAAGCCGCCTCCTTGGCTGCGGTCTTCGACTTCGGGCGATGGGTGGCATCACAGCGGCCGGTTGGGTCTCCGCTATTGCTTCTGCCCGCGTACGCGCAGATCGAGCAGCGACGCCGATCGCACGCCGATCCGTTGTGGCGGCGGCAGTGGGCGCACGAGTCGACGCTCGATTACACGCTCAACGCCTTCCACGACTGGTTCCGCAAGACGTCCCCTGAGCAGTGTTCGGTCGCCGATCTGCACTGTCTCGCCTATGCGTTGTGGGCGGGACATCAGTATCTGGAAGCCGCCGAGGTGTTCGCGGCGGTGGACCCGTACGCGGCTCGTGAGCCCTGGGCCTCGGTGCACGACGGAGCCGCAGGACCGGATCCCGGCGAAGCGCTACTGCTTCGAGCACGTGCCGAGTCCTTTTCCTACGCCCGCTCCCACGGGAGGCGCGCCGGTCCGCATCCGTAAGCGGCTTCCGGCTGCCCACTCCTTCGGTTGGCATGAACCCGTCCATCTCCGCTTTCCCTCAATCTTGGAGGTTGTCCTGTGTCCCGTTTAAGCCACAGCCATCGCGCGGCGCCCCGGAAGGCCGATGACGCGTACTTGCGGGAGCTCGGCTACGAGCCGGTGCTGACCCGGCGCATGGGTCCGTTCGGGAACTTCGCGATCAGCTTCTCCGTCATCAGCGTCCTGTCCGGCTGCATGACGCTGTACGGGTTCGGCCTGAACACCGGCGGTCCGTCCGTGATGCTGTGGGGCTGGGTCGTCGTGGGCGCCATGGTGATGTTCATCGGCGCCGGGCTGGCCGAAGTGACTTCCGCCTATCCGACCTCCGGCGCCCTGTACTACCAGGCGGAGCAGCTCGGCGGCCGGAAGTGGGGCTGGTACACAGGCTGGCTCAACCTGCTCGGCCTGCTCGGCGCGATCGCCGGCATCGACTACGGGGCCGCCCTGTTCACGGGGGCCTTCCTGAACCTGCAGTGGGGTTTCGAACCGACGCCCGGCAAGATCATGCTGATCTTCCTGTGCATCCTCGCCCTGCACCTCACGCTGAACCTGTTCGGAGTCCGGCTGGTCAGCATCCTCAACAGCATCAGCGTCTGGTGGCACCTGGCCGGCGTCACGGTGATCGTCGGCGCGCTGGCCATCGTGCCCTCCCACCACCAGTCCGCCGACTTCGTGTTCAGGGAGTTCGTCAACAACACCGGCTGGTCCAGCCCGTTGTACGTTTCGGTGCTCGGGCTGCTTCTGGCCCAGTACACCTTCTGCGGCTACGACGCCTCCGCGCACCTGTCGGAGGAGACCACGGACGCCCAGGTGTCTGCTTCCCGGGGGATCATCCACGCGATCGGCTGGTCGTGGCTAGCCGGGTTCGTGCTGCTGGCCGGGCTCACCTTCGCGATCCAGGACTACGCGGGCACCGTGGGCACAGCGACGGGGGTGCCACCGGCACAGATCTTCCTCGACGCCCTGGGCATGGCGGGGGCGAAGGCGCTGCTCCTGGTCGTGATCGTCGCTCAGCTGTTCTGCGGCAACGCAGAGACCGCCGCGGCCAGCCGGATGGTGTTCGCTTTCTCTCGGGATGGGGCGCTGCCGGGCTCACAGTTGTGGCGGCAGGTGGATCGTCGTACCGGCACCCCGCGCAAGGCGGTGATGCTGTCCGTGGTGTGCGCCGCGGTGCTGGCGCTGCCGAGTCTGTATAGCCCGGTTGCGTACGCGGCGATCACCAGCATCAACGTCATCGGTATCACCCCGGCGTACGCGATCCCGATCTTCCTGCGGGTCAAGAACCGGCACCGGTTCAAGCCCGGCCCGTGGAACCTGGGCAGCTGGGGCGTGATGGTGGGCACGATCGCCGTCATCTGGGTGGCGTTCGTGACCGTCCTGTTCTGTCTGCCCCAGACCCGCCCCGACGGCGGGGCTCTCGCCACGGTCGACACGTTCAACTACGCGCCGGTGGCTCTGCTCGTCGTGCTCGCGCTGGCGTGGGGGTGGTGGCACAAGCAGGGCAGCACGTACGAGGTGCCGGCCCAGAACTTCGACCGCTCGACGGGCGAGTACGAAGACGAGGTCGTGTGATGACCACAACGAGCAACGGCACAGCCCCGCGCCTGGCCGTAGCGGCGGCTGCCGCATCGGGGGCACGCTCGGAGAAGGCCCTGTCCCTGACCGATCTGCGCAACCTCGTGAAGGGCGGCGCGATCGACACCGTGCTGCTGGCCGTTCCCGATCTGCAGGGGAGGCTGAAGGGAAAACGGTACGACGCCGACCACTTCCTCAAGCGCGTCGCGCATCACGGTGCCGAACTGTGCGCCTACGTCCTGGCCACTGACGCTGAGATGAGCCCGGCGGACGGCTTCGCGCTGACCTCGTGGGACAGCGGCTACCAGGACCTGTCCGTTCAGCCGGCCCTCGGAACCCTGCGCGTGGTGCCGTGGCTGCCGCGCACCGCCATCGTCCTCGGCGACGCCGTACACCACGACGGAACGCCCATCGACGTCGCGCCCCGCCAGATCCTCCATCAGCAGCTGACCCGGCTGTCACGGCACGGCCTCCAGGCCAAGGCGGGAATCGAGACCGAGTTCACCATCTACCAGGGAACGTACGCGGAAGCGGAACGGGCCGGGTACCAGGGCCTGCGGCCCGTGACGATGGACAATCTTGACTACGCCCTCGACCACGACCCCGCCTGCGACCGGTTCTTCCGCCGCCTGCAGCGGGCATTGGCCGGGGCGGGCATGCCCGTGGAGGCGATCAAGACCGAGGCCGGCCCCGGCCAGGTAGAGGTGACCTTCCCGTACGGACCCGCGCTCACCGCCTGCGACCGGCACCTACTGTTCAAGCACGCGGTGCGCACGCTGGGAACGCGCAGCGGACTGGCGCCCACGTTCATGGCGGCCCCAGAGACCGGGTGGGCCAACGGCCTGCACCTGCACGTCTCACTGTGGTCGAAAGCCCTTAGCCAACTCCACGCCCCTGACAACGAATACGAGCTGTCGCAGATCGGACGGAACGCAATCGCGGGGCTGCTCGCAGGCTTGCCAGAGCTGGGCCCGTTCTATGCCCCGAACGTCAACTCCTACAAGCGATTCACGCCCGGCTCGTTCGCGCCGACCATGCTCCACTGGGGCCACGACAACCGCACGTGCGCTGTCCGCGTCGTCGGTCACGGAGAGGGCCTCCATCTGGAAATCCGTGTGCCGGGCGCGGATGCCAACCCCTATTTGGCCCTGTCCGCGGTACTGGCGGCGATCGACTACGGCATCGAGCAGCAACTCGCCCTCGGCCCTGAAGCGGCCGGCAACGCCTACAGCGGGGGCGGCACCCCTGTGCCGCCCACCCTCGCTGACGCCCTGACCGCCTTCCAGGAAAGTGCCCTGGCCCGCAGCGCGTTCGGCACCGAAGTGGTCGAGCACTATGCCCATCTCGCCCGCTTGGAACTCGACCACCAGCAGCGCCTGGTCACCGATGCCGAGCGGCAGAGGTGGCTGGCCCGGGCCTGACCGTCAAGCCACCGCGAAGGAAAGGAACTGGAACTCCCGTGAGTGCACGACCGGCGCGCCCGCCCGCCACGTACCTCGATCTCACACCCGCTCAGGTTCGGATCGCCCAGAAAGTCGCGGAGGGCAAGAGCACCTATGCGATCGCATCCGACCTGACCATCACCGCCGGGACGATCAACGTGCAAATGAAGCACTGCGGTCAGAAGCTCGGGGTAAGCGGTCGGGCCGCCGTCGTCCACGCGTGCTACGTCACCGGGCAGCTCAAGCGTCCTGGGAAGGCAGCGTTCCCGGAGACGCTCTCGGACGCAGAGACGGAGACGTGGCGGATGATCGCCACCGGTGCGACCTCGAAGGACTACGCGGACCGTGCTCGTATCAGCCGCGACGAAGCCCTTCAGCGGATCAGAGCTCTCCGGCAGCGCGTCCGGGCGCACAACGACCCGCACCTGGTGACGCTCGGCTGGACGTACGGGGTCATCGACGAGTCCCTCGTCGAGATGATCTCTGGCACGGTCCTTCGTGCCCTGGCCCCTGCATGACCAGCTCAGACCGAGTTGTCAGTCCCCCGTGGCACACTCCCCATCCCCACATGAACACCAAGAGCACCCAATTAATCACTTTTTGTGATCGGACTGGGTGGCATGGCTAATGGAAGGGCGCACCAAACGTGACCGATATGCCCAGTGCACTCCACCAGCTGGTGGAATCGGTGACCGACACCTACACCGTGGTTGCCGAACATCCCCGGCCCGGCGACATCAGACCATCACTCTGGGAGATCGACGGACTCTGCGGCGAGCGTTGGTTCGCCAAGCAGCATGTCGGCCCGAAACTGCACCGGCGTGAGGTCGACGCGTATCTGAAGTGGACGGTCTCCCTGGGCGCCGACCGTGCGCCCGAGCTCATCGCTTCGAACTCGGAGACGCGAACCGTCCTGGTCACTGCAGTGCCCGGCCGCAGCCTGGACACGCTGCGGCTGCCGGCCGAGCAGGGGCGCAAGGCTTATGAGCAGGCCGGTGAACTCCTGGCCCGGCATCACACCGCGGCGGCGGACGAGCCGACCGCAGACGTGACCGAGGAGGCGTGGGACTCGACGGCTGCGAAGCTACTGGATGATGCTGCCTCCCACGTGCCGGAGCACGAGATCACGATGGTGCGTGCGCTCGTCAAGGAGACACCGCCGCGTCTGCCGCAGGTGGCGGCACACGGCGACTACATGCCCAAGAACTGGATGTGGGACGAGACCGAGCAACGGCTTCGGATCATCGACTTCGAGCGGGCGGAACTCCAGCCCGCTGCCCGCCGGGACTTCAGCCGCCTGCGCTACCGGATCCTTCTGCAGCGCCCCGACCTCCTTGCCGCCTTCCACTACGGATACGGCCGCCGGCTCACCGAAGAGGAGCTGGCGGCATGCCGGGCGTACGCGGCCTTGGATGCGCTCGACTCGCTGTCCTGGGGGATCACGCATCGCGACATCGGGCTCGTCGACGAGGCCCACACCATGCTGGAGAACCTGCGTCAGGAGAGCGGCACGCGCATGTGGGGCGGGTGGGGTTCGTGAACGCCTTTGCCGGAACTGCCTCTTACTACCGGCGCTTCCGCCCCGGCATCCCAGTCGACCTTGCCGTCCTCCTCGCCCACGAGGCACCCACGGCTTCTCCACGGCGTCTGCTGGACATCGGCACCGGCCCAGGGCTCGTTGCCAGCGCGCTCGCCCCGTACTTCGACGAGGTGATTGCGGTCGACTCCGACCAAGCGATGTGCGCCGAAGCTGAGGCCGTGCTCCGCCCCGCGCTCTCCGGCGGTCAGCGGTTGCAGATCCGGCACGCGCTGGCGGAGGACTTCGAACCGCCGGCGGGATGGCAGCCGCACCTCGTGACCTGTGGCCGTGTCCTTCACTGGCTCGACCGGCCTCGTTTCCTCGATCGACTGGCCGAGTACGTGGGCCCCGGCGGTGTGCTTGCGGTGTTCAGCGATCGCAGCCTGTGGACCGCCGAGAGTGCCTGGCAGCAAGCCGCGCGCGCCGTCGTCCAGAAGTTCCTCGGTGAGCGGCGGCGAGCGGGGGACGGCGTCTTCGGCCCGCCCGGGCCGCCGTACGAAGAAGTGCTGCGCGCTTCCGCCTTCGGCGAGGTCACCACCGCGACCATCCCCGTTCGCCGCGAATGGAGCATCGCCGAAGTCATCGGCTACCTGTACTCGACTTCGTTCGCGGCCTCGCATCTGTTCGGCGACCGCCAGGATGCCTTCGAGACGGCACTCGCGAAGGCTCTGGTCCCCTTCGCGGAGGGCGGGTTCCTCGTGGAGGACAACACATTCACCGTCCTCACCGCGCGCCGTCCTTCCTCCATGGACCGGTGACGGGTATGAGCGAGGCGGACTGGGATGCGGCTGTGACAGCTGACGTGCTGGAGGAGCGGTACGGGCTGGTCGTGGACGTGGTCGAGCCGGTGCACATGGGCACCGACACGATCAACCGGCGGGTCCTGACCGACGACGGAATACGGCTGTTCGTCAAGGAGTATCGGACGAACGCGGACCTGGAGGCAGCCCGCACCGCATGGGACATGTCGGAGTACTGCCGAGCTGCGCGCCTTCCCATCCCCCGCGTCTGGGACGACGCGGACGGCAACCTCATCACGATCGCGCAGGGCAGCGCCTGGGCCGTGGTCGACGAGGCGCCCGGCCGCGTGACCTCCTCGGCGATGACGGTGCCCCTCGCCCGACACATCGGCACGGTGATGGGACGCATGCACCGGGTGCTGGCCGCCTACCCGCTGCCGCAGCGCATGCAGCAGTCCCGCTGGCGGACGGGCACGGTCGAGGACGCGGTCGGCAAATGCGGCACCGTGATGGCCACGGCCCTGCAGCAGGGGCATGAAAGTCTCCAGCACCTACGGACCGACCTCGATCAGCGGCGGGAGGACCTACAGGATCACGTCCACCGGCTACGGAAGCACCTGCCCGACACGATGGTGGAGCAGGCACTGCACGCGGACCTCAGCCGCACCAACTTGATCGTCCTCGCTGATGCCGTCACCGGTGTCATCGGCTTCCGGGGCGCAACCGGCATACCGGCCTGGGAGCTGGGCCGGGCCGCGTTCGATCCGCGCACCGTGGCCACCAGTCCGGAATGGGACGCCTGCGCGCTGGCGATGGTGAGCGCCTACCACGCAGAGAACCCCAGCCTCCCCCTGGTGGAAGTACGGGCCTGCGCCCGGATCGCGTTGCTGTACATGCTGTTCAGCTTCTACGGCGCCGCCACCGCCGAATACGACCTTCCTCCCGAAGCGGAAGCCGACCTGAAGCAGCACTGGATCGAGCGGCAAACCGCCATCCGCCGCATGCTGAACAGCCTTTCCGACCTCGATGACGCGTTCGCCAGCCTCTCTACGGACGGAGGCTGTTCGTGACAAACCAGCCGCCGCGCATCGCCGGAGCCATCGGCACCCTGCACGGAGTACGCAGCGCCCTGATCGCAGGCACCGTTCTCCTGCTCCTTCCGGTCTTCGTCCTGGCGCTCTCCCCAGTGCGTTCCCTGCGCGCCCTTCCGGCGACCACGCCGAGTCCAGACGGCCAGGCCCCTGTCGTGACGGGCGGGCCGTCTGGTGCCAGCCCAAGTGCCCTGTGGCAGAAGGAAGGAGACAGGCCGTGACGGAAACCGCCAATAGGCTGCACGGCGACAACGGCGAGACAGACGACGCGAATTCGGTGCCCGCTGGCGAGGAACAACTGGCGTTCAACCACCCGGGCGGGGACAGCCTGGAGTTGGCCGAACTGCTGACCGGGCGCACGATGGCCCGTCGGCTTCCCTCACTGATCCGCAGGACCTTCTCCCTGGCCTGGGAGGTCGATCGCAAAGCCGTCGTCGCCCTGCTGGCCTGCCAGATCGTCTCCGGGGTCTCCGGGGCGCTCGGGCTGTTCGCCACGACGAAAGCGTTCTCGGTGCTCATCGAGACGGCACACGATACGAGTCGGCTGCCCGCGGCGATTCCGGCCGTGTCCTTACTCGCCGGGACGGCTGGACTGCGGGCTCTCCTCGGCATCGCCATCCAAGCTCTGTCCAACCGGCTTTCACCGCGCATCTGCCGCGAGGCGGAGTACAAGATGCTGGAAGCGGCGACCAACGCGGAACAGGCCGCCTACGACCACCCGGGCTTCAACGACCGCTTCGACGCCGCCGAGAGGGGAGTCGACGTCAGCCGGCACATGATCGGCCAGTCCCAGAACTACATCTCCTCCCTGGCCACCCTGATCGCCGCTGGCGTGGTCCTGGCCAGCCTCTACCCCCTACTTCTGCCTCTGCTGCTCCTGGCCGCCGTACCGCAGGCGATCGCCTCCATCCGCAGTGAGCGCGTCACCTATCTGGCGACGGTCGCCACGCACAAGGACCGGCGCGTGATGTACATGCTGCGCTGGCACTTGATCGCCAAGGACCAGTCCGACCAGGTCCGCACCGACACCCTGGCCCCCTACCTGCTGGAGAAGTACAAGGCCAGCGCGGAGCGGGTGGAAGCCACCAGCAACACCGCCACCTGGGACCGGGCCAAGATCGCCGTCCTCGGTGCCGCCGCCACAGGGCTGGCGTCCTCGGCAGTGTGGGGGGCGGTCCTCCTGCTGCTGGGGACCGGCCGGATCTCGGCGGCAGCGGCCGGCACCGCCGTATTCGCGCTGCGCTCCGCGGCCACCGGACTCCAGGGACTCGTCGGCTACGGCCGGGACCTGCTGCGCACCGGGCTCTACCTCGACGACTGGGAGCGGTTCGTCAAGGAAGCCGCCGGCCAGCGCTTGGACCGCGGCACCATCACCCCCCAACCGCCCCAGCACATCGCCCTGCGGCAGGTCACCTTCCGATACCCCGAGGCCGCCCAGGACACCCTCCACGACGTCGACTTCGAAGTCCGCCAAGGCGAGATCGTGGCCGTCGTCGGGGAGAACGGCTCCGGCAAGTCGACCCTGATGAAACTGCTGTCCGGGCTCAACTTGCCCACCAGCGGGGTCGTCACCTGGGACGGCATCAGCATCGCCGACCTCGACCCGCACGCGATGTGGCGGCACACCTCCGTGGTGCCACAGGACTTCGCCCGCTGGCCCATGACCGCGCGCGAGAACATCACCCTTGGCCAGCCGCGCCCGGAAGGCGACCTGGCCGTCCAGCGCGCAGCACGGGCCAGCGGAGCTGACGACGTGATCAAGACCCTCCGGTCAGGGTTAAGCACCTTGCTGGCCCGAGAGTGGTGGGGCGGCGTGGCCCTGTCCCCAGGACAATGGCAGCGCATCGCCGTCGCTCGGGCCGCACACCGAGACGCGGGCCTGCTCGTCATGGACGAGCCCACCTCGGACCTCGACCCTCGGGCCGAGCACCGGATCTTCACCGGCCTGCGCGAGATGGCCGGGGACCGGGCCGTCGTGCTCGTGACCCACAACCTTGCCAACACCTCCGTCGCCGACCGAGTTTTCGTCCTCGACAAGGGCCGCGTAGTACAGACCGGCACATTCCACGAACTGATCAACCAGCCTGGTTTGATGCAGGACCTCTGGCGCCTGCAGCAAGACCGAGACGCCTACCGCACGGAAGGGGAAGACACGTGATCCAGTCCCCCCGGGCCTACTGGGAGCCGCTGGTGCGCCACGAGGCGCTTGGAATTGCGCGGAGGTGAAAGGACTCCGCCGCCGGTAAGTCGCAGCTGACCGGTGAAACTGGGAGGCAGCCGGAGCCGGGGAACGCCGGTGACGGTGGGAGCAGCCTCCGACAACGTACGGGACGGGTTGGAACTGTCAGACATCCCGGGTCCGGCAAGCAGCGATGGAAAGGTGTACGTGAGGAACCGCTGTATGACGCTCCGTAAGCCCAGTGCCGGCTCAAACCTGACGGATATGGGCCGGTGTGCAGCGCGCAGTCGCCTTGGCGTTGTGAAGGCGATGAACTCCGAAGCCGGTTTAGTGGTCCGGTGGGGAGGCCACGGTGAAGAACTGCGGCGTAGCCGTGGCGATGCTGTCGGAGTAAAGGCGGGCACCTACTCCATCAATCGATTCCAAGTGAACGTGGGAACCATCCTTGGTCGCCCTGGCGCATGGTTGCCAATCATGTGCGGGGCAGGTCCGTTGCCGACTGCAGGCCGAGAGATGGGACGGAGGCCCCGTAGTAGTCCGAGCGTGCGAAAGGCACGTACATGGCGAAGGGGGCCAGCAAGTCAACAGCCGAAGAACTGGAATACCAGGAGGTGTCGTTGGTGAATACCGACGAGCTGGAGTACGTCTTAGCCAAGGCGGAACGCCGGGTACTAGAGATCCAGGCCAAGCTGCACCGTTGGGCCGGTGATGACCCTCATCGCAGGTTCGATGATCTGTTCAATCTCGTCGCAGACCCCGCGTTCCTGATGGTCGCATGGGGTCGAGTGCGGGAGAACAAGGGCGCCAAGACCGCCGGGGTGGACGGGCATACTGCCTCTGCCATCGTGCGGGAGACGGGAGTCGAGGTGTTCCTCGACAGGGTTCGCACTTCGCTGAAGGACCGAACCTTCCGTCCGCTCCCGACAAGGGAACGGTTGATCCCCAAGGCGGGCGGGAAACTGCGTCGCCTTGGAATCAGCACCGTGACCGACCGGGTAGTGCAGGCGTCGATGAAGCTGGTGTTGGAGCCGATTTTCGAGGCGGATTTCCTCCCGTGTTCGTACGGGTTCCGTCCGAATCGCCGAGCCCATGACGCAGTTGCCGAGGTGCGCCAACTCGCGTCCCATTCCTATGAGTGGGTCGTTGAGGGAGACATCAAAGCCTGCTTCGACGAGATCTCGCACCCCGCCCTCATGGAGCGGGTCCGGGGCCGGATCGGAGACAGACGCGTCCTGGCCTTGGTAAAGGCATTCCTCAAAGCAGGAATCCTCAGCGAGGATGGACTGCTGCGGGAAACCAACACCGGGACTCCTCAAGGGTCGATTCTTTCTCCGCTGCTGAGTAACGTGGCCCTCTCGGTGCTGGACGAGCACATTGCCCAGGCACCGGGCGGGCCCGCCACGACGCCGTGGACCCGTGCGAAGCGGAAAGCGCAAGGGCTGCCGAACTACAGGCTTATCCGCTACGCGGACGACTGGTGCCTGGTGATCTCGGGAACCCGCGCCGACGCCGAGCATCTCAGGGAGGAGGCGGCCGACGTCCTGAGCACCATGGGCCTTCGGCTGTCTCCGGAGAAGACGTTGATCACGCACATCGACGAGGGCCTCGATTTCTTGGGGTGGCACATCCAGCGCCATCGCAAGCGGGGCACAGACCGGCAATACGTCTACACCTATCCCGCCCGCAAGGCGGTAAAGGCCGTCACGGCCAAGGTGAAGACGATCTGCCGAGAAATGGACACGGGCCAGCCACTCGACGCCCTGCTGACCAGGTTGAACCCGGTCATGCGGGGCTGGTGCCTGTACTTCCGGCCCGGCGTGTCCAGCGCGACCTTCCATTACCTGCGCTACTTCGCGTGGCGTCAGGTAATCAAGTGGTTGCGCAGGAAGCACCGCCGGACCAATTGGAAGGACCTCCGCCGTCAGTACTGCGACGGCGGCTGGTGGCCGCACACGGAAGATCGGACGCTGTTCGATCCTGGAAAGGTGCGCACTACGCGATACCGATACAGGGGCTCGGCGATCCCTACCCCGTGGGCGGCGACAGGATGAGGAAGCAGCTTGCTCCGACGGGACCTGTGGAGCGCCCGGTGCCTGGTAACAGGCACGCCGGGTGCGGGAAGCGGTCCGGGGAAACGGGCCGGTCGAAAGACCGGTACCGCGCCCCGGACCGACTTCACTGGGCCTCCGGCCGCCGCTACCGGCAGATCAACGACCAGGAGACCCAACTCCTCGCCAAACATCTCGGTCCCGGCCGCGCTCGGCCATCGCTCGATGTGGGATGCGGCGACGGCGCCCTCGCCCGCCACCTGCACCACCACCTCGGCTACCGGGCCACCGGCATCGACTGCGCACCCAGCGCCGCCGCCATCGCCGCGAGCACGGACGATAACGTCCACTTCCAGGTCATGGACTTCGCCACCGACAACCTGAACCAACTGCCCGATCCGGCCTACGCGGTGGTCACCTGCCGCCTGGTATACCGGTTCATCACCGACAAGGGCGCCTTCCTGGACCGGGTCCGTCAGGTCCTCGCCCCCGGCGGGACCTTCTGGGTGGTCACCGAACTTGCCGACCGACGCACCGATGACGACCCCCTCAAGAGCCTGGGCATCACCGCACACGACGTCGAACTCCTCACCTGGCGTTGGTCCACCGTGAAAACCGTGGACCTCGACCGGTTGGCCTGCTTCGCCCTGCGCCCCTGATTCCACACTTCTCGACCATCGGAGAAGGCCGCTTGATGAGCGAGCAGACCAACCTGGCTGCCTGGAAGGCGTACGGAACGCACCACATCCAAAGAGGAACCGACGTTCCAGACCCCGACCGCCTGACCTGGGGGTTCTGGCCAACTGGGTCCGGCGCCAAGGTCCTCGGCGACATCGCTGGCCGCCGTCAACTCGACCTGGGTTCCGGGCTCGGCATGTACGCCTCATACCTCGCGCGCGAGCACGGCGCACTGGTCGACGCCGTCGAGGTCTCCCTTCCCAGCACCAGCGCGCCACCGCCCGCTACGGCCGACAGCCGGGCCTCAACCTTGCCTGCGAAGATCCGGCCGCGATCCTGGCCCGCATGCTGGGCATTCAGCAGTCGGTCGCGGCAACAGGCAAGTAGTGGGACTGGATGGCGTACGCCGCCGACATTGCGGCCTGCCCGCCGGCCAGGTGAGCCGCTGGGCAGGCACGGTCAGCGAGCCGGCCCGAGGGGAACGTGCGGCGTGGCGAGCACCCGTTCGGCGATCCCCACGACCGCTGGCCAGATCTCGCTGACCTGAGTCGCGTTGAGGGAAACGGTCTCGGTGTAGCCCTCATACCCGTAGCCGTTGTCCAGAACGGGCTGAAGGTTGCGGGCACGCCACGACTGGACGAGTGCAGTCTCGACCCTGCGGGCATCGGCACCGACTGCGAACCGCATCGTCTCGATCGTGATCCAGCCGTTGAGGGCGTGCTCGTACAGTCGCCTGTTCTTCGGGCTGTCCTCGCAGATACCGATCTTGGCTGCAACCAGGTCGGGTTTGACGACCAGGTAGAGGATCGCCGGGAGGTGGGGCTTGAAGCCGTGATCGGCGCATGACTCGCAAGGGCCTTGCCGCTTTTGGGAGTTGAGAACTGGCTCGCAGTAGTGGCCTTTCGCCAGACAGCGGCCCGGCCACTTCGTGGCGTCGTTGGTGTAAGGGATGTCCGGATCCGGGGAGTAGCCCCACTCCCGTGCTCGCTGGCGGGCCACGTCGTCCGACAGGCGCCGCTTTCCTCCGCAGTGCTCACAGCCGCCCTGTTTGCCGTTCTTGATGTTGTCGAGCCGAGGTCCGGGCTCGCAGATCCTCCAACAGCGCAAGCACCAGGACCGGACCGCTGTCTTGACGTCTGGTATCTCCACCATGGGCAGCATGTTCCCGAGCCGGATCATGTCTGTTCGGCGCTGGTTGGCCCGGTGTCGCTTGTTGCAGTGGACGCAGCCAACCCGGCCCTTCTTGGCCAGTGACCGGACCACACTGAGGTATGCGGGAAAGGGCTCGACGTGTCCCTTGCACTTCGGCTGGATGCAGCGGACGGCGAATGGCTTGGAGGTCACTCCGGGATATGGCTCTACCGGCTCCAGGCCCGAGGCCCGCAGTTCAAGGGTGGCCGCCGCATGGTCGATCTTCGGACGCTTCATGCTCGGCGGCCTCCCCGTGAACTGGCAATTATCGTTCCATCGTTGTGAGTTGTACCCATGATGACGGCCCGGCGCGAGAGCCGCCCGGGAGCCCTCGGCCGACAGCGGAACACACCGTGCGCGGTTCGAGGCGCAGCCGGAACAGCGGGTGGGGCCGAGTCGACGGCATCACCGAGCTCCGCCCGGACGTGGTCAGCGGTTGTGGGGCTGACCGAGCCGAAGCGGTTGACGGACGGGCCGCCACGCCGCCGCCGAAGGCCGACAGCAGCGCGAGTGCCACAGGGTGATCGGGCACGCGCACGGGCACCGTCTCCAGTCCACCAGTGGCTTCGAGGGGCACTCGTCGGCCGCGCCGCAAGACCAGCGTGATGGGGCCCCGGCCATAGTGTTCGGCCAGCAGACGCGCCGTCGCAGGCACCTTCTCGACCCGGTCCTCCAGTGTTCCGCGCCACCGATATGGACGATCAGCGGGTGGGGGGGCGGGCGCCCCTTGACCTGGAAGAGGCGCGCGACGGCGGCGGGATGTTCGGCAGTGGCGCCCAGACCGTAGACGGTTTCGGTCGGGAGGGCCACGAGGCACCCAGCGTGCAGGACCTCCAGCCGCCTTCTCGATGTCACTGGTTGATGCGATCACCCCTCGCAAGCCTCCCGCTGTCCTGCTCTGCCACGACCGACGGCACCGCGTGAGTCAGGACGTCTCGGCTTGGGTCGGCAGGCGGGCATCTGGCCACCGTTGGCGGTGAGCGACCGGGCGCCACCATCAGGACTGGCCGGGCAACGCGGTACTGCCGATTCCCGTCAGCGCATCGCGCTGAATACGACAGCGGCGGCCAGCCCTCCGAGCAGGGCGCCGACCACCGTCTGGGCGGCAGTGTGGTCGCGGAGCGCGACGCGGGACCAGCCGATTGCCGCGATGCCGAGTACCAGCGGTGCCATGCTGGCGCCATAGGCGAGGAGCAGGATCACGACCACTCCGCCGGCAACGGCAGTGTGGACCGAGACCTTCCACCAGACGGTCACCATCATGGTTGTGATGAGACCGACGAGCATGGCGACGACCAGGGCGAACACCTCGCGGGGCGCCTGGAGAACGACGAGCAGCGAGATGCCGATCAGTACTGACGCCATCGTGGCGAGGAGGGGCACGGCGCGCTGTTCGCGGACTCGTACGTGCTTGTCGGTCCAGTGGCCGCGCTTGACGCCGAGCATGATGACGGCGAACGGGATACCGCCGCAGAACAGGGCGGCCAGCATGCCCCAGCCGAGCCCTGTGACGCTGCTCGTGCTGTGCCAGCCGATGATCAGCAGTATCGCGATGACGAGGTTGGCCGGCGCGAGGGTGTCGGTGATGAGGCGGGCTGTGCGGGACTCGGTCACTGTGTCGTCTCCAGCGTTCGGGCGTGGTCGAGCTTGGTAGCGAAGGTGCGGGTGAGGTCGGAGTCGTAGGCCCTGGCTAGTTGCTTGAGCGCGTGGATCTCGCTGGGCAGATCTCGGCCGCCGCTGGCGGGCGGGAGGGCCTCGCCGGACGAGGGCTCGTTGTGCTGCCGGGCTTGTTGGGCGCCGATGATCCAGCAGGCTTCGGAGGCGATGTCGGCCTGGGCTCCGATGAGGCCAGAGGCAGCGACGTGGGCGCGTGCCTGGTCGCGCAGGCTGCCGGGGGCGTGGTCGCTGAGGGTCAGGACGGCGTCTCGGATCTCGATGGTGCGGCGATAGAGCCGGTCGTGAACGTGACGGGGGTGGAGCATCTCGGAGGTTCTGCGCCGTGGCGGGTCGAGGCGGACGGAGGGGACGGCCTCCGTGAGACTGAGCCAGAGCGGGTAAAGCTGCAGCAGGTCGCGGTATTCGCGGCTCCAGCGGCGCAGGCGTCCGGATGCGGGCAGCGTGCTGCCGGTCATGATGAAGAGCAGCGCGCTGAAGAGCAGAAGACCGCTGATCGTCTCGCTCGTGCTGGCCGGAACAGGGCTCTGTCCCAGAAATGCCAGGATCACGGTGGCAACGCGGTGCGCGGCGTAGACGATGCCGATGGTGGTGCCCATGCCGGTGAGACGCAGGCCGCGGCCGAGGAGGCCGGCATCTGGCTGTCGTCCCCAGCGCCAGCACAGCCGGGAGGCGCTGAACAGTGCCGCCCCGAGGTATGCCGTCCAAACGGCTCCGTAGGTGGCGATGCGCCAATCGGCGGCGTAGTCGGTCAGCAGGTCGACCGCTTCGTGCGGCTGAGGAGTGGCGAAGAACAGCACCGTGATGATGGCCGCTGCGGTGGTCGGGATAACGAGGTGCAGGCGGGAGGATTTCAGCCCGGCTGCCTTCTCTTGGGCCATGTCATGGACGAAGGTCAGCACCGCATGCGCGGCAACGATGCAGCCGAGGTGCTTGCCCAGGGCGCTCAGGTTGTTGATCCCGAGTGCGGCGTCTATGGGTGCGGCGATGGAGGGCACTCTGAGCGTGATGGCGACGGCGAGGGCGAGGAAGGCGGTCCACAGGGCCCGTTTGCTGGAGTCGCGCCATGCGGCCGGGGTGCGCCAGGCGGTGACCAGCCACAACAGGACCGCAGGAAGTATGTCGATCATTCCCGGGCGCTCTTATGAGTCGCTGAGCGCGTCGCCCAGGCGCCGCAGGACACTGCTGCGCGGCGTCTTGCTGGTGCGGGAGGCGGCGGCTTTGCCGGCGATCAGCCCTGCGAGACGCTCGGCGTCCCGTTCGTCCTCGGTGCCGTAGCTGGCCCTGGTGAGGAGACTGACCACAGTGGCGGGGTCGATGTCCGGGAACAAGCCGCCGCTGTCTGTCTGGACGCCGTCGAGGATCGAGCGGTGGCCCAGGAGCATGTGACCGATTTCGTGCAGGATGATGTGGTCCTGGTGCAGCGGGCTTGTCGCCGCCTCGTGGAAGATGTGGTCGGCCTTCTCGGTGGCGATCCATACCCCGCATGGGGCGTCGGTGCCGGAGATGCCGGGGACGCTGTGCAGATGGAGCGGCCGGCCTCGCTGCGCCGCGATCCGGTCGCAGAAGATCTGGACGTCGAACGGGTCTGGGATGTCGATCGAGGAAAGCACGTCCCCGATATCCGGGCGGTCTCGGCGTCCGTCGCCCGGCTGCTGTCTTCGACTACGCAACGGCAACTCGACTCCGCAGGTGGCGCTGTACCCGTCCGCGACAGAGGCGGCACCGGAATCCAACGTTCCGGCACAGGAACGATACGACAACCTTCAATCGAATATGCCAGGAGCATGCTCAACTTACACTCACCGCCACAGTGAGCGATAAGTGAGTCTGATGCGCTATTACTTGATCAAGGCTGAATCGCGCGGCGATTGGCGCGGGCACCGCACTCAAATTCCATGCACCGACCCGCAGAGTGATGTGCGTCACAATTTCCGCCGGTCGCACCTCTACACCTGGACGTCGACCCGCCTTTACTGACTGGACGCCTCGCCGTCGGCTAGCCCCTCGAGCTCGCGGGCCCGCTCAATAAATCCCTTGATCGTCTTGAGTGTCGCCACCGACAGGCCGGAGGCCCTGGTGGCGACCTCGACCACATCGTTGTCCCGCATGGTCTCGATCAGTTCCAGCTGAGCAGCAATCCGCTCGGAGGACTCGTCGTTGAAGAAGTAGGCGGGGGCGACGCCGAAGAAGCCGGCGAGGGCCTCCAGGTGCTTCATGGTCGGGTTGTCCTTCTTGCCCTTCCGAAGGGTCCAGATGTAACTCGCCGAGATGGTAGGCCCCCCCGCCTCCTGGATGGCCTGTGCCACCTCTTCGTAGGTGTACTCACCGCGGTTCTTCGGGTGGATCGTCTTGAAGAGGTGGTCGAGCTTCTCCGCGAGGGTGCGCTGCTCCGCCGGCGCTCCTTCGCTCATACAGGCCCATCCTTCGGTGACTCACAGGGGATCTTCGACTGGCGTGAACGATACACCGACGGGCGCGATGATTCCATTCTTGCCAGTTGACGTGATCCATCTTTGCTGGTCTATTGTCGTCGCAGACGCATCGACTGGGGCGAATGAGGGGGCCGCGGCCTCCAGAGTTCTGATGGACGGGGAAGGGGACGCCGTGCGGATAGTGCCGCTCAAGGGCTTACCCGCAGCGCCCGGTCACGGCCGACAGGTCGCGCGGACCACCTCACGGCCACGAGCCGGCGTGTAGACGACCTAGCCGGCACGCATGTGCCTTGGCTCTGTGGGGCCCAAGAGGTACGTGGCGGAGTTCTTGCTGCACGCCGCGATCCGACCAGCCACGTGCCTCCGTCACCCAGGCTGGCTTCACATGGCTGCCCCATCGCCCGCCCCTGGCCGGGTATCGGCTCAGGCCGCCTCACGACAAGTTGTAGAGGATTCAAGAGCTAAGTCTGGATGTCGTGGCAGGCCACACGTATGTTTCTGGTCCCCCGCCGGGCATCCGCCCGGCGACCCATGCGAAGGGAGGCGCCTGTGAGGCGCGCACCACCCGCTAGAGCGGGTCACGGCCCGGTGAACGCCGACGGCGCCTGAGAGCGGGAACTCCCAGACGCCGAACGGCTGTAGGACACCCGCGCCCCGGGAAGGGCGCGGAGATCACCCAACGAATCCGTTCTGGTCCCTTTCCACCAGCACCGGAACGGATCCTGCTTCGAGGGAGAGTTTCGCATGCCGACTGCCCTGCGTGAAAGGCCGAAGACCCCGGCCTGCGCGGCAGCCTGTGCCCCTTCGGTCCCTATTCGCCGAGCGCCGGCGCCGGACCGCCCGTCGGTACGCCGGTGCGGGGGTGATGCCTGATGGCACGCATCCGCACCGTCAAGCCCGAGATGTTCGAGTCGGAGTCGCTGGCCGAGTGCTCGGTGACCGCCATGCTCACCTTCATCGGGCTGCTGACGCAGGCCGATGACTCCGGCCGTCACCGCGACCACCCGGCGATCATCGCCGGTCGGCTGTGGGCTCTGCGACCGGAGCACACGGCCGCCCACGTCGCCCAGGACCTGGAGGAACTGGCCGCCGCAGGGCTGATCTGCCGCTATACCGGCTGTGACGGGCGTACGTGGCTGCACGTCGTGACGTGGGAGCAGCACCAGAAGATCAACAAGCCCACGGCATCCCGTGTGCCGCGCTGCCCCGGTCACCAGGGGAATCAGCTGTGCGGCAAGTGCCAGACCAGTGATTGCCCAAGGGCGCGCACGGAGGTTTCCGTGACGTCTCCCGGAACCCTCCGGGAGGACTACGGGAGCCCGCAGGGAGCGGTGCACGGCCCCGTTCCCGCCGTCACCGCCCCTGCCGAGTCCACCGCCGCCGCCGGCGAGTCTGCGTCTGGGCCTCCCGACGGGCGCGCTGCCCCTGCTGCGGCACCGTCCGGGAAAACTGCAGGTCGGGCGGCATGCCCGGAGGACTCCGGGAGGACTACGGGAGGAGTACCGGAGGGCTCCCGCTCTGGATCTAGGATCTTGGATCCTGGATCTTTCCTTACGGGGCGCGAGGCGCCCGCACCCGACGCCGCCTCCGGATCGGTCTCCGCCAAGGAACTGGTGGCCGAGTACATCCGGGACTGCTCGCGCCGACCGCCGGAGGACTTCCTCGGGCTGCTGGGGCGCAAGGTCAAGGTCCTGCTGGACGAGCGCTTCGAGCCGCAGGACATCCGCGTAGCCCTGGAGCGGCTGCGGGCCAAGGGGCTGCACCCGAGCGTGCTGCCGAGCCTGGTGAACGAGGTCGTCAACGCTGCCCCGCAGGCTGCCTCGGTGCCGTCGTCCGCCTCCGGCGCGGGGCCCTGGGCCAGCACCAGCACGTCCCGCTACACGCCGTACCTCAACCCGACCGAGCCGACGACGTTCGGAGGCCGCCTGTGACCCGCGCGCACTTCGCCGACCCGCAGCCCGCCATCGGGGAGCGGCTCCGTGCCCGCCTGGAGGCGAAGCTGGCCGAGCGCGGCATCGACCCGACCGCGCCGCTGCCGGACACCCCGGAGCCGATCCCGGCCCTGGAAGCCGCCCAGGAGCGCATCCCGGTCGACTACCGCGACGCCGTGGTCGAGCACCCCGACGTCGCCGCCTGGGTGCGCACCATCACCGAGGCAGCCGTCGAGCCGAACGCCGGCGGGCTCAACCCGCACTTCGGCACGGCCGGGCGCCGGCGGATCGCGCACGGACCGTCGCTGCTGCTGTGGGGCGACACCGGGGCCGGCAAGACCCACCAGGCGTACGGGGCGATCCGTGCCCTGACCGCCGCCGGGTGTGGCGTGAGCTGGCACGCGACCACCGCCGCCGACCTGTACGCCGACATGCGCCCGCGGGCCGGTGTGGACCCGGAGCACATGCTGCGCCGGATCGTGCGGGTGCCGCTGCTGCTGCTCGATGACCTCGGCGCCGCCAAGGGCTCGGAGTGGACGGAGGAGATCACCTTCCGGCTGGTGAACTGGCGCTGCCAGAACCGCCTGCCGACGATCTTCACCACGAACCTGCCGCCCGTACGCGACCGCAGCGTGCCCCCTCAGCAGCCGGTCCTCCGCGACAAGATCGGCGACCGCGTCCTGTCCCGCCTGTCTGGCATGTGCACGCCGGTCCACTTCACCGGCCCGGACCGCCGCTTCCTACGCCGCTGAAGCCCTGCCCCCTCCCCCAGACGCCACCTCCGGTGCGGCACCGCCGCGCCCTCACCCCGCCTCATCACCGCGCCGCGGCGTATCCGCCCACCGTCGGCACCGCGTGCCCCACCGAGGCGTACCCGGAGACTTCCTTGCGCACCATCACCACGAACGACACCGCGCGCCCGACGCTGCGCGGGATCGCCGACCACAGCTGGCACGCCCGGGGCCTGTGCTACGGCATGCCTGCCGAGGACGCCGATGAGCTGTTCTTCCACGCTCCCCGCAGCCACGCGGCCATCGCCGAGGCCAAGTCCATCTGCGCCCGGTGCCCGGTCAAGAAGGACTGCTTCAACTACGCCCTCGACAACGAGATCCGCCACGGCATGTGGGGCGGGCTGACCGAGGCCGAACGCCGCCCCTGGCACGCCAGGGTCAGCAAGCGCCTGGACTACAGCCGGGTGCTGGCCGCCTTCCAGGGGCGTGACGTGCACCTCAGCGAAGCCGAGCGCGAAGCAGTGGTCCGGCACGCCTACGCCCGCGGTTGGACGGTCGAGCGCCTCGCCTACGCGCTCCAGCTCGAACTCGAGTGGGCCAAGGACCTGATGCGGCAGGCCGCTCACGACGTCACGGATCGCGACCGCTACTGGGGCCTGTACGACGAGGAGACCGACGCCACCGGCGAGGAGCACCCCGAGGACGAAGGGGAGGACGGCGACGAGTCCGAGGTGACCACCTCGCCCGTGCCCCGCCAGGTCCACACCACCGCCCTGATCACCGCGCTCGGAAAGGCTGCATGACCCACCCCACCGCTGCACCTCCCGCCGCAGCCGCTGCCGGACGGAGCGAAGAAGCGCCTCACGATCGCAACCACCCCGACGAAAGAGTCCAGCAGGTGGGCACCACCAAGACCCAGCGCATCCTGATCGTCGTCGGCGCCACCCTGGTCACCGTCGTTGCCATGGCTGCCAGCGCCGACACCCTTGCCGCCCTTGGACGCGCCGTGGGCTGGGGCGCCGTGCTGGCCTGGTCGCTCCCCGTGAGCGTCGATGCCCTGGCACTCGTCGCCGGCCTTGCCTGGATCGCGGCAGGCGTCGGCCGAAAGCTCGGCCAGGTGCTGACGCTTACGACCGTCGCGGTGTCCGTCATCCTCAACGCGGTCGGCCACCTGGTGTCGACCGGGCACCTCAAAACCAGCCCCTACCTGGTGATCGCCGTGTCGGCCGTGCCACCACTGGCCGCCGCACTGGCCGTCCATCTCGGCGCCACGGTCAACGCGGACCGGACCCTGATTCCAGCCCAGACCACTGCGTCAGCCAAGACCGGCCCCGGCACACCTCGTACCCCCGGCAACGACGAAGCCGTGCCCCTCGCGCGGGCCAGCGCGGACCACCGGCCTCCTGCTGACAGCACTGGCGGACCAGCGCACCAGTCTGGTCCGGAGCACACGGTCCAAGGCCATGCCGGGGACCAGGCAGGTGGGCAGGTTCGTCTGCGGACCACGGACCAGCCGACGGGCTCCGATCCCGCGGACCACGACGCTGAGGCTCCGGACCAGCGGACCAGCGCCGCCCCGGACCACGCGGGCCAACCTGCGGACCAGGCCACTGGTCCCGGTCTGCAGGAGACAGTCCGCGAGGAGCGGACCAGCAACACCGCAGGTCACGCAGCTGCCGAGCCGAAGCGGCCCGCGGACCACGAGCGCGCAGACCACGTCGGCGGACCGGTCGATGAGGCCGATCGGGAGGGCACGGACCACGGCTCACCTGCAGACCAGATGCAGGCCCAGGACCACCCGCAGGACACGGACCTCACTCTGCGCACCACGGGCCAGTCGACACAATCCGCTCCCGCGGACCACGACGGTGAGGCGCCGGACCAGCGGACCAGCCCTGCCCAGGACCACGCTGACCAACCTGCGGACCAAGACGAGGACGACTCCTCCGGTGGTCTGCAAGGTGCGCGGACCACGCGCCCGCACGGTGCCCCGCCTGCGGTGCAGACCGCCCCGGCGGACCAGGACGACGACGTCCCGTGGGAGGTGAAGGTCGAGGTCGCCCGCAAGGCCGCCCTCGCAGAGGGGCGGATGACCCGCAGGGCCATCCGGCCACACCTGCGCAAACACAACATCAAAGTCAGCAACGAGCTGTTCGGCGAGCTCCAGGCCCACCTGTACGCCGACCCCACGCTCGCGCACCTGCCCCGCACACCGAGGAAGACCCGATGAAGACTTGCGCATCCTTCGACCGCATCAAGAGCGGCTACGAGCGGGACATCACGTACCTGGGCAACCACGCCAGGGTCCACGAGGGCACACGGGCGGGGAAGGTCAGCGCGACAACCGTCCACGGTGTCAAGAGCCGCATGGCCAGAGCGCTCAGCAGGCACTACGAGCGCTGCCCTCTATGCGGCTGACACCCGCATAGCCGCAGGTCATACCCCCTGATTCATCCCTCTGACGCGGTGGTCCGGACTTGTGCCGGGCCGCCGCCCGGCCATGGAGAACCCGCCATCCACTCCCGCAAGCACCGCACGTCCCTCCCGACCGGCGCCGAGGCAGCCGCCTGGGCGGACGTCCTGGTCCGCCACCAGCTTGTGCACGCGGCCGTGTTGGCCCCGACCGGCCAGTGGCTCGTCCAGCACTGTGCCGAATCGCCCGTCCGCGTCCTAGATGGGCCGGCCGCCATGGTCGAACTCGTAGCCGAAATCCAGCACCAGATGCGCACCACGAGGCACCGAACCCGATGACGAACCCGACGACAAACCCCACCCCAGCGCCAGGTGAGCCCGAAACCAACTCGGCCTCGACGCGAGCAAGTTGTTGCGACTGTATTACTCCCGTCGGGAGTAATACAGTCGCGTCTCCCGCCCCGGGGGTGGCGGGAGAGGTCCAGCGCCAGGGGGCACTGGACCGTCCGGATGCGACCGAGGGCGGCTCGCATCCGAGGGGGGAACCGACCCACCCGTGTCACAACCCCCACTGCGCGCACAGCACCCCGCACCAGCCGCCCGCGCGTAACCGCCCGCGCAAGACCAGCACCAGCAGCCGTACGCACCTGATCGCCAGCCGCTTCAACAACGAAGAGAAACAAGCCCTCGTTGACGCCGCCGCGGCGTGCGCCATGACCCCGTCCGGCTTCCTCGCCCACGCCGCCCTCAGCGCCGCCCGTGACCTCACCCGCACCGCCGCCGAGGTAGCCGGCGAACGCGAAGTGATCGCTGAGCTGTTCAGCCTGCGCCGCCATCTCGCCCAGATCGGCAACAACCTCAACCAGGTGGCAAGGACCCTGAATTCGGGTGCGGACGCACCGCACGCCGAAGCTGTTCTCCAGGCCGTGCATCGCGCCGCGAAGCGGGTGGACGCCTTCACCCAGCACCGGCTGGACCACCAGACCCGAGCCGCATGATCCCCAGAGTCCACGCGCGCGGGAAGCGCACCATCGGCCTGCTCTACTACCTGTACGGACCGGGCACCCACGAGGAACACGTCGACCCCCACCTCGTCGCCGCCTGGGACGATCTCGCCCCCGACCCCGGACGCGACCCCAACGCCACCTACGGTGACCTGCAGCGGCTCCTCGACCAGCCCGTCGACATGCTGGCCAAAGAGGACCGGCCCATCAAGCACGTGTGGCACCTGTCCGTGCGGGCCGCGCCGGAGGACCCGATCCTCAGCGACGAGCAGTGGGGCGAGATCGCCCGGCGAATGGTCTCGGCCACCGGCATCGCCCCGGACGGCGACAGCGCGGGCTGCCGCTGGGCGGCCGTCCGCCACGCCGACGACCACATCCACATCATCGCCACCATCGTCCGCGAAGACGGGCGCCAGGCGCGGCTGCGCTACGACGGCAAGCGCTCGCAGGCCGAGGCCCGCAAGATCGAGGCCGACTACGGGCTGCGGTGCCTCAACGCCGGAGACGGGACCGCCGCCAAGCGGCCTACCAGCGCCGAGCGCCACAAGGCCGAACGTGAGGGCCGTGGACGGCCCGCCCGCGAGGAGCTGCGCGAGACTGTGCGGCAGGCAGTGGCCGGAGCCACGAGCGAGGCGGAGTTTTTCGACAGGCTGGCCGCCGCCGGCGTGCTGATCCACAAGCGCGTCGCACCGTCCGGTGACCTGCTCGGCTACAAGGTCGCCCTCCCCGATGACCGCAACAAGGACAAGGAGCCCGTGTTCTATTCGGGCTCCACGCTCGCCCCGGACCTGTCTCTGCCCCGCATCCGCCAACGCTGGTCCGGCAACGACACCTCCCGCGCGGCCGGCGAGGCGCTGTCGGACCATGACTCCGGCGCGGTCCCAAACGGTCCGGCTACGGCGCGGCGCAGTGCGGCCACGGCGGCATGGCAGGCGCTGCTGGTCATCGACCAGGGCGACGACGCGGTGGTGGCCGCGCAGATCGCCGCCGCCGGGGAGGTCCTCGACGCGCTCGCCAAGACCTCCGCCGCTCACACCCGTGCCCAACTGCGTGAGGCGGCCTTCGCGTTCGAGCGGGCCACCCGCTCCCACATCCGGGCCGAGCGCGGGCACGACCGTGCCCTGCGCCAGGCCGCCCGCGACCTCGTCTACAGCGGTCCCGCGCTCGGCCGGGGGGAGGACGGGGCGACCACGGCGATGCTGATCGACATGGCGTTCTTCCTGGTCACCGCCGCCGCCCATTGGCACGGGAAGAAGCAGCACGCTCAGCAGGCCGCCGCCGCCCGTGAGGCTGCCGAGCACCTGCGCGCCGCCTACCAGGCCGCTGCTGGCATGCCAATCGGCGTGCTCTACCAGCGGGGCCGTCGCCTGTCCCAGCCCCTGCGGCACAAGCAGATCGCCTACCTGCGCCAGGCGGTGCCCGAACTAGCCGAACAGGTCCTGGCCGAGGCCGGCTGGTACGCCCTCGCGGCCACGCTCGCCGACGCCGAGAGCGCCGGACACGACCCGGCCGCGCTGCTGGCCGAGGCCGCCGAACGGCGAGAGCTGGACACCGCAGGCTCGATCAGCGACGTACTGGTCTGGCGACTGCGCCGCATGGCCGACCTGCCGGCCGACGCCTCGACAATGCCCGAACCCGGCGCCACTGCAGCAGCCCAGACCCGCGGGCGTACTGCGCAGGCTTCCACTCGCCGGACGGACCGGCCACGCAAGCCTAGGTGATTCTGAAATTTCAACGTTGCGGCAGGTCAGACGCTTAGGGCACTCTCCATGTGCCCGCCAGACGACACAGGGATGGAGACCCGCATGTTCCGACGCCGTGCCCGCGACGACCGGGAATTCCGCCAGGCCCAGCGTGAGGCGCTCGCGCTGCGGCAGATACACGCCCAAGAGCCCTGGCCGTCCGACACCATCCAGACCAAGGCTCCGGCCGCGGACAACGGAGAGACAGTGGTCCCGGACTTCCCACCGGCCGACCTGCGGGCGCCGTCGAGGCACGACGTCGAGGGCGTGATGATGCGCTGGATGCCCCCGCTCGTCATCGACGGCGAGGTCCACGCCTGCCCGCAGTGCGGCACGTATCGGGACTGGATCGTCTTCAACATGAACGACGACTCGGTGTGGCTGCGCTGCACCGCCGGCCACCAGGTGATGGAACCGCGTCTGGACGCCGCCTGGTTCAACCGCAACTGCGGTCCCGTCGACCACTGGCACCCCACCCTGGAGGACGGCCTGCGCCACCTCGGGCACTAAGCCCCTCGAAACCCCTACCCCTTCGCATCCGCCGGCAACTGGAGGACCGGCCCGGTCAGACCGTCCGCACCGCGCCACTTAGGGGTTTCCACGTGCGCCTTCCCACCACGACTGTCCTCAGCCTCAGCCTCGCCGTACTCGCCCTGGCGGGCTGCTCCAACAACACAGCCGCCGCCCCCAACCCGACGTCCTCCACCGCAGCGACGGGCACAAAGGAGCACAACAACCCGGCGGCCAAGCCCATGTCCTCGGCTGCGCTGGCCAACCGACTCCTTGACGAGAGCGACTTGGGCGAGGGCTACACCCGTAGGCCGGAGACTACGGCTCGGCACGACGACGTCACCGTGATCGGCTGCCCGGCACTGGCCAAGCTCGGCGGCCAGACCGCAGTCGGCAGCAGCCTCGACTTTCCCCGCTCGGCGAAGGTGTCCTTCACCTACGCCGGTTCCAGCGGCTCGGAGGTGTCCGAGGAGCTGTACAGCGACACCCCCGCAAAGCTGTCCACGGGCGTGACCCGGATCTTCAACGCCATGACGTCGTGCTCGACCTACCAGGTGTCAGTGGGCAGCACGCTCATCGACATGCAGGCCCAGAAGACCAGTGCGCCCCGGCTCGGTGACGAGCAGTGGAGCCAGGTGCTCAACTACAGCGCCGGCGGACAGCGAAGCGTCGTCAAGCAGACGGCGATCCGCACCGGCGCGATCCTGGTGGTCGTCTCCGGATCGCCCGCCCTTGTCGACGCCCACCTCGCAGCCGCCGTACGAACGGCGCTGGCCCACTGACCCAGGCAAACCCTCCTGCCCCGTCCGTCCCTGCCTCAGGGGAGGACGGGGCATTCGTCATCCGCTACTACCGTAGTGTCCCCAGACAACTGCACACCGTCACAACGGTGATGCGGCCCCGGCCTCGGGCTCGGCGCCATCCGGATCTGTCGTACGAAGAGAGGTCACCGGCGTAGCGGACCGTCAGGCGAAGACCCGTGGGTGTTTCGCGTTCGTCACCATGCCTCGCCGTGAGGTCGTGCTGTAGTTGCGAGACGACAAGGCCGCCATCGGATGGCCTGGGCACTAGTCTATGCCCGGCGACGGAGCGGAGGCGGACGAGACGCCGCTCGAGACGATCCTGCGTGAGCTGCTGGAGGAGACCGGCGTCGTGCCGGACGCGATCGAGGAGGCCGCAGTCACCGCGTACGAGAAGGGCAAGACTCCTCCGCACGTCTTCGTGGCGGCATGGGACGGCGCCGCGGACGAACTCCTCCTCGGCGAGGGCCAGGACCTTCGCCTGTTCCCGCTCGACGCCCTGCCCGATCCGATGCCTCCCCATGTCCGACACTACGTCGAACAACTCGCACGGCGCCTGCCGCCACGAAGCCCGTAAGACTGCTCTCACCACCACCGGCACCGTCCGGGCGCCCGGTGGACATCTGCAGCACGCGGCGCTCCCCGACCGCATGGGAAAAGGGCCCGGTTCCCTCACCTTGCCGAAGATGAGGGAACCGGGCCCTGGTGTTCTGGGCCTTGGCGGTTGGCCAGCACAGGCGCTATCGGAGCAGGCCGGTGCCGCGCCGCCGTAAGGATCAGGACAGCCGGGGCATGCCCGCCTCCGGCGGCTGCGGCCGTTCGATGACGAGCAGGCGGTCGTGGTGGATTCCTAGCTCCACGATCTCGTCTTGACCAGGGAGATAGACGAGGGCGGCAAGCCGTCGGCCCCGGGCTGGGTGGGTAACGGTCAGGACGTGGTGCTGGTCTGGGCAGCCCGACACCGTATAGACGTCACCGTTGTTGAGGTCTGCGGCGCGGCCGGAGAAGGTCTCCACGTTCCGGCGCTGGTGCCACCAGCGGGCGCGTGACCGCATGCGGGGCAACACCGTGCTGCGCCGGTCGCGCTCGTTCCTCCAGGCACGGCGGCAAGGGGCGCATTCGGTGCTGGCGTCGGGGTTCGGCCCGGACAGCAGCGTGCCGCACCAAGCGGTGCCGGAGGCGGCATGACGGCGGTGCCCGGTGACGAGGTTTCCGCGGCCGTTGGGCGCCCACAGCACGTCCTCGTCGCGCGGGCAGGATCCCTCAAAGAGCAAGCTCACCTCGCCCGCGAGGCGGTGGAAGCGTTCCAGGGCCGCCGCGAGCGACGAACAGTTGGCGCATACCCGACGGGCCGACGTCGGGCGCGCGTCAAGCGGCTTGCCGCAGTAGCCCAGCAGATGGCCGGGGATCGGCCGGTGAGCGGTTGCACTCTTCCCGGTGCCGACAGCGGGCCGGAGATCCGGTTCGCCGCCGGGGTGCGGGTGCGTGGTGAGGATGAGCCAGGCACGCGTACAGCTCTGGCACAGCGAGTGTGCCGTGTTCTCCGCGATCAGCGCGAGGTCGGTCGCGTGCGTGGCGCACACGGTCAGCGGCTCGGTGCCGACCATGACGCCGTGGTGGGCGGTCCCGTTTGTCGGAGAGATGGACAGCCGGATCAAGGGCAGGGGCAAGCAGACCTCCAGGGGATGAGACATCGGGTGGGTGGCGAGCGGTGTCGTCAGTCGCGGCGGACGACGGTGAGCCGCTCCTGCGCGACGTCCGGCAGGGTGCGCCGCGGCACCGGGACCGGGGAGGCGAGCGAGGCGGCGAAGACAGCAACCAGGTCGTGCGGGACGCTGGCGCTGAAGCTGGTGCACCACAGATACGGGGCGCCGAGGACGGGTTCCGCCCATGCCTGCCAGCCCACCAGGTCGGGGCGCGGGTCGGCGTCCTGGATGAGCGGGGGCAGTTCCTCCAGCGACACGCTGGAGGCGAAGCCGGGGTCCGTGGCGGTGGTCGTGGGGCGGTCCACGTCCCTCATCCAGCCCTGAGCGACGAGCGCGGCCAGGACCGCCTCCGGCTCGCCGAAACCCGTGTCGGGCACATCGCGGGTGTCGAGCGCGATGAGGAGGTCGGCGAGTGCCTCGTGGGGGACGCCGGTGGTGAAGTAGGCGTTCCACTCAGTCAGGGCGCTGTCGGAGTGCGGGCGAGCGGACAGTTGCCAGGCCACAGGCAGGCCGCCGAGTTCGAAGGGGTAGCTGGCGAGGATCCACTCGGCGCCGCGCAGCTCGTCCGGGCTCACGTACAGCAGGGTGTGGCGGGAGGTTGGCCACAGGCGCCAGCCCATGCCGGTCAGCAGGTCGCCGATCCGCTCGGCGAGAGCGCCGTCGTCGCCGGCCAGATGGCGCGGGGTGACCCAGTACACCGGGTCCGGCGAGTGCGGGTGGGAGGGTTCGTGGGGGTGGTGCGGGTGCAGGGGCGCCTCCGTGCGGTCGTCGGTGGTTCAGCTGCCGCCGTCGCGCGGCGAGGTCGCCGTGCGACGGCGTCGTGAGGGGGCCTCGGTCGGCTCGTGCCAGGTGAGCGCGACGGCGACGTCCGGCGGCAGGTGGCCGATCTGTTCGGCGTCGTTGGTCTCGGCGATGAAGACCAGCGGGTTGCCGTTCTCGTCCTGGGAGGCGATCACTCCGCCGATGCGGTGCGCCATGGGGAAGAGCGGGTTGATGGCGAGCCGGGCTGGCGCGTCACGGTCACAGGCGGACAGAAGGCCGATGACGTCGCCGACGGTCATCTCGGGCAGGTGCGGGTCTTTCACAGCTTTCTCCTCTCGGTAGCGGACAGGGGTGGCCGGCGTCGGGCAAAGCGGGGCAGGCAGTTGTGACGACGCGATGGTGTGGCTACCGGGCCAAAATGCCGTTCACTGCGGCTGGGCGGTGGCCAGGACCTGGGCCACGGCGGCGGCGACGATGTCCGCCGGGGTCTCGGTGTCGAACGACATCCGGTACCCGCGGGTCTTCGCAGTGCCCGTGACCGCGATCACCCAGCCCTCACCGTCGGTGCCGGGACGGCCCGTCGGGAACCAGCCGAGGTAGAACCTGCCGTCTTTGCTGTTCACATGGACATCAGCGCGGTCGTCCACGACCAGCTTGAAATCGACGTCCGTGAACTGGTCGATCACCAGCATTGGTTGGCCGGGACCGAGTTTCCAGGAGTGCAGCCGCAGCGCCTCGACAGTGGCGGCGAATCCGGGCTGGGCCACGTCCAGGGCCACAGGCATCACCTCTCTGACCTGGGGTTTTTCCGGGAAGGCGTCTACGTTGACATGCCCCAGAAGCGTTGGCCAGTCATTCCGGGATCTTTCCTGTCTGCCACAGGCGAACTGTTGACCGCTGCCACCCTGTGGGATCTCAAATCCCGTAGCCGAATTCCACGGCCAATGGCCACTCGCTGGCCGACCGGCCACGGATCTGAGATTGGCACCGCCGCAGTGACGGACGCGCCGATCGATGATCTTGTAAAGGCGGAGGTAGCGGAGTACGAACCGCGGCGGCACGGGACTGCGAGGAAGGCCGTTCCGCTGACCGTGGTCATGGACGGCTGTCGCCGCAACGCGATCCGAGGGCGAAAAGGTCAGCAGACCCGAGGCAGGCAGAGCGTCTTGGCCGCCCTGCCCGTCCAGGTACCGCTACCTCGGCGAAGTTGAGTCGGCGACGTAGACGATCCGGATGCGGACCGCCCAGGCGACCTCCATTGCTTAATTGGGTTTACGACCGCGCGTTGAGGCCCCTGGGCGAGAGGTTCGGCCCACCCCCGCGCGTGCAGGGCGCACAAGCCGCGACCTGCCCAGGTTCGAAATAACAGCAAGAAGCACGGACCACCCCCGCGCGTGCGGGGAGCGCGCTACAGTGCTTGAGGTGGCGACGCTTATAACTTGACGCATGTCCCACGATTGAATGAGCGGCGTCGGGTACATAGTTTGCCGCCGACGAAAGAGCGGGATCACGCCCGGCAAGGCGTGACCCCGCGAGGACGGGTTCGCGAGACCCGCCCAACTGGCCGCGCATGCGGTCAGCGAAGGGTGACCAGGGACCGGCTACAGGCCATGGCGCCTCCTCCAGTCGCTGAACCAGTCGGCAACAGCTCGACCGGCCAGCGCCGACAGGAAGGTGATCAAGACCTTTGCTGGTCCCTTCCCCTTGTCGCGAGACTCCCCGCCGTTCATATGTGCCTCCAATGCACCAGTGGGAGTGGCATGACCACGAACTCATGTGCTGGTACTTGGAGTTGCACGCGTCGGACGGGCCGACATCGCAGAGACGACGATATGCCTTGCCGTCGAGCCGGAGGCCCACCTTCCCGGGAAGTCCTGAATTTCACTCCTTCTCCTATATGCAGCCATAAGCACCCTTACATTGCGCACTCGATGCGCCACCACGCGCGTACAGCGCGCGATCGAGAGTCGAGGCAATCTTCCATACCGGGAATCTTCACAAGCGGAGGGAGGATGTTCGCCCTTGCACCGAATGTCAGCGCCTCCTCTTACGATCCTCGCGGTTGATCAGGAGGAGGGCGCGTGGTGGATGTAATCCGTCGCGGAGAGCGGGGCAAGCAGAAGACGTGGCAATGGGTCATGGTCCTGACGGCGCAGCGAGGACTCTGCACGTACTGTGGCCGGTCGCCTGCTACGACGATCGACCACGAAGAGCCCATCGCTGATGGGGGAGCGGACATCTGGTGGAATTTCGTTCCGGCCTGCGATGACTGCAATCGCTGGAAGAGGGGCCGTAGTGCCAGGCGCTGGGTAGCGGACATGGACCTGCATCACAGGTATCCGAAGGTGGGCTTTGCAACGCGGGCTATGCCGCCCGCGGTCTACGCCGGCATCACGAGGCGTGTGGAGCGTGTCCAGCGGGAGATAGCGGACATGGATCGCCGTGAGTGGTTCCGCCTGCACTATGGGAGTGAGCGGCACCGGAACAGAAGCGAACTGTCCGAGATCCTTGCGCGCTGCAAGGCGGAGTTACGGGGGTACCCGCACTATCCCTGGCGCACGCCGAGGCTCGGCACGTCACGGAATGTCTGTACGCGCTTGATGTGCTGCGGCTACCAGCACCCGAAGGCTGAGTACATGGTGGCCTTCCTGGAGCGTGAGGAGCACGACGCCTTCCGACGAGCCGTCTTCAACGAGCGCGCCCACGAGGGGGATGTTCTGGGTCGGCTCATCAGGGAGTACCTCCTTGGCAAAGGTTGTGGCGACGACGGCGCGGCGTAGTCATGCAGGGTGAGATCAACCCCGACGCTCCGCCAGTGACCTGCGTCAGCGCAAGGTGAGAAGGAGCAGAGGAGCGCCCGGGACCTGCCCTCGACAAGCGGCGTCCTGGCCAACATGACTTACTGTCTGCTGATGGCCTGGCGGCCCGGCCTCACTTCAGGTGCCGGGTGAAGAACTGGGCCGCAGTATCCCCCGCGAACTGCGGGACGCCGGTGTGCCCACCCATGTTGGCGTGCAGCGTCTTCTCCTTGGAGCCGAAGGCGTCGAACAGGTCCAGGGCCGCCTGCCTGTCGTTCCCTTCGTCGTCCCACTGCAGCAGGACGTGCAGCGGAATGGTGACCTGGCGGGCCTCCTCGAACATGGCCCGAGGCACGAAACTCCCGGCGAAGAAGCCGGCGGCCACGATGCGCGGCTCGACCACCACAAGGCGAACGCCGATGGAGATCACTCCCCCCGAGTACCCGACCGGGCCGCCGATCTCGGGTAGCGACAGGAGGGCGTCAAGGGCGGCCTGCCATTCCGGGACGGCCTTGTCGACGAGCGGGAGGATGAGGGCGTCGATGATCTCGTCGCTGACCGGCTCGCCGGCTTCTATAGCCCGGCGCAGGTCGGCGCGGGCGTGCTCGGCGGCGGCCCAACGGGGCCGCTCACCGCTCCCGGGAAGCTCGATGGTGGCCGCGGCGAAGCCATCCGCTGCGGCGTGCCGGGCCCGCGCCACCAGTCGGGGATACATCTTGAGCAGCCCGAGCGGGGGGTGGCCGAGCAGGATCAGCGGCGCCGGTGCGGATGCGGGCGTCCACAGGATGCCGGGGATCTCGCCGAGGGTGAATTCGCGTTCGAGGACGCCGTCGTCGAGGTGCTGTTCCGAAGTGAACTGAAGGACCATGGTCGTCGTGCCTTACGGGAGTGCGCTTGAACGGCGCTCCCGGACGACCTATCGCCCGACCGTGACCCCGCAGGAGAGCACCCATGTCGATACGTTCACGGGTACCACCTCCTCGTTCTCTCGCACGGCCTCCGCGAAAGTAGCAGCGACCGCCGTGGACCGCCAATCGGTTTTTGCCCGGACTCCGTGGCCGGGTAGCAGGAGCCAGAACACCACGCAGAGTTGCCTTGGGGCCTCATCGCGGCTTCCCGAGGCGAGGCCCAGCGACAGCGGGGCGCGCTGGGGGCGCTGTGCCCAGATGAAGGGCAGCAGCGCAGCGGGAGCCTACGCGGCTTGACTCCTCCATCGGGAAGCCACTGGGTCTCGACGTCGTCGCGGAACTGAGTGGCGGCGCAATGCCAGGACACAGGATGCTCCGTCGTGATCGCCATGTCGTTCGATGACCTGATCAACGCGGAGCGCCCTGCCCTGGAGGCTCACGGCGCCGTCAAGAACGAGCCCTACAGCGCAGAAACGTGGAAGCCCTGGTTCGACGCTGCCGCGGATTTTCAGGCCAAGGTGACGAAGTACGCGAAAGAGCAGGGCGTGGACCGGGTCTCCGTCGAGATGGACGTGAAGAAGGCCGTCCGCCATCCCGCGGAGGACGCGCCGTAACGATCAAGCTGGACGCCCGCTGCGTGTTCACGCTGGACGACGGCGGGCAGCAGCCGGTCCTCCGCGTGCACGACGACACCAACGTCCGTGTACCAGCGGGCGGTGCGGTCAACGTGACGGGCAGAGATGGGCCGAGCCGTACGGCACCCTCGCCCTGGGGCGCCGGCGGCGAGAAGGCAGCCGGTGATCTCTCCGGGCGAGTGCTCCATTGCATCGGCGTCGTGCCCCGTAAAGGACCATCGGCCGCTGCCGCCCCTGAACGACGAGTCGTACGGGGATCTCGCCGGGCCTGAGAGCTCAACCCCCTGCAGCGCCGCCCCGGGGCTCGACCGGAGCCGGTCGCGTCAGCTCCACGGAGCCGGCACGGAAGTCGTACCGGATGCCGCCGAAGATGGTGTCCGGCCGCCGGCCCGCTGAGCCACCGCAGAGGTAGGCGATCACGGCGCTGCCGAGCCACTCCCTGCGCATGTGGTGCTCCTGGACCTCGGTGTGCATGAGTTCCCGCGCCCAAGCGGACAGCCTCCCCTCTGGGGTGACTAGATCGTTGAGGAGGGTGTCCAGGGCCGCATATTGCTGGTCAAGCACGTCGCGGTGATATCGGACCAGGCGCTCGACGGCCGGTGCCCCACCCTCTCCGGCAGCCTCGCGAAGGTCGGACTCTTGTACGCATCCTTCATGTAGCTCGTACTTGCGGTCGACGTAGGCGGCGACCTGTCGACGGTAGTTCTCCGGCACGTCCTTGTAGGGGAAGTCGTGCCAGCCGGCGTGGAAGAGGTCAGCGTGCCAGGAGGCGTCGCCTGGTCTGGGTCTTAGGCGGGTTTCGGCACTCCCCATCGTGACCGAATGGAGATCGTTGCCCACCTCGCAGTAGCTGGCGCCAGGGGCAAAGTGCTCCAGGATGCATTCCTTCAACTCGTCCATGTCGCCGGACCAGCACTTAACCAGCTCAGCTGAAGCACTCGCTACGGGGCGCTGGTGCACGACCAGGCTCAGGTGGGAAATGTCGATAACGGATTCGGGCATGCTGGCCCCTCGGGAAACACGGACACCAGGTGGGCGCTGTTGTGCGCAGTGTCTCGGGTTTACGTGCAGAAGATGTCTCCGTAGACCGCGACACGCATCCCGCGTCGTCCGGACGGGTGACTGGGGATCAGCCGATGGCCGGGGAACTGCCTGACCGTACACGCCATCATTGCTGGCGTAACCGACGACGAGCGGCAGCTCGTTTAGGTCACCAAACGGTCGCCAATCAACGCATACCGCAAGGCAGTTCGGACAATCGGCGATCTCCCGCCTCACTGGCCGATGATCGTAGAATCACCGCATGTCGGTCGTCTCGCACCTGTACCACGGTGAGTTGAGTGACTGGTGCGAGGCGCGGCTGCCCGGGTCGGCCGAGGCGGCCCGGCAGATGACGGCTCAGGTCCGGGACCGTTTCGTCACGCGCCCGGAGGGAGCGGTCGACAGACATCACTGGAGCCAGGCCGGCCGGGCCTTCACGCTGCGCCTGGCCGCGCTGATCCAGCCCGCGCCACCGTATGCGGCACTGCTGGGACTGGCCGGCGCGGGGCTTGTCTCGCGCTCCTGGGCAGATGCGCAGGCGGCGCGCTATCCCACCCATGCCGGTCTACCTGAGGACCGCCGCGAGCGGGCACTGGACATGCGTCCGACGCCGAGCGGCTGGATCGACCTCAAGACGGCACGGGACGCGGGAGCGACGGTTGGCATGGTGTTCACCTCAAAAGAGGGGGGACACCGCGGTTTCTCGCGTCCCGGCCTGCCGGACGAACCGGTGCTCGGCGAGTTGTTCAACCGGATGCGCGACTACTTTGCCGCGCATGCCCCGCTCGGACGGCTCGGCGGTCCGGGGTCGGAACGGGGCCTGGCCCGACTGTGCTGGATCCTCGCCGCGTTCCAGTACGCCTATCGCAACAACAGCATCGAGCACCCGCTGTTCCGAGTGTTCCGAGAGGATGTTCCGAGCGTCGAGGAACTGCACGGTAGCGCGCACGACGAGGTAATCGCCGATCCCCTGGCCCTCACGCAGCGGCTGATCGCCTCGGGTGCCCTGGAACAGATGCGCCGCCTGGCCGGTGATCCGCCCATCGGCACGCCCTGGGGCATCACCTGCCCGGTGATCTTCGATCACTGGGACGATCACACCTTCGTCCTCGACGGCCCGGACGGCGCGACCCTGCTGGAGATCGCGAGCGTGGTCACCGCCGACGTCGCTACCAGCCGGGCACGCCGCCGCATCTGGAAGCTGCTCGCCGGCGCGTGGCTCGACACTGCCGACACCTTCCGCATCCGCACCGTCGCCGTGTACTTCGCGCGACACGGCGTACTGGTCGTCTGGCCGGTGGCATCCCTGACCGAGCTCCTGCTGGAGGGTCGCGACCACCAGGAGGCCAGGAACGAGTTCGTTGGGCTGGCGACATGCCTGCGCGACAAGGACCGCGCCCGCCGATCCGCGTGGCGCGCAGGCCGTGACCTGTAGCAACCAGCAGGGCATGTCCGGCTGTTGCTCGCGGGAGGGGAGAACCCACCGCCATCGGAGTCCAAGTCACCGCACCCACCTCGGCCGCCCAGCATAGGTGTCGCAGAGTACGAAATCAGGGCATGCGAAGGCCCCAGGAATCCGCCCGCGGCTCGGATCCCTGGGGCCTCACCTCGTGAGTCAGGTTCAGTCAGTCCTCGGACACGTCGCCGTCGGGACGACGTCGGCGTGCTGCCAGGACCGCGCCGCCGCCCGCGGCGATCAGGAGGCCGGCACTGCCGAGCAGCCACGGGGTGGCGTCGGCGCCGGTGTGGGCGAGCGTGCTTCTGGGAGCTGGCACCGAGGTGCTCGATGCGGCCTGGCGCGCGCCCTGAACGTCGGACGCTGAGGCAGACGGGGAGGAGGCGCTGCCCTCCGTATCAGCCTCGTCCTGAGTCGGGTTGTCCGACGTCGGCTCGTCCTGGTTCGGCTCGTCGGACGGCTTCTCTGAGAGATTGGGCTTCGGCGTCGTGCCGACGGCTTTGGTGTTGGTGATGGTCACGGTGACCGGGCTGCCGGGCTTGGCGCTGAAGTTCTTCGAGGGCTTGTAGAGGTCATATCCGGCGGGTGCCT
>NZ_KQ949077.1:0-9947 GCF_001514305.1 Streptomyces dysideae
CCGCCCGGTATCGGCCTCCCAGACCCGTACGATCCGGTCCTTGGAGCTTGCCGCGACATGTCGGCCGTCCGGCGACCACGCCACCTGCCTGTTGAGGTCTCCTGCGCCGGTGAGCAGCCGGACCGGCTCCCCCGAAGTGGCATCCCAGATCCGTACGACACGGTCACGGCCGGCGGTTGCCACCCTCGCCGAGTCCGGTGACCAGGCAACGGACTCAACCATGACGCCGTCGCATGGCAGCACCAGCAGGGTGCGTCCGGACCGCGCGTCGTGAACGCGGGCCGTGCCGTCCCTGGACGCCGTGGCCAGCATGCGCCCGTCGGGGGACCAGGCGATGTGCCGGACAGTGTCCGAGTGTCCGTCCAGCCGGGCGCGGAGGTGACTCGACGAGAGCGCCGCCATCAACCCGCGTCTGGCCGAGGGCGTGGGCGTGCACTCGCCGAGCGCGGCGAGCGAGAGCAGCAGGGAGCGCTCCGGTTCGCTCTCCGCGCTCAGGAGTACCTGACGGCCGATACTGTCGGAGACCTGGCCCAGGAAGGTCAGGTCGCGGCGCTGTGAGGACTCGACGAGAGCGCGGGTGGGGGCGGACGCCTGCCCGGACTCCTCCAGTGCTTCGAGCCAGCGCCGGGCCGCCGTGAGGCGTTCCCCGGTGAGGAGATAGTCGTCGCTGCGTCCGGCCCGCTCCCAGTCGGCCGCCCACCGCTCCAGTTCGGCGCGCTCGCGAAGTCGTTCAGCCCGCGCCTCGACTTCCTGCCTCAGTGGGGCCCACTGGCGGAACAGGGCCTCGTGCGTCACCTGCGCGTAGGGTTCACCGCTGGTCGCGGAGCCGCTGCCCGTGACGTCGGTGCGCAGCAGCCGCGCCTCGACGAAGGCGTCGACGACATGGTGGTCCCCTTCATCGAGCTCCGACAGCGGCACATGACGGCGGGCCACCTCCTGGCCCTCGACGGTGACGAACCTGAGCAGGACGCGGAGGACTGAGTCGATGCCCACGCCCGCACCGAGCCCGGTCACGGTGTTGTCCGCCTGGCGCGCCAATGCGCCGGGTACTCCTCCGAGCCGCCGGTACAGCTCTTCGGTGACCGTCCGGCTGGGACCGGAGGCGAAGTACAACTCCTGGAGGAGGTAGGCGAGCAGCGGTAGTGCGTCGTCCGTCCCGGTCTCGCTCACGATGGAGTCGACAACCCCAGGCTCGAAACCAAGACCGACGAGTGCCCCGGGTCGCTCCACGACTTCGGCGAGCTGTGCTCTGCCCAACGTGCCGATGGCGACAGGGTGTTGGAAGAGTTCAACGTATCCGGTGCCGAGGAGTCGTCCGAGCAGGTCCACCCGGGCGGTGACCAGTACGCGGATTGTCTGGTCCTGTTCCACGCAGGTGCGCAGCGCTTCGAGGAACTGGGCGCGTTCACGCTCCCCCGCCAGGGTGAGGACCTCCTCGAACTGGTCGACCACGAGGAGCATCCGCCGGAACCGGCCGCCCCGCAGCCGCGCCAGCTCGGCTCGCAGGGCGTCCGGCCCCTGGCGCAGCCTGCGCAGTACGGCGCTCGCCGGTTCCTGCCCATCGGCGGCGGCCGCCAGCGCACCCGCGAGGGCGCCCAGCGGGTTGGGGCCGGGGGCGAAGGCCGGTACGACGGTCCAGCGGCGTTCCCGAAGCCGGGGCATCAACCCGGCCCTGACCAGTGAGGACTTTCCGCTTCCAGACGCCCCGACCAGCAGCAGGAACCGCTCTGCGGGCCGGGTCGCGGTGGAGTTCAGCCTGCGCGTCAGTTCGGCGGCCTGTGCCTCCCGGCCGAAGTAGACGGGCGCCTCGTCCTCGTCGAACGCGTCGAGGCCCGGGTACGGAACCCGCTCGCGCGGCCACTCGATCCGGGGCGGCGCGGGATTCTCCAGCCGGTAGACGACGACCTGCCCGACCACCAGCGCCACGATCAGTAGCCCGATAGCCGGGACGGAGACCCGCTGAATCGCCTCCAGCGCCCAGGGAACGTCGTCGGTGCTGGTCGCGTAGTTGGTGGCGATCCCGAGTAAGCAGGCGACCAGTGCCGGCAGGATCTGGAGCGCGACCTGCATGCGGTTCCTCATCGGGCACCACTCACGACCGCGTCGCCACCCGCCAGCACCGCTCAGCCCCCGTTCCACCGGCCTCGAAACGCCGGCACCGCGTCATACGCCCGCCTCCCGCGGACCTGTGGGGTAGGGCGTTCATGACCATCTTCTGGGGCTGAGCGGGTGCGTTCAACGGTGCGTGCCGGTTTCGGCCATGCGGGACCATGGCTTCTCCCGCTTCAACGTCAGGTGGGCAGCGGGGCGGCGAGGTGACGCGGAGCTGTTCCTTTTCCCAACGCCGCTCCTCAACCCGCCATGCGGCGTCATCCGCCGGCGCACTCCACCCACACCGTTTTACGGGGATACGGCCCCTGGACCACGCCCCAGCGGACGGCGAGGGCGTCGACGAGAACGAGGCCTCGGCCGGACTCGGCATCCGGGGCGGGGTGTTGCAGTTGCGGGAGACGATCACCCCTGGTGTCGGTGACCTCGATGCGCAAGGTGCCCGCGACGACGTAAAGGGTGAGCCGGAAGTCCCGGCCGGGGACCCGGCTGTGTGTGGCGGCGTTGGCGGCGAGTTCGGCCACGATGTGCGCCGCTGGGTCCAAGGGGAGCCCCCAGGAGCGGAGTTGCTCGGTGGCGAGGAGTCGGGCGAGGCGAGCGCCGCGGGGTGTGGGTGACAGTTGCACGCTGAAGTTGCGCATAGAGGTTGCGAGTTGGGCCTCGGGGGCGGCGGTTTCTTGATTCACGTCACTCAGCGTGGCGGCGTGCGCCTACCGTGAACAGTGACGACGCCGGTGCGTAGGGTGACTGTCCAGGACTTGTCCAGTGGTGTCCAGGCTGTCGAGACGGTGCGCGCGGGTAAGGGCGTCGCGGCACGGTCGTACGAGGTGAGGGGCGCGGGATGACTGCGGGCACGGACGAAGGACGGCTCAGGACCGAGGCGGATGAGCCGGGATGGGAGGTCGACCCGGACGACGAGTGGGGCGTGGCTGTCATCGCCACTGTGGGGCGGCAGTTGAGGCTGCGGCGGGAGGCGGTGCAGATGCGGGTTCCCGACTTCGGGAAACCGGTGGGGTACGGCGATGACCTCGTCTACAAGATCGAGGCGGGGAAGCGGATTCCGCGCCAGGAGTACTTGGACAAGGCCGACGAAGTGTTGGGGGCGGGTGGGCTGATCGCGGCAACGTGGGAGGACGTCAAGAAGGTCCGGTATCCGAAGAAGGTGCGGGAGATTGCGAAGCTTGAGGCGCAAGCGGTTGAGATGGGGCTGTACAGCAACCACAACCTCCACGGCCTGCTGCAGACCGAGGAGCACATGCGGGCGCTGTTCGGTATCTGGCTTCCCGCGTACTCGGAGGAGGAGATGGAGCGCATGGTGGCCGCACGAATGGCCCGGCGCGCAATCTTCGAGAGGTCACCGGCGCCGACTCTCAGCTTCGTCCAGGAAGAGGTGACGCTTCGGCGCCCAGTCGGAGGCACAATGGTGTGGCGTCGACAGCTCGAACGCTTGCTGGAGCTGGGGCAGTTGCGAAACGTGTCGATCCAGGTGATGCCGACTCACTCGCGAAGAACACGTAGGCACGGGCGGGCTGATCGAGGTGTTGAAATTCCCTGATGGCACTGCGGTGGGGCGTACCGAGGGCGCGTTCAATGGCCGACCCGTCTCGGACCCGAAGCAGGTCAGGATCCTCGAACTGCGCTATGGCATGATCCGGGCGCAGGCCTTCACGCCCCGAGAGTCGCGGGCCTTGATCGAGCAGATGCTTGGAGAGACATGATCCGCACCTCCACCATCCAGGACACCTCCGGCCTGGCGTGGTTCAAGAGCAGCTACAGCAGTAGCGGTGATGGCAACGACTGCGTCGAGGTAGCCAGTGCCCCCGCCACCGTCCACGTCCGTGACTCCAAGATTGTGGACGGCCCCCGCCTGGTCTTCTCCCCCACCACCTGGTCAGCCTTCGTGCCGTACGCGTCAGAGGGCTGACCGGCCCGCCAACGTCACCGTGCGAGGCCCGTCCGGATCCGCAGTGTGCGGCCGTGGAGTGTGACACTTTCACAGAAGGCGTCACACTCCCACGGCACTACTCGACTTCGGCGTCCGGCACGTCGACCTCGCCGCCCAGGGAGCGGGCGATGGCCGTGAACTCGATCAGGGCGGGCTGGAGGTCGCGGACGATCTCCTCGGGCGACAGGCCGCTGTCGGCGTCGTCGAGGGCAGGGTCCTTCATCCACGTGATGTCGAGGTTGACCTTGTCGCGGGCGATCAGGTCGTCGTAACCGAACTTCTTGAACGGCCCGTTCTCGTCCTCCGACTCCACGCGGGCCGAACGAGGCTCGCGGGCCGGTAGGCCGCCACGAAGTCGTCGAGGTGGGCCCGGGTCAGCGGGCGCTGCTTGAGCGTGAAGTGCTGGCCGGTGCGGAAGTCGTAGACCCAGGTCTCGATGGTGAGCGGCTTGCCGTCGGCGCGCGGGGACTTCTTGCCGAAAAGGAGGACGTTGGCCTTGACGCCACCGGCGTAGAAGATGCCGGTGGGCAACCGCAGGATCGTGTGGAGGTCGAACTCGTCGATCAGCTTGCGGCGGACCTTCTCACCGGCGCCGCCCTCGAAGAGCACGTCGTCCGGCAGGACAACAGCGGCCCGCCCTCCAACACCCATGAGCAACATGATGTGTTGCAGGAAGTTCAGCTGCTTGTTGGTGGTCGTCGCGGTGCAGTCGTCGCGGTCGTACTGGTCGTCCTTCTCTACCTCGCCGTCCTGGCCGATGACCGTGATCGCGGACTTGCGGCCGAAGGATGGCGAGGACGAGGGTGGCGTGCTTGCCGCTGGATGCCTTAGCCAGCTCTCGGAGTCGATCGTCAACACTGTCTCTGTCCACGCGTCGCTGCCTCAGCCTTCGCTTGTCCTAGATCCGTCAAGCTTACGGAGTCAGGTGCCACGAAGGTGCGGGACAGGTCGACCGGGGGCGGGCTCCGGTCGCTTACGGCCCGGAGCCCACGTGCCGACGCGGGTCAGAACTTGATGCTGCCGATCATGCCCGCGATATTCGTCGTCAGCTCGCTGATGGTGGGAGCGATCGTCGACGAGGCCAGGTAGAAGCCGAGGAGGACGCACACGGCCGCGTGCCCTCCCTTCAGCCCTGATTTCTTGATCAGCAGGAAGACGACGATCGCCAGCAGCACCACCGCCGAAATCGAGAGTGCCACGGCGGCTCACCTCCAAAGAACCCAGGGACGCGGGGGACGGACTCAGGGGGCAGATAAATCTGTAAAGCAGCCAGCAGGTTCATACCCACTATGCGCTAGTGATCATAACTATCCGTACGTGCGCATCGATCGGCGCACAGCCGCACAAGGGGGCGCACTGGCCAATATGGTCGGGTCATGACGACCGAGCCTCACTCCTTCCCTCGCCGGCACGCCCGCACCCAGCGGTTCACCCTCGGCGCACCGCGCGCGTTCACCGTGGCGCCCGACGGTTCGCGGGTCGTGTTCCTGCGCTCCTCCTCCGGCACGGACAGGGCGAGTTCGCTGTGGGTGCTCGACCCGGTGGACGGCGGGGAGCGCGTGGCGGCCGACCCGCGCGCCCTCCTCGGCGGCACGTCGGAGGACCTGTCGCCGCAGGAGCGGGCGCGGCGCGAACGCAGCCGGGAGGGCGGCGCCGGCATCGTCGGCTACGCCACCGACACATCCGTCGAGTTGGCGTCTTTCGCCTTGTCAGGGCGGCTTTTCGCGGCCGAGCTGCGGGCCGGGACGGCACGTGAACTCCCTGTCCCCGGGCCGGTGATCGACCCACGCCCCTCCCCCGACGGACGGCACATCGCGTACGTCGTGCGGGGCGCCCTGCGGGTCGTGGGCGCCGAGGGGGACGGGGATCGTGCGCTCGCCGAGCCCGATTCGGACGAAGTCACCTACGGTCTGGCCGAGTTCATCGCGGCCGAGGAGATGGGGCGGGCACGGGGCTTCTGGTGGGGGCCGGATTCGGACCGGCTGCTGGTGGCGCGCGCGGACGACACGCCGGTGCGGCGGTGGTGGATCTCCGATCCGGCGCATCCGGAGCGTGAGCCGCAGCGGGTCGCGTACCCGGTGGCGGGCAGCGACAACGCGGACGTACGGCTCTTCGTGATCGGTCTGGACGGGGGCCGCACGGAGGTCTCGTGGGACCGGGCACGCTACCCCTATCTGGCGCATGTGCACTGGTCAGGGGCGGGTGCACCACTGCTCCTGGTCCAGGCGCGGGACCAGCGCAGCCAGCTGTTCCTGGCGGTGGACCCGGAGACCGGGGCGACGCGAATGGTGCACGCCGACGAAGATCCACAATGGCTGGATCTTTTCCCCGGAGTGCCCTCCTGGAGCCCCTCCGGCCAGCTGGTGCGCATTGCCGACGAGGGCGGCGCACGGGTGCTCGCGGTCGGCGAACGCCCGCTGACGGGACCGCAGTTGCATGTGCGCGCGGTGCTGGACGTCTCCGACGACGACGTGCTGGTCGCGGCGTCGGCGGGCGAGGCGGCGGCCACTCCGGAGACCGGCGAGGTGCACGTCTACCGCGTCAACGAGCTGGGCCTGGAGCGCGTGTCACAGGAGCCCGGCGTGCACTCGGCGGTGCGCGCCGGGGGCGTGACGGTGCTGGTGTCGGCGGTGCCCGACCGGCCAGGGGCGCAGGTACAGGTACTGCGGGACGGAAAGCGGACGGCAACGGTCCACTCTTACGCCGAAGATCCCGGTATGTCCCCGCGCATGGTGCTCACCGAGGGGGGCGCACACCGAATCCCGTGCGCCGTGCTTATGCCTCGGGACTACGCCGGTGACAGCCCGCTTCCGGTTTTGCTGGATCCGTACGGGGGTCCGCACGGTCCCCGGGTGGTCGCGGCGCACAACGCACACCTCACCTCGCAATGGTTCGCCGACCAGGGTTTCGCCGTGGTCGTGGCGGACGGCCGGGGTACGCCGGGCCGCTCCCCCGCCTGGGAGAAGGCACTCCACCACGACCTCACGGTCTCCCTCGACGACCAGATCGAGGCGCTCCAGGACCTCGCGAAGTCGCACCCCCTCGACCTGACCCGGGTGGCGATCCGCGGCTGGTCCTACGGCGGCTGGCTCGCGGGTCTTGCGGTGCTGCGCCGCCCGGACGTCTTCCACGCGGGCATCGCGGGCGCCCCGGTCACCGACTGGCGGCTCTACGACACCCACTACACGGAGCGGTACCTCGGCGCCCCCGCCACGCACCCGGAGTCGTACGCGAAGAGCTCCCTGGTCACGGACGACGGTCTGTCGTCCCCTGCCGAGCCGCACCGCCCGCTGATGATCGTCCACGGCCTCGCCGACGACAACGTGGTCGTCGCGCACACCCTGCGCCTCTCCTCCGCCCTCCTGGCGGCCGGCCGGCCGCACGAGGTGCTGCCGCTGTCCGGGGTGACACACATGACCCCGCAGGAGCAGGTCGCGGAGAATCTGCTGCTGCTTCAGGTGGACTTCCTTCGGCGCGCTCTCAAACTGAGCTGAGCACCGACACTCCCCAGAGCACCGCACCCATTAATTGAGGAACCACGACGAAGCACCGGCCAGGTCCGCGAGAGCGGCGCCGGTTTAGGCGCAAAAAAGGGCAACGAGCCGGGGCGACATGGCGCGCCCCGGCTCGTTTACGGCACCCGCACGGCCGTACGCTGTTCAGACTGACGCGTCCGTATATCGGGATCGGGTCGGCTGAGTTGCCTGATTGTTAACGCAGTTGGTGAGCATTTATGCGGTTATGGCGAGCCCTCGCCATGATCGTCCGGTGCCTCACCGACTGGAACCGCCTGTTTCTCCTCCGCGAAGAGACAGGCCGAGTCGTGCACCGCGGGGCCCGTCAGGAGACGGAGATGGGGTGGCACCGCGAGGGGCGGTACCTCCAGGGCGCAGCGTTCCTGGGCCTTCCAGCAGCGGGTGCGGAAGCGGCAGCCGGAGGGGATGTTCGTCGGGGACGGGACGTCGCCCGCGAGGATGATCCGCTCGCGCTGTTCACGGGCCTCGGGGTCGGGGACGGGGACCGCGGAGAGCAGGGCCTGGGTGTAGGGGTGCGTCGGGTGGTCGTAGATCTCGGCGTCGCGGCCGATCTCCACGATGCGGCCCAGGTACATGACGCCGACGCGGTCCGAGATGTGCCGGACGATCGACAGGTCGTGGGCGATGAAGACGTAGGAGAGGTCGAACTCGTTCTGCAGCCGGTCCATCAGGTTGATGACCTGGGCCTGGACCGAGACGTCGAGCGCCGAGACCGGTTCGTCGGCGACGATCACCTCGGGGCGGAGCGCCAACCCCCGGGCGATGCCGATGCGTTGGCGCTGGCCGCCGGAGAACTGGTGCGGGTACCGGTTGATGTACTCGGGGTTGAGGCCGACGACGTCCAGCAGGTCCTGCACCCTCCTCCGCCGGTCGCCCTTCGGGGCCACCTCGGGGTGGATGTCGTACGGCTCCCCGATGATGTCGCCGACCGTCATACGGGGGTTGAGCGAGGTGTACGGGTCCTGGAACACCATCTGGATGTTCCGGCGTACGGCCTTCAGGGCGCGCCCGGACAGCTTGGTGACGTCTTCACCCCTGTACTTGATCGAACCGGCCGTCGGCTTCTCGAGGTTGACCAGCATCTTGGCGACCGTCGACTTGCCGCAGCCGGACTCGCCGACGATGCCCAGGGTTTCGCCGCGGTCGAGGGTGAAGTCGACGCCGTCGACCGCCTTCACCGCGCCGATCTGCTTCTTGAGGACGACGCCCTGGGTGAGCGGGTAGTGCTTGTACAGCCCGCTGACCTCCAGAATCGGCTCAGCCATGCAGACACTCCCTCCAGAAGTGGCAGGCGCTCCCCCGTACTTCGGAGACCTCGTACAGCGGTGGCTCGTCGGTCCGGCACACGTCCCGGGCCATCGGGCAGCGGGGATGGAAGGCGCAGCCCGGCGGGATGTGCATGAGGTTGGGCGGCAGGCCCTTGATGGCGTAGAGCTCCTGGCCCTTCTGGTCAAGGCGCGGGATCGACTCCAGCAGGCCGCGGGTGTACGGGTGTGCCGGGGCCTTGTAGATGTCGTGGACCGGCGCCGACTCGACGATCCGGCCGGCGTACATCACCGCGATCTTGTCGGCGACGTCGGCGACCACGCCGAGGTCGTGGGTGATGAGGATGAGCCCCATGTGGTACTCGCGCTGCAACTCCGCGAGCAGTTCCATGACCTGGGCCTGGACGGTCACGTCGAGGGCGGTGGTCGGCTCGTCGGCGATGATCAGTGCGGGTTCGAGCGCGAGCGCCATCGCGATCATGATGCGCTGGCGCATACCGCCGGAGAACTGGTGCGGGTACTGCCGGACGCGCTCCCTGGCGGCCGGGATCCGGACGCGGTCCATCAGCTCGATCGCCTTGGCCCGGCCGTCCTTCTTCGACATCCCCTGGTGGACGACGAACATCTCGCCGAGTTGGTCGCCGACGGAGAGCACGGGGTTCAGCGAGGACAGCGCGTCCTGGAAGATCATGGCCATCTGGGCGCCGCGGATCTTCCGCCGCTCCTCTTCCTTGAGCTTGAGCAAGTCCCGCTCCCGGAAGAGGATCTCGCCCGCGGCGATCCTGCCGGGCGGCATGTCGAGGATCCCCATCACCGCCTGCGCCGTCACCGACTTCCCGGATCCGGACTCGCCCAGCACGGCAAGGGTCTCCCCCGCGTCCACGCTGCAGTTGACGCCGTTGACGGCCTTGGCGACACCGTCCCGGGTCCGGAACTCCACATGCAGATCACGCACTTCGAGCAGCATGACGGGGGCTCACCTCAGTTTCGGGGTCGAGGGCGTCGCGCACGGGGTCCCCGGGGACGGCGAGCGGGCGTTCGGTGAACGGCGGGTGGCGGAGCGGGACGGGCGGCTGAGGAGGGGTGCCGTGG
>NZ_KQ949077.1:10640-230988 GCF_001514305.1 Streptomyces dysideae
GGTCGAAGACGTCGCGCACCCGGTCCCCAGGCGCGACGCCGGAGCGGTACGGCCAGCTCAGGACAGTCCCCTGGTGGGCCTCGCCCGGCGCCTCACGCACTGCCCGTGTCATCACCCGTCACCTCAGCTTCGGGTCAAGGGCGTCGCGGACCGCGTCGCCGAGCATGATGAAGGCCAGGACCGTGATCGCGAGGGCGCCGGAGGGCCAGAGGAGGGCGTGGGGGGCGTTGCGGATGTAGGGGGAGGCTGCGGAGATGTCGATTCCCCAGGACACGCTCGGTGGTTTCAGGCCTACGCCCAGGTACGACAGGGTCGCCTCCAGTGCGATGTACGTGCCCAGCGCGATGGTCGCCACGACGATCACCGGGGCGACCGCGTTGGGTGCGATGTGCCGGAGCATCAGGCGGGAGTTGGAGGCGCCCAGGGCGCGGGCGGCCTGGACGTAGTCGTTCTGTTTGGCGGTGATGACCGAGCCGCGGGCGATGCGGGAGAGCTGCGGCCAGCCCAGCAGCACCATGAACCCGATGACCGGCCAGACCGTGCTGCTGGTCACCACCGACAGCAGGACAAGGCCGCCCAGGACGACCGGGATCGCGAAGAAGACGTCCGTGATCCGCGACAGGATCGAGTCCCAGGTTCCGCCGAAGAACCCGGCGAGCGCGCCCAGGACCGAGCCGAGGATCGCGACGCCGAGGGTGGCGCAGACGCCGACCGTGACGGACGTACGGGCGCCGTAGACGGTGCGTGTGTAGACGTCGCAGCCCTGGCCGTCGTAGCCGAAGGGATGGCCGGGCTGGGAGCCCCCCTGGGCCTTGGCGAGGTCGCACTTGAGGGGGCTGCCGGAGGCGATCGCCGAGGGCCACAGGGAGATGACGACCAGGAAGAGGATGATCAGGCCCGAGATGATGAAGACGGGGTTGCGGCGCAGGTCGCGCCAGGCGTCCGACGAGAGGGAGCGAGGCTTGCCGGCAGGGCCTGTGTCCTCCGGGCCGCCCGGTGCCCGTCCGCCGGAGGCGGCTGATGGATGCTGCTCCAGGGTCTCCGCCTCGCCCGTCGCCAGGTCCATCGTGCCGCCCATGCCGGTGCCCGCGACGGCGCCGTCCTTCTCGTACGGCTGCTCAGGCATAGCGGATCCTCGGGTCGAGTACGGCGTAGAGGAGGTCGACGACCAGGTTGGCGACCAGGAAGACCAGGACGAGGACGGTCACGAAGCCGACGACGGTCTGGGTGTTCTGGCGGAGGATGCCCTGGTAGAGCTGGTAGCCGACGCCGTGGATGTTGAAGATCCGCTCGGTGACGATCGCGCCGCTCATGAGGAATCCGATGTCGGCGCCGATGAAGGTGACGACCGGGATCAGGGAGTTGCGCAGGAGGTGCCGGATCACCACCCGGTGCCGGGGCAGCCCCTTGGCGACGGCCGTACGGACGTAGTCGGACCGCCGGTTCTCCGCGATGGAGGTGCGGGTCAGGCGGGTCACGTAGGCGAGCGACACCGAGGCCAGGACGAGGCCGGGGAGGATCAGCTCGTCGAAGGGGGCCTCCGGGGAGACGGACGGTCTGATCCAGCCCCACTCCACGCCGAGCAGCAGCTGGAGCAGCAGGCCGGTGACGAAGGTGGGGACCGAGATGACGACGAGGGTGAACAGGAGCACCGACGTGTCGACGGGGTGGCCGCGCCGCAGACCGGTGACGACCCCCAGGGTGACGCCGATGACGATCTCGAAGAGGATCGCCACGACGGTCAGCCGGATGGTGACGGGGAACGCCGACCCCATCAGCTCGGTGACCTCCTGGCCGTTGAACGCCGTACCGAAGTCGCCGGTGAAGACGTTCCCCATATAGGTCAGGTATTGCTGCCACACGGGCTTGTCGAGGCCGAACTCCTTGCGCAGCTGGGCGGCCGTCGCCGGGTCGCACTGCCGGTCACCGCACAGGCCCGCGATGGGGTCGCCCATCACGTTCACCATCAGGAAGATCAACAGCGTGGCGCCGATGAACACCGGGATCATCTGCAGCAGACGCCGGACGACGTACCGTCCCATGCGGGCTCAGCTGACCTTGATCTCGTTGTAGACGGGGACGCTGAACGGGTTGAGTGCCACGTCGGAGAGGCGGTCCGACCAGCCGGCGCTGCCGTTCTGGTACCAGAGCGGGATGGCGGCCATGTTGTCGCGGACGACTTCCTCGGCCTGCTGGAAGAGCTCGATCGCCTTGCGGGTGCCGGTCTCCGCGTTGGCCTCGTTGACTAGCCTGTCGAACTCCTTGTCGGACCACTTGCCGTCGTTGGAGGAGGCGTCGGTGTAGTAGAGCGGTTCCAGGAAGTTCTGGATCAGCGGGTAGTCCATCTGCCAGCCCGCCCGGAAGAGGCCCGAGAGCTTCTGCTGCGAGGCCTGGCTGCGGAAGTCGGCGAAGGTGCCGACCGGGTTGCCGACGCAGGCCCTCTCGTTGTCCAGGGCGTTGTTGATGGAGTTGCAGACGGCGTCGACCCACAGTTTGTGGGAGCCGGCGTCGGCGTTGTACGTGATCCTCACCTGGCCGCCGGGGATGCCGCCGCCCTCGGCGATCAGCTCCTTGGCCTCTTCGGCGTCGTACTGGCACCACTCACCGCACAACCCCTCCTTGTAGCCGCCCTCCTCGCCCAGGACCGGGGAGGTCCAGTCGGTGGCCGGGGTGCGGGTCTTCTGGAAGATGGTGTCGGTGATCTGGTCGCGGTCGATCGCCCGGGACAGGCCCTTGCGGACCTTGTCGGAGCCGGCCTTGTTCCAGTCCGCGTCGTAGAACGGGAAGGCGAGGGTCTGGATGATGCCGGCGGGGGTGTTCAGATACCGGTCGCCGAGGTCGCTCTTGACGTTCTTGAGCTGCTGGGCGGGCACGTCGTCGACGAGATCCAGGTTGCCGGCCATCAGGTCGGTGTAGGCGGTGTTGTTGTCGGTGTAGACCTTGAGGGTGACGCCGCCGTTCTCGGCCTTGTCGTCGCCGGGGTAGTCGTCCCATTTCTTCAGGGCCATCTGTGAGCCTTTGGTGTACGACTCGACGGCGTACGGGCCGTTGCCGATCGGCTTGTTCAGGAAACCGGCGTGGTCGTCGAAGAAGGCCTGGGGCAGCGGGTAGAAGGCGGTGTACCCGAGGGTGTCGGGGAAGGTGGAGAACTTCTGCGTCAGCTCGACGGTGAAGGTCCTCTCGCCGGTGACCTTCAGCCCGGACAGGGTGTCGGCGCTCTGCTCGCCCTCCTCCGGGTGGACCTTGTCGTAGCCCTCGATGTACTGGAAGAAGGGGGCGTTCTTCTGGTTGTTCTTCAGGCCGGCGCCGTAGTTCCAGGCGTCGACGAAGGACTTCGCGGTGACCTTCTCACCATTGCTGAAGGTCCAGCCGTCCTTGACGGTGATGGTGAAGTTCTGCGAGTCGGTGGTCTCGATCTTCTCGGCGAGCATGTCGTTCGCGGCGCCGGTCCTGGGGTCGTACCGCTTCAGGCCGCGGAAGATCATGTCCATCACCTTGCCGCCCTGCACCTCGTTGGTGTTGGCCGGCTCCAGCGGGTTCTGCGGGTCGGTCCACGAGGAGCTGAGCACCGCGCCGCCGTCGCTCCCGTCGCCTCCGCAGGCCGTCGCCGCGAGGGCGACCGCCACCGCGCATGCGGCCCGTCTGGCGTGCGTGGCTCCACTCATGGAGTACCTCCTCTTGACCGCGCCGCCGGTGAGCGCTGTGGCGCCGGCGCGGGAGCGTTGATCCATTACCGGTCAATATCGCCACAAAGAGCACTTTGTGCACATCAGCGACACCCGCATGGGCGCACCGACTGGGAACAGCCCGCCGGGAAACCGGCGGGCCGCTCTGCCGTCAGGGCCTCACCAGGGACTCTTCAGTGGTGTGGACCAATGAGGGCTGAGGTGCCGTCAACTTCTTGTTTCCGCAGGCCACAAGGGGTACGTGCGCCGTTGACGCGTGCAGACCGGCGCTGATAAACACTCTCAACCAGCCGTCCCTGTGCGATCGATGACGCGAGGTCAGATCCATGAGCACACCAGACCAGCACGGCAGAGTGAACGCACGTGTCCCTCGACTCCTCGCCCTGACCGGAGCCGCCGCCCTCACCCTCACGGCCGGTTTCGCGACCCCGCTCGATCCTGCCCCCCGGCAGGCCGCCGCCGCGGACGGCGACAAGGTGCTCACCGTGGCGGTCGCGCAGAGCGTCGACTCCCTGAGCCCCTTCCTGGCGGCGCGTCTGGTCAGTACCAGCATCCACCGGCTGATGTACGAGTACCTGATCAACTACGACCCCAAGGACAACCATGCCGTCCCGGGCCTGGCCACCAGGTGGGAGCCGTCGCCGGACAAGCTGACCTGGACGTACACGATCCGCACCGACTCCAAGTGGTCGGACGGCCGGCAGGCCACCGCCGAGGACGCGGCCTGGACGTTCAACAAGATGATGACCGACGACGACGCGGCCACCGCCAACGGCAGCTTCGTCACCAACTTCGAGAAGGTCACCGCCCCCAGCCCGACCCAGCTGGTCGTCAGGCTGAAGAAACCGCAGGCCACCATGGCCGCCCTCGATGTGCCGATCGTGCCCAGGCACGTGTGGGAGAAGGTCGACGACTTCTCCGAGTTCAACAACGACAAGAGTTTCCCGGTCGTGGGGAACGGGCCGTACATCCTCACCGACTACAAACCCGACAGTTACGTCCGGCTCAAGCCCAACAAGACGTTCTGGCGCGGCGCCCCGAAGTTCGACGAGCTGGTCTTCAAGTACTACAAGGACGGCGACGCCGCCGTCGCCGCCCTGCAGAAGGGCGAGGTCTCCTTCGTCTCCAACCTGACGCCCGCCCAGGCGGCGTCCCTCAAGACCCAGGACGACATCCGCGTCAACGACGCCCCCGGCCGCCGCTTCTACGCCCTCGCCACCAACCCGGGCGCCCGGGCGAGGAACGGCCAGAAGTTCGGCGACGGCCACCCCTCCCTGCTGGACGAGCGGGTGCGGCACGCCCTCTTCATGGCGGTCGATCGGAAGACCGTCATCGACAAGGTCTTCCAGGGCCACGCGGTGGAAGGTGAGGGGTACATCCCGCCTCGCTTCTCCACCTACTTCTGGGAGCCGTCCGACGGCCAGACGCTCGCCTACGACCCGGCCAAGGCCGCCCAGCTCCTCGACCAGGCCGGCTACAAGAAGAACGGTGACGGGAAGCGTCTCGGCAAGGACGGCAAACCCATCAACTACCGCATCCTGTGCCACGCCACCGACCCCAACGACAAGGCGATCGGCCAGTATCTGCAGGAGTGGTGGGGTGAACTGGGCATCGGCGTCACCCTCAACTGTCTCGACAACGTGAGCGATCCCTGGCTCGCGGGGACCTACGACCTCGCCTTCGACGGCTGGTCCGTCAACCCGGACCCGGACTTCGTCCTGTCCATCCACACCTGCGCCGCCCTGCCCGCCACCCCCAAGGACACCGGCGCCACCGACAACTTCATCTGCGACAAGCAGTACGACGACCTGTACGCGAAGCAGCTCGCCGAGTACGACCCCGCCAAACGGGCGGACATCGTCAAGCAGATGGAGTCACGGCTGTACGACCTCGGGTACATGAACGTCATGGCGTACCCGAACGCGGTCGAGGCCTACCGCACGGACCAGATCAAGTCGATCACCACCATGCCCGAGAAAGCGGGCAACATCATGGGTCAGGACGGTTACTGGAGTTGGTGGTCGGCGGTCCCGGCCGACTCGGGCGGCTCCTCCGACAGCTCCGGTTCCACCGGCGTCGTCGTCGGGGCCGTCGCGGGTGCCGCGGTGCTCGTCGGCGCGGGCGTGTTCTTCGCGCTGCGCCGCCGCGCCACCGCCGAGGACCGCGAGTAGCCGCTGATGACCGCCGACGCCACATCCGCCCCGGCCGCCAAGGCCGCCGCACCGGCGGCCCGCGGCCCACGGGCCCGCACCACCACGGGGTATCTGCGCTACGGCGCCGGCAAGGTGGGCGGCGCCGTCGTCTCCCTGCTCGCCGTCCTCGTCACCGGGTTCTTCCTGTTCCGGCTGATCCCCGGCGACCCGGTCAAGACCATGACGGGCGGCCGGCCCATCTCCGCCGAGCAACTGGCCGCCTACCGGAAGGAGTTCGGGCTCGACCTGCCCCTGTGGGAGCAGTTCACCGACTACTGCGGCAAGGCGCTCACCGGCGATCTCGGCACGTCGTACCAGGTCCGGGCGCCCGTCATCGACAAGATCTCCGAGGCGCTGCCCAACACCCTGCTGCTCACCGGCACCGCGTTCGTGCTGTACACCGTGCTCGGCATCGTCCTGGGGACGCGTTCGGCGTGGCGCAACGGCGGGCTCGGCGACCGGCTCAACACCGGGCTGGCGCTGACGCTCTACTCGATCCCGTCGTTCTGGCTGGGGCTGCTGCTGATCATCGTGTTCTCGGTGGGCATCGGCCCGATCCCGGGCCTGTTCCCGACCGGTGGCATGGAGTCGGGGGGCGAGGAGGGCTTCGCGTACGTCCTCGATGTCGCCCACCATCTGGTCCTGCCGGTCGTCACGCTGGTCGCGGTCGAGTACGGGCAGACGCTGCTGGTCGCCCGGTCGGCGCTGCTCGACGAGATGGGCAGTGACTATCTGACCACCGCGCGGGCCAAGGGGCTCCGGGACGATCTGGTGCGGCGGCGGCATGCCGTGCCGAACGCCCTGCTGCCGACCGTGACGCTGGTCTTCGTCAACCTCGGGCGGACGGTGGCCGGGGTGATCCTGGTCGAGACCGTGTTCTCCTGGCCGGGGCTCGGCGGGCTCTTCTACCAGGCCCTGAGCGTGCCCGACCTGCCGCTGGTGCAGGGCCTGTTCCTCTTCTTCGCCTCGGCGGTGATCGTCATGAACACCCTGGCCGATCTGGTCTATCCGCTGCTCGACCCGAGGGTGGGCCGATGACGACCGAGACGAAAGGGGTGACGGCCGGTCCGCGCGCGCTCGCCTGGCAGCGGCGGCGCCGGTCCGCCGTACGGTTCTGGCAGCAGTACCGCACCCATCGCGCCGGTCTGGCCGGCCTGGCCGGGCTCGCCTTCTTCGCGCTGCTGGCGCTGACCGCGCCGCTGACGGTCGGCTCCGACGTGTCCAGCGTGACCGGGGCGCCGGGGCGGCCGATGGAGAGCCCGAGCGGTGAATTCCCGCTGGGGACCGATCAGTTCGGGCGGAATCTGCTGGGCTTGGTGGTGTGGGGCTCGCGGGTCTCGCTGCTGGTCGGGCTGCTCGCGGCCGCGCTGTCGGTGGCGATCGGCGCGCTGGTCGGGATCACCGCGGGGCACTTCAAAGGGGCGTACGCCACCGTACTGATGCGGATCACCGACTGGTTCCTGGTGATGCCGACGCTGGTCCTGGCCATCGCGCTGGCGACCGTCATGTCCCGTTCGCTGGGCACGGTCGTGCTGGCGATCGGGGTGACGTCCTGGCCGACCACGGCCCGGCTGGTGCGGGCGCAGACGCTGGCGGTGGAGTCACGGCCGTACATCGAACGCGCGAAGGCGCTCGGCGGCGGGCACTGGCACATCATGTCCCGGCACGTGCTGCCCAATGTCATGCCGCTGGTGCTGGCCCAGACGACGCTGATGATCTCCTCCTCCATCCTCGCCGAGGCGACGCTCGCCTTCCTGGGGCTGGGCGATCCGACGGTGGTGTCCTGGGGCGGCCTGCTCCAGGACGCGCGGGAAGCGGGCGCGGTGAGCTCCGGGAACTGGTGGTATCTGGTGCCGCCGGGCATCGCGATCGCGGTGGTCGCGCTGGCGTTCACGCTGTGCGGGCGTGCGGTGGAGTCCGTGCTCAACCCCAGGCTGGGGGTGGCCCGTTGACGCTGCTGGAGGTCCGGAACCTCGAGGTGACCTATCCGGGCGGGGCGGCCGCCGTACGCGGGGTGGATCTGTCGCTGGCGGCCGGGCAGAAGCTCGGCATCGCGGGCGAGTCGGGGTGCGGCAAGTCCACGCTCGCCCTGGCGCTCCTACGACTGCTGCCGGCCGGGACGCGGATCGGCGGCGAGGTCCTGCTGGACGGCGAGGACGTGCTCACCATGAAGTGGGGCCGGGTACGCGCGGTCCGCTGGGCGGGCGCCTCCATCGTCTTCCAGGGCGCGATGCACTCGCTCAACGCCGTGCACCGCGTCGGCGACCAGATCGCCGAGCCGATCCTGCTGCACCGGAAGGCGACGGCGGCGGGCGCGAAGAGGAAGGTCGGCGAGCTCCTGGAGCACGTGGGCCTCCCGGCGGCCCGCGCATCGGCGTACCCGCACGAGCTCTCCGGCGGGCAGCGCCAACGCGTCATGATCGCCATGGCACTGGCCTGCGACCCACGCCTGATCATCGCCGACGAGCCGACCACGGCCCTGGACGTGATGATCCAGGCGCAGATCCTGCGGCTGATCGAACAGCTGGTCGCGGAGCAGGACTTGGGCCTCATCATGATCAGCCACGACCTGGCGGTCCTCGCCGACACCTGCGACCGGCTCGCGGTGATGTACGCGGGGCGCGTGGTCGAGGAGGGCCCGGCGAGGGAGATCTACGAGGACGCCCGACACCCGTACGGCAAGGCGCTGTCGGAGGCATTCCCGAGGATCGGCGACCCGGCATCGCGGTTCGCGCCACGCGGCCTGCCCGGCGACCCACCGGACCCGGCGGCCGTGCCCTCCGGGTGCTCCTTCCATCCGCGCTGCCCGGTCGCGCTGGAGTCCTGCGCGGTGGACGACCAGGTACTGCGGGAGGCGGGCGCGGAGCGGCGGGCGGCTTGCGTGCACGTGGCGGGGGCGGGGGCCGGGGCGTCCGCGATAGCTGCGGGGGCCGACGGAGGCCCCACCACGGCGGCGTACGGCGTCGCAGGGCCCGCAGGCACAGCGGGGGACCCCCCGCCCACAGCGCAGGACACCGGCGGCCCGGTCGCCGGGTCCGTGGAGGAGACGAGAGGGTCGGCGACCTCGGCCGGCGAGCCGAGGAGTGCTTCATGACGACGTCGCCGTCCCTGCTCGCCGCCCAGGACCTGCATGTCGCCTTTCCCGGTCGGCACGGCGCCGCTTCCGCCCGTGCGGTGGACGGCGTCGAACTCGACATCGGGGCCGGGGAGATCGTGGCGCTGGTCGGCGAGTCGGGGTGCGGCAAGACGACGCTGGCCCGTGCGCTGCTGGGCCTGGTGCCGCCGACGCGAGGGCGCGTCGTCTTTCGCGGGGAGCCGCTGACGTACTCCTCGCGCGCCCTGAAGGCGTACCGGCGGCGCGTCCAGCTGATCCTCCAGGATCCGACCGGATCGCTGAACCCGCGGCACACGGTGTACGACGCGGTGGCCGAGGGGCTCAGGATCCACGGGTACGGCGGCGACGAGCGGGCGGCGGTGGCGGAGGCCCTGTCCCGTGCGGGTCTGCGGCCCCCCGAGCGTTTCCTCCTCCGCTACCCGCACGAACTCTCCGGCGGCCAGCGCCAACGCGTCGTCATCGCGGGCGCGTTGGTCCTCGAACCCGAACTGCTCGTCGCCGACGAGCCGGTGGCCTCCCTGGACGCCTCCGTACGCGGCGAGATCCTCGCCCTGCTGCTGCGGCTGCGCGCCGACCTCGGTCTGTCGGCGCTGGTGGTCACGCACGACCTGGGGCTCGCGTGGAACATCGCCGATCGCGTGGCGGTGATGTACCTGGGCCGGATCGTCGAGACGGGCGCCGTGGAGCAGGTCCTGACGGCGCCCCGACACCCGTACACCCAGGCCCTGTTGTCGGTCCTGCCGGAAGCCCCCGGTGATCCGGTCGTGCTCACCGGCGAACCCCCGGACCCGTCCCGCATCCCCTCCGGGTGCCGCTTCCACGCCCGGTGCCAGATCCTGGCGGGCGGGGAGGCGGAACGGGTGGGGGTCGCGGACGCCTGCCGGAGCGAGGATCCCGAGGTGCTGGGCGGGGGTGGGGAGGCACAGGTGGCCTGTCACTGGGCGCGGGCCGGGATCACGGCCTGACGTCGGCCTCGGCCACCAGCTCGACCTCGAAGCCGTCGGTGTTCGCAAGGTACGCGGCGTAGTGCTCCGGACCGCCCGCGTGCGGGTAGCGGTCCGCGAAGAGCGGCGTCCAACCGTGGTCCGGACTCTCGGCATCCAGCGCGTCGACCTCCTCGCGGGTTCCGGCGTGGAAGGCGAGGTGGTTGAGGCCGGGGCGGGTGCGGTCGTGGTCCGCGGCAGTCAGCGCCAGTGACTGCTCCACGACCAGGTACGCCGTCCCCTGACGCCAGCTGCGGCCGTGCTGCCAGTCCTGGTACGGGTCGTAGCCGAGCCGGGTGAGCAACCAGCCCCATTCGCGGGTCGCGCGGGGCAGGTCGGGGACCCACAGCTCGATGTGGTGGAGCAATCTCTTCGGTCCCTCTCCTGGGCGCGGCAGGGCTTCAGCCCTGAGCGGTGCCTATCGCGCCATCCCTGACAGCACGGAGCAGAGCACCGAGGGCGGTGGCGGACGTCTGGACGACGGTCGCCGGATCTTCGCTCTCGCGGAGGTGGGGGTGGCCTGCGGGGCAGGTGGCGAGTTCGACGCAGTTCGCCGCCCCTCCTTCGCTGAAGCTCGACTTCTGCCACTTGAGCTCGGACATGTGCGCCTTTCTACAACAGGGGGTACAGGATGCGTTGCAAGAGGCTGAGCGAATTCCTGGCCGCTTGCGCCTCCGGCGACGCCTCGGGGCGGACAGCAGGTAGCGCCTCCCCGGTCAACGTAGCGAACCGGTTCCGGTATTTGGCCAGAGCATCCGGATCGTCCAGGTAGAGCGTCTTCTCGATGTGGGAAACCAGGGCGGTCGACAACTCCCGCTCCTCCGGCTCGATCAGCACGAATCCAGTGCCGAACGCGATCGGACCGTCAAACGGCAGAATCTGGATGGTCACATGCGGAAGCCGGGACAGTTCCACGAGGTGCAGCAACTGATCACGCATCACCTCGGGTGCGCCCAAGGTCACGCTGAGAGCGGCCTCGTGGATGACAGCGTGCAGAACCGGCGGGCGCTCGCCGGTCAACAGAGCTCCGCGCCGAACCCTGAAGCGGACGGCAGCGTCCTGCTGCTCTGGAGGCATCGGCCGGTAGGGACCACGGTGAAGGACTTCAGCGTAGCTCTGCGTCTGAAGGATGCCCGGAACGAACATGGGCTCATAGGTGACCACGGAGCGGGCAGCGTCCTCCAGTTCAGCGAGGTCCAGGTGCGCGGCACCCAGTACGCCTCGGTACTCGCTCCACCATCCCTTGCCTGACCTCTGACCGAAATCGATCAGCGCATCCATAAAGGTATGAGAACTCATACCAGCGGCTTGACCGAGACGCCGGACCCGTTCCGCAGACAAACCGGTCTTCCCCGCCTCAACGCTGCTGAGCTGGGGTTGCCTCACACCAAGCAGAGCGGCCGCCTCGGTCGACGACAACCGCGCTCGCTCACGCAGCCTGCGTAGTTCCGCACCGAAACGCCTTTGCCGGTACGTCGGTTCAGCCCTGAGCCCCACGCGTCTCCTCCTCATCCTCATCCATCAGGTATCCACCGTCTCATCCAAGTAGGTTGAATAACTCACACCATCTCCCTTACTGTATGTGAGGCGTCAGTCACAGTCGAACCGCACCCTGGAGGCTGCCACATGCGCAAGCCTGAAACCCCCCAACCCCTTTGGACCTACGGCCTGACAATCCCCCACGACCCCCGCGCCGTCGGCGTTGTCCGGGCGACGATCCGCAGCATTCTCTCCGCCGCGAAGCTCAACTGCATCGTCGACACCGTGGAGTTGCTGGTCTCCGAGGTTGTCACCAACGCCTACCAGCACTCCGCCATGGAGACCCACGTCAGCATGGAACGCACTCCGGAGGACTTCCGTGTCACGGTCTGGGACCACGGCTTGGGCACCCCGATGCCCCTGGCCCCTGCCGCCCACGACGAACGCGGACGCGGACTCGGCATCGTCGAGGCGTGCGCCGATCAGTGGGGCGTACGGGGCTACCCGCACGGCAAGGCCATGTGGTTCACCGTCGCACCGAAGGGCAACGGGGACCCGGCGTGAGTTGTCCACAGGCCCAGCCCGCACCGCGGGCTCGCAGGTACGCAGCGGGCAGCGGGCAGCGGGCAGCGGGCAGCGGGCAGCGGGCAGCGGGCAGCGGGCAGCGGGCAGCGGGCAGACCACCGTATCGCCCCGAGGAGACAGCCCATCAGCACCGCCGCACACCCCGGCAGCACCCCGAAGAACGTACGGGCTGTTTCCGCAGCGGGACTCGTACCGCTGTAGGACACTCCTCGCAGGACGAGGGGACACCAAGGAGCAGTGGATCGTGAGCGCACAGCACGCGGAGACGCCGGGACCTGAGGCGCCGCCGTTGGGAACCATCGGGAACATTCGAGCCGCTCTTCGGTCCGGACATGGTTTTCCCGGCGACCAGGAGTCGTTCGAAGCAGATCTTCAGCGCGCGCTGGAGGCATCCCGACTTCGATGTCGCCGTACAGGAGGGCATCGACCTCACGGCCCTTTTGAAGCGGGAGGCTCGGGGCCGATGAGTGGCGTGATCGCCGCCGCACACCCCGGTTCCGGCGACTCTGTCACCCTCCAGCCGGCCAATACCCCGGAAGACCTACGGGCCGTCCTCGCGCAGCTGGCGCCCGACGCCCTGCCCACGTTCGACGCCGAACGCTCCGCGGCGCTGCAACAAGCACGCGAGCAGGTCAGCGCCGCTCCGATGCGCCGTTTCTCTGGACAGTGGGCGGTGTACGCAGCAGTGGAACGGCATCCCGAGCTTGCCGCCAGGCTGCGCTCCCTGGAAGCACGCGCTACCACCACCGAGAGTCTCAACGAAGCACGGGCCATCGCGGCCGAGATAGGCCGGATCTTCGACGTGGCCTGCGCGGAGGCCGGGATCGAGTTGCGTACTTCCTCGCCACGAACCTGACCGGGCTGCGGCAGGAACGGCGTGAGACGGACCGCGAAGGTGGGCGAGGCACCCCGAAGCGGCAACCCGAGAAAGACGCTGAGCCAGCCAGCGCCAATCTCACGACATGACGTTTGCACCCTCACCGAAGGTATTCCCCTCGGCATACTCCCCGAATGGACACCACGATCAAGGTCGACTCCAAGACCCGCGACCGCCTCGCCGTCCTCGCGGAGGCCCATCGTACGACCATGCGCGCCCTCATCGAGGAGTTCGCCGAGAGCACGCTCACCCCCGCCGAGCTGAAGGAGCGCGCCGATCGCACCGCCGTCTACCTCGCCGAGCACTTCGGTGTGACCGTCACGGACGACAGCAGCGCCGAGGTCCTGCGCAGGGTGCGCAGCCAGGTGGTGGCACACCACGCGGCCGAGCAGGGTGCCGCGTGATCCGGGAGCACTACATCCTCGACTCCGACACACTGCTCGCCCTGGGTGGGCACCGTCAGGTCTCCGGCCTCGTCCACGCGGCCCAGCTCGAACCCGGTGTGTTCCTCCACACGCCGGTGCTCTCGGTCATCGAAGCCGAGCGTGAGAGGGCGGGCATCCCGATGCACATCGGGCAGCTCGGTATCACGACCGTCGACCTCGATTACCCGGCTGCCCTCTCCTGCTGCCAACTCCACGCCGACGGCGTGCCGTTCGGTACGGCGGCGGCGATCGAAGCGGCCCGTCGGGTGGGCGAGGACTACGAGGCCCCGTTCGTTGCGACGGTCCGGCTGGAACTGTACGAGAAGCGGTACGTCCGTGTTGTCGACCTGAACCGCTGACGGTTCTGGCAGGGCGCAGGATGCCTGTGGGCTGTTCGAAGAAAAGCCGGTTCCCGGCGCCTGGACATCGGCGCCGGGAACCAAGGGACGTACCCGTACGGGATCAGGCCGCGTGCACGACGTCCTTCTCCTCCGCGAAGTGGCACGCCGACTCATGCGCCGCGGGAGTGTCCTCGCCCTGGAAGCGCTCCGGAATCGCCAGCAGCGGGACCTCCTCGGCGCACTGGTCCTGGGCCTTCCAGCAGCGGGTGCGGAAGCGGCAGCCGGACGGCGGGTTGGCCGGGGAGGGCACGTCGCCGGTGAGGATGATGCGCTCGCGACCTTCGCGGGCGTCCGGGTCGGGGACCGGGACCGCCGACAGCAGCGCCTGGGTGTAGGGGTGCGTCGGGTGGTCGTAGATCTGCTGGTCGGTGCCGATCTCGGCCATCTTGCCGAGGTACATCACGCCGACGCGGTCGGAGATGTGCCGGACGATGGACAGGTCGTGGGCGATGAAGAGATAGGAGAGGTTGAACTCGTCCTGCAACTTCTCCATCAGGTTGATGACCTGTGCCTGGACCGACACGTCCAGCGCCGACACCGGCTCGTCGCAGATGATGATCTCCGGGTTGAGCGCCAGGCCGCGCGCGATGCCGATGCGCTGGCGCTGACCGCCGGAGAACTGGTGCGGGTAGCGGTTGATGTACTCCGGGTTCAGGCCGACGACGTCCAGGAGGTCCTGGACCTTCCTGCGCCGGTCGCCCTTCGGGGCCACCTCAGGGTGGATCTCGAAGGGTTCCCCGATGATGTCGCCCACCGTCATACGGGGGTTGAGGGACGTGTACGGGTCCTGGAACACCATCTGGATGTTGCGGCGTACGGCCTTCAGGGCGCGCCCGGACAGCTTGGTGATGTCCTGGCCCTTGTAGAAGATCTCGCCGGCCGTTGCCCGCTCCAGGTTCATCAGGAGCTTGGCGACCGTCGACTTGCCGCAGCCGGACTCACCCACGATGCCCAGGGTCTCGCCCTGGTGCAGGTCGAAGGAGATCCCGTCGACGGCCTTGACCGCGCCGATCTGCCTCTTGAACAGGATGCCCTGGGTGAGCGGGAAGTGCTTGACCAGGCCGCGCACTTGGAGGATGGGCTCCCCACGCTCGACGGGGGCCTCGATCGCGGCGACCGCCTCCGCCTCGGTGTGCGCGTCGGCGACGTCCACCTCGGAGACGCTCGGTGTGGCGTCGACCGGCTCGTTCTGCTTGCTGAGCTCAGCCATGGATCGTCTCCTTCCAGAAGTGACAGGCCGAGCCGCGGCCGACCAGTTCGCCGCCGTCCCGCTCGGTGACCGGCTGCAGGGCCGGGATGTCGGTACGGCAGATGTCCTGCGCCATCGGGCAGCGCGGGTTGAACGCGCAGCCGCTCGGAATGCGTGTCAGGTTCGGCGGCAGCCCCTTGATCGCGTACAGCTCCTGGCCCTTCTGGTCCAGGCGCGGAATCGAGTCCAGCAGGCCCTTGGTGTACGGGTGCGCCGGGCGCTTGTACAGCTCGTGGACCGGAGCCCGCTCCACGATCCGGCCCGCGTACATCACCGCGATCTTGTCGGCGACGTCGGCGACCACGCCAAGGTCGTGGGTGATGAGCATCAGGCCCATGTGATATTCGCGCTGCAGCTCAGCCAGCAGGTCCATCACCTGGGCCTGGACCGTCACGTCGAGCGCTGTGGTGGGCTCGTCGGCGATGATCAGGTCCGGCTCCAGGGAAAGCGCCATGGCGATCATGATGCGCTGGCGCATACCGCCGGAGAACTGGTGCGGGTAGTCGTTGACGCGCGCGGCGGCAGCCGGGATCTTCACCCGGTCCATCATCTCGATCGCCTTGGCCTTGGCGTCCTTCTTGGAGAGGCCCAGGTGCACGCGGAACATCTCGCCGAGCTGGTAGCCGACGGAGTAGACCGGGTTCAGCGACGACAGCGCGTCCTGGAAGATCATGGCGATCCGCGCGCCGCGCAGCTTGCGCCGTTCCTCGTCGGACATCTTCAGCATGTCCTGGCCACGGAAGAGGATCTCACCCTTGGTGATGCGGCCGGGAGGCATGTCCAGGATGCCCATGATCGCCTGGGCGGTGACGGACTTGCCGGAACCCGACTCGCCCAGAACAGCGAGCGTCTCCCCGGCCTTCACCGAGTAGTTCACACCGTTGACCGCTTTGGCGACGCCGTCCCGCGTGTGGAACTCCACGTGGAGGTCGCGGACTTCCAGCAGCGGTTCTCCGCTGTCCGGATCGTCCCCCTGATATGGGCTCATGGGAGCCTCGTCGATGAGAGTCATCGTGTACGCCTCCCTCAGCGCAGCTTCGGGTCGAGGGCGTTGCGCACGGCATCGCCGAACATCAGGAACGAGAGCACCGTGATGGAGACCAGGACGGACGGCATGATCAGCACGTAGGGCGCGTTGCGGATCGACTGGAAGCCGCGTGAGACGTCCACACCCCAGGAGACCACCGGCTCGCTCAGGCCCACGCCCAGGAAGGACAGGGTGGCCTCGGCCCCGATGTAGCCGCCGAGTGAAATGGTGGCGACGACGATGATCGGGGCCAGCGCGTTGGGCAGGATGTGGCGCAGCAGGATCCGGCTCGTGGAGGCGCCGAGCGCCTTGGCGGCGACGACGTAGTCGGCCTGCTTGACGCTGATCACCGCACCGCGGGCGACACGGGCGATGGTGGTCCAGCCCAGGAAGGAGATCGCCAGGATCACCACCCATACGGTGCGCTTGTCGAAGGTGGTCAGGATGACCATGGCGCCGAGCAGGAACGGGATGCCGAAGAAAATGTCCGTGAGCCGGGACAGCAGGGTGTCCCAGATACCCCCGAAGTAGCCGGCGAGCATGCCGAGCACGCTGCCCACGGCCGTCACGATCAGGGTGACGAGGACGCCGACCAGGATGGAGGCTCGGGCGCCGTAGACCATGCGGGTCCACACCGAGCGGCCCTGGATGTCGTAGCCGAACCAGTCGGGCTGCATGATGTGGGACCAGTTCGGCGGCTTGAGGTAGTTGTTGGCCAGGTCCGCCTCGGTGGGCGAGCCGTCGGCGAACAGACTGGGGAACACAGCCATCGTCACCAGCATCACGATCAGCAGGGACGAGGCCAGGAAGAGCGGACTGCGGCGCAGATCATGCCAGGCGTCGGACCACAGGCTGCGGGCCTTGCCCGTGCCGTTGCCGGTCTCCGGTTCGACGGTGGCGGGCACCGGTGTGTCTGCGACTTTGCTGTTCTGGGAGTCGACGGCGGTCTTCTCAGGCATACCGGATCCTCGGGTCCAGGACCGCGTACAGCAGGTCGACGAGCAGGCTGCAGATCAGATAGACGACCACGATGAGGCTGACCACCCCCACGACGGTCGAGCCCTCGCGGTGGCCGAGCGCGTCGAAGACCAGATTGCCGATGCCGTGGATGTTGAAGATGCCCTCGGTGACCACAGCCCCGGCCATGAGCGTGCCGAGGTCGGTCCCGAGGTAGGTGACCACGGGGATCATCGAGTTGCGCAACAGGTGAACGCCGATCACCCGGCGCCGGGGCAGCCCCTTGGCGATGGCCGTGCGGATGTAGTCGGAGCGCAGGTTCTCGGCGACCGACGTGCGGGTGAGCCGGGCCACATAGGCCAGCGAGAGTGCGCCGAGCACCGTCGCGGGAAGCAGCAGCTCGGTCCAGCTCTCGTCGAGGGACACGTTCGGCTCGACGAGGTCGAGTTGGAAGGCGAAGAAGTACTGGGCCATGCGACCGAGCACGAAGGAGGGGACGGACACCAGCACCAGGGTGAGGAGCAGCAGCCCGCGGTCGCGGAGGCTGTTCGGGCGCAGTCCGGCGATCACGCCCAGGGAGATGCCGACGACGGTCGTGAACACCAGGGCGAACAGCGCGAGTTGGACAGTGACCGGCCAGGCTTCGGCGATGACGTCGGCCACCGGACGTCCGGAGGCTATCTGTCGGCCGAAGTCGCCCTGTACCAGCCCTGTGAGATAGTCCCAGTACTGCAGCCAGATCGGCTGGTCCAGGCCGAGTTCCGCCTTGAGTGCCGCGATCTGTACGGGGTCCGAGTACTGCTCGCCGGCGAGTGCGCGTACGGGATCTCCGGGCAGCGCGTACATCATCAGGAACACCAGTGCGGTGGATCCGATGAAGACTGGGATCATCTGGAGCAGTCGTCTGGCGACATAGTGCCCCATGGGTGCCTCCATGGTCGGGGGGTGGAACTGCGGGGTCGTCCGCTTCCGGACACGAGCCGGGAAGTGAGCCCCACACGTCCGGCGCGCAGAGCGTTGGTGTGCTCTGCGCGCCGGACGGTCGTACGAGGTGACGCCGTACGGTGTGCGAAACCGCGACCGTCAGGTCACTTGGCCGTCACGTCGTACAGCTTGTACTGGCCGTGCCAGTCGATGTCGACGTTGTCGACCTTCTCGCCGTGGCCACCGTTCATCTCGTAGAACCAGAGCGGGATGGACGGCATGTAGTTGAGGAGGTCCTTCTCGACCTCCTGGTACGCCTTGACATACGAGTCGAGGTCCTTGGCCGCGTCGGCCGCGGCCATCGCGTCGTCGACCTCCTTGTTGGAGAAGCGGCCGTTGTTGGACTCGGCGTCCGTGTGGTACAGCTCCTTGAGGAAGTTGCCGTTGAGCGGGTAGTCGCCCAGCCAGCCACCGCGGTACATCGACTTGACCTCGTCGTTGTCGCGGGCCTCGAGGTCGGTGGCGAAGTCCGGCTTGGCGTCGCCCTCGCAGGCCACACCGGTGGCCTTGGTGATGGAGTTGCAGACCGCGGTGACCCACTCGGCGTGGCCGCCGTCGGTGTTGTACTGGATGAAGACCTTGTTGCCCGGGATACCGCCGCCGTCCTTGATGAGCTTCTTGGCCTTGGCGGGGTCGTACTTGAACACGTCGGTGTCCAGGGTCTGCTTGCCCTGCGCACCCGGGGCGACCCAGCCGTCGGCGGGGGTGCGGGTGCCCTGCAGCACGGTCTTGGTGATCGTGTCACGGTCGATCGCCATCGACAGACCCTGGATGACCTTCGGGTCGACGTCCTTGAAGGTCTTGGAGTAGAACGCCGGGACCAGCGTCTGAATAGCCGCGTACGGCTTGGCGATGGCCCGGTCTCCCAGGTCCTGCTCGTACTTGGCGAGGTCCGTGGGGCCGACCTGGTCGATGATGTCCAGGTTGCCGGACAGCAGGTCCTGGTAGGCGGCCTCGGGGGTCGAGTACGCCTTGTACTGGACACCGGCGTTCTTGGCCTTGTTGGAGCCCTTGTAGTCGGCGTACGCCTTGACCTGGAAGAGCTTCTTGTGGTCCCACTTCTCGAACTCGTAGGGACCGTTGCCGACCGGCTTCTCGCCGAACGCCTTCGGGTCGCTGAAGAACGCCTCCGGCAGCGGCGCGAAGGTCGAGTAGCCCAACTTGTACTCGTAGTAGGGCAGAGCGGCGGAGAGTTCGATGGTGAAGGTCGTGTCGTCGACCACCTTCAGGCCGGACATGGTGTCCGCCTTCGCCTTGGCGCCTTCCTTGGCCGGGTGAACGTCCTCGTAGCCCGCGATGTCGGCGAACCAGAAGGAGTTCTGCTGCGCGTTGTCGACATGTGCGGACCAGTTCCACGCCTTGACGTACGACTCGGCGGTGACCGGCGTGCCGTCGTGGAACTTCCAGCCGTCCTTGAGCTTGACGGTCCAGGTCTTGGAGTCCTCGGTGGAGATGGACTCCGCGTTGAGGTACTCGATCCCGCCCTTCTCATCGAAGGTCAGCAGCCCGGCGAACAGTGCGTCGAGAATGTAACCGCCGTTGGACTCATTGGTGTCCGAGGGAATGATGCCCTTCTGGGGCTCTCCCACGTTGATGGACACGTAGCGGGTCTTACTGGACTCGCTGCCCTCGTCTTCGCCGCCATCGCCGGAGCTGCAGGCGGTGGCTGCCAGCGCCACGACTATCGCGCCGGCAAGCCACTTCGCGCTGTTGGCACCGCGCATGGGTTCCTCCTCATAAGTCCACTTGACCACTACAGGAGGGGCACATGACACAACACCGCACCGCCCCCTAGGACGGCGACGATCGAAGAGTGCCCCCCGCACACTCGCGAGTCCACGCCCCCTACACGTGACCCGCCAGTACGAGTTCTACGCGCCTAACTATCTGCCATGCACCACGACCGAACCACACCCGTTTGGTCTCGGTTCGATCACACCTGGTGCCTACTTCTTCCAAAATCCGGACAAACACTTTGCCGAAAGATCCCTGCGAAACGGACTTGTTACACATCTACCGGAGGTAGGTGTCCGGAATCCGGACGCATGGAGTAAAAAATCGGTTGCGGAGAGCGCCACCGCCACGCAAGGTGCGCGGCCAACACGCAACCGCCACAGGGCGGATCCGTTCCCCGGCGTGAACGGCCAGCATCGACACAGCAGGCCCACAGAAGGGTAGTGGGAGAGCGGCGCACCACAGCGCCATCTCCCGTAAATCGAGGGTTATCCCTGCACCGAAAACACCGGGCGCCACCGCGTGGTGGCGCCCGGTGTTTTCGGTGCAGGCCGCGTCAGCCGTGCTTGGCGCGGCTCGCGGAGCGGGCGCGCTCACGGGCGTCCAGGTTCACCTTGCGGATGCGGACCGCCTCCGGGGTGACCTCCACGCACTCGTCGTCGCGGCAGAACTCCAGGGACTGCTCCAGGGAGAGCTTGCGGGGCGGGACGATCGCCTCGAACGAGTCGGCCGAGGACGACCGCATGTTCGTGAGCTTCTTCTCCTTGGTGATGTTCACGTCCATGTCGTCGGAGCGCGAGTTCTCGCCGACGATCATGCCCTCGTACACCTCGGTGCCGGGGTCGGTGAACAGCACGCCGCGCTCCTGGAGGTTCGTCATCGCGAACGCGGTGACGGCGCCGGCGCGGTCGGCGACGAGCGAGCCGTTGTTACGGGTCGTCAGAACGCCGAACCACGGCTCGTGGCCCTCGTGGATGGAGTGGGCGATGCCCGTGCCGCGCGTGCCGGTCAGGAACTCGGTACGGAAGCCGATGAGGCCGCGGGACGGGACGACGAACTCCATGCGGACCCAACCGGAGCCGTGGTTGGACATGTTGTCCATACGGCCCTTGCGGACGCCCATGAGCTGTGTGACGGCGCCCATGTGCTCCTCGGGCACGTCGATCGTCATGCGCTCGACCGGCTCGTACACCTTGCCGTCGACGAGCTTGGTGACGACCTGCGGCTTGCCGATGGTCAGCTCGAAGCCCTCGCGGCGCATCTGCTCGACCAGGATGGCCAGCGCGAGCTCACCACGGCCCTGGACCTCCCAGGCGTCCGGGCGCTCGGTGTCGAGCACGCGCAGCGAGACGTTGCCGACCAGCTCGCGGTCCAGACGGTCCTTGACCTGGCGAGCGGTGACCTTGCGGTCCTTGACCGCGGCCTTGTTGTCGGCGCCCTTGCCGGTGCCGCCACGGCCGACCAGCGGCGAGGTGTTCGTACCGATGGTCATCGAGATCGCCGGCTCGTCGACCGTGATGAGCGGCAGCGCGATCGGGTTCTCGGGGTCGGCGAGGGTCTCGCCGATCATGATCTCCGGGATACCGGCCACGGCACAGATGTCACCGGGGCCCGCCTTCTCGGCCGGCTTGCGGGTGAGCGCCTCGGTCATCATCAGCTCGGTGATGCGCACGTTGGACATCGTGCCGTCGCGCTTGATCCACGTGACGGTCTGGCCCTTGCGCAGCTCGCCCTGCTCGACGCGGAGCAGCGCGATACGGCCGAGGAAGTTGTCGGCGTCCAGGTTGGTGACGTGCGCCTGGAGCGGGGCCTCCACGTCGTACTCCGGAGCCGGGACGTGCGACAGGATCGTGGAGAAGAACGGCTCCAGGCTGTCGCTGTCGGCCGGGACGGTGCCGTCCTCCGGCTTGGTCAGCGAGGCCACACCGTCACGCGCACACGCGTAGACGATGGGGAACTCGATCTGGTCCTCGTCGGCGTCGAGGTCGAGGAAGAGGTCGTACGCCTCGTTGACGACCTCGTCGATGCGCGAGTCGGGGCGGTCCGTCTTGTTGATGCACAGGATGACGGGCAGGCGGGCCTGCAGCGCCTTGCGCAGCACGAAGCGGGTCTGCGGCAGCGGCCCCTCGGAGGCGTCGACCAGCAGCACCACGGCATCCACCATGGACAGGCCGCGCTCGACCTCGCCGCCGAAGTCGGCGTGGCCCGGGGTGTCGATGATGTTGATGGTGATGACGTCGCCGCCATCCTTCGGGTGGTACTTCACGGCCGTGTTCTTGGCCAGGATCGTGATGCCCTTCTCACGTTCCAGGTCGTTCGAGTCCATCATGCGGTCGTCGAGCGATTCGGCGGCGTGCGCGGCGAAGGCACCGGCCTGCTTCAGCATGGCGTCGACGAGGGTCGTCTTCCCGTGGTCGACGTGGGCGACGATGGCGACGTTGCGGATGTCGTGGCGCGTGGCCATATTGCGGCGTACTCCCGGCTTGAGTGGATGGCCTGCGCGTACGTCTGTGTTACGCGGACCCTGCCGGGCTGGACACGCCACGGCCTTACCCCATGGTACGTGGCCGCAGCGGCAAGGGCTCGCCGGGCCGGATCGGGTCAGGCGGCCTTGGTGGCCGGGGATCCTTCCGGGCAGGTCCGGACGGCGGCGTCACGGCCGGTCGTGATGTCCGAGGGCTCTGAGGCGCAGGGGAGGAAGCCGGAGCCGGTCCCGTCCCACGTGCGTACATGGCCCTTGATCGGCTCGCCGCTCCCGCAGGTGTACGTGAAGTCGGCGTCGACCAGCTTGATGTAGCCCCACGCGTAGTACGCGCCCTTGTGGTCTCCGGTCGCCGACTCGAAGTAATGCTCGTCCTCGAGTCCGTACGTCTCGGTCGGGTCCGCGAGCGGCTCCTCGACCTTCAGGTGCCTGCCCAGCGCCTTGATCACGCCGGCCGCGTCGACGCCCTTGGGCGGGACGCTCACCGTGGGCCGGTAGACCGTGTCGTCGACGCGCTTGAGCTTGGCCGAGTACGACGCGGTCGTCTTCTCGAAGAAGATCGGGTCGGCGAGCTCGGTCAGCTTCTCCGAACGCTGGACGCCGGACCAGGTGTACGTCCCGTCCGTGCAGGCCTCGGCCCGGTCGTCCGTACCGCCGGTGCAGGCGGTCAGCCCCGCCACCATCACCACCGCGGCCAGTCCCGCCGCACAGGTCCTCCGTGTGATGCCGCGCATACGTCGGCTCCTCTTCCCCCGAGACGCGGACGCGGTCGACGCCCACCCCATGATCACTGTTGCCATCATGGTGCGGGCGCCGGGGACGGGCGGCAAGCGTTTTGAGAGATCTCTGAGCTATGGCGATACGTCAGCCGTCGGACGGCGACGCGCTCGCCGGCGGCTACGCCCCCTTCTTCAGGAAGCCCATGTCCTCGTAGAGGGGGGTCGCGAAGCCGAAGGCGCCGGCGTTCGCGACGTTCTTCTTCGCGGCCGTCAGCTGAGGGCGCTGGTAGAGGGGGATCGAGCCCGCCGCCGCCCAGATCCGGGCGTGGGTCTTGGGCTACAAGTCCTTGAAGGGCTCGTGGTCCCGCCGTCAACCCGCTTGAGATCAGGCGGGCGAACTGCCGCATGCGGGCCCGCCTGTCCAATGAGAGCAGCGGTCATGCGCTCCTGGCCTGCTGCGCCAGCTCCACTCTCAGTTCTAGCCCGAGGGCCCGGGCGAGGCGGTCGAGGACAGGAATCGTCGGTACGGTGCCGCCACCCTCGAAGCGTGCCACGGCCGACTGGGTCATGCCCGCCCGGCGTCCGAGCTCCTGCTGTGACAGCCCCAGGTCCTGGCGCTGCTTGCGGACCGCCTCGCCGAGAGCGAAGCGCAACTGTGCCGCCGCGTACTCCTCCTCGATCTCGGGAGTCATGGCCCGGGCCCGGCGGGCCTCTGCGAGGCCGGTTCGCCTGGTCTCCGTCACAGCTCCTCCTCGTCCACGGTGTGGCCTTCCGCCTGGCATCGCTTCATGGCCTGGCGCGCCCGCTCGACTTCGGCGAACTCCTGCATCCTCGTCTTGCGGAACACAGTGAGCATGATGATGCGGCGTCCCGAAGCGATCCAGTACGTGATCCTTACGCGCTCGCCGCCGCAGTAGAAGCGCAGCTCTCTGAGTTTGCCGTCGAGCTGACGTGTGTACGGCTCACCAAGATGGACTCCCCGCTGCTCCAGCAAGTCGAGATGCATGAGAGCTTGCGCCCAGCGTTTGTCATCGAGCCCGGCCAGCCAGTCGGCAGCCTCCGGCTCCAGTTCGACGGTACCCCATGTCATAGCATCGACGCTATTACCGTAGGGGCCCCACCGCCCCGGAGCGGCCACAGGATCACCCGATCATGCAGTAGTTCCCCACCAAGACCGTCACTTCCTCGGCGACGCGCTCGCCGCCGCCTTCGCCCCCTTCGCCAGGAAGCCCATGTCCTCGTAGACCGGGGTCTCGAAGCCGAAGGCGCCGGCGTTCACGACGTTCTTCTTCGCGGCCGTCAGCTGAGGGCGCTGGTAGAGGGGGATCGAGCCTGCCGCCGCCCAGATCCGGGCGTCGGCCTTGCGGATCAGGCCGCGGCTCTCGTTCTCGTCCAGCGTCGAGAGGGCCTGGTCGAAGAGCTGGTCGACCTGGTCGGTTCCGACCCGCGTGTAGTTCTGCTCGACGTTCAGGGAGCCGTCGGCGGCCGGGACCGGCTTGGCGTAGATCGGGCGGGCGTCGGTGGCGGGGAACGCGGACGCCGGCCAGGAGTACAGGGCGAGGTCGTACTGGCCGGACGCGATGTGGTCCTTGAAGTAGCTCTCGTCGGCGACCTTGGCGGTCTCGGTGCGGATGCCGACCTTCGCCAACATGCGGGAGATCCGGTCGGCCACGGTATGCAGCGCCTGCGAGCCCGGTCCCGACGGGAGCACGAAGCGGAGGGTGAGGGCCTTGCCGTCCTTGGCCAGCCGGTTGATCTCGGCGCCGGCGGGGGCGGCGGTGCCCTTGGGGGCGTACGCGCCGGGGGCGCCTCCCTGCTTCAGATTCTGGTTGGCGTACTGCCTGCCGTCCTGGGCGTGATTCCGGGCGTCCTCGTCGCTGACCTCCTTGTCCTGCTCGCGGCCGGTCTCGTCCCCCGCCTTGTCGTCGTCGCCGACGATGTACGTGCCGTCGTCGCCGCCCGCCGACTCCTTCTCGGCCTTCGCACCCTTCTCGCCCTTCGAGCCGGCCGCCTTCTCGCCCTCCTTCTTCTCCTCCTTGACCGGCCCGCCCCGCACCCAGCCGGCGTCCGCGAGCAGCGCCTGCGCCTTGGCCGTGTCCTGGCCGCCGAGCGCGCCGCTGTTGTCGGCGTACGCGGCCTGCCCGGCCAGCGCGAGGTGGCTGCCGACCGGCTCGGCGGGCAGGCCGAGGGGGCGCAGGACGGCCTTGGCGAGGGCCTCCCGGTCGAGGGCGCGAGCGACGGCGCGGCGGACGCGCTCGTCGGCGAGGGGGCCGTCGGCGCCGTTGAGGGCGAGCTGGGTGTAGGCGGGTTCCAGGGACTTGCGGACCTCGAAGCCCTGGAGGGCGGTCTGCTGGCGGGCGTACTGGGCGACAGCCCCGCGCTGCTTCTCGCGGGCGCCGGTCTCCTCGTCGGCGGCCTCGCTGTCGGAGCCGCTGGACACGGCCGGGGGGCGCAGGGCGTCGGCGCCGGTGCGGTCGCTGCCGGGGCCCATCAGCGGGGTGCCGGTGCTCCGGGGACCGGCCGCGAGGGTGATGCGCCGGACGGCCTCGGGGTCGATCTCGGCCAGGTCGAGCTTGCCGGCGGCCAGCTCGGCGGCCCGCTTGTCGCGGGGTACGGCCCGCAGCACGATCTCGGACAGCTTGGCCCGGTGGCCCCACCAGCGCGGATTGCGGGCGAGGGTGACCTGGTCGGCCTTGCGGTCGACCTTCTTCAAGGTGAAGGGACCGGCGGTGACCTTGAGCTTGCGGCGCGCGCCGTCGTTGAAGGAGTCGGGCGTGCCCATGACGTCCTTCGGGTACAGCGGCGAGAACAGGGAGCGCCAGTCGGTGTACGGCCGGGCGAAGGTGACCCGGACCTCGAGGTCGTTGGCACCGCGTTCGATCTTCTCGATGCGGTCGTAGCCGGCGTTGCGGGCGGTCCAGTAGGCGGTGTCCTTGCCGGACAGGGCGCGCGACTGGGCGGCGAAGTCGGCGGCGCCGATCTCGCGGCCGTCGCTCCAGACGGCCGCCTGGTTGAGCTTGTAGAGGACGACCTGCTTGGGCTCGGTCTCGACGACCTTGGCCGACTCCAGGTAGTCCGGGTTCCGCTCCGGCCGCCCGTTCGCGTCGACCCGGAACATCGACGGCAGCACGGCCTGCGCTACGCGGGTGGTGGCGGCGTCGGCGTCCGCCTGGAAGGTGTTCAGCGTCTCCGGTACGGCGTCCACGGCCCAGCGCAGGGTGCCGCCGTCGGCGACCTGGGCGCGGACGGCGGGGGCGATGTCCTGTCCGGCCAGTGGCCTGCCCGCCGGATCCTCGGAACTGCAGCCGGCTAGCGCGGGCACCGCGAGCGCGCCCGCGGTGAGGAAGGCGACCGAGCGCATGACCGCGCACAGGCCGACGCCGTCGTAGGACATCTCTGCTACCTCCGGGGAGCCGCCCCAACGTGAGAGCGGGGAGTTATGATCACGTTTGGGGGTATTTAGAGCTGATCAGATGTATGCGGCCACTGAAGAGGAAAGGGTTCTTCAGCCGACGGCGACACGGCGACGGAGGGCGGGAAGCTCACCCGTGTGGAGCAACGCACAACGGGTGGCGCCCGGCGCGCAGCGGGGTGCACGGGCGTGTGAAGGAGGCGTGCAATCCGCCAATCGATGCACATCCCTTCACATGGCTGGGTGTGACGCGCAACACTCGCAGGCGCATGAACGTTGCCGCCTTGGGCCTCAGAACCCGCGGAAGTGAGGGCAAGTCATGTCCGTGCACGATGAACTGACGTCAGTCCAGCGCCACCTCGAGGAGGTGCTCCGCTCGGTAGGGCGGCTGGAACAGCAGATCGGCAGCGCCGGGCTCGAGATGCGCCGGGTCCACGTCGACGCCGACCACCTGCGCGAGAGCGTCGCGCTGCTGCGCGAGGCGGCTGACAAGCCGGCCACGCAGAAGCGCCCCGATCTCGTCACCATCCCGGACACGCCGTACGACGACTCGCTGTGGGTCGACACCGACGACGAGGGCCTCGGCGCGCATCACGGTCCGGAGCACTGAGCGCCCCCGACACCGACCGGAGTCATGCATTGGCCACTGGTACGGAACCCCAACCGAAGAGCGGCGGCGTACGCACCCGTACGCGCGCCGCGATCACCGCCCCGCATCTGCGGACCGACCGCTGGTGGCTGGCCCCCGCCGCCACCGCCGCCGGCCTGCTGGCCTTCGTCGTCTACTCGACGTGGCGGGCCTTCGCCGACGCGGACTACTACGCGGCGCCGTACGTCTCGCCGTTCTACTCGCCCTGTCTGGCGGAGAACTGTGAGCCCATGCGCGCCGGGCCGAACGCCGACCTGTTCGGGAGCTGGTGGGGCCTCTCCCCCGCGATCATCATCCTGATCTTCCCGCTCGGCTTCCGCCTGACCTGCTACTACTACCGCAAGGCCTATTACCGGGGCTTCTGGATGTCGCCCCCGGCCTGCGCGGTCGCGGAGCCGCACAAGAAGTACACCGGCGAGACCCGCTTCCCGCTGATCCTGCAGAACATCCACCGCTACTTCTTCTACGCCGCGATCGTCGTCGCCGGGATCCTGACCTACGACACGGTGCTCGCCTTCCGCGACGAGCACTACGAGTGGGGCCACATGGGCCTCGGCACTCTGGTCTTCCTGGTCAACATCGTGCTGATCTGGGCGTACACCCTCTCCTGCCACTCCTGCCGGCACATCGTCGGCGGCCAGCTCAAGCACTTCTCCAAGCACCCCGTGCGCTACCGGATGTGGCAGTGGGTCGGGAAGCTGAACGCCCGCCACATGCTGCTCGCCTGGACGTCCCTGGTGAGCGTGGCGCTCGCCGACTTCTACGTCTATCTCGTCGCGTCCGGTGTCTTCGATGATCCGAGGTTGTTCTGATGTCCGTGGTCGACCGGCAGGAGTGGGACGTCGTCGTGGTCGGTGCCGGCGGCGCCGGGCTGCGGGCCGCGATCGAGGCGCGTGAGCGGGGTGCCCGTACGGCGGTGATCTGCAAGTCGCTGTTCGGCAAGGCGCACACGGTGATGGCCGAGGGCGGCATCGCGGCGGCGATGGCCAACGTCAACGAGCACGACAACTGGCAGGTCCACTTCCGCGACACCATGCGCGGCGGCAAGTTCCTCAACCAGTGGCGGATGGCCGAACTGCACGCCCAGGAGGCCCCGGACCGGGTGTGGGAGCTGGAGACCTGGGGCGCGCTGTTCGACCGCACCAAGGACGGCCGGATCTCGCAGCGCAACTTCGGCGGCCACGAGTACCCACGCCTGGCACACGTCGGCGACCGCACCGGCCTGGAACTCATCCGCACGCTCCAGCAGAAGATCGTCTCGCTCCAGCAGCAGGACAAGAAGGAGACCGGCGACTACGAGTCCCGTCTGAAGGTCTTCCAGGAGTGCACGGTCACCCGGGTACTGAAGGACACAGCATCCAATAGCGGCTCCGCCGCGGGCCGGGTCTCCGGCGTCTTCGCCTACGACCGTGAGACCGGCCGTTTCTTCGTCCTGGAAGCACCCTCCGTGGTGATCGCGACGGGCGGCATCGGCAAGTCCTTCAAGGTGACGTCGAACTCGTGGGAGTACACGGGCGACGGCCACGCGCTCGCGCTGCTGGCCGGGGCGCCCCTGCTGAACATGGAGTTCGTGCAGTTCCACCCGACGGGCATGGTCTGGCCGCCGTCGGTGAAGGGCATCCTCGTCACCGAGTCCGTGCGCGGCGACGGCGGGGTGCTGCGCAACTCCGAGGGCAAGCGGTTCATGTTCGACTACATCCCCGACGTCTTCAAGGAGAAGTACGCCCAGTCGGAGGAGGAGGGCGACCGCTGGTACGACGACCCGGACAACAACCGGCGTCCCCCTGAACTGCTCCCCCGCGACGAGGTGGCCAGGGCCATCAACGCCGAGGTGAAGGCGGGCCGCGGCTCCCCGCACGGCGGCGTGTTCCTGGACGTGTCGACACGGATGCCGGCCGAGGTCATCAAGCGCCGGCTCCCCTCCATGTACCACCAGTTCAAGGAGCTGGCGGACGTGGACATCACGGCGGAGGCGATGGAGGTCGGGCCCACCTGTCACTACGTGATGGGCGGCATCGCGGTCGAGTCGGACACGGCGGCGGCACGGGGCGTACCCGGCCTCTTCGCGGCGGGCGAGGTGGCCGGCGGCATGCACGGCTCGAACCGCCTCGGTGGAAATTCACTGTCCGACCTGCTGGTGTTCGGACGCCGGGCGGGCTGGCACGCGGCCGAGTACGCGGCGGCGCTGGCCTTCGAACGCCCCGAGGTCGACGACACGCAGGTCGACGCGGCGGCCGCGGAGGCACTGCGCCCGTTCTCGGCGGAGGGTCCCGCGCCGGGGGAGCCGGAGGAGGACACCGGACGCCCGCCGGAGAACCCGTACACCCTCCACCAGGAACTCCAGCAGACCATGAACGACCTGGTCGGCATCATCCGCCGCGAGGGCGAGATGGCTCAGGCCCTGGAGAAGCTGGCGGAGCTACGGGTACGGGCACGCCGGGCCGGCGTCGAGGGCCACCGCCAGTTCAACCCGGGCTGGCACCTCGCCCTCGACCTGCGGAACATGCTGCTGGTCAGCGAGTGCGTGGCCCGGGCGGCACTGGAGCGCACGGAGTCGCGCGGCGGGCACACCCGCGAGGACCACCCCACCATGGAACGCGAGTGGCGCCGGCTCAACCTCCTGTGCGCGCTGACCGACCCGACGGGCGGACTGGCGGCGACGGACCCGGTCCGCGGCCAGATCACCCTCACCCGCGAGACCACCGACCCCATCCGCCCCGACCTGCTCGCCCTCTTCGAGAAGGAGGAGCTGGTCAAGTACCTCGCCGAAGAGGAGCTCTACGAGTGAGCAGCTACGAGGCCCGCTTCAAGGTCTGGCGGGGCGACGTCAAGGGCGGCGGCCTGGAGGACTTCAAGGTCGAGGTGAACGACGGCGAGGTGGTGCTGGACATCATCCACCGCCTCCAGGCCACGCAGGCACCGGACCTGGCCGTGCGCTGGAACTGCAAGGCAGGCAAGTGCGGTTCGTGCTCGGCGGAGATCAACGGGCGGCCGCGGCTGATGTGCATGACGCGGATGTCGGTGTTCGGGCGGGAGGAGACGATCACGGTGACGCCGCTCAGGGCGTTCCCGGTGGTCCGCGACCTCGTCACGGACGTCGGCTTCAACTACACGAAGGCGCGGGAGGTCCCGTCCTTCGTACCACCGGAGGGTGTGGGCCCCGGCGAGTACCGGATGATGCAGGAGGACGTGGACCGGTCGCAGGAGTTCCGCAAGTGCATCGAGTGCTTCCTGTGCCAGGACACCTGCCATGTGGTCCGCGACCACGAGGAGAACAAACCGGCGTTCGCCGGCCCGCGCTTCCTGATGCGGGTCGCGGAACTCGACATGCACCCGCTGGACGCGGCCGCGGAGACGGGCCTGGACCGCAAGAGCACGGCCCAGGACGAACACGGTCTCGGCTACTGCAACATCACCAAGTGCTGCACGGAGGTCTGCCCCGAGGGCATCAAGATCACGGACAACGCGCTGATCCCCTTGAAGGAGCGGGCTGTCGACCGGAAGTACGACCCGTTGGTGTGGCTGGGGTCGAAGATCGGGAGGCGGTCTTCCTAGGGCCTGTTCAGGAGGTGGTACGGCGGCCCGGGCGCTGGGCCAGCAGCTGCAGGATCACGCCGACGAAGAACACTCCCAGGCCGGTGAACGCGACGGTGGCGTAGGCGCTGAGCGAGAGGTCGAGGGGGCCGGCGGACATGTAGCCGGTCATGCCGACGGAGCTGACCAGCATGCCGTACCCCCACAGCTTCGGCCGCAGCACCCTGCGCCTGCCGAACGGCAGCACCCAGCCCCTCCTGATCGCCGCGACGCCCATCACGGCACCCGCCGTCACGACCAGTACGGCCAGGGTCACCAGCAGCCCGTGCAGGGTCATGCGCGCTCCACGAAGGTCCGGGTCAGGGTCAGGATCTGATCGAGGCTGTCCTCCGCGATGGCGCGCAGGAACGCCGGGTCGTGGAAGTCTCCGACGTCGAGGAGGCGCAGGGGGCCGGCGACGAGGGACAGGTGCATCGCGAGACGGTACAGCCGCAGTCGGTGTTCGTCGAGGCCGGGGGCGCGAAGAGCGTCGTAGTGCGGACCGAAGCGCTGGCGCAGGAGGACGTGCTCCCACTCGACGTCGAAGTACAGCAGCCCCTCAATGTCGATGAGGGCGAGGTCGCCGTCGGCGGTCAGGAGGACGTGGTCGCCGCCGAGTTCACCGTGGATGAGGGTGAGGCGGCGGTTGGTGCGGGGCCGGACCTCCGCGGCCGGCTTCCGCAGGCTTTCGTCCAGTTGGGTGTGTACTGCGGCGACGCGGGGCTCACGGTCGACGAGTTGGCCCAGGTCGCGCAACGCCCCGTCGAGGACGCGCCGCTCGCACGAACTGTCGTATGAGGTACCGCCGTTGTCGACGTGGGCGACCTTGCCGAGGCGGGGGCCGGTGCAGGCGTGCAGTCGGTCGAGCAGGTCCCTCATGCGGGCCAGGGCCTCGGGGGCGGCGTGCGGGTCGCGGGCCAGCAGGTCCTCCAGGGTGGGGCCCGGGAGGTCCTCCACGACCGCGGCGTCCGCGGGGAGGTGGGTGTGGGTGGGATCCGCGTGCAGGAGACGCGGGGTGCGCACGCCGGCCTCGGTCAGCCGGTCGTGCGCCGCGGTGAGGAGGCCGAGGCCGGTGCCGTGGGAGAAGGGGTCGCGGGGGTCGGAGGGGCCGGCGTTCCAGTAGTCCTCGTCCGCGGACCAGACGTAGGCGATGGCTGTGGTGTCGTCGTCGCAGGTGAGGCGGTAGACGCCCTTCTTCGTGCCGCCGCGATGGGGGTCCCCCCGCTCGAGCGAAGCCGAGAGTGGGGGAGGGTTATGGCGGTGAGGGTGCGGGTGGGGCCGAGGGCGGTGCGGGTGAGGGGGGCGAAGTCGTTGCGGGTGAGGTGCTTGCGGGCGGGTTGCTTGCGGGCGGCGGTCACGTGGTTGTTCGTCGCAGCGGGGGTGGCCCGGCCGCAGGCGGTTTTCTAGCGGACCCAGCCCTTGCGGTACGCCGTCCAGTCCTCCTCCGTCGCGGCGAAGTCCACGTACAGGGCCACGCCGAAGTTGGCCCGGTCGGCGTCCGTGCGGGACAGGCCGAGGCGGGTGCCGCGGACGGCGGCGGCGACGGTCTCGGCGGCGGCGCGGTGGCCGAGCTTGTTCTCGTGGAAGAACGGCAGGCCCATGAGGAGGTCGGTGGACGGCGGGGTGACCTCCAGGGCGAGCGAGGTCTGCTGGGCGACATAGCCGCCGTACAGACTCTCCAACGGCTGCATCGTGTCGTACGACATCACCGCGATCTGGTCCACGCGGCGGGCGACCTGGCCGAAGAACTCCTGCGACCACCATTTGGGGTGGCCGGTGAGGGTGTCGGCGACGGAGTGCAGCGCCGGGAGCGGGTCGATCTGGTGGGCCGCGACGGAGAGGGGGACGTCGTGGGCGCGGGTGACTTCGCGCAGGTTGTCGAGGAGGTCGAGGTAGTCGGTGTCGCCGGAGTGGAGGGGTTCGAGGTCGAAGTGGGCGCCGTCGAAGCCGGTGTCGAGGATCTGGGTGGCGGAGCGGACGATGGCGTTCCGGGTGGCTTCGTCTTCGAGGTGCATGCCGTCCGGGGTCTCGGTGGCGAGCTTGTCGCCGAGCCAGGCCTGGACGCGGACGCCGGGGATCTTGGCGTGTACAGCTTCTGTCAGCCAACGTGCCCTGAGGTACGACGACTTGGGGAGGGTTCCGTTGTGCTCCAGGGGGCCTGCGTGGACGTACAGGTCGCGGATGCCGGTGCCTTTCAGGCGGGCGGCGAGGGCGTCGATGTCGGCGTCGCGTTTACGACCGTCGACCCAGGCGTGGCCCAGCCAGATCGCGTCGCGGCCTCTGGTGTACGTGCCTTCTGCGGGGTCGCCGGTGTAGTTGAGGCGTAGGGCGAGGCCGGTGGAGAGGAGGGGGAGGAGAAGGGCGAGGACCAGGATCAGGAGCGTGCGGGTTGCGCGGCGACGCCAAGGGTGTGAACGCCGAGTTTTCCCGCCCGGACCACCCGTGCGGGTTTCGTTGTCGGGTGCGGGTGGCCCTGGTGGGGCGTGCTCTTCGTTGGCGGGTGCGGGAGGTGGGGGGTGCTCGTTGGAAACGGGGGTGGACACCGCCGGCTCGGCCGCCTCACCCTTCGGCGTCGCGCCCGGCCCCGTCCCCGCGGGCTCGCCCGCCCCCGTCGCCCCCATGTGCCCCGCCCTCTCCATCCCGGCATCCCCTCATCCGTCGCCATCCGCCACTCCGGCCCACCCCTGACGCACCCCGGTCGCGCGGCCGCATTCCTGCTCATACGCTCCAAAATGTGACGTCACTATTGATTCGGGGCAGGCCGCGGCGGGTCCCCGCTCACATATCCGTGCGGGTCCTGCACACGCTGCTGGGCGTGCTGGCCGGGGTGGTGTGGCTGGTGTTGCCGGGGATGACGATCAGTACGGGTGTTCCGGTTGCGGTCTCTCCCGGCGGGCCCGTCGCGGGCGCCGTCGCGCAGGGGGAGAACGAGGACGAGACCTCCGCCGCCGACCTCGTCCTGCCGATCCTCGTGGCGAGCGCGGCGGTCGTGCTCGCGGGGTACGGGTATGTACGGCGGACACGGCGGGCGCGGAGTCGTACGACGCCCGGCGGGGTACTCGTGCGGCCTCCCGAGGCGTCGATCGCCCAGCTCGACGAGCAGGCACGGGCCTCACTCGTCGAGGCCGACGACTGTGTGCGCGTCAGTCGTGAGGAACTCCACTTCGCCGAGGCCCGGTTCGGAGGCGAGGCCGTCGGGCCGTTCGCTCAGGCCCTGCGGGACGCGGAGGCCGAGCTGGCGGCCGCTTTTCGGATGCGGCAGCAGTACGACGAGGGCGTGCCGGAGGGCGATGCAGCGCGGCGGCATGCGCTCGTGGGCGTCGTGGGGCGGTGCCAGGAGGCGGGACGGCTGCTGGACGGGCAGGCCGCCGGGTTCGACCAACTGCGCGGGTTGGAGGGCGGCTTGGGCGAGGCGCTGAACGTCGCCGAGGCGCGGTTCCGTGAGCTGGCCGGGCGTACGGGGGCCGCGGACGCGACGCTCACCGACCTCGCCAAGCGGTACGCCCCCTCGGTGACCGCCGGCGTCCTGGGCCATGTCGAACAGGCCAAGGACCGCCTGGTGTTCGCCACGTCACGGCTCAACCAGGCCCGTCAGACGGAGGATTTGGGAGAGGGCGAACGGGCGATCCGGCATCTGCGTTCCGCCGAGGGCGCCATCGCCCAGGCCGCCGCCCTCGTCGACGGCATCGACCGGCTCGCCGGGGACCTGGCCACGGCCGCGGCGATGGTGCCGGCCGGGTTGACGGGTGGGGAGGTGGAGATCGCCGGGGCGCGGAAGGCGGAGGGGGCGGTCTCTCCAGGTGAGCCGGGGTCAGTGGCGGGCGCGTATGCGGACGTATCGCCGGGCAGGGCAGCGGCAACGGTAGGCAGGCCACCTGATGGGTCACCCGGGGCACCCGCCCCACCCCCTGATGAACCCCTTGCCCCCCTGACCGCCACCGTCCCCCCAGGCGAACTGCACGCCCGCATCACCCACGCCGACCTCGCCCTGGCCGCCGTACGGGAAGAACTCACCGCGGGCCCGTACGACCCCCTGGACGCGCTCCGCCGGATCGTCGGCGCCGTCGCGCCCCTCGTCTCGGGGCGGGCCGGGGTGATGCCGGCCGGCGCTCTGCTCGTTGCCCGTAGTGCCGTCGGCGGTGCGGGGGATGTCGTGGGGACGCATCGGGGGGCCGTGGGGAGTGCCGCCCGGATCCGGCTGGCGGAGGCGGAGCGGCTGCTGGCTCCCCCGCCGTCGGCACCGGCCGGGCGGGGGCCGTATCAGGAGCTCGCCGATCTGCTCGCCGCCGACGCGCTGGCCCGGCAGGCCCGTGGGCTCGCCGAGCAGGACGTACGTCTGCACGGCAATCCGATGGCGGGAACGGCCGAGCACACGAGCGGGCTCGCCGGGGCCGTCCTCGGCGGAATCCTCCTCGGCGGAGAGCCGAACGGCGGCCCACCGCCAAGCTTCGGCGGCCCACACACCCGCGCCCGCCGACGCGGCCAGGTGTATTGACCCGCGTCAACAACCCTGCGGGTCAATACACCTGGACCCTTCTGCTGGTGGGCGGCGTCGAAAACGCGTGTCGGCGGAGCACGGCCCGGTGCGAGACTGCCGGCCATGACCGCACCTGAGCTCAGCGAACCGGACTACCTCCGGGAGATCGAGCGCCTCGCCCACCGGGTCACCGTCGAGGCGGCCGACGAAGGGTGGCTCTCGTTCGAGCCCTCGGCGGAACCGGACGACGCGACACCGCTCCGGTGCAGCGTGAACGCACTGGCCCGGGCGCTGCACAGGTACCACTTCGACGGCGACGGCTGTGTGGAGCAAGGCCGCTCCCCGGTCAGGCTCGTCGGTGCCACCGTGCTGAAGCCCGGACGCATGCCCGCCGGGACGGACGACACCTACGACGAGGTGTGTGCACGGCTCGGTGTCCCGCCGCGCCCGGAGGGGTGGGCCTTGTGGAACACCTGGGGTGACGGGGACCTGAAGGTCACCATGGTGGTGTCCGCGGTCGGGACGACCGAGGGGCTGCTCGAGAACTGGTCCCGCGGCAGGGCCGTCGATCCGGCGACCCCGTTGCCGTCCCAGATCGCCCTCGTACGGCGGGGCTGGACCGGCCCGATGACCTTTTCGCCGCGCGGCGTCCGCCGACTGGGACTCGACGGACAGCCGTTGTCCTAGGCGCCGTTGGCCGCCCCCGGAGGTGTCCCCCCGGAACCCGTCAGAACAAGCTCAGCAGCGCCTCCGCCGGATCCCTCAGTCCCGTCTCCCCGTCCGGCAGCGGCAGTTCGAACCACACCGTCTTGCCGCGTGGCGTGCGGCGTGAGCCCCAGGCCGCGCTGAGGAGGCCGACCAGTTGCAGGCCCCGGCCGCCCTCGTCCGTGTCGCGGGCGCGGCGGCGGCGGGGCTGGACCAGGCCGGAGTCCCAGACCTCGCAGACCAGGGTGCGGTCCAGGAGGAGGCGCAGTCTGATCTCGCCCTCGCCGTAGCGCAGGGCGTTGGTGACCAGTTCGCTGACCAGCAGTTCCGTCGTGTCGACCAAGGGTTCCAGGTCCCAGCTGAGGAGCCGGCCGCGGGCGTACTCGCGGGCCCGGCCCACACTGCGCGGCTCGCGCGGCAGCGTCCAGTCGCCGACCCAGTCGGCGGGCAGGCCCTGGACGCGGGCCATCAGCAGGGCGATGTCGTCCTCGCCGTGGTGGGTGTCGAGGGTGTTGAGGACGTGGTCGCAGACGTCCTCCAGGGGGCGGGAGGGGTCTGTGAGGGCTCCTACGAAGGCTTGCAGGCCCTCGTCCAGGGGGTGGTCGCGCGACTCCACCAGTCCATCCGTGTAGAGCGCGAGCAGCGCGCCCTCGGGGAGTTCCACCTCGACCTCCTCGAAGGGCTCCCCGCCCACGCCCAGCGGCATGCCGGGCGGCACGTCCAGCATCAGTGCCGCTTCGCCGGGTTCGACGAGGACGGGGGGCAGGTGGCCCGCGTTGGCGAAGGTGCAGCGCCTGGTCACCGAGTCGTAGACCGCGTAGACGCAGGTCGCCAGGTAGACCTCGGAGAGGTCCGCCTCGCGGGGGCGGCGGGCCGCCCGGGTCGCCTGCTGGACGCCGCCGGGGGCGCCCAGGCCGCGCGCGATCTCGTCCAACGCCGAGAGGACTTCCGCCGGTTCGAGGTCCAGGAGCGCCAGCGTGCGTACGGCCGAGCGGAGTTCGCCCATGGCCACCGCCGCGCGGAGGCCCCGGCCCATCACGTCCCCTACCACCAACGCCGTACGGTGGCCCGGGAGTTCTATGACGTCGAACCAGTCGCCGCCCACCTCGCTGGGGCGGTCGGCGGACGAGTTGCCCGGCAGGTAACGGCACGCGATGTCCAGGCCCGACGCCACCGGGTCGCCCGGCGGCAGCAACGACCGCTGCAGTATCAGCGCGCGCTCGTGCTCCCGGCGGTACAGGCGGGCGTTGTCGATACAGACGGCCGCACGTGCCGCCAGCTCCACCGCCAGGTCCTGGTCCCGGTCGCCGAACGGCTCGCTGCCCTTCGTACGGGCGAACTGCGCCAGTCCTACGACCGTGTCGTGGGCGACCATCGGCACGACCAGCGTGGACTGCACCAGGCCGCCCTCCTCGCCGGGGACGCGCAGCGGACGGGCGGTGCGCAGGGCGTCCGCGCAGGGCGAGTTGAAGGGGTAGTGGTGGACCGCGCCGACCGCGACGGGGGCTCCACCGCCGACGAAGGGGGCGTCGGACACCGCGCTCGCGAAGGCCACGCGGCGCAGTTCCGCGCTGCCGTCCGCCAGGCCGGGCGGGGTCTCGTCGCCGGCCAGCAGGCCCTGGTACAGGTCGACCGTCGCCAGGTCGCAGAAGCCGGGGACCACGACGTCGAGGAGTTCGCGGGCCGTGGTCTCCAGGTCGAGGGAGTTGCCGATGCGGGCGCCGGCCTCGTTGAGAAGGGCGAGATTGCGCCGCGCGGCGGCGGCCTCGCGGGCGGCCGCGCGGCGGGCGGTGATGTCGGTTCCGAGCCAGGCGATGCCGATGGGGCGGCCGGAACCGCTGTGCACGCGATAGAGGTTGATGGACCAGTGGCGGCGCTCGTCGGAGCCCGGCAGGAAGCCCGTGATGTGCATGTCCGTGATGGAGTCGCCGGTCTCCAGGACGCGCCGCAGGGTCGCGGTGACCCGCTCGGCCTCGGGGCGCGGGAGGTAGTCGTGGACGCCGTTGCCGCGGTGCTCGTCGGGGCTGCCGCCGAAGAGGGAGGCGAACCGCTGGTTGGCGCGGCGTACCCGCAGGTCGGGGTCGATCAGCAGGAAGCCGAAGGGAGTTTGACTGAAAATCGCCTGCGAGGCGGCGAGGTCGGTCTCCATGCTGCGGAGCGTGCGGACGTCGACGACGATGCAGACAGCGGCCTTCTCACCGTCCTCCGTCCGCGTCGGCATGACATAGACCTCGGCGAGTCCCTGCCGGCCGCGCTCTCCGTCACCGTCGGCCGGGTCCGGCATCCGGAACGGGACGACGCCCGTCCACTCCCGGCCGTCCAGGATCTCGGCCATCTTGCGCTGGCCCTGGTCGCGCAGGTCGGGGTCGATGAACGCCTCGATGGGGTCCATGCCGACGGCCTGTCCGGCGGGGATGCCGAAGAGGTGCTCGGCGCGCAGGCTCCACTGGTCGACGAGGCCGTCGGGGCCGATGGAGAAGGACGCGACCTTGATGTAGTCGTAGATCGAACCGGGCGGACTGCTCTGCCACATGGCGTCGCCGGGGGGTACGTCGTCCCGGTCCCGTCCGTCGCCCCGTCCGTCGCCGGAGGACAGCCCTGTCCGGCCCGCCGCACCGCTCGTCGCGTGCGCCGCGGACGTGCCCGCCGCGCCCGCCCCCGCGCCGTCCGACGGGTCCTCGGACTCCGTGGCCTTCGCTGGTATCTCGCTCACGCGAACCGTCCCCTCCAGCTCACCGCGCCCGGCACCGGTCACCGGCGGCGGCTGCCCGCAGTATCCAGCACTACGGCGCCGCACAACACGGTGTTCACGATCACAGCACGTTCCCGATGGTTTTCGGTCCCGTCTGCGGAAACACTTCCAGTCTTCTAACCAGCGGACACGCAGTCGAATCACGCGCGTCGACAACTACCAGTGGCCTGAACCAGTAGGTCGACAGGGCGGGGCCGGACGTACAGAGCGGGCGTGGGGGTTCACTCCGGTAGCGCGAGCTCGAACCACACCGTCTTGCCCGTGTTCCGGCCCGGGCGTGTGCCCCAGCGGTGGGAGGAGCGGGCGACGAGTTGCAGGCCGCGGCCGCTCTCGTCCTCGGGGCGGGCGACGCGTTCGCGGGGCAGCTCGGGGAGCGGGTCGGAGACCTCCACCAGCAGGACGTCGCCGAGGTCGGCGGGGCGGACCAGGCGTACGCCGATGGGGCCGGTGGCATGCCGCAGGGAGTTGGTGACCAGCTCGCTGACCAGCAGGGCCGTGATGTCGGAGACACTGTCGAGGCCCCAGTCGCGCAGGCGGCCGCGGACGGCGGCACGGGCGGCGCGTACGGCGCCGGGGTCCGCGGGGAACGACCACTCGGCGCAGTCGCCTTCGGTGTCGATCACGCCGATCACTTCCCAGGCCAGCAAGCCCACCCATGTCTGGTTCAGTGGGGTTAATGGGCACATACCCGATATGCGGCGCCCAGTATCGCCCGGGGCGGCGCACTGTGGCACGAACGGCGTACAAACGCGCGGGGGTAGCGCGTCGATGCCATGTGAGCGACGGGTTCCAAGGTTCCGCCGGTTGAACCCCCCGAGCGCGGGCTTACGCCCTCAACAGCCCCGCCACTTCCCGCACCGCCGCCACATCCTGGTCCAGCCACTCCACGTCCCACAGCTCCTCCGGCGTCAGCCAGCGCAGCGCGTCGTGGTCCTGCAGGGGCTTGGGGGCGGGGGAGCCGGGGAGCAGGCGGGCCGTCCATGCATGGAGGACGTACGGCGGCTTCAGGGGCCACTCCCCCGGCACCCGCCCGACAGGCTCGGTCTCGACGCCGAGTTCCTCACGCAGTTCGCGTACGAGGGCCGCGTCGGGGGTCTCCCCGGGCTCGACCTTTCCGCCGGGGAGTTCCCAGCGTCCGGCCAGCTCGGGGGGTGCGCTGCGGCGCGCGGCGAGCAGGCGGCCGGCGTCGAGCAGGGCGGCTCCCACCACCACGATCCGTTCGGTCATGCGCCGGAGCCTACGGGAGGCCGGCAGAGGGGCGGACGCGGGTCAGTTGACGGTACCCGTGCCGCTCTGGCCGTTCCGGCTGCTGTGACCGTTCTGGCTGCTCTGGTCGAGCTTCTCGACCCAGTACAGCTGCCTGTGGCCGCGACCGTCGAGGCTGTCCGCGATCTTCTGGGCCTCGGCCCGGGTCGCGTACCGGCCCACGCGGTAGCGATTGCCGTTGTCGTCCTGCCGTATCACGAGCCAGGGGAGAGTGATCGTGCCGTCGTTCATCGCGCCCCTCCACTTCCCACTCGCGGCCTGTGCCGTGCCCCACCCGGTAAGGAAACCGCAATCCGCATATGCCCGAGCCTACGCCTAACCTTTACGCAGCGAATACGGCTTTTCACAAAGAGGTACGCAACCAGCCAACACGTGGGGGGCGCACGGCAACGAATGCGCCGTGCACAGGGCTTGATGCGTCCGGTCGGCGGCGCTTCGGGCGCTCCGGGGCGACCTGCGAGAACGGCCAGATTCCAACGGCGGGCGGACGGGCGGGAGTCGGGTGGCAGGCAGGGGCAACTGCCGTAAGGGTGTGCGCTACTTCACCGGCAGGTGATAGGCGACCCGGTAGCGGTCCGCCGGGATCACCACGTCGGCCGTCTCGACCGGGCGGCCGGAGGCGTAGTACGTCCGCTGGACGACGATGACGACATGACCGGGGACGCCGCCCAGGGAGATGAGTTCCTCGGCGAGGCCGGGGCGGGCGCCGACCTCCTCCGTGACGTTGTCCACGACGACGTCGATGGCGGCCATGCGCTCGACGACGCCCATGCCGCCGAGGGGGCCCTCCTCGGGCAGCATCACGGGCGTACGGCCGGTGACGGCGAGGGGCTCCCAGGAGGTGGAGAGCATCATGGCCTCGCCGGCGTCCCGGAAGACGTACTTGGTGCACATCACGCGGTCACCGGGCCGGATGGAGAGCCGCTCGGCGACGGCGCCGCTCGCCTCGGCCTGCCGACTGCTGGACTCCCAGGTGCCGCGCGCCTCGCCGTCGGCCTGCTCCTGCCGGAACGGGGTGGCCCCGCCGGCCGGGCGGTAGCCGGAGCGGACGACACGGCGGGGTACGGGCCGCTCACGGACGTACGTCCCGGAACCGGAACGGCCCTCGACCAGGCCCTCGGCCATCAGCACCTTGCGCGCCTCGAGCGCGACAGTGTCCGAGACGCCGTACTCCTCGCGGATCCTGGCCTGGGACGGGAGGCGGGTGTGCGGGGGCAGCGAACCGTCGACGATCTTCTTGCGGAGATCACCCGCGACGCGCAGGTACGCCGGCTGCTCACCGAATGTCACTGGCCGCTCCCATCAGGTTGTACAGACAGCAACAGCGTGGCAACCGTGGGTTGTGCCATGCAAGCAAAGGCCAGAGAATCACTCGATGTGATGACTTGTGCGTGCGGAGGGCTTTACGCAGGCAGTTTCTCCCCGCTATGGCCGTGATCACACCTGGAGTTGACCGCTGTCCGCGCTGCCGACGCCGCTGTCGTCGTCCTCGTCGTAGAACGGCACGGTGTCGGCCAGGCCCAGAGCCTTGCGGGCGGTGATCGTGGTCCTGCCGTCGACGTACCCGTAGCCGTTGTCGTAGTGCTCGTAGAACGTGTCCGCGTCGCCGGCCTCGGCCGCCTTCGCCCAGTCCTCGCGGGCGTCCTCCATGTCCGCGACCAGAGCGGCGACGGGCTTCTTCGCGCCGGCCTGCCAGGTGTGGTCCCGCAGCGCCTCGATCTGCTCGCCGAGCACGGTCTCGACGTCGCCCGCCCAGTCCCGGTTGCCCGGCAGATCGTCCTCGGGGTAGTCCTCGGGCTCCTCGTAGAGCACGTCGTCGACGGCGTTGAGCGCCTTGAGGAGGGCGAGCTGGTCCGCGTCGAGGGTCGTCTCGTCGCTGCGCAGGGAGCCGGCGGCCAGGCTGCCCTTCTCCTCCACGTTGCCGAACAGGCAGGTGATCTCGCGGTCGCCGAAGCTCCAGCTCTGCCGGGACGGCATCAGGTAGTACACGTCCACGTCCTCCGGTACGGCCCAGCCGTCCATGGCGTACGTGTACTGGAGCGTGTAGCACTTGTCCTCGGCGATGTCGGTGACCTTGGCGTCACCGGGGTAGGAGTCGCCCGGCAGGTCGACCACGGCGAACACCTCGCCGTCGTGCCGGCCGGAGCAGGGAACCTCCTCGACGTCGTAGGTCGCGCCCTCCAGGGAGCCGCTGGGCGAGTCGAAGCAGTCGCCCTCGGCGAGCGAGTAGGCGGTGCCGTCGCCCTTCGCGGCGTCCTTGAACCCGTCCCAGGCGTCGGACACGAAGCCCGTGGACAGCGACAGCGCCCACAACCCGACCCAGACGGTCGACAGCACGGACCCGGCAACCGCCATGCCCTTGCCGCGCTCACCCTTCCGCTTGATCTGCCGCAGCCCGATCAGGCCGAGGACCAGCCCCACGCCGGGGAGGAAGCACAGGAGGCCGAGGACGAGGGCGGCGATGGAGACGCCGTTGACGGGCGGCTCGGGGGCGCCGTACGGGCCGTAGGGGTGGTACGGGTACGGGCCCGGGGCGGCGGGATGGCCGTACGGCGGGAACTGCGGGTACTGGCCGCTCTGCGGGAACGGACCCTGCGGATACGGCCCCTGGGGCTCTTGAGACCCTTGTGGCTGGTGGGGCCCGGGGGCCGGAGGTATGGACACGGGTACCGTGCTCCTGGTTCGGACGGCTCGGACGGCGATGCAGGGGCGGTTCGGAGACACCCGGGGGCGCTTGAGGGGGCGCTTCGGAGCTGCTTCAGAACTGGCGTACGACTGGGCGCATGGTAAGCGTGGGGCGACGGGGGGCGGTATGCGGATCACGAATGCGACGATCCGGGCGGTGAACGGGCTGACCGCCCGCTGGGCGGGGGCCGTGGACGGCCAGAACGTCTTCTCGGCGGCGGGCGTGTGGCCGTTGCTCGCCTTCCTGGCGGACGGGGCCGACGGTCCGGCGCGCGAGGAGCTGGCCGACGCGTTGGGGATGTCCGCGGACCGGTCGGCGGGCGCCGCACGGGAGTTGCTCGCCGGGATGGGGGCGCTGCGAGGGCTGGACCCCGCACTCGGGCTGTGGACGAAGCGGACGCTGGAGCTGCGGGAGCGGTGGGAGACGGGGCTGCCCGCCGGGGCGCACGGGGTGCTCACGGGGGACACGGCGGCCGACAAGGCGGCGCTGGACGCGTGGGCGGCGAAGGGCACGGGCGGGCTGATCGAGAAGATGCCCGTCGCGCTGACGCCCGACACCGAGCTGGTGCTGGCGAGTGCGCTGGCCTTGCGGACGCGGTGGCTGAGCCGCTTCCGGGAGGTGGCGCTGTGCCCGGAGACGGGGCCGTGGAGCGAGCGGACGCTGACCGGGCTGTACCGGACCAGCGCCGTGCTGGACCGGGTCGGCGTGGCCGACACCCCGGACGGGCACGTCACCGAGCTGAAGGTGCTGGGCGACAACGCCCTCGACGTCCATCTGCTGCTCGGCGAGGAGCGGATGACGCCCGGTCAGGTCCTGGGCGCGGGCGTGGACATCCTGGCCGGCCGGCATGCGGTCGTAGCGGGGCCTCACCTCCCCTACGGGGAGGTGGGGCCGGGTCTGCGCGTCGTGAAGGAGCGCAGCGAGCGGCCCGTACCGCCGACGCTGGACGTGGAGACCGTGGCGTTCGACCTGAGCGCGCGGCACGATCTGCTGGCGCTGCACCGCCTGTTCGGTCTCACCACGGCGAGGGATTCCGACCACGGCCACTTCCCCGGCATCAGCGGCTTCCCGCTGGCCATCGGCTCGGCCGAGCAGTCCGCCGTCGCGACGTTCGGCGCCCTGGGTTTCCGGGCCGCCGCGGTGACGGCCTTCGGAGCCATAGGAGCAGGCATACCCCAGCTCCGCTGGCTGGTCACCACCGTCAAGGCCACCTTCGACCGCCCCTTCGGCTTCCTCGCCCTGCACCGCCACTCGCGGCTGGTGCTGGCGGCGGGATGGGTCACGGACCCCCAGCCGTACCCCGAAGACCTGCTATACCCCGAGGAGTTCTGACCAGGATGAGCACGATCCACGCCGTCAACAGCCTGACCGCCCGCTGGGCCGGGACAGTCGAGGACGGCACCGTCTTCTCGGCCGCCGGTGTCTGGCCGCTGCTCGCCTTCCTGGCGGACGGGGCGGACGGCCCGGCCCGCGAGGAGCTGGCGGCGGCGCTCGGGGTGCCGGCGGACCAGGCGGCCGCCGCGGCACGGGAGTTGCTGGCCGCGATGGACTCCATGGAAGGACTGGACGCCGCCCTCGGCCTGTGGACCAGCCGGACGCTTGAGCTGCACGAGCGCTGGACGGCCGGTCTGCCCGCCCCGGCCCGCGGCGTCCTCACCGCCGACCCGGAGGCCGACCAGCGGAACCTGGACGCCTGGGCGGCGAAGCACACGAACGGTCTGATCGAGCGCATGCCGGTCGAGGTCACGGGCGACACCGAACTGCTCCTGGCCGACGCCCTGGTCCTGCGCACACGATGGCTGCGCCCCTTCGAGAGGTGCCCGCTGCGGCCGGCCGCCGGGCCCTGGCAGGGCCGCACCCTGCGTGGTCTGCACCGCCGGAGCATCCGCCTGGACCGGATCGGCGTGGCCGCCACCCAGGGCGGCCAGGTCACCGAGCTGAAGGTGCTCGGCGACAACGGCATCGACGTCCATCTGCTGCTCGGCGACGAGCGGATGACGCCCGGTCAGGTGCTGGGCGCGGGCGTCGCCCTGGTCGACCGCCGGCTGACGGCCGTACCGGGTTCGCGGCTGCCGCACGGGCAGGCGGGCCCCGGCGTGCACGTCGAGGAGCAGCAGTGCACGAGTCCGCAGCCGCCGAGTCTGGACGTACGGACGGTGGCGTACGACGTGACGGCCGACCACGATCTGCTGCACCGGCACGCCCTGTTCGGGCTGACGACGGCACGGAACACCGCCTACGGCCACTTCCCCGGCGTCAGTGCCGCGCCGCTGGCCGTCGCGGCGGCCGGGCAGTCCGCCCTGGCCCGCTTCCACGAGCTGGGCTTCGAGGCCGCGGCGGTGACGGCGGTAGCCGCCACGCGCGGGGGTGCGCCGCCCGCGCGGCGGTACCTGACCACCGTGGTCCAGGCCGTCTTCGACCGCCCCTTCGGGTTCCTCGCCGTGCACCGTGAGACTCGGCTCGTCCTCGCGGCGGGCTGGGTCACCGACCCGGAGCCCTACCGCGAGGACGGCTACCGCTGATCTACGGAGCCTGCGGGGCCTTCGGGGCTAGAACTGCAGCGCCCAGGCGTCGATCCGCCCGGTGTCCAGTGCCGCGTTGTCGCTGACCCGCAGACGCCACGTGCCGTTGGCGACCTCGGAGGAGGCGTTCACGGAGTACGTGGTGTTGATGTTGTCCGCGCTGCCGCCGGTGCCGTACGCCTTGAGGGTGTAGGCCGTGCCGTCGGGGGCGGTCAGCTGGACCTGGAGGTCGCCGATGTACGTGTGGACGATGTTGACCTCGACGGCCAGCGCCGAGGGCGCGTTGCCGGTGACGCCGGAGACGGTCACCGGGGACTCGGCCGTGGAGTTGTCGCTGATCGTGTAGTCGGCGGTGTTCTCGAAGCGCGGCCCGGTCGGGGGCGGCGTCGTCGAGCCGTCGCCGACGTACAGGAGCCGGTTCGGCGATCCGGTGCCCGGGCTGGTGACGACGCCGGTGGTGGCGGCGGACGTCAGCGCGGTGGAGACCTGGGCGGGGGTGGCCGTGGGGTTGTCGGCCAGGTAGAGGGCGACGGCGCCCGCGACGTGCGGGGTCGCCATCGACGTACCGGAGATGGTGTTGGTCGCCGAGTCGCTGGTGTTCCAGCTGGAGGTGATGGACGAGCCGGGCGCGAACAGGTCGAGGACGGTGCCGAAGTTGGAGTAGCTGGCCTTGGCGTCGCCGGACGTGGTGGCGCCGACCGTGATCGCCTCGGTCACGCGGGCCGGGGACCGGGTGGAGGCGTTGACGGTCTCGTTGCCGGCCGCGACGGCGAAGGTGACGCCGGAGGCGATGGCGTTGCGTACGGCCGTGTCGAGGGCGGTGTCGACGCCGCCGCCGAGGGACATGTTGGCGACGGCCGGCTTGACGGCGTTCTGGGCGACCCAGTCGATGCCCGCGACGACCTGGGCGGTGGTGCCGGAGCCGGAGTTGTTCAGCACCCGGACGCCGACGATCTTCGCCTTCTTGGCGACGCCGTACGAGGTGCCCGCGACCGTGCCGGCGACGTGGGTGCCGTGGCCGTGGCCGTCCTGGGCGGTGTTGTCGTTGTCGATGGCGTCGTAGCCGTAGGAGGCGCGGCCGCCGAAGTCGCTGTGGGTGATGCGGACGCCGGTGTCGATGACGTACGCGGTCACGCCGGTCCCGGCCGAGTCCGGGTAGGTGTACGAGCTGTTGAGCGGGAGGGCCTTCTGGTCGATGCGGTCCAGGCCCCAGGAGGGCGGGCTGGGCTGGGTCGCCGCGATGTGGAAGGTGCGGTTCTGGACGACGGAGGCGACGGCCGGGTCCGCGGCGAGCCGCTTCGCCTCGGCCTCGGAGGCCTCGACCGCGTAGCCGTTCAGGGCCTTCTTGTACGTGCGCTCGATGTCGGCGCCGTACTCCTTGGCGAGGGCCCTGCCCTCGGCCGAGCCCGCCTTGGTGTCCGCCTTCAGGGTCACGAGGTAGCTGTCGGCGACGGCGTTCGCGGCGCCTTCGTACTGGATGCGGCCCTCGGGGGCGGCCGCGGCGGGGAGAGCGGAGACGAGTCCCGCGGTGAGTACCGCGGTGGCCGCCGCGCTGAGCACGGCCAGTCTTCGCCGGGTGTGACGCATCACTGCCATCTGAGGGGTCCTCCTCAATCGGTGGTGCGCTGGTGGGGGGTGGTGCAGGCATGACGAAGTCCGCCCCTTCAGACATGATCATGTCAATTCCAGGCCGAAATTCGTGCGCCAGCCGAAAGATTGAGGCCTCCACAGGAATTGCACAAGAGCCCCTGCAGCGGCATGCCCGCGGATCCGGGGTCAGTCGACGTCCTGACCAGCGAGTCTGCGCTGCTCCTGCTCCACGATCCGGCGGGCGAGGCCGGTGTCCGAGATGTCGACGGCGTCGGGGGTCGCGTCGGCGGTGTCGCTGCGGCGGGCGTAGGCGTCGAAGAGCCGGTTCTTGTTCTCCAGGATGCGCAGCAGACGCTCGTCGACACTGTCCGTCGCCAGCAGGCGGTGCACCTGGACCGTGCGGACCTGGCCCATGCGGTGCGCCCGGGCCACGGCTTGGTGTTCCAGGGTGGGCTTGACCTGCGGTTCGCACAGGATCACCACGGACGCGGCCTGCAGGTTGAGGCCGATGCCGCCGGCCTCGATCTGGCCGAGCAGCACCGCGTGCCCGTCGGCCGCCGTGAAGTCGTCGACCATGCGCTGGCGGCGGGCAGCCGGGACACCGCCGGAGATCGGGCCGAACACGCCGTCGCCCAGGGCGTTCTGGACGGTGACGAGGACGTCGCGGAAGTACGAGAACACCACGACCTTCAGGCTGTTCTCGGCGGCCTCCGCGACCAGTTCGCGCAGCCGCTGGAGCTTGGCGGACTTCTCGGGGTCGGCGTACGCGGCCCTGCGCATCGCCATGAAGTTCCCCTCGGCGACCGCCGCGCGGTACGCGTCCTGGTCCGCGGCGCTGAACTCCTCCCACTCATCGACCTGGAGCAGCGCGGGCAGTTCGGTGAGCACGTCCTGCTGGTTGCGGCGCAGATAGGCGGGCGCGACCGACCTGCGGAAGGCGTGCGGGCCCGCGACCGCGGCGCTGTCGCGAATCGCGGGGACCAGGTCCGGCTGGAGGTGGCGGACCAGGGTGCGGAACTCCTCGACGCGGTTCTCCATGGGCGTGCCCGTGAGGAACAGGACGCGGTCGCAGTGCCCGGTCCACACGGCGACCGCTCTGGCACGGCGGGTGTCCGGGTTCTTGACGTAGTGGGCCTCGTCCACGACGAGCAGGTCCGGCCCGGTGCCGTTTGGGGCGGGCAGGGTGTGCAGCACATCGAAGGTGGTGAGGGCGACACCGCCGCGCTCACGCCACTCGGCGTACGCTTCCTGCCGGTCCGGGCCGTGCACCGGCACCGGCCGCAGGGCGCTGCGCGAGCGGATCTCCCGCGTCCAGTTGATCAGCACGCTCGCCGGGCACACCACCAGGAAGTGGCTGTGCCCCTGAGCCGCGAGATGGGCGAGGACCGCGATGGCCTGGACGGTCTTGCCGAGCCCCATCTCGTCGCCGAGTACGACCCGGCGCTGGGCGAGCGCGAAGCGGGCGCCGAAGGACTGGTAGCCGCGCAGCGAGACCCGGCGGTGGGTGTCGTCCAGCGGCTGGGCGTGCACCCGCTCCGCCACCTCCGACGGCAGGAAGCCCTCGCTCGCCGCGACGTCCGAGCGGTGCTCGGCGACTTCGGCGAGCTCGCTGTAGTACTCCGCGGATCGCAGCTCGAAGTCGACCCAGGCCTCGATGTCGGAGGCCGGCGGGCGCAGCAGGTCGGTGGAGGCCTGGGCGAGCAGCAGCGGTACGTCGCGGGCTGCCGCGTCGGCCGTCAGCTCGCGCAGCTCGGCGACCGCCGCGAGGGCGGCCTCCCGGCGGCGCCGGCCGGTGAGCGCCAGGCGCAGCCGGCCAGTTGCCGGCCGGGCCGCCGGCAGCAGCTCGCCGAGCCTCACGTCGAGCCGCTCGGCGGTCTCCACGGCCCGGCTCAGTTCGGGGCCGGCCTCGACGAGCCGGTGCAGCGCGACGACCAGGGCGGCGGTGCGGGGCTCCGGATGATCGACGTCGATCCGCACCGACACGGTCTCCTCGACCGCCTGCGCGATCTGCCGTGCGGCGGCGAGGGCCTGGTCGGCGGTCTGGGCGCCGACGCCAGGGATCTGCCGCAGCTCGTACCGGCCCGCCTCGTACACCGCGCGCACCGTGGCGAGTCCGGCCGCCTCGACGGCCGCCAGCCGCAGCCGGCCCTCGGTGGCGTCCTTGAGCCGGGCGACCGGGATGGACTCCAGCTCCTTCGCCACCAGTTCGTCCCTGAGCGGCGCCAGGGCGGAGCGGACGGCGTCGAGGGCGCGGGCGTGGTCGGCGCGGACGGTGCGCGCGGCGTCGTACAGCCGCAGGCCCCGCGCGTACACCTCCCGGGCCCGCCGCCCCGTGGGCGGAGAGACATCGCGCGGCCCCTCGCCGACCACGCCCGCACTCTCGCCGCCCCTCTCCCCGACCTCCACGACGCCTCCCCTCACACTCGGTCGCCCCGGTCAGCACATCTTTGCACCGGGGACTGACAGTGCGGGCTACTGGCTCGCACCGGAGGAACGGGGCGGCCGTCCGCCACGCGTCGGGGCGGAGATCGCCGGCACCGAGGAGACGTACGGGGCCCTGGTCGCGGGCCTCGGCATCTGCCTGGTCGCCGCCCCGACCTCGTCCCCTCCCCCGGCCTGGCCCGCTGCCGGCCAGCCACGGCGTGGCGCAAGCCGCCGGCGTCCTACGACGTCGAGGTCTCGGCGAACGGGCGGGCCTGGCGCACCCCGGACGGGAGCGCGGTCCGGTACGCCCGGGTGAGCGTGCGCGGGAGGCGGAGCTCGCCGAACTCGACGTCCACAGCCGGTGATCAGCCGGTCCCGCGCAACAACTCGGGTCGATGAGGCGGGTGTTGCCCTACCGTGGGCCCATGGCGCTGCATGACCACAGGGACGATCCGTGGCGGGTGAGGGTGGACGACGAAGAGGGCACGCCCTGTGGCGCCGGGGTGCTGCTCGACGACCGGCATGTCCTCACCTGCGCACACGTCGTCCGGTACGCCGGAGCGGCTCCCGGGGGCACCACGGCCCGGGTGCGGATCAGAAGCGTGGCGTGCCGCCCGGAGTGGACCCGCACCGCGCGGGTCGCCCCGGGAACATGGGTGCACGAGCACGGCACACAGCGCGGCGACGTGGCGCTGCTCGAACTCGACGAGCCGACCGGGTGCGGCACCCGGACCACGCTGTGGAAGGCGCCCATCTCCGGGGGCACGGTGCGGGTGTACGGCTTCCCCCACGCCGAACCGCTGGGCATGGGGACGGACGCGAAGCTGGCGGGATCCGGCGGCCGTTACAGCGAGCGGGGGCTGCTGAAACGCGTCCGCGAGGGCGATCCGTGGATCGAGCCCGGTTATTCGGGCGCCGGTGTGATGGCGCTGGGCGGCGCGTTCGACGGGCGGGTCATCGGCATCGTGGTGGCCGACTACATCGACGGCGACGCGAAGGCCGCCTGGATGCTGCCGACCGAGACGGTGCTGACGTACCTGCCCCGGATCGCGGAGTTCACCGGCGGCGACCGCACCGACGAGCTGAGCTCGTCCCGCGGTGAGTTGACCGACGACGTGCTGGGCGACCCGCTGCGGCTCGCCCTTACGCAGGAGCTCACCCGGCTGCTCGACAGCGACTGGTCGGGCACCGTCGTCGTCGGCACCGGCGGCACGACCGCGGTGGGCGACTCCTGGCTCGTCCGTCTCGTACGGACGGCCGATCCGGTGGCCCGGGCCACCGCCTCCGACGCGGAACTCACCGGCGCGCCCGGGGACACGGTCCTCGGAGTGGGCTCGATCGACGCGGCATACGACGCGCGCGGCAGGTCGGTCGCCGATGTGTGCGGCTATCTGTCGCGCCGGTTCGGGCTCCCCGGCGGGGAGGCCCGCGAGGTGCTGCGGCGGCTGCTGCGCCACAGTCCGCCCGCCTGTCTGGTGGTGGGCGGCGTCGACCGGGCGCAGGACCCTCAGGCCCTGGTCGGGGAACTGCTGGGGCCGCTGGCCGCCCGGGCCCGGTCGCGGGGCGTCCGTCTCGTCCTCGGCTTCGAGGGCACGCCGCCGGCCGACCTGGCCCGCGACGTGTCCCTGGACCCCGAACCGCTCAGCGGATCCGCCGTCGGCGTCGGGGCCGCCGCGGAGGTCCAGGCGGTCGTCGCACAGCTCGCCGCCGAGGAGGACGCCGCGTCCGCGCTGGACCAGGAGTGGGGCATGCGGTTCTTCGCCCCGCCACGGCTGCCGCCCCGCGCCGCGCCCCGGCTTCGGGTCCGGCTGGCCGTGGCCCGTGCGACGGAGCCCAACCCCGAACTCGCCGCGGTCCACGACCAGGCCGTCGCGGCCCGCGCCGCCGTGGCCCGCTTCGACCGCGAGCTGCGCCGGCTGGCCGAGAGCCACGAGGACCTCTCCGCGCGCCTGGAACTGCACCGCGTACGGGCCGCGCGGTACTTCGGCGACGAGGACCGGCGGCTCGGCGAGCTCCACGCCCCGGCGGCCCGCGCGCTGCAGATCGTGCCGATCGACCTCGCGGCGGCCCGCAAGCTGGTCCGGCGCTATACCGACGAGGTCAACCGCCGGATCGAAGAAGGGTGACGAGGAAGACCAGCGAGCCGAGGAAGCCGGTGGAAGCCGGTGGAAGACAGGGAAGGGGGAGGACGCCGTGCGGATGTGCAATCGCCCCGACTGCGGGCGTGGCGAGATCGACGAGCAGGGCTTCTGCGACGTGTGCGACCGGGAGCCGCTGCCGGCGGACCGCGCCGGACCGGCGGCCCGCGCACCGCAGCCGGCCCGCGCCCCGCAGCCGGCCCGGGGGCCGAGCGTCGGCGTGGCGCATGTGCGCCCGGACCCCTGGTACGGCCTCGGCCTGGTCGACTCCGATCAGGCCCCCGAAGCCGCGGACGTCCCGCGCCGGTCGGCGGACCCCGTCCCCGAGGAGCACCGCTACTGCGCCAACCCCTCCTGCATGCAACCGGTCGGCCGCGGACACGACGGCGAGCCGGGCCGGACCACGGGCTTCTGCCCCCACTGCGGCACCGGTTTCGACTTCAGCCAGCCCGGCGGCCGCACCATCGCCGGACGCTACGACCTCCAGCTCGTCCTCGGCTCGGGAGCGTACGGCGCGGCCTTCCTCGCCCATGACCGCAATCTGGCGACGGATGTCGTCCTCAAGGCCCTGAACAAGTCGGTCGCCAGGACCGCCCTGCACGAGCGGGACGTCCTGGTCGGGCTCCGACACGACAGCATCGTCCGCATCCTCGGGTACGAGCGCCAGGGGCCGCATCTCGTCCTCGAGTACGTTCCGGGCGTACCGCTCTCGGCCCGCGACGGCGACCGGCTGGAGACCCTCCTCGCCCACGGTGTCCGCGTCCTCCAGGCGCTCGACTACCTGCACGCCCGGGGCCTGCTGCACTGCGACGTCAAGCCCCTGAACATCATCCGGTTCCGGGAGGAGAGCCCGGCGGGCGCGCTCGACCGGGTGCGGCTCATCGACTTCGGCGCGGTGCGCAGCCAGAAGGACACGGGACGGATCGTGGCGTGCACCCCGGCGTACGCGCCGCCGGAGGACGATCCGGATCATCTGCGCCCCGCCCCGGGCTTCGACCTGTACGGGCTGGGCATGACGCTGCGCGAGGTGTGCCGCTCCCGCTGGACCGACCGCTCGGCTCCGGGCGTCGACTCGCTGCACCTGCTGCTGGACCGCGCCACGGACGTCGAGAGACCGTGGCGGCGGTTCGTGTCGGCCCGTCAGTTCGCCGAGCAGCTCAGCGGTGTCATCCGGCAGGTCGTGGCGGGACCGCCGGCGCATCGTCAGGTGGCCCGCCCGTCGGCCCTGTTCGGTTCGATGCCCGAACCGCTGCACGGCGGGCTGGGGGCGGCCCGGCCGCTGGCCCACTGGGTCGGGGCGGAGCCGGACGAGGACGGGACGCTGACGCTGCGCGCGGCGTTCTCCTCGCCCGAGCCCGGCGACATCGCCGCCGCGCTCCCGGTCCCGCTGTCCGATCCCGACGACCCGGGCATGGCGGGCTCGGCCGGAACGGCGCTGGCCGAGTGTCGGCTCGCCCTGCGCAGAAAGGACTCTGCGCAGGCGGAGCGGACGCTCTCGGCGGCGGGCCTGCCCAACTGGCACTGGTTGCACGCCTGGTACTCCGGACTGATCGCGCTGGCCCGCGCGGACGCGCCACGGGCGGCCGCCGAGTTCATCCAGGTGCGCACGGCACTCCCGGGCGAGCTGATCCCGCAGCTCGCCCTCGGTCTGTGCGCCGAGCTCCGCGGGGACCACGCTGCCGCCCGGTCGTACTACGGGGCGGTCTTCGACACGACCCCCGCGCTCGGCGCGGCGGGCTTCGGCCTGGCCCGCGTGCACGTGCTGGCCGGCGAGCGCGCGAAGGCCGTGGCCACCGCCGAACGACTGGCACAGGAGTTCCGCTACGAGCGGGAAGCGCGGGTGGCGGCCGTACGGCTGCGGGCCATGGTCCTCGGCGGTCCGTCCTCCCACCCGGCACCGACGGAGGACGACCTGGAGCGGGCCGGGGCGTCCCTGGTCGGCCTCTCCGTGGACCGGGCGGCGGCGGCCGGGCTGCGCGCCGAGATCCGGTACGCGAAGTTCCTGCGCGACCACGACCGCGTGAAGCTGTCCGACGCGATCCGCGAACTCGCCCCGCACGCACCCACCGAGCGTGAGTACGTCGCGCTGGTGGACCTGGCGAACCGGCTGCGTCCCCCGCTCCGGTGGAGATGGTCCGGACGCCGTGGCAGAACCGGTCATTCCCGTTTCGGAGAAACACCCGGGACGCTAAGCTCCGATACGCCAAGTGGAGGACGCGGACACGCTCCGTAAGGGACACGCAGCGACGCGATCGGGTGGTGCCGGTGGGGGACAGGTCGCCATGGGGGCTCAGCTTTGCCCTGGAAGTGGACGCACCCTCGGATCTGGCCTACGACGAGAGGCGGGCGGACGCCCTCATCACCGTCACGGCACGCTCCACCGCGCAGCCGGCCCCGGAGACGCCGGGTGCCGAAATCCTCATCATGGACCGGTCGTTGTCCATGTCCGGCCACAAGCTGGACGAAGCGAAACGCGCGATGTGCGCGGCCATCGACACCCTGCGGGACGGCACCCTCCTGGGTATCGTCGCGGGCCACCACAAGGCCGAGGTGATCTTCCCGGCCACCGGTGGACTGGCCCGTGTCGACGCCGCGACGAGGGAGGACGCCAAGCTCCGGGTCATCGGCCAGCTGGCCGAGGGCGGTACGGCGATCGGCCGGTGGCTGGACTGCGCCCGCCGGCTCTTCTCGTCGGCGGCCTCCCCCGGCACCGTGCGCCACGCGGTGCTCTACACGGACGGCAACGACGAGCACGAATCGCCCGAACAGCTCGGCGAGGTACTCACCGCGTGCACCGACCGGTTCGTCTGCGACGCACGCGGGCTGGGCGACGACTGGCGCTACGCCGAGCTGCTGCGCATCACCGAGGCCCTGCACGGCACCGCCGAGGCCGTCGTCACCGTCTCCGACCTCACCGAGGACTTCACCCGGCTGATGCGACAGGCGCAGCGCATCGTCGTGCCCCGGGTGTATCTGGGCCTGCGCCTGAACGACCGGTTCCAGCTCGCCTTCGTACGGCAGACCCGCCCCGTCGAGGCCGAACTGACGGCACGTCAGCAGCATGACGGTGAGACACACGTCCCGCTCGGCTCCTGGCCGCCGGAGGCCCGCCAGTACCAGGTCTCCCTCCGCTTCGACCCCGACGCGCTGACCGTCGACGAGAACCTGCGCGCCGCCCGCATCACCCTGCACGCCGAGCGCCCCGACGGCACGCGCTCACCGTGCTCCGAGACCGCGGCCATGGTCGTACGGCGCCGGTCGACACCCCATGTCGGCATCCCCCGGTCCCCCGACCTGACCCGGGTCGAGAACGAACGCGAGCTCGGCATGGCGATGCGCGCCTGCGCCGACGCCCATCTGCGCGGTGACCTCGACCGGGCGGACCAGGAGCTGCTCCTCGCGATCGGCCTCGCCGAAGACCTCCGGGACACCGGGCGGTTACGGCTGCTGCGCGCGGTGGCGACGACCGGTCCCGACGGCCGGCTGCGGGTGCGGCGCGACGTGTCCCGGGGGGAGATGCAGGGCATCGGGGTCGACTCGACCAAGACCGCGGCGCCCCAGGTCGACGCGATCGAACTCCCGCCGGGCGATGCCCCGTTGCCGCGGGTGTGCGCGCGCTGCGGGACGACGGCCATGTCGCCCACCGCCAGGTTCTGCGAGAAGTGCGGTCACCGTTTCGGGGCCGCCGGGCCGGCCGGTGAGCCGGCGGACGCTTCGTGAGCGCGGCGAGACGGCCCTTCGGGACGAGGCACCCGATCGTGGTGCTGCGCCGGCTCAGAGCGGGCGTGCTGGGCATGGTGGCCCTGTCGGCGCTGCTGTATCTGGTGGTGGTCAACCGGGCGGGCGAGCAGATCGCCGCCGCCCAGCGCACGCGTGCGGCCATCGCGGACATCCAGGAGGCGCACGTCGAGGCCGGGAAGGCGAACGACGCGCTGGAGAAGGCCTCCAGGACCCGGGCGGTCAACCTGATCGGGCCGGGCGCCGAGTTCGACAACGCCACCGCCCGCGTGGGCACCCTCCTCACCTCGGCGACCGGGGGCAACGCGGCCGGGGAGCAGGGACTGCACCACTTCCAGTTCGTCCAGGGCCAGTTGAAGACCTGCGTGCAGCTGGCCAACAGCGCGGGCGACGACGGCGTGGTGTGGGCGCGCGACGCACTGGACGACGAGCCGGAGACGGACGGCGCGGACGAGGTCCGGTTCACCGGCGGCCTGATGGAATCGCTCGAAGACCTCAGGGAGATCGAGTCCACCGCCCTCGACGAACAGCTCCGGTCGCGCTGGCTGAACCCCTCCCTCCTGTGGCCCCTGCTCCTCGCCCCGGTGGCCGTCATGCTGCTGCTGGTCGTCGCGACCGGCCTGGTCGTCGCCCGCCACTTCCGGCGCTACCCCCACCCGGCGCTCGGCGTGGCGCTGCTGGCGACCGCGTCCGTCGCCGTCACCACCTGTGTGCTGACCCGGGTCGGCCAGGACGAACTCGACGATCCGCTGCTGGCGGGCGAAGGGTGGATCATGGCGATCGCGCTGCTTCTGCTCCTCGGCGCGGGTGCGCTCGCGTACCTGGCCTACCGTCCCCGTATCGCCGAGTACAGGTTCCCGCGCTCATGAGCAGGCTGACGGAATCGCTCGCGCGCTGTGCCCTGGTCCTCGGGCTGCTCCTGGCGGCGGCCGGGTGCGGTGCGCCGGAGAAGGACCGGGTGACGGTCATGGTCCCCTGGTCCGATGCCGAGTTCCAGGCGTTCCACTCGGTCATCAAGACGTTCGAGGACCGCTACGGCATCGACGTCGACGTGCAGGTCACCCGCGCCCTGACCCAGCAGCTCGACGCCGCGGTGGCCGCGGACGCGGCGCCCGACCTGGCCGTGCTGCCGAGTGTCGGAGCGATCGCCAAGTACCAGGCGGGCGATTCCCTCAGGCCACTCGACGTCGACACGTCCTCGTTCGTCGAGCCGCTCCGCGAGCTGGCCATGGCGGACGGCGACGTCTACGCGGTCCCCGTCAAGGCCGACATCAAGAGCCTCGTCTGGTACGACCACAAGGTCACCAAGAAGCCGCCCGCGACCTGGGCCGCACTCGGGGCCAGGCCCGAGAGCTGGTGTCTCGGCCTGGAGTCCGGCCCGACGTCCGGCTGGCCCGGAGCGGACTGGATCGCGGACATCCTGCTCGCCGAAGAGGGCGTCGGCACCTACAAGGCCTGGGTCTCGGGCGGCAAGTGGGACTCGCCACCGGTCAGGGACGCGTGGAAGACGTGGCAGGACCTCGTCGGCGGCGGCACCCTCAAGGGCGCGTCCACCCGCAGGTTCAGCGAGGCCGCCGACGGAATGGCCGACAACACGTGTTCCCTCGGGCATGGCACGCTGTCCGCGATGGCCTTCCCGCTGGACCAGGTCGACAGGTACGCGTACGTGACGCCCTCCCCCGATCAAGTGCTAGAGGTCTCGGCGGACTTCGTCGGAAAGTTCACCGACAACAAGAGCGCCGACACGCTCATCTCCTACCTGGCGAGCCCTCAAGCCCAGCGGGCCTGGGTGAACGGACCCGGATACGCGCTCTCCGCCAACGAGGAGGTGACGCAGTACGACAACAGCACTCAGGCGCGGATAGCGGGGATGCTCCGCTCCGGTCACACGCTCTGCTTCAGCGCCGCCGACGCGATGGATCCCGACGTGTCCGCCGCCTTCTACCGGGCGGTCCTGAACTTCGCGGACGGCGCAGAACTGACCGGCCTGCTGCAAGCGCTCGACAGAGTCAGCAAGGAGATGCGGGACCCGCCGCCGCCCTCCCCGCCCTCCCCGCTCTGCGGCACCCCGAACAAAGACTGACCCGTACGCGCCCAGGAGGCCCCATGCCGGACGCCGTCCAGTTCACCCTCTCCGACGGAACCGTCGTCCTCGTCGCCCCGCCTGCCCGCGCCGGCACCGGAGCCGTGGGACTCGGCACCCGCCTGGAGAGCGCGGGGAGGTCCCTGAGCGAGGCGCTCGCACCGGTCACCGCCGCCGCGTCCGAGGTGATCGGCGGGTTCCGGTCCCTCGCCCAGCGGCCCGACGAGGTGGAGGTGACCTTCGGTGTCGTACTGGACGGCAAGCTCGGCGCCGTCCTGGCGAGCGCCAGTGCGGGTGCCCACCTCGACGTGACCCTCCGCTGGAACGCCACGGACCCGGCACCTCCCTCGGACGACGCCGGGCCCTCCTGACCGGCGCACCCGGCGAACAGCCGGAGCGGATGCGGCCGGTGGCGGGCTTGTCCGTCGGGTTGGGAGCAGTTCCTGTATTGGTCGGTCATCGTTGGCTGTTTCGGGCAGCGCGGTCTGCGGTGCGGGGCCTGACGGGTGAGCAACAGACCGCCAAGGCGGCAGGGGTACGGCGTCCAGCCCACGAAGGTCAGCCACTCACCACCCGCAGCCCTCCCGGCCTGCGGCCGTTGAGACGGTCGAGCGCGGTGGCCGTGGCCTCGTCGGCCGGCATGGGCCGGCGTGGCCGTGCCCCGGCCTGGTTCCACCGTGCCGGGCCACGGTTACAGCAGCGCCAGCAAGAGCACGGTCCCCAGCAGGAAGACGGCCCACCAGACCATCACATGGGTCGACCACGGCGTCGCCAGTTCTGCCTCCGGCCGCAACGGGCGGGTGGTCGCGCTCCACAGGTTCCTGCCGCGGTGGCGCAGAGGCGGGCCCAGAGCGCGGCGCAGCCGGGTGACGGCGTGGGACAGCGCGTGCCAACCGCGCGGCAGCACCCGGCGGTAGACCACGTCGGCGTCGAGGTTGACCGAGCGGAGCTCCGGTGGGTAGAGGCCGGTGCGGACCAGCAGGGTGAAGGCCATCGAGGCGAGCAGGAGCAGTTGCAGCTGGTTGATGACGTGCGGGGCGGTGTAGGGCACGTAGTCCACTGGGTGCGGGAGGAGTTCGTACAAGAGGTTCGGTGCCACCCCGATGCCTACGCAGATCAGCGCGGCCAGCGTCATGGCCACGCGCATGTTGAGCGGGGCCTCGGCCACTCGGTGACCCCGGTCGTGGGCGAAGAAGGCGAAGTACGGGATCTTGATGCCGGCGTGGTGGAAGACGCCGGCCGAGGCGAAGAGGAGCAGCAGCCAGACCACGGTCAGATGCTCCTGCCCGACCGCCTCCATGATCATCGACTTGGTCGCGAACGCGGAGAACAGCGGGAACGCGGAGATGGATGCCGCGCCGACCATGCACAGAGCCGCCGTCTGGGGCATGGACTTGTAGAGGCCGCCGAGTTCGGAACCCTTGGTGGTGCCCGTGCGCAGCAGCACCGCGCCCATGGCCATGAACAGCAGGCTCTTGAACACCATGTCCGCCACGGCGTGCGCGCTCGCACCGTTGACCCCGAGTGCGCCGCCGACCCCGACGCCCGCCACCATGAACCCCAGCTGGTTGATCATGCTGTAGGCGAGCACCCGGCGCAGGTCGTTCTCGATCACGGCGTAGAAGATCGGGAAGACCGTCATCGCGGCGCCGACCCAGATCAGCAGGTCGGTGCCCGGGAAGCCGCGCGCCAGCACATAGACCGCGAGCTTGGTCGTGAACGGGGACAGCGCCACCGCGCCGACGACCGTCGCCTCCGGGTAGGTGTCGGTCAGCCAGGCATGCAGGAGAGGGAAGGCGCACTTGATGCCCACCGCGAGCAGGATCAGGGCGTCTCCGGGGCCGTTCAGGCCGAGGTAGCCGAACGCGAGGCCCTCGCCGGCCTGGATCCGTAGCGCGATTCCGGCCAGCATCAGCAGGCCGGAGATCAATTGTGCGACCAGGTAGCGCATTCCGGCGCGGTAGCTGCGTTCGGTGCGGCCCGCCCAGATCAGGAAGGCCGAGGACAGGCCGGCGAGCTCCCAGAACACGAACAGGGTCACGAGGTCACCGGCGAGCGCGCCGCCGACCGCGGTGCCGGCGTAGAGCGGGATGACCGCCTGCTGCAGGGGGTCCCGCAGGTGCAGGGCGTAGATCGTGGTCAGCAGCGCGGCGACCAGGAAACCGGTGGCGAACAAGCGGGACAGGGCGTCGATCCGTACCGGGGTCAGCTCCAGGCCGAAGAGGGCGATGCCGGCGCCGGGGCCCTCGGGCAGCAGCCACAGTACGACCAGGCCCGCCACCGGCAGCAGCAGCATCAGGACGCGGCGCGGCAGCCCGCGCAGCAGGGGCACACCGGCGGCGCCGAGCATCAGCAGCAGAGCGGGGCTACTCGTCATCGCGGTCCCGTTCCGACGGCTCGTAGTAGTCCTCGTCGCGCCGCAGCAGCCGCCGCAGCCCCTTGGCCGTGAGCACGAGGGTCACGCTGCCCACGAAGCCGTAGACGGCGTAGAACGCGGGCCACCGTTCGACGGAGAAGTAGGGGTGCTTGGTGTAGAAGAAGTCGGCCAGCAGGGCCAGCGCACACAGCACGGCCAGGCCGTACACGATGCGGGTCACGTTGCGCGGCTCGTCCAGCCAGCGGCGGTCGTCGAGCTCGCGGTCGTCATCGACCGGACGGTGGTCGTCGCTCACGGCAGCTCCAGGGTCCCGGCCAGCGGTTCGAGTACGGCGTCCGCGCCGAAGAACAGCGCGACGCAGCCGAGCGCGGTCAGGGTCAGTGGCCCGGTCATCACGAGCGGGGCCTCACCGTGCGCCGGCAGGTCGGCCGGCGGCCGCAGGAACGCGCGCACCGCGATCGGCATCAGATAGGCCACGGCGAGCAGCGAGCCGACGAGCAGCACCGCGAGCGGGACGACCTGATCCGCCTCGGCCGTGCCGAGGAGCATCAGCCACTTGCTCCAGGTACCGCCCGTGGGAGGCAGGCCGATGATCGAGACCGTGGCCGTCAGGAACGCGGCGAACGTCCACGGCATGGTGCGGCCGAGCCCGTCGAGTTCGCTGACGCGGGTCTTCCCGGCCGTGACGGCGATGGCGCCCGCGCACAGGAACAGGGTGATCTTGCCGACCGCATGGGTGACCATGTGCAGGGCGCCACCCGCGGCGGCGACCTCGTGGGCCAGTGTCGCGGCCAGCACGATGTAGGCGAGCTGGCTGACCGTGGAGTAGGCCAGCCGGCGCTTGAGGTTGTCCGACCGTATCGCCACGATCGCGGCGGCGATCAGCGTGAACGAGGCCACCCACTTCATCGGCTCCGTGGCCCCGCTCTCGCGCAGGGTGTCCAGGCCGAACACGTACACGGCGACCTTCAGGACCGTGAAGACCCCGGCCTTGACCACGGCCACCGCGTGCAGCAGCGCCGACACCGGGGCGGGGGCCACCATGGCCGCGGGCAACCAGCGGTGTACCGGCATCAGCGCCGCCTTGCCGATGCCGAACAGGTAGAGCGCGAAGAGCAGGGTGAGCACCCCGGATCCGGCCTGGCCGGCCAGGATCCCGCCGAGCCGGAAGTCCGTGGTGCCGGCCAGGACCCAGGTCCAGATGATCGCGGGCAGCAGCAGTCCGATGGAGGTGACCAGGAGCATCACCACATACGTGCGTGCCCCGCGCCGGGCCTGCTTGTCGCCGTGGTGGGCCACCAGGGGCCAGGTCGCCAGGGTCATCAGCTCGTACCCGATGAACAGGGTGACCAGGTTGGCCGACAGCGCGATCCACATCGCGGACGCGATCGCCAGCGCGAAGAAGGCGAAGAACCTGTCCAGGGCGGGCTCTCGCGCGGCGCGCAGGTAACCGGCGGCGTAGACGGTGGTCACCGGCCAGAGCACCGCGGCGACCGAGGCGAACAGCAGGCCCAGCGGTTCGAGCGCGAACTCCAGCGACAGGCCGGGCAGCCACGTCCACAGCTCGAAGCGCAGGCCGTCGTCGGCCACGGGCCACAGGGCGAGCACCACGCCCGTCAGCGCGAGGCCGACGGCGACCGAAGCCGCCTCACGGGCGATCGGCCGGTGCCGCAGGAGCAGTACGGCACCACAGGCCAGCAGGGGAAGGGCCACCGCGGCCGGAAGGGCGGCGGCCCGGTCGGGGGAGGTCCAGGCGGCGGTCAGCTCAGCCACCCCCCTTGCCGAGCAGTGCTTCGGCCGCGGCGTCGGCGAGGTGGGCCGGCAGGGAGGCGTCGATCCCGAAATAGACCGACAGCAGGACGAGGAACCAGATGGCCGCGACCATCGACGCCGGTGGGCGCAGCGGTTCGGGCCCGTCGGGCGGCTCACGGAACCAGGCGACCTCGACGACACGACCGACGTAGACCAGGGCGAGCAGCGACCCGGCCAGCATGGCCACGAGCACGGGCCACTGGTCCCGCTCGACCAGCGCCGTCACCAGCGCCCACTTGCTGACGAAGCCCGCGGTCGGCGGCACCCCGACCAGGCCGAGGCCGGCCACCACGAACGCGGCGAACGTCCAGGGCATCCGGCGCCCGAGCCCGGCCAGGTCCGTCAGCCGGACCGAGCCGAGCCGCAGCAACAGCAGCCCGGCGATCGCGAACAGCGCGGCCTTGGTCACCGAATGCATGATCATGTACAGATACGCGGCGGAGACGCCGACCGTGGTGGCCAGGCTGACTCCGGCCACGATGTAGCCGACCTGCGCGACGCTGGACCAGGCCAGCACGTACCGGAGGTCGTCCTGGAAGCACGCGGCGGCGGAGCCCGCCAGGATTCCCAGACAGGCCAGGATCAGGCCGATCCGGTCGATGGGCATCGACCCGAACACCAGCGACGCGCCGAAGACGGTGAACGCGAACCGGCAGAACACGTAGATCGCGACCTTGGTGCCCGTCGCGGCGACGAACGTGCTCACGGCGGACGGCGCTTCCCCATAGGCCGCGGGCAACCAGGCATGCAGCGGGAAGACGGCCATCTTGACCGCGAGACCGACGAAGACGAAGACCACGGCGGCCTGCAGCGCGCGGTTGTCGTGACCGCCGGTCAGCCGCTGCGCCAGGTCGGCCATGTTCAGCGTGCCGGTGACCGCGTAGGCCAGGCCGATGCCGATCAGCAGGAACGTCGCCCCGATGGTGCCGATCACCAGGTAGCGGAAACTGGCCAGCAGCGCCTGCCTGCGGCGCCCCATCGCGATCATGGTGTAGGTCGAGAGCGAGCTGATCTCAAGGAACACGAAGGCGTTGAACACGTCCCCGGTGATGGCCAGGCCCAGCAGCCCGGCCAGGGTGAGACACAGGCATGCGTAGAGCAGCGGGGTACGCCTGGCGTCGAGCTCGGCCGCGACACTGCGACGGCTGTAGACCGCGACGACCACGGCGCTCAGCGACACCAGCAGCAGCACGGGGGTGTTGAAGCCGTTGACCACGAACTCGATGCCGTACGGCGCCTGCCAGTCGCCCATCGCGTACTGCAGCGCCCCGGTCCGGTCCACGCGCTCGGCCAGCCAGACGGCGCAGGTCAGGGAGGCCAGGGCGGCGACGAGGAACAGCAGCCATGCCACGAGCCGTGAGCGCAGCAGCACACAGAGCGGCGCGCAGAGCAGAGGGACCGCCACCTGCAGTGCCGGCAGCTGACCCGTCATGAGCCGCCGCCGTCCTGCTCGGCGGTGCGCTCACGGTCGTGCGCGGTAACACCTTCGGTGCTGTCGCGTTCGAGCACCTCGTCCTCCTCGACCGTGCCGTACGCCTCGAAGATGCGGGCGGCCAGGGCCAGCCCCACGGCGAGGGTGGCGACGCCGACCACGATGGCGGTGAGGATCAGCACCTGCGGCAGCGGGTGGGAGTAGGTCTCGACGTCGTCCGAGATGATCGGCGCGCTGCCCCCGTCCCGCTTGCCGAGGCCGATGTAGAAGAGGAAGACGCCGCCCTGGAAGAGGGCGAGGCCGATCAGTTTCTTCAGCAGGTTGCCGTGACTGATGACGACGTAGAGCCCGATCAGCATCAGGGCGAAGAACGTCCAGTAGACGTAGTGGGAGGCGATCACCGTGCCACCCCCCGGCCCGCGAAGCCGAAGAAGATCGTCGTCATCACCGACGCGACGGTGATGCCGATGGCCGTCTCGACCACGAGGATCCCGAGATGCTGCCCGGTCTCGGGGTGGCTCGCGAGGACGTCGTAGTCCAGGAAGGAGCCGCCGAGCAGCATGGTGGTCACGCCGAGCCCGATATAGACCAGCAGCCCGAGGGAGACCAGCGACCACAGCGCGGCACGAGGCACCACCTGCTGGGCCCGGTCCAGTCCGAACACCAGACCGTAGAGCACGAAGCCGGACGCGAAGATCACGCCGGCCTGGAAGCCGCCCCCGGGGCCGTAGTCGCCGTGGAAGAGCACGTAGAGCGCGAACAGCAGGATGAGCGGCATGAGCGCGCCGCTGACGACGCGGATGACGCGGTAGTCGGCGAGATGGAAGTCGGCGGTCGGCCGGGTCCGCTCCGGCCGGGCCAGCGGACCGAGCAGCGACAGTACGGCGAGCCCCGCGGTGAAGACGACGACCAGTTCACCCAGCGTGTCGAGCCCTCGGTAGCTGGCCAGCACCGAGGTGACGGTGTTGGGGATCCCGATGTCCTCCTGAGACTGGTGCAGGTACACGTCGGTGACGGGGTGGCGCTGCACGGGACTGTCTGCGGCGCCGAACTCGGGCAGGTCGAGACTGGCGTAGCCGAGCGTGCCGCCGACCAGCAGCACGGCGACCGCGCCGGGCAGGCGCCGCCGGCGGGGTGTGACGGACTCCCAGGAGCGGGTCAGCGCGAGCACACCGAGGATCAGCACCGTGCTGATGCCGACGCCGACCGCGGCTTCGGTGAACGCCACGTCCACGGCGTCGAGGAGGACGAAGACGCTCGCGGTGACCAGGCTGAACAACGCCGCCAGCATCGTGGCCTCGTAGAGCGCGCGCAGCCGCGTGATGGTCACAGCGGTCGCCATGAGGATGGCGAGCAGCGATACGTTGATCAGGGTGAAGGTCGTGCTCACTGGCGCGGGTCACCCTCCCGCCACATGGGCACGCCGTCCCGTCGCGCGGCGTGCGCCAGGATGTGCGTCGCGGTCGGACCGGTCAGCGCCAGGAAGAGCAGAATGATCAGCAGGCGGACCGCGGTGCTCCAGGCGTCCACCCGCAGCAGCAGGCCCAGCAGGATCAGCCCGGCACCGGCGGAGTCGGTGACACCGGCGGCGTGGATACGGGTGTAGAAGTCCGGGAAGCGCAGCATGCCCACCCCGCCGGAGAGCACGGCCAGGGCACCGGCGGCCAGCAGCACACCGCTGAGCACCTCAAGGACACTCACCCTCGTTCGCCCCCCTCCGCCTCGCTCAGCAGTTCCCGGTAGTGGGTCAGGCGCAGCACCGCGACGGTGGCGACGAAGTTGACCAGCGCGTAGAGGATCCCGATGTCGAGGAACTCGGGACGGCCGAAGAGAAAACCGGCCACCGCGACGAACAGCACGGTCTTGGTGCCGAACGTGTTGATCGCGAGGATGCGGTTGTAGAGGCCGGGGCCCATGAACGCGCGCAGCAGCGTGAGCACCATGGTGACCAGCAGCGCCGCCATGACGGCGAAGATCATCGTCGCGCCTCCGTCCGCCGCACCCGGCTCAGCATGCGCCCCTCTCGGAGCTCGTCGACACCGGCCCGCTCCAGGCTGTGCACCTCGATGTGGTCCGCCTCGATGTCCAGCGACAGCGTGCCCGGGGTCAGCGTGATCGAGTTCGCGTAGACCACCTGCGACAGCTCCGGCAGGTGCGCCGCCGGAGTCGACTCCACCACGGGTCTCAGATCCGGCCGCGGCGACCACACCTTCCGCACCACCGCGTACGTCGCGACGAGAACCTGCCCGCTCAACCACAGGAAGTACCGCGGCAGGCGCAGGGCGAAAGCGACCGTCACACTCTGGTGGTCGAGGCCGGCCCGCCGCATCAGCCAGCAGACCACGGCGACCGAGAGCGCACCGAGCGCCAGCAGTAGCGGCTCGAAGTGCCCGGAGAGCAGCAGCCAGAACACGACGGGGAACGGAACAGTCCGAAGGAATCGCATGATGCTCTTGCGCCGGGGGTGCTGCTGTGCGCTCGCGGCGCGGGTGGAGTCGCGGTCCAGCAGGCTCACACGGCTCCCTCACGGTCACGCCGACCGGTCGGCCGGTTGCCCAGAGCGGCGGTCTGCCGGGTGGGCCCGGCCCTCACACGCCGGGCGCCGACGGCTGGGACGTACCCCGCGGGGGGCGGGAGATCGAGAACCGTCGGTGTGCACCGGCCGAGAGGACCGCCGGCGCCCTTCCGCGAAGACGACCATGCGAGGTGCACATCCCTGGTCATCAGGGCGCGCCCTGAGCAGCGGTGGCGAGCAGCCCGAGCAGACGGTTGGCGGTGACGATCCCGAGGATCCCGCCCCCTTCCCGCTCGACCAGGGCGAACGGGCACTGGCGCCGTACCATCAACTCGGCGATCTCGACGGCCGTCGCCTGCGCTTCGACCTTCGGTATCCGGGACGGACCCCAGGTGAGGACGTCGCGGACGCGGGTGCCGGCCATCGCCGCCGCTATCCGGTCGGCATGCCCCTCGTCGATGACGTGGGTGAGGCCGGGATCGTCCAGGAAATAGTGGGGAAGCGCCGCCCGGAGCAGGTCGACCGACGACATACAGCCGATCACCTCACCCCGTTCATCGGCGACGACGAGGCCGGGCAGACCATGCCGGGAGACCATCTGCACGGCGGACAGGATGTCGTCGTCCGGGAGCGCGGTCGGCAAGGTCTCGATGACATCGGCGGCATGCATGAGTGTCTCCCGTCATCGAAACATCGGCACGGGCAACTCGCTTACCACGATTATCTGGTACTTCGTGAACGTGGCCAACGTCCGAGGTGGTCAATCACTGGCCCACATTCTTTGCCGACGACCGGCAAGAAGGGCTTCGCCACGCCGAAAGCGCCGATCTCCCGACGGACAGCCGGTAGTGGTTGGGCGCGCGACATAGCAAGCTGTCTGGTGTGCCACCGCATGAGAAGAGGATCGAGCTCGCCATGACAGGGGGAACACCTCCGGACCCCGCCGGGGCGGGGTCGCCCAGCGTGGCGGACCTCGTCGGACGGGCGAGCGACGAGGCCCGCGGCGTGCCGGCGGATCTCCTGGAGGGATACCTGACCGTGCTCGCGAAGGTCAGCGCGGGAGGACGGCTCTGCCCGGACGAACTCCGCCGCCGACGCGACATCGGCGCCCGGGCGGCCGAGCGGAACGTGCCCATGCGTGGTGTCGTCGACCTCTACCTGAGCGCGACGTGGCTGGCCTGGCCCTCGTTGCCCGGTGTGCGGGAGGCCACGGGCGCGGATGCGCTGCGCCGGATCGGCGAGGCCGTCTTCCGCGCCGCCGACGCGACGATCACGGCGGTGGCGGAAGGGTACGAAGAGGCCCAGCGCTGGTCACTGCGTCAGGAGGAGTCGTTCCGGCGTGAGTTCGTCGACGACCTCCTCGACGGGCGCAATGTGGAGACACTGGTGGGACGTGCCGAGCGGTACGGCCTGCGGCTCGCCGGCAGCTATGTGGTGATCGTGGCGGCGGGCCCGCAGCCGTTCGTCGACGGCGGCCCGATGACCCGCCAGGTGGAGTCCATCGTCAGCCTCGGCCCCGCGAGCAGAGACGTCCTCGTGACGACCAGGGACGGTCTGCTGGTGTGCATCGTGCCCGACCTGCACGGCACCGTGGAGGAGTTCGTCACGCGCGTCATGGAGAGCCTCCGGCCCGACGGCGCCTGGCGGCTCGGCATCGGACGCCCGCAGCGCGGGCCGGGCGGTGCCGTCCGCTCCTTCGAGCAGGCCCGGCAAGCACTCCACATCGGCCAACGCCTGCAACTGCCCGGTCAGGTGCACCGGGCGTCCGACCTCCTCGTCTACCAGGTGCTGATCCGGGACAGGAGCGCGCTCGCCGACCTCGTCGAGGTCGTCCTGGAGCCGATAAGGAAGGCACGCACCGGCCCCGGCACGCTGCTGCACACGCTGGCGGCGTACTACGCTGCGGACCGGGTGGCGACCGTAGCGGCGCGCGAACTGCACGTCGGGGTACGGACCGTGACCTACCGACTCGACCGGGTCGAGGAACTGACCGGGTACTCGGTGCACGACCCGCAGCAGAGCTTCACGCTGCAGGTCGCCGTCCTCGGTGCACAACTGCTCGGCTGGCCCGAGGGATCCTGACCTTTCCCGGGCCGACCGGTGGGGCGGGTCGCCCTGGCGTCGGGACTCGGCCTCCAGGCGATCACACCCCGCGATCGGCCCTGGCTGCGTCGGCGAGGGCCGCGGCAGCCGCTTCGGCGGCCTGAGCCGCGTCGTCGGCGGCCTGGGCAGCCATGTCGTCCGACGGTTTCTCACGGGTGGCCGGCGACTGGGGCAGCACTTCGCTGAAGGCGCGGGTCACGCCCTGGAGTGCGGCGGTCATCTCGCTGGGGATCACCCAGAAGGTGCTGCCCGGGCCTTGCGCGAGTTGGGGCAGCATCTGGAGGTACTGGTAGGCGAGCAGCTTGGGGTCGGGGTCGTTGCGATGCACGGCCTGGAACACCTCGTCGATGGCCCGGGACTGGCCCTCGGCCTGGAGGATCGCGGCGGTGCGATTACCCTCCGCGCGCAGGACGGCGGCCTGCTTGTCGCCTTCGGCGGTGAGAATCTGCGACTGGCGCTGCCCTTCGGCCCCGAGAATCGCGGCCCGCTTGTCCCGCTCGGCTCGCATCTGCTTCTGCATTGCGTCCTTGATGGACTGCGGAGGGTCGATGGCCTTGATCTCCACCCGGTTGACCCTCAGCCCCCACTTGCCGGTGGCCTCGTCCAGCACGCCACGAAGCTGGCTGTTGATGGTGTCCCGTGAGGTAAGAGTCTTTTCCAGATCCATCGATCCCACGACGTTGCGCAACGTGGTGACGGTGAGCTGCTCGACCGCCTGAAGGAAATTCGCGATCTCGTAGAAAGCCGCTCGCGGGTCGGTGACCTGGAAGTACAGGACGGTGTCGATCTCGACGACCAGATTGTCCTCGGTGATGACCGGCTGCGGCTTGAAGGAGACGACCTGTTCCCGCAGGTCGATCACCGGGTGAACGCGGTCGATATAAGGGATGACGAGGCTGAGGCCGGGCTTCAGGGTCCGGTGGTAGCGGCCGAGTCGCTCGACATTACGAGCGCGTGCTTGGGGCACGATACGGACCGCCCGCACCACGGTGAAAACCGCGATGAGCGCGACGATCAGGCCGGCAACGAAGAACGCGGAGGTTTCCATGGCTTCAGTCCCGGGGGTAGACGATCGCGGTGGCGCCGCTGATCTCTATGACGTCGACGGTCGCTCCAGCAGCAATCACCAGCGTCTCGTCGTAGGCGCGGGCCGTCCATTCCTCGCCGTCGATACGGACCCTGCCGCCCAGGCCCGTCACCTCCGAGACGACATGGGCGGCCCTGCCGACCAGTGCGTCTGTACCGAATCGCGCCACTTGGGGCTGGAGCACGTGACGCACCGCGACAGGACGCACGAACACCACGGTGACTGTGGCGACGACGGTGAACACCAAGAGCTGGAAGGGCAGCGGCAGCCCGACCGCAGCGGACCCCGCCGTGACCAACGCGGCCGCACCCAGCATTCCGAGCGCGGCGGTAAGGGTGAAGATCTCCGCCGCGGCGAACACGGCTGCGATGATCAACCAGATCAGCCATAGATCCATTGCGTGCCTCTTCTGACCGGCGCGGGCGCGAAGGGCACCACAAGCGGCCACTCCGCACCTTTATATTAGTTTTTACCCATACGGCGAAGATCACTCATTTCACACAGGCGGTCCAGGCCGACACCTCGCCCCGCACCTTCTCCGCACTCATCGGGGCTGCCACGCCCGTACGAGGTCCTCCGGTCCCCAGTGCGCGGTCAGTGGCAGATCATCAGCCACCCCGCAGCGGGAGACCGCGACCAGCGGAGTGTCCGGGGTGGTACCGGGGACAGCGAGCATGTCGCGTACCAAGGCGTCGTACTCATGACGGCCGAAGGGCTGGGTCTCCAGCCACTTGACCGACCCGACGAAGTGCACCTGCCGGGCCACCGGCTCGCGGTCTGCACCAATGAGGTCGATCTCGGGGTTGTTCTGACGGTTCCACCAACCGCCGATGGCCTCGGTCTCGGGCCACTCGTCAGTGGGCATCAGACGCAGCAAGGAGTCACGGATCAGTGGCTCGACCGCTCGCCCGCGCCAGGTGGTCCATGACCGCTCGATGCGTTCCAGCGCCAAGTCACCGCGGCCACGCTCGATGAGTGGGATGGCGCGTGCCAGGAAAGCCAGCCAGAACCGCAGATACGGGTCGGCGATCCGGTAGCGCTTGTTCTTGCTGTCCGGCTTGACGGACAGGGGGAGATCAGCGGCCAGGACTCGCTTTGCCTGCAGCATGGCCAGCAGCGGGGAGAGCGTGCCGGACGGCAGCGCGCTGGCGCCGCCGGCCTGGGCTGCGATCGCGCTGAACGTGCGCTCACCACTGCCAACCGCTTCCAGTACGGCCCGTGAGTGCGAAGCCTCGGGGAATTCGCCCAGCAGGGACAGCTCGCCGGCCACCAGCAGGGGTGAGAGAGGATTAGCGACCGAAGCCTGCAAGAAGGCCGTACGTCCCATACCCGGCCGCCATGACTGCACGATCTCGGGGAATCCTCCAGTGAGCAACTGGGCGTCGACGGCTCTGGCGGCGTCGAGCCCGGTCATGGCCTGCACGTCGGCCAGATTCAGGGGACGGACGGTCATTTTCGCTGCCCGGCCGAAGAACGGGCGCCCGTACGACTGCAGCGCCTCCATCACCGACGTATCGCTGCCGACCAGCAGCAGAAGCACGGGCTTGGAAGACAGGTGACGGTCCCACACGGTCTGGAGTGCGCCCTCGAATTCCTGATCCTGCTCGACCAGCCAGGGCACCTCGTCAATCACCGCGATGCTGGGTGAGTCGTCGGGTACCGCGAGCGCCAGCGAGCGCAGGGCCTGGTTCCAGTCCTGCGCCTGGAGGCCGGCGACCAGCTCAACCCCCGGCAGTGGCGACTGCGCGAGGGTCGCGGCAAAGTCGGCGCGCTCAGTCACAGGGTTACGTCCCCGGGTGGCCTGGAACACCACATACGGTGCTCCCGAGCGGTCGCAGAACTCCTGGGCCAGTCGCGACTTCCCCACTCGGCGCCGGCCCGTCATGATCACAGCCCGCCCCCGAGTGGCTCCAACACCCTCTGCCACTGTCCGGTACTGCTCGGCCAGCAGTTCAAGATCTCCGGCCCGACCTTGGAACTCCATGACGCACCCCCAGGGGCAATTAACGTAGATGGATTATTACGTAGATTGAATCTTACTTCGCCCCCCTATCCCGGCACGGGCAAAAACCAGGGGTCCACAGCGTCACAACGCCTTGACGTCCTTCTTGCTGATGTCCACACCGGCGCAGCGACGTTGAAGCGGAACATCTGCAACAGGCTCTCACCTGCGAAAGCTGGCTCCTGCGAGATCCAAGTCAGCACAGAATCAGCACCGGCGACAGACCCGGCCCGTATGCGGCCAGGAAGGGCGGCCGCTCGTTGACGATCTCGTGGCCCGGGCCTCGCCGAGTCGCTGCGGCTGAGCCATGACCACACTGCCCGACTGGATGCGCCCGCCGCGCGGGGAAGGCTGGTTCGTTGCGACGGCGCGATCAGCCTCACCGCCGCCGAACGCCGTCGGCTGCGCATCCTGCGCGAGGCTCGCAACCTCGTCGCCCACCGCGTCCCCCTCGACGGTGACCGGCTCCGCCACCTGGTCGAGGAGCTGTGCCGTTGACATGAAGGCGCCGAGAAAACCCAGCACCATCCCAGCACGGGAAACAGCAAGGGTCGACTCCCGGAAGAGCCGACCCCATCAGACCTGCATGTTTGGCAGGCCGGCAACGTGGTGTTATTTGATCCGCTCAGACGTTGAAGCGGAACGTCTGCGGACCGATCCTGACCTGCGACGGATCCCCCTCCAGGGCCCTGACCTGGGGTTTCCTGGTTGGCGTGCGTTGGCTCCCGACGGCCGTTTACGGGTGCCCTGCGGACTGGCTGCGGACTGGCCGGGGGTGCCGAGGCGGAGAAATCCATGGCGCACCGGCCAGACCTGCAACGAGACTGCGCAGGTGAGCGACCGCTACCCCTGTCCCTGCTGCGGGCACCGCGTGCTCGACGCCATGCCCGGCTCCTACGAGATCTGCCCCGTCTGCTTCTGGGAGGACGACGGGGTCCAGTTCCGCTGGCCGACCATGCCCGGCGGAGCGAACCAGATCTCCCTGATCGAGGCCCAGCGCAACTATCAGGACTTCGGCGCCTGCGACCAGCACGGCCGGCGGTACGTCCGCCCGCCGGCCGAGGACGAGCCGCTCGCCCCCGCCTGGCGCCCCATCGACCTGACACGCGACTCCTTCGAGGACTGGTCAGCCGAGGACCGCGTCCCGTGGCCCGAGGACCGCTCGGTGCTCTGCTGGTGGCTGCCCACCTTCTGGCGGCGCGATCACCCATGACCACTCACATCGAGAGACTCCTCCAGCAGCTCGACGACTCGTCCGGCCCGTCGTACGACGCCCGCGCGGAACTGATCGGCATCGGCTCTGCCGCCATCCCCGCCATCATCGACGGACTGCCCTCCCTCGGCGGCTTCGGTCAGCTGACCGCCATCGAGGTCTTCGAAGAGGTGGCGGACCCCCGCTGCGGCCCCGCGCTGATCGCCCTCCTGCACAGCGACGACTCCACCGTCCGGGAATGGGCGGCGATGGCCCTGGCCAGCCTGAAGATCGACGACGCGGTCGAGCCCGTGCGCAGCGCCTATCGCGCCTGCCTGGAACGGGCGACGCCACCGGACTGGAGCGAGCCGGAAGGCATCCGCTGGGCCCTGACCGAACTCGGCGCACGCACCCCCGTCGTCCCACCGCTTACTGCTCACCTACGAGCCACCGCTGCGGACAACGCTCCGGGCTGGCCCTCGGCCCGCTTCACCGAGATCATCAACGACCTGGCCGACCACGCCCAGGTGATCCTCTACTCCCAGTTCTGGCGAGTTGACAGCGGCGGCACGTACGGGATCTCCGGCACCGGCCTGGACTGGGAAATCGACTGGACTGCGCCCTGGGAGCACCTGGTCGAAGAGGCCCGCACGTGGTCCCTGCTGGAAGCCTCCGAAGCCCCCGTCGGCGACAACACCTTCGTCGTCCCCACCTGGATCGACCGTACCGACCTGTACCCGGATAAGTGACCGATGCCGTTCCGGCACCCGCGGAGACCAGCTGCGGCTACGTAGTCGAGCGCTGTGACTTCGCGAAGGACGGGACCCCGCCCATGGGCCTGTCGCTCTCGAACACTTTGTTCCGATCATGGTCAATCCCGGTCGCCCCGAGGAACGGGCAGGGAACAACGAAGAACGAAAGAGGCAACGGGCAACACCGTCGAACCCCGATTCTCCAAACGAGGGTCGTGCCAGACTCAGTTTCGGACGCGAAGCGAAACGACACCGTTACAGCAAGTGTTCACCATCGGGTTTCGCGTCGACCGGTGGTCGTCTGATGACGGCTCCCGTGAGGGCGGACGGCTCTCGCGGTCACTGTTCAAGGGGAGGTTGATGATGAGCACGACTTTACGTTTTGGCCCGGAACTTCGCCGTTTACGAGTGGAAGCGGGGCTAACTCTTACCGAGTTCTCCGTGGCGCTCAACTACGACAAGGGGCACCTCAGCAAGGTCGAGCGCGGAGAGCGTTCCACGTCCCCCGAACTGGCCCGGCGGTGTGACGCCCTTCTCGGCGCGGACGGCGAACTGCAGCGCTTGGTCGTCCGCCCCGAAGCGGACTCGGGCTCCGCCGCCTCCCCCGCCGGTCCCTGCCGCTGGCTAGTCGGGCGTCGGGCAGTCCTCTCGGCGGGCACGGGAGTGCTGATCGACCTCAGCCTGAAACTCGGCGGTCAGGCGTTGTCCTACGCCGACGACCCCCTCCTGGGCTCCTACCGCATGCAATTCGACCAGCTGCGGAAGCTCGGCCAGTCCACCGCTCCCAAGATCTTGCTCCCCCTGTTGGAGACGCAGACCCGCATGGTCGCCGGGCTCGCCTCCGACGCCCGGTCCGCCTCCCGGGCCCCTGCGTTCCTGCTCGCCTCACGGTTCGCGGAGTTCACCGGCTGGATGGCCCAGGAGGCCGGGGACAGCGACGCAGCACTCGGCTGGACGGGCGAGGCCGTCGAATTGGCGCGCGCCGGGGGTGACCCGTACCTCGGTTCCTACGCACTGGTGCGGCGCGCCCTGGTCACAATGTACGGCGGGGACGCCGCTGGCACCGTCGCCCTGGCCCGCCGTGCCCAGAGCAGCGAACTCCCACCGCGCATCAGGGGACTCGCGGCCCAACGAGAGGCCCAAGGGCACGCGGTCGTCGGCAACGAAGTCGACTGCCTCCGCAGCCTCGATAGGGCGCGGGAACTGCTCGCCGACGATGACGCCCTCAACGGCGCCGAGCCCGTGATCGGCACCTCACACGTGAGCGATCCGGCGGCGATGTCGACCGGCTGGTGTCTGCACGACCTCGGGCGCCCCAAGACTGCTGCCGAGGTACTCGACCGAGAGTACCGCCGCCTTCCGCCGCACGCGCTGCGTACCCGCGCCCGGTACGGCTTCCGCAGGTCCCTGGCACATGCCGCCTCCGGGGAGGTCGAGCACGCGTGCGCGATCGCCGGGGAGCTCCTGGGAGTGATGCCGGCCGTGCCCTCGGCGACGGTGAACAGCGACGTCCGACGCCTCTCACGGGAACTGTCCCGGTTTCGGAGCAGCCGCGCCGTGCGTGATCTACAACCCGCGCTGGCGCGCGTACTCGCTCCCGCGCACGACTGACAGCCGCTCCACGACCGACACGGACTCGAGCCGCCCGGCTCGCCCCACTACCGCCCCCTCCGGCCCTCCGGATCCCATGATCCCCGCGGGCCTCTCTGATTCCCGCCCGACGCGTCGCATCGCGTCCCCCGGCTTCTCCGGGCTGCCCGCAGCCAGTGACGCACAGGCGGTGCCCCTCCATTCGCATGCCCTCCCGTGGACGCGCCATGCCGTCACACGGTCGGGACGCCATGGCTCGGGTGAACCGAAACCCCCGGTCCACAGCCCTGTGCCCGTTCACTCGCCTTTCTCTCACGAAGGGAACCTTCATGCCCGACGTCTTCGTCAACTACCGCACAGGCGACGAGGAATCCGCCGCGACCATGATCGCCCGGGAGCTCACCCGGAGGTTCGGCGACGAGCGGATCTTCTTCGCCAGCAACTCAATTGATCCCGGACGCCGTTTCCCGGCGGAACTGGTCAGAGCGGTGGAGGAGTGCGAGGCGCTCCTCGCCGTGATCGGCCCGCGCTGGGCGGAGGTACGGGGGACCGACGGCCGCCCCGCGCTCGAAGCCGAACAGGACTGGACCCGTCGCGAGATCCAGACCGCGCTCGACCGCGGGATCCTGGTGATCCCCGTGCTCGTCGGAAAGGCCACGCGGATCGACCGCACCGTCCTTCCGGACGATCTGCTGGAGCTGGCGGACTTCCAGTACAGGCGGTTCGACCACCGCAACGCCGAATCGGACCTGACGACGCTCGGAGACACCCTCGCCCGGCTGCTGCCCGAGCTGAGCAGGGTGGACCGCGACGGCCGTGCGGCAAGGGAGCGGACGGAGGCGAAGTCACACGAGAAGTCGGCCCGGGACACCGGGCACATCAGGATGCGGACGCGTGACGTCGAACAGCGCGTGCGCGGCGGCATCGGAAACCTCAACGGAGACCTGTCCGGCACCTTCGTCAACGAGCCGCAGGGGCCCGTGAACACCGGCCGGGGCCACCAGTACAACGCGCCTCACTTCGAGGGCGACAACACCGGGGTCCAGTTCACCGCCGGCGACAACAGCGGTACGGTCCACCAGCGCTTCGAGCGCGAGCGCCGACGCTGGGACGACGGGCGATGACCGAGCAGGACCGCGTCACCGTCACCGATCCGCACGGCCCGGTGAACAACGGCGAGGGGCATCAGTACGTCTTCTACGGCGCTGCCACGGACTGGATGACCCGCAAAGGGGTCGAGTCCCTCCGGATCGCCCTCGAGGACCGGGTGCGCCTGGCCGACCGGTTCGTTCCCCCTAGGGGCTACCGCATCGCCGCCGACCACTTGGAGAAACCAGGATCGGTGGTGCTGCTGGAGGGACCGCCCGGCAGCGGCCGCCGTGCCGCGGCAATCATGCTGCTGCACGGGGTCGGGGATGACAGGAACACCGACGAGGAGAGGGTTCGGGTCGAGGAGCTTCCCGCCACAGCCAAGGACGAGAACAGGAACGACAAGCCACTCACCCCCGGCGAGGGGGACCGTTTCCTTCTCGACCTCTCCGGGATCACCGACGAAGAGGAGTACACCAGGGCCCAGCGCCGTCTGGCCGTGCACCGGTCGAAGGTCCAGGAGGCGGGGGCCCACATGGTCGTCGTCCTGCCGTCGGTCATGGAGTACGCCCATGCGCCGGACTTCGAACCGCACAGGGTGAAGCTGGAGCGCCCCCGGGGCGTCGCTGTCGTCACCCGGTACCTCCGCATGGACCGGATGGCCTTCCACCCTGCGGATCTGAGGAGCGCCGGCCTCCAACACCTGTGTGACCGCTCCCCCATGCGGGAACTGGCGCGGCTCGCGAGGCTGGTGAAGGCCGCTCGCGACAGTGGCCGGTTCGGATCCGACTTCGCGGGATGGCTCGACCAGGCGATGCACGCGGTGACCGACCGTGCCGGTGAGGTGGGTCAGCAGATGGTCGCGGTCCGCACCGCGCCCGAGCGGGCCTTGCTGCTCGCGGCGGCAGTGTTCGAAGGATCTCGCGCAGACACCGTTTACGAGGCATGGCAACGCCTATTGAAGGAAGTGGGGCACAAGGAGGAGGTGACCTCCGAGTTCGCGCAGACGGACTTCGGGGAGCGGTTGAAAGCGCTCGGGATCGAACGGGCCCCGGACGGACGGCTCCGCTTCGAGCGGCTGGCCTACGCCGACGCGGTGCGGACGTACTTCTGGGCGAACTTCCCCGGGGTACGCAACGGCCTCAGGGACTGGATCGGCTCTGCCGCCGAGCTGGACGGCCTGACCACCGACGACCAGGTGGACGTCGTCGTCCGCTTCGGCGAGCGGTCTCTGGCCGTCCGGCGGCCCGACGACCTCTTCGGCCTCGTGGTGCGCTGGGCGAACGACGCGGCCAGGGCGTCCAGCGATCCGCGAGCCGCGACAGCTCTCGAACTCGGTCTCCGTCACGAGGAGTTCGGGGGGTGGTTCCGCAGGCGGATGTACGAGTGCGTCACGAGGTCCGGCTCCTTGTCTGACGGCCTGGCCCGTGTCTTGACAACCGCCTGTCACCAGAGCCTCGGCGCGACGCACCCAGATCAAGCAGTGGTGCGCCTCCACCACCTCGCCGTACGGAGGGAGGGGGCAGCGCACGGGGCCCGGGAAGCGCTTCTCGACCTCGCCGGCCGTGACCGTCGGCTCTACCGACTGCTGATCGACCGCCTGCGGGACCGGGCACGTCAGGAACAACCCGGGGCACATTCCCATCTCCACCTGCTCGCAGAGCTGTTGAGGAGCGACCGAGCGCCGGACCCACCCCGCTGGCCGGACCTGTTCCTGGGCTGGAAGACGGTGTTCTCGCAACCGCCGACGGAACTCTGGAACCCGCTGGTGAGCAGCTGGCTGGACGCCGTGGCGGACGACCGCACGCAAGAGATGGCGCTGGACGTGATGGTCAGGGCGACGCACGGCCGCACGGCCGCCCTCCACCGCCTCTACGTCATCGCCTGCGGCTGGGCACGGTCTGCGCGCCACCCGTCCCGGGCGGCCGTCGCCGCCCTCTTCTGGCGGCACATCGACCAAGCGCAGTACGCCCGCCCGGAGAGTAAGGAGCGTGCGGGCGCCGAACCACGGATCACGGAAGAGGAACGATGAAACACCGTTTTCCCAGCCTGCTGTTCGTCGCTCTCTGCGGCCTCGCACCGGCCGTGCTCGGACACTTTCTGGACTGGTCGGCATGGTTGTGGGGCTTTATGTCCATGGTCACGGCCTCCGGTTCCCTGCTGCTCGTGATGACGGTCCTCAGCGGTGGCCACACGTCCGCCGACCCGTACGAGCCCGGGGAGCCCGAGCCGCCCGCGGTGCCGACGGAGCAGCCGTACCAGGAGGCACGGGTGGTCGACGCGGCGCTGTCGAGCGCGACGAACGGCTACGACTTCCTCTTCTCCGCCACCGTGTGGTGGAGGCCGGTCCCCGACCACGCCGGCCAGGCAGACAGTGCCTCCTCAGCCCTCGCCGTGTCCTCGGTCGTCAGCCGGGCCCTGGAGGTCGTCCGTCACGAGGAACCCGGCCGGGCCAGCTTCGCACGGTACCTCTTGGAGGGGCAGCTGGGCATTCTGCTCCCCGACCTGAGCGGACGGGTGAAGGCCATGGCGGCCGATGTGACGCTGACCCTCGCCCCCGCCGACCGCGAACGCCTGCAGAAGCTGAACGACCTTCGCAAGGACGAGGAGATCTGGGAGTACGAGCGTCAGCACGAGCGCAACAAGCGGCGCTACCTCGGTGACGACGTGCTCAAGAGCGCGGGCAGCGCGGTGGTGTGGTGGCTCGCCCGCCACGAGAACGAAATCGAGAAGGCGGTCGACATGATCGGCCCGCTCGCACAGGTCGCGGCGGCGGCCAACGACGAGGAAGTGCCCGAGCTATTCCGCCACCTGCTCGTCCCACCCGTGAGCGCACGGAGCGAAGCGACCGTCGGGGGCCCGCTGTGGGACGGGGACGACCACGGAGGAGGGGTTTTCGACCGCGAGGAGGAAGTAGGGGTCTCGGATCGACTGCGCCTGTTGCTGACGGAGGCGGGCCTGAAGCCGGACATGGACGGGTACACGGTGCTCGCGCACCGCGTAATGAGGTTCTTGAAAACGGAGGGGCTGGACGAGGCCGCCGCCGAGATCAGGCGGGCCTTTGGCCTGGCTCCCGGCGATGGCCCGGAGGACGAGCCTTCGAGCGAGGGGAACACTACCGGCCCCTGGCCGCCCCGCTCCCCGGCCCCCGAAGGCCCGCCGTTCACCGACCCGGACGTGGCCCCCGGTGCGAGCACGTTCACACCGAGGACGGCGGAGGGCAGCGCGAACGCCGGTGACCGGGACCAGGATCGGTGGGAGACGAGCGAGGACGACACTCCGCCTCCCCACTTCTGGGACCCGTCGCACAGCCCGCACCGGCCCGCCGAACCCCGCCCACGGAACGAGGACGACGAGAACGGGGTCTGATCCGGTAGACGGTCAGCTCGCCGAGGCTCCCCTTCACCGCACACCGCGGCAGGGGAGCCTCTCCTGTCCTGCGAGACCCTCACCGGGTCCGTCCGTTGGCCTGGGTTCGACCTGCGTTGGCGCCACGATGCGGCGCAAGGGATGGTGGCCATCGGGTTCGTCTTCCCACACGGCCGGGTCACCGTCTTCAACGCGCTCGACGAGAACGGCCTGAGCTTCATGGCGCCCGAGCCCTTCTACGAGTGCCACTCCCTGGAGTAGCTGCCCTTGGATGTCTTCTGGATGCTGCTGCGCTCACGTGCTTGATCGGCAATCGGTACCACTCTCCCTGGAGACGTGTTACACCTCAGGACGGGTGATGGGTAGCCGTTCGGCTTGCCGCGCGCAGCAGCCGAAGGCAGTGTCGTTGGTAACGGAATCAGCGTCGGTATTGGCACGCCGCCGTTGCCCATCAAGACTGCACATACCGAAAGCCAGCGATCCTATGGGGGTGTACCGATGAGCGATCTGTTGGACGCCGTGGACACGGCTCACAGCAACATCGAGCGCCTCACCGATCCGGGTGCACTACGCGACGCCACCGAGCAAGTGATCGCTGTCGCTCGCCAGTGCGGCGCCCAAGCGGTCCTTGCCGCCAGCCCCGTTGCCGAGCGCTTGGTCGGCGCGCTCCTGTCGTCATGCAGCGACTTGGTCAGCTTGTCCTCGCAGGCAGCCGCAGCCTCACAGAACGTACTGATCGTGGACGTCAACCTTGCCAGCGGCACTACGGTGGCGCAGGCCGCCCGCCACGCCCGCAGCCGCGGAGCACGGCGTATCCACGCAGTCGTCCTCCATCAACTGACCGCGGTTGCAGCGCAGGCCGCAGACTGCGGCGTAGATGCATTGGACGTCCTCGGAGAACGACCGCCGACCCGCTCTTTGTCTACGACAGATTCGGGTCTGTAGTAGATGCAGCGGGCAAACCCGTAAGGGCCGCAGCAGCGGCCACCGATCGCTTAGAGTCCAGCGTCTTACCGCGTGCCAGTGCCTCCGCCTTGCTCAGGCCAAGCGCCTCGCCGACTTCCTTGCCGTTGCGGTACACAACCTGCTGGATCTTGTGATCGCGACACACGTATCCGAGAGCACCTTCGATCATGAGGCGATGTCGGGGTGCCGCCTTGCGGTTCCCGGCGGGACTAACGTCCGCAACGCAGATCACCACGGCGTTGGGATTCAAGGCCGAGAGCTTGCTACTGAGCATGCGCCCCAGGTCTTCAACCTGGTCGATGACCTCCAACGCCGCCGTTCGAAGCTCACAAGCCTCCTGAATCTGGGGCTCGTCCTGCGATCCTCCCAGGACAACGCAGGTAACTACAGGGCCTCGCCCTGCCGCTGGAAAGCCCACACTGATCCCAAGTACCTCCATGCACAGCACTATAGAGTGACAGGCATGTCGGGAACGGTCATCGCCCAGGTCGGCAACCACCAGGTCGGGAACCGCATCAGTGATCGCTACAAGGTGCTGGAACACCTCGGGGGCGGGGCTGGTGGCCAGGTCTATCGGGTCGAGGACGAGCATCTGCGCGCAGAGGTGGCGCTCAAGCTCTTCGAACCGCAGTCAGGTCAGCCAGCCACGTGGGACGAAGCCCAGGCGCTCAAGGAGCTGCAGAGCCAGTACCTCCTCCCCGTCTACAACGCCGACATCGCCAGCGGGACCGACATCCGCTACATCACGATGCCCGTCATGGACGGCGATCTTGAAACCGCTTCAGTACCGTTCGGCATCGACATCGCCAAGGCGGTGCGCTGGGGCCAGCAGCTCGGGCACGGACTTGAGCGCGTCCACGCCGCCGGCCTACTGCATCGCGACGTCAAACCAGGCAACGCGTTCGTCGACACCGGCAAAAACGTCCTGCTGGGAGATCTTGGTTTTGCCGCGCGGATGGATGCCGACGGCTATACCGCCGCGAACGGAACATACGCCACCGTAGCTCCGGAGGTACTGAGTACAGGCAAATGCTCGGTGGCCTCAGACGTCTACTCGCTGGCTGCCACCATGTTCTACCTCCTGTCCGGGCAGTACCCGAACGGGCCGATAACCCTGGGACGAAGCGCCCGCAGGGAGCGAATTCTCCACGGCCAGTTCGACAAACTGCGCGATGTCGCCCCGCATGTCTCCCAGGGCCTCGGCAGCGTCGTCGAGCGAGGACTCTCTCTCGATCCAGTTGCTCGTCCCAGCAGCGCGCAAGCTCTCGCAAACCAACTCGCTCAATGTGTACGCCCTCACAGACCTTGGCGCCGCGTCACACCCCACGACGGTCACGACCAATGCTTTGAAGGGGGCGCCACCAACACGGCGAAGGCAGTCTCGGTCTGCGCGGTACAGGACGCACGTGGGCGCTACGGCGTCGAGGTGCGCCACGAGACAGGCCGGCGAGCACGCCAGCACGAGAAGAGCGGACTCCAACGAGACAGCCTTCCTGCCGCTTTGCGCACTGTGCTTCGCAACCTCTAGCACGGTATTGAGGACGGCAGAATTCCATACCGTGCTGTCCCGCCCGCCAGCACGAGTGAGCGGGTTACTGGCTGCCTTCCCGGGGCGCTACACACGCTTACGGGCGGAAGCAGCCACGGCCTCAGCAGCCGAAGCTGCGGATCGAAGCAGACAAGCCCCATCGATGCCGCGAGGTCCGCAGCGTAGGCCGACGCTTCCTCGGCCATGCTGTACCGCATTGGGAAGTAGATGAACGGCCCGGCCGCCTCGCCGATCAACGGCCCCGTCGACCAAGGGGAGGTGTCCTCCTCGTCCTCCGTGAGATCCACCCATCGCGCCAAGAGCCCAGCAACGTACTCCGCGATACGCGGTGACGGTGGAAACTCTTCCTCCGTGTCGATGTAGCGGTCGTACAGCTGGGTGAGGACCTCGCCCGCGATCACATCGTCAGCGGGCTTGCTGCCTTCCCACACCGCCAGGTCGTAGCTCATGGCCGAACTGTGCCACGCCCTACTGACAGTACCGCTTAGCGTCGATCAGCAGGCCAGCCGCACCAGACGTCCGAGGGAGCTGTTACGTTCCGCCCATGACCGCACCAGACGATCTACTCCTTCGGATCGAGCAGGAGCCTTCCCTTGCTGCCGCGCTCGCCTGGCCTGGCGACTTCGACATCGAGCGCCGGGACCCCATTGAGGACCTTGCCCTTGGCTTCCCCTGCACCCGATAGCCGGCTGCGGCGCTGGCGGCACCTACTTCCTGTGCGGGGAAGCCGGGGCCGAGGAGAGGCCCGTCCTGTACGCCGACTCGGAGGGCCAGGCGACACTGATCGGCGCCGACCTCGTCGAGGCCATCGCCCTCATCGTGGTCCTGCCCTTCTGGCGCGACCTGGTGAAGGGCTTCGCGATCAGCGAGCTCGGCTCGGGCCTTCGGGCCGACCACCCAGACTTCGACGCCGAGCGCGACCGCCTTCTGCACGCCCTCGGGCTTGCCTCCCTCTCCGAGGAGGAGGCTGCCGCTCGCCTGCTGGCTGTGGCCGCACGCACGGCCCCGGACTACGTGCCGTGCGTACCTGACGACGATCACCTGCCGTACGAGCTTCTGTTTCCGAGCGGCCCCGCCTAGCGAAGCCAGCGCTTGACGTCAGTACCGGGCGATGACCTGTCGCAGGTCCGTGCCCAGGAGGTCCTCCAGCGCCTGGACGGTGGCTGGCGGTAGTGGCAGCTCGCATTCTGGGTCTGTGGTGACGAGGCTGTACCTGGCGAAACCCGCAGCCTCGACGTAGTCGAGGGCGTTCAAGTCCGTCTGGGCAGAGCAACAGGACATCGTCACGGCAAGCGCGTCGAAATAGCCGTCTGGAAGCGTTGCCGTGTCCATCGCGTCGCCCCACCAGTCTTCGATGTCGAAGCCGCATACGGGGCACCGGACACCACACCAGTTCTCCCCGGGATCAATGAAGGCTGTGCCGGGGATGTGCCAGACGTCGTAACCGCCCAACTCCTCAGGAACCAGTTGTCGTAGCCGGGCTTGCGCAGCCTCGCTCGCAGCGGGCGCAGGCGAAAAGTGCGGGTCCTTGGGTATGAGGTGGAGCAGCGTGATGCTCACGCTGCCGACCAGCCGTCCAGCGAGACCTCCGAGCCGTCATTCAGGTAATGGTGGAGGGCGCTGGCCGTGGTATCCACGAACGCCTCGGGGATGGCGTTGGCGTCGACCCAGCGGACCTGGGAGTGCTTGCGGGGTTCGCGGTTCTCGGGTTCGCCGGTCCATTCGTGGGCGGCGAAGACGACCGTGAGGAAGCCGTTGGGGGCCTCGACGCCCCAAGCGCCGTGGATGATGTGGGCGACCTTGAGGGACTCGGGCTTCACCGTGAGGCCAGTCTCCTCGTAGAGCTCGCGGACCGCGGTTTCGGTGATGGGCTCGCCGGGCTCGCTCTTGCCGACGGGGAGGTCCCACATTCCCTGGGCGAACTTGGCGTTCTCGCTGCGCTGGAGGAGGACTACGCGGTTGGTGGCCTTGTCGTGGACGATGACCGCGGCGACCAGCAGGGTCATCGATTCGAGCGCCGGCTTGAGGGCCTTCGGCTGGTCGTCGGTCTGCTGGGCCACGGTGTTCCCTTCGTCGGGCGGGTTGTTGGGCATGTTAGGCGAGGGCCTCGCGGGCGCGGCGAGCGAGATCAGCGGCACCGGGCACTTTGCGCCTCTGGTAGACCGCGAGAGTGGAGCGGATCGAGGTGATCGCCTTGCGGGTGCGGTCGGAGGTCATGCCCTCCATGAGGACCAGGGCCTGGGTCCAGGCGGCAACGGCCTCGTCGGCGCGTGCCTGGGCGGCGAGGCTGTCGCCGAGGTCTGCGTGGGTGAGGGCGTGGACGCGCTTGTACTTCTCCGGGTCCCAGCGGGTGAGGGCGTCTCGGTGCTGCTGTTCGGTGCCGATGTGGTCGGCGAGGTCAGTCAGGGTGCGGGCGGTGTGGCTGGCCACGGTGCCCGCGGCGGGGCCGCTCACACGGGAGTAGCTGGGCTGAGGGCCGTCGTCCCGTAGGAGGGCGTCCTCGGCGGCGAGCAGGGCGCGTGCGGCCGACGGGTTCTCGTTGGTGGCGGCGTAGGCGCGGGCGTGGGTGATGTGGAGGAGTGCTTCCGTCTGGCCGTCGACGTGGCCGAGGCCGCGCTTCAAAGCCCCTTCGACGAGGTCGACGCAGTGGTGGGGCTGTTTGAGGCTGAGGGCCTGGTGGGCGAGGGCACGCATCATCCAGGCGGCGTGGCCGAAGGGGTCGGCTTCGCAGGCGAGCTTGTAGCCGACCTGGTAGTAGCGCTGGGCGGCACCTTCCTCGCCGAGGTCGTGGTGCTTCCACCCTGCGAGGTAGGCGAGTTCGGCGACAGCGCCGAAGGCGGCCCGGCGTAAGGCTTCGCTGGGGAAGCGTCCCCGCAGCATGGGGGCGGCTGTGTCGGCGAGGTACGCGGTGACGGTGGTCAGGCCGTGCCCGCCGCCGAGGCGCTCGTCGGCGGCGGTGAAGGCCGCGGTGATCTGCCGGACGACATCCACGTCCTCCGCGCCGACCAGGGACGTGCCAGTACGGGCGCGGAGCATGCGGGCGGTGGCTTCGTGGTCGTAACCGAGCGGCATGGCGACGCCGGCGGTGGTGAAGGCCGCGATGGTGAGGAAGCGGCGGCGCTCGACGTCGGCCCGGCCCAGGTCGGTAGCCGCGAGCACTGGGTCGGATTCCGCCGGCGCTTCGTCATCGCTGGCCTGGAGGCCGATCTCGGTCTGGGTGACCGTGCGCCCCGCTCGGCGGGACAGCGCCTCGGCCAGGTACTGGCCTACCCGGCCGGACGGGGCACGGGTGCCGTTCACCCAGTGCGAGATGGCCGACTTGTTGGTCTGGAGGATCTCGCCGTTCTCGGCGGCGATGCGCCGCACGTCTCTGGCGAGGGTCTCGTAGGTGCAGTCGACCGCCGCGATGACGTCGCGCAGACGGGAGTTGGGTTCTTGCTGCGCCGCCACGATCGCCTCCACTCCGGAGCTGTAAACCGCGTATACCGCTTCAACTGCCTTCCACCGTACCCACTGAGCGTGACCACCGGTTCACTTATCAGCAGCCGCCCGGAACGGCACGACCGTGATCCAGGCTCCCCCTTGGTCCGAGCGGCACCCCGAAGTTCCGTACGCCCACACCGGGCTCGGGCATTCGTGTGCCCGGACCCGGCCGATCAGAGACGGAGACACGGTGACCACCATCGAGACCACGGCTATCCCGGTCGAGCTGCCCGAGGCGTTCGACCCGCGCTGGAGCCGCTTGCCCGGCATCCAGGTCGACGGCCGGCGCATCATGATCGACCCGGCCGAGTACTTCTTCCGCTTCGAGTCCAACACGTGGCTCGTCGCCGACTGGGAGCTGGTCAAGGCCCAGCTCCTGGACGTGGACGAGACGACCGAGAGCGCGGTCGAGCAGCTCGCGCTCGGCTTCATCAAGCACCACGGTGAGTCCACCTCCGACGCGGCCCGCGTCCTGGCCACCGCGTACGAGGTGTACGCCTACCTCTTCCGCGACGAGCACCTGGCCAGCCTCGGCCTGCCGCAGATCACCGCCACCCACCTACGGATGCTCCGCGAGGCCGCCACGCTCATGGCGCTCAACAAGGTCGAGCTCGACGGGCACATCTCCAACGTCGGCCCGTGCTGGTTCTTCCCCGCCGCCACCTCCGTCGTCTTCGACCTGGACGACGAGACGGGCGGGATGCTCGACGAGGTCTACCACGGCGGCTGGTTCAACGAGCACCGCCGCATCGAGTCCATCAAGGCCCACGCCGCCCTCGGAGGCCGACTCGTGCACGGCTGCCAGTCCGTGCCGGACCAGTCCGGCGGCGTGGTCGCGCCCTACGGTGCCTCGATGGCGAACTTCCGCGACGACCTCGCCGCGTTCAAGGCGGGCTGGATCGAGCAGGTCTACGCCCACCGCGTGAACCCCGCCGCGTAGCCCACCACCCGATCAGGCTCCGGGGCGGGTCGACATCCCTCGCCCGCCCCGGACGCCACCATCACCCCGGAGCCCGCCCGTGACCACGAACCCCAGCGCCGAACTCCTCGACAACCTGCTCACCGCGACCGGCCAGACCACAGCTGTACGGGAGGAGGTGCGCGTGTGGTCCATGTCCGGCGTCGAGCGCGTGGCCTTCCCCGACGGCTCCACGGCCATCTTCAAGTACGCCAAGAAGCCATTCGACAGTGAGGACCAGACCCTCCGGCTGGCCCACACCCTCGGCGTTCCCGTCCCCCAGGTCCATGCCTCCGCCGTCCTGGACGGCTGGCTCGGCATGCTCATGGAGGACCTCGGGCCGTCCGTCCGCGAGGCCGACGACCTCGACGGCGTGGCCGCGGCCGTGGTTCTGCACGGCACCCGTACGGCTCCGCCCTTGCCCGTCCTCGACCAGGAGCGACTGCGCATGCTGCCGACCCGTGCGCTGGAGCATCTCGAACGGCTGCGCAAGGCCGACCGGTGGCAGGACGCCGACGACATCGAGGACGCGCTCGACCGGATCGCCCAGGCCGCCGAGGCCCGCTCGGCCGGAGCGACGCTAGAACCGTTCGGATGGGTGCACTCTGAGTTCCACCCCACCAGCCTCCACATCGGCGAGCGCGGCTGGAGGCTGCTCGACTTCGCCCGCGCCTTCACCGGCCCCGGTCTGCTCGACCTCGCCAGCTGGCACGGCACCATCGAGCCCCCGCACCCTGTGCGCCTGCGCGTCTTCCTGGAGCAGTACGTCACCGCCGGCGGCACCCCCGACGCCCTCGCCCCGCGCGGCGGGCTCACCGCCGAGAACTGGGCCCTGGGCTGGCACCGCATGTGGGCCGTCGAGTGGTTCATGGAGCAGGCCATCCGCTGGATCAACGACCCGGCCACGGACCCCGCCTACATCAAGGCCGTCCGCCGCCACCTCACCGACGTCCTCCACCTCCTGGAGATCTGACGTGCTCGCCCAGGCATCCCCCTGGCACGCCCACGCCCTCCAGCGCACCGCCGCCGGACTCGCCGAACCCCTTTCCGTACCCGCCCGGATGGAATGGACCACGAGACCCGGCCAAGGTCCCGGCGCCGAGATCCTCGGCTCCGACCTGCGCGGCAAGCGACTCCTGGAACTCGGCTGCGGCCCCGGCCACAACGCCGCCCACCTCGCCACCCGCCACGGTGCCCACGTCACCGGCGTCGACCTGGTCGGCCTCCAGGTCCGCCGCGCCCGCTCCCACTACGGACGGCTGAACAACCTCACCTTCGTCGCCGGCCACGCCCTGCACTACCTGCACGCCTCCAACGAGCAGTTCGACGCGATCTACTCCGTCTTCGGCGCCGTCGGGCTCGTCGCGCCCGAGCTCCTGCTCCCGGCCATCGCCCAGCGCCTCACGCCCGGCCGGGTGCTCGCCTTCTCCGTCCCCCACCCGCAGCGCGGCGGCCGCAGCCCCTCGGGCGACGACCGGCCCCGCCGCGACCACGTCACCCTCCCCGACCGCACCCGCCTCCCCATCGCCCGCTGGGAGTTCTCCAGGGACCGGTGGGAGAAGCACCTCAGCCAGGCGGGCTTCTGGCTCACCTCGGCCCAGGAGTTCCACGACCCCCGCATGGGCCACTGGCCCACCACCCTGCTGATCCGCGCTCGCAAGCTCTGACCAGCTATTCGCCCGGCTTCCCCTGGAGGAACCGATGCGCCCGCCCTACCTGCTCCTCGACATCGACGGCGTCCTCATACCCTTCCCCGACGCAGAGGGCTCGACCCCGGCCACCCACGCCCGCCACGACGTCGTCCCCACCGGCCGCAGCGCCGACAACCCGGTCACCGTCTGGCTCAACCCCGACCACGGCCGCCTGCTCATGGACGTGATCCGCACCGGCCTGGTCACCCCCGTCTGGTGCACCAGCTGGCGGCAGGACGCCACCACCCTCATCGGCCCGCTTCTGCGCCTCCCTGACCTGCCGTACGTCGACCTGCCGCGCCCCCAGATCACCACCAGCCACCCCAACGGCTACCTCTGGAAGCGCGACCACGTCGACGCCTGGCTGGACGACGCCCCCGCCGTCTGGATCGACGACGACTTCACCGGCCTCGACCATGAATGGGCGGTGGAGCGCACTGTCAAGGGAACGGCGACCCTCCTCATTCAGCCCGACCCGCACCTCGGTCTACAGCCCGAGCACCTGACCGAGGTCACGAGGTGGGTTGCGCAGTTACACACAGCCCGCGCCGCCTGACGACTGATGCCCTCGCTGTCACGAGTAGCGAGGGCATCCGGGTGCGCTGCGGGGCCTGCACCAGGGCTACTGCCACAAGTCCGCTCCATCGCGCCCACTCGGGTCCATGGCCAAGAGATCTTCGTGCAGGCCCGAGAGGGCTCGACCAGTCGGGGCGCCGTCTTCGACTGACTCCATGACGAGCCAGCCGACATCGATGCCCGATACGTTCAGATCACTCCCGGTGTCGAGCTCATCGAGCGTTGCGAAAACTGCCTCATAGGCGACCGCTCGTGCCAGGCGAACGAGATCCTCCTTGTTCGCCCCAGCAGCAAGGAGCCGCTGGGCAACAGGAAGCTGATCGATGGCATCCGGATCGGCCCAACCGCCGATCGGACCGCGCCACAGACTTCGCAGCAACGTGAACCGCGCGAGGTGTGGAAGGTCCTCACAGATCTCCGACTTGGCCCAGTCGCCGGCATCGGCTGCGCCGAGTGCTTCGAATCGGGCGCGCAGCGACTCCGCTGTCGCCCTTCCACGCGCGTCCAGACTGTTCAGCCAAGCCTGCCACTCGTTTGAGGATTCACTCACCGTGACAGCATGCCCCACGCGTATCTCGGCTGGAGATCCGCCAGCACTATCAGCAGCTTGGCAGCCCAAGCCGATCGCTACTCTGTTCGCATGATCGTGAACGGAGATCGCCAGTTCCCCGCCGCGCTCGCCGCTGCCATGGCAGTCCGGCTCGAGTGCATTGGCGAGGATGGTGTCGACTTCGAACCCTACGAGTCCTTCCTGACCGCCGATGAGACCACCGACTGGTTCCGCGCGTGGACAGGCAACAGCGAGCTGAACGGTGACGACTTCCGCGTATTTGGCCAGGATGGCACCGGCGGGAACGTAGCGTTCTGGCTGGTTCGTCCACGTCGGGAGCTGGTGGAGCAGCCCGTTGTCTTCCTGGGCTCCGAAGGAGAGACGGGCGTTGTCGCTCGCGACCTGGGCGCCTTCCTGTGGCTGCTAGCTGACGGCTTCGGCCCGTGGGAAGCAGCCACCTCATACGAGCCCGAGCCGGATTGGGCTCCACAGGTCAATCGCGACCTGACGGCCATCGCGGAGCAATTCGCTCCGGACCGCCGCGCGTCGGCAACGGCGATCATCGCGCAGGCCACACGAGAGTTTCCCGACTTCGACGACACCATCATGAAGCTCTGCCGTTAAACCCGACCCGATGCCCCCGCCAGGACGCGTGGCGAGGGCATCTGACTGGTGTCAGCGGCGCCGACTGCGCTCTTCGGGCTTCGTGGCCACTGGCGTGGCCAGAGGGTGTGGCGTGGCGGACATGGACGTCGTTCCGCTGGTGGTGGTGCTTCGGCTGCGAGCCGCTTGCGTTCGCCGGTTCGGCTGAGCGGTGATGCGCCAGTTGAGGACCTCGGCGGGGTGCTCGGCGCTGTCGAGTTCTCGCTGGGTGCCCACTTCGGCCAGGAGGCGTCGGGGGTTGTGGCCGGCGGTCTCGGCGTGGGCGAGGGTTGTGGTCAGGGCGATCCAAGCGGGGTCAGCGAGGATTCGGTCGGCGTGGTCGGGGAGGGCCGCACGAACGTCCTGCTCGAAGCGGCGGGCGGTCGCGGCTCGCGGTGCGCGGCGGGCCAGGTCAGCCAGGACGGGTGCGGCGGCCTGCTGGTAGCCCGCCTGGAGGTGGCGGAAGGCTTCCTCGGCCGCAGCGGCCTGCTGCTCGTGGCCACGCTGCTCGTGCCACTTGGCGGCGGCGCGGGCCAGATGCACGGTGGCGAAGAGCAGGGCGATGGCGAGTCCGCCCGGCTCGCCGGAGGCGTAGGCGAGTTCCTTGGCGGCCTTGCGCAGGGCGGTGGCAGCCTCGTGGTCGGCACGGATGGCGGAGCGGCGAGCGCGGTTGAACGCCATCGCCGCTGAACGCAGTTCCGCCCGGTGAGGGCCGGTCGTGGCGCTGGCGATGTTGTACAGGGCATCGCCGAAGGCGGCCAGGTGGCCCTGGGCGGCCGCATCGTCACCGGAGTCGAGCACGGTGCGTGCCGTGTCTATGGCGGTGGTGGTGTGCCGCCATAGGGCGGCGGGGTCCGCGACATGCCGGGGGCGGTCGGCCACCTTCTGGTCGGGGAGGCGTTCGCGTAGGCGGTTGATGGAGAGGTCGGGGGCGAGTTTGGAGCCGCCGTACCAGACGGGTTCGCCGGCCGCGTTGGTGTCGCCGGGTGCGGCGAGGCTGTAGCCGATGACGTCGCCGGTCTCGGGTCCGAGGCGTGTCTTGACCTTGATGCCGAGGGACTGCAGCACGGTGAAGTAGTCGGCTTCGGTTCGTACGGCGGCGGCGACCGCGTACGCCTGCTCGCGCAGCCAGTGCCGTGCTGTGACCGTCTGGCCCTGGCGCTCGGCCTTGGCGCGTTCGGCGCCTGTGGGGGTGCGGGGCGCGGTGAGGTCGCCGGACTTCAGGTGGCGCAGGCCGAACTCGGCTTCGATCTTGCGGCATTCGGCTTGGGCTCGTTGTCCGTCGTGGTGGGTGCGGGGGCGGCGTCCGTCGGTGCGGACGGTGGTGGCCATGAGGTGGATGTGGTCGTCGGCGTGGCGCACCGCGATCCACCGGCATGCCTTCTCGTCGCCTTCGGGGGCGATGCCTGTGGCGTGAACGATGCGGCGGGCGACCTCGGCCCACTCGGCGTCGGTGAGGTAGCGGTCGCCGGGCGCGGTGCGGACCGGGCAGTGCCAGACGTGCTGGGGTGGTTTCTTGCCGCCCAGTTCGCGGGTGCGCAGGTCGACGTGGTGGTCGAGGCGCTTGGCGAGCTGGGTGTAGGTGGCTGCCGGGTCGCGGCCGGGGTCGGGGGCGCCGGCCATGTCCCAGGCGGCGACTATGTGAGGGTCGGTGTGTTCGTCGCGGCGGCCTGGGCCGAAGAGGTAGGCGATCAGTCCGCGGGTGTTGGAGCCGGTGGAGACGTCAGGAACCATGGGCGGTGCCTTCCGTCAGGAGCTGGTCGATCAGCTGGTAGCTGCTCTCGGCGGCTTGCTCGACGCGGTCCAGCACCGCTTCGGCGCGCTCGGGCACGGTTCCTCGGTGGATGGCTGCGGTGATCTGGTTGAGGTTGCTGCCGATGCGGTTCAGCGCGACCGTGTGTGCATCGAGGGCCTCGATCAGCGGGCGGACTGGGTCGTCCTCCGGGCTGCCGACCAGGCCCGCCTTGCCGAGGGCGACGGCCAGAGCGGCGTCGCCGACGAATCCGGCAAATTTCTGGCCGCGCTGGTGAGCGGCGGCGCTGATCACGCTTACAGCGGTCCGGGTGAAGCGAATGGTCTTCTCCTGGTCGCGCTTCTCCACGGTGCGCTTGCGGTTCATCAGGGCGGGCAGGACGGGGGCGTCGAGGTCCCGCCAGGAGGGCTGCTCGGCGGGCGGTTGGACATCGGCCGGCGGCTGGGTGCTTGGGGCGACGGAGTTGGGTGCGGGCGGGCAGCTGGTCTCGGCTACACCCTCCTCTGGCTCGGGCGCCCCCTGGCGCTCGGCCTTCTCCTCCGCCACCCCTGGGGCGGGGGCAAGCGCGGACGAAGCCTCGTTAGAGGCTCGTTCGCTCCAGCTTGCTGCTGATCGGCGGGTCAGGCCGAAGAATCCTTTGAGGCGGCGGGTGGGAAGGCTGTCGGTGCTCGTTTCGGGCATGGTGGTGCTCCGGTGGTCGTGTGGGGTGGGGCTTCGTCACGTCCGTTGCATCCGTCCCGTAGCTGGTCAGGACAGGTACGGAAGCGGTCGCAGGTACGGAGTGATCCGTATCCGCGAGGAACTCCGTCCCCGCGCTGACCTGCGCGGGGACGGATGCGACGGATTGATACGGAGCTGGTGTCAGCGAGTGGGCCTGGGGCCGGCAGGCCCGCCGGGCGGCCCGATGGGCAACGTCCCCGACGGAGGCGCCGGTGGCTTGCCCTGGGCTCGACGTGCGACCACGGTCTCGCCGGCTGCGGGGATCGGCTGGGCGGGGTCGGGGCAGTAGCGGGCCCAGGCGTCGAGGAACTGGTTACGGGCGTACGCCTTGGCCTGCCTGCCGTTCTCGAAGCGGTGGTTGGCCGGGCTGATGCCGAAGTCGCGCAGCAGGTTGGCCAGGTGGTAGGCGTTCAGGCCCTTCGTGCCGTACTCGGCCCAGGGCGCTTCTGCGTCCTGGATGAGGGCGGCGAGCAGATCGTGGCTGCGCAGAGCCTCCCGGTCGCCCTGCTGCTCGAAGGCGCGGCGGATGTCCCGGAGCAACCGGGTCTTCAGGGTCGTCTGCTCGTCCTGGACCACCTCGTTCCGGGTCATCGCCAGGCAGGCGGCACGGGCCTGGGCGGGCCAGTGGCCGCCGGCCAGGTCGGCGACGATCACCAGGGGCTCCCAGGTGTCCGCGGCCCGGTCTTCGACCGGCATCGGTGGCACCAGCCGGTGCGCTGTCCCGCGCAGCGGGGTCAGCCACGCGGCCAGTCGGTCGCGCAGCGCGTTCAGTTCCGGGACGGAGTGCCGGGAGCGGAAGGGGGCGACCTTCTCGCCGGGCTTGCGCTTCTGCATGCGGAGCACGACGGCGCGATCCATGATCGTGTCCGGCAGGTCGCCGATGCCTGCCAGTGCGGCCATGGCGAAGGTGGGGAACGCGGTGGGCTTGTGTTCCGGGCCGGATATCCGCCAGGCGGGGCGGTTGCGCTGGTGTCCGGCGTTCAGCAGGCCGCGGAGGTCCTCCTTGTCGCCGGCCTTGGGGCCGAAGATGGTGTCGGCCTCGTCCACCAGGAGCGTCGGCGGGTCCTCGCCGATGATCCGGAAGACCACCGCCGGCGAGGTGTTCACCGTCATCATCGGCCGGGACACGGTCTCGTGGAGCACGTCCAGGACCCGGGACTTGCCGCACCCCTTGGTCGGTCCCACCACCGCCAGGCGCGGTGCGTGCTGGAGAGCCGGCTGGATATGGGAGGCCGCCACCCAGAGGGTGACTGCGGTCAATACCTCCTCGCTCGGCAGCACCACGTACCGGCCGATCGCCGCACGTAGGTCATCCAGCAGCGCGGCTCCTTCTTCGGCCGTCTCGCCGCCCGTACCAGCGCGGTCCCCGGTCCCCGATCCGCCGTCGGGGACCACGGTCCCCGCAGATGCGCGGGGACCGTGGCTCTCAAGATTGGCTCGGAGAGCGCCGTGCTCGCCCGGGATTCGGGGACCGGGCTCGGGGACCGGCGGACGGGAAGTCACTGTCCGGTCCCCGGTGTCCGATTCGGCGGGACCGGTCCCCAAGGCGCTGACCTGCACTGGTGCCGCGCTGGGTGTGTTTCGGTCCCCGACTGGAACACCCGTCGAAGCAGGGGACCGTGACTCCGTTCGGTCCCCGTTGCGCCAGGGGATGCCCTGGCCGGGGACCGCGGGGGCGGGCCAGACAACCTCGGATGCGTTCGAGGTGGCGGGGGACGTAGGGTCCTCCATAGACGTTCCTCTCAGGTGAGGGACAGGACGGACAAGGTCCCGCCCCTCACCGGTTCGTTCGTTCAGGGATGGGCGACGTGCAGGGGAATCCCCGGCCCTCGGCGTTGGCGCGCCGGGGGCCGTTGCTGTGTCCGGGACTGCTGGCGGCTCACGAGGCCAGACCCCACTCGTCCTGGCCCTCGATCAGCGTGCGCTCATAGCGCAGCAGCTCCGCCTCGGGGTAGAGCACCCGCTTGCCGATCTTGATGCCACGCGGCCCCTTCTGGATGTGGCGCCAGTAGCGGACGGTGCTCTCGGCCGTGCGGTAGCGCTCGGCGACCTCGGCGGTGGTCAGGTATCGCATGCATTCCCATTCGGGTAGGTGGCGATTCGATCTGCATAAAGGTGTACCCCAGGATCGGCGGTTACCCAAATCGGGAAGCTCATGTTTCAATTGGGATAGCGACGGTGACGATGGAGGTTTGATGGCAGGCGACAGGCCCGAGGGCGGCGAGGTGCCGCTGCTCTACAGCGAGGGAAACGTGGCCGCGCGCGTGGCCCTGGAGCGCGAGGTCAGAGGGTGGAGCACGACCGAGCTGGCTGAGCGGGTGACCAGAGCGGGCGTGAAGATGAACCAGACGGCGGTCTGGCGCATCGAGAACGGCACCCCTCGCCGGCGCATCAACCTCGACGAGGCCCTCGCCTTCTCCCGCGTCTTCGAGCTTCCTCTTGAAGAGCTGATGTCCCCGCCCCTGGAGGGGCTCGACATCGACAGCCGGCGGTTCGTCCAGGAAGCCGTCGAAGCGTTCTATGAGGCCCGAGACGCGCGCGACCGTCTCCATCACGCCGTGGTCGCCATCGCCGACCACATCAAGGCCCATCCCGACAGCTCGCGGGCGATCCACGAGCAGTGCCTCCGCCTCATGGGCGACGAGCGGGACGCTCGCACCCTCAGCGGCGACATCGAGGACGGCGGCCACTACTGACAACCGACACGAAGGAGAGGCCACTTGGCCAACATCCAGAAGCGCCCCAACGGCAAATGGCGGGCCCGCTACCGCGACCTCGACGGCAAGGAACACGCCCGCCACTTCGAGCGGAAGATCGACGCCCAGCGGTGGATCGACGAGGTCACGGCCAGCATGGTCACCGGCCAGTACGTCGACCCGCGATCGGCAAAGAAGCCCTTCAAGGAGTACGCGGAAGAATGGCGGGCCATCCAGCCGCACCGGCCTTCCACGGCCAAGGCGGTTGCCCAGCACCTGCGCTGCTACGTCTACCCAGCTTGGGAGAAACGGGCACTCGGCGCTATCAAGCCGGGCGACGTACAGAGCTGGGTCACCAGCCTCACCACCACGCACGGGCTGGCCGCCAGCACCTCACGGACGGTCTTCAACACGGTCAACGCCGTCTTCCGGGCGGCCGTCCGTGACCGGATGATCCCTCACAACCCGTGCGCCGAGGCGAAGCTGCCCTCGGCGCCCCGGAAGAAGATCGTGCCCCTGGCCGTCGAGCAGGTGCGGACGCTGTCCGAGGAGATACCCGCGCGATACAAGGGCCTCGTGCTGCTCGGCGCGGCCACCGGGCTCCGCCCCGGCGAGCTGTTCGGCCTCCAGCTCCGGCACATGGACCTGTCGCACGCGACTGTCTCGGTCGAGCAGCAGATTCAGCAGACCGCCAAGCACGGCGTGTACGTCTGCCCGCCCAAGACCGATCGCTCGCACCGCACGGTCCCGCTCCCCCGCATGGCGGTGGATGCGATGAAGGCCCACCTGCGGGACTTTCCCGCCGATGGGCCCGAGGGCTGGATCTTCACGGCGCCGCAGGGCGGACCCGTGGTCTACACGCACTTCATGGACGCGTCCTGGCGGCCCGCCTGCGCGAAGGCCGGCATCCCGAAGGGCACCGGACCCCACGCCCTCCGGCACCACTACGCCAGCCTGCTGATCAAGCACGGCGAGTCCGTGAAGACGGTCTCCGAGCGTCTCGGCCACACCAATGCGGCCATGACGCTGAACATCTACACCCACCTGTGGCCCGACTCCGAGGAGCGGACCCGGGCCGCCGTCGACAAGGCGTACGCGGACCAGTCCGCCGATGCCCAGCCGCAGGTCGACGAAGCGGCGTAGCCGCTCCCCCGCGCACTGACCGAAGTCAGCGCGCTGCGGACTCTGTGCGGACCGCAAAGGCCGCCCAGCCCGCTCCGTCGCAGGTCAGACGGCCTTTCGCCGAACGTATTAGACGTTGAAGCGGAACTCCACCACGTCCCCGTCCTGCATCACGTAGTCCTTGCCCTCCATACGCGCCTTGCCCTTGGCGCGGGCCTCGGCGACCGAGCCGGTGTCCACCAGGTCGGCGAAGGAGATGACCTCGGCCTTGATGAAGCCCTTCTGGAAGTCGGTGTGGATGACGCCGGCGGCCTCGGGGGCGGTGGCGCCCTTCTTGATGGTCCAGGCGCGGGATTCCTTGGGGCCGGCCGTGAGGTACGTCTGCAGCCCGAGGGTGTTGAAGCCGACGTGGGCGAGCGTGGCGAGGCCGGGCTCCTCGACGCCGACGGACTGGAGGAGCTCCAGGGCCTCCTCCTCGTCGAGCTCGGCGAGGTCGGCCTCGAGCTTGGCGTTGAGGAAGATCGCCTCGGCGGGGGCGACCAGGGCACGCTGCTCGTTCTTGAAGTCCTCGTCGGTCAGCTCGTCCTCGTCGACGTTGAAGACGTAGAGGAACGGCTTGACGGTGAGCAGGTGCAGGTCGTGGAGGAGGGCCTCCTGCTCCGAGTCCTGCCGGATGCCCGCGGCGAACAGGGTCTGGCCCGCGTCCAGGATCTCCTTCGCCGCCTCGACCGCGGCCACCTTCGGCGCGATGTCCTTCTTGATCCGCGACTCCTTCTGGAGGCGGGGCAGGACCTTCTCGATGGTCTGGAGGTCGGCGAGGATCAGCTCGGTGTTGATCGTCTCGATGTCGTCCTTGGGCGAGACCTTGCCGTCGACGTGGACGACGTTCTCGTCCTTGAAGGCGCGGATGACCTGGCAGATCGCGTCGGACTCACGGATGTTCGCGAGGAACTTGTTGCCCAGGCCCTCGCCCTCGGACGCGCCGCGCACGATGCCGGCGATGTCGACGAAGTCGACGGTCGCCGGGAGGATGCGCTGGGAGCCGAAGATCCCGGCGAGCTGGGTGAGCCGGGCGTCCGGGACGCCGACGACACCGACGTTCGGCTCGATCGTGGCGAACGGGTAGTTGGCCGCCAGCACGTCGTTCTTGGTCAGGGCGTTGAACAGGGTCGACTTGCCGACATTCGGCAGACCGACGATTCCGATCGTGAGCGACACGTTGCGACTTCCCGTACGTGAGAGGGCTGAAGAGGGCTGGGCTGCGGGCCCGGTCCTTCACCGACACACGGGCCGATCCCCCAGTCTACGGCGTGCCGCGCCCCGCCCCGGCGTACGTATCGAACGCTTGGCCAAGCCCTGTCCCCCGGCGTGTCTGAGGGGCGATTCGGCACATAAACCGACCTAAGTTGGTCCAGTGGAGCAACACAGGACGCGACCCGTACAGCACAGCCCGCGACGCAGCACTCCCCGGCTGCCCCCGCAGGCGGCGCGGTCCGGGGGCGAGCGCCGTCCGGCGGCGGTACGGCGGCCCGGGCCACCGCCGAGGCAGGCGGTACGGCGGATGCCCAACCCGCGGCTGACCGGGTTGGGCGGCGGGCTGTTCTGCGGGGCGCTGATGTTCCTGCTGGGCTGTCTGGACGCGCTGCTGTTCGGGGGGTCACCGACGGTGTACGGGGTGCTGTTCCTGCCGGTGTGCGCGCTGACGGCGCTGTGGATCCGCCGGGGCGACCTGGTGACCGCGCCGGTCGTCGTACCGATCGCCTTCATGGCGGGGCTGATCCCGGTGGCCGACGCGGGCGACGGCGCGGGCGACCGTGTGATGGGCCTGGTGACGGCCCTCGCCACGGAGGCGGGGTGGCTGTACGGGGGGACCCTCATCGCCGGCCTGATCGCGACGGTACGGAAGGTGGCCCTGATGAACCGACGTCGGATGACGGGCCACCGTCCCCCGGTGTGACCGCCGCCTACCCCGCCTTCGCCGCCCGCATGGCCGCCCCCACGATCCCCGCGTTGTTCTGCAGCTGTGCCGGGACGATCTCCGCCTTGATGCCCTCGATGTGGGGCAGGAACTTCTGGGATTTCCGGCTGACGCCGCCGCCGATGATGAACAGTTCCGGGGAGAACAGCATCTCGACGTGGGCGAGGTACTTCTGGACGCGGTGGGCCCAGTGCTCCCAGCTGAGGTCCTCGTCCTCCCTGGCCTTGCTGGACGCCCGCTTCTCCGCGTCGTGGCCGTGCAGTTCCAGATGCCCCAGCTCGGTGTTCGGGACGAGGACGCCGTCGACGAAGACCGCGCTGCCGATGCCCGTACCGAAGGTGAGGAGGATCACCGGGCCGCGGCGGTCGCGGCCCGCGCCGAAGGACATCTCGGCGACGCCCGCCGCGTCCGCGTCGTTGAGCACCGTCACCGGGAGGCCGCCGAGCCGCTCGCCGAACAACGCGCGCGCGTCCATGTCGATCCATGCCTTGTCGACGTTCGCCGCGGTGCGGATCGTGGCGCCGCCGGTGACCACCCCCGGGAAGGTCAGCCCGACCGGCCCCGTCCAGCCGAAGTGTTCGACGACCTGCTTGACGCCGTCGGCCACCGCGTCCGGCGTCGCCGGCTGCGGAGTGAGCACTTTGCAGCGCTCCTCCGCCAGGTCGCCCCTGTCCAGGTCCACGGGAGCGCCCTTGATCCCGGATCCACCGATGTCCACGCCGAAGATGTGCATGGCCCTACGTTACGACGGACGACTGACGGTCACTCTGCGGAGGTGCCCCCGGCGTTCGCGCCCGTGCGCTCGGCGATCAGCGCCGCCGCCTCTTCGCGCAGGTCGCGGCGGAGCTCCTTCGGCAGGGAGAACGTGATGGACTCCTCGGCCGCCCTGACCAGCTCGACGTCGCCGTAGCCGCGCTCGGCGAGCCACTCCAGGACCTCCTCGACAAGCACCTCCGGGACGGAGGCGCCGGAGGTGACGCCCACCGTCGTCACGCCCTCCAGCCAGGCCTCGTCGATCTCGCTCGCGAAGTCCACGAGGTACGCCTCGCGGGAGCCGGCGAGCTTGGCGACCTCGACGAGCCGCTTGGAGTTGGAGGAGTTGCGGGAGCCGACCACGATGACCAGCTCGGACTCGGCGCCCATCTGCTTCACCGCGAGCTGACGGTTCTGCGTGGCGTAGCAGATGTCGTCGCTCGGCGGGGAGATGAGCTGCGGGAACTTGTCCTTGAGCGCGTCGACGGTCTCCATGGTCTCGTCGACGGAGAGGGTGGTCTGGGAGAGCCAGACCACCTTCGACTCGTCGCGGACCTCGATCTTGGCGACGTCTTCCGGGCCGTCGACGAGCTGGATGTGGTCGGGGGCCTCGCCGGAGGTGCCGATGACCTCCTCGTGGCCCTCGTGGCCGATCAGGAGGATGTCGTAGTCCTCGCCCGCGAACCGGACGGCTTCCTTGTGGACCTTGGTGACGAGCGGGCAGGTCGCGTCGATGGTGGCCAGCTGACCGCGCCTGGCCTCTTCGTGGACGGTCGGGGCGACGCCGTGCGCGGAGAACATGACGATGTTCCCCGGCGGGACCTCCTCCGTCTGCTCGACGAAGATGGCGCCCTTCTTCTCCAGGGTCTGCACGACGTACTTGTTGTGGACGATCTCGTGCCGGACGTAGACCGGGGCTCCGTACTGCTCGAGGGCTTTCTCGACGGCGATCACGGCGCGGTCCACACCCGCGCAGTAACCACGGGGGGCGGCGAGCAGGACACGGCGGCCAGGCGAAGCAGTCATGCACCCCATCGTAAGGCCGCGTTCGGCGGGCCGGAGATCGCGTGGGTGACGGTCGGCCGGATGTCGGTGGGGGCCGTTACGCTCGCGGCATGGCTGTGAACTCGTCGCCCGAAACTCCCCTGCCCGTCGGTGAGGTGTCGCGGCTCATCGGGGGGTGGATCGACCGGCTCGGTGCCGTGTGGGTGGAGGGGCAGATCACACAGCTGTCGCGGCGGCCCGGCGCGGGGGTCGTGTTTCTGACGTTGCGTGATCCGTCGTACGACATCTCCGTGAGCGTCACCTGCTATCGCCAGGTGTTCGACGCGGTCGCCGACATCGTCACCGAGGGCGCCCGGGTCGTCGTACTCGCCAAACCCGAGTGGTACGCCCCGCGCGGACAGCTGTCGCTGCGGGCCGCCGAGATAAAGCCCGTGGGGGTCGGTGAACTGCTCGCCCGGCTTGAGCAGTTGAAGAAGGCCCTCGCCGGGGAAGGGCTCTTCGCTCCCCAGCGGAAGAAGGCCCTGCCCTTCCTGCCCCAGCTCGTCGGGCTGGTCTGCGGGCGCGCCTCCGCCGCGGAGCGGGACGTCCTGGAGAACGCCCGGCACCGCTGGCCGGCCGTCCGCTTCGAGGTGCGCAACGTCGCCGTGCAGGGCGTCCACGCCGTGCCGCAGGTCGTGCAGGCGGTGAAGGAGCTCGACGCCATCGACGACGTGGACGTGATCATCGTCGCGCGCGGGGGCGGCAGCGTGGAGGACCTCCTGCCCTTCTCCGACGAGCAGCTCGTACGCGCCGTCGCCGCCTGCCGTACGCCCGTCGTGTCCGCCATCGGACACGAGCCCGACACCCCTCTCCTCGACTACGTCGCCGATCTGCGCGCCTCCACCCCCACCGACGCAGCCAAGAAGGTCGTACCGGACGTGGGCGAGGAGTACGAGCGCGTGCGGCTGCTGCGCGACCGGGCCCGGCGGTGTGTGCACGCGATCGTGGACCGGGAGGAGCGGGGGCTCGCGCAGGCCCTGTCCCGGCCGTCGATAGAGGATCCGCACCGGATGATCGACGAGCGCGCCGACCATGTCGCCGCGCTCCTCGACCGGGGGCGGCGCACCCTCGGGCACCTCCTGGACCGCGCCGACTCCGAGCTGACGCACACGCACGCGCGCGTGGTGGGCCTCTCCCCGGCGGCGACCCTGAAGCGGGGGTACGCCGTGCTGCAGAAGGCCGACGGGCACGTGGTCCGCGATCCGGGCGAGGTCACGGCCGACGAGGCGCTGCGCGCGCGAGTCGCCGAGGGCGAGTTCTCCGTACGAGTCGATACATAGGGTGGGCGAATGACCGGCAAGGTGGACGAGGCGCTCGGGTACGAGCAGGCGCGGGACGAGTTGATCGAGGTCGTGCGGCGGCTGGAGGCGGGCGGTACGACGCTGGAGGAGTCCCTCGCGCTCTGGGAGCGGGGCGAGGAGCTGGCCAAGGTGTGCCGGCGTTGGCTGGACGGGGCCCGGGCCCGGCTGGACGCGGCCCTGGCCGAGGAGGAAGCGGCCGAGGCGGAGGAAGAGGGCGGCACGTCCTAGTCAGGTGTGAAGCGGATCACCTACCTTCCCCATTTGTTGAAGGTTGAACTTGTCTCGCGTACCGTCGGTTCCGTCAACCGGTCCCCGGTCCGTTTCCCGGCCCGACGCACATCCCGAGAAGGTTCACGCATGTCTCTCGTTCTTGACTCCGCCGCCCAGGACCTGCTGTTCCGTGAGGCCCGCACCGCGAACACCTTCACCGACGAGCCGGTGACCGACGAGCAGATCCAGGCGATCTACGACCTGGTCAAGTACGGCCCGACCGCCTTCAACCAGACCCCGCTGCGCATCACGCTGGTCCGCTCCGCCGAGGCCCGCGAGCGCCTGGTGAAGCACATGGCCGAGGGCAACCAGCCCAAGACCGCCACCGCCCCGCTGGTCGCGATCCTCTCCGCGGACAACGAGTTCCACGAGGAGCTGCCGGAGCTCTTCCCGCACTTCCCGCAGGCCAAGGACCTCTTCTTCGCCGAGCGCTCCGCCCGTGAGGGTGCCGCCACGCTGAACGCCGCCCTGCAGGCCGCGTACTTCATCATCGGCGTCCGCGCCGCCGGCCTCGCCGCCGGTCCGATGACCGGTCTCGACTTCGCGGGCGTCCAGAAGGAGTTCCTGGACGGCGACCACACCCCGCTGATGGTGATGAACATCGGCAAGCCGGGCGAGGACGCCTGGTTCCCGCGCTCGCCGCGGCTGACGTACGGCGAGGTCATCACCACCGTCTAACAACCAGTAGTGACATGAGGAGGCCCCCGGCGGTGCACCGCCGGGGGCCTCCTCATGCGCTCCCGCGCTCACTCCGTCTTCAGCGCTCGCGCCATCTCCGTGAGCTGCTCCAGCGAGCCCGTGCCCGCCACCACCGTGGTCGAGTCCTTCTCCGTGAGGACCAGCGCGTCGTAGCGGCCGCCGGTGTAGCGGGTCCACGTCCGGTCACCGATCTGCCGGGTGGTCTTCGACTCCTCGCCGCCCTGCGTGGCTTCCTCGATGAACGCCGACGGCTTCTGGGTCGACTGCTCGACCTGTACGTAATCCCCGTCGGGGGCGTGGAAGCCGAGGTGCCAGGCGTCGAACTGGTCGCCCTGGAAGCGGACGGAGGTGGCCTTCCAGGTGTCGGGCAGCCCCTCGGGGGCGGCCACCGGGTAGGACGCCGCCCGGCGTGCCGTGAGCAGCTCGACGCGATAGTCGACCCGCCTGACATCGGGCTCGGAGTCGTCGTGCGGGACGAAGACGTATATGACTCCCGCCGCGAGACTGATCAGGCCCAGGGAGAGCACCATGTCCCGGACCGTCTTCTGCTTGCCGTTCGAACCTGCCACGCCCCCTATCGTCGCAGGTGCCCGGCGCGCTCATCCGTGGGGTCCCCTGCTCATTTTGTCTGCCTGACGATAGAGTCGGGCCAACACCCTCATCCGGCCGTCGTCGTACAGAAAGGTGCGCTCCGATGACCGAGCATCATCATTTGCCGTCCGAGCTTGAAGTCCCCAGCGAAGCCCCCGACCGCAACCTCGCCCTGGAACTCGTCCGGGTCACCGAAGCCGCCGCGATGGCTGCGGGCCGCTGGGTGGGGCGCGGCGACAAGAACGGCGCCGACGGTGCCGCGGTGCGTGCCATGCGGACCCTCGTCCACACCGTGTCGATGAACGGCGTCGTCGTCATCGGTGAGGGCGAGAAGGACGAGGCGCCGATGCTCTTCAACGGGGAGCGGGTCGGTGACGGGACCGGGCCCGAGTGCGACATCGCCGTCGATCCGATCGACGGGACCACCCTGACCGCGAAGGGCATGCCGAACGCGATCGCCGTCCTTGCGGCCGCGGACCGGGGGTCGATGTTCGACCCGTCCGCCGTGTTCTACATGGACAAGCTCGTGACCGGCCCCGAGGCCGCCGACTTCGTGGACATCAACGCGCCCGTGGCGGTCAACATCCGCCGGGTCGCCAAGGCGAAGCGGTCCACGCCGGAGGACGTCACGGTCGTGATCCTCGACCGTCCTCGGCACGAGGGCATCATCGAGGAGATCCGGGAGACCGGTGCGCGCATCAAGCTGATCTCCGACGGTGACGTCGCCGGCTCGATCCTGGCGCTGCGTGAGGGCACCGGTATCGATCTGCTGCTCGGCGTCGGCGGCACTCCCGAGGGCATCATCTCGGCCTGTGCCGTGAAGTGTCTGGGCGGCACGATCCAGGGCAAGCTGTGGCCGAAGGACGACGAGGAGAGGCAGCGGGCGATCGATGCGGGGCACGATCTCGACCGTGTGCTGACCACCGACGACCTCGTCTCCGGCGACAATGTCTTCTTCGTCGCTACGGGGATCACCGACGGTGAGTTGATGCGGGGGGTGCGGTATCGGTCGGAGACCGCTACGACCGACTCGATCGTGATGCGGTCGAAGTCCGGGACGGTTCGGCGGATCGACTCCGAGCATCGGCTCAGCAAGCTGCGGGCGTACAGCGCGATTGACTTCGATCGGGCGAAGTAGCGCCCCGCGCCCCTAAAAGGCCAGACAGGGCGCCCCCGGTGCGGTGGGGGCGCCCTCTGGCGTATGTCGGCCTAGCCCGCTGCCGCTATGCGGCCGCCCGTGGCCCTCGCTGCCTTCTTCAGCTCCATGTCGCGGCGCCTGCGCCTCGCCAGGACCACTCGGCGTTCCGCGGCGGTGAGGCCGCCCCAGACGCCGTAGGGCTCGGGTTGGAGTAGTGCGTGTTCTCGGCACTCGACCATGACGGGACAGCGTGCGCAGACCCGCTTGGCGGCCTCCTCGCGGGACAGTCGGGCGGCGGTGGGCTCTTTCGAGGGGGCGAAGAACAGGCTGGCCTCGTCGCGCCGGCACACGGCCTCGGTGTGCCAAGGCGCTTCTTGGTCCCTGTCTCGCACTGGCACCCGCTGGGCCGGAACGGCAGCTACCTGCAGGGACGAATGCGGCGGTTGCAGCACGGTCTACTCCTGACGACGGCTTCGCGAGCGAGAGACGATGCAGCAAGGTCTACCCGCTGTACGCGTGCCTATGCAGGCAGTTCCGAACCGCTGGATTTCGGGGGGCCGTGTGCGGTGCCGTGAGCGGAACGGTTCACTTCGGTTGCGGTCCGATTCGCAACCGTCAACGGTCCAGATGTTTGCGCAAACTCCTGTCGACCTTGTGCTGAACCCGATCGAGGATGTCCGCCACGAGGCTGCCCCGCTTCGGTCGGCCCTCGACACTGCCCAGGACGGCCCACCCGTCGACGTACACCACGGGAGCGTCCGTCTCGGCCGCGTCGAGCGAGTCCACGTCGAAGTCGCCCAGGACGCCGCCGCCGGTGCCGCGCAGCGAGACGTTCTCCGGGACGCGGACCTCGACGCTGCCGAAGACCGAGATCGCCTTGATGACGACCTGGCGGTACTCGAAGAGCGCCTCGCTGAGATCTATCTCGACGCTGCCGAAGATCGCGTACGCGTGGATGCGGCGGCCCGCCCGGAAGCGGCCCTTGCGGGTGGCGGCACTGAAGACCGCCACCACGTTGTCGTCCGGGTTGTGCGGGATCGCGTCCGTGGGGCGGCTGGGCGCCGGGGAGGCGTACGCGCGCGTGGCGTGCTCCTGGTGGGCGGCGGGCAAGTCACGTATGAAGACGTCCAGTTCGCCGACCGTCTTGGCGCTCAGCACGCCCTCGACGCGCTCGGAGTGCTCCTCCGCGGTCAGGCGGCCCTCGGCCAGGGCCTCGCGCAGGATGTCCGCGATGCGGTCACGGTCGGCGTCCGAGGCGCGCAGTTCGGAAACGCGCGGTGCCACGCGCGGTGCCGCGTCCGACGCCGTGTCCGACTGCTGTGCGTGCTTCTGAAGGTCCACGGCAGCAGCGTACCGAAACACGATAGATCGCGATAGTCCCAGCAGTTGTCGAACTGAGCCTTACCTCACAGGCTCGCCGCCGGTGGCAGGTTCTACGCTGGTGGGCGCCGCCAATGGAGGCCGGCCGCGCTGTCTGTCGAGTGAGGAATGGGCGACATGCCATCTAGTTCCCCCCCAACCCGCCCTGCGTTCGCGTACACCGATCTGCTCCCCATGGGAGAGGACACCACCCCGTACCGGCTGGTGGCCTCCGAGGGTGTGTCCACCTTCGAGGCCGACGGGCGGACCTTCCTCAAGGTGGAGCCGGAGGCGCTGCGCAAGCTGGCAGAGGAGGCCATCCACGACATCCAGCACTATCTGCGGCCCGCGCACCTGGCTCAGCTGCGGCGCATCATCGACGACCCCGAGGCGTCCGGCAACGACAAGTTCGTGGCCCTGGACCTGCTGAAGAACGCGAACATCGCGGCGGCGGGTGTCCTGCCGATGTGCCAGGACACCGGTACGGCGATCGTCATGGGCAAGCGCGGGCAGAACGTGCTCACCGAGGGCGGCGACGAGGCGGCACTGAGCCGCGGCATCTACGAGGCGTACAAGAACCTGAACCTGCGCTACTCGCAGATGGCTCCGCTCACCATGTGGGAGGAGAAGAACACCGGGTCGAACCTGCCGGCCCAGATCGAGCTGTACGCCACCGACGGCGGCGCCTACAAGTTCCTGTTCATGGCGAAGGGCGGCGGCTCCGCCAACAAGTCGTTCCTCTACCAGGAGACGAAGGCCGTCCTGAACGAGGCCTCCATGATGAAGTTCCTGGAGGAGAAGATCCGTTCGCTGGGTACGGCCGCCTGTCCGCCGTACCACCTGGCGATCGTGGTGGGTGGTACGAGCGCCGAGTACGCCCTCAAGACCGCGAAGTACGCCTCCGCGCACTACCTGGACGAGATCCCCGCCGAGGGCTCACCGCTCGGCCACGGCTTCCGGGACAAGGAGCTGGAGGAGAAGGTCTTCGAGCTGACGCAGAAGATCGGGATCGGGGCGCAGTTCGGCGGCAAGTACTTCTGCCACGACGTGCGCGTGGTGCGGCTGCCGCGGCACGGGGCGTCCTGCCCGGTCGCCATCGCCGTGTCCTGCTCCGCCGACCGGCAGGCCGTCGCGAAGATCACCGCCGAGGGTGTGTTCCTGGAGCAGCTGGAGACCGACCCGGCGCGGTTCCTGCCGGAGACGACGGACGAGCACCTCGACGAGTCCTCCGACGTCGTCAAGATCGACCTGAACCAGCCCATGGAGTCGATCCTCGCCGAGCTGACCAAGTACCCGGTGAAGACCCGGCTGTCCCTCACCGGTCCGCTGGTCGTGGCCCGTGACATCGCGCATGCCAAGATCAAGGAGCGGCTGGACGCGGGCGAGGAGATGCCGCAGTACCTGAAGGACCACCCGGTGTACTACGCCGGTCCGGCGAAGACGCCTGAGGGTTACGCGTCGGGTTCCTTCGGCCCTACGACCGCCGGGCGCATGGACTCCTACGTCGAGCAGTTCCAGGCGGCGGGGGGCTCCAAGGTGATGCTGGCGAAGGGCAACCGCAGCAGCCAGGTCACCGACGCGTGTGACGCCCACGGTGGCTTCTACCTCGGTTCCATCGGCGGGCCGGCCGCGCGGCTCGCCCAGGACTGCATCAAGAAGGTCGAGGTCGTCGAGTACGAGGAGCTCGGCATGGAGGCGGTCTGGAAGATCGAGGTCGAGGACTTCCCGGCGTTCATCGTCGTGGACGACAAGGGCAACGACTTCTTCCAAGATCCGGCGCCGGCGCCTACGTTCACGTCGATTCCGGTACGGGGGCCGGGGCTGGCGTAAAGGGGCTCCGCCCCCTGGACCCCCGGCCTATGCCCACCCACAGCCCGTTTACGGTCGGGAAAGAGGTTCACCTCGCCTCGCGACTCGGTCGCGAAAGGTGGCCCGTGGCAGCGTGTTCAGCGGCTGACGCGGAACTCCAGCTTCTGGTAATCCGGGTCTTCCAAGTTGAGCGGTGCGCGGACGCCGGGCGCCACTGGTAAGCCGCGAGGATGTGACAGTTTCCGCGGGAGTGTCACATCCCCGGCTTACGAGGGCCCTGCGGGCGGACGTCGACCAACAGGGGCGCACCGCTCAAGTTCGAAGACCCGGTAATCCCCGCCACCGGTCGCGCGGATGTAACCGCGCGCCGCCTCGTAGTCGCCACCGGACCGGTGATGCCTGAGGCAGGGAAGCATGCGCTGCCTCCTGTGGGGTGGTGGATCTCCCCCCTCTTCCCTACCTCACTCTCCGACGGTCACTTCAGGTCCGCCTCCTGGAGGGCGGTGACGAACGAGGTCCAGGCGGACGGGGCGAAGACGATCGCCGGGCCGTGTGGGGTCTTGGAGTCCCGGACGGGGAGCCCGTGGGGCTGATCGTCGAGGACTTCAAGGCAGTCGCCGTCGTTGCCGCCGCTGTAAGAGGATTTGCGCCAACCGTCCAGCACTTCGAGGCAGTCGCCTGCGTTCCCTCCGCTGTAAGAAGACTTTCGCCAGCCCTTCAGCGCGGAGGCATCAGCGATGATGTACTGCTCAGTCATGGTGGCCGTATTCCTTCGCGATCGACCGCATCAGGGCCAATGACTCCTTCTGCGACAGGGCGTCTCCCAGCACGAGATCGTAGGCGGCCTGGATGCGCTCGACCAGAGCCGGTTCGTCGTGCACCGTTCCGGTGAGGAATGCTTCGACGTAGACAGCCGGGGGCTGGTCCTCGAACCACATCAGCTTGGCCTGGCTTACGAGCAGCGGGTGACAGCCGACGCCGAAAGGCACGACGTGCACCCGGATCCGCTCGTCCTGCACCAGCCGTACGAGGTGGGTGATCTGTTCCGCCATCACCTTTGGGCCGCCGATCGGCCGCCGCAGCACCGCCTCGTCCAGCAGTACCCAGATCACGGGCATGTTGGGGTCGTCGAGAATCCGCGCCCGATCGAGCCGGGTGGCAACGTCCTTGGCTCGCTCCTCCTTGCCCACAGGCGGATACGAAGCGTCCCGCAACACGGCATCCGCGTACGCCTCGGTCTGGAGAAAGCCGGGCACGAACGACAGCGCGAACTCCCGGATGACGGACGCCTGTTGCTCCAATTCCAGCGCGGCACCGAAATGCGCCGCCACCGGCCTGCGATCATTCCCCGGCCGAAAACTGCTCAGCGCACCGCCGGTGTTCAGCACCGCGTCCAACCGCCGCGCATCCTCCTTCGACGGCACCCGCCGCCCCGCCTCGATATGCGCGATGTGCGTCCGAGACATGATCGCCTCGTCCGCCAACTGCTGCTGCGTCTTACCCGCCGCCTCCCGCTGCTGCCGAAGCCAGTCGCCGTACGTCGTCCCCATGCGCACCCCTTCGTGACACACCACTTACGCACCGCCACTGTCAGTGTGCACAGAACGCCCACCCCACGTGGCGTAAATCCGGAACATCCCCGGCCCCCCGATCGCTGTACCCGGCATGAGCGACTACCGCATCGAGCACGACTCCATGGGCGAGGTCCGCGTCCCCGTCGACGCCAAGTGGCGTGCCCAGACACAGCGTGCCGTCGAGAACTTCCCCGTCTCCGGCCAGCGCATCGAGCGCGCCCATATCGAGGCCCTCGCCCGGATCAAGGGCGCCGCCGCCAAGGTGAACGCGCGGCTCGGGGTGCTCGACAAGGATGTCGCCGAGGCCGTTCAGGAGGCGGCCGGTGAGGTCGCCGAGGGACGGTGGGACGAGCACTTCCCGGTTGACGTCTTCCAGACCGGGTCCGGGACCTCGTCGAACATGAACACCAACGAGGTCATCGCCACCCTCGCGACCGAGCGGCTCGGGCGGGCCGTGCATCCCAACGACCACGTCAACGCCTCCCAGTCGTCCAACGACGTCTTCCCGTCCTCCATCCACATCGCCGCCACCGCCGCCGTCACTCGCGACCTGATCCCGGCCCTGGACCATCTCGCCGGGTCGCTGGAACGGAAGGCCGAGGAGTTCGCCGACGTCGTCAAGTCGGGGCGCACGCATCTCATGGACGCCACGCCGGTGACGCTGGGCCAGGAGTTCGGGGGCTACGCCGCCCAGATCCGCTACGGCATCGAGCGGCTGTACGCCTCCCTCCCCCGGCTCGCCGAACTGCCCCTTGGCGGCACCGCCGTGGGCACCGGCATCAACACGCCCCCCGGCTTCTCCGCCGCCGTCATCGAGGAGGTCGCCCGCGCCACCGGGCTGCCGCTCACCGAGGCCCGCGACCACTTCGAGGCGCAGGGTGCCCGGGACGGCATCGTCGAGACCAGTGGGCAGCTGCGGACGATCGCGGTCGGGCTGACGAAGATCGCGAACGACCTGCGCTGGATGTCGTCCGGGCCGCGTACCGGGCTCGCCGAGATCTCGCTCCCCGACCTCCAGCCCGGGTCGTCGATCATGCCGGGCAAGGTCAACCCCGTCGTCCCGGAGGCCGTGCTCATGGTCGCCGCGCAGGTCGTCGGGAACGACGCAACCGTCGCCACCGCCGGGGCCGCGGGGAACTTCGAGCTCAACGTGATGCTTCCGGTCATCGCGAAGAACGTCCTGGAGTCAATCCGGCTGCTCGCCAACGTCTCCCGGCTGCTCGCAGACCGGACCGTCGACGGCATCGTCGCGCACCGGGAACGCGCCCTCGAATACGCCGAGTCCTCACCCTCCGTGGTCACCCCGCTCAACAAGTACATCGGGTACGAGGAGGCCGCCAAGGTCGCCAAGAAGGCGCTCGCGGAGCGGAAGACCATCCGCCAAGTCGTCCTGGACAGCGGTTATGTGGAGCGCGGTGACCTCACCGTCGAACAGCTCGACGAGGCTCTCGATGTCCTGCGGATGACACGTCCGTAACCAGTCGTCGCCCCGGCGAGAACCGCGACGCGCGCCGCAGCGTCGTTTGGCCATGGCACCTAATATCTGGTCATGGCAGACGGTGGAGCGGTGACGGCGGTGGAAGCGGACGGGTCGACGGCGTACTGGGCACCCGGGAGTCAGATCCTGTGGCGGTACCGGGAGAACGCCGGCGCGCAGTTCCACATCGCACGCCCCGTGACCGTCGTGCGCGACAGCTCCGAAGTGCTCGCCGTGTGGCTGGCGCCCGGCACCGAGTGCGTCAAGCCCGTGCTCGCCGACGGAACACCGGTCCACCTGGAGCCGCTGGAGTCGCGCTACACCAAGCCCCGGACCGTACAGCGCGACCGCTGGTTCGGCACGGGTGTGCTGAAGCTGGCGCGGCCCGGCGAGCCCTGGTCGGTGTGGCTGTTCTGGGAGCCGGGCTGGCAGTTCAAGAACTGGTACGTGAACCTGGAGGAGCCGCTGACCCGTTGGGGGGGCGGTGTGGACTCCGAGGACCACTTCCTGGACATCTCGGTGCACCCGGACCGCAGTTGGCGCTGGCGGGACGAGGACGAGTTCGCGCAGGCCCAGCAGGACGGGCTGATGGATGCCCGGCTGGCCGAACAGGTGCGGTCGGCGGGGCGGTCCGCGGTCGAGATGATCCGCTCCTGGGGGCCGCCGTTCACGGACGGCTGGCAGCACTGGCGCCCGGATCCGGCCTGGGCTGTACCGTCACTTCCGGAGGACTGGGACCGCACTCCCGCGCATCTGTCCACATGAGACCCTTGATGCGCCCCCGGTGCACAACCGTAGGATCGTCCTCCGCAAGGGCGTACGGCAGCAACTACTTGAGCTTGCGCCGGGCTTGACCGATCGTCACCGAGGGGCGGCAGGACGTGAGCGAGGGGTACGAGGGCAAGGGCCCTGAGGACCGCAGACGGTCCACCGGTGGCACAGGAACAGCCTCTGACCACGCGGGAATTCCGTTCCTGGGGCAGGTATTCCGGGTATCGGCATTTCGGCGGGACCAACTGCACACCTGCTGTGCAGCCCTGGACGGACGGATTCGACACGCGTGACGGAGCACCCGACCTCCTACGAGCGCCCCCAGCCGGGCGTCGACCCCGCGGACCCCCGCGGGGCGTTCGCACGTACCTCGACGCCCCCGTGCCCCACCCCCGGCGCCTTACCCGCACAGGCCCGTACCGGAGAGACACCCACCCCCTCCACGCAGGGCACCACCGCACCGTCCGGCAATGACAAGGCCCCTGTGAGCAACGGTCCCGAACACTCCCAGCCCGCCACCGCCGCCGAGGCCGACACCCATCGGCCCCGGCCCGTGCCCGAGGCGATCCCGGCCCAGCCCGGCACCGAGCAGGCCCCCGCGCCCGCCGAGCGCCGCTCCGGGCAGGGTCTGCCGCCCGGGCGGCCCACGCCGATGCGGCGGGACGGCGACCGGCTGCGGTTCGTGGGCGCCGCCACCCGGCGGATCGCCCGCGGTATCGACCTCGACGAGATCGTGATGGGGCTGTGCCGGGCGACCGTGCCCACCTTCTCCGACGCGATCCTCGTCTATCTGCGCGATCCGCTGCCGGTCGGCGACGAGCGGCCCACCGGTCCCCTCGTGCTGCGGCTGCGCCGCACCGACCGGATCCCGGAGGAACGGGACACCGACAACGCCGGTTTCCTGCCCGCTCAGCCGCCGGAGCCGACCGAGCTGACGGAACTGTCCGCCGTCACCGCCGAGTTGTGCGAAGTACGGCCCGGCGGCGCGCTCGCGGAGGTGCTGCGGGGCGTCCGTCCCGTCTTCACCGACGTGTCGGCCGTCCGCGCCGCCCTGCCCGAACTCCTCGGCGACGGCGGCCAATCCATCGTGCCGAACGGCCAGCGCGCCATCCTCGCGCCGCTGCGCGGCCGGCGCCGGGTCATCGGCGCCGCCGTCTTCCTGCGCCGCCCGGAGCGCCCGCCCTTCGAGCCCGACGACCTCCTCGTCGCCGCCCAGCTCGCCACCCACAGCGCGCTCGGCATCGACAAGGCGGTGCTGTACGGCCGTGAGGCGTACATCGCCGACGAGCTGCAGCGCACCATGCTCCCGGAGACGCTGCCCCGCCCTACGGGCGTACGGCTGGCGTCGCGCTACCTTCCCGCCGCCGAGACCGCGCGCGTCGGCGGCGACTGGTACGACGCGATCCCGCTGCCGGGCAGCCGGGTGGCGCTGGTGGTGGGTGACGTCATGGGGCACTCCATGACCAGCGCGGCCATCATGGGCCAGCTGCGGACCACCGCCCAGACCCTGGCCGGGCTGGACCTGCCGCCGCAGGAGGTCCTGCACCACCTCGACGAGCAGGCCCAGCGCCTCGGCACCGACCGCATGGCGACCTGCCTCTACGCCGTCTACGACCCGGTGTCGCACCGCATCACCATCGCCAACGCCGGGCATCCCCCGCCGGTCCTGCTGCACCTGGGCGGCCGTGCCGAGGTGCTGCGGGTGCCGCCGGGCGCGCCGATCGGCGTCGGCGGCGTCGACTTCGAGGCCGTGGAACTGGACGCGCCGGCCGGAGCGACCCTGCTCCTCTACACCGACGGGCTGGTCGAATCCCGGCTCCGCGACGTGTGGACCGGCATAGAGCAGCTGCGGGAGAAGCTCGCCGCGACCGCACAGCTCACCGGGCCCGACCATCCGCCGCCCCTGGAAGCCCTGTGCGACGAGGTGCTGGACATGCTCGGGCCGGGCGACCGGGACGACGACATCGCGCTGCTCGCCGCCCGCTTCGACGGGATCGCGCCGAGCGACGTGGCGTACTGGTTCCTGGAACCGGAGGACGCGGCCCCCGGCCGGGCCCGGCGGCTCGCCCGGCGCGCGCTGTCCCGGTGGGGCCTTGAGGACCTCACCGACTCGGTCGAGCTGCTGGTCAGCGAGGTCGTGACGAACGCCGTGCGCTATGCGTCGCGGCCGGTCACGCTGCGGTTGCTGCGCACGGATGTGCTGCGCTGTGAGGTGGGGGACGACGTGCCCCAGCTGCCGCGGCTTCGGCAGGCGCGGGCCACGGATGAGGGCGGGCGTGGGCTGTATCTGGTGAACAAGCTGGCCAGGCGGTGGGGGGCTACGCGGTTGAGCACGGGGAAGGTGGTCTGGTTCGAGCTGAACCGGAGTTAGACATGATCCAAAAGGTGCCGATGTCCCGATGCCGGAGTTGACTGGCTGGGGTGAGCGAAGCGACCTGACGACCTCATGATGGGGAGGACGATCATGACGCAGACGCCCCAGCAGGCTCCGTACACCACCAACAACGCCGGTGTCCCGGTGGAGAGCGACGAACACTCGCTCACCGTGGGGCGCGACGGCCCGATCCTGCTGCACGACCACTATCTGATCGAGAAGATGGCCCAGTTCAACCGGGAACGGGTCCCCGAACGGGTGGTGCACGCCAAGGGAGCCGGCGCATACGGCACCTTCGAAGTGACCAACGACGTCAGTCAGTTCACCAAGGCGATCGTGTTCCAGCCCGGCAAGCGGACCGACATGCTGGCCCGCTTCTCCACCGTGGCCGGCGAGCAGGGCAGCCCGGACACCTGGCGCGACCCGCGTGGCTTCGCGCTCAAGTTCTACACGGAAGTCGGCAACTACGACCTGGTCTGCAACAACACACCGATCTTCTTCGTACGCGACACGATCAAGTTCCAGGACTTCATCCGCTCCCAGAAGCGGCGGCCCGACAACGGCCTGCGCGACAACGACATGCAGTGGGACTTCTGGACGCTGTCCCCGGAGTCCGCGCACATGGTCACGTGGCTGATGGGCGACCGCGGCATCCCCAAGACGTACCGCAACATGAACGGCTACGGCTCCCACACCTACATGTGGAACAACGTGGACGGCGAGCGGTTCTGGATCAAGTACCACTTCAAGACCGACCAGGGCATCGACTTCCTCACCCAGGAGGAGGCCGACCACCTCGCCGGAGTCGACCCCGACGTGCACCGGCGCGATCTGTACGAGGCGATCGAGCGCGGCGAGCATCCCTCGTGGACGCTGTACGTGCAGATCATGCCGTTCGAGGACGCGGCCGATTACCGCTTCAACCCGTTCGACCTGACCAAGGTGTGGCCGCACGGTGACTACCCGCTGATCGAGGTCGGCCGGATGACGCTCAACCAGAACCCCGACAACTACTTCATCCACATCGAGCAGGCGGCGTTCGAGCCCAGCAACCTGATCCCCGGCGTCAGCGTGTCACCGGACAAGATGCTGCTCGGCCGGATCTTCTCCTACCCGGACACCCACCGGTACCGCATCGGTCCGAACTACGCGCAGCTCCCGCCGAACCGTCCGCACGTGCCGGTGCACTCCTACGCCAAGGACGGCCCGATGCGGTTCGACCCCGCGCGAGTGGCCGCCCCCTACACACCCAACTCCAAGGGCGGACCGGCCGTCGACCCCGAGCAGTTCGACCCGGCAGCCGGCTGGGCATCCGCAGGCGAGATGGTCCGCAACGCGTACACCCTGCACCGGGAGGACGACGACTGGGGCCAGCCGGGCACGATGGTCCGACAGGTGCTGGACGACGCGGCCCGGGATCGGCTCGTCTCCAACGTCAGCGGACACCTGAAGCAGGGGGTGTCCCGGCCGGTTCTCGACCGGGCCCTGCAGTACTGGCGGAACATCGACAAGGAGATCGGCGACAGGATCGCCCACAGCGTCGACCGGAGCTGAACCTACGAGATCGCCTATTGCCCATCCCCCGGATCCACCGGATCCAGTGAGACGTCGTCCGTCGGCTTCGTCGTCGGTGGCTAGGTTGGAGTCTTCGAATTTAGGCGGGGTAGTCAGGACGCGACGACGGCTGGGGTGGTCTGTGAACGCGTTTCTCAACGCATGGATCCTTCCGACAGGCAAAGGGGATCTTCCCGCGCCGTACGGCCGCCCCCGCAGCGAGGACAAGACAGAGGCCGCTCACCACGAACAGTGCCACCACGGTGGGCGCAATCCAGGCGGGAACAAGGTTGATGACACCGTGGTCCGTGTGGCGGACCTGGCGGACGGGAAGAAGGGAGACGGCCTCACCATTGTCCCCGAACACCGAGACCACGCCGAACATGTTGATCAGCCAAGCAGCACTCGCAAGGAGCACTGCCACTTCCAGCAGGGCTCCGTAGGCCTCGCTCATCAGTAGAGCTCGCTTGGTCCACGAGATGATGATGACCTTTGCGGTCAGAAGACCGATGGCCAGGACGGTAGTGGCCAAGACGACGACAAGAATGCGGCGTCTCCCTTCATCGAGCAGACCGGGCTCCCGCTGCAGCAGCACGGCCCCGCGGTGCACTTTGGGGAGGTCACCTCCCCTAGCAGCTCGGTGGCCCGGCGGTGGGGTGCCACCCGGCTGAGCACCGGCAAGGTGGTCTGGTTCGAGCTGAACCGGGGCTGAGGACGAGAACGACAACGGGTTGGTCCCAGCGGTGCGGGGACCAGCCCGTTGTCGAAACCCGTCAGACCATGCAGCTGGTTCAGATGCTCAGGACTGCTGCCGGGCAAGGCGTTCGGCGGCACGCTTCCGTGACGGCTGGAGTGGGTCGACGCCGGAACCGGCGCCCTCGCCGGGAGTCCAGTCCCAGCCTCGGATCTTCTCCGCGACCTCCGTCAGCCTGCCGTCACCGGGCTCGACGTCTATGTAGAACAACGCCTCGTCCGGTCGCTTGTCGTCGCCGCCCCACCGGACCACGCCGTCGCACTCGGCGAGGATGTCCCGGATCACCACCGTCTGGTGCGGGAAGAAACCACCCCGCACCCCGGAGGGGTAGAAACCGGGCCGGATCTGCACCGCCGTGCCGGAGGCCTGGTTCGACTCGGCCAGGCCCTTGCGTACCTTCGAGGGGTGGCGCCAGCCGGTGAGGTCGTCCCGGCGCAGTTCGTCGATCTCGTAGTGGAAGCGGCGGATCACATGGACAAGGACGGTTTCGACGTCGCCCATGCGGACCTGAACGCCGTCGACGGGAGTGCCCGGGACGGGTCTTGTGTAGATGTGGCCGCGGTCGTCCGCGATCTTTTCCATCTCCCACCCGTTTGCCGAAGGGATGCCGCTCAGGACTCGCTTGTTGCGTTCCTGCGCTCGTCGTATCGCCTCGCGAAGCTTGTCCGGTTCGGGTGTCCTGGTCGCCGCGTGAACGGGAGGTGTCAATGCCGCTGCGGCGACGGCTGCGCCGGCGGCCACGAAGACGGCACGGCGCAATGCCGTACGACGGGAGATATTCACAGTCACGCAGTTCTCTCCTTGTAGTGGATGTGGGAGCGCGCAGCGAATGCGGTGAGAGCAACAGCGGTCACTGCGGACATTCCTGCCACGGGGTTCACGTAGCCGGGAACAGCGGCTTCGTACGTCCTCCCGCCCTTGACGTGGCACCCGAAGTGCAAGGGGATGAACGAGGTTTCATATCGGTCAATGACAACCTCGGACCTTTTTTCGGGGCCACCCAACACCTGTGTACAGGCGGCGGCTTGAGCGCTTTCGTCCAGCAACAGAAGGTGCAGAACGCCCCATGTGTACATGCCGATCGTCACGACCCACGCCAGGACCGCCGCGCCCTTGAGCAGGCTGCCCAGGGTCTGTTTTGCGGCGGCTCGGATCAACGTCACGACCGCGTAGATTGCAAGCCCCGGTGTGGCGATGAGTCCGGCCAGCGCCAGCAGAAGCACAGCAACGGGGTTGTGGCCTGCGTATGGTTCGTCTCCCGACATGCGTGCAGCCTGTCACGAATTCCGGGCGATGGAGTTGTACTTCTCCATGACCTGATACAGCGCCAAGCGCTGCTTCGCGTGCGCCTTCGCCTCGTCGTTCGTGCCCTGGTATCGCCGCAGAACCTCGTAGATCTCGTTCTCAGTGTAATCCAGGCGCATCGGGCGCAGCGTCGTCTCATTGTTCCCGCTGCCCGGCGCTCCGTCGGCGTTCCAGAGATGGATCAGTGGCACGACCGACAGGGCAAACTGGTTGTCGTCCCGGCACTTGCGCCACGTGCTGTAGAGACTGTCGTCATTGACCGGGTCGATGACGCTGCCGGTGACATATCCCTTTCCAACGGCGTGGTTCCATGCCCGTACCGCCGTGATGCCGAAGATCTGGCAGATACCGGTGGAGGTGTCCTTGAACTTTCCGGTCGTCTCATAGGCCGTGATGACGGCCAGGTCCGCGCTTTCGTCGATCACGTCGACGTGCCTCATCTCCCAGTAGGCGGAAGTCTGGATGAGGGCCTTGCGCATGTTGTAGCGGTAGGCGAGCAGGGTGATGTCTGAGTCGTAGTCGACAACGGTCGTCTGGAAGCACTTCCAGTGCTGCCACTTCCTCGTGCCGCCGTCGTTGGGGAACCCGATCGACTCCATGTACTTGCCGACGTCCGTCATCATGGCTTGCACGAGATCCGGATCGAGGCTGGCGTCAGGAACGACGCCCCTGGGCTGGTTGAAGGATCCCTGACCGGTGTCGCGGCCGGATGCGATGTTGACGTCGATGTTGATCGCTCCGCTTCCGGAGCCGACGGTCTTGGTGACGATCTGGTCGTAGGCCCAGTTCTCAGGGAGCGGGTAGCCGAAGTTCCCCGAGAACCCGGCGGACATGTCGGACACGAACGATGCCGAGGCGTGGCCCGCGTCCGAAACACGCGTACACACGTTACGAGGGCCGTAGACGCCGATGCCGTAACGGCTGCCGTCGTCGCGTATCGCGTCCTCGATGCCCTTGAAGTGGGGCAGGACGTTATCGGTGACTTCGTAGTCGTAGGCGTCGAAGTCGACAGCGAAGAAGATCCTCGTTCCCGACTTGAACCCATGGTCGAGGGCAGCGTTGATCGCTGCCTGACCCGCAGCACGCCCCAGAGGGTAGCTGAAGTCGTCGGCGCCGCGGCCGAAGGTCTGGTAGATGGGGAAGCACCGCAGGCCGTGGTCGGCGATGGTCTGGAGCTCACCGGGCTGGATCTCCTTCTCGGGGACCGTGCCGCCGCCGGGGACCGGGTTGGTCAGATAGCGGCCGACGTAGGTGATGCCCTCGGCCTTGAGGGTCTGTGCCCGCTCCGGGGTGATCTTGGTTACGCCGTCGCAGGCCGCACCCTTGCGGGTCTGGTCGCCGAAGGAGACGAGGAGGGAGGCCCAGGTGGAGTAGTCGCCCAATCCCGTCACGGGGAGCTTGACGAACGACTGGAACGAACGGACCGCGTCGGCGAGGGAGGCGGTGAAGGTGCTGGCGAAGGAGACGGGCCGCTGGTTGAGCAGCATGCCGGCGGTGAACAACTGCACCCAGGTACCGGACGATCCGACCGACAGAGTGTGTTCCTTGAGACCGGCCTGGGTGCCGGGACCGAAGTTGCCGTTGGCGACGCCATCGGCCATCCCGATGGTGTACTGGACCGCGAAAAGCATCGCCTTGGCGACGGTACGGGAGTGATGGCCGTCGCACGGGACGATGAAGAAGTCCCGGCGCTGGACGAACTCACCGTTCATCCACTGCTGGACAGCACGAATCTGGTCCGAGCCGTTGTTAACGGTGATGTACGGGTCCATGTTCAGAAGTCCCTTGAACACCTTCGGGACCACGTCACTGCCGGGGTAGGCAAAGTCGACGCCCATGTCCTTCTTCAGGTTGATCACCGAGGCTTGGACACGCTCGTTGAAGGTGCCGTCGATCTCGCCGCCGTCGTAGCCCTTGCAGTACAGGCCGGATTGGATGATCCGGATGATGTTCTGCGGGGTACCCGCAACGCCGATGCGTGGATACTTCGACTGGAGCGTGGAGAGCGTGGTGGGGCCGAAGTTGTCCGACAGGCCGGTGATACCCAGCTCATACTGGAGCGCCCGAGTGAGGGCGTACATGACGGTCCAGCTCGTCTCTCCGTTTTCGACGAGCCTCGATATGCCCAGCTTCGCACCGTAGTCGTACGTGCCGTTGATGAATTGCTGGGCTCTGCGCACCATCTCATCGGCCATGAGTGTGGCTCTCCTTCAAAAAGGTCGTGTCCGAGTACTGGGGCGTGACAGCACCCCCATCGGTGCGGGACAGGCAAGAGTTGAAGAGTGACGGCCTCACCACGAGGTGAGACAGCTCAAAGGCGTGGCGTGGCAACGCAAGTGCGATGAGGACGCGCGCATGACTGACGGCACTGCGGCATCAGAAGGCCTCCCCCGTGATGATGATGTCCCCGCGATCGTTTGGGGTGCAGGTTCCAGCGGCGTGGTCAGAGCCCCGGGCGTGGTGATCACCATAGGCACAGGGGGAACACGAGGAGCAAGGGCTTACTGCTGAGCCACCTGATGCGATGGCGTGAACACGGCCGTCCGAACGCGCGGTTCCGGAACGAGCGACTGAGCCGCCTCGCTCATGCCATACCTGTGGCGAAGCCATGAAGCGGAATGCCGGGAATGGCATTTTGCGCGCAGTAAAGATGTCCAAAACTGCTACTACGCAATCTACTATTTACGCAGTTGCGCGGCCGGGCGGGGAACGAAGAGCACGCAAAGCAACCGCTTCAGCCTTGCATGACATTGATCACACCTGCGAAATCTCAGCTCAATACCTATGCTGCGAAAGCAAGTTCGAGTTCCGCCCGAGATCATGACCAAGATTCGAGGACGAGACGCCTGATGAAGCGCACGCTCGGTAGAACTATCGCCATCGCTGTCACAGCTGCGGGGATCGCGTTGACGAACACGTCCGCTTACGCGGACGGATCCAACGTCACCGCCTGGACGCAACAGGACAGCAGCGGCAGGTCGGGGGGTGGGGTCACCTTCAAGCCGTACGGGGAACACCTGTACATCGCCGACAACGTCAAGAACGGCGAGTCGGTCGTCGCGCACATACAGTACGGCTCGAAGGACCAGTGGTGGTTCAACAGCGGCGGCGCGGGCACCACGCGGCACCTCGACTTCGATATCGCCGAAGGCACTGAGGTGGCCGTCGCCGCCTGCCGTGGCCACTGGAAGGGCAGCGTCGCGAAGAGTGAGATCTGGGCCTGCGGCCTCTGGAAGGTCACCAAAGCCTGACATCGGTAGCTTGCCCAGTACTTGACGCACGAGAAGGCGCCCGACCTACCGCCGGGCGCCTTCTCGTTGCTATTGGTCGTCGCCGGGTCCACGGTGACGTCGTCCGTCGGTTTGTCCGTCGGTTCCACCGTGGGCTCCTCGGTCGTCGGCGTCTCCGTCGGCTCCTCGGTCGTCGGCTCCTGCGTCGGCGTCCAGGTCGGCTGGACCGCCGCACCCTGGTCGGTATTGAGGTCGAACTCGGCATCCGTCTTCGTCACGCCGAACATGTACGCCGCCCAGATCTCCGCCGGGAAGCCGCCGCCGTTGACGCGGTCGTTGCCGCCCGCGCCGTACATCTTGACCTGCGGGTGCGGAGTCTTGTCGTCCTCACGGAAGCTGAACCTACGAGATCGCCTACTGCCCATCCCCCGGATCCACCGGATCCAGTGAGACGTCGTCCGTCGGCTTCGTCGTCGGCGTCGGGCTCGGGGGCTGGGTTGTCGGCTCCTCCGTCGGTTCCTGGGTGGTCGGGGTCGCGGACGGGGTCTGCGACGGGGGCGCTGTGGTCGGGGCCTGCGTCGTCGGCTGCTGCGTCGGGGTCTGGGTCGGGCGTTGGGTCGGGGTCGGCGTCCGGGTCGGCTCGACCGCCGCGCCCTGGTCGGTGTCCAGGTCGAACTCGGCGCTCGTGGACGTCACGCCGAACATGTACGCCGCCCAGATCTGCGCCGGGAAGCCGCCGCCGTTGATGCGGGGCAGGCCGGCGACCTTGTACAGCGGGACCTGCGCACCGGTCTTGTTGTCCTCGCCGAACAGGCCGACCGCAGTGACCAGGTCGGGCGTGTAACCAGTGAACCAGGCCGACTTGTTGTTCTCGGACGTGCCCGTCTTGCCCGCGACCTCCTGGCCGTCGCGCTTGGCGTTGTCGCGGACGGACGTCCTGGCCGTACCGTCGTCGACCACGCCCGTGAGGACCGAGGTCACCGTGTCGGCGGCCTCGCGGCTGATGACCTGCTCGCCGACCGGGTCCGGGAACTCGACCTTACGGGTGTTGTTCTCGACGGACTTGATGAGGGCCGGGGTGACCTTCTTGCCGTGGTTGTCGAGGGTGGCGTAGACCCCGGCCATCTCCAACGGGCTCGCGCCCATGGTGCCCAGGGTCTGCGCGGGCACCGCCTTCAGGTCGGCGGAGTTCATGCCGAGCTTCTCCGCGACGGCCACCACCTCGTCCATGCCCACGTCGACGCCCAACTGCGCGAACACGGAGTTGATGGACTTGTTCATCGCCGTCTGGACGGTGACGTCGCCGTAGTTCCCGTCGTCCTCGTTCTCCGGGGCGAAGGCGATGTCGCTGCCCTTGACGGGGCGCTTGCTGGTGCCGTCGTAGATCGTGTTCGCGGTGATCGGCTTGCCGGACTGCGTCTTCGCGTTCTCCTCCAGGGCGGCGGCGAGGATCACCGGCTTGAAGGTGGACGCGGGCTGGTAGTCCGTGCGGGTCGCGTTGTTCCTGAAGTGCTGCAGGTAGTCCACGCCGCCGTACATCGCGACGACCGCGCCCGTCTTGGGGTTCACGGACACCGCGCCGGCCTGGACGTCCGCGTCGACCGGCCGCTCTTTCTCGTCCAGTTTGCTGGTGAGCTGTGCCTTGACGGCCTTCGCCAGCGCCGTCTGCTTCTTCTTGTCGATGTTGAGCGTGATGGTCCAGCCGCCGTTCCGGCGCATCACCTCGGCCTGCTTGATGTTCTCGGCGGCGCCCTGGGCGACGAGCCGCTGCTCCAGCGCGTCGTTGGCGGCCTCCACCAGGTAGCCGGTCTGGCCGGCCTTGCCGGGGTCGCCCTTGGGCTTCTCGGGCACCGGGAACTTCATGGCCTGGCGCTCGGACCTGTCCAGCCAGCCCTCCTCGACCATGTTGTTCAGGACGTAGTTCCAGCGCTCCTGCACCAGCTTCCTGCTGGCGTCCGACGCGACCGCCCAGTCGTACTGGCTCGGCGCCTGCAGCAGCGCGGCCAGATACGCGCCCTGCTCGACCTCGAGGTCCTCGGCGTCGACGTGGTAGTAGGCCTGGGCGGCGGCCTGGATGCCGTAGGCGTTGCGGCCGTAGTAGCTGGTGTTGATGTAGCCGGCGAGGATGTAGTCCTTGGACTTCTCGCGGTCCAGCTTCAGCGAGATGACCATTTCCTGCAGCTTGCGGGAGACCGTCTGGTCCTGGGTCAGGTAGTAGTTCTTGACGTACTGCTGGGTGATCGTCGAACCGCCCTGCGCGCCCTTGCCGGAGAGCGTGTTGAGCAGACCGCGCGCGGTGCCCTTGAGGTCGACGCCGGAGTCCTTGTAGAAGGTCTTGTTCTCGGCGGCGACGAAGGCCTGCTGCACCTTCTTGGGCACCTTGGCCAGGGGCACGACCTCGCGGTTGACGGTGCCGTCGCGGGCCAGGAGCGTGCCGTCGCTGTACTCGTAGACGTTGCTCTGCAGCTTGGCGTCGGCGTTCCCCTCGGGGATGTCGATCACCAGGTACAGCACGATGAACGCGCCGATCCCGAGCAGGCAGGCGCCGAGAAACGTGCCGAGGAGCTTCTTCCAGGTGAAGAAGCGGCGTATGCCGCTCTTCCCGTCGCCGGCCGCGCGGCGCCCGGGCGCGGCGCGGTGGCCACCGCGCTGTCGCGCTCGTCTCTCTTCCGCTCGTCCCATGGGTCCGATCCGCTCCGCTTCGTTCATGTGTGCTCACGTGCCACACAGGTTCGCCGCTCAGGTCAGCTCAGAAAGCTAACACCGGGAGTTGTGACAAAGGGCAGCTGATCCAGCCTTTTACGGACGTGAGAATCAGCACCCGTTCCACTGGAACCGACGTATGAGAGGGGTTGAGGGTTGCTGCGGCAGGGTAATCTGATATCACTTAGCTAGACCGAAGCTATGCAGTGCTACGGCTGTACGAGGCCGTACGAGAAACGGGGGATCACCCATGTCCATACGCGATTCGCAGGTCACCGCGGTCACCGCGGACGTACCCGAGATGCCCGCCCCACGCGTGCGTGAGTTCCAGGCGCACAGCATCGGCGGCGGTCTTGCCCTGCTGCTGGGGCTGCTCGGGCTCGCGGCCGGCGTCGGGATGGTGGTGTCCGCCACGGCGGTCTCCGCGACCGGCATCAAGGCCGTGCTGATCGTCGGTGGCATCCTGATCGGGCTCGGCGCCTTCGTCGCGATGTGCGGGCTGAACATGGTGGCACCGGGCGAGGCCCGGGTCGTCCAGCTCTTCGGGCGGTATCGGGGGACGATCCGGCAGGACGGGCTGCGCTGGGTCAACCCGCTGACGTCCCGGACGAAGATCTCGACGCGGGTGCGGAACCACGAGACGGCTGTCCTGAAGGTCAACGACGCCTACGGCAACCCGATAGAGCTCGCCGCGGTCGTGGTGTGGAAGGTCCAGGACACCGCGCAGGCCAGCTTCGAGGTGGACGACTTCCTGGAGTTCGTCTCCACCCAGACCGAGGCCGCGGTGCGGCACATCGCCATCGAGTACCCGTACGACGCCCATGAGGAGGGCGGCCTGTCGCTGCGCGGGAACGCCGAGGAGATCACCGAGAAGCTCGCCACCGAACTGCACGCGCGCGTGGAGGCGGCCGGTGTGCAGATCATCGAGTCACGCTTCACGCACCTCGCGTACGCTCCCGAGATCGCGTCGGCGATGCTCCAGCGGCAGCAGGCCGGGGCGGTCGTCGCGGCGCGGCGGCAGATCGTGGACGGAGCGGTGGGGATGGTCGAGGCGGCACTGGCCCGGATCTCCGAGCGGGACATCGTGGAGCTGGACGGGGAGCGCAAGGCGGCGATGGTGTCGAACCTGATGGTGGTGCTGTGCGGTGACCGGTCGCCGCAGCCCGTCCTGAACACGGGGACCCTCTACCAGTGACGGTTCCCCCCGAGGAGTCCTCGCCCAGGCGGCGGCCGCAGCAGCGCAAGCAGGTGCTGCTGCGGCTGGACCCGCTGGTGTACGACGCGCTGGCGCGGTGGGCGGGCGACGAGCTGCGCTCGGCCAACGCGCAGATCGAGTTCCTGTTGCGGCGGGCGCTGGCGGAAGCCGGGCGCCTGCCGGGCGGGGCGGGGCCGATTCCGCGGCGCGGGCGCCCGCCCGCCGAGCAGGAGCCGGAGGCCTAGGCCGGTCCGGTCGGCCCGGTCCGTGTAGCAGAACCGTGACAATCGGCCCCGACCTGCGCTCCCGCACCCCTGGCCGTGGTCCGCACACGGCGCGTATACACGGCGCGTATACACCCTGTGTACTGTGCTTCCCATGTCCATCGGTCATACCCTTCTGGGACTCCTGGAGTCCGGCCCCTGTCACGGCTACGACCTGAAGCGGGCCTTCGACGAGAAGTTCGGTCACGACCGGCCGCTGCACTACGGCCAGGTCTATTCGACGATGTCCCGGCTGCTGAAGCACGGCCTCGTGGAGGTCGAGGGCATCGAGCCCGGCGGCGGCCCGGAGCGCAAGCGGTACGCGATCACCGAGGCCGGCATCACCGACGTACAGCAGTGGCTGGCGACGCCGGAGAAGCCGGAGCCGTATCTGCAGTCGACGCTGTACACCAAGGTCGTCCTCGCGCTGCTCACCCGGCGCAACGCCGCCGACATCCTCGACACCCAGCGCGCCGAGCACCTGCGCATGATGCGGATCCTCACCGACCGCAAGCGCAAGGGCGATCTGGCGGACCAGCTGATCTGCGACCACGCCCTGTTCCATCTCGAGGCCGATCTGCGCTGGCTGGAACTCACCGCCGCGCGCCTCGACAAGCTGGCGGAGGTGGTGGTCAAGTGACGCCGCCGCCCGGTTCTCTGCTCGCGGCCCAGGAGCTGCGCAAGGCCTACGGGCCGACGGTCGCCCTCGACGGCGCCGAGTTCTCCATCCATCCGGGCGAGGTCGTCGCCGTGATGGGGCCGTCCGGCTCGGGGAAGTCGACCCTGCTGCACTGTCTCGCCGGGATCGTGCCACCCGACTCGGGGTCGATCACGTACAACGGGCGCGAGCTCGCCACGATGAGCGACGCCCAGCGCAGTGCGCTCAGGCGTTCCGAGTTCGGGTTCGTGTTCCAGTTCGGGCAACTCGTGCCGGAGCTGACCTGTGTGGAGAACGTCGCCCTGCCGCTGCGGCTCAACGGGACGAGCCGCAAGGAGGCCGAGCGGACCGCGCTGACCTGGATGGAGCGGCTGGAGGTCGACGACCTGCGCAAGAAGCGGCCCGGTGAGGTCTCCGGCGGTCAGGGGCAGCGCGTCGCCGTGGCCCGTGCGCTGGTCACCAGCCCGCGCATGCTGTTCGCCGACGAGCCGACCGGCGCGCTCGACTCCCTCAACGGCGAGCGGGTGATGGAGCTGCTCACCGATGCCGCCCGGTCCACCAACGCGGCCGTCGTGCTGGTCACGCACGAGGCGCGGGTCGCTGCGTACTCCGACCGCGAGATCGTCGTACGGGACGGCAAGTCCCGGGACATGGAGCGCGTCGTATGAGAGTGCGGCAGTGGGCCAAGGACTTGGCCATGGGGGTGCGGTTCGCCTTCGCGGGCGGACGGGAGGGCTGGGTCCGGGCCCTGCTGACGGCCGTCGGCGTCGGGCTCGGGGTGGCACTGCTGCTGCTGACGACCGCGATACCCAACGTGCTGAACGCCCGGAGCGACCGGGGGAACGCGCGCACCGACATCACGTACAGCGGCACGCAGATACCGAAGGCCGCCAACACGCTGATCGTCGCGAACGTCGATACGACCTTCCGTGACCTGGACGTCCGCGGCCGGGAGCTGGAGATCGAAGGGCCAAAGGCGCCGCTGCCGCCGGGCCTGGAGCGGTTCCCGGCGGTCGGCGAGATGGTGGTCTCGCCCGCGCTGAAGCGGCTGCTGGACTCGGACGGGGGGAAGCTGCTGCGGGACCGGCTGCCGGACCGGATCGTCGGGACCATCGCGGACCAGGGGCTGATCGGCTCGGGCGAACTCGCCTTCTACCGCGGCGGCGAGAACCTCGCGGCGCAGATCGACGGCTACCGGATCACCCGTATCGACCGGTACGGCGATCCGGAGGCGACCAGTGAGGGGTTCGACCCGGTCCTGATCCTGCTGATCCTCGTCGTCTTCGTGGCGCTGCTGATGCCGGTGGCCGTGTTCATCGCGGCGGCCGTGCGGTTCGGCGGCGAGCGGCGCGACCGGCGGCTCGCGGCGCTGCGGCTGGTCGGCTCCGACAGCCGGATGACCCGGCGGATCGCGGCCGGCGAGGCGCTCGCGGGCGCGCTGCTCGGGCTGGTCTTCGGCACCGTCTTCTTCCTGGTCGGCCGTCAGATCGCGGGCACCGTCCAGGTGTACCGGGTCAGCGTGTTCCCGAGCGATCTGAACCCCTCGCCCGCGCTGGCCCTGCTGGTCGGCGCCGCGGTGCCGGCGGCGGCCGTGCTGGTCACGCTGTTCGCGCTGCGCGGGGTGGTGATCGAGCCGCTCGGTGTGGTGCGTACGGCGAGGCCCTCGCGGCGCCGGCTGTGGTGGCGGCTGCTGCTGCCGCTGGCCGGGCTCGCGATGCTCTACACGATGATCGGGCAGGGCCGGGACAACGGCAACTTCAACCGGTACCTCGTCATCGGCGGCGTCCTGCTGTTGCTGGTCGGGGTGACCGCGCTGCTGCCGTGGATCGTCGAGGCGGTCGTCGCCCGGCTCGGGGCGGGCGGACTGGCCTGGCAGCTGGCCGTGCGCAGGCTGCAGTTGAGCAGCGGTACGGCGGCCCGCATGGTCAACGGGGTCGCGGTGGCGGTGGCCGGGGCGATCGCGCTGCAGATGCTGTTCGCCGGCGTGGAGGGCGACTACACCGAGGACTCCGGGTTCGACGTCACGCGGGCGCAGATGCAGGTGTCCGTGCCGAGCGGTGTCGAACTCGACGGCGCCGTCGAGAAGTTCCGGGACACCGACGGCGTCCGCGAGGTCTACGCGTACGCCGAGGGGTACCTGGGTGAGAGCCGCCGGGATCCGGAGCGCGGGTCCGAGTTCACCGTCGGCGACTGCGCGTCGCTGCGGCAGGTGGCCGACCTGCCCTCCTGTCGGGACGGCGACGTCTTCGTCGTACGGGGCGCGGAGCAGGACGAGGACACCGCGGTGCTGGCGAAGCAGCCGGGCCGGACGCTGTACCTCGACCCGACGTACGAGGGCGCGTTGCAGCGGAAGGAGGTCGCCTGGCCGGTGCCGCGGGATCTGAAGGAGGCCGGGACCCGCAAGGACCTGACCGGCTGGGAGCGGGGCGGTTTCCTGGTCACCCCGAAGGCGCTGACGGCCGAGGCCGCGACGGCCCTGGACGGACAGGTCTACATGTCCGTCGACGCGACCGTGCCCGACGTGCAGGACCTCGTCCGGAACACGGCGGCGTCCGTCGACTCCCTCACCTACCCCATGGCGCTGTACTCCACCTCGCAGACCGACCGCTTCGCCTCCATCCGCACCGGCCTGTTCGTCGGCGCCGCCTGTGTCCTGGCGCTGATCGGCGCGAGCCTGCTGGTCTCCCAGCTGGAGCAGCTGCGCGAACGCAAGAAGCTGCTGTCGTCCCTGGTCGCCTTCGGCACCCGGCGCCGCACACTGAGCCTGTCGGTGCTGTGGCAGACGGCGATCCCGATCACCCTGGGGCTCCTGCTGGCCTCGGTGGTCGGCCTGACGCTGGGCACGGTCCTGCTGCGGATGACCGACACGCCGGTACGCGTGGACTGGACGAGCGTCCTGTCGATGACCGGCGTCGCCGCCGGGGTGGTCCTCGTGGTGACCCTGCTCAGCCTGCCACCGCTGCTGCGGCTGATGCGGCCGGACGGGCTGCGCACGGAGTGACGGCGACTGGTTGACGGCCGGAGAATGGTGGACATGTCCCTCGACTCCCTCAAGTCCTCCATACCGGACTACGCCAAGGACCTGAAGCTCAACCTGGGCTCCGTCATCGGCAACTCCGGCCTGCCGGTCCAGCAGCTGTGGGGCACGGTGCTGGCGACCGCGATCGCCTCGCGCTCCCCGATCGTGCTGCGCGAGCTGGCACCGGAGGCGAAGGAGAACCTGTCGCCGGAGGCGTACACGGCGGCGAAGTCCGCGGCCGCGGTGATGGCGGTGAACAACGTCTTCCACCGCACCCGGCATCTGCTCTCCGACCACGAGTACGGCACCCTGCGCGCGGGTCTCCGTATGCACGTCATCGGCAACCCCGGTGTCGACAAGGCCGACTTCGAGCTGTGGTCGCTGGCCGTCTCCGCGATCAACGGCTGCGGGGTGTGCCTGGACTCGCACGAGCAGGTGCTCCGCAAGGCGGGCGTTGACCGCGAGGTCGTCCAGGAGGCGTTCAAGATCGCGTCTGTGATCCAGGCGGTCGGTGTGACCCTGGACGCGGAGGCCGTTCTCGCCGAGTAACCGCGTTTACGGGGCCCTGCTCACCCTTGGTGGGCGGGGCCCTCGGTGTTGCGGTGGGCGTCCCCGGGGGCTGCGCCCCCGGATCCCCCTTCGGCCTGAACGGCCTCGTCCGCAGTCGCCGGACGGGCTGCATGACGCTGACCGGCGCTTCGCAGCTGCTGTTCCTGCGAGTACCACCGCAGGTACCCGACCACCGTGTTCGACACCGCCACCAACGGCACCGCCACCACCGCACCGCCGATACCCGCCACCATGCCGCCCGCCGCGACCGACAGGACCACCGCCAGCGGGTGGACGCGGACCGCGCGGCCGAGGATGAACGGCTGGAGGATGTGGCCCTCGATCTGCTGCACCGCCAGGACGACCACCAGGACCATGACCGCCGTGAAGACGCCCTGGGTGACCAGCGCGACCACCACCGCCAGCGCGCCCGACACCACCGCGCCGACGAGCGGGATGAAGGCGAACAGGAAGATGAAGACGGCGAGCGGGACGGCCATCGGAACGTCGAGGAAGTAGATGCCGAGGCCGATGAAGATGGCGTCGATCAGGGCGACCACCACCGTGCCGCGGACGTAGGCGGTGAGCGTGCGCCAGGCGCGCGGGCCCGCGCCGGCCACGCCGGGCCGGGCCGCCGCCGGGACCAGCTTCAGCGTCCACTCCCAGATGCGGCGGCCGTCGTAGAGCAGGAACAGGGTCGAGAACATCGTCAGGAGGATGCCGGTCAGGGCCTCCACGACGACGGTCACGCCCTCCAGGCCGGCCGAGGTGATCTGGTCGGTGTTCGCGCCGATCGCCTCGCGCAGGTTCTCGGCGATGTCGTTGATCTGCTTGTCGGTGACGTGGAACGGGCTGTTGAGCAGCCAGTTCCGCAGCTCGTCGATGCCGTCCTGGACCTGGTCGGAGAGGTTGTCGATGTTCTCCATGACCTGCCAGGTCACGAACCAGCCGATCAGGCCCATCACGACGAAGCCGAGTATGGCCGTGAGCGCCGTGGCCAGGCCGCGCGGGAAGCCGTAGCGCATCAGCCGGGCGACGGTCGGCTGCAGGATCGCCGTGATGAGCAGTGCGGCCGCGAAGGCCAGCACCAGGAGCTGTACGGCGCTGATGACCCGCATCAGGACCCACACCGTGCCCGCCAGCACCAGCAGCCGCCAGCCGGCCTCGGCGGCCACCCGTACGCCCCAGGGCACCGCCTGCGCGGGGTCGGGGCGGGGTGACGGCACCGCGGGGGCGTAGTCGGGGGGCGGCGGAACCTGCTCGGTGGCGGGGGCCGGGGGCGGGGACGGGGCCGCCTGCCGGTCGGCCACGGCCTGCTCTCGGGCCACTTCCGCGCGGCGTTCGTTCAGCCGCTCGCTCATCTCGGTCAGTCCGGCGCCGATCCGGCCGAGCCACCCTGGCACTCGCGACATGATCCGTCCCTCTCCCCCGTTCTTCCCCACCACTCCCCCCTGGAGCCGTGATGTCCCGACCGTACACGGAGGTGCGCGAAAGCCCCTCACCGAAAGGACGGTGAGGGGCTGCGCAGGGTTGAGCGGCGGCCCGGGGCCGCGGTCGGTCGGCTCAGTACCAGTTGTTGGCCTGCCAGAACGACCAGGCCTCGCACGGGGAGCCGTACCGGCTGTCCATGTAGTTCAGGCCCCACTTGATCTGGGTGGCGGGGTTGGTCCGCCAGTCGTCGCCCACGGACGACATCTTGGAACCGGGCAGGGCCTGGAAGAGGCCGTACGCGCCGGAGGAGGGGTTGACCGCCCGGTAGTTCCAGTCGGACTCGTGGTCCACGATGTTGCTGAAGCACGTCCACTGGTCGCTCGGCACCATCTGCCGCGCCATCGACTGGATCTGCGCGATGGTGTACGAGCTCGCGACGGGGAAGTCGGAGGGGTCCTTGGCGGCCTTCGCCTTGGCCTCGGCTTCTGCCTTGGCCTTGCGTGCCGCCTCCTCGGCGGCTTCCTTCTTGTCGCGCGCGGTCTTGGCGGCCTCCTTGCGGGCCGCCTCCTCGGCGTCCTTCTTGGCGCTCGTGTCGGCGGCAATGGCCTGCACGTTGGCCTGAGCCGTCAGCGACGCGGTCTGCACCTGGGCCTGCTGGCCCGCGGGTATGTCCGCGAGGAGCGTCGAATCGGCTGCCGTCGCCTCGGCGTCGTTGTTCTGCGCGGTGCTGCCCGAGGCAACGCCGACGACGCTTCCGACAGCGGTGACCGCGGTGGCAGAGGCCACTGCGAATCCCCGGACCGAAATCGGACTCACACGGTTTCCTTCCAGCATCGCCCGCTTCGGTGACCCTGGCGGACGCAATCGTGCCCCTGGCGCTGGCCTCCCAACTGCGGGGTCACGGGAGGCACGGACCCGGTGGGCAACTCCCCCAAGGGGAGCGCCGCGTGAAGCTCGGGCGGCATACGACGACGCTGTGGAGTTGGCTGTGGTGTTGCTGTGGTGCCGTACCGCTGGGGGTACAGGTGTGTCGTATGCGGGGCCTGACAGGAGTGAGACTCTGCCGTAACCGGACGCCGCAAGGCAATTCCGAGTTGCGTGTGAAAGCTCACACCTCGTTTGCCTCAGGGGATTCTCGGAAAGCCGCACACGCCAAGGCGCCGCCCGGCTAGGCTCTTGGCCTTTCCGGACGGCGCCAACTGACCTCAGATCACTCAGACATGGCCATCTTCGAGCATTTCGGTCACAAGCGCCGCGATCTGGGACCTCTCGGACCTCGTCAGCGTGACGTGGGCGAAGAGCGGATGCCCCTTCAGCTTCTCGACGACGGCGACCACACCGTCGTAGCGCCCGACTCGCAGATTGTCCCGCTGGGCGACGTCATGAGTGAGAACCACCCGCGAATTCGCCCCGATTCGGGACAGAACCGTAAGAAGTACGTTCCTCTCCAGCGACTGCGCCTCGTCCACGATCACGAACGCGTCGTGCAGCGAGCGCCCGCGGATGTGGGTGAGCGGCAGGACCTCGAGCATCCCGCGCGCGGTGACCTCCTCGATGACCTCGCGGCTGGTGACCGCGGACAGCGTGTCGAAGACCGCCTGCGCCCAGGGGCTCATCTTCTCGGCCTCGGAGCCGGGCAGATAGCCGAGCTCCTGCCCGCCCACCGCGTACAGCGGCCGGAAGACCATCACCTTCTGGTGCTGACGGCGTTCGAGAACCGCCTCCAGACCCGCGCACAGCGCGAGCGCCGACTTGCCGGTGCCGGCCCGGCCGCCCATGGACACGATGCCCACGTCCGGGTCGAGGAGCAGATCGAGCGCGATGCGCTGCTCGGCACTCCGGCCCTTGATGCCGAACGCCTCCCGGTCGCCGCGCACGAGACGGACGTTGCCCTCGGGCGTGACCCGGCCGAGCGCGTTGCCCCGCTCGGACAGGATGGTCAGTCCGGTGTGCACGGGCAGCTCGGCGGCCTCGGGCACATAGGCGTGCCCCTCCTCGAAGAGGATGTCCACCTGCTCGCCGGGCAGGGTCAGTTCGGACATTCCGGTCCAGCCGGAGGAGTCCGTGATGGCGAGCTCGGCGCGGTACTCCTCGGCGAGGAGACCGACCGACGATGCCTTGATCCTGAGCGGGAGGTCCTTCGACACGACCGTGACGTCGAACCCCTCGGCCTGCAGATTGCGGGCCACCGCGAGGATGCGGGAGTCGTTGTCCCCCAGGCGGTAGCCGCTGGGCAGCACGCTGGGGTCCGAGTGATTGAGCTCGACACGGATCGTGCCGCCGAGTTCCCCGATCGGAATGGGGGCGTCGAGGCGGCCGTACCGGACGCGGTAGTCGTCGAGCAGGCGCAGGGCCTGCCGGGCGAAGTAGCCGAGTTCGGGATGGTGCCGCTTGGCCTCCAGCTCGGTGACCACAACGATCGGGAGCACGACTTCATGCTCGTCGAAGCGGTTCATTGCGTGCGGGTCGGCCAGCAGGACGCTGGTGTCGAGAACGTAGGTGCGCCGGTCTGGCTTGTGGCGCTTTGTGCTGGTCACCACGGAAGGACGTACCCCCTCGGATGAGGTCGGGGAGCGACGGAGTGGAGCTGGACCGGAGTTCGGCGCCCTGCACGGGCCGAAAACCGGCCCTCCGCTGCGTCCGTGCTGACCGCACGATCGGGCTGGTGCAAAGGGCCTCCCGGGCGGACGGCCCCGTGCCGCCCGCTGAGATACGACACCCGTGGTTCGGGTGTCGACCTGCTTGGCTTATGCCCTCGAACATGCGATGCCATGCCAGCGCATATGACGGCGCGCTGATGAACTCCTTGTTACTTCCGTCCCGGGACGACCGCCGGACAGGCGCGTGGTCAGCCGCCGTAACGCCGGTGGCGCGCGGCGTAGTCGCGCAGGGCGCGCAGGAAGTCGACCTTGCGGAAGGCCGGCCAGAAGACGTCACAGAAGTAGTACTCGGAATGGGCCGTCTGCCAGAGCATGAAGCCGGACAGCCGCTGCTCGCCGCTGGTGCGGATCACCAGGTCGGGGTCGGGCTGGTCACCGGTGTAGAGGTGACGGCCGATCATGTCGATGTCGACGGCCTCGGCGAGCTCGTCCATCGAGGTGCCCTTGTCCTGCGCGTCGAGGAGCATCGAGCGGACCGCGTCGGCGATCTCCTGACGGCCGCCGTAGCCGATGGCGACGTTGACGACTATCCCGTCGACGTGCGCGGTGGTCTCCTCGGCCTCCTTCAGCGCATTCTGCATCGGGGAGGGCAGCAGGTCGGGGGTGCCGACGTGGTGGACCCGCCAGCGGCCGTCGGTGGCGAGGGTGCGCACGACGTCCTCGATGATCCCGAGGAGGGGGCCCAGCTCGTCCTGGGGGCGGTCGAAGTTGTCCGTCGACAGCAGCCAGAGGGTGACGACCTCGACGTCCGTCTCGGAGCACCAGCCGAGGAACTCCTCGATCTTCTCCGCGCCGGCCCGGTGACCGTGCACGGTGCTGGAACCCGCGGCCTTCGCCCAGCGCCGGTTGCCGTCCATGATGACGCCGATGTGCTTGGGCACCTGAGCGTGGTCCAGGTGGCCTTCCACCCGGCGTGCGTACAGCCTGACCAACAGGCCGCGCAGCATGTCGCGCAGGTTCACGTGATTGTCAGCCCCTCCGTATACGGATGGACAGGCGCGGCCCGAACCCGGCGCTCGGCCGTGGGCGACCCCTGTCCGCATGGCGGTCCCCGCGGGGTCCGTATGGCGGTCCCCCGGAGGCGAAGCCTACCCCCGCGGTACCGAGGCGCCGCCAACGAGTGTCAGGCCCGGGTGAGGGGCCCTTGCACCACTCAAACCGGACGGCAAAGAAAACGGCAAAGAAAACGGCAAAGAAAACGACACAGAAAAACGGGCCGGTCCGTGGGGGGGAGACGGACCGGCCCGAGGGGGGGTTTCCACCATAACCCTTCGTAAGTGCTCCTGCGTACAGCGGCGCGCCATGACTACTCTCCGAAACCGGCCGACGACGGGCCGGTGGCCGCAGAGGGCCCTTTTCGGGGTGCCGCATGGCCGGATCGCGGCGTATTCCCTGGGCAAACGGGTGGGATGCGGAGAGATCCGGAGGGTTTGCCGGATCTTGGGACCCGTTCGGCGTGTTGTCCCCGCCCCCTCCACCGGGCGAGCCGGGCAGTGAACGCCCGGTGGAGGGGGCGGGCGCCTTCCTCACATCGGGCCCGGCCAGGGTGTGATGCGCGTCCAGCAGGGAGTGCACGGCACCGCGCAACCCCCTCCACCGCGCGATGCCGCCACGCAACTTTGCTTACGCGAATTGCCTTGGTCTGAACTCAGGTGAGAGGCGGAACGCAGGCGAGCCGCCCGCGATAACAATGTGGAAGCCGCCTGGAGCCCTTGGAAGCACAGGGGCGATCCGCCCCGCATACACCGATTGCACGGTTTGCAACATGCGCCTTTGAGGCAACCGTGCGACCTTGTTAACAGAGGACAGGATCTGACCTCATTCGGCGCTCACTCGTTGGGCTTGTGGGCCTCGACGAGGTGGCGGGTGCTGTGGGCCACGAAAGGGCCCCTCAGTCTCGATGCGGTCGTGCAGGGCGCGGAGTTGGTGCTCGTACGCCTCGACCGTGAAGCCGGGGACCATCCAGATCACCTTGCGGAGGAAGTGGACGACGGCGCCGATGTCGTGGAACTCCATGCGCAGCCGCTCGGCCCGCAGGTCGACGATCTCGAGGCCGGCGGCCTCGGCGGCGGCGCGTTCACGATCGGGATGACGGTCGCTGCTCCGCTCGGCGGGCAGCGGGCCGAGGAAGTACTCGACGACCTCGTAGGCGCTGCGGGGCCCGACGTGCTGCGCGAAGTACCTGCCGCCGGGCTGCAGCACGCGGACGATCTCCGCCCACCGCGGGCCGACCGGGTGCCGGCTGCTCACGAGGTCGAACGTGTCGTCCGCGAAGGGCAGCCGGGCGTCCTCGGGCGCGGCGACGACCGCGACGCCGCGCGGCCGGAGGAGGGCGGTGGCCTTGGCGGCGTTCGGCGGCCAGCCCTCGGTGGCGACCGTGACGGCCGGGGACTTCAGGGCGCGTCCGAGGGCGAAGTCGAGTACTTCCCCTCCACCCGTCTGGATGTCGAGGGCGGCCTCCGCCCCGGCCAGCCGCTCGGCGAGGGACGTGGCGTATCCCCATGACGGCCGTGCCTCGGTGGCCCGTCCCTCGAACCAGGAGAAGTCCCAGCCCTCGGTGGGGGCGGCGACGGCTTCGGCGACGAGTTCGTCGTAGCGGCGGTGGCTTCGGCCCTGCTGCTCTCCCATGGGCTGATCGTCGCAGAGCACGGTCGGCCACCGCCGCTGATTTTTCTCCGGCGGGATGACGTGTGAGGAAAGGGTCAGGAAGGGGGCGTCAGCTGCTCGGCGGCGCACAGGATGCGTGTCGCCGCCCCGGGGTCGAGTACGCCGGGGACCAGTACGCCCAAGACCGTTCGGGGCGTGCGGCTGAGCGGACTCACTCCTGCTCAGTCCGCAGGAACGGTTACGGGACCAGCGGTCGTACTTCCTGCGCCGCGAAGCGGATGAAGGCCTCGGGGTCGGCTTCGTCCGCCGTCGGCTGGAGGACCACCGTGTCGGCACCGGCGTCCGCGAGCCGCTGGACGGCCTTGGCGACGGCGCCGGCGTCACCGGCGACACCGAGGTCCGGGACGGCGCCCAGGTCCATCTCGGCGAGCTCGGCCCTGAGCCGGGCGGGTCCGTCCGGGCCGGTGGCGGTGAGGAGGTAGACGACGACCTGGTGCGGGTCGGTACGCCCGGCGGACTCCCGCCCCTCGTCGATGAGCTGACGGGCCCTCCGTACGCCCTCGGGCGGTGTGCCGGCGGTGAGTACCGTCCCGTCGGCGGCCTCGCCGGAGAGCCGCAGGGAGCGTGGGCCGGTGGCGCCGGCGAGGACGGGCACGGTGTCGGGGCCGAGGGGCGGCCAGTCCAGGCCGACGTCGTCGAGCCTGACGTACCGCCCCTCGGTGGTGAGCCGCTCCCCGCGCAACAGGGCACGCAGGGCGAGGAGATGCTCGCGCAGCAGCGTCACCGGCGACTCGACCCGCGCCCCGACCTGCCCCATCCAGTCCTGTACGCCGTGTCCTACGCCGACGATCGCACGGCCCGGGAACATGCGGTGCAGCGTGGCGGTCTCCATCGCGGTGACGGCGACGTTCCGCAGGGGCACGGGCAGCAGTCCGACGCCGATCCTGACGCGCTCGGTCCAGGCGAGGGCGGCGGCGGCCGTGGAGATGCCGCCCTCCAGGAAGCAGTCCTCCCAGAGCCAGAGCTCCTCGAGTCCGGTGTCGTCGGCGAGGCGGGCGAGGACGCGCAGTCGTTCGGGGGGCAGTTGCGGACGGAAGACAGCACCGAGTCCAGTCATGACAGCTTCCTATCGAGGTCCGGCTGCCCTCACAACCGCATTACCGGCCCCCGGTGACGTCCTTGTCCTCCTTCTCCCTCTCATAGCGCAGCAGTACGACGCCGTTGCCGAAGGTCCGGGTCTCGACGAGCCGAAGGGCTGTGACGTCCCCGGCCCCAGCCTCGGCTTCGGCTTTGGGGAAGAGCTGCCGGCCGCGGCCGACGAGCACGGGATGGACGTAGATCCGGAACTCGTCGACGAGCCCGTACCGCAGGAAGGTGGCGGCGAGGTCGGCCCCGCCGAGCCCGAGGTCTCCCCCGGCCTGCTCCTTCAGCGCCCGGATCTCCTCGGGGACGACCTCGTGGACGACGGTGGTGTTCCAGTCGGCGTGGTCGAGTTTCCGCGAGTAGACGTACTTCGGGATCTCCCGCCAGATCCCGGCGAACTCGGCCATGGTTGCGGGGATGTCGGGATCGGCGTCGGCGGTGGGCCAGAAGTCGGCCATGAGTTCGTAGGTGACGCGGCCGTGGAGGATGCCGCCCATCTGCCGGACGACGTCGTTGAAGTGCTGGTGCAGTTCGTCGTCGACGCGGTGCCAGGAGATGTCCCGGTCGGGGCCTTCGAAGTAGCCGTCGAGCGACAGGGACATCATCAGCACGATCTTCGGCATCTGCCGGTCACCTCTTTGTGAGCGGTGGGTGGGTGTGCCGGGGCGGGTCTATTGTCACGCCTTGTTGCACGGTGCGGGCGGGAGGCAGGGCCGGAGGTGTCTGGGTATGGCGCGGTGGCGTGATGGGCGGGGCGAGTTGGTGGTGCACGGGGAACAGGGGCGTGTCGTCGTTCCGCTGGAGGTCGCCTCGTCCTATCGGGCCCGCACGCGGGGGCTGCTCGGGCGGGACTCCGTCGACGGGGCGCTGCTGCTCACGCCTGCCGGCCAGGTGCACACCTTTCGTATGCGGATGCCCATCGACGTGGCCTACCTCGATCGCCGTCTCCGTGTCATCGCCGTACGCACCATGCGGCCCGGGCGGCTCGGACTGCCGCGGCTTCGGTCCCGGCATGTGCTGGAGGCGGGGGCCGGGGTAATGGTGGGGTGGGGGTTGCGGATTGGGGTGCGGGTGGAGGTGGAGGTTGCCGGGGGTGGAGTGTGACCCGGGCCCCGGCACCGGGCCACGTCTGTCAGGAGCCGTCGATCAGCTTCTGGACCTCGGGGGGAATCTCCGTGCCCGAGCGGACCGCGACGAACACGACGTCATCGGGTGCCTCGCCCACCGCGATGGCGATGCTGGGGTCCAGGCCCTCGACCGCGTAGGCGGTCGTCACGGCCGGGGCGGTCTCGCCATCGTCGTTGTCGTTCGGGGTGTCGTCGCAGGTGGGGAGGGTGGCGGTGCCGAGCTCGTCCCCCACGGTGAAGTCGACGTTCGCCACGTCGGAGTACGTACGGTTCGCGTACTCGGCCAGGAACACACAGGACGCCGCGGAGTCGCCACCACCACCACCGCTCACCGACGTACAGCCGCCGACGGCCACCGTGACGACGGCCGCCGCCGACAACACCCATGTGAACCTGCCCCGCCTGGCCGCAAGTACCTCTGCCATCACTGCCCACCCACCCCTCAGTCCGGAGATCTGTCCGACCTCTTGAGTACCGACGGAGCAGGCGGGGATTTCGTTCAGGACGTGCGGGGGAAGGAGACCTCCACCCTTCGGTTCTTCTTGCGGCCCGACTCCGTGGCGTTGGAGGAGATGGGGTACTGCTCGCCGTAGCCGCGTACCTCGTAGGTGACGGCCGAGTCGTTCAGCTCCGACTCCAGGACCTTCTGTACGGCGTTGGCGCGCTGCTTCGACAGGACGTCGCCGTGGGCCGAGGAGCCCAGGTTGTCCGTGAAACCGAAGACCCGGATCTTCGACGCGTTCTGCGTCGTGATCTCCTCCGCGATCGCCGCGATACGGGACTTCGCCTCACCGGTCAGCTTCGCGCTGTCCTTCGGGAACAGCACCTCCGACTGGAGCGCGAACTTCACGTCCGCGTTGGTGTCCTCGCGGCGTTCGTCGCCGGTCTGGTCCTCGACGACCTGCTTGATGTCCAGGACCTTCGGCTCGGCGAGGGTGCCGCCCTCGGGGAGCTTCAGGTCGGGGTCGTTGGCGTCCACCTCGACGGGGGCGGAGGCGGAGGCTTCCGTGCCCGGGGGGACGCTGGGGGAGTCTTCGGCGTCCGCCGTTGTGGCGCCGTAGATGTTCGCCGCGACCATGATGGTGGCTGCGGTGAGGGTCAGGGAGAGGCGGGTCATCTTGGCCTCACCCGGAGATCTGGATGGTGGCGGCGGCGAACGTCGGGAGCTGGAAGGTGACTTCGGTTGTGTCGGTGGGCGGGGCCGGGAACTGCATGAACACCGGGATGGAAGCGCCGGCCTTGATCCTCGGCATGCTTGTCGTCGTCAGGGGCCGGCCGTCGGTGTCGCGCAGTACGTAGTAGCGCTTCTTAGTCGCCGAGTCGACCAGGGTTGCGCCGCCCAGCGACGTCCCGTGCCTGATGATCTCGGTCTCGTCGCCCGACACCCGTGCGGAAACCCGAGCCGCCTCGTCTCCGTCGTTCTTCAACTCGCCGCTCACAGTGACGAACCCTCCTGAGTCCCTCTGAGCAGAGGTGATCTGGAGGATCAGGCCGTCCTCGCCCTTGAGCTCGGCCAGCAGCTCGTCCGTCCCCTCCTGAGTACTCGGATCAGACCCACCACGCTTGCCTTGGGAGGCGGAAGCCGATGTCTCCGGTTTCTTGTCTGCGTCGCTTCCACTGCCGCAGCCGGCCACGCCGAGGGCCAGTCCGGCCGCAACGGTCAGTGCGACCATCCCCCTGCGGGCCTTCGTCGTGAACCGAATACTCATGCCTCTGCTTCCTTCGTCACTCGTCGTTCGCTGTCAGTCGGCCAGATGGACGTCGAAGAGGTCCTCGGAGCCCGGAAGAAGAGCATCGGGGCCATTCGGGTCCAGGTCCCAGTTCTTGTCCTCGCAGGTGAGCTGCGGCAGTGGCAGTACGTCGTTCCCGTCGCCCTCGTCGCCCCCGTCGTCTTCGCCGGGGAGTTCGAACGCACAGCGAGGCTCGATCACCGCGGTGGCGGACGCCTTCGCGAACTTCTCCTCCGTGCCGGGGACGATCGAGTCCCCGACGGGGGTGTCCGTCTCGACCTCGACCTCGTAGCCCAGAGGGTCCGTCGGAGCGCAGGCTTCTACGTGGGCGTCGTTCTGCGCCGCGAGTTGATCGGCTCGCCAGCATGACGGGCTCAGTCCATCCACGTTGCCGTCGAAGATGTCCTGCCACTTCATCGGGTCGAGTATGTCCTCCACCCACTGCCCCGCGAGCTGGTCCCGGGCGTCCTGCGCCGCAGCGAGTGCCGCCGCATCGGCTGCCGTTTGGGCGCCGTTGCGATTTGCTGCGGCCTGGCCGACCGCAAGGTACGCGAACGCAAGAAAGAGCAGGCCCCCCACGACCGTGATGTAGATGGGGAAGGCCTGCCCTGCGTCGCCGTACTTGCGGCGCGTGATCATCCGGTGAGCTCGTCGATCTTCTCCACAATCGCGTCGTAGATCTGCTGCCCGATGTCCGTCCCCGTAATAGCCAGCACAATCGCCACCACCACCGCGATGATGCCCAGATACTCCACCGCCGTCTGCCCCTTGTCGTCGCGAGCGGAGCGCCCCCGCAGGTATGCGACGGTGGTGTTGATCCAGTTGCTCATGGTGTTCCCCTCCGGTGTCGGGCGATCGCTGAGCGCTGGGCTCGTAAGTCTCGCGAGGAACGTACGCCAGAACAACCGGAACGTCAGAGGGTCCCTGGGCCCAAATCGGGGCTCCGTCCGAAGATCGGCCGATTGTCATCGCCAGTCTCCCGGGGCCGTGCCCAGCCATTTGGCGGCGGCTTCCGCCCGGCTGGTGCTGTGGAGCTTGGCGAAGATGCGGTTGATGTGGTTCTTGACCGTCTTCTCGGTGATGAAGCAGGCGGCGGCGATCTGCTGGTTCGTCATGCCTGACGCGATGAGGTCCATGATCTCCGCCTCCCTCATGCTGAGTTGGAACCTCGACTGTCCCACACTCGATTGCGATTGCGAAAGCACTTTCCGAAAACTGGGACGTGAAGCGGATGTTCGCGGTGAATTTTCGTGTGCAATCGCATCTTGGAGCCCGAGCCGAGCCCCCGGCCACGAAGCCACCGCCACCTCCGCCGTCGGCGTCAACCGCCGCCTCCCCCGCCGAACCTCCCGCACGGCGTCCACCAACTCCCCCGCCGTGAACTCCCCGTGCACCAGATACCCGACCGCCCCCCGCCGCAGCGCCTCCCGCACCGTCTCCGACTCCCCGCTGTAGGTGAGCATCATGACCGGGGCCAGCCGTACCAGGTGAGGAAGGGCCGTGATGCCGTCCATGCCCGGCATGCGGACGTCCAGGAGGATCACGTCGGGGCGGTGGTGGCGGGCCGCGTCGTGGGCCTCGCGGCCGTCCACCGCCTCCGCCACGACCCTTATGTCCTCGTGGGTGGAGAGGAGCGCCGTGAGGCCGGCCCGGACCACCGGGTTGTCGTCGGCCACCACCACCCGGAGGGGGGCGGGCTGCGGCTCGTTCATGGGGTCGCCTTCGTCGTCGTCAGGGCCGACAGGGCCGCCAGGGGGAGTTCGAGGCGGATCTCCGTGCCTCGGGGGTGGGTGCCCCGGCCTATGTCGATGCGGGCGCCCACGGAGGCGGCTCGCTCGACCATGCCGAGGAGGCCGAAGTGGCCGGTTCGGCGGAGGTGTTCGAGGGTGGTGCCGGGGGGCAGGCCCGTGCCGTCGTCGTAGACCGTGAGCAGGAGGACGTCGTCGCGGACGCCCGCCCGGACGTCGACGCGGGTCGGGTTCGCGTGGCGGTGGGCGTTCTCCATGGCCTCCTCGGTGATGGTGAGGAGCTGGCGGGCGACAGCGGGTGGGACGCGGGGTGCGGCGGTGCTGTCGTCGCCTGTGGGGTGATAGGTGGCCCGTACGCCCGTCCTGGTGCTGAAGTCCTTCACACTGGACGCCAGTTCGGCCAGTACGTCCGTCCCGTGCGCCGGGTCGGATTCGCGGCGCAGGTCCGCCAGGAGTTCGCGGGACTCTGCCGCGGCCTGGCGGGCGGAACGGGCCACCAGCTCCGCCCGTTCCTTGAGCTGGGCCGGGGCCGTGTCGGCGCGGCCCGCCGAGGCGGCGAGGGCGTCGGCGGCCAGGGCGACGCCGTGCAGGGTCTTCGCCACCGAGTCGTGCATCTCGCGGGCCAGCCGGGCCCGTTCCGCGCCGACCGCCTCGGTGACCGCCAGGCGGGCCTGGACCGTCGTCAGGGCCTGGGTGGCCGTGCCGAAGCGGAGCATGAGGCCGCGGAGCGTGGAGCCGACCGCGCCGGTGATGACGCAGAAGCCGGGCAGCAGGAGTTTCTCCGCGACGGTCGCGTTCGCCGCGTCCTGGGCGATCGCGTACACCAGCAGGAGGATCAGCGCCTGGAGGCTGGCGAAGACCGCGGCGCCCCGCCAGCCGTAGACGATGCCGGCGAGGAGGGGGGTGCAGACGCTGACGTAGGCGAGGGTGGTGTCAGGGCCCGCGGAGATCAGGAGGAGCGAGGCGAAGAGGGTGTCCACCGCGAGGAGGGTGGGGTGGCGGAGGAGGAGCGGGCCGAAGCGTTCCCAGTCCCGGAAGAGGACGTAGGAGCCCATGAAGGTCACGACCACCGCCGCTCCCACCAGGCGGGCGCCCAGGCCGGGGGCCGCGTTCAGCAGGGCCGCGGGGGCGGAGAGGGCGATCATGGCCAGGCGGAAGCCGAAGACCTGGCGGCTCATCGCCTGGAGGGCGTTGACCTGGAGGGGTATGGCGGGGGTCGTAGGGTGCTCGGACGGCGTGATGGTCTCCGGGGACTTCGGGCGGGCGCGCAGCACACCGATGCCGCCGCCCCTCGGTGTCTTCGCCCTCATCAACGGCATCGTGCTCACCCGTCCCCCTCTACTCCCCGGTGATGGAGCCGAAGTCCGTCCCCGAGCCGAGCAGCAGCCCCGCCCCGAGCAGGATCATCGTGGCCGGCACCATGAACGTGGTGATCATCATCGTGGCCTTGGGGACGGCCCGCGCGGCCTTGCGGCGGGCGTTCTGGGCGTCCGTGCGGCGCATGTCCTTGGCCAGCGCGACCAGGGTGTCGACGATCGGGGCGCCCAGTTCCTCGCCCTGCTGCAGTGCCGTCACGAACATCGCGACCTGCTCCGAGTCGTTCCGCCGCCTCAGCTCCGCGAAGGCATGGCGGCGGCTCATGCCCAGGTCCATCTGGCGGAGCGTGATCCGGAGTTCGTCCGCCCAGGGGCCCTCGTACTTCGACGCCACCCGGTCCAGCGCCTGCCGGAAGCCCAGGCCCGCGCTCACCACCACCGCCAGGACGTCCAGGAAGTCCGGCAGGGTGCGCTCGATCTCGTCCTTCCTGATCCGGATCGCCGACCAGATGCCGACCTCCGTCCAGAACGCCCCGAAGGCCAGCAGCAGCAGGGCGAGCAGTACGTCGCCGCGCAGCAGGAACACCAGGAAGCCGACCCCGCCGAGGAAGCCGTAGACCGCCCTGCGCGCGGCGTAGCGGTCGATGGTCAGGCCGCCGGGGTTGCCCGCGAGGTCGATCTTGCGGCGGTACCTGGCCACCATCTTGGGGCCCATCAGCCGTAGGACCGCGGGGGCGTAGCGCATGCCCATGCGGTCGATCAGCGAGTCCACCGCGCCCGTGCGGGTCGCGCCGATCTCCAGCGCCAGTGCCAGGTCGCCGGGCAGTTTGGCGTCCGCGCGGTACATGCGGATGCCGGCGAAGACGCCCCAGACGCTCAGGCCCATCACCAGCGCGAGCAGAAGTCCCACTCCCATGACCACTCCCCGCCCCTCAGACGTCGATCCGCGACAGGCGGCGGATGAGGATGAACCCGACCGCGTACAGCGCGAACGCGATGAGCACCGCCGCCTGGCCGACCGGGGAGCCCGTCATCCGGTCCAGGGCGCCGTCCTTCACGCCGTTCATCAGGAACAGGGAGCCCACGCCCAGTACCGGGACCGCGTACGACGTCATGTTCACCTGGGAGAGCTGGGTACGGACCTCGCGCCGGGTCTCCTTCCGCTCCTCCAGCGTCTCCGTCAGGTTGCGCAGCGCGCTGACCACCTGGCCGCCCGCCCGGTTCGAGAGGACCAGCGTGGTCACCAGGACGACCAGTTCGCGGGACGGGAGGCGTTCCGCCAGCTCGTTCAGGGCGTCGTCCATCGAGGCTCCGACCGCCAACTGGTTGCCCACCTTGGCCAGTTCCTCACCCGCCGGGGCCTCCAGCTCTTCCGCCGCCATGCCGATGGCCGTGCGGAGCGCGAGGCCGGCGTGGGCGGCGTTGGCCAGGATGCGGGCCAGTTCGGGGAGCTGGTTGATGAACTTCTCGATGCGCTTCTGGCGTTGCCAGTTGAGGAACTGGACCGCGACCCCGACGCCCAGCAGTCCGGCGATCGGCCCGAAGAAGGGCGCCAGCGACGCCTGGCCGATCAGCCACAGCCCCGCCACCGTCGCCATCATGTAGACGAAGAACTCACCCGGCGTGACGTCCAAGCCGGTTGCCGCGAGCCGTAGTTCGAGCTTCTTGCCCAGTTTCGTACGACGCAGGCGGCGGTCCAGGGTGTGGAAGCGGCGTCGGCGGCCGCCGCCCGTTATCTGGCCGGTGGCGGACAGGCGGTCCACCAGGGCCTGGCGCTGTGCCCTGCCGGACGCGTACGCGTGCAGGCCCAGCACGACCAGGACGCAGGTCAGGAGCGCGATGCCGGTGGTGAGCGTGATGCGGGTCTGGAGTTCCAAAGCAACGGGATCCATGGCAACGGGATCCATGGCAACGGGGTCCATAACAGCGGGGTCCATAACAGCGGGGTCCATAACAGCGGTTCCTACCTGGCTTCTCGGATGGCGAGCTGGTCTGCGGTCCGGGCGATGCCGAAGGCCTGGGGGATCGGCTGGCTCGCCATGTAGAGGCGGTCGGCGGTCCGGCGCGGCAGGGGGTGGTACTCGAAGGCGCCGTGGACGCGGCCGTCCGGCGCCATGGGCTGCGCCTGGAAGCGGGCCACCGACGCCAGGCGGTACGGCTCCGAGCCGTGGCTCTCCAGGATCGCGATCTCGGTGATCCGGCGGGCGCCGTCCGGGAAGCGGGTCAGCTGGATGATGACGTCCACCGCGCTGTTGATCTGGTCGTGCAGCGCCTCGAAGGGGACCGCCACGTCGGACATCGACGCCAGGGTCTTCAGCCGCATCAGCGCGTCCTCCGTGCTGTTGGCGTGCACGGTGGCCAGCGAGCCGTCGTGGCCCGTCGACATGGCCTGGAGCATGTCGAGGGACTCGCCGCCGCGGACCTCACCGACCACGATCCGGTCGGGGCGCATCCGGAGGGAGTTGCGGACCAGGTCGCGGATGGTGACCTGGCCCTTGCCCTCGACGTTCGGGGGGCGGGACTCCAGGCGGATGACGTGTGCCTGCTGGAGCTGGAGTTCGGCGGAGTCCTCGATGGTGATGATGCGCTCGGACTCGGGGATCAGGCCCGACAGCGCGTTCAGCAGCGTCGTCTTTCCGGTGCCGGTCGCGCCCGAGACGATGATGTTGGCCTTCGCCTGCACCAGCCCGGCCAGCAGATACACCATGTGCTCGTCGAGCGAGCCGAGGCCGATCATCTCGTGCAACGTGAAGGAGCGCGGGAAGCGGCGGATCGTGAGGGTCGCGCCGGTGAGGGAGAGCGGCGGGATGATGACGTTCACGCGCTCGCCGGACGGGAGGCGGGCGTCCACCATGGGGTTCGACTCATCGACCCGCCGGTTGACCGTCGAGACGATCCGCTCGATGGTCTGCATCAGCTGGTCGTGGGAGGGGAAGCGGATCGGCAACTGCTCGACCCGGCCCGCCCGCTCGACGAAGATCGCGTCCGGGCCGTTGACCATGATCTCGGTGATCGACGCGTCCTCGAGGAGCGGTTCCAGGATGCCGAGGCCGAGTGCCTCGTCCACGACCCGCCGGATCAGCTGCGAACGCTCGACCGTCGACAGGACCGGTCCCTCACGGCTGATGATGTGCCCGAGCACCCGCTCGAGCCGGGCCCGGCGCTCGGCCGCGGCCAGCGAGGACATCTCCGCGAGGTCGATCTCCTCGAGCAGCTTGGCGCGGTACGAGGCGACCAGATGGCCGTCCTCGCCCTTGCTGCCGTTCTCCTCGGGGGTGTTGATGCGTGCTCGCAGGCTCATGGTGTTCCTCGTTCCCGCGTCAGTGGTCGAGCGGCATGGTGGCGGTCTTCCGGGCGGGGTCGAAGTTCCAGCCGGGGACGATGGACGGGATGTCGATGGTGGCGGTGACCGTCACCGTGTCGTCGCCGTACGCGGCGGGACAGTCGGGGGCCAGCCAGTCGCTCACCGCGTTCGCGCAGCCCTCCGCGGCGCTCTCCTGGAGCGAGGCGGCCCGCGCACCGGCCCGGGCCGCCGTGCCCGCCTGCTGGGCGGTGTAGGCGATCAGCCCGATCTGTACGCCGGCCATGGCGACGAGGATCAGGATCGGGATGAACCCGAGGTATTCGAGTGCGACTTGACCGCGATCGCGATGACTGCGCTGGTACGCCATCTCAGCCCGTCTCCTCCTCTACGGCCCCCGCGTGGCCCTCGACCTCGAACGGGAAGCCGATCGAGCCCGGGAAGAGGACGGGGACCCGGAGCGTGACGTCGGCGGTGACATAGCCGCCGCCGGTGCCGCACGACACCGTGCCGCCCCACGCGTCCGGCAGCTTCTCCAGCCCTGCCGCCTCGCACGCCCCCTCCCGGGCCCCCGGATCGGCCGCGGTAGCCGCCCGTACCGCCTCGTCGGCAGCATTCCCCGCGAGCGTGAACGTGTACCCCAGCAGCACGAACTGCCACAGCAGCACCAGTGTCAGAAGGATCAGCGGCAGCATGCCGAGGAACTCGATGGCGACCTGGCCCTCGTCCCGCCCCCGGCGCGACCGCACCCAACGCGACAGTTCCCTGCGTGACGGTTGCCTGCGTGACAGTCCCCCGCGTAACAGTCCCCTGCGTGAAAGCACGCTCACCCTCGCCTTCGGAAGCTCACAGCGCCCCGGTCCCCCCGGAACTTGGCGTGTTTCTGGGCGCCTTCGGGGGCCTTGACCAGCCCCAGCTCCCCCGCGAGCCCCCACATCGCCTGCTTGACCGCGCCCTTGCTGTCGAGTTCGTGGACGCGGCCGGCGTCCACGGCGCCCTGGAGTTCCTTCCAGTTGGCGGGGATCGCGGTGGCGGCGACGCCCGTGCCGGTGATCTTCTGGATGAGGGCGGGCTGTATCTCCGCACCGCGGGTGTGGCGGTTGACGACGACGGTCGTCTCCTCCGCCTTGCGGATCTGCAGCCGGTCCCACATCCGGACCGTGCGCTTGGCGCCCCGGACCGCGACCACGTCCGGGGTCGTGACCAGCAGGGCCGTGTCCGCCATCTCCACCACGGCCGCGCTCGCCCCGCTCATCTGGGCGCCGCAGTCGACGACGACGACCTCGTAGCGGGAGCGCAGGGCGGTGACGATCTGGCGGGCGGCGCGGTCGGTGACCTCCTCGCCGCGCTCCCCCTCGCCGGGGGCGAGGAGCAGGGCGACGCCGGTGTCGTGGCGGAAGACGGCGTCGGCCAGGACGCGCGGGGAGATGTCGGTGATGGTGGCGAGGTCGGCGACCGAGCGGCGGAACTGGATGTCCAGGTAGGAGGCGATGTCGCCGGCCTGGAGGTCCATGTCGACGAGGGCGGCGGTCCGGCCGGACGCCTGGGCGGCGAGGGCGAGCTGGATGGCGGTGAGGGTGGTCCCCACACCTCCTTTGGCGCCGCTGACGGTGACGACCGTGCCGCCGACCCCGCCGCTGTACACCTCGATACCGGCGCCGAGGTGACGCCGTACGCCCACCGACCACTGGGCGACCGCCTGGACGCGGCTGGCGAGTTCCTCGTAGTTGATCGGGAGCGCGACGAGGCCGCGGGCGCCGTAGTCCATGGCGGCCTGGAAGAGGCCGGGGCCGGCGTCGGAGGTGACGAGGATGACGCCGACGGCGGGGAAGCGCAGCGCGACCTCGCGGATCAGCTCCAGCGCCGGGACCGGGCCGATCCGCTCGTGCACGACCACGACCTCGGGCAGTTCGTCGACCGACTCGGCGGCGAGGCGGGCGAGGGTGTCGACGAGCTGGGTGGAGTCGACGACCGGGGCCACCGGCTCGGCGTCCGGGAGCTGGCTGAGCAGAGTCGTGAGGGACCGGACCGCGTCCGCGTCGCCGACTGCCGGGAGGATCCTCGTGGGCATGCGGGCCTCTCACTTGTCCGTCGCGAGTTCGTACGTACGGTCCTTCTCGGCGATGTCGCTGCCGCCGCCGGGCGCCACCAGCGCGAGCCGCACCTGCTCGGCGAACGACTCGGCGTACGTGATGCGCTGGGCGTCGAGGGTGGAGAGCGCGAAGGTGATCGGGACGGCCTCGGTGAGCTGCCGGCTGCGGTTGCTCTCGGTGGGTTCGAGCGGGGTCAGCTTGCCCACGTCGAGGACCCTGGCGTTGGTGACGATGATCTTCGCCTGGTCGGGGGCGCCGTCGCGCTCGCCCTCGAAGGTGGCGTAGACGTTGACCGTGGAACCCGGGGTGATCTTCCCCGCCACGCCGGTCGCCGCGTCGATCATGATGGCGACCTCCTGTTCGTTCGCCTGGAGCGCGGGCTGGGCCACGATCATGTCGCTCTGCAGCAGGGACCCCGCGCGCAGGGTGGTGACGGCGATCTTGCCCTGGATCTCCCGGAGGTTGGTGACCGCGTTCTCCGACAGCCACCGCTCGGGCATCTCGATCTTCTCGAACTGCCCCGCGCGGAGCGCCGTATAGGGCGTCACGTTCGTCTTGACCCGGTACGCGGTGACCTCGGGGCCGACCTTGGACTTCACGTCACTGATGACGGACAGGACGCCGGCGAAGGCGCCGAGGGCGCAGACGACCGACAGGAGCAGGAGTATCACGCCGCGGCGCTGACGGGAGTTCATGAACCGTGCAACCTCATTGGGGGAATCGGCCGAGAGCGGTCGGGTCGGGGTCGGGGACGGTCAGCCGGTGAGGGCCGGCCGGTCGGGGGCTGGGGGCGGGGTCGCGGAACAGAAGACACAGCGGTCGCCGATGACATCGATGCCGCACCAGTGGCAGACGCCCTGCCGTACAGAGGTCACCAGCTGATAGAGCACGGGCAGGTCGGGCAGATACGCGCAGAACTCGATCAGCTTCGAGGTCCCCCACCAGGCGGCGGACTCGGCGGGCAGGCCGGCCTCGCGCAGCCCCTGGACGTTCCAGGACTTGGCGAGGTGCGCGGTGACCCAGTCGGACTGCAGCTGCCCCTTGGCGACGAGCAGCGAGGTCGCGAACTCCGGCCCCGCGAGGGTGGCGTCGGGGGCGATCCGGACGAGCTGCGGTTCCGGATGTGCGAGTACGCCGAACTGCGCGCCGGGCACCCAGGACTTGGCGTGCGCCTTCAGCCCGACGGGCACCCGGTCGAGCTTTGCCACGGAGCCGAGCAGCGCCCCGGCGTGGATGTAGTGGGTGAGCAGCCGGCCGGCCGAGGCGAGGACGCCCGGGCTGAGGTCGCAGGAAGCCAGCTGTCTCAACTGACGGGCCAGGACGGCGACTCCGAGGGGCGGCAGATCGGGCCGGAACAGGGCGACACGGTCACTCTCGAGAAGGGACCGCACGGTGTGCAGCCGCTGCCGCACGGCCCGGGGTGCCGCCTGTGAACAGACGACGATCACGTGCCCGTGCTGCTCGATCAACCCCTGCATGACGACCAGGGAGTGATCCAACGGCTGCCGGTCCAGGTCCCGCAGCACGACGGCGGGCACGGTTCGCTCATCCTGCGGCGGCAGCGCCAGATCGGCACTGGTCACGGCAATGGCAGTTGGCACGCGCGCTCCCCGCTTCACCGCCCGGTTCGGTCGACCGGCGTCACTCCGACATACCTGTTTGACTTCAGTGCGTGACTCCCGAGAACTGTATCCACGCCTTTGTGACCGGAGAACAGCCTTTCTGCAGCCAGAGGAGAACTGGCGATTCGCAAGACACGCCAAAACAGGGCAGGTTACGCATCTCGCTGGACACGGACGGGGGTTGGGTGGGGTACGACGCTTGACGCGCATTCCGGTCCGGACCTCTTGACAAGGGCATTGGTCTGGACCAACTTGTACGTGCAGCGGTGGCCACCGTCGTCCTCAACTCCTCTCCCCCACCGGAGGCCCCAGTGGACCGCGCGCCAAGACGCCTTTGGGCGGCAGCAGTCACCGCACTACTCACTCTCGGCGGCGTAGGCGTAACCGGCGCGGGTGTGGCATCCGCCGCGGACGTCAACAACGTCAAGAACGCCGGCTACGAGTCCGCCCTGACCAACTGGACCTGTTCCGCGGGCAGCGGTACGACGGTCTCCTCGCCGACGCACTCCGGCTCGGTCGCCCTCAAGGCGACCCCGGCCGGGCAGGACAACGCACGGTGCGCCCAGACGGTCACCGTCCGGCCGAACTCGACGTACACGCTGAGCGCGTGGGTACAGGGCGCGTACGCCTATCTGGGCGTGACAGGCACGGGAACGACGGACGTGTCGACCTGGACCCCGGACTCGACTGCCTGGAAGCAGCTGTCGACGACCTTCAGCACAGGCTCGTCGACGACATCGGTGACGGTGTACACACACGGCTGGTACGGCCAGGCGCCGTACTACGCGGACGACGTGTCGGTGTACGGCCCGGACGGCGGCGGTGGCGGCGACCCGGCACCGACGATCCCGGGCGCGCCGGGTGGTGTGTCGGTGTCGAGTACGACCTCCTCGTCGGTGTCGCTGTCCTGGAACCCGGTGTCGGGTGCGACGGACTACAGCATCTACCGCAACGGCACGAAGGTGACGGCGGTGACCGGAACGTCGGCGACCGTGACCGGGCTGGCGGCCTCGACGTCGTACACCTTCCAGATCACGGCGACGAACGCGGCGGGCGAGTCGGCGAAGTCGGCCGCGGTGACCGGAACGACGACGGCACTGCCCGACGACGGAGGCACAGCCCTCCCGCAGCACGCGGTGACGGGCTACTGGCAGAACTTCGACAACGGCGCGACGGTGCAACGCCTCTCCGCCGTCCAGTCCCAGTACGACATCATCGCGGTGGCGTTCGCGGACGCGACGACGACGCCGGGCGCGGTGACCTTCAACCTGGACTCGGCGGGGCTCGGCGGCTACCCGGTCGACCAGTTCAAGGCGGACGTGAAGGCGAAGCAGGCGGCCGGGAAGAAGGTCATCATCTCGGTGGGCGGCGAGCGCGGCACGGTGACGGTGAACGACTCGACGTCCGCGACGAACTTCGCGAACTCCCTCTATTCGCTCATGCAGACGTACGGCTTCGACGGCGTCGACATCGACCTGGAGAACGGCCTCAACGCGACGTATATGACGCAGGCGTTGCGGGCGTTGTCGGCGAAGGCGGGGCCGTCGATGGTGTTGACGATGGCGCCGCAGACGATCGACATGCAGTCGACGTCGAACTCCTACTTCCAGACCGCGCTGAACGTGAAGGACATCCTCACCGTCGTCAACATGCAGTACTACAACAGTGGTTCGATGCTCGGCTGCGACGGCAAGGTGTACGCGCAGGGCTCGGTGGACTTCCTGACGGCGCTGGCGTGCATCCAGCTGGAGGGCGGGCTGTCACCGTCGCAGGTGGGACTGGGGTTGCCGGCGTCGACGCGGGCGGCGGGGAGTGGGTACGTATCCCCGTCGGTGGTGAACAGCGCGCTGGACTGCCTGACGAAGGGGACGGGGTGCGGGTCGTTCAAGCCGTCCCGGACGTATCCCGGGCTGCGGGGGGCGATGACGTGGTCTACGAACTGGGATGCGGCTGCGGGGAATTCGTGGTCAGGTTCCGTGGGGCCGCATGTGCATGCGTTGCCGTGACGGTTGCTACTTGAGGCTGGTCTCGTGCCCGTGGCCGGCTGGATCGACAGGGCAGTGAAAGATGTTGAGCGTGTAGCAAGACCCCAAGGGATGCCGACCTCATTCATCTCGGGCATGACCAGCCCCACGTGGTGGTGCGGGCGCTTGGGGCTGGTCAGGCGGTGGGAGGGACGCTGGTCCGACGCGCGAGGCCCCGGGCAGGCCCCACCAGCTATTGCCCAGGGGCCGGGGACCGCGCGCGGCGGATCAGCGGCACCTCACCGACCGATCAGCCCGCGCCCGCCCCGGCCCGCCCACGGTGGGCCGGGGTCCTTGATACAAGCAAGGAAACGGCGGGTCGGGCCTGGTGGCGTGGGCCGAGGGTGCCGTGAGCTCTCCGTCTCAATGACCCAGTCAAGCGCCACCGCGCGGCCGGAGCACCAGGGCACGTCGCGGGCACGCGTAGATGAGCTTGGCACGAGCGCGGTGACCGTGAGCCCGGACTGGCGGCTTTGCAGTACGGCGAGCTTGGATCAGACCCGGGTGGCGTTCCGGTCGAGGATGGCCCGCAAGCGGTCGACATCCGGCGGTATCGCGGCGCCGCGCTTGGGGAGGACGACAATGCCGACGCTGTGCTTGTCGGGTGTCATCAGCACGAAGAGCGTGTCATTCTCCGCGTACCGGGTGATCATCGGCCATCGGAACGTCGTCTCGCTGTCTTGCGAGGTCAGCCGCACCCCGGCTTCGCCCACAACAGCCCGGAATTCCCCCTGCGGGGCGACCATCCGGTGTACCTGCCGTGCCTGCAGGGCGGGTACCAGCACGTGCAGACCGATGAGCAGGGCCAGCGCCGCGAGGCAGAGCACCGTCAACCCGAGGTGGGGTCCCTTCGGCAACGTGAGGGTCACGACAAGAGCGCCCAGCACGACGATCGCGCTGGCGAGGATAATCCCGCTCTGCAGCCGCCCCGCCGGTGTGGCCCGCATCCGCGCCCGGAGTGCCCCCGTTGCGTCCGCGGTCGTCGGCACGTAGGCCAACTCCACGGTGCTCGTTTCCTGCACGGTCGCTCCCCAGATCGTCGCGCTGCCGAGCCGCGATCGTAGCGGGGCCCGCCGACAGTTGGGGCCCCAGGGCTACGCCTTGTCGAGCTGGCCTGCTCCTTTGCTGGGGGAGTGATAGATCGGGGCTGGGGCTACTGACTACAGGGCGGCGGAGTGGGCTTTGGCCGGTGTTCTGCCCGGGTTGGGGTCGGGCATGGTCAGGGGGCCCTACGCTGGCCCGGCAACTCGGGCAGGTCTTGATCCTGCCCGCAATGTGCACGAGTGGCCCCCTGGACTTGCCCGACGCGGGCCCCGCCCCGGGGAGGCGGGTAAAGCCCACGGAGCCAACCGACCCCACCGCCGGGCCTGCGCCCGGCCAACTCCCCGCCGTCGCCTCGCTGTCGGCCTGGCACTCGCCGTGCGGGCTCATCCGGCTTTCTCCGCGCTTCCGCTCGTCCGCTGTGCTGTCTCTGCGCGGCCTGGTCGCTGGCCGGCCCGCGGTGGCGGAGCCGAGAGCGGGCCGGGTGGGCGGCCGTGCCGCGCGCGACCCGCGCCAGCGGGTCGCCTTGAAGACGTAGAGAAAGTTTGGACGTATCACGCTTCGGTGGTGCCCGTCAGCTGGTCGTTCGGCTGGGGTGTGGTCGGTCCTGGGGCTGGCGCGTGCGGGGCCTGTGGCCGTCCGGGATGATCGCTGTTCGGCCGGTCCGGGGCCGTGTTGCAGGGGTACCGTCTGAGTGTTACCGCAGAACGGAGTTCGCCGTGTCTCAGAGCATCGAGGAGCACACCGGCGCTCGGATCGCTCGTATCCGGAAACAGCGTGGACTGACGCAGCAAGGGCTGGCGATGCGGGCTCACGTGTCGAAGTCCCTGTTGTCGAAGGCCGAGTGCGGACAGAAGCCCGCCTCTCCGGCTCTCGTTGCGGCCTGTGCCCGCGCGCTGGGTGTTTCCACGTCCGAGTTGCTGGGGCAGCCGTATGCCGACGAATTGCGCCGGGACCGGATGGATGCGCTGATCCAGCCGATCCGTGAGGGGCTGGAGAACTGGGACATCGCTCTGGACTGGGAGACGGCTCCGCGCCCGGCCGCGTTGATCTGGACGGATGTTCAGCGTGCTCTGGAGCAACGCCGTCAGGCGCAGTACACGGACATGGTGCGCGACCTGCCCGTGCTGATCGACGAGTCAGTGCAGGCGGTGCACACCAGTACCGGGGAAGAGCAGCGGCTGGCCTACGAATGTCTGGCGGAGACATTCCGCTGTGTGTTCACCGTGGCGTGGAAGCTCGGCTTCCTCGATCTGGCGACCGTTGCGCTGGACCGGCTCGCCTGGACCGCACCGCGCGCCGACGAGCCGGGGCTGGCCGCCATGCATGCCTTCCTGCGTGCGCAGACCACGATGTCGTCGGGTCGGTACGACGTGGGGCTGCGGGTGGTCGACAAAGGTCTGCGGGACCTCGATGGCCAGGAGTCACGCCGCCCAGCGGGTATTGAGGCGATGCGGGGCATGCTGCATTTGCGCGCCGCGACCATCGCGGGTCGCATGAAGGACAGGGAGCACGCCGACGCCCGCCTGGCCGAGGCCCGTGCCCTTTCCCAGGCCACAGGCGAGTTGCCCGACTTCGGCGTCACCTGGGGGCCGGTGAACGTCGGTGTGCATGCCGTGGCCATCGCCTCGGAGGCCGACGACTTCGGGCGCGCGATCGAACTCGCCGAGAACGTACGCATCCCGCGCGGCTGGACCCGCTCCCGGGCCGGGCACCACTGGATGGACCTCGGCCGGGCTCACGCCTGGTCAGGCCACCCGGAGCAGGCGTTGGACTGCCTGCATCAGGCTCGGCGCATCGCTCCGCAGCAGACCCGCTATCACCCGACTGTGCGGGAGACCGTGCTGGCCATGAAGCGGCAGGAACGGGCGCGTAACGGCTCGCTGGCGCAATACGCGGAGTGGGTCGGGATATAGCGGGTTCCCGGCGAGAGGAGTTGCACCCTTCGATGCAACTGCTGTGCAGCGCCAATCGGCAGGCTGACGTCTCGTCAGGACCCCCGCGACCGGGCGAACGGTCCGGGGGCGTGGCCAACGCTGACAAGGGGCGTCGACATGCCGCACTGTATCGTCCACATCTTCGAGCCGCTGTTGCGGCTGTTGTGGCCCGCACCGGGCCGCCACCGCAGACCTGATCGCCACTCCATGAGCCTCCGTGTGGAGGCATCGACTGAGTGTCCGCCTCGCGTACCCGCTGCCTCGGTGTTGCGCGGTGAGGACATCGGACTGGTCCGCCCGTACCTGGTCGCGCACGAGCAGCGGGAGCGGCAGCGCCGACGGGCACCGCGGCGCGCACTGCGGCTGGCCGTGCACGGCATCGACATCGGGCCCTGGCTGATTGGCAGCGTGGAGGTGCGGGCCTGATGAGCCTCACGAATCAAACCCGCCTGCTCCCCTGGGCCGGGCCGGAAGGAAAACCCTGCTACCTCGCAGGCGACGGGACCGGATACCTGTCACGCCTCGCTGACAACATGGAGTCAGCCCAACTCGGCCTGGCCGGTGAACTCGTTCAGGAGGCACAGCGGGTTCTTGACGGGCGCCAGTGGACGCCGGGCGAACTGCACCTGCTGACAGTCCAGTTGACCGAGGCATTGACGAACGTCCATCGGATCGCGGTGAGCCGAGGCGCGCGCCTGCCCGCACCGGCCTACGACGACATCGGTGCCCTCGACAAGCCGGACGACGAGGACGACGACCAAGACGCCGTGCAGCCTGTCCAGCGCGGCTGACCCGCCCGTCGCCAATCGCCGTTCCTGCCGGATGCCTGCCGCATCCTGGCCGGAGCGGGTTACGCATCAGGAATCCCCGGGGGCTACGGCCGATCCGGGGATTCCTCGTGTTTCCGGATCGACTCAGTCGGCCTCAATCGATCGGCCGGTAGTAGCCGAGGACCGCCGCCAGTTGGCCGAACCACTTCTGCAGGCGGTCCCGGCGTTTGGCGTCGACTGCGCACTCGTAGAACCTGCCGTCGAGGTGGATCACGGCGACCATGACCCCGTTGCCGGTGGGCGCGGCCTGGTAGTGGACGCTGCGGATCTCCTGCCAGGGGAAGTCGGCGGTCAGGCCGTGGTTCTCGAAGGAGACGCCCGTCGCGTCGATGACGACCGCGTTGTGGCGGTCGACGGCGAGGAACTCCGGGCCGGCCGGCTGGACCGGTTGGGGCTGGGGCGGAGCGTACGGGGGCGGAGGTGTCGGCGCGTACTGCGGTGGCGGTGGGCCGAAGCCCTGTGGAGGCTGGCCGTGTGAGGGGTCGTGCATCGTCGGTCTCGGTTTCTCGCGCGTCCGGGGGATCCATGTGATCGGTACCGAAACCTACCTGCTGTACGCCGTCCGGCCGCCATGAAACATTTCCGGGGCCCCACCGCATCAATGAGGTGTAGGCGATGTGAGCAGCAGGCAGGCACAGGCAGGGGGCGTTCATGAGACAGGGCCGCGCGGACGGGTATGCGGAGTTCGCGTCGGCACGTGCCGGGCATCTGTATCGGTCCGCGTGTCTGCTCACCGCGGGGGACACGCACCTTGCCGAGGATCTGGTGCAGGAGACCCTCGGGCGGTTGTACGTGCGGTGGGGGCGGGTTTCGAGAGTGGGGAATCCTGCTGGGTATGCGCAGACCGTTCTGACGCGGACCTTTCTGGCCCATCAGCGGCGGCGGAGCAGTACCGAGCGGGCCACCGATGTGCTGCCCGACCGGGCTGTCTACGGCGGTCATGGTGATGTGTCGCTGCGGCTGACCCTGCTCGAGGCGCTCGGGCGGCTGCCGGCCAAGGACCGGGCCGTGGTGGTGCTGCGGTACTGGGAGGACCGGTCCATCGAGGAGACCGCAGATGCGATGAACGCGAGTTCCGCGGCGGTGCGGACCCGGTGTTCCCGTGCGCTCGGGCGGCTTCGGGAGCTGCTCGGTGAGGATCTCGGCGAGTACGCCGCCCACTGAGCCGCTGAGCCACTGAGCCCTTTCGCTCCCCCCAAGGGACTTCAACAGACTTCGAGAACAGAAACGGTGGTGTGTCATGCCCGTCGAACACGATGAGGACCGCTTCGAGGGGCGGCTCAGTCACGCCCTCCGGCAGGCCGGCAGTGACTTCGACACCGATCAGGGCGCGCTCGTCGCCGCCGGCCGGGCGCGCGGGCGGCGGCTGTGGTTGCGGCGGCGGGCCGCCGTTATGGGGGGTGCGGCCGGGGTCGCGGTCGTGGGGGTGGGTGGGGCCCTCCTCGTGCCGTGGGGCGGTACGCCTGCCCCGAGCCCGTCCTCCGTGGCGTCGAAGCCTTCGCCGACGCCTACGCCCTCCGAGCCCACGCCCATCTCCGACGCCGCCCTCATCCGCACGCTCGAAGTGCTGCTCCCCGAGGGGGAGTTCAGCGGTCGGCAAGGGCGTGGAGTCAGCGACAAGTCCGGGCCGTACGCACAGGTCGTGTTCGACGACGGTGAGGGGCCCGCGGCCGTGTCCATCGCGATGGGGCGGGTCGAGCCTGGCAGCGATCAGGCCCGTCAGGTCGTCGAGTGCCCGGACAAGGTGTACACCCCGCACGACAGTTGCGAGACCTCCCGGCTGGCGGACGGCTCCGTGCTCAAGCTGTTCAAGGGGTACGAGTATCCCGACCGGCGCGTGGACACCAAGTTGTGGACCTCGGATCTGGTCACCCCGAAGGGGCAGCACATCCACGTCTCCGAGTGGAACTCCGCGGCCGAGAAGGACCAGCCCATCAGCAGGCCCCGACCTCCGCTCTCCAGCGCGCAGTTGACGGAGCTCGTCTCGGCCGACGTGTGGCGCCGGGTCGTCGACGCCATTCCCGAGGATCCGAAGAAGCCGTCCGCGGAGCCGGTGCCCGACCGCGACCCTGAACCCGTCGGCGGCTCCGTCCCGGCCACGCTCACCACGCTGCTCCCCAAGGGGCTCAACGTGGTCGGCAAGGGCGGCGAGGGCGAGTTCGGGTACCTCGTCGTCGACGACGGCAAGGGGCAGACCCTCGTCCAGGTCAACGTGCAGTCCGGCATGGGGGACGTCGAGAAGCAGTTGTTCGGCGAGGACTCCGAGACCCTGCCCGACGGTACGAAGGTCACCACCCGGCAGGGGCCCGGCGAGAAGGGCGGTCAGGGGGTTGTGATGTGGACCGCCGACACCCTTCGGACGGACGGCACGCGTGTGGTGATCAGCGCCTTCAACACCGGTTCCCAGAATGCCGCCGCCACCCGCGAGACGCCCGCCCTGACCATCGCACAGCTCCGGGACATCGCCCTCGACCCGAAGTGGCTCATCTGACACCCAGAAATCAGAAGAACTCCGACCACGGCTGGTCCCAGATCTGCTTCAGGCACAGCACCAGGAACAGCAGCCCCGCGATCGCGAGCATCGCGTTGCTCAGCGGGCCGTTGCGCCATTCCCTCGGTGTGCGTGCGGAGTTGAGGAGCCAGATCAGGGTGCCGGCCAGGAAGGGCATGAAGGCCGCGCCCAGGACGCCGTAGAGGATGATCAGGCGGAAGGGCTGGCCCTGGAAGAGCAGGACGATGGGCGGGAAGGTCAGCCAGAGCAGGTACGCGCGGAACGGCCACGACCGCTCCCGCTCCCCCGCGGCGACCTCCTCGCCCTTCGCCTCGCCACTCGGGGCCCGGTAGCGGGCCACGAAGTCCGCGAACATCAGGCTCACGCCGTGCCAGACGCCGATGAGGGAGGTGAAGGACGTGGCGAAGAAGCCGATCAGGAAGAACTTGGACGTCGCCGTGCCGTACTCGTCCGCCAGGATGTCGCCCAGCTGGATCAGGCCCTTGTCGCCGCTCGCGAGGGCGATGTTCGCGGAGTGCAGCAGCTCCGCGCCGACGAAGAGCATCGCCACGACGAAGATGCCGGTCGTGGCGTACGCGACCCGGTTGTCGAGGCGCATGACATTCATCCAGCCGGTGTTGGTCCAGCCCTTGGCATTGACCCAGTAGCCGTACGCGGCGAGCGTGATGGTGCCGCCCACGCCGCCGATCAGGCCCAGGGTGTTGAGGATCGAGTCCTTCTCGTCGGGGAGGACGGGCAGGAGGCCCGCGAAGGCGTCTCCCAGGTTGGGCGTGACTCTGATCGCCAGGTACACCGTCACCACGAACATGACGCCGACCAGGATCGTCATGACCTTCTCGAAGACGGCGTACTTGTTGAACCAGACGAAGACCAGGCCCACCAGGCCGGTGGCCACGCCCCACCACTCGAGGTCCATCACGTCGGGGAACAGTGCCTGCAGCGGCAGGGCGCTGGACGACATCGCCGCCGCGCCGTAGACGAAGCCCCAGATCACGGCGTAGATGACGAAGAAGTACGTCGTCCAGCGGCCCAGGCTCGCCCAGCCGTCGAAGAGGGTGCGGCCGGTGGACAGGTGCCAGCGGCCCGCCGCCTCGGCGAGGGAGATCTTGACGAGGCAGCCAAGGACGGCGGCCCACAGGAGGGTGTAGCCGAAGTTGCTGCCCGCGATGAGTGTGGCGACCAGGTCGCCGGCGCCGACGCCGGTCGCGGCGACGACGATGCCGGGGCCGATGTACTTCCAACTGGACTTGCGGGGGCCGGAGTGCGATGCGCTCGCTGTCGTTGCCTCAGTGTTTCCCGTGGTGTCCGCCATGAGGCTCAAGAAAGCCCAAAGGCGCGGGCGGGACAAGAGGGCGTACGCGATCTCCACCCGATGTGCTCACGGCAGGCGGTACGAGGTACGTCGACGTACGCGCACACCTGCCGGGCGAAGCACAGCCAGCCTCTGCCCCCGGCTCCGGCTCGTCGCGCGTACACCGCGCGGCTGATTTTCGAACGGTTCACGCCATCATGGCTTGGCACGGACTTGACCTGCTCATGCCATACCCGGACGATGAGCGCCACACCCGCACCGGCACGTCGCAGAACCACCCCCCGCTCCACTCCCCACTTCCGGAGACCCCGGAATCCCTGGAGAACCTAGGAGACTTCATGCGACTTCGCATACGAGGCTCAGGCGCCCGCAGCGGCAAACGCACCGCCGCTGTCGCCGCCCTCCTCGCCCTCACGCTCGCGGCACCCCTCTCCGCGAACACCGGCAGCGCGAACGCCGACAGCGCGACGAAGGCGGCACCCTCGGCGGAGGACATCCGCCAGTACGAGGTGCACATGCACTCGGACTCCAAGTCGCGCACCGCGCTGCAGCGGTCCGGCGTCACCGTGGACGACGCCGACGACCACACAGTCTTCATCTCCGGCCGCGCGGACCAGGTCAAGAAGCTGCGCCAACTCGGCTACGAGGTCACGCCGTTGGGCGCGGCTCCCGACCGGATGGCAGAGGACGAGATCCGGCTCTACGACTTCCCCTCCGCCGACTCGCGCTATCACAACTACACCGAGATGACGACGGAGATCGACCAGCGGCTGGCCGCCTACCCGGGCATCATGAGCAAGCGGGTGATCGGCAAGTCGTACCAGGGCCGGGACATCGTCGCCATCAAGATCAGCGACAACGTGGCGACCGACGAGAGCGAGCCCGAGGTCCTGTTCACCCATCACCAGCACGCCCGTGAGCACCTCACGGTGGAGATGGCGCTGTACCTGATCCGCGAACTCGGCGCCGGCTACGGCTCCGACTCCCGGGTCACCAGCATGGTGAACAACCGTGAGATCTGGATCGTCCCGGACCTCAACCCGGACGGCGGCGAGTACGACATCGCCAGCGGTTCGTATCGCTCCTGGCGCAAGAACCGGCAGCCCAACTCCGGTTCCTCGTACGTCGGTACGGACCTCAACCGCAACTGGAACTACCGCTGGGGCTGCTGCGGCGGTTCGTCCGGGTCGACGTCCTCGGACACCTACCGGGGTACCGCCGCGGAGTCGGCGCCCGAGGTCAAGGTCGTCGCCGACTTCGTGCGCAGCCGGGTGGTCGGTGGCGTCCAGCAGATCAAGGCGGGCGTCGACTTCCACACGTACAGCGAGCTGGTGCTGTGGCCCTTCGGGTACACCACGGCGAACACGACCACCGGCATGACCGCCGACGACCGGAACGCGTTCGCCACCGTCGGGCAGAAGATGGCCGCCAGCAACGGTTACACGCCGGAGCAGTCCAGTGACCTGTACATCACCGACGGGTCGATCGACGACTGGCTGTGGGGGAACCAGAAGATCTTCGGGTACACCTTCGAGATGTATCCGGGGTCCAGTGGGGGTGGTGGGTTCTACCCGCCCGACGAGGTGATCGAGCGGGAGACCGCACGCAACCGGGACGCGGTGCTGCAGCTGCTGGAGAACGCGGACTGTATGTACCGGTCGATCGGGAAGGAATCGCAGTACTGCAGTTAGGGGCTGCTGGGGCGGGGGCCGTCGCTGGGCGAGTTACGGCCCCCGCCGCTCACGTGACGGTCAGCTCGGCCATGGACAGCGCTCCGCCGAGCAGCGCGAACAGAGTCAGCAGCAGGGTGGTGCAGGTGACGCCGACAGCAACGTCCTCGACCGCGTGGCCGCCGATGAACCACCAGGCCGTCACACCGGCCGGCACGAGCAGATGGTTGCCGCGCTCGCCGAGCAGCCGCATGCCCGCCCACAACAGGACCGGCATCGCCACCAGACCCGTGGCGCTGGCCGGCATCCCCTCAGGCCAGCCGGCGCCCACCGCCCCCGGATCGGCCGCGGCCACGTCGCCCGCCCACTCCCGCAGCCGCTCCCAGCCCGCGTGGCAGACGACGGCGGCCACCGCCGACACGAGCGTGCCCTTGGCCCAGCGGGTGGTCCGGCTCCCGGTCATGGCCTCACCGTGTCACGGCGTGACGACGGGGGCCTGAGTACGGGTACTCAAGTGCCGCCCGACGGTCAGTCGGCGTCGGCCTCGGTGACCTTGGCCTTCGTGTCCGCGTCCTTGGCGACCTCAGCCTCGGAGTCCGCGTCCTTGGTGACCTCAGCCTCGGGGTCCGCGTCCTCGCTCTCCGCCTCGCCGTCCTCGAAGTAGGCGTCCAGGACGGCGTCCAGCTGCGTCTCCCACTCGGCGAACCGCGCCCTGGCCGTCGCCTCGATCTCGATCGGGTACCAGCGGCGGTCGGGGGTGTGGACGGTGATGGTGAACCGCTTGCCGAACCGGGGGGACTCCGTCTCCACGGCACCGATCTCGTCCCAGCGGAACTCGCACGCCTGGTCGTCCAGGGCGAGCCGTACGCCCTTGTGGTCGGCGACGATCTTCGCGCGGCGGTCGGAGGCCTCGAAGACGGGACCGTCGGGGGCTTCGTCCTCCTCGGCCTCTTCCTCGGCCTCCTCCTCTTCGACCTCCTCGACAGAGGGCTCCTCGGGCGCCTCGGCCTCGACCGGGGCGGCCTCGTCGACCTCCACCACATCGTCCGGATCGACGTCCTTGGCGTCCTCCGTCTCGCCGGACACGGGTGAGGTGAGCCCGGGGATGAAAGCCGGGTCGGACCCGGCGCCTTCCAGGGGCTGGCTGCTCGAACCTATGCGCTGCTCCACAGCGGGAAGTATGGCGGACGAAGCTGTGCCGTGGGGCGCCGGGGGCGGAGGAGTCTCGGGAGACGGACGGGACGGGCACTCAGGCCAGGGGGCCGTCGGAGGCGTACGAGAGGAAGTCCGTCCAGGCGGTGGACGGGAAGGCGAGGCGGGGACCGGCGGTGTTCTTGGAGTCGCGGACGTGGATCGTGCGGGGCGCTACCGCGATCTCGACGCAGGAGTCACCTTCGCTGCTGCTGCTGTAGCTGCTCTTGAACCACACCAGGCCCGAGACGTCGCGGATCATGTTTCCCCCAGCAGTTGCTCGATAAAGGCCAGCGACTCACGGGGCGTGAGAGCCTGAGCCCGGATGATGCCATACCGCAGTTCAAGGATACGGAGCTGCTTGAGCTCGGAGACCGGTCGGCCGTTGGCCACTGCCGGTGAACGTCCCACGGCCGAGCCGTCCTCGAACTTCAGCACCTCGATGCCACCCGCCAGCCCCGCGTGCTCCTCCCGGTCCATCGGCATCACCTGAAGTTCGACGTTCCGCAACTGCCCCACTTCCAGCAGGTGTTCCAGCTGGCGGCGCAGCGCTGTCCTCCCTCCGAGCGGGCGCCTCAGCGCCCACTCCTCCAGGACGAAACTGAGTTCAGGCGCCGGGTCCCGTTCGAAGACGGCCTTACGGGCCACGCGTGCGGCGATGAACCGCTCCACCTCGTCCTCGGTGTACGCGGGCCGCCGCATCAGCAGAAGCCCCCGTGCGTACTCGGGCGTCTGCAACAAGCCATGGACGTTCAGGGGATCGTAGAGCTGAAGCTCGACCGCCTTTGCCTCAATCTGCGCGAGATCCCGCACCTTCTTCGGGTACCGGACCTTCTTCACGTCCTCCCACGTCGCCGCGATGAGCCCGCCGGCCCCCAACACCTCGTCGGCCTTGTCCAGATACTCCTGCCGGGGAATCCGCTTCCCGCCCTCGATCTTGTAGACCAGGTCCTCCCCGTAGCCGACCGCCACCCCGAAGTCGGCGGCCCTCATCCTCACCGACTCCCGCCGCAGCTTCAACTGCCGCCCCACCGTGGCGATGACCGCGACTCCCCACTCGTCGTCGGGGTCCACCTCCCAACCCGGCTCGTCCGCCTCGGTCTTGAGTCGCCCCGCCTCGTTGTCCACCGACATCCCGCACCCCTCCGTCGTACGACCGTGCCGCGACGCCCTACCCGTACGCCCGCCCCCGACAGCCCGGACACCACCGGACAACCTCCGGACAGTCACCGTACGCAACGGCGTCGTCACTGTTCACGGTAGGCATGCACGGCCACGCTGAGTGACGTGATCCAAGAAACCGGCATCCGTAACTTCAGCGTGCTCCTGTCCCCCACATCTCGTGGAGCCCGCCTCGCCCGTTTGTTCGCGACCGAGCAACTCCGCTCCTGGGGCCTGCCGTTGGACCCGGCGGAGCACCTCGTGGCCGAGCTGGCGGCCAACGCGGCGACCCACGGCCGCGTGCCGGGACGCGACTTCCGCCTGACGCTCTACGTCGTCGGCGACACCCTCCGCATCGAGGTCACGGACACGCGCGACGACCGCGTACCGCACCCCCAACACCCCGCCTCCGATGCCGAGTCGGGTCGCGGACTCCTCCTCGTGGATGCGCTGGCCAACCGCTGGGGCATCTCGCCGGGACTGCGTCCTCGTAAGACCGTGTGGGCCGAGGTCGCTCTCCCACCGGACTTCAGAAACCCGTGCTCCGGTGCCGGGGGCGACCTCCCCCAAGGACCGCGAGAGGGAAAGGACCCCACCAAACCCCACCCCTCCCTCCCGCCCGCCCGCCCGCCCGCAGCGCAAACTCACCCTCGCGAGTGAACATCACCAACTCAGCTGGATTTCGGCCTGGTTGCCTGTCCTACGCTCAGCGCAACACAACCGCAGACATGCAACGGCCCTCGCCGGGACTGCAATCCCAGTGCGAGGGCCTGACCACCAAGGAAGACGGAACCTTCCCGATGGACACCCAAAACCCTAGCGCGCCCTCGCGCGCCCAGTCCCGTATCGCGGGCAAAAACCACCCCCACTCCGGCGGCCTCGAACACGACCACACCCGCCACACCACCCGCTTCACGGTGATCGGCAACCACCTCGCCCAGCACCCATCGCTGTCAGGCCTCGCCATCGGACTGGCCGTCTACACCCAGTCGCTCCCCAAGGGCGCCCGCGTCGACATCAAGACCCTCGCCGCCCGCTTCCCGGAGGGCACGACCCGTCCTACCGACCGACCTCACCGAGACGCGGCCCGTCGAACGCCGCGTGGACACGCTGCTGCGCTTCGACTTCGACGGCGAGGACTCGCTTCTGCTGGCCATCGAAGCGCAGGGCAAGAAGGTCCCGGACAAACCGTCCAGTTGGGCCTACTACCTGTCCTTCCTCAGCACCAAGTACAAGCTCCCGGTCCTGCTGCTGGTCATCTGCCAGGACCGGGCCACGGCCGAGTGGGCTGCCCGGCCGGCCTCTCTGGGTCCCCGGCAGTGGCCCGCGCTCACCCTGCGCCCCCTTGTGGCGGGGCCGCACAACATGCCGGTGATCACCGACCCGGCGGAGGCCCGCGCCGACCTGCCGCTGGCGGCGCTGGCGGCCATCACTCACGCGAAGAAACCGGTCGTCGATGCGATACTCAAAGCACTGTCCGCCGCGCTGCGGGACGAACCGGAAGCCGTCGTAGACCCCATCGTCGAATTCATCTCGCAAGGTATCGGCGGCAACCGCCGGGCCGCAGAAATCTGGAGGAACCTGGTGGCCGTGGACCTCTCCTTCTACAAGTCGTGGCTCGCTGAAGAAATCCGGGACGAAGGGCGCGTCCAGAAAGGTGCCGAGGCCGTCCTGCTCGTACTGGAGGCGCGCGGCATCGACGTTCCCGACGAAATCCGCGAGCGGATCACCAGCTGCACGGACCCAACGCTCCTGGACACCTGGCTCACCCGCGCCGCCATCGCGACGGCCGCCACAGAACTCTTCGACGGCGAGTGATCACGGCCATGGACCGCCCCCGCGGCGTGGATCGCGCCCTCGAAATGCTCGACGAGCTCGAAGAGCGAGGACGCAGACAGGGCCGCATCCAGGGCGCCCGGGAGGCCATTGTGACCGTCCTGGAAGCGCGTGGCATTGAAGTTCCCTTCTTTGTCCGCCAGCGGATCTGGACCTGCGGCAGCCTCGGGCTCCTGGAGACCTGGCTGACCCGTGCCATCACCGCCACCTCCGCCGGAGCGGCCATCGGAAACGAATAGCCGCAACCGACGGGACATGGGACCGGGCCGGTGAGAGGGCCACCGCCTCCCTCACCGGCCCGGTCGGGCGACGTAGCGCCTACACGAACAAGCTCAGCACCGCCGCCACCAAGAACCCCGCCACCGACAGCACACTCTCCAGCACGGTCCACGTCCTGAGGGTGTCCCGTTCGCTGATGCCGAAGTACTTGGCGACGATCCAGAAGCCGCCGTCGTTGACGTGTGAGGCGAAGATCGAGCCTGCCGAGATGGCCATGATGACCAGGGCGACGAAGGCCTGGGAGTGGTCGCCCTCGGTGAGGAGGGGTGCCACGATGCCCGCCGTCGTCACGATCGCCACCGTCGCCGAGCCCTGGGCCACCCGGAGGACCACCGAGATCAGGTACGACAGGACGATCACCGGGAGGCCGACGTCGTTGAAGGTGTCGGAGAGTGCCTGGGCGACGCCGCTGGCCTTGAGGATGGCGCCGAAGATGCCGCCCGCGCCGACGACCAGGAGGATGTTGCCGACGGGCTTGAGCGACGAAGTCGACACCGTTTCGAGGGACTTGCGGGACCAGCCGCGCCTGATGCCCAGCAGGTAGTACGCGAGGAGCAGGGCGATCGTCAGGGCCACGAACGGGTTGCCGAAGAACTCGATCACCGAGCGGAGTGTGGACGGGTCCAGCGCGATCGACGAGAAGGTCGCCGCGAGGATCAGCACCAGCGGCGTACCGATGATGCCGAGGACCGTGCCCAGCGGCACCGGCGTCTCCCGGGGCTCGACGCCCGCGGCCCGCTGCTCGTCGATGACGGCGAGCCTGGCCTCCGCGGCTGCCTCGACCATGTCCTGCGGTACGGCGACGAAGATGCGGCGGCCGATCCACGCGGAGTAGGCCCAGGCGGCCAGCACCGCCGGGATGCCGCAGACGACGCCCATCAGGATCACCCAGCCGAGCTGGACGTGCAGGAGGCCTGCGGCCGCCACCGGACCCGGGTGCGGCGGCAGGAAGGCGTGGGTCATCGACAGGCCGGCCAGCAGCGGCAGGCAGTACAGCAGGATCGACCTGCCGGAGCGCTTGGCGGCGGCGTAGACGATCGGCGCGAGGACGAAGATGCCGACGTCGAAGAAGACCGGGATGCCGAAGATCAGGCCGGTGAGGCCCATGGCGAGGGGCGCGCGTTTCTCACCGAAGAGGTTGAGGAGCCTGGACGCCAACACCTCCGCCCCGCCGCTTACTTCGAGGATCGCGCCGAGCATCGTGCCGAGGCCGATGATGATCGCGACATGGCCGAGGATGCCGCCCATGCCGGACTCGATGGTCGACACGGCGTCGCTTCGCTGGACTGTGCCGAAGAGTTCGGTGACCGAGAGGCCGGCCATCAGACCGACGGCTATGGAGACGGCGAGGAGGGCGACGAACGGCTGGAGTCGCGCCTTGATGATCAGGAACAGGAGCAGGGCGATACCGATGGCGGCGACCGTGAGGAGGCCCGCCGTGCCGTCGATGAGGAGGAGCAGTCCGCCGGTGTGGGGTGAGGCTTCGGGGGTGGGGGATGCCGCGAGCGGATGGGACATTCGGGGGTCCTCTACGTGAGCACAACAGCTTTCGGGCAGGGGGGATCGCGACACGGCGCCCGGTGGGTGGCGCCGTGCCGGTTACGGCGTGCGGGAGTTGAGGGGGGGAGCGTCAGCCGAGGACGGCGAGCGCGTCGATCTCGATGAGGAGCCCGGCGGGGAGGCCGACGTAGACGGTCGTACGGGCGGCCGGAGGCGCGGTGAGAGCCTGCTCCTCGAAGTAGGTGTTGTAGATCTGGTTCATCTCGGCGAAGTGGGCGACGTCCGTCAGATAGACACGGATCATCATCACGTCGTCCCAGCTCGCGCCGCCCTCTTCCAGGATCGCCTTGACGTTGGCGAGGGTCTGGAGGGTCTGCTCGCGCAGGGTCGGGCCGGCGGGCGTGGGCGGTTTGCCCTCCTCTGCGGGCAGGAAGCCGACCTGGCCGGCGACCTGAAGGACGTTGCCCTTCTTGACGCCGTGGGAGAACTTCGCGGGCGGGGTCGTGTGGGTCTTCGGGGTGAGCGCGATCTTCTCGGTCATACGGTGCCCTTCGGTGAGGTTCTGCCGGAGTACTCGCCGCTGATCGCGTCCGCGGTACGGCGGACCAGCGGAAGCAGGGTGAGGAGTTCGTCGGCGGTGACGACGACGTTCGGCGCGGAGACCGACATCGCGGCGACGACACGGCCCTCGGCGCCGCGGATCGGTGCGGCGACGCAGTTGATGGACTCCTCGTGGCCGCCGAGGTCGGTGGCCCAGCCCTGTTCGCGCACCTTGTCCAACTCCCGCAGGAAAGCGGGGGCGTCGGCGGTCGAACGGGTCGTGTACACGGGGTAGTCGAGCTTGTCGGCGAGGGCGCGGCGTTCGGGCTCGGGGAGATCGGCGAGGAGGAGTTTCGCGACGGCGGCGACGGTGATGGCGACGGGCTTCCCGATCCGGGAGTACATCCGCACCGGGTACCGGCTCTCCACCTTGTCGATGTACAGCACCTCGTCCTCCTCGTACACGGCGAGGTGCACGGTGTGCCCGCACTGCTCGTTCAGTTTTACGAGGTGGGGGTGGGCGATCTCGCGGATGTCGAGGTTCTCCATCGCCTCCTGGGCGAGGGCGATGAGGCGGGCGCCGAGGCGGTAGCGCTGGTCGGACTGGCGGTAGACGAGGCCGTGCTCGTGCAGGGTGCGCAGCAGACGCAGTGCCGTGGACTTGTGGACGCCCAGGCGGTCGGCGACCTGGCCCAGGTCGGCGGGGCCCTCGGCGAGCAGCGGCAGGATGCTGAGCGCGCGGTCGACGGTCTGGCTCATGGGGTGCGTACCTCCTCGTCAGCCCTTACTACGGCCTGTGTCCAGCCGGGGCCGAGTCGAAGTCTCCCCCACGCGGTGTCATCGAGGGCGACCAGGCGGTCGGCGTGGTCACGGGCGGGGGGCGGGGCGAGGTCGCCGGAGGCGGTGAGGGCGGCGGCGGCCCAGAGGTGGGCGTGGCGCAGACGGTCCCTTGCGGGGAGGTCACGCAGGGTGGAGGACAGAAACCCGGCGGCGAAGGCGTCACCGGCACCGACGGCCGCGACCACGTCGACCCGGGGGGCGCGGACGTGGGTGGAGGTGCCGTCGGCGTCCTCCAGTCCCTCGGTGTCCTTGTCGAAGGCGACGGCTCCGCCCGGACCCTGCTTGACGACCACGATCTCCGGCTCCGGCAGCGCGTCCACGATCGCCGGCCCACCGTGCAGTCCCCACGCCGCCCGCGCCTCGTCGGCCCCCACGAAGACGATGTCGGCCCGGCGGGCCAGGTCGAGCAGGACACGGGGGCCGTCGACGTCGGGCCATAGTCCCGGCCGGTAGTTGACGTCGAAGGAGACGAGCGGCCGCCCCGGCCGGGGTTCGGTCAGCTCCCACATGAGGTCGAGACACTCACCGGACAACGCCGCCGTGATCCCGGACAGGTGCAGCACCCGCCCCGCCCGCACCGCCTCCAGATCCACATTCCCCGCGGCCATCGCCGACGCCGCCGACCCCGCCCGGTAGTACGCCACCTCGTGCGCGTCCGTCGCCCGGTCCCCCGCCGTCCGGAAGTACACGCCCGTCGGACGCTCCGGATCCCGTCGTACGGCCGAGACGTCGACGCCGTACCCCCCGATCGCCTCGACGAGATGGTCACCGAACCCGTCCGCGCCGACCCGGCTGACCCACCGCACGGAATGCCCCGCCGCCGCCAGCGCGCACGCCACGTTCGACTCCGCACCCCCGATCCCCCGCTCGAACGACGGAACGTCGGCCAGCCGCCCCGGCTGCGACGGCAGAAACGTGACCATGGACTCGCCGAGCGCGACGACGTCCACGACGTCGGGGGCGTTGCAGGGTCCGGTGTGGGTCACGATCGTCATAGCTCCTCGGCGATCAGCGCATCGGCGGGGTGTGGCGGCTCCGTTGACCCCGCGTTGGCCGAGATGTTAGACAGCAGTAAGCGATATACGCAATGAACGTTGCACAGAATGCAACGGATGCAACGCACCGACCAGGGAGGCTCCATGACAGCCGACAGCCCCTCCGAAGCCCTCGCCCGTCTCGCTGAGGAGCGTGTCGACCACCGCTTCAAGGGCCTCCCGCCGGACGCCGACGGCCACACCGTCGCCGAGCTGGCCGCCCAGCGCCGCAACCTCTTCACCGGCGGCTTCGCCACCCCCGTGCTCGCCCTCTCCGCCGACCGCCTGGAGCACAACCTCGAGCTCATGGAGACGTACGCCACCCGCCACGGCCTCGCCTTCGCCCCGCACGGCAAGACCTCCATGGCGCCGCAGCTCTTCCAGCGCCAGATCGAGCACGGCGCGTGGGGCATCACGCTCGCGGTGCCGCACCAGGTGCGGGTGGCCCGCGCCTTCGGCGTCCAGCGCGTCTTCCTCGCCAATGAACTCGTCGACGCCGCCGCGCTGCGCTGGATCTCCGCGCAGCTCGACACCGACCCCGGCTTCCGCCTCGTCTGCTACGTCGACTCCGTGCGCGGCGTCGAGCTGATGGACGCCGCCCTGCGGGGCGCCTCCCGCCCGCTGGACGTGGTCGTGGAGCTCACCGCCGGCGACGGCGCCCGTACCGGCGTCCGTACGGAGGCGGAGTGCGCGGCCGTCGCCGACGCCGTGGCCGCCACCCGCACCCTCCGCCTCGTCGGCGTCGCGGGCTACGAGGGCGAGGTCCCGCAGGCCACTCCGGAGCGGGTGCACGCCTGGCTGCGGCGGCTCGTCTCCCTCGCCGTCGATTTCGACAAAGCCGGACGCTTCGCAGAAGCCGATCAGATCCTCGTCAGCGCCGGCGGCAGCGCCTGGTTCGACGCGGTCGCCGACGTCTTCGCCGAGATCCCCGAACTCTCCCGCCCCGTCCTGAAGTTGCTGCGCTCCGGCGCCTACGTCTCGCACGACGACGGCCACTACCGCAAGCTGACCCCCTTCAACCGCGTCCCCGAGGAGGGCGCCCTGGAACCGGCGTTCCGCCTGTGGACGCAGGTCGTCTCCCGCCCCTCCCCGGAGCAGGCCTTCACCAACGCGGGCAAGCGGGACGCGGCCTACGACCTCGACCTGCCCTTCGCCCAGGTGGTCCGCCGGGACGGCCGCGAGCGCCCGGCCGCCGGGATCGAGGTGACCGGCCTCTCCGACCAGCACGCATGGCTGCGTACGGCCCCCGGGGCGGACCTCGAAGTGGGCGACTGGGTCGGCCTCGGGCTGTCCCACCCGTGCACGTCCTTCGACAAGTGGCAGCTGATCCCGGTCGCCGAGGCGGACGGGACGGTCGTCGACTACATCCGTACGTTCTTCTGAGGAGACCCGTCATGGAAGACCTCGTCATCCGGGACGCGGACGTCGTCGACGGCTCCGGCGATCCGGCGTACCGGGCGGATGTGGTGATCGACGGCGGCCGTGTCGTCTCGATCGTGCAGGAGGCGGCCGCTGCGGGCTGTCAACGGCCCAAGGCCCGGCGCGAGTTGGACGCCGAGGGTCTCGTCCTCTCCCCCGGCTTCATCGACATGCACGCCCACAGCGACCTCGCCCTCCTCCGCGACCCCGACCACAGCGCCAAGGTCGCGCAGGGCGTGACCCTCGAGGTCATCGGCCAGGACGGGCTGTCGTACGCCCCCGTCGACGACCGCACCCTCGCCGAGGTCCGCCGCGCGATCACCGGCTGGAACGGCCACGGCGACGACATCGACTTCGGCTGGCGGTCGGTGGGCGAGTATCTCGACCGGCTGGATCACGGCTTCGAGGGCCAGGGCATCGCCGTCAACGCCGCCTACCTCATCCCCCAGGGCACCGTGCGCATGCTCGCCGTCGGCTGGGACGACCGTGAGGCGACCCCCGAAGAGCTCGGCCGGATGCGGCGGTTGGTCGCCGAGGGCATGGAGCAGGGCGCGGTCGGCATGTCGTCCGGGCTGACCTACACGCCCGGCATGTACGCCAAGGACGCCGAACTCACCGAGCTGTGCCGGGTGGTGGCGTCGTACGGCGGCTACTACTGCCCGCACCACCGCTCGTACGGCGCGGGCGCCCTGGAGGCCTACGAGGAGATGGTCGCCCTGACCCGGGAGGCGGGCTGTTCCCTCCATCTCGCCCACGCCACCATGAACTTCGGCGTGAACAAGGGCCGGGCCCCGGAGCTGCTGGCGCTGCTGGACGACGCCCTCGCGGCCGGCGCGGACATCACCCTGGACACATATCCCTACACCCCCGGCTCCACCACCCTCGCCGCGATGCTGCCCAGCTGGGCGAGCGAGGGCGGCCCCCAGGCGGTCCTCGGCCGGCTCGGCGACGACGGCACCGCCGAGCGCGTCCGGCACCACCTGGAGGTCATCGGCGCCGACGGCTGCCACGGCGTGCCCATCGAGTGGGACACCATCGAGATCTCGGGCGTGAGCGACCCTGCGCTCACCGAGTACGTGGGCCGTACGGTCCAGCAGTCCGCGGACCTGCGCGGCGAGGCCCCGTGGACGACCGCCCGGCGTCTGCTGCTCGACGACCGGCTGGGCTCGACGATCCTCCAGCACGTCGGCCACGAGGAGAACGTGCAGACGATCATGCGGCACCCGGTCCACACCGGCGGCTCGGACGGCATCCTGCAGGGCGCCAAGCCGCATCCGCGGGCGTACGGCACGTTCCCGCACTATCTCGGCCGGTACGTACGGGAGTTGGGCGTGCTGTCGCTGGAGGAGTGCGTGGCGCATCTCACCGGGCGCCCGGCGGCCCGGCTGCGGCTCCCGGACCGCGGGCTGGTCCGCGAGGGCTACCGGGCCGACCTGGTCCTCTTCGACCCGGCGACGGTCGCGGCGGGGTCGACCTTCGAGGCGCCGAGGGTGCTGCCGAGGGGCATCCCGTACGTGCTGGTCGACGGCCGATTCGCCGTCGAGGACGGGCGGCGCACGGACGTACTGGCGGGGCGGGCGGTCCGCCGTACTGCCGCGTGACCGCCCGCCCTTGAGTGCCTGCCGACGCCGGTTACGGCTTGGGCAGCGTGCACCCGCTCGCGCTCAGGTCGAGCTTGTTGTCGACGCCGAAGCAGGCGGGGATCTGGTAGGTCTCCTGGGCGTAGTTGATGCCCTGGCGGACCGTCACCGTGCCGTTCTCGGCGACCTCGCACGGGTTGTTCACCGTGCAGCGCTCGCCGTCCTCGTTACCGGTGTTGTTGACGGCCACGACCTCGTTGGTGGCCTGGTCGATGACCGGGGAGCCGGAGGTGCCGCCGATCGTGTTGCAGGCGGAGGTGTAGCGGACCGAGTCCTTCCAGGTCCAGTCGCCCTCCTTCATGCGGTACACGAAGCCGTCGATGTTGCAGTTGTACAGCCGCTTCCAGTAGCCGGAGGCGACGGTGATGGCGGTACCGGCGACCGGGTGGGAGTCGCCGAGGGTCAGCGGGCTGATGTTGTACGAGCTCTTGATCTGCGCGTACGTGGTGGTGAGCTGGTACAGCGAGACGTCCGTGTCGGTCATCGTCGCGTACGCGATCTTGCTGGCGCGCAGCGTGCCGACCCTGGTGCCCGAGGCGTTGAGCAGGCCGAAGGTGCGGCTGGACGCCTGGTCGACGACGACCTCGCCGGGCCCGGGGAAGCCGGACTCCAGGCAGTGGCCGTTGGACATGACCATGGCCGGGTCGTTGTCCTCGGAGTCCGGGAAGCGGATGACGGAGCCGGAGCAGTTGCTGAGCGAGACGGTGCCGGCGAAGTTGACGGCTCTGACGCCGGGCTCGTCCGCCTCCGCGCCGGTCAGCACCTGGTTCACGGCGGACGTCACCTTGTTCACGGTGGCCACCGCGTCGCCCACGACCGGTGCCGCCTTGCCCACCGTGGGCGCCGTCGCGGTGTCCGGGGCGGCGACCGCGGGTGCCGCGCCCGACCCGGCTATCGCCAGGGCCGCGAGCACGGCAAGGAGAGGTTTGTTCATGTGGGGGGTCCCCTCATACGACGAAGGTGACCGGAGTTTTTCCGGCCACCCGTAGCTTTGTCATGCACATTGTGGTGTGCGAGGGGCTCGCGGGCAAGGAGTTGTTCCGGCCCGCACCGATCTCCAACCTACCTAATACGGCGGCTACTTGAACCACCCGGGCTACTTGGGCCCTTTGGTCCCACCCTGCCCTTTGCCGGGGTTGCCGTTCGCGTTGCCCGGGGCATCGATGGTCGGCGCGGGGGTGGTGAGGGCCGCGCCGGTGGGGGTGGGCGAGGGCTCGCCGTCCTTGTCGTCGGAGTCGTCGCCGGACCCGGAGGGACTCGACGAGGCGCTCGGGGACTGGGTGCGCGACGGCCCGGTACCACCGGAGGAGCCGTCGGAGGCCGACCCGCCCGAGGAGTCCGCGGACGTCGCCGGCTCCCCGGCCGTCGGGGGCGTACGGTCCGGCTTGCCCTGGGTCCCGTCCGGGGACTCCCCGGAGAACGCGAACCCCGCCACCAGGGCGGCCACCGACACCGCCCCCACCGCACCGGCGGCCACCGCCACGCGCCGCGAGCGCCAGGGGCTCGGCTTCCGCCGGGAACGCCGGTGACCGCGGCCGGCCGCGGCGCCCCCGGCCACCCGGGGCAGCTCGGTCGTCTCGTCGTACGCGTTCTCCCAGCCGTGCGCGGCGGCCGGGTCGGCGTACTCGTCGTACACCGGGGGCGACTCGGGCTGCGGGTGGTACACGTTCGGCAGCACCTGCGGCCAGTCACCCTCCCGGTGCGCACCGTGAACGCCGTACGGACCGGCCGCGTGGTTCGCGGCGTTCGTTTCGTACGTCCCGTTTTCGTGCTCAGGTGGCCTGGACATGGCCGCGCATTGTAGAGACGGGAGGGGCCGACGGGACAGCTACCGGCGATAACCACCCAAACCCCCGCGTCTCACGTGTCGGAAAACACGGCCCAAAGGGCGTTACCGGGCCGTAAGCTCCTTGACATGCAGGTGATCCAGTCGACCAAGCTCGCCAACGTCTGTTACGAGATCCGGGGCCCGGTACTCGAGGAGGCGATGCGGCTCGAGTCGGCAGGGCATCGGATCCTCAAGCTGAACACCGGCAATCCGGCGGCGTTCGGCTTCGAGTGCCCTCCCGAGATCCTGGAGGACATCCTCCGCAACGTGTCGTCGTCCCACGGCTACGGCGACGCGAAGGGCCTGCTGGCCGCACGCCGGGCGGTCGTCATGCACAACCAGACCCTCGGCATCGAGACCGACGTCGAGCACGTCTTCATCGGCAACGGCGCCTCCGAGCTGATCGTGATGGCGATGCAGGGCCTGCTGGACGACGGTGACGAGGTCCTGGTCCCGTCCCCGGACTACCCCCTCTGGACGGCAGCCGTCTCGCTGTCCGGCGGTACGGCCGTGCACTACCGCTGCGACGAGCAGTCCGACTGGATGCCCGACCTCGCGGACGTGGAGCGGAAGGTCACCGACCGCACCAAGGCGATCGTCATCATCAACCCGAACAACCCGACGGGCGCGGTGTACGACGAGGCGATGATCAAGGGGCTGACCGACATCGCCCGCCGCCACAACCTGCTGGTCTGCTCCGACGAGATCTACGACAAGATCCTCTACGACGGCGCCACGCACACCCCGACCGCCGCGATCGCCCCCGACCTGCTGACCCTCACCTTCAACGGCATGTCGAAGGCGTACCGGGTGGCCGGCTACCGGGTGGGCTGGATGTCGATCTCCGGACCGCGCGCGCACGCCGACTCGTACATCGAGGGCCTGACGATCCTCGCGAACATGCGGCTGTGCGCGAACATGCCGGGTCAGCACGGCGTCGTGGCGGCGCTGAGCGGGCGGCAGACCATCAATGACCTGGTGCTGCCCGGCGGGCGGCTGAAGGAACAGATGGACACGGCGTACGAGCTGCTGACACAGATCCCGGGCGTGAGCTGCGTACGGCCGAAGGGTGCGCTGTATCTCTTCCCACGGCTCGACCCCAACGTGTTCAAGATCAGGGACGACCGGCAGCTGGTCCTGGACCTGCTGCGACGCGAGAAGATCATGGTCGTCCAGGGCACGGGCTTCAACTGGTCCGAGCCGGATCACTTCCGCGTGGTGACGCTGCCGACGGTCGGGGACCTGCGGGACGCGGTGACCCGGATCGGAAACTTCCTGGACGGCTACAGCCAGCCCTGACGCTCACGCTGCGTGTACAGGGCGGCCAGTTTCGCGAACACCTCAACTTTAGACTAAATCTAAGCTAGGATGGCTTCTGTCAGAGCACAGGAGGCCATCCATGTACGAACCGATCCGCGCCAAGTCGGTCCACAGCACGATGGCCGGCACCACCTCCGACTTCCCCCACCGGTCTCGTGAGGAAGAGCTGGACATCCAGCTCGCGGGGCATCTCGCGGCGCTGCTCGCCGTCACCGACGAGCTCCGCGCACAGGCCCCGTCCACCGACCTGGACAGCGCGGCCGAGCGGCTCGCGGACCAGGTGGCGCGGCTACGGGGAGGGCGTACGCCGGCCCGCATGGCCGCCGCCGTACGCGAACCGCGTCTCGCGTCCCTGCACCAGCGGGCACACGCGCTGGCGGGCCGTGCGCTCGTCGTCGCCGCGTCCCGCGCCGACACGACGGCCGCGATCCTGGCCGCCCAGCGGATGGACGCCCACGCCGAGGCCCTGGAGCCCCGCGAACTCGCGTCCCACTGAGTCCTACGGGGCTCCAACCGACGGCCCCGGTCCGCGCGCACCCGCAGCGACGCGCGGACCGGGCGCCACACCCACCCGCTCACGATGCCGTAGGGGCAACTCGCCGCCCCTGAGCAGACGGTCGCAGCAGCCACTCGCCTCAGCCGCGTTCACCCCAATACCCCCATGACAACACGAGATTCGCGAGATCGGTTTTGCGTATCTCACCTTTGATGCGTGCATTCGAGTGGTCTGTTTACCCCAAGTCCGCGACAGCTGGCGGAGTTGCAAAGACCTCCCCCTAACTTTGGTGAAGATGACGGCGGTTTGGACTCTGAGATCAGCCGAACCCACCCATCCCGTTCGTCAACGACTCCATGAGATGTGACCAAGTGAAACGTAGGAGAATGTGGGCAGGGCTCGCCGCAACGATGGCGGTTGCCACAGGCTTGACCGCCTGGGCGATTCGGCCCCATCCGACCCAGGCCCCGGAACCCAAGACCGCGCCGGCGAACTGGACGAAGTACCAGCAGGTCGACGCGCTCATGCAGACCGCTCTTCTGCAACAGCGTCAGATGCACGACTCCAAGGGGGCGGCCGATACCTACGGGCGGCTGCTGAAACTGGACCCTCACAACAAGGTCGCCTGGTACAACCTGGGCGTCATCGCACAGCAGGACGGCAAGACGGCCGATGCCCGTGCAGCCTACGAAAAGGCCCTGAAGATCGATCCGTCGTTCACGTCGGCCCTCTTCAACGAGGCGATCCTGCTGAAGTCGAGCGACGCCGACCGGGCCATCGGACTCCTGAAGCGGGCCATTGCAGCCGATCCGAAGGACGCCACGGCCTATCTGCATCTCGGGCAGATCCTGGCGGAAAAAGACCGCGACGAAGAGGCCGGGGAAGCATTCCGTCATGCCGTCGCGGCCGATCCCTCGCTGCATTCCCAAGTACCAGAACGGTTCTGGGATTCCGTAAACCCCTCACCGACATCGAGCCAAGCAGGGAGCACCAGATGACGTCGACCGCGACTCCGAGGTTCTCCGTCTTCACCCCCAGCCACCAGCCCCGTTTCCTCGATGAGTGCCTGGCGACCTTGCAGGCGCAGACCTGTTCCGACTGGGAGTGGATCGTCCTCCTCAACAACGGCGCCCGGTGGCGGCCGGAGCAACCCGACGAGAGGGTCCGGGTGGAGATCGCGGACGACCTCCGCGGTGTCGGCGCGGCGAAGCGCAGAGCTTGTGAACTGGCGCGCGGCGAGATCCTCGTGGAACTCGACCACGACGATCTCCTGGCGAAGGCGTGCCTGGCGGAGCTCGGCAAGGCGTTCGACGCACATCCCGAGGCCGTTTTCGTCTACAGCAACACCGCGCAGATCACGGAGGACGGGAAGCGGGACGACAGCCGTTTCGACGAGACGTGCGGCTGGCAGTACGAGGAGGTGAACGTCGACGGCCGCAAGCTGCTGCAAGTCATCTCCCTGGCCCCGACGCCGCACAACGTCTCCTACATCTGGTACGCGCCCAACCACGTGCGCGCGTTCCGCAAGGAGAGCTACGAGAAGGCCGGCGGGTACGACGCCACGCGTACGGTCCTGGACGACCAGGACCTGATGTGCCGCCTCTTCCACGAAGGCGACTTCCACCACATCAACCGCTGCCTGTACCTCCAGCGGGTGCACTCCGCGAACACCCAGCGCGATCCGGAGATCAACGAGCACATCCAGCGGGAGACCGTCGCCCTCTACGACAAGTACATCGAGGCCAACGCCCTCGCCTGGACCCACCGGCGCGGACTGCTCGCGCTGGACCTCGGCGCGGCTCGCCGGAAGCCGCCCGGCTACGTGGGCGTGGACCAGCACCCGGAAGAGGGCGTCGACATCGTCGCGACCCTGCCCGGGAAGCTGGACCTGCCCGACGACTCCGTCGGCCTGGTGCGGGCGGTGGAATTCCTCGAGCGCGTGCCCGCGAAGGTGCCGCTGATCAACGAGCTGTACCGGCTGCTGGCGCCCGGCGGCATGCTCCTCGTCATGACACCCAGCTCCGACGGCCGCGGCGCGTACCAGAACCCGACGCACGTCGCCCACTACAACGAGAACTCCTTCTGGTACTACACGGACAACCGGTACCGCGCCTTCGTGCCCGCGCTCGAGGCCAAGTTCCAGTCGTCGCGGCTGGTCACCTACTTCCCGACCGAGTGGCACTCCCAGAACGACATCTCGTACGTGGTCGCCAACCTCATCGCCATGAAGGAGGGCGCCGCGCGATGCGGCGGACCGCTGCTGGTCTGAGGCCCTGTGCGCAGAAGGCGCCCGGCGGGACTGTCACGTTCCGCCGGGCGCTTCCTGCGTTCTCCAGGTGCCTCGTGCTTTCAGGCCTGCTCTCGTCCCGGTCGTGACCTGGGCCTCCTCAGGCCGGCAGGCGTCCGCCGCTCGTGCGCGCCTCGGCGGCCAGAGCGGCGAAGGCGGGCGCCTTCAAGGCCGCGGTCAGCTGTTCGTCCCAGCGGGGCAGTGGCGCGAGGCCGGCCCGCAGCCAGTTGCCGTGACCGAGTACACCGAATGCCGGGCGGGCGGCCGGACGCGGGAACTTGTCCGAGTCGACCGGGCGGATGCGCTCAGGATCGAGACCGCTGAGACGGAAGGTCTCACGCGCCAGGCCGCACCACGTGGTGTGGGCGGCCGCCGTGCCGTGGTAGATGCCCGCCGGTGCCCGACCGGCCAGGGCAGCACGGCCGAGAGCCGCCAGCTGCCGGGCGAGCGCACGGGACCAGGTGGGCTGGCCGTGCTGGTCGTCCACCACATCCAGGGTCTCGCGCCGGGCGGCCAGCAGGAGCATGGTGGCCACGAAGTTGGGGCCGTGCTCGCCGTAGAGCCAGGCGGTGCGCACGATGTAGCCGGTGCTCGGCAGCAGTTCGGCGACGGCATGCTCCCCTGCCAGTTTGCTCCGTCCGTACGCGTTGACGGGTCCCGTCGGTGCGTTTTCGCGGCACGGCCGACGGGCGTCGCCCGGGAACACGTAGTCGGTGGAGATGTGCAGCAGAAGGGCGCCGCTGTCCGCGCAGGCGTGTGCGAGGTGACGGACACCGCTGCCGTTCACGGCGGTGGCCGCCGCCTCCGCCCGCTCGGCGCCGTCGACGTCCGTCCAGGCGGCGCAGTTGACGACCAACCGGTGCCCGGTGACGGCCGCGCGCACGGCCGTCGGATCGGTGATGTCGAGCTGGTCACGGCTCAGTCCCGTCACCGCGGCATCCGGATCGGCGGCCAGTTCGGCCAGCACGTCCTGGCCGAGGAGCCCGCGTGCACCGGTCACCAGCCAGCTCGTGGTCATCGCGGCTCGGCCCTCTCCTTCAGCGGCTCCCACCAGGAGCGGTGTTCGCAGTACCAGGCGACCGTGGCGGCCAGGCCGTCGGGGAAGGACACCTGCGGGACGTAGCCGAGGTGCTCGCGGATCTTGCTGTCGTCCAGCGAGTAGCGCAGGTCGTGGCCCTTGCGGTCGGCCACGTACTCGACCCGGTCCCAGCCCGCGCCGACCGCGTCCAGCAGCAGGCCGGTGAGCTTGTGGTTGCTCAGCTCGGTCCCGCCGCCGATGTTGTAGACCTCTCCGGCCCTGCCGCCGTGCAGGACCAGTTCGATGCCCCGGCAGTGGTCGGAGACGTGCACCCAGTCGCGGATGTTGCGGCCGTCTCCGTACAGGGGGACCGTCTTCCCGTCGATCAGGTTGGTGATGAAGAGCGGGACGGCCTTCTCGGGGAACTGGTGCGGCCCGTAGTTGTTGGAGCAGCGGGTGACCACGACGTCCAGACCGTGGGTGCGGTGGTAGGCGAGCGCCAGCAGGTCGGAGCCTGCCTTCGAGGCGGAGTACGGGGAGTTCGGCGCCAGCGGCCACCCCTCGGTCCACGAACCCTCGCCGATCGAGCCGTACACCTCGTCGGTGGACACGTGGACGAAGCGGCCGACGCCGTGCCGGTGAGCCGCGTCCAGGAGCACCTGCGTGCCCATCACATTGGTGCGGACGAACGGACCGGCCCCGTCGATCGACCGGTCCACGTGCGACTCGGCGGCGAAATGCACCACCGCGTCCTGGCCCGCCATCACCTGGTCGACCACGTCCGGGTCACAGATGTCGCCCCGGACAAAGGTGTAGCCCGGATGTTCTGCCACCGGTGCCAGATTGGCCTCGACCCCCGAGTAGGTGAGCTTGTCGAGGACGGTGATCCGCGCTGTCGGATCCGGGTTCAGCCGTCGACGGACGTATTCCGAACCGATGAATCCAGCGCCGCCGGTCACGAGGGTACGCATAGTTCTCCGAGTTTTTCTTGCCGCCCGGCGTTCAGCACCGGGGTGCCTGGTCACCCGCGACACATTCCTCGATTCCGCAGGCGCGGGCGGAATGCGGACGGTGCCCGCGAGGCCGAAGCCTCGCGGGCACCGTGGTTCATTCCCAGGCAGAGCGGACGGCCGGTACGGCACCGCCGCTCACATGGGAGTTACGGGCCGGGAACCGGGCTGCAGACCACGTAGGCCTGGATGCTGGTGAGGTCCGGGAGGGAGGTGCCGGAGGCCTGCCATCCGTTGGGGAAGGTGGCGATCGGGACGTTCCTCAGCGTCATGGAGACCGGGTTGGGGCCGTCCTCCACGTATCCGCCGCCGGTGACGACATCGTTGCTGTCGAGGCAGAAGGCGTTCGACTCGGCGGCGCCGGGACCAGTAGCCACGGGGCCGGCCACGACGTAGGTGGAAATCGTGCCCACGCCCGACGCACCCTGAGCGCCCTGCGCACCCTGAGCGCCCTGAGCACCCTGAGCACCCTGAGCACCCTGAGCACCCTGAGCGCCCTGAGCACCCTGGGCTCCCTGAGCGCCCTGAGCGCCCTGGTAACCCTGCGGGCCACGAGCACCCTGAGCGCCCTGGTAACCCTGCGGGCCACGAGCACCCTGCGGGCCCTGCGGCCCCTTCTTGCCCGGCTTGCCCTGCGGGCCGCGGTCCTTGTCGCCCTTGCCGTCCTTGCCGCCCCTGTCGTGGCTGGCACTCACGGCGCCCTTCGGGCCGGGCAGCCCCACACTGCTGTCGGTGCCGGACCGGTGGATCGCGTCAGCGACGGCCACGCTGCTCGGAGCGACGTTGAGCACGACGGCGAGCACACCCGCCGAAACGATGGTGGTGGATTTCACGCGTGAACTGCGGGTCGTTCTACGGCTCACTGAGAACCTTCCTCGCAAAACTTGGAATGACCACACCGCAAGGCACTCACTGAAAGCACTCACGGTCCAGGGCCACGGACAGGCACATTCTTCAACTCGCCGCGAATTAATGGTCGCTGACCAGACCGTGTCACGGAAATATCACCCGGGCGGACGCAATGCGCCCTTTCCGAATTCCTTGGACGGTGACAGCGGGAAGGTCAGGAGCTGCTCACGGGCCTTCTGCGGTAGGCGCTGCAGTCCTCGAAGGAAGGCAGCAGGCCTTGCCTCTCCGCCTCCGCCAACGTGGGCGCCGCGGCGTCCTTGTCGGAAAGGAGCGGTGCGAGGCCCTCGGGCCAGGCGATGGCCAGCGCCGGGTCGAGCGGGTTGATCCCGTGCTCGCGCTGCGGCGCGTATCTCTGCGAGCACAGATAGACGACCGTGGAGTTGTCTTCCAGCGCCATGAAGGCGTGTCCCAGCCCTTCCGAGAGATAGACGCAGCGGTGCGTCGTGTCATCGAGCTGAACCGCCTCCCACTTCCCGAAACTCGGGGAGCCTGTGCGGATGTCGACCACCACGTCGAGGACGGCGCCGCCGACGCACGTGACGTACTTGGCCTGGCCGGGCGGGACCGACGCATAGTGGATACCGCGGAGAGTGCCGCGAACGGAGCGGGAGCAGTTGGCCTGCTCGAGCCGGAGCCCCTGGCCGAGGGAATCGTGGAACCTGTCGCTCTTGAACCACTCATGGAATCGGCCCCTGCTGTCCGTGAACACCTGGGGTGTCTCCACCCAGGCCCCTTCGATGCCGAGTGGTCTCACGTGATTGCTTCCTTCCACCGCACAGATCTCTTTGCCGATTACTACGTCCGGGTCTTCGGGACATCCGTCGCGGGACTTTAGGCCGCACGGCACGTCCGCCTCACCACGCAGGACACGCGCAGTCACGCCTCACGGGCGTGCGGCCATTCGGTGGATTCTGACCACACGGCAGTTTGGTCGAGGTCGAATACCGCACGCTGCTGGCATCTTGTTGGCCGCCACTCTCGGTTTCCTGAAGGGCTCTCGATGCAGACATCGCCCACCACAGGCGCAACGGTCCCGACGCAACAACCGCCCTTGCAGAAAGAGGCGATGGCCGACCCACCTCACAAGGGCCGCTTCGACGGCACATGGTGGATCTGGGCCATGGCGGGAGCGCTGTTCGTGATGTACACGGCGGTGTCGCTCCGTCTCCACCAACGGATGCTCACGAGCAGCTACGACCTGGGAATCTTCGAACAGGTCGTCCGCTCGTACGCGGAAGGACACTTGCCGGTCTCCGAAGTGAAGGGACAGGATTTTCCCGTCCTCGGGGATCACTTCTCCCCGATCCTGGCACTTGTGGCGCCTTTCTACTGGGTGTGGCGAGGCGCGGAAACGCTCCTCGTCGTGCAGGCCGCGCTCCTCGCCGTGGGCGTCGTCCCTCTGGCTCTTTGGGCGCGCCGAACCCTGGGTGGCCCGGCCGGCGCGGTGATCGGTGCCTGCTACGGGCTCTCCTGGGGAATCGCAAGTGCGGTCGGCTACGACTTCCACGAAGTGGCCTTCGCTGTTCCGCTCCTGGCGTTCTCGCTGGCCGCCCTCGGGAATGACCGGCTGACCGCCGCGGCGTGCTGGGCTCTGCCCCTGCTGTTCGTGAAGGAAGACCTCGGACTCACGGTTCTCGTCATCGGTCTCGTCATCGCCCGGCGGGGCGACCGCGGGCTCGGAATGTTCACGGCCACAGCCGGTCTCTGCGGAACGGTGCTGGCGCTGTTCGTGGTTCTGCCGGCCTTCAACCCGAGTGGGTCCTTCGCCTATTGGTCCCTGGTCGAGGACGGCTCTGGAGCGCCTGGCGTCGACGGTGGCGGTGCGGGCGGTCTGCTGGATCTGCTCCACCGGGGCACGATCGGTCTCATCACCCCCCAGGCCAAGGTGTCGACACTCCTGCTTGTGCTGGCTCCCACCGTGTTCCTGGCGATGCGGTCCCCGCTGCTGTGGGTCGGCCTGCCGACTCTGGTGTGGCGCTTCGCGTCGAGCAACGGCCTGCACTGGGGGACCGACTTCCACTACTCGCTCGTCCTGATGCCGATCGTCTTCGCGGCCTTCATCGACGCCCTGGTGCGACGTGGGACGAGCGAGCGCAGTCTGCGCCGTTACCTCGCGGGCTCCGCCGCGATCACCCTCGTGGTTCTTCCGAACTTTGCTTTGTTCCAACTGGTCCAGCCCGACACCTGGCGGACCGACCCTCGCGTCGCCGTCGCCCATCGTCTGATGGATAGGATCCCCGACGGCGCCACGGTCCAGGTGTCCAACGAGCTGGCACCCCAGCTCATCAACCGTACGAGCGTCAGCCTCTACGGCTCGCAGGGCAGCCGCCCCAACCCTCAGTGGATCATGGTGGATACATGGGTGCCGGACAACGCACGCGGGTGGCCGGGCGAGCCGCTGAGCGCTGAAGCAGAAGAGTGGCAGTTGGCGGAAGACCGCCGTGCGGGGTACGACCTGGTGGCGGAGCAGGACGGCTTCGTGGTGCTGCACCGCCGGGAGGCGAGGTCGCACCACCGGAGCTGATCGGCGTCAAAGGCATTCGGCAGGGCGCCTGTCCGGACCGGGTCTCCGAGGCGCCGACGGTAGCCGCCGTCCACCCACGCCTTGCGCGGGGTGGGTTGGGTGGCGGCGACCTGGTCGACCATACGAACGCCGTCAAGAGCCGCCGTCACACAGGAGCGCCCGGCCCTGTTCGCAGCAGTTCTTCGCTACGCGCTCCGCTGCCGCTCTGGGGCATGACGACGTATCGGGAGTCCTCCAGCAGCCCCAGCAGATAGTGGCCGTATCCGCTCTTGAGCAGCGGCTGGGCCAGATCCCGGAGCCGATCGTCGTCGATCAGACCGGCCCGCCAGACCGCCTCCTCGATGCAGCCGACCTTGAAGCCCTGGCGTTCCTCGATGACCCGGACGAATTCCGAGGCCTGCACCATGGAGCTGAACGTCCCGGTGTCCAGCCACGCGGTGCCCCGGTCGAGCCGGGTGACGTGCAGCGCCCCGGCCTCCAGGTAGACGCGGTTGACGTCGGTGATCTCCAACTCGCCTCTGGGACTGGGCCGCAGACCGCGGGCGATGTCCGCGACCTGGTCGTCGTAGAAGTACAGTCCGGGCACGGCGTACCGCGACTTGGGCCGGGCCGGTTTCTCCTCGATGGACAGCGCCCGGCCCAGCTCGTCGAACTCCACCACGCCGTAGGCCGAGGGGTTGGCGACCTGGTAGGCGAACACCATGGCGCCCGTCAGACCGTCGTGGCGGGCCAGCCGGGTGCCCAGGCCGCTCCCGTGGAAGATGTTGTCACCCAGAATCAGCGCGACCGTCTCGCCGTCGATGAAGTCGGCCCCCAGAACGAAGGCATGGGCAATGCCCGTCGGGCGCTCCTGTGCCATGTATTCCAGTCGCAGGCCCAGTTGGCTGCCGTCGCCGAGCAACCGGCGGAACTGGTCCTGGTCTTCGGGAGTGGTGATGACCAGAATCTCCCGGACGCCCGCCATCACCAGTGTGGAAAGCGGGTAATAGACCATGGGCTTGTCGAAGACCGGCAGCAGCTGCTTCGACACCGAGCGGGTCAACGGCCACAGTCGGGAGCCGGTGCCTCCGGCCAACAGGATTCCACGCATGGCAGCACCATAGGTGAATTGCCCATGAATAAGACCGTTTCACGCGATTCGCGCGTGTGCGAGCCGCGGCCGGCCGTGACGATATTGCTGGTCAGGGCACGATCGGAGCCGGCCGCGGCGTATCGGAGGGTTCTTAACCCAGGCGCTGCACCAGCGCGCGGTACTGGTCCCAGAGTTCCTTCGGGGTGTGCTCGCCGAAGGTGTTGAGGTGGTCCGGGACCAGGGCGGCCTCCTCGCGCCAGACCTCCTTGTCGACGGTGAGGAGGAAGTCCAGGTCGGAGTCAGACAGTTCGAGGCCGTTGGTGTCGAGGGCGTCCTTGGTCGGCAGGATGCCGATGGGCGTCTCGACACCCTCGGCCTTGCCCTCCAGGCGCTCGACGATCCACTTCAGGACGCGGCTGTTCTCACCGAAGCCGGGCCAGACGAACTTGCCCTCGTCGTTCTTGCGGAACCAGTTGACGTAGTAGATCTTCGGGAGCTTCGCCTGGTCCTTGTCCTTGGCCACGTCGACCCAGTGACCCATGTAGTCGCCCATGTTGTAGCCGCAGAACGGCAGCATGGCGAACGGGTCGCGGCGCAGCTCGCCGACCTTGCCCTCGGCGGCGGCGGTCTTCTCGGAGGCCACGTTGGCGCCGAGGAAGACGCCGTGGTTCCAGTCGAAGGACTCCGTCACCAGCGGTACGGCGGAGGCGCGGCGCCCGCCGAAGAGGATCGCCGAGATCGGCACACCCTTGGGATCCTCCCACTCGGGCGCGATGATCGGGCACTGCGCGGCGGGGACCGTGAAGCGGGCGTTGGGGTGGGCGGCGGGCGTCTCGGACTTCGGCGTCCAGTCGTTGCCCTTCCAGTCCGTCAGATGGGCCGGAGTCTCCTCCGTCATGCCCTCCCACCAGATGTCGCCGTCGTCGGTGAGGGCGACGTTCGTGAAGACCGAGTTGCCCCACAGCGTCTTCATCGCGTTGGCGTTGGTGTGCTCACCGGTGCCGGGCGCGACGCCGAAGAAGCCGGCCTCGGGGTTGATGGCGTAGAGGCGGCCGTCCTCGCCGAAGCGCATCCAGGCGATGTCGTCGCCTATCGTCTCGACGGTCCAGCCGGAGACCGTGGGCTCCAGCATGGCGAGGTTGGTCTTGCCGCAGGCGCTCGGGAAGGCCGCGGCGACGTACTTGGACTCGCCGGTCGGCGGGGTCAGCTTGAGGATCAGCATGTGCTCGGCCAGCCAGCCCTCGTCGCGGGCCATCACCGACGCGATGCGCAGGGCGTAGCACTTCTTGCCCAGCAGGGCGTTGCCGCCGTAGCCGGAGCCGTAGGACCAGATCTCGCGGGACTCCGGGAAGTGGGAGATGTACTTGGTGCTGTTGCACGGCCAGGGGACGTCCTCCTGGCCCTCCTCCAGCGGCGCTCCGAGCGTGTGCACGGCACGCACGAAGAAACCGTCGGAGCCCAGCTCGTCCAGGACGGTCTGCCCCATCCGGGTCATCGTCCGCATGGACACGGCGACGTACGCCGAGTCGGTGATCTCGACGCCGATCGCGGAGAGGTCCGAGCCGAGGGGGCCCATGCAGAACGGGACGACGTACATCGTCCGGCCCTTCATCGAGCCGCGGAAGACGCCCTTCTCACCAGCGAAGATCTCCCGCATCTCCGCGGGAGCCTTCCAGTGGTTGGTCGGGCCGGCGTCCTCCTCCTTCTCGGAGCAGATGAAGGTCCGGTCCTCGACGCGCGCGACGTCGGTGGGGTCGGAGGCCGCGTGGTACGAGTTGGGGCGTTTGATCGGGTCGAGCCTCTTGAAGGTGCCCTTCGCGACGAGCTCCTCGCACAGGCGCTCGTACTCGGCTTCGGAGCCGTCACACCAGACCACGTTGTCCGGCTGCGTCAGTTCGGCGATCTCGTTCACCCACGAGATCAGTTCCTGGTGGTTGGTGGGGACGACTGAGGGAGCCGCGATGTCGCGCGCCACGGTTGCTCCTAAGTGAGGGATTTTGTCCTGTTATGCACCTTGTGCCCCGTGGGGGCTGCGACCCGGATGCCGCGCCAGGTGATATTCCAGGCGCTCATCCGGTGCCGACTGCACTCATTTGATCATCCGATGCATCAGCGCATCTGTCCAGAGGGCATCACAGATGAGCGAGGTGAGGATCGCCACGTGCCATGGACGGGCGTGAGATGATGGCCACTATCGGACCTTCATCTCGCAGGACTGATACGCAACTTACGGTTCCGTAGGTACGATGCCCCGCATGACTGCGTCCGCCCCCGACGCGCCCACGGACACGCAGGCCGCAGGCCGCGGTCCCATCGCGCTCTCCCTGCCATATCCAGCCAAGCCCAAGCTCCGGGGCTGGCTGCATCTCGGCATGTTTCCGGCCGTACTCGTCGCGGGCCTGGTGCTCACCGCCCTCGCGGACTCGACCAGAGGCCGGATCGCATGCGGCATCTACGTCCTCACGGCATGCCTGCTGTTCGGCGTCAGCGCGCTGTACCACCGGGGCAACTGGAGCCCGCGGATGGACGGCATCCTGCGCCGCCTCGACCACGCGAACATCTTCCTGATCATCGCGGGCACCTACACACCGCTGACCATGCTGCTCCTGCCCGGAGCCAAGGGGCAGTGGCTGCTGTGGGGCATCTGGGCCGCCGCGTCGGCGGGCATCATCTTCCGGGTCTTCTGGGTCGGCGCCCCGCGCTGGCTCTACACCCCCTGCTACATCGCGATGGGCTGGGCGGCCGTCTTCTTCCTGCCGGACTTCATGCGCAGCGGCGGCATCGCGGTCCTGGTCCTGGTGATCGTCGGCGGCCTGCTCTACAGCGCGGGCGGCGTGATCTACGGGATGAAGCGACCGAACCCGTCACCGCGCTGGTTCGGCTTCCATGAGGTGTTCCACTCCCTCACGCTGGCGGCGTTCGTCGTCCACTACGTCGGGATCTCGCTGGTCGCCTACCAGCACGCGTAACACCCACCCCTCCTTCACGGCCACGGCTTCCGAGCCGTGGCCATTTTTCGTATGCCCGCCTCCGGAGACGGGAGGACCCAGCCATTGACAGTAACCTTCTTTTGAGAGTTACTCTCATTTCATGGCTACTGTCACTCCCACTCCCAGCCCCCGTCGCTGGTGGGCTCTCGGCGCACTGGTCGCGAGCATGCTGGTGCTCGGCTTCGACCTGACGATCCTCAACGTGGCGCTGCCGACCATGGCCGAGCAGCTCGGCGCCACCACCGGTGAGCAGCAGTGGATGGCGGACGCCTACGTCGTCGTCTTCGCCGCGCTGATGCTCCCCGCCGGGCTGCTCGGCGACCGGTTCGGGCGGCGGCGGATGCTGATCACCGGGCTCGGGATCTTCCTCGCCGGTTCGCTGATCGGGGCGCTCGCCGGGGACGTGACCGCGGTCATCGCCGCCCGCGCGGTGATGGGGGTCGGCGGGGCACTGGTGATGCCCCTCGCGCTCTCCGTTCTGCCCTCGCTCTTCGGGCCCGACGAGCGCGGCAAGGCCGTCGGCATCATCTCGGCCGCCTCCGCGCTCGGCATGCCGCTCGGCCCGATCATCGGCGGCTGGCTGCTGGACCGCTTCTGGTGGGGCTCGGTCTTCCTGGTCAACGTCCCGATGGTCGCCATCGGCGTCGCCGCCTGCGTCTTCCTGCTGCCGGAGACCCGCGACCCGTCCTCCCCCAAGGTCGACACCGTCTCCACGGCGCTCACCGCGACCGGGCTCGGCGCCCTCATCTACGCGATCATCGAGGCGCCCGGCCGCGGCTGGGGCGACCCGCTGATCCTCGCCCTGTTCGCGGCGTCCGCTCTCCTGCTCACCGGCCTCGTCCTGCGGGAACGCCGGTCCGTCCGCCCCATGCTCGACATGTCGCTGCTCGCCCACCGCGGCTTCCTGCTCAACGCCGTCGCCGCGACCCTGGTGACGTTCATCCTGTCCGGCCTGCTGTTCGTGCTGCCGCCCTACCTCCAGGCCGTCCTGGGCCACGACGCCCTCGGCACCGGCGTACGGCTGCTGCCGATGATGGGCGGACTGATCGTCGCCGCGCGAGGCGCGCAGCCGGTCGTCGCGCGGTTCGGGCCGCGGGCGGTGGTGACCGCGGGCCTGGTGGTCCTCGCCTTCGCCGCGCTCCTCGGCAGCCGTACGACAGCGGAGTCCGGCTACGGCTTCACCGCGCTGTGGCTGTCCGTCGCCGGCGTCGGCTTCGGCTTCTCCGTCGTCCCCGCGATGGACGGCGCCCTCGGCACCCTGCCCGCCGACCGCGCCGGCAGCGGCTCCGGGCTGCTGATGACCCTGCGCCAGGTCGGCTCCGCGATCGGCATCGCCCTGCTCGGCAGCCTCCTCGCGGGCGCCTTCCGCGACCGGCTCGACGTCACCGGGCTGCCCGCTCAGGCGGCGGACACGGCCGGGGAGTCGGTGGTCGCCGCCCACCTCGTGGGTGGGGAGACCGGCTCGGCCGATCTGCTCGCCTCCGCGAACAGCGCGTACGTCCACGGCATGGGCGTCGTCCTGCTCGTGTGCGGCGCAGCGGCGCTCGTGTCGGCGCTGCTGGCCGGGGCGTTCCTGCCGGACGCGCCCCGTGCCGAGACGTCCGAGGCCCCGGACATGGCTGTCGCGGAGGCCGATGCCCGACAATGACGTCCATGACCCCCGCACGCACCTCTCCCCCCGCGGACCGTCCCCAGCTGGGCCTTCGTGAGCGGAAGAAGATCAAGACCCGGACGGCGATCCGCGACGCGACGTACGCGCTGATCGAGGAGCAGGGCTACGAGGCCACCACGATCGAGCAGATCGCGGAGCGCGCCGAGGTGTCGCCGTCCACGGTCTTCCGCTACTTCCCGACGAAGGAGGACATCGTGCTCACCGACGAGTACGACCCTCTGCTGCTGGAGGAGCTGAGCGCGCGGCCCGCGGACGAGCCGTGGATGGACTCCCTGCGGCACGTCATGCGCTACGCGATCGGCGCCGCGACCACCGACGAACCCGAGGTCACCAAGCTGCGGATGCGGCTCATGGTCGAGGTGCCGGCGGTGCGCTCCCGGATGATGGAGACCATGTCCGTCACCGGCGGGCTGCTGTGCCAGGCCGTCGCCGGGCGCACCGGCCTGGCCCCGGACAGCCTGGAGGTGCGGGTCTTCTCGATGTCGCTGATCGGCGGCCTGCTGGAGGTCTCCATGTACTGGGCCGAGAACGACTTCCAGGGCGACCTCGCGGACCTCGTCGACCGCGCGATGGAGGTCATGGAGAAGGGTCTCCCGACGGAAATCCGCTGAGGCCCCGCCCCGCCCCCGTGACATCCTGACCAGGTGAACGGACCGGAGATCCACGTCGAATTCGCGCCCGGCCTGGGACTGTTCGTCCCGCCCGGCCGCCGCACCGGCGCCACCCGCGTCAGCACCGACGGCGTCTCGACGCTCGGCCATGTCGTCGAGTCCCTCGGCGTCCCGCTGACGGAGGTCGGCGCCCTGGTCGTGGACGGCCGCGGGGTCCCGGTCTCGCACATCCCGACGGCGGGCGACTCGGTGCAGGTCCGGGCGGTCGAGCGCCCCCAGCGTGTCCCCGGCGCGCCCCTCCGCTTCCTCCTCGACGTCCACCTCGGCACGCTGGCCCGCCGCCTGCGTCTGCTCGGCGTGGACACGGCGTACGAGTCGACGGACATCGGCGACCCGGCGCTCGCCGCGCGCTCGGCCGCCGAGCGGCGGGTGATGCTCAGCCGCGACCGGGGGCTGCTGCGGCGGCGCGAGCTGTGGGCCGGCGCGTTCGTCTACAGCACCCGCCCCGACGAACAGCTCCGTGACGTCCTGGACCGGTTCCGCCCGGAGCTGCGCCCCTGGACCCGTTGTACCGCCTGCAACGGGCTGCTGAAGGAGGCGACCAAGGAGGAGGTGGCGGACCAGCTGGAAGGCGGGACGCAGCGGTCGTACGACGTGTTCGCGCGGTGCACGGAGTGCGGGCGGGCGTACTGGAAGGGCGCACACCACGAACAGCTGGTGGCCATCGTGGAACGCGCCCTCGCGCTCCGCTCGGAGCGCCGTTGACGGGAAGGGCTGTGGGGAACTGCGGGCCGTCCGTGGCTGGTCGCGCCCACGCGGCGGAGTCGCATATCGATACCGCCCCGCGCCCTGACGGGGCGCTCAGCACATCGTTGGATCCTTCTTGCCGCAGGCCGATCCCGTCCTTGTTGCGGTCCAGCCGCAAGGGCTTCAGCCAGGTGCAGCGGGCCGCTGTCGTCGCCTTCACGCCCGGCGGGAAGGCCGTCGGCACGCAGACGTTGATCGAGCCGTAGTGCCGGTCACAGCCGGAGACGCTGACCGGGACCTTCTGCGAGGTGCGCTTCTTGCCGGGCTCCTGGACCTCGCCCTGGAGGGAGTCGGCGAAGGAGTGGACGTGGGCCGAGGCGTCTGTGAAGGCCGCCATCCAGAACAAGGCCACGTGAAGCGCGGGAGCTGTTCCGATACAAAGCGTGTTCCGGAACGGTGACGCCGGTAGCGGGATGTGTCCGAACACCTGCCCAATCAGGGCACGCGAAAGGGACGCCTCCCGCTGCCGTTTCAGCCGCTCAGTACCGTGCGCAGCCGGTCGGGATCGGTCGTCGGGGCGTCACATGTGAAGTTACGGCAGACATACGCGGTCGGTTCACCGCCGACGAGCGGCCGGTCGGCGAGCAGCGGAAGCTCGTCACTCCCCGTGGCCCCGACGGCGACGACCACACCGGGGGCGGTGCCCAGAAGTGCCGTACGGTGCAACGCCCTTGTGCCGGGGTCGTCGAGCGCGGGGCCGACGACCGCGACCTCGCGGGGCCCGTCCAGCTGGGCCTCGGCGACGGCGAGACCCCAGCCGATGAAGCGGGGGACGCGCGGGCCGAGCGCCTTGACGACCCCCAACGCCCGTTCGGCGGCGGTGCGATGGGGCTCGGCGCCGGTCTGGGCGGCGTAGCTCAGCAGGGCGCCGGCGGCGGCGGTCCAGCCGGAGGGGGCGGCATTGTCGGTGGGGTCCTGGGGGCGGCGGATCAGCTTCTCGGCGTCGGCGGCGGTGTCGTACAGGGAGCCCGACTCCTCGTCGACGAACCGGGCGAGGACGTGGTCCAGCAGGAACCCGGCGAACTCCAGCCAGACGCCCTCACCGGTGACGGACGCGAGCGCCAGGAAGCCCTCGGCGACATCGGCGTAGTCCTCCAGGACGCCCGGGTTGGCGCCGACCTGGCCGTCCTTGCTGGTACGGGCGATGCGAGCCTGGTCGTCCAGATGCAGCCGTACGAGGAGATCGCCGGCGGCGACCGCGGCGTCCACCAGGTCGGGGCGGTCGAAGTAGGCGCCGGTCTCGGCGAGCGCGGCGATCGCGAGGCCGTTCCAGGCTGCGACGATCTTGTCGTCACGGCCGGGAGCGGGGCGGTCGGCCCGCGCCTCGAGCAGCCTGCTCTTGATGGACGTGATCTTCTGGGCGTCGAACACGCGCTCGTGCTGAGGGAGTTGGAGGACAGATGCCCCCTCTTCGAAGGTGCCCTCCTCGGTGACGCCGAAGTAGTGGGCGGCAAGCTCGGCGTCGTCACCGAGGACGTCCGCGAGCTGCTGAGGCGTCCACACGTAGTAGGTGCCCTCGACGTGCTTGCCGGTCCCGTCGTCGCTGTCGGCGTCGAGCGCGGAGGCGAACCCGCCTTCCTTGGTGCGCAGTTCGCGGACCATGAAGTCGGCTGTTTCGAGGGCAACGCGCCGGGCCAGGTCCGAGCCTGTACTACGCCACAGGTGGGCATAAATTCGACACAGAAGCGCATTGTCATAGAGCATCTTCTCGAAGTGCGGGGTCACCCATCCGCGATCAACGGAGTACCTCGCGAACCCGCCGCCGAGCTGGTCGTAGATCCCACCCCGCGCCATCCGCTCGCACGTGTCCTGCGCCATCTGCAAGGCACCCTCGGAACCGGTACGGGCGTGGTGACGGAGCAGAAACTCGATCACCATGGACGGCGGGAATTTGGGAGCTCCCCCGAATCCACCGCGCTGCGGGTCGTACTCCCGCGTCAGCCCGAGCAGCGCCTTGGCAAGCTCCTCCTCACCTGGAGTCCGGGCATCCCCGTAGGAGATCTCACGCCCGGCGAGATCCCGCACGACCTTCCCGGCGACCTCGGCGACCTCGTCCCGCCGGTCGGCCCAGGCGCTGTGCACGCCCTCCAGCACCTGCCGGAAGGAGGGCATGCCGTGCCGGGGCGCGGGCGGGAAGTAAGTGCCGAAGTAGAAGGGCTCGGCGTCCGGGGTGAGGAACACCGTCATGGGCCAGCCGCCCTGCCCGGTGGCCGCCTGGACGGCCTCCATGTAGACGGCGTCTACGTCGGGGCGCTCCTCGCGGTCGACCTTGATGCTGACGAAGTGGGCGTTCATGTAGGCGGCGACTGCTTCGTCCTCGAAGCTTTCCCGAGCCAGGGCATGACACCAATGGCAGCTGGAATATCCGACGCTCAGGTGTACGGGAACATCTCGCCGTCGCGCCTCCGCGAAGGCCGCTTCCGACCAAGGCCACCAGTCGACGGGGTTGTCGGCGTGCTGGAGGAGGTACGGGGACGTCTCATGGGCGAGTCGGTTCGGCATACCTCCATCCTGCCGCAGTACCCCTCCCTCACGCGTCCGCGACCTCGTCCCGATGGCCTCCCAGCACCCTTGACCAAGGGCACTGACACGCAGCTGAACCCACCGCCACGAGCCTGAAAATTGTCAACCTGGATCGGCAGGATCGCAGACGTTCCTTCGATCATGCCGGGGAGGTGAACGGTGAAGCTGCTCTACAACTACCGGATCCATCCGAACAGTGAGCAGGAGCAGATCCTGGCTCGTTTCTTCGGTTGCGCCCGCGTCGTCCATAACGACGGCCTGCGGATGCGGCACGAGGCGTACAAGCGTGGAGAACCGTTCATCACCGACGCCCAGTTGCAGAAGCTGGTCATCACCGCGGCAAAGGGGACCGGGGAGCGTCAGTGGCTGAAGGAAGCTCCGTCGGTCGCACTCGTACAGTCCCTCGGGGACCTGCACGCCGCATCCCGGAACTTCTTCGCCTGGCGGCGCGGGGACCGCAAGGGTCCGAAGGTGAAGGGCATGGGCACCCGGCGTGGCAGGCTCGGCAAGTCCGTCCACGACCAATCCCTCGGCGTCTTCGCCCGCACTCTGGAAGCCAAGTGCCACCGCTACGGACGCGCCTTCATCAAGGTCGACCGCTGGTTCCCGAGCACACAACTGTGCTCGCCACCCGGATACGGAGCTCTCCGTGGCGCAGATTGCTCGCCGCAGGGCCTGCGGAGAGATAAAACGCCTGTGGAGCCCGCGTAAGACCCCGCAAGCCGGGGCAGTGGGTGATGAAGCAGGAACCACCGAGCGGCAAAGCCGCCTGGAATCCTGGGCCTTCGAGGCCGGGGGAGGCCGAATGCGTGACAGCCATCGGACGGACGCCGAGCGGCTGTTGGCCCGGGCCGTGGAGGAGGAGGTGCGGCGCTCGGGCGGGCGCACCGACGGTCAGGTGCTGATGTCGCGGGCGCGCGGGGCGCTGGACGCCATGGCGCAGTCGGCGGCCGAGGAGTACGAGGCGTTCACGCGGGCGCTGGACGAGGCGGAGGCCGGTCGGCTGACGTTCGGGCAGCGGTTCGCGCGAGAGGGCGGCAGTACGCCGCTGCTGGTGGCGGGCGTCGCGGCGGTCGCGGCCACCGTGTCCGATCTGGCGTTCGGCACGGGCGCGGGCACGGCGGTGGGCGCGGGCGTCACCGTGGGCGTCGTGGGCGCGGCGGCGACGGTGGTGAAGGTGGCCGGCACGCATCTGCCCGCCGCGCATCACCGCGCGGGCGCCGCCGGCCAGCCCGGCGGTCCGGAACAGCTGCGGCTGCAGTGGCTGACGGCGCTGGAGGTACGCGGGATCCGTCCCTTCCTCGACCAGCAGCGGGTGCTCAGCGCGTCCACCGGCCCGAAGAAGTCCGGCCCGCGGCTGCGCGGCACCGACAAGAGCGCGGCCGCACGCGGACGGAACGTACTGGAACAGTCGTTCGGCCAACTCCCGGAGCCGGTCGGCCCGTTCGCGGGCCGGCGGCAGGAGATGGCCCGCATCCGGCAGTGCGTACAGGCGGCCCGCGCGAGCACCGAGACCAAGCCGACGGTCGTCGTCCTGCACGGGGCGCCCGGCAGCGGCCGTACCGCACTGGCGATCCACGCGGCCCACGATCTGAAGGACCAGTTCCGCGGCGCGTGCGTCGTCGACCTGCGCGGCGACAGCGTGGAGGAGCCGCCCCTGTCCACCCGGGACGCGCTGCTGCATCTGCTGAATCGATTGGGCGCCCCCCGCGAGCAGCTCCTGTTCCGTGAGCGTTCCTCGGCGGACCAGCAGGTCAAGCGCCTCAGCGAGCTCTACCACCAGCACCTCACAGGCCTGCCGGTCACGGTCGTGCTGGACGACGCCTCGGACCCGGCGCAGATCCGCACCCTGGTCCCCGAGCGCTCCGACAGTCTGGTCCTGGTCACCGCCCGCAAACCCCTCGACCTGCCCGCCGGCCTCGCCGCCTGGGTGCACCAGATGCCGGTGGAGACGCTGGACACGGCGGGCGCGGAGGAGCTGCTGACCTCGGCGGCACAGGACGCCTCGGGCCCCTACGACGCCGAATCCGCCGACGGGATCAGGGAGTTGTGCGGCGGGCTCCCGCTGGCGCTGCGCATCGCCGGCTCGTCCCTCGGCCCGCGTTCACCGCGCCAACTGGCCACCGACCTGAGCGCGTACGGCCCCGTGGAACCGACCGAACGCGTCCTGTGGCTGCGCTACACCGACCAGTCGGAGGTGGCACGCCGCCTGCTGCGCCGTCTCGCCCTGGCGGGCCGGGCCTCGCTGGGGGCGGCGGCGGCCGCCGCCCTGCTGGCCACGGACGAGGCGGAGGCCACCCGCCATCTGGTGGTCCTCGCCCGGGCGGGCCTGGTCGACCATGTCCGCGGCAGCCGCTACCGCCTGCACGACCTGGTCCGCGCCTTCGCCCACGCCCGCCTCCTCGACGAGGAGGAACCGTCGGAGCGTACGGCCGCGCAGGAACGGCTGATCGTGAACTACGCCGACCTCGCCGACTCGGTGCTGCGCCTGGTCGACGGCAACATGTCGACCCGCTCGGACCGCTTCAGCCCGCACGGGTTCACCTCGCTGGACGAGGCGCTGCGCTGGCTGGACGACGAGTCGAGCTTCATCACCTCGACGCTCCGGCACGCGGAGGGCGTCGACCAGGCGGCGGTCCTGAACCTGCTGGGCGCCCTGTGCGACTACTGCCTGCTGCGCGGCGACCTCTACCGCCTGGGCGAGATCAGCGAACTGGCGCAGGCCGTGGACCAGGGCCTGCTGGTCCGCTCGGTGCAGTGGCGGACCGGCATCGCGGCCCGCCAGCTGGGTGAGCTGGACAAGGCGCGCACGACGCTCGCGTCGGTGGTCGACCTCTACATGGAGGCCCATCACGACGCGGGCGCAGCCCGGGCGCTGTGCTCCCTGGGCATCACGCTCCACCACCAGGGCAGCCTCACGGAGGCGGCGAAGAAGCTCCAGGAGGCCCTGGACCTCCAGTCGGCCCCCGAGCTGGCCACGGACCGCGCCTGGACGATGCACGCCCTGGCGGCGGTGGAACGCGACCGGGCCCGCCTGTCCGAGGCGATGCGCCTGCTCACCGACTCCCTGGTCCTGCACCGCGCCGGCGAGTCCGTGCACGGCGAGGCCTGGGCCCACTTCCAGCTCGGCCAGCTGGGCCTGCGCATGGGCGACGTCCCGCGCGCCGAGTCCGAACTCCGCGCCGCCCTCGACCTCTACGGCCGCACCCGCGACCCCCGCGGCACGGCCTGGGCCCTCACCCAGCTCGCCCGCGCCCGCCTGGTCGCCGGCGACCCGTCCCCGGCGGTGGACGGCCTGCGCCAGGCGGCGTCCCGGCACCGCGACAACGAGGACGCGCGCGGCGAGGCCTGGACGGTCTACTACCTGGGCCAGGCCCTGGAGGAGACGGGCAACCTGGACCTCGCCGTCCGCGAACTGGAACGCTCCCGCACGATGTTCTCCCGCATGCGCGACGTCTACGGTCTGGCCTGCGCCCGGCACCACTCGGCCCGCGTCACCCGCGACCAGCGCGCGGCCCAGACCGGCTCACTGCGCAACTCCGGCTTCGCCCGCCAGCTCCTGGTGGACGCCCGCGCCGACTTCCAGCGCATCGGCGTCGCCCACGGCGAGGCCTGGACCTGCCTGGAACTGGCGGTCGTGGACGCGGGCAACACCCGCACCCAGCAGGCCCTGGCCCTGTGCGACGACGCGGTGAGCCTCTTCACCTCGTACGGCGACCGCCGCGGCGAGGACTGGGCCCGCTTCCTGCGCGGCACCCTCCTGCCCTACGCGGCACCCGGCGGCGTCGAGGTCGGCACGGCCGTGGCGCAGGAGGAGCTGGCCCAGCTGGGCCGCGGCCGCCATCCGCTGCGGGACGAGAAGCTCGACGACTACGTGGAGGCGTACGGGCTCCTGCTGGAGCGGGGGATCAACCTGGAGGCCGGCTGGCAGGCCTGGCGACTCGGGATGGTGCCGAGCCGCCATGCCCGCGAGGTCATGGGGGTGGCGGTGCCGCAGCAGCAGTGAGCACGCGTCCCCCGCCCCCTCGGGTCAGCCCTGCTGCTGCGCCTTGGACGTACTGGACGCCTCCGGGGCCCCGGATTCTGCCTTCGGGTCCGGGGCCTCCTTGAAGTCGACCTTGCCCATGTGCTTGGTCATGGACTTCATCAGGCCCCACACGGCCAGTGCCATCACCGCGAAGACGATGAATCCGAGGACACCGGGGGTGACCTTGTCCTCGTCCACCTCCTTGGCGAGGGTGGCGAGGTGCGTCATTGCCAGGCTTGCGCTTGCGCTCATGTCAGGCATTGTCGCGGATGCCCGCAAAGAGGTCGTCCTCGGGGATGGACGTATCGACGAGAGCCTTCGCGAGCTCGTACTCCTCGGTCGGCCAGACCTTCTTCTGGATCTCCATCGGGACGCGGAACCAGCCGCCGTCGGGGTCGATCTGCGTGGCGTGCGCGATCAGGGCCTTGTCGCGGATCTCGTAGAAGTCGGCGCACGGAACGTGCGTGGTGAGCGTGCGCTGCTTCATGCCGAACTCGTCCCAGCGCTTGAGCCACTCCCCGTAGGGGGACTCCAGGCCGCGGTCCAGCATCGCCTGGTGCAGGGCCTCGGTACGGGCGCGGTTGAAGCCCTGGTTGTAGTACAGCTTCAACGGCTGGTACGCCCGGCCGAACTCGGACTCCGGGTATTTCTCGGTGTCCGCCGCGCCCTCGAACGCCACCACCGAGATCTTGTGGGTCATGATGTGGTCGGGGTGCGGATAGCCGCCGTTCTCGTCGTAGGTGGTGATCACCTGCGGGCGGAACGAGCGGATCTGCTTCACCAGCTCACCGGCCGCCTTGTCGACGTCCTCCAGGGCGAAGCAGCCCTCGGGGAGCGGGGGCAGCGGGTCGCCCTCGGGCAGGCCGGAGTCGACGAAGCCGAGCCACTCCTGCTTGACCCCGAGGATCTCGCGGGCCTCGTCCATCTCCTTCTTGCGTACCTCGTGGATGTGCTCCTCGATGTACTTGTCGCCCTGCAGCTTGGGATTGAGGATGGAGCCGCGCTCCCCGCCCGTGCAGGTCACGACCAGCACGTCCACCCCCTCGGACACGTACTTCGCCATGGTGGCCGCGCCCTTGCTCGACTCGTCGTCGGGGTGGGCGTGCACGGCCATCAGTCGCAGCTGGTCAGTCAAGACTCAATCCTCATAGGTCGGTGCCCCGGCGTGAACCGGTGCGATCGGCGGCTTCTATAGTGACCGAATCGGGGGGCGATTCATTCCGGGGCCGGAAGGACGATCATGAGTACGGCGAGCACGCGGTTGCCCGAGGGCCGTTACGGCCGTTCCTCGGACGAGCGCGCGGACCGCAGGCTCAAGATCGCCGGTGCCGTCCTCGGGGCACTGCTGCTCGCCCTGGTCGGCTATTTCGCGTACTACTACGTCGGCCAGAACAAGATCAGCGCCGAGATCATCGAGTTCGACGCCACGAAGGACGCGGTCAAGGTGCATCTGGAGGTCCGCAAGGACTCCGGCGCCACCGGCTACTGCACCGTGCGCTCCCAGGCGGAGAGCGGTGCCGAGGTGGGCCGGGCCGACTTCCGCTTCGGCGGGGAGGTCACACGGATCGACAAGGTCGTCACGCTCCGTACCACGGCCCAGGGCACGACGGCCGAGCTGCTCGGCTGCCACGCCGACTGACCATCGTCCGGAATACGTAGGGCCTGACCTGCGTTGACGTAATTCTGATGGCTTATGTCCTCCCCCTGCGAGCGCTGAATTGTTAGGCTCGTGGTTTCGCCCATCCGTGAAGGAACATCCTTCTGGGTAGGGCGATGCTTTGTATTCCCAGTACCTACGAGGAGCACCTGTGACCCAGACCAGCGAGAACGTCACCTGGCTGACCCAGGAGGCGTACAACCAGCTCAGGGCCGAGCTGGAGTACCTGTCTGGTCCTGCGCGCACGGAGATCGCCGCCAAGATCGCGGCCGCGCGCGAGGAGGGCGACCTGCGCGAGAACGGCGGGTACCACGCGGCCAAGGAGGAGCAGGGCAAGCAGGAGCTCCGAGTGCGCCAGCTGACCCAGCTCCTGGAGAACGCCAAGGTCGGCGAGGCCCCGGCGTCGGCGGACGGCGCGGTCGCGCCCGGCATGGTCGTGACGATCGCCTTCGACGGTGACGAGGACGACACGATGACCTTCCTGCTCGCCTCGCGCGAGTACGCGAGTTCCGAGATCGAGACGTACTCGCCGCAGTCCCCGCTGGGCTCCGGCGTGATCGGCCACAAGGTCGGCGAGGACGCGGAGTACGAACTGCCGAACGGCAGGAAGGCCTCGGTGACGATCCTGAAGGCCGAGCCGTACAGCGGCTGACCCGGCCGACATCCGCTTGACGGCCCCCGGCGTCCCTGTGACGCCGGGGGCGTCGTCATGCGGTCGCCGAGCGGTACTTCCGTACCGCCAGGGTCCTGAATATGGCGACGATCAGGACCGAGTAGATCAGTGAGGCCCACACCGGGTGCTGCATGGGCCAGGCGTCGGAGGCCGAGATCCCCGGATTGGCGAAGAGCTCGCGGCACGCCTGGACGGTGGCGCTGAACGGGTTCCAGTCGGCGACATGGCGCAGCCAGGGGGTCATGTTGCTGGTGTCCACGAACGCGTTCGAGATGAACGTCACCGGGAAGAGCCAGATCAGTCCGCCGGAGGTGGCCGCCTCGGGCGTGCGGACCGTCAGGCCGATCAGGGCGCCGATCCAGGTGAACGCGTAGCCGAGCAGGAGCAGCAGGCCGAAGGCGCCGAGGACCTTGCCGATGTTGGTGTCGCCGTCCGACCCGACACGCCAGCCGACCAGCAGGGCGACGACCGCGAGGACCAGCAGAGTCAGCGCCGTCTGCACCAGGTCCGCGAGGGTACGCCCGGTCAGCACCGCGCCGCGGGCCATGGGCAGGGAGCGGAAGCGGTCGATGAGGCCCTTGTGCATGTCGTCGGCGATGCCCGCGCCGGCACTGGCGGTGGCGAACGTGACGGTCTGCGCGAAGATGCCCGCCATCAGGAAGTTCTTGTAGTCGATGGAGCTGGTGCTGCCGCCGATCTTCATCGAACCGCCGAAGACATAGGTGAACAGCACCACGAACATAATGGGCTGTACCAGCCCAAAAATAACCATCTCGGGAATCCGGGACATCCGGATCAGGTTACGTTTAGCGACGACCAGGGAGTCCCGGACGGACTGACTGATCGGGTTCCCCGGTGGTGCGATGCGCACGGCGTCGCTGACGGCGCTCATTCGGCGGCCTCCTTGCCGTTCTCGTCGTTGACCTCCGCCACATGGCCCGTCAGCGACAGGAACACGTCGTCGAGGGTCGGGCGGCGCAGGCCGATGTCGTCTATCTCGATGCCGCGGACGTCCAGCTCCCGGATGATCTCGGCGAGCAGCTTCGCGCCGCCGGTGACGGGGACGGTGAGCTTGCGCATGTGCTCCTCGACCGTCGTCTCGCCCTTGCCGAAGCCGGCCAGTATCTCGGCGGCGTCGGACATGTGCTCGCGCTCGTGCACCACGACCTCGACGCGCTCGCCACCGGTGCGGGCCTTGAGCTGGTCGGAGGTGCCGCGGGCGATGACACGGCCGTGGTCGACGACCGCGATGTCGTGCGCGAGGTGGTCGGCCTCTTCCAGATACTGCGTGGTCAGCAGCAGGGTCGTGCCGCCGGAGACGAGCTGCTTGATGACCTCCCACAGCATCTGCCGATTGCGGGGGTCGAGGCCGGTCGTCGGCTCGTCCATGAACATCACGGGCGGGGAGACGACCAGGGCCGCCGCCAGGTCGAGCCGGCGGCGCATGCCTCCGGAGTAGGTCTTCGCGGTGCGGTCGGCGGCGTCCGCCAGGTTGAACTGTTCGAGCAGCTCGCCGGCCCGGGCCTTCGCGGCCTGGGCCGTCATCTGGTAGAGCTGGCCGACCATCTGGAGGTTCTCGCGGCCGGTCAGGTATTCGTCGACGGCGGCGAACTGGCCGGACAGGCCGATCGAGCGCCGCACCTCGTTCGGATGCTTGAGCACGTCGAGGCCCGCGACCTCCGCCCGGCCGCTGTCGGGCCGCAGCAGGGTGGTCAGACAGCGGACGGTCGTCGTCTTGCCCGCGCCGTTCGGCCCGAGCAGGCCCAGGACCGTGCCCTCGGGGACATCGAGGTCGACGCCGTCCAGAGCCCTTACGTCACCGAAGGTCTTGACCAGGCCTTCGGCATAGATGGCGCCTGGCATATGAGTCTCCACGTCGTCGGGGATTGCTGGCCATACAACTGAGATCGGGCACACCATAACGCGATGTATCGCGTCTCTCAATCGGTTTTTCCGCGCTGCACGACGAAGGGCTTTTCAGGGATCTTGCCGGGCGGCCCGGCGGCCTCAGCCGATGACGGTGTAGCCCGCGTCGCGCAGGGCCTGGCCGACCTCGACGCAGTGCGCCGGTCCCTTCGTCTCCAGGTGCAGCTCCACCTCCGCCTCCGTGAGCCCGAGCCGCGGATCGGTCCGTACGTGGCCCACATCGAGGACGTTAGCGTCCACCACTGACAACACCCCGAGAAGCGTGGCGAGGGCGCCCGGCCGGTCCGTCAGCCGGAGCCGAACGGCCAGGTAGCGGCCCTGCGCGGCCATGCCGTGCCGCAGGACGCGCTGGAGCAGCACCGGGTCGACGTTGCCGCCGGACAGCACCGCGACGACCGGGCCCTCGAAGGCGGCCGGGTCGCTCAGCAGTGCCGCGACCGGGCTCGCGCCGGCCGGCTCGACGACCAGCTTGGCCCGCTCCAGGCACAGCAGCAGCGCCGTGGCCAGCTCGTCCTCGGTGACCGTGCGGACCTCGTCCACCAGGTCGCGGATGATCCGGAACGGTACGTCGCCGGGCCGGCCGACCTTGATGCCGTCGGCCATCGTCGCCGGGTTCCCGATCGCGACCGGGTGCCCGGCCGCCAGCGAGGGCGGGTACGCCGCCGCGCCGGCCGCCTGCACGCCCACGATCCGCACGTCCGGCCGCAGCGTCTTCACCGCCGTCGCGATACCGGCCGCGAGGCCTCCCCCGCCGATGCCGACGACGATCGTCCGCACCTCCGGGCACTGCTCCAGGATCTCCAGGCCGACCGTGCCCTGGCCCGCGATGACGTCCGGGTGGTCGAAGGGGTGGATGAACACCGCACCCGTCTCGGCCGCGTACTCCTGCGCGGCGGCCAGCGTCTCGTCGACCACCTGGCCGTACAGGCGCACCTCGGCGCCGTAGTCCCGGGTGGCGCTGATCTTCGGCAGCGGGGCGCCCTTCGGCATGAACACCGTCGAACGCACGCCGAGCAGCGCGGACGCCAGGGCGACGCCCTGCGCGTGGTTGCCGGCGCTCGCGGCCACGACTCCCGTGGCCCGCTCCTCCGGGAGCAGCCCGGCGATCCGGACGTAGGCGCCGCGCAGCTTGAACGATCCCGTCCGCTGGAGGTTCTCGCACTTGAAGTGCACCGGCGCGCCCACCAGCTGGGACAGGTGCCTGCTGCCCTCCATGGCCGTCATCCTTGCCACACCCGTGAGCATCTTCTGGGCGCCGCGCACGTCGTCGAGGGTGACGGGAGGCAAGGAGTCAGCCGTGCTGTTGCTCATGACTCAAGTCTCGCAGTTCACAGGCGCAAGGCAGCGCTGTGACCAAGCACCGAGACGGGTTTGCGCAGCGTCGGTACACCCCGCCTTCCGGCCGCGTACCCTGTCCCCCAACCCAGCACCCCCTTCATGAAGTGAGCCTCCGGCCATGCCCACAACACCTGAAATGTCGATGGACATGACGACCGTCGCTGACAGCGGTCTCCTCGACACGCTGCAGCACGAGGTGGCGGTCTTCGCCCGTCGTGCCGAACAGACCCGGCTCGGCGGGGTCGGGCAGGTGCGCAACTCCATGGACCGCGCCGCATACCTGCTGCTCAACCGCCTCGACAAGGAAGGCCCCATGGGCGTCAAGGCGCTCGCCGCGAGCATGGGGATCGACTCGTCGACGGTGACCCGGCAGGTGGCTCCGCTGGTTGACACCGGGCTCGTCAAGCGCACCTCGCACCCCGAGGACGGGCGGGCGGTGGTGCTCCAGCTGTCGCCGCGCGGGCTGTCGCGGCTGGAGGAAGTGCGCTCGTCGAGGCGTCAGTTGATGGCCGAGCTGACACACGACTGGGCGCCGGAGGAGCGCGAGGCGTTCTGCACGCTCCTCGCGCGCTTCAACACCGCGCTGTCGACCCGGATGGCGGCCCAGGGGCTGCCGGGCGTGGAGCCTCCGTCGGCGTCCTGAGCGACCCGCGTCCCTCCCTGGCTCTTGACCGAAGGGCCACACCTGGCCTCATATGAGACCGGGGCGTGAGGTCGGAGGCGTGCGCGGTTCAGCGTCCCGTACGCGGCCGGGGCCCCGTTTCCGTCAGGGTTCGCCCGCAGGGGGGAGGCGCGGTGCGAGAACGGCGTTCGGCCCAGGACGCGCGCCGGGCCCGGGAGTTCGAGGCGTTCGTCGCGGGCGCGGCGGGGCGGCTGCTGCATGCCGCGACACTGCTCACGGCCGAGTCCCCGGACGACAACCCGCGCGCGCGGCGCCTGCTGACGCTGGCGCTCTCGCACACGTACGCGTCCTGGGACCGGCTGCGCGGCGAGGACCCGTACGACCGCGCCCGCCAGGACCTGGCCGGCCGCTTCGCGCGCAGCGCCTGGCACCAGTACGGCGGCCCCGGCGCCCTGGGCCGGTCGTCCCGACCGCATCCCGGCAGCCCGCTGGCCCGGCTCACCCCGCAGGAGCGGCTGATCCTGGTTCTCAGGCTGTACGAGGGGGTCGCCGAGGAACAGGCGGCGGCCCTGCTCGGCATCCCCGTGGAGCGCGTCCGCGCGATCTACGCCCGGGCGATGACCACGCTGCTGCATCCCCCGCGGGGTCCCGCACCAGCGCTGGCAGGGACGAAGGTGGCCCCCTCATGAGGCCCCCGACCGACGGGAGACGGACATGAACCGCCCCGAACGGGAAGCGGCGGTACGCCGGCTCATGGAGGGCACGCCACCCCCCGTACCGCCGGACCTGTACCCGGACGCCCTGCGCCGCGGCACCCGCATACTGCGCCGGCGCACGGCAGCCAGACGCCTGCTGTGGCTGTTGACGTTCGCCGCGACGGTGACGTTCCTGGTATGGGCCCTGACAGCCCGCCCCTGGGTACAGCCCCCGTCGGAGACGACACCACCACTGACGGGCTGGTGAGGCCGGCTACCCCAGCGCCCGCTGGAGGTCCTCCAGGAGGTCGTCGACGTTCTCGATGCCCACGGAGAGGCGTACGAGGTCGGCGGGGACCTCGAGGGCCGAGCCGGCGGCGGAGGCGTGGGTCATGCGGCCGGGGTGTTCGATGAGGGACTCGACGCCGCCCAGGGACTCGCCGAGCGTGAACACCTTGGCGCGGTTGCAGACCTCGACGGCCGCCTCCTCGCCGCCGGCGACCTGGAAGGAGATCATGCCGCCGAACGCCCGCATCTGCTTGGCGGCGACCTCGTGGCCGGGGTGCTCGGGCAGGCCCGGGTAGAGCACCCGCGTCACGCGCGCGTGCCGGGTGAGCATGTCGGCGATCTTCGTGGCGTTCTCGCTGTGCCGGTCCATGCGCACCGACAGCGTCTTGGTGCCGCGCAGCACCAGCCAGGAGTCGAAGGGCCCGGCGACCGCGCCCATGGCGTTCTGGTGGAAGGCCAGCTCCTCGCCCAGCTCCGGGTCGCTGACGATCAGCGCACCGCCGACCACGTCGGAGTGGCCGCCCATGTACTTGGTCAGGGAGTGCACCACGACGTCGGCGCCGAGCGACAGCGGCTGCTGGAGGTACGGCGTGGCGAAGGTGTTGTCGACGACGAGCTTCGCGCCGGCGTCGCGGGCGATCTGGGCGACCGCGGCGATGTCGGTGATGCCGAGCAGCGGGTTGGAGGGGGTCTCCACCCAGACGGCCTTGGTCTTCGGGGTGATGGCGGCCCGCACGGCGGACGGATCGCTGGTGTCGGCGACCGACCACTCCACGCCCCACCGGGCGACGACCTTGGCGAAGAGGCGGAACGTGCCGCCGTACGCGTCGTTGGGGATGACCACGTGGTCGCCGGGGCTGAGCAGCGTACGCAACAGGCAGTCCTCGGCCGCCAGTCCGGACGCGAACGCGAGGCCGCGGCGGCCGCCCTCCAGGGCCGCGAGGTTCTCCTCGAGGGCGGTCCTGGTCGGGTTGGCGCTGCGGCTGTACTCGTAGCCGCCGCGCAGGCCGCCGACGCCGTCCTGCTTGTAGGTCGAGACCTGGTAGATCGGCGGGACGACCGCGCCGGTCAGGGGATCCGCGGTGTTGCCCGCGTGGATCGCGAGGGTCTCGAAGTGCTGACTGATGTGCCTGTCGCTCATGGGCACCGAGCGTAATGCGCGAACGGACCGGATGCCGGACGCCGGAGTTTTCCACAGGCCGCGGACCTGGTTCGCCAATTGTCGGCGGCGTCTGGAACCCTTGAGGCATGGAGATTCTCTGGGTCCTGATAGCGCTGGTCATGATCGGCTTCGTGGTGCTGCCGGTCATGCGGCGCAGGCGCGGCATGATCGAGCAGGTCCACCCGGGCCACCCGGACGCCGCGGACCCGGCGAACTACGGCTTCGTGCGCCAGGAGGAGCTGGACATCCGCATGCCCGGCCCCGACCAGGACCTGCTGGACGTGCTGGACCTGGTGCAGCGCACCCAGGACTACCGCGCGGCGTCCCAGCTCCTCGCGGGCACCGAGGCGGAGGGCGAGCGGCGCTGGCAGCGCGTGCAGGCCTTCGCGGGCGCCGCGTCCTTGGAGCTCCAGCAGCGGCCGGGCGGCGTCAGCGGCACCCCGGGCGGCCAGTGGCTGCGGGTGTGGCGGGCCGAGCAGCCCAAGGACGCGGGCGGCGCGGCGGTGCACGCGGAGTTCCTCGTGCAGCAGGCGTGGCGGACGGCGACACCGGGCACGGACGAGTTCCGGATCATCATGGAGGAGGCGAGGTCGGCGTGCGGCGACGCGGCACTGCTGGCCCCCGGTGACCCGATCCCGTACATCATCGAGCTGTCGGTGGCCCGCGGACTGGCGTACTCCCGGCCGGAGTTCGAGCAGCTCTGGCTGAAGATCCTGGACCGCGCCCCGTCCCACATGGGCGCGCACCTCGCCGCGCTGCACTACTGGTGCGAGAAGTGGCACGGCTCGCGGCAGCTGGCGTACGACTTCGCGGAGGCCGCGGCGGCCCGGGCACCCCAGGGTTCGCTGCTCGCCGCGATGCCGCTGTTCGCGGTCTTCGAGCACCTGCCCGAGGTGAACCTGGTCAGCGGCTTCTACCAGAGCGAGGTCGTGACCAAGGCGGTGCACGGCGCCCTCTTCGCCGTCCACTCGGCCCGCCCGGACGACCCGATGCTGGCGCACGTCCGTCATCTGCTGCTCTTCTTCCTGGTCCGCGGCGAGCGCTGGGCGGAAGCGATGAACCAGCTGATACACGTCGACGGCCATGTCGGTGCCCTCCCGTGGACCCTGTCGGCCGACCCGGCCGCGGAGTTCGCGGTCTACCGGGCGCTGGCGGTCGCGGGCTACGAGGCGAACGGCGGAAGCCCGGCGACGCTGCTCCACTGAGGGACGGCGCTTTCCATGAACATGCCTTGCCACGTTCCCCGCCGGTAGGCGATACTCCGCTTCCCCCCACATCCACCGGTCACGGTCCCACCGCACGACCGTGTGACCGCTTTCCGTTGCTGTGAACCTTTCCCGTGGGGGGACTCTGCCCAATGGGCGCGACTCTGCGCGCTGTACGCGCTCTCGTGCTGCTCGCCGGCTTCTATCTGCTCGGCGTCGTCCTGCTGGCGCTACTCGCCGGCATCGACTGGCTGCTGTACCGGTACGCACCGGCCAGTGTCGCGGTGAAGCTGTACATCGTCTCCGCGCTGCTGGCGATCCCGGTGGTGCGCGGCCTGTTCATGCTGCGTACACCGAAGGACGAGGAGATGGCGGGCCTGCCCGTCACGGAGGCCGACGAGCCCGAACTGTGGCGCACGGTCAGGGAGCTGGCCGACCGGGTCGGCACCCGCGCGCCCGCCCGTATCGTGCTGACGGCCGACGTCAACGCCGCCGTCAGCGAGGACGCCCGCCTGCTCGGCCTGCTCCCCGGACCGCGCCGCCTCTACCTCGGCGTACCGCTGATGCTGGGCCTGACCCAGGCCCAGCTGCGCTCCGTCCTCGCGCACGAGCTGGGCCACTACGCCAACTCCGACACCCGCCTCGCCGTCCTCACCGTGCGCGGACGCGCCCAAGTCCTGCGCACCATCGCGCACTTCGAGGAGCGGGCCGACAACACCGCGGCGCGCGAGCGGGCCCGGCAGGAGAAGAAGAACGCCAAGGCCGAGGCCAGGGGCAAGGAGACCCAGGAGGTCGACGAGGGCCGTGCGGGTATCACGTACCGCGCGATGGCGAAGATCTACATCGCGTACGCCAAGCTGTACTTCCGCGCCACGCTCTCCGTCTCCCGCCGCCAGGAGTACGCCGCAGACACCGCGGCCGCCCGGATCGCCGGACGGGACGCCACGGCGTCCGCGCTGCGCGAGATCCCGGTGCTGGACGCCGCGTTCGGGTTCTACATGGGCGGCTACGCGACGCTGGGCTCCGAGGCCGGGCTGCTGCCGCCGCGCGGTGAGGTGTTCGGCGGCTTCGGCCGGATGCTGACCGCCCGCCAGCTCGAACTGGCCACGCTGCGCACCGAACTCGCCACCGAGCCCTCGTCGCCGTACGACTCGCATCCGCCCATCGCCGACCGCGTCCACCGCATCGAGTCCCTGCCCGCCGACGGCCGCGCGGAAGAGGCCCAGGGCGCGGCCCTCGCCCTCCTCGCCGCCCCGGAGCGGACCCTGGCGGCCCTGGAGGACACGGTCCTGACGGACGAGGTACGGCGCTTCAGCCGCGCCGGCGACTGGCCGGAGCTGCTGGCCGGCGCGATGGCGGCGGGCCTCGCCTCCCTCAACACCCCGCTGCACCGGGCGCTCGCCTTCTACACGAAGGACGCCCCGACCCTGCCCGCACTGCTGAAGCTCATCGAGGACGGCCAGCTGTGGCAGCTTGCGCGCCGGCTGCCGCTGTCCGACCAGGCGTCCGCCGCGGAGGGCCGCGCCTTCCGCGAGTTCGTACGCCCCGCCCTGCACGACTCGCTCAGCAGCATGGCACTCGCCGAGTTGAGCGCCCGCGCCCTGCTGAGCTGGGAGTTCTCCTGGGAGCGTGCGGCCGTCCCGCATCTGCCGCCCGCCCCCGACGGCACCCCGACCGACCTCGACGCCGCGGTCGGAGCGGCGGTCGCCGACATCCCCGACACGGCCCCGCTGCGGGCCCTGCTCACCCACCACATCTGAGGCTGCTGTGATCATCATCTGGGTCGTGCTGGCCCTCGTAGGACTCCCCCTGCTCGCGCTCGGCCTGTACTTCCTGAAGGCCATCGTCCAAGGCGCCGTGGAAGGCTGGCGGGAGGGCAGCGAGGAGTCGACGGAGTACGAGCTGCCCGCCGAGGCCGCCGCCCTGGGCCTGCTGCCGCCCGAACGCCAGAACAAGGACTCCTCGGCGCCGCTCCCGGCCGGGCTCGCGGCGGCGATCACCGCGGCCAAGGCGGGCGACTGGCAGCCGACGGCGGCCCTCTTCGACGAGACGGTCGCAGCGCGGGCCTGGGAGCGCCGCACCTCGGCCTGCGAGCGGCTCGCCGACGTCGCCGCCGAGGACGACGCCTGGCTGCTGGCCTGGGAGACCGCACGCCCCGACGACCCGGGCGCCGCACTGGTCAGGGCGCGCAGCACGGTGTTCCTCGCCTGGAACATCCGCGGCGGCAAGCGAGCGAAGTACACCACCGGCGAGCAGTTCGAGGGCTTTCACCGCGTCCTGGCCCGCTCCCGTGAGGAACACGCCCGCGCGGCGGCACTCGCACCGGAGGGCGACCCGTCCCCGTACGTCGGCGAGATCTGGACGGCGCTGGGCCTCGGCTACCCGCACGCCGAGATGGACCGCCTGTGGAAGGAGATCACTGACCGCGCCCCGCACCACTACGAGGCCCACTTCTCGGCCCTGCAGTACTGGTGCAAGAAGTGGCGCGGATCGGAGCAGCTGGCCCGCGACTTCGCGGCCCGCGCCGCCGCACAGGCCCCCCTGGGCAGCCTGATGACGGCGTTCCCGCTGATCGCGCACTTCGAGCACGACGAGTCCGACTCCGCGGACGCCGACCGTACGCCGGAGGTACGCGCCCTGGTCGACGCGGCCCTCGCGGACGCCGCTGCCGCCGACCCGTCCCACCCGCGTCTGCCGGAGGTCCGGCACCTCCTGGCGTACTACCTGTGTCTGCAGGACCGCGACGAGGCGGCGCTGGAACAGTTCCGCCTGGTGGACGGCTATGTGGGCGCCCTCCCGTGGCGCTACAAGGGTGACCCGGCGGGCGAGTTCTGCCGACTGCGCGACCTGAGCGTGGCGAACGTCGTGGCGGCGTCCGGCTGACGGGAACCGGACGGAATTCGGGACGGCACTCGGACGTTGTGTCTGGTGCCGCCCCGGCGAGAAGCGAGAAGTGAGACGAGACGGGGAACGTCGGCGAGAAGACGAAGGAGCCCGCCCATGCTGTTCGGCCGTACGCCCGTCCTGCCCACCCCAGAGCAGGCACTGCAGGGCCGCCCGGAGCCGGCCTTCACGGTCCCGGACCGCCACACCGTCCTCGGCAACCCCCTCCTCGGCCCCTACCCCGAGGGCCTGGAGACCGCCGACTTCGGCATGGGCTGCTTCTGGGGCGCCGAACGCAAGTTCTGGCAGCTCCCGGCGGGCGTGTGGACGACCCTGGTCGGCTACCAGGGCGGCTACACCGAGCACCCCACGTACGAGGAGGTCTGCTCGGGCCTGACCGGCCACACGGAGGCCGTCCGCGTGGTGTTCGACCCGTCCGTCATCTCCTACGAACGTCTGCTGAAGACCTTCTGGGAGTCCCACAACCCCACGCAGGGCTTCCGCCAGGGAAACGACGTCGGCACGCAGTACCGTTCGGCGATCTACACGCACACACCTGAGCAGGCGGCGACGGCGGAAGCGTCCCGGGAGTCGTACCAGAAGGTCCTGACGGGGTCGGGCCACGGCACGATCACGACGGAGATCCTGCCGGTGGAGGGGCGCACGTTCTTTCCGGCGGAGGGGTATCACCAGCAGTACCTGGACAAGAACCCGGCGGGGTACTGCGGGATCGGGGGGACGGGGGTTTCGTGTCCGATCGGGGTGGCGAAGGCAGAGGGCTGAGCACTGGCATCGCGCCCATGACGCTCGCAGCGCTGTGGCGGGAACGACGACCGTCGGGCCCGCCCCTCGCCCACGCCTTCCGCACTACGTACGCGGACCGCTGGGTGCGCTTCCACAGCCTCCCCGGCTCGAAGCGCCACCCGGAGTCCGAGGACGAGTACGCGATCGTGCTGGACCGCTACAACACGGTCCTCGACGAGCTGTTCACGGGCCTGGAAGTGTTCGTCGTGACCATGGACTGGTCGTGCACCCCTACCGGGCCCGCAGGCTGGCCGACACCGCGACAGGAACTCCACCCCGACGGCGCCCACTGGTGGACCGAATCGGATCAGGACGACCCCGACCCCGAGTTCCACACCCACACACGCCTCTATGCCGACCGGCGGCCATGGCGACACGGCTGCGTGGACGACCTACTGCGCGCCGTCGCCGACGAGTCGATCGTGGAGGTGTTCATCACCGACCCGGAACTCCGGCGCATCCACCATCCGTACGACGGCGGCGCAGACGTCATCCTCACCACGCCCACCGAGCGGGACAGCCTGCGCGCCCGGCACGCCGGCTGGCTCTCCAACCACCCGGCCGGCCTTTGACACCAGCAGCACCGCATGCCAGTGGCGACTACGGCCTCGCCCGGCAGCTCCGCGTTCCCCGGCGAGTGGACCACCCCCAGTCGCGGCGTTCCACTTCACATGCAAGCCTGAATCCGTGATCAGGAAGCCACCTGGCCGCCTGCCTGCTGGGGTGGAGCACGGACGGTGGCCTGGGGGCGGGGACGTTCGAAAGGAGCTGCGCCACATGATTCCTGCCGCCGTGTCACCGGTGCGTATCGAGGCATCTCTCGACCCTCGGCTGTCCAGATGGCTGTGGCTGGTGAAGTGGCTCCTCGCCATTCCGCACTACATCGTGCTGTTCTTCCTGTGGATCGCGTTCGTCTGCGTGACCGTCATCGCGTTCTTCGCCATCCTGTTCACCGGCCGATACCCCCGGTCCCTCTTCGACTTCAACGTCGGTGTGCTGCGGTGGAACTGGCGTGTCAGTTATTACGCCCACACCGCGCTCGGCACCGACCGGTATCCGCCGTTCACCCTCGCGGATGTGCCCGACTATCCAGCGCATTTCGACGTCGCTTATCCCGAGCGCCTCTCCCGCGGCCTGGTCCTCGTGAAGTGGTGGCTGCTGGCGATCCCGCAGTACATCGTCGTCGGGATTCTTGTCGGTGGCTGGGGCAGTGACGAGGGCTGGCGTTACAGCGGTCTCATTCCTTTTCTCTCACTGGTCGCCGTGATCATCCTTGCGGTCAGAGCTCGTTACCCGGTTCATCTCTTCGACTTCCTGCTCGGTCTGGCCCGCTGGGTCGCACGAGTCACCGCCTATGCCGCACTGCTGACCGATGAGTACCCGCCGTTCCGTCTGGACATGGGCGGGCAGGCCTCCCCGCCGGCGAAGATCTCGGGGAGCGGTTCCGGACTGTAGTGGCTCGTCACATGGTCGGGGCCGGCGCCATCAGTGGTTGACATGGTCCGTGTCGTGCCACCGTTTGACGCGCTGTAGTCGTCGCCCATGAACATCCTTCGCGCCGGGCCTCAAGGGCACCGAAGGTCGGCTCAGGCCCCTCATTGTCAGTCCCGGTTCGCGATGTCACGCCGACGGCGTCGCCGTGCCCGCCCGCGTAGCATCCGTCCCCCAACTCGCCAGCAACCGCAACGCCTCCGCCGACGGTGACCCCGGTTCCGCGTGGTACGTGATCAGGCCCTGCCCGCTTCCGTCGGACAACTGGAAGGACTCGAAGGAGAGGACGAGGTCGCCGACCAGCGGGTGCCGGATGCGCTTGATGCCGTAGCTCTTCTCCTTGACGTCGTGGGTGGCCCACAGGCGTCTGAACTCCTCGCTCTTCACGGAGAGTTCGCCGACGAGGGCGGACAGGCGCGGGTCGTCGGGGTGGCAGCCCGCGTCCATGCGCAGATAGCTGACCATGTCGGACGCCTTCTGGTCCCACTCCACGAACAGGTCGCGGTACTCCGGCTTGAGGAACACCAGCCGCGCCCAGTTCCGCTCCTGGGCCGGCAGCTCCCCCCAGTCGCCGAACAGGGCGGCGGCCATCCGGTTCCAGGCGAGGATGTCCGAGCGTCGGCCCGTGATGTACGCCGGGACCCCGTCGATCGAGTCCAGCAGCTGTCGCAGCGCGCCCCGCACCTGCTCGGTCCGCCCCGCCTGCTTCTTCTTGTGCTGCTTGGGCTTCGCCAGATGGGTCAGGTGGGCATGCTCGGCGGCGGTCAGCCGCAGGGCCCGGGCGATGGAGTCGAGGACCTCGGCGGAGACGTTCCGCCCGTTGCCCTGTTCCAGGCGTGTGTAGTACGCCACGGACACCCCGGCCAGCTGCGCCAGCTCCTCGCGGCGCAGCCCCGGCACCCGGCGGTGCCGTCCGAAGTCCGGCAGCCCGACGTCCTCCGGCTTCAGCCGGGCACGCCGGGTGCGCAGGAACTCGCTGAGCTCGGCGCGCCGGTCCAAGGCCGCACCGGTGTCGGCGGCGTGCCCCGGTACGGGTTCGGGCTTTTCGTCCATGCCTAAAGTATTCACGGTCGTATGCCCACGAGCCTGACCCCGCCAGTGGTAGGATCGGCAAGCGTAGGTACAGGCGGGGTCTGGGTGGCAGTCCGATTGTCCGACATGCTGATCAGCGTGTCCGGCCGAAGGCAGCCGGGCGCGACACTTTCAGCTAGGAGAACCCCGGCATGACCACCGTCGCCGCATACGCCGTACCCGCCGCCAAGGCTCCGCTGGAGCGCACCACCATCAAACGCCGCGAGGTCCGCGAGTTCGACGTCCTGATCGACATCAAGTTCGCCGGGATCTGCCACTCCGACATCCACCAGGCCCAGGAGGGCTGGGGCGAGGCGATCTTCCCGATGGTCCCCGGCCACGAGATCGCCGGCGTGGTCTCCGAGGTCGGTTCCGGTGTGACGAAGTTCGCCGTCGGCGACCGCGTGGGCGTCGGCTGCCTGGTCGACTCCTGCCGCGAGTGCGAGAATTGCAAGGCCGGTCTGGAGCAGCACTGCACGGGCGGCAACGTCGGCACGTACAACGCCATCGGCAAGGACGGCGAGCCCACCTACGGCGGCTACTCGGAGAAGGTCGTCGTCGACGAGAACTTCGTCGTCGGCATCCCCGAGGGGCTGTCCCTGGACGTGGCCGCGCCGCTCCTCTGCGCCGGCATCACCACGTACTCGCCGCTCAGGCACTGGGGCGCGGGCCCGGGCAAGAAGGTCGCCGTGATCGGCCTGGGCGGCCTCGGCCATATGGGCGTCAAGATCGCGCACGCGCTGGGCGCCGAGGTGACCGTCCTCTCGCAGTCCCTGCGCAAGAAGGACGACGGCCTGAAGCTGGGCGCCGACCACTACTACGCCACCAGCGACCCGAAGACCTTCCAGGAGCTGGCCGGAACCTTCGACATCATCCTCTCCACGGTGTCGGCGCCGCTGGACTTCGGCGCGTACCTGAGTCTGCTGAAGACCGGCGGCGCCCTGGTGAACGTCGGCGCCCCCGAGGAGCCGATCGCGCTCAACCTCTTCTCCCTGATCGGCGGCAACAAGACCCTCGCCGGTTCGATGATCGGCGGCATCGCCGAGACGCAGGAGATGCTCGACTTCTGCGCCGCGCATGGCCTGGGATCCGAGATCGAGCTGATCGAGGCGAGCCAGATCAACGAAGCGTACGACCGCGTGGTCAGCAGTGATGTGCGGTACCGCTTCGTGATCGACACGGCGACGATCTGACGCCGGTCGCACGACAGGACCGAGGGCCCCGGAGCCGCACTGCCGCACTGCTCCGGGGCCCTCAGTGTGTCGCGGTACGGCGCCTCAGCAGACGGTCGACCGCACAGCCAACTACTAAGGTAAACCTTACCTTAGCTTGGCCCGGAGTATGTTGAGGCAGGAGGAGGCCCACACCATGACCGTTGAGCTGAACCACACCATCGTCACCGCACACGACAAGAACGCCGCGGCCCGCTTCCTCGCCGACATCCTCGGCCTGGAGGTGAGCCCGCAGTACGGCCCGTTCATCCCGGTACACGTCCCGAACAGCGTGACCCTCGACTTCATGGACACCACCGGGGCGATCACCCCGCAGCACTACGCCTTCCTGGTCTCGGAGGACGAGTTCGACGAGATATTCACCCGCGTCCAGAAGGCCGGCCTGACGTACTGGGCGGACCCGGCCCACTCCCGCCCCGGCGAGATCAACCACCGGGACGGCGGCCGGGGTACGTACTTCGACGACCCGAACGGGCACAACCTGGAGATCCTGACGAGGCCGTACGGCAGCGGGGACTGAGGCCTGCCGAAAACCGAACCGCTTGCCCCGTCACATCACCGAACCGCCCGGCGTCACCGCCGGCCGGGCACGCAAGGAGGCCGGGCGCCGCTTCCTGTTCCACTGGTGGGAAGCCCCTGGCGGCGCCGACTACGCGGTGAAGGAGTCCGTTGCAGACCTCTTCAGCGCGGCCCTGAAAGCGGAGACGCGGGCACAGCAGCGGTGACGGGCTTGAGGCCCCCGAAGCAGGCAGGCCTCTGCCGTCCCGCCTCTGCCAGTACCGTGGGCATCCGGAGGCCAAGCGGAGGAACGCACGTGACCACGCAGCCCGACCATGGGGGACAGGATCTGATCCCCCGGCCCGAACGAACCCCTGAAGCCATCCGCACCGCCCTCGCTCGTGTCGCCCCCCACCGACTCGGCGACATGGAACGGCACAAGGAACAAGCACTGGCCACCGCAATCCAGGACGGCAAGATCGGCCACCTCCAGGCGTGGCTCACCCACTGGCACGCGCAGGTGGAGATCGAGCGCCGCCCCGACCTGTCCGCCCGTCACCACGCCGCACTCGCCTCCGTGCACGGCACGACCGGTAAGGACGACCCCGCGTTCCGGCACGGCATGATCGAACTGGCCGCCGTTGAGGACGAAGCCGTGCGGGCGGTGTCGTGACCTGGCAGTGGGAGTACGACCCGGACGAACAACCGTGATCGGCGGAGCCCCGCCTGCGTTCGTGGCCGAGGTCGAGAAGAAGGCGGACGAGTTGGTCCGCGCCGCGGCCGCGTTCCACCTCGACGGAACCGGCTGCCAGGGAGAGGGACCGAAAGGCGGGTTCGCCCACGTCGCCGGCGGATTCTTCAACTACCTCGTCGTCCCCCGCCACGAACGCCTCTACATCATGCAGGTGACTTTCCTTTGATGCGGCTTCCTCGCATCCCGCTCAGGCGGTCAGCTCGTCGGCCTTGAGCGCGGCGACGAAGGGGGCCCAGGGGTGGGCGGTGAGGAGGAGGGACGCTTCCGGTGACAGTGCGACGGCCCTGAGCCGATCGTACGACCTGCGGTACTACTCCACGAGTGCCGGATCGTCGGTGGTGTCACCGCTGTGCAGCGACTCCGTGTAGACCAGAGGCGGGCATCCGGGAAGGTCATGATCTTCGCCGTTCCAAGCATGAAGGGGTGCGGGCCGCACTTCCGCAAGAGAATCTGCGGAACGATGCGACGGCGCCCGCAGCGCGTGTACCCCCGCGAAGACGGCCAGATTCCCGCACGGCGACACCGTGTGTCAGCCGAAGCGGCGCGGCCAGGGCGCCGGAAACGAGACCTCCGAAGCCGTGGCCGAAGCCCGGGCCGACGGTCCGATCTCCTGCACGATCAGTTCACTCCCTGAAGGGCAGCGACCATCAACCGGCACCATACGGCCGACGCGGTCGCGTCCCGCGTCGTGGTGTAGGGGATCAAGCGTTGGGCGTTCCAGTACGAGGCTCCAGGTGATCTTCGCCGAGCCAGCGGTCCACGAGGTGTCCTGCTGGGGCGAGTTGAGCGACCGGTCGTGCGGAGCCACCGCCGCCGACCTGCGGATTCCGGCGACTTGATCGGCTACACCACCCGGCGGGACGCCATCGCCGACGCCGCCGGCCTCGACCACCTGGGCAACGACGAACTGTGCCCCACATCGAATGACGCATCCGGTGCAGTTCCGCCTTGTTGACGTGACACTGCTTGGGTGAACTCCGCCCTATACCCCGACCTGGCCGCCGCGGGCAGCCTGGCCGTCGCGCTGGAACGGCTGGCAGCCGAGCTCGCTGTCGATCTCACTGTGGTGCCCGGCGACTGGGGAGCATCCGCTTCGGCGGCCATCGCGGCCTCGGTGCCCGCGCGCGGGCCGCTCTCCGTGCACATCGGGGCCGAGGCCCGCCGGTTCGTCGTCTCCGGCTGGAGTCAAGGCGTCCAACTCATCACTGGAGCGACATCGGATCTCTCGGATGTCGTCAGAGCGGGTGTGGCCTGGGGGGAGGGCCGGAGCCTGCGGGACCTGCGGCGCCTGCTGCCGTTTCTGGGCTTCACCGAGCTCGCGGAGGCTCACGAACGCGGGCCGGCCGCGGCAGTTGACGTGCAGTGGCGCCTGATGCGGGAATGGGCGGCCACCAAGCCGGACTTCCCTGAGTTCGGCCTTCTCGTGGAAGCGGCCCACGCCGAACCGCGGCTCCGGCAGCTGTACCCCATCTCCAGCCACTGGACGCTCGGCTTCAACGTCTCCACCGGTGTTCCGTCCAGGGTGGCGACAGCCGTCGTCCCCGCGTACGAAGGCAGTCCTTATCGCGTCCAGAAGTTCCTGCACGCCGGTCTGATCTGTGAGGCCGACACGGCGGAGGAGGCTGTCGCCTTTGCGGTGGCCCACCTCCCAACCGATCTGGGACCGGCCGTCGCCGGGGTAGTCGACCTGTGACCGGAACCGCAACGGCCTGTCCAGGACCGAGGTCCCGGACAGGCCGTCCGCGTACGGAGCTACCTGCGGAGTGACTTACCGCTCACTTTCCGTAGTACGCGTTGTAGATCGAGATCGTCGACTTGTTGCCCTTCTTGTCCGTGATCTTGGCGTGGAAGGAGATCGCCTTCCCGGCCGCCGGATTCTTCGCGGTGATCTTTCCGTTCTTGACCTCGGTCTTCTTCCAGGTCTGGCCGTAGTCGTACGACACCCACACCGACAGCGACTTGAGGTTGCCGCCCGCCGCGGAGCCCACGACGCTCACCGGGATCTTGACCGTCCTGCCGGCCGGGACCTTGCTGTCCAGGCCCGTGGTGGCGTTGAAGCGGACCGTGGACGCCGGGAGCTTGGCGAGTTCGGCCTTCTTCGAGCGGAACGTCCAGCTCGCGTCGATCCGCGTGGACGCGGCCGCCAGCTTCGCGCTCCGCTTGACCGAGGTGGTCAGCTTGTACTCGGCGTCACCGGCCGGGACCTTGAACGTCTCCGCCCCGAAGAACGGGTCGGTGTTGGTGCCGACCTTGGTGCCGTTGCGGTACAGGCTCGTGGTCACCGACGTGAAGTCCGAGGACCCCGCGTGCTTGTGGGCGTCGGCGAACAGCGGCAGGTAGCCGTAGATCTCGTTGCCCTCGCGGAACAGACCGAAGTCCGCGTTGAGGTGCGGGCCGAAGACCGCCGTGTTGAAGGTCTTCGTGTAGCTCTTGCCCGCCTTGAAGGTCTGCGGGGCGCCGAGTGTGTAGAACGACTCCGTGACCGGGAAGCCGTCTGCGTCCTTGCCGGCGTACTGCTCGAAGTCGAACGTCCACTGGATCTTGTCGGACGTCGACAGATACAGCGTGCGCGCGCCCGGCAGCTTCTGCTCGACGGCCGTGCCGAAGACGAAGTCCTCGGGGAAGAGGCCCAGCGCGGTGAGGCCGCCGGTCTTGCCGGGGGCCGGGGCGCCGAGGTTGTTCTTCACCTTGGCGAGTTCACTCGCCTTGAAGTGCCGGACCTTGTCCCCCTGGAGCTTCTTGACCTTGGCGGTGGTCGCCACGTCGTACTCGGCACTCGCCCCCTTGGTCCACTGGCCGTTCCAGGTCTGCGTCAGACCGCTGGACACCGCGGCGCCCTGGTACGCCAGGCGGATGTCGGCGAAGGACCTGCCGCCGACAATGACACCGGTCTCGGCCGCCTCGTACGTGTAGCCGACCGTCGCGGAGGCCGGCTTCGCCTGCCGGTCCGGGACGGTGATGTCGGCCACCTTGGTCTTACGGGCGTCGAACGTCACCGAGGTGTTCTTGGTGACCGACAGCTTCGGCTGGACGATCCAGTCGAGGGGCCCCTCGGCGCCCTCCGCCGGCACGATCCAGGCGTCCATCAGATAGGTGCCCTTGGGCAGCCGCATCGTCGTCGTGCCGGACGCGGTGGACGGCACCAGGTAGGCGCGGTCCTTGGCCAGGCCGGTGTAGCCGAACGCGACGGTGAGGTAGTCGGGGGTCGGCTTGCCGTCCCGGCCGATGTGCTTGACGGCGACGTCGTACGACTCGACCTCGCGCTGTACGGCGCCGGCGGTACGGACACTCTGCCCGCCGCCCGTCGCGGTCACGTACGCGGAGTAGGAGCCGTCGAGGGTGCCGCCCAGCCTGGTGTCGGCGGTCATGTCGACGGTGGCCGTGCCGCCCGCCGGGACCGTGACGGTGGTCGCCGCGAGCTTGAAGAATCCGGCCGGAGCGGCCTGCCCCTTCGGGTTGGTGGCGGTCACGGCCAGCTTGAGGGTGACGTCGGTCTTACCGAGGTTGCGGTACGTCAGCGGCTTGGTGACCGGCTTGTCGTCGGTGTGGGGCCACTGCTGCACCCCGAAGCTCAGCGACACCGGGTCGGCGATCACGGTCTGCTTGAGGGCCTGGTCGACCTGGATCCGGCCCGAACCCTGCTGGAACGGCGTGTACTTGCCGCCCTTGGTGGACGCGGTCAGCGCGCCCTTCAGTTCGGCGGAGGTCCAGTCGGGGTGCCGCTGCTTGAGGATCGCCGCCGCGCCCGCCGCATGCGGGGTCGCCATCGACGTACCCGAGATGCTCAGATAGCCGGCCGGGTTCTCCCCGACCTCCTGCTCGATGAGGCTGCCCTTGGCGGAGGCGGCCGTGATGTCCACGCCCGGCGCGGTCACGTCCGGCTTGATCGCGCCGTCGCCGAAGCGCGGCCCGGTGCTGGAGAAGGGGGCGAGGACGTCCTTGTCGTCGACGGCGCCGACGGTGAGGGCGGCGTCCGCGCTGCCCGGTGAACCGACCGACTCCGGGCCGGAGTTGCCGGCCGCGATCGCGAAGAGGATGCCCTTCTCGTCGGACAGCTTGTTGACCGCCGCCTCCAGCGGGTCGATCTCCGGCGTGTCCATGCCGCCGAGGCTGAGGTTGACGACCTGGGCGCCCTGCGCGGCTGCCCACTCCATGCCGGCGAGGATGCCGGAGTCGTCGCCGAAGCCCTGGTCGTCGAGGACCTTGCCGTTGAGGATGTCGGCGCCCGGTGCGACGCCCTTGTACTTGCCGCCAGACCCCGCGGGAGACGCAGCGCCGGTGCCGGCCGCGATCGACGCGACATGGGTGCCGTGGCCGACCTTGTCCTCGGCCGTGGTGGCCGGGGTGAAGTTCTTGGCGGCGACGACCTGGTCCTTCAGGTCCGGGTGGGTGGCGTCGACGCCCGTGTCCAGTACGGCGATGGTGACGCCCTTGCCGTCGTAGCCGGCCGCCCACGCCTTGGGGGCGCCGATCTGCGGCACGGACTTGTCGAGGCTGGCCTCGCGGATGCCGTCGAGCCAGACGTGCGCGACGCCGGCGGCGGTCCTGTCCCCGTTGGTGACCGCGTCCCAGAGCTCGGGTGTGTCCTCGTGCGGGGTCTGTACGGCGTCCGCGTTCAGGGACTTGAGGGTCCGGCGGAGGGTGCCCGCGTCGCGGACGTCGGCCTTGGCGGCGGTGGCGGCTCCCTGGTAGCCGACGATGACCTTCAGGCCGTTCTTCTGGGAGCTGCGGGTGGCGGACTTGCTGAGTTCGGTGATGTCGAAGAGCCGCTGGTCCAGCTTGCCGGCGGCGACCAGACGGGCCGCGTCGGCGGGTATGACGAGCGTGTGCCCGTCGGCCTTGCGAATCTGCACGGGTATGCGTTCACGCCCCTCGGACCGCTCCAGGCCGACCACGCGGCCCTTGGCGTCCACGGTGACCCGGTCACCCGTGATCAGCGTGATCCGGTGCTCGGGCGCGAGCTGGGCGGCCGGACTCGTACGCTGCTCGGGCTCGGCCGACGCCGGGCTGGTCATGCCCGCGGCGAGGGCGGTGGCCGCAGCTGTGGCTACCGCGGCAGCGCACGCTCTTTTCACTTGTCTGCGCAAGATTCCCCCTTGCTTAGGTACCGGATGAATTCCCCGTTCATCCGGCCGGGGGTGGTCCAGCGCGCATACGCGATCACGCGCACCCCCCGGAATACGCAGTATGCCGGGGGGTGATCAGTCACCTCAATAGACAGGAACCGCACAGAATCGGCCTGAGTTTCAGCCAAGTCCCTGTTCAGGAAGCGGCGTTCTCCTTGACGGTGATCTTCCCCTTCTTGATTGTGGCCAGTCGGGGAGCCTTTTTCGCGATCGCCGAGTCATGGGTGACCATGATGAAAGTGAGCCCGAGCTCCTTCCACATGCGTTCGAGTACGTCCATGATCTCGTCGCGCATCGACTCGTCGAGGTTTCCGGTGGGTTCGTCGGCCAGCAGCACCTTCGGCTGCTTGACCAGCGCGCGGGCGATGGCGACGCGCTGCTGCTGGCCACCGGACATCTCACCCGGCAGATGCCCGAGCCGCTCCCCGAGCCCGACCGACTCCAGCGCCTCGGCGGCCCGTTCGCGCCGCTCCTTGGTCTTGACGCCGAGGGGCACGAGGGCGGTCTCGACGTTCTCCTGCGCGGTGAGCGTCGGGATGAGGTTGAACGACTGGAACACGAACCCGATGTTCTCGCTACGCACCTTGGTGAGCCGCGCCTCGGACAGTTTGCCCAAGTCGGTCCCGTCCAGCACGACTTCCCCGGAACTGGGCCGATCGAGCCCCCCGAGCATCTGGAGCAGGGTGGACTTGCCGCCCCCGGTGGGGCCCTGGATGACGAGCCGGTCCCCGTCGGCGATGGTGAGGTCGACGCCGTCGAGGGCATGGACGGTGTCCTTGCCTCGGGTGTAGCGCTTGGTGACGTTTCTGAGGTCGTACATGGTGTAACTCCTGGGATAGGTGAGGGGGTTGTTGGTCGGTCTCCGCAAGTTGCGGTCAGCCTCGCCGCCGGCTCGCACAGCTACGGGCGGTCACGCCGCTGTCCCGCACAGGCCCCGGGCAGCCGCGCCACCGACCCGCACAGGCCCCGGGCGGTCACGCC
>NZ_KQ949077.1:231720-407108 GCF_001514305.1 Streptomyces dysideae
GCCGGGGCGGCACGGGTGGGCGCAGGCGGCACACCGTTTGGCGCCGGGCCGTGCGACCCACGCCCGCCCAGCCGCAGCCGACGTCAGCTACTCGACGCGGCGCAGTGCGTCAGCCGGCCGCAACCGAGACGCCCGCCACCCACCGAACGCCCCCGCGATCAGCCCACCGGCCACAGCAAGCCCCACCGCAAGACCAACGGTCGTCAGACTGACCGGCGCGGTGAGCGCGACATCGAGCGTCGTGGCCGATGCCTGCCGTCCAGGACCACCGAAGCCTCCGCCACCCCCGGGCCCGCCCATACCGCCTCCGCCACTCCCCAACTGCGCCTGCAACGTGGGACTGATCGCGGTGACGGCATACGCCCCCGCCAACCCGACCGCGATCCCCAGCACCCCACCGAGCAGCCCGTTGACCACGGCCTCCCCCACGACCTGCCGGGTCACCCGCCCCGACTTCCACCCGAGCGCCTTCAACGTGCCGAACTCCCGCACCCGACGGGACACAGCCGACGACGTCAGCAACCCCGCAACCAGAAACGCGGCCACCAGCACAGCGACGGACAGCCACTTACCCACATTGGCGGCCAGAGAAGAAGCCGTCGACAGGGACCCCGACACCGTGTCCGCAAGGTCCGCCGACGTCGTCACCGTCGTACCCGAGACGTTCTTCTGGATCGCCGACTTGACGGAGTCGATCCGTTGCGAGTCGGTCGCCTTGACATAGATCGTGGTGACCTTGTCCTTCGCGTCGGCGAGCGTCTGCGCCGGCTTCAGCGGGATGTAGAGGTTGGCGGCCGGGTCACCGCTGCTGGCCGTCGCGATGCCGACGACCTCGAACTTGGTGCCCTTGACGGTGACGGTGGAGCCGATCTCGAGCTTCTTCTCCTTGGCGTACGCGGAGTCGGCGACGGCGACCCTCGCGTCGGTCTCCGTCGTCTTGAAGGTCCGCCCGCTGGTGATCGTCGAGGAGGTCAGCGGACCGAGGGCAGGCTCGGTGACGTCGGTGCCGTAGACGGCGTAGTTGTTGACGTCGAAGTCGGCGCCGCCGCCCTGCACTTCGCCCTGTGGCTGACCGGTGCCGCCACCGGGCCCGCCCGGCTGACCACCGCTGTCGCCCTCGCCCTGCTGGAACTGGCCCCGGGTGAACTGCCCGCTGACCTTGATGACCTGGAGGCTCAGCCCGCCCACGGCGTCCGAGACCCCACTCTGCGAGCCGACCTTGGCGACGGCGGAGCCGGCCAGCGTCTGGAAGCCCTGGACCATCACACGGTCCGTGCTCTGCTCCTCGTCGGAGCCGTCCTCCCGGGCGTCGAACTGGAACCGCGGCCGATCGGAGGCGTCCGCCGCGGGCTCGGCGGCCTTGGTGACGGTCATGTCCGTGCCGAGGCCGTACAGGGACTGCAGGACCTTGTCCTGGGCCTTGCTCATGCCGGAGGACACGGAGTTGACCACGATGACCAGCGCGATGCCCAGCGCGAGGCCGGAGGCGACGACTAGGGCCGCTTTTCTGCGGCGGCGCAGCTCGCGCCTCAGGTAGGTGAAGAACATGCGCCGCAAGCTAGGTACGGCGCGTGATGAAGGGATAAAGCCGAAATAAGAGAAGGATGAGAAGGCTGTGGCCGACCCCGGAAACACCGGTGCCGCCCCTGGGGGCGGCACCGGAAAGCTGTGAACCGAAGGTCGGTCAGACCGCCGAACCGGCCTTCCAGTCGGCCCAGTTCATGTTCCAGCCGTTGAGGCCGTTGTCCGGCGAGACCGTCCTGTCGCCGGTGTTCTGGACGACCACGACGTCACCGATCATCGAGTTGTTGTAGAACCACGCGCCCGGTGTGTTCGGGTCCTTGGCGCCCTTGGTGTCGGACAGGCCCACACAGCCGTGGCTGGTGTTCACGCTGCCGAAGATGGACTTGGCGCCCCAGTAGTTGCCGTGCACGAAGGTGCCGGAGGTGGTCAGACGCATGGCGTGCGGCACGTCCTTGATGTCGTACTCGCCCTTGCCGTCGTCGTCGGTGAAGCCGACCGTCGCGCCGTTCATCCGGGTCTCCGTGAACTTCTCGGAGATCACCATCTGGCCCTCGTACGTCTTGTTCTCGGGCGAACCGGCGGATATCGGGATGGTCCTGACCGTCTTGCCGTCCTGCGTGATCTTCATCTGCTTGGTCTTGGCGTCGACGTACGTGACCTGGTTGCGGCCGATCTTGAAGGTGACCGTCTTCTGCTGGACGCCGTAGACACCGTCGGCACCTTCGACGCCGTCGAGGGCCATCTTCAGGGTGACGGTGGCGCCCTCCGCCCAGTACTCGTCGGGGCGGCAGTCCATGCGCTTGGTGTTGAACCAGTGGCAGACGACTTCCTGGCCGCTGGTGGTGGAGACGGTGATGCCCTTCTGGACGGCCGCCTTGTCGGTGATGTCCTTGTCGAAGTTGATCGACACGGGCATGCCGACGCCGACCGTGGAGCCGTCCTCCGGCGTGAAGTAGCCGAGGAAGCTGTTGGCCGGGGAGACCGTGGTGAACGAGGCGTTCTCGTGGGCGACGCGCTTCTCGGCGTCCTCGGCCGTCACCGTGATCTTGTAGGTGGTCGAGCGCTCCAGCTGGACGGTGGGCTTCCAACTGGTCTTGTCCGCGGATATCTCACCCTCGACGGCGGCACCGTCGGCGGTCGTCATCGTCACCTCGGTGAGCGTGCCCTTGCTCACGGTGACGGCGGCGGAGCTGTTGATGGAGGCGTTGTCGCTGCCGTCCTCCGGCGTGATCTTGATCTGGGCCTCGGACGTCTTCTTGGCGGCCGCCTCGTCGACCTTGGCCTGCGAGCTGTCGTTGCCGCTGTCGCCGCCGGAGGCATCGTTGTCGCCACCGGAACAGGCCGACAGCACCAGGACACCGCCGAGCAGTGCGGACGCGACCGTCAGGCCCCTACGCCGCTTACTGTTCGTCATCACACGCTTCTCCATCGTCGCCGATCCCCACATACCCCGAGAGTCCCCGTCAAGAATCTTCTACGCTACGACCGGTTCGTCCCGTTCCACATCCCTTGCATTTGTGGGGCACACCACGTCCGCCGTGGCGGGTGGTGCGGGTATCGGTCAGTGCGCCCCTTGAGACGACGAAACCCCGGGCGGCGGTTGCCGCCCGGGGTCACGAATTCCCCAAGCGCCGTCAGCCGGCCGCCTCTTCTTCCTCGTCCTCGTCGACATCATCCTCGTCGAGGTCCCACTCGGGCGAATCGGGGTCGTAGTCGATGTGCTCGCTGGACCAGGAGGCCTGCGCGAGTTCCACCTCCGGCACCTCGCTGACCAGGTCGAACGGATCCACGAGATACGCGAGGGCCTCCGCGGTGTCTTCCGTCACAGCGTTCTCGGCATGTACCCGTTCGTCGTCCGGCATATCGCTGTCGTCGGCAATCCGCCGCAGTGCGGCCTTCGTCACAGCGTCCGCGTCGTCCACTTCGAGGACGAGTTCCACGCGAAGCCGTACAAATCGTGATGTCTCTGGAGTGCTCATGCCCGGAGCGTACGACTCATGGCCCCCGTGACTTTCCCGTGACCCGCACCTTTCACTAATATCGGCCCACACGGCCAATTCGCCAGCGCCACAAGGGGATCGATATTCCGTGTCATCCGCTCGTCGTCCGTTGCTGACCGCCACCGCCGCGGGAACCCTGCTGGGCGCCCTGTGGTTCGTCCCCTCGGCGAACGCGTCGGCGGACCAGCCGACCAGAACAGAGCCTTCGGCGACCCCGTCGGCGCAGGTCACCCAGCAGGCGCGGGTCGCCGCCGAGACGGCGGACAGCACCGGGAACGGCACCCGGCTCGCCGACACGGGCAGCTTCGACACCACGCCGTACGTCATCGGCGGGACCGTCTTCCTCACCATGGGCGCCGGGTTCGTCGCGTACTCGGTTCGCCGGGAACGTCTGGGTTTCTGAATTGACTTGACGCGACCTTCACACGGACCTCATAGTCCGCGCATGAAGAGATCATCGGGCGTGCGTGTAGCCGCCACGGTTGCCGTGAGTGCGCTGTCGCTCGCCCTTGTCACAGGCTGCGGCGGGGGGTCGGTCGACTCCAAGGAGTCCAAGGAGTCGGACGGGCAGGCCACGACGGCCGCGAAGGCGCTCAGCGCCGCGGAATTGGAGAAGCTGGTCCTCGCCAAGGGCGACGTCGACGGATACACGGTCGGATCGACGCTCGACAACGAGAGGTTCGCCGCTTCGAAGGACAAGCTCACTGTCACCGACACGGCCTGTGAACCGGTCGCCCACGTGGTGACCGGATTCGTGCCCGGCGACTCGGCGACGGACACGAGCCGCCGGGTCACCGAGGAGAAGAAGCCCACGGACACCGCCTCCAAGGCCCTGGAGGACCTGTCGGAGGAGGAGTTCGAGGAGGCCTTCGGGGACGCGTTGAGCGTCGACCTCACCCTCGTCTCCCTCTCCTCCTACGAGGGTGACGGTGCCACGGCCACCATGAAGTCGCTCTCCGAGGCGGTCGACGGCTGCGCCGGCGGTTTCACGGTGAAGTCCGGCAAGGAGGAGGCCGAGTACTCGAAGGTCGCCTCCGAAGACGCATCCGGAGCCGGTGACGAGTCGGTGGCCTTCGCCGTGACCGGCGAGGAGAACTCCGTGGTGCACGGCGCGGTGGTGCGCCACGGCAACACCATCGCGACGTATTACACGGTCAACATGGGCAAGGCGACGACCGGCGGGAAGTACACCGTCCCGGCCGCGGTGATCGACGCCCAGGCCGCCAAGCTCAAGTAGGCATCCGCCGGGGCCCTGTCGCGCGTGCGCCAGGGCCCCCTCGCATGTCCTACCGCAACGGCCCGGTGACCGTCTCCGCCACCGCGACCAGCCGCCCGTCGCGCACGAACGCGTCCGCCGCGGCCAGGTCGGGCGCCAGGAACCGGTCCGGCCCCGGACCCTCGGCCCCGGTCTTCCGTACGGCATCGATGACGGCCTGCGACGCCGGCGCCGGGGCGAGCCCCTCGCGCAACTCCACGGCGCGCGTGGCGGCGTACAGCTCGACGGCGATGACGCGGGTGAGGTTGTCGACGGCCGTACGCAGCTTCCGCGCCGCCGACCACCCCATGGACACGTGATCCTCCTGCATGGCGGAGGAGGGAATCGAGTCGGCGGAAGCAGGAACCGCGAGCCGCTTCATCTCACTCACCAGCGCGGCCTGCGTGTACTGGGCGATCATGAGCCCGGAGTCGACGCCGGGGTCGTCCGCGAGGAACGGCGGCAGACCGTGGCTGCGGTTCTTGTCGAGCAGCCGGTCGGTGCGACGCTCGGCGATGGAGGCGAGGTCGGCGACGGCGATGGCGAGGAAGTCGAGGACGTACGCGACCGGCGCCCCGTGGAAGTTGCCGTTGGACTCCACGCGCCCGTCCGGGAGTACGACGGGATTGTCGACGGCGGAGGCGAGTTCACGCTCGGCGACCAGCCGGGCGTGCGCCATGGTGTCGCGTCCCGCGCCGGCGACCTGCGGGGCGCAGCGCACGGAGTAGGCGTCCTGGACGCGCGGGGCGTCGTCCTGGTGATGCCCGGTCAGCCCCGAACCCTTCAGCACGGCCAGCATGTTGGCGGCGGAGTCGCCCTGCCCCGGATGCGGCCGGATGGCGTGCAGTTCAGGCGCGAGCACCTTGTCTGTCCCGAGCAGGGCCTCCAGCGACAGCGCCGCCGTGATGTCGGCGGACTTGTACAGCTTCTCCAGGTCGGCGAGGGCCATGATCAGCATGCCGAGCATGCCGTCGGTGCCGTTGAGGAGGGCGAGCCCCTCCTTCTCGCGCAGTTCGACGGGCGCGATCCCGTGCCCGGTGAGCAGTTCACCCGCGGGCCGCACGGTCCCGTCCGGGCCCTCGGCGTCGCCCTCCCCCATGAGCGTGAGGGCGCAGTGGGAGAGCGGGGCGAGGTCGCCGGAGCAGCCGAGGGAGCCGTACTCGTGGACGACGGGGGTGATCCCGGCGTTGAGGACGTCGGCCATGGTCCGGGCGACCTCGGGTCGCACCCCCGTATGCCCCGAACAGAGGGTCTTGAGCCGCAGGAACATCAGCGCGCGCACGACCTCACGCTCGACCCGCGGCCCCATACCGGCGGCATGCGAACGGACGATGTTGCGCTGCAACTGGGCCCGCAGTTCCTGGCCGATGTGCCGGTTCGCGAGGGCGCCGAAACCGGTGGAGACGCCGTAGACGGGGTCGGGCTTGGCCGCCAGCGCGTCCACGATCCCGCGGGCCGCGGCGAGGGCCGCGACCGCCTCCCCGGAGAGCTCGACCCGGGCGCCGCCGCGCGCCACGGCGAGAACGTCGGACGCGGTCACGCCGGACGTCCCCACCACCACAGTGTGCATATCCATATTCAGGAGCGTACGCAGTGAAGACGATGATGTCACCAGTGGGGCCGGGGTCAGCCCCTTACCGATGGGTACCGCTCGGCACTGCCGGGTGCCGCTGTCGTCAGCGCCGCCCACGGAACCGGCGCCGCTCGGCGGTGGTCTCCCGGGAGGGCTCGTCGGCCAGCCGTACGACCGGATCATCGGGCCCCTCACGCCCCGCGACGACGGGCTTGCGGCCACGCAGGGCCTTGGCCTGGTACTGAGCGGCGTCGGCGAGCCGGAAGAGCCGGCGCGCGGACCGTACGGGCCCGATCGGATCCTGGGTGGAGGCAACCCCACAGGCGACGCCCTCGCCGAGCTCCAACTCATCGGCGCGACGGCACAGTTCCTCGGCCGCCTTGACGACCGCGTCGGCGGGCGGCCCGACGGCGAGCAGACAGAACTCGTCACCGCCGAGACGGGCGGCGAGCGCGCCGGGCAGCATGGCGCCGCACAGGGACAGCACGGACCCGAACCGCTCCAGGAGGCGGTCGCCGACGGCATGCCCGCAGGTGTCGTTGACGCGCTTGAGCCCGTTCAGGTCGCAGACGACGAGACTGACGACGACCTGGTCGTTGCGATGCCGCTCGATGGCCTCCTCGAGCCGTACATCGACGGCACGGCGGTTGGCCAGCCCGGTGAGGGCGTCGGTGAAGGCGAGCCGTCTGGCCTCCTCCAGCCGCTCGGCCTGCGCGATCCCGGCGGCGACGACGGCGGCGAGGACGGTGGCGAAGTCGGCGTCGCCCCGGTCGAAGACGGGCGCACCGACGGGCCGGGCGACGTACAGCTCTCCCCAGGCCCGCCCGTTCAGCACGATCGGCGCGACGACACAGCAGCCACGCCCGCGCCGCCGCAGCGCGGCGACCCGCTGATGGCAGTACCCGGGCCGGCGCCCCACCGCGGGCCCCTCGGCGGTCTCGACCCAGGCGTTGGGTTCACCGCCCCGGGCCCAGCGCTCGTGCAGAAACTCGGTGATCTCAGGAAACTGATGCACCGGATAGGCCTCGTCATCCGGAAACTCGGCCTCCCTCCCGTTCCGCTCCCCCACATTCACAAGCACCCGCAACCGCCCGAGCTCCCGCTCCCACACCGACAGCGCGGCAAAACTCCCCCCGAGCGCCCGCCGGGCCCCGTTCGCCGCCGCCCGCCACGCCTCCCGCGCACCGTGCGCCGCCGCCATCCCCTGCGCCAACGCGACCACGGCCGCCAGCCGCCTGTCCTCACCCATCACTCCAGGCTAGGGATGTTCAGGACGAAATGGGACGTTGGCGTGGCGAACGAGGGCCTCCGGCGGTGGGGCGGTGGCGTTGGTGAGCCCTGGCGCCCTGGGGCTCCGCCCCCAGACCCCCGGCCTATGCCCACCCACCACCCGTTTACGGCCCTTCCAGCCCGTCCGGCGTTTGAGGACAAGGCCCCTTCAGGGCTTGGAGCGGGGTCCGGGGCGGCAGCCCCAGCGGGGTCGGAGGGGCGGAGCCCCTGGGGATGGGACGGGTAGGGGCGGCGGGGGCGAGAAAAGCCCGACGCCCGCCACGTCACCGGCAAGCGCAACCCCCACCTACTCCCCCGGCCACTCCGGCTTCCGCTTCTCGTTGAACGCGGCGACCCCCTCCGCCCGGTCCCCCGAGAACGCGACCGACCGCCACGCCGCATCCTCGACCTCCAGCCCGGCCCGCAGATCCAGCCCATGCCCGAGCCGCAGGGCACGCTTCGCCGCCCGCAGCCCGACCGGCGAGTTCCCCGCGATCCGGGCCCCCAACGCCAGTGCCTCCTCCCGGTCCCGCCCGGCCTCCACCACCTGATCCACCAGACCCAGCTCGCGAGCCTCCCCCGCATCCACCCGCCGCGCCGTGAAGATCAGCTCGGCCGCCCGCGCCGCCCCCACCCGACGCGGCAGCAACTGCGTACCCCCACCCCCGGGAATCACGCCCACCGACACCTCCGGCAACCCCACCACGGCCGTCATGTCGGCCACGATCACATCGCAGGCCAGCGCCAGCTCGAAGCCACCGCCCAGCGCGAACCCGTGCACGGCCGCGATCGTCGGCACCGGCAGCTCCAGTACGCCGGTGTACGCCCCCCGCGCCACCGGCCGCTGCCGCACCAACTCCGCGTCATTGAACGAGTTCCGCTCCTTCAGATCCGCCCCGACACAGAACGCCCGCTCATGCGTCGACGTCACCACGACCACCCGTACGCTCCGGTCCTCGCCCAGCGCCGCACACGCGTCCGCGATCGAGCGGGCCATCTCCGTCGAGACGGCGTTCATGGCCTTGGGCCGGTCGAGGGCGAGCTCCGCGACATGCCGCTGCTCGTGCCGCCGCACCAGCACGAACTCCCCGAACCGTTCCTCACTCATGACACCCTCCCGGTTAACGCGGGTTAACAAGACTCACCCCGATCATCGCAGCCGAGCCCCACAGGGGGAAGAACAACCGTCCCGGTTCCGCCCGGTTCCCCTTCCGGCGCCCGACACCTCGTTCGAGTGACATACCACCCGACTCCCACCGCACCGCCCACGCCAGCGCATAACGTGCCCACGGCCACGGCGCGTTGGGGGCGCGACAGCTTCGGGGAGGGGTCTGTGTGAGCGTAACGACGGAGGACACGACGGGATCGACGAGATCCGGAACCCAGGCGGAGCCGACACCCGGCGCAGACGACACAACACCGCCGGGGACACCCGGCCCTCACCTCTTCGGCTCCCGGGGCCGGCACCGCCGCCCACGGCCACGCAGGGTCCTGCTCGCCGCGGGCGGCCTCGTCCTGGCCGCCGGCGCACTGAGCCTGGTACGGCTGATGCCGGACCCGGGCGCCGACGGGCTCAGTACCGCGAAGGGGACCCCGGATCCGGCACCAGGCAAGGACACAAGCACGGACACGGACCGCGCGACGAACACCGCCGCCACCTTCGGCGCCGTACCGGACGGGAGCCCGTCCGCACCCTCAGCCATGGGCGGCCCGACCGCCGCACCGACCACAAGCACCATCGTCATCCCGACGCCGGGCACGACCACCGCACCGACGACCACGCCCGCAACCGCCCCCCGGCCGACGCACACCACCCCGCCCCGGCCCCCGGCGGCAGCACCGCCGACCACGGCCCCACAACCACCGACCACCCAGACTCCGCCGCACCCGGCCGCCAACTCCCCGGCCCCGCGGCCCAGCCGGCCCGGCGGCGTCTGCGTCCCGGTCATAGGCCTGTGCGTGGACCCGCTGTCGGACGGAGGCTGACGGTCCGCCTACGCCCGCCTACGTCCGTCTACGCCGGCCCGTCACCACGCCGCGTGAGCAGCCACGGCTCGACGACCCCGAGCCCGCGGACGGGCCGCTGCCACATCGGCTGGAGCGCGAAGCGGTACGTCGGCGGCTCCTCGCCCTCCTTCTCCGCGGTGGCCACGGCCTCGGCGGCCTCCGCCTCGGAGGCGGGCGCCTCGCCGCTGCGGATGAGCTCCTCGGCGAAGGCGGTGTCGACGAGCACGGCGTCACGCGGAGCTATCGACGTCAACCGGGAGGCGAGGTTCACCGTCGTTCCGAAGACATCGCCCATACGGGTGGTCACCGTGCCGAAGGCGATGCCGACGCGCAGCTCGGGCATGGTCTCGTCGTGTGCCATGGTCTCGATGAGGCGCAGCGCGATCTCGGAGGCGACGGCGGCGTCGTCTGCGGAGTACAGGACCTCGTCTCCGAGGGTCTTGACGAGCCGCCCGCCGCGCGCGGCGACCAGGTCGGCGGCGGTGGTCTCGAAGGCCTCGACGAGCTCGCCGAGCTCCTCCTCCTCCATACGGCGGGTGAGGCGCGTGAACCCGACGAGATCGGCGAAGCCGACGCACAGCCGCCGGTTCACCATCTCCTCGTCGTCGGCGGCCTGGATGACCCGGCCGGTGGCGGCGGCGAGCTGGCGCCGCCAGACGTAGACGAGGAACTCCTCCAGCTCGGGCAGCAGCAGCTCGACCAGCGGATACGTCACCTCGGTGCGTGTCATCCCCGGCTCGGGCGGCTCGGTCAGCCCCTCCAGGAACGAGTCGATCTGCCACTCGGCCAGCCGGGCGGTGGTCTGCCCGGTGGACCGCGCCACCTGCACGGCCATGGCCTCGCTCAGCAGCCCCGCCTCGACGAGACCGGAGAGCCGGCGCAGGGCCAGTACGTCGGCCTCCGTGAGCGCCTTGGCCTGCCCGATGTCGGCGAAGCCCATGGCCCGCCAGAAGCGGGTGGCCAGCTCCACGGAGACGCCGGCGCTACGGGCCGCCTGAAAGGGGGTGTAGCGCCGCTCGGCGCCGAGGATGAGCTGTTCGATGCGCAGGGCGAGCGGATCCTCGCCGGTGTCGGCGGCGTAGGGAGGGTCCACCCGGCCGTGCGCGCCCGTGCCGGAGCCCGTGTCGTCGACGGTCACGCCTGCTGCCCTTCCGATCTGCCACGGTCAGGTATCGACCGGCCTTCACTTTACGGCAGGTGTGCGCCAGCTCACTCCCGAGAGGATGTCCGTAGCGGCGGGCGGTGCTGCCGACAGTGTCTTTCGAGGTCCACTTCTTCACCGGCCGTGAACGGGTGGCGGGTGGGCACAGGCCGGGGTCCGGGGGCGGAGCCCCAGCGCTACACGCCCCGCAGATGCACGATGTCCCCGGCCCCCACAGGCTCCTGCACCCCCTCCCCCGTAGCGATCACCAACCGCCCGTCCCCATCGATCGCCACAGCCTCCCCGGTGATGGACCGATCCCCCGGCAACTCGGCCCGCACCACCCGCCCCAACGTCGCGCACCCCGCCGCATACGTCTCCTGCAGCCCACTGACGACGGGATCACCCCCCGCAGCCCGCCACTGCCCGTACCACTCCTCCAGCGCCCGCAGCACGCCCCGAAGCAGCGGATCCCGATCCGTACTCACCGCCCCGGCAAGCGCCAGCGACCCCGCGCCAGGCACCGGCAGCTCGTCCTCCCGCAGGCTGACATTGACGCCGACCCCGACGACCACTCCGTCGCCCTCGGCCCGCTCGGCCAGGATCCCGCCGGCCTTGCGCTCCTCGCCCCCCACGATCACCAGCAGGTCGTTCGGCCACTTGAGTGCCGTATCGACCCCGGCGGCCCGCGACAGCCCCGTAGCCACCGCCACGCCCGTGAGCAGCGGCAGCCACCCCCACCGCGCCACCGGCACCTCGCTCGGCCGCAGCAGCACGGAGAAGAACAGCCCGGACCGGGCCGGCGCGGTCCACTGCCGGTCGAGCCGCCCCCGCCCTGAGGTCTGCTCCTCGGCGACGAGGACCGTACCCTCGGCGGCCTTGCCCGCGGCCGCCAAGGCCACCAGGTCGGAGTTGGTGGATCCGGTGCTCTGCACGACCTCCACCTCGGACCACAGGGAACCCTCCCGCACCAGCCCCCGGCGCAGGGCCGCGGCGTTGAGGGGCGGACGGTCCAGGTCGGACCAACGGCTGTCGTCTGATGCATCTTGCGGCGTCATGCAAGCCACCCTAGGTGTGGTAAACGCCGCACTGCCGATTGGTAGGCACCCCATTACTCTACGGATGAGTAACCGTCCCCACTTTTGAGCAGGCAGGGAGCAGCATCCCGATGTCCGAGCTGGAAGAGCGTCAAGAGATCGACATCCACACCACCGCGGGCAAGCTCGCGGATCTCCAGCGCCGCATCGAGGAAGCGACGCACGCCGGCTCCGCACGCGCCGTGGAAAAGCAGCACGCCAAGGGTAAGTTGACGGCCCGTGAGCGGATCGACCTGCTGCTCGACGAGGGGTCTTTCGTCGAGTTGGACGAGTTCGCCCGGCACCGCTCCACCAACTTCGGCCTCGACAAGAACCGCCCGTACGGGGACGGCGTCGTCACCGGCTACGGCACGGTCGACGGCCGCCCGGTCGCGGTCTTCTCGCAGGACTTCACCATCTTCGGCGGCGCGCTGGGCGAGGTCTACGGCCAGAAGATCGTCAAGGTGATGGACTTCGCGCTGAAGACCGGGTGCCCGGTCATCGGCATCAACGACTCCGGCGGCGCCCGTATCCAGGAGGGCGTGGCCTCCCTCGGCGCCTACGGCGAGATCTTCCGCCGCAACACCCACGCCTCCGGCGTGATCCCGCAGATCTCCCTCGTCGTCGGCCCGTGCGCGGGCGGCGCGGTCTACTCCCCCGCGATCACCGACTTCACGGTCATGGTCGACCAGACCTCACACATGTTCATCACCGGCCCGGACGTCATCAAGACGGTCACCGGCGAGGACGTCGGCTTCGAGGAGCTGGGCGGCGCCCGTACCCACAACTCCGCGTCCGGCGTGGCGCACCACATGGCCGGGGACGAGAAGGACGCCATCGAGTACGTCAAGCAGCTGCTGTCGTACCTGCCGTCCAACAACCTCTCCGAGCCGCCCTCCTTCCCGGAGGAGGCGGACCTCGCCGTCACGGACGAGGACCGCGAGCTGGACACGATCGTGCCGGACAGCGCGAACCAGCCGTACGACATGCACACGGTGATCGAACACATCCTGGACGACGCGGAGTTCTTCGAGACCCAGCCCCTGTTCGCCCCGAACATCCTCACCGGCTACGGCCGTGTCGAGGGCCGGCCCGTCGGCATCGTCGCCAACCAGCCGATGCAGTTCGCCGGCTGCCTCGACATCGACGCGTCCGAGAAGGCGGCCCGCTTCGTCCGCACCTGCGACGCCTTCAACGTCCCGGTCATCACCTTCGTCGACGTCCCCGGCTTCCTCCCGGGCGTCGACCAGGAGCACACGGGCATCATCCGCCGAGGCGCGAAGCTGATCTACGCGTACGCGGAGGCGACGGTCCCCCTGATCACGGTCATCACCCGCAAGGCCTTCGGCGGCGCCTACGACGTCATGGGCTCCAAGCACCTGGGTGCCGACCTCAACCTGGCCTGGCCGACCGCCCAGATCGCCGTCATGGGCGCCCAGGGCGCGGTCAACATCCTGCACCGCCGCACGATCGCCGAGGCGGAGGCCGCCGGTGACCTGGAGGCGACCCGCGCCCGGCTGATCCAGGAGTACGAGGACGCCCTCCTCAACCCCTACATCGCGGCCGAACGCGGCTACATCGACTCGGTGATCATGCCGTCCGACACCCGCCGCCACGTCGTACGGGGCCTACGGCAACTGCGCACGAAGCGCGAGTCCCTGCCCCCGAAGAAGCACGGCAACATCCCCCTCTAGTCCCCAGGAGCCGACATGACGATCAAAGTCCTGCGAGGCAACCCGACCCCGGAGGAGCTGGCCGCCGCCCTGGCGGTAGTCCGCGCCCGCGCCGCGGCGGCAGCAACAACGCCACCCGGCGCCCCCACAGAACGCGACTCCTGGTCCGACCCCGCCCGTATCGCGGCCCACCGCCTACCCCAGCCGGGCCCATCAACATGGGCGCGCACTTACTGGCCGGGGTAAGGAAAGCGCCCCGTCAGCCCCCACAGACTCGCAGCTACAGACAACCCGCCACAGCCTCGGCCATCACCCCGTACCCCTCGTCATTGGGGTGCAGATGATCACCGAAGTCATAAGCCACCCGCAGCCGATCCGGATCCCCCGGATCGGCCAGCGCGCGCTGAAGGTCAACCACCACGTCGTACTCCCCCGAGCAACGAATCCACTCGTTGACCTCATGACCCACCTTCGCCGCATGCTCCCCCCAGTGGTCCGAGCCCCCGAACGGCAACAAGGTGCAGCCAACGACCTTCAGCCCGCCGGCCTGTCGTATCAACTCCCGGTGACCGTCGATCAATTGGGCGGCCTCGACCACCGGCGCCGGCTTGTACGTCGGCTGCTCACCCGTCTCACTGAAGCCGATGTCATTGAGCCCGAGCAGCACCACAACCGTGTCCACACCCCGCAGGCCGAGAACATCCCGCCCCAACCGACGCACCCCCTTCTCCCCATACCAAGCGGAGTCGTTGAGCAGCAGGTTCCCACCGATCCCGGCATTCAGCACCGCCCGCCCGGTACGCCCGGCAAGCGCGTCCGACCACCTCCGATTCGCGCCCGGCGTCGACCCGAACCCGTCCGTGATGGAGTCGCCGAAGAGGGCGATCCCGTCCGTACGGCCGGAGTCGGCCTCGACGGCGGACAGGAAGTACCAGGACTCGGTCGTAGCGTCGAACCCCGAGCCACCGGCATCCCCCGACAGATCCCCCTCCCCCCGATAGCTGGTCGCGAAGGCCTGCGCGTGAAAGGTCGCCGGCCCGGTCACCGCATCGAAGTACAGCGTGACCGTCACCGACTCCCCGGCCGCGACGGCGAGTTGAACCGCATCGCTGACGACCTCCCCCCGCGCCGGAATCTCGACGCCCCCGGCGCCCCCGAACGTGAGCGGCACGAGCGAGCCCGGCGCCACGGCGGCCTCCGCCCCCGCACGCCCCACACTCGCGCCCGCGACCCGCACCGGCGACGTGCCGTACGCGTGCGACAGCCGCACCCGTACCCGTCCCCCACCACCACCCAGCCGCACGACCTGCCGCAGCGACTGACGCCAGAAGCCCTCGCGGGACCAGTTGGGAGTGAAGCCCTCACTGGGGAGCTGGGGTGACGCGGTCCAGACGGTGGTGAACATGACACGCCCTTCCAAACGGAACCATAGTTCCCTTAGCCTAGCGCAGCCAGCCCTACTAACGGAATCCAAGTGCCTTTTGGTGAAGTTGAGTACGCGTACTCAGGCGCGCCCCGAGGCCCCCGCCGCACGCTGGAGGAATGCTGTGGTCCGACCCCGAGAACGAACCGCCCAAGGAACTGCGCGACATGCAGAACATGTTGCGGAGACTGGGCGTTCTGATCGCGTTGGCCATGCTGCTCGCGATGATCGTGCTCGGCGTGAAGTGAAGGCCGCCGCTACCCTGACCGCATGACTGATCAGCCCCGCCGCCTCGTCCTCGCCTCCGCCTCCCCCGCCCGACTCGGGCTGCTGCGGCAGGCCGGACTCGACCCCGAGGTGATCGTGAGCGGTGTCGACGAGGACGCCGTCACCGCGCCCACCCCCGCCGAGCTGGCGCTCGCCCTGGCCGAGGCGAAGGCCTCCGTCGTGGCCGCGAAGCCCGAGGTCAAGGGCGCCCTGGTGATCGGCTGCGACTCGGTGCTCGACCTGGACGGCGAGGCGCTGGGCAAGCCTGCCGACGCCGAGGAGGCGACGGCCAGGTGGAAGTCGATGCGCGGGCGCGCCGGGACACTGCAGACCGGGCACTGCGTCTACGACACGATCAGCGGCCGGTACGCCTCCGGCACCGCCTCCACCGTCGTCCGCTTCGGCGAGCCGACCGACGAGGAGATCGCGGCGTACGTCGCGTCCGGCGAACCCCTCTACGTCGCCGGGGCGTTCACACTGGACGGCCGTTCGGCGCCGTTCATCGACGGCATCGACGGCGACCACGGCAACGTGATCGGCATCAGCCTGCCCCTCGTACGCCGCCTGCTGGCCCAACTGGGCGTCGGCATCATGGAGTTGTGGACGTCCCGGGAGGCGTGACCGTGGGGGGCGCTCAGGGGGTGCTGGGCACCGGCGAGCCGTCGCCGCCCTCCGGCACGGAGTCAGCCGGCTCCTCCGGCACCGCCTGGCCGTCGTAGGTCATCAGCAGCAGCACGATCAGGCCGAGGACGACCATCATGTACAGGAAGGCCGTCCAGCCCACCAGCCCCCACGCGAACGCCCCCAGCAGGGCGTGCACCACGGCCGCGCTGATCAGCAGGACGCGGCCGAAGCCGGCCGGCCGGCGGTTCCGCAGGGCGACCAGCAGGGCCACCAGGCCGCACAGCGCGAAGTACAGCCCGAAGACGACGCCGCCGATCTTCGAGGACATCGACATCACGCCCGGGTCGAGGCCCGCCAGGGACATGTCCTGGCGGTCGACCACGACCCCGAGGAACCAGTTCACCGCCGCTATGCCGAGCGCCTCGACCAAGAGTACGACCGCCACCATCCATGCCACCGGTCTGCGCACCACCGGTCCCCACCCACTTTCGACCACGGCCCGAGCAGGGCTGCCGTTACCCCAAGTACGTTCGAGACATCGTGAACGCTACTAACGGGTAAACCCGGGGACAAGGGTTCCGCGAGGGGCAAAGAATCGTTGGGCCATTCGTAGGGACTCCACAAAGAAACAGAGTGGTCCGCAGCACGCTCTCACAGAGACCTTGACCACAGCGGAGGGCTAGGGTTTTCGGGAGGAGTCCTGCGTGCCTAGGTGCGACAAGGGATTTCACGGGTCGAGCGAGCCTCGAATCACGCTCCGTGTGGGCAAGCTCACCATTGGGGACGGGTCGAAGTGCCGTGTCGGCAGTCCCTAAACTCGGCTTGTTTCAAGGAGGGAGCCTCAATCGTGCGCAAGGTGCTCATCGCCAATCGTGGCGAAATCGCTGTCCGCGTTGCCCGGGCCTGCCGGGATGCCGGTATCGCGAGCGTGGCCGTCTACGCCGACCCGGACCGGGACGCTCTGCATGTCCGCGCCGCGGATGAGGCGTTCGCCCTGGGCGGTGACACTCCCGCGACCAGCTACCTCGACATCGACAAGGTGCTCAACGCCGCGCGCGAGTCCGGCGCGGACGCCATCCATCCCGGCTACGGCTTCCTCTCGGAGAACGCCGAGTTCGCCCAGGCCGTCCTGGACGCGGGGCTGATCTGGATCGGCCCGCCGCCGCAGGCCATCCGCGACCTCGGCGACAAGGTCGCCGCCCGGCACATCGCCCAGCGCGCCGGCGCGCCCCTGGTTGCCGGTACGCCCGACCCGGTCTCCGGCGCCGAGGAGGTCGTCGCCTTCGCCAAGGAGCACGGCCTGCCCATCGCGATCAAGGCCGCGTTCGGTGGCGGCGGCCGTGGCCTGAAGGTCGCCCGCACGCTGGAAGAGGTACCGGAGCTGTACGACTCCGCCGTGCGTGAGGCGATCGCCGCCTTCGGGCGCGGTGAGTGCTTCGTCGAGCGGTATCTGGACAAGCCCCGGCACGTGGAGACGCAGTGCCTGGCCGACCAGCACGGCAACGTCGTCGTCGTATCCACCCGTGACTGCTCACTGCAGCGCCGGCACCAGAAGCTCGTCGAGGAGGCCCCGGCACCCTTCCTGTCGGACCAGCAGATCGCCGAGCTGTACTCCTCCTCGAAGGCCATCCTCAAGGAGGCCGGGTACGTCGGCGCCGGCACCGTCGAGTTCCTCGTCGGGGCGGACGGCACGATCTCCTTCCTGGAGGTCAACACCCGTCTCCAGGTGGAGCACCCGGTCACCGAGGAGGTCACCGGCATCGACCTGGTCCGCGAGATGTTCCGCATCGCCGACGGCGAGGAACTCGGCGCTGCGTCATACCTCCAAGAGGGCGACCCGGCCATCCGCGGCCACTCCTTCGAGTTCCGCATCAACGGCGAGGACCCGGGCCGCAACTTCCTCCCGGCGCCCGGCACGGTCACCGCGTTCGCCCCGCCCACCGGCCCCGGCGTCCGTCTGGACGCGGGCGTCGAGTCCGGCTCGGTCATCGGCCCGGCCTGGGACTCCCTGCTGGCCAAACTGATCGTCACCGGCCGTACCCGCAAGGAAGCCCTGCAGCGGGCCGCCCGCGCCCTGGCGGAGTTCCACGTCGAGGGCATGGCCACGGCCATCCCGTTCCACCGCGCCGTCGTCACCGACCCGGCGTTCGCCCCCGAACTCACCGGCTCCACCGATCCCTTCACGGTCCACACCCGCTGGATCGAGACCGAGTTCGTCAACGAGATCAAGCCCTTCGCCGCCCAGGCCGACACCGACACGGACGAGGAGACCGGCCGCGAGACGGTCGTCGTCGAGGTCGGCGGCAAGCGCCTGGAGGTCTCCCTGCCGGCCTCACTCGGCATGACCCTGGCCCGCACCGGCCTCGCGGCCGGCGCCAAGCCCAAGCGCCGCGCGGCCAAGAAGTCCGGCCCGATGGCCTCCGGCGACACCCTCGCCTCCCCGATGCAGGGCACCATCGTCAAGGTCGCCGTCGAGGAAGGCCAGGAAGTCAAGGAAGGCGACCTCGTCGTCGTCCTCGAGGCGATGAAGATGGAACAGCCACTGAACGCCCACCGCTCCGGCACCATCAAGGGCCTGGCGGCCGAAGTCGGCGCGTCCGTCACCTCCGGCGCCCCCATCTGCGAGATCAAGGACTGATCGAAGGGTCTTTCCAAGACATCCCGGGGCGCCCGGCGGACTGGAGCAGTCGGTCCACCGGGCGCCCCGTATTCCCCTGGCCTTCGCTGTCCGGCTCCGCACGTATCCGAACTTGGAGAGGAAGCACGGCATTCACTCCCACCGAAAGGCCCGCTGCGCAGCCTCGATGGCATCCTGGAGGCACACCCGGGCGAGAGAGCAGGTGGGAGCCATGATGGGCGCGACCTCACGCGAGGATGCGGGGAACGGGGGTGCGACGACGACGCGGGTTGCGCCGCGCGCCATGCGCGCCGACGCCCGCCGCAATCACGAGCGCCTCGTCACCGAGGCCCGCTCCGCCTTCGCCGAGCACGGCACGGACGCGTCCCTGGAGGACGTGGCCCGCCGGGCGGGCGTCGGCATCGGCACGCTGTACCGCCACTTCCCCACCCGCAACGCCCTGTTGGGCGCGGTCTTCGAGGACGCGGTGAACGACCTGCTGTCCCGCGCCCACGAACACCTGCACGCCCCCGAGCCCTGCACGGCCCTGGTGACCTGGCTACGCGAGATGGTCACCCACGCCGGCGAGTACCGAGGCCTGTCCCGGGCCCTGATGGCAGTCACCCAGGACAACACCTCACCGCTGGCCCGCTGCAGCGGCCCCATCCGTGAGGCGGGCGGCGCGCTGCTGGCGCGAGCTCAGGAGGCGGGCATGGTCCGGCCGGATGTCGCGATCGGCGACCTACTCCAGCTGACCCACGCGATCGCCTTGGCGGCGGAGGAGTCCCCGGGTGACCCAGAACTGGCGAACCGCTTGCTGACACTCACCTTGCGGGGCTTGAAGGACGGTTGACACTCAGCCGACCTCGGGGCAGCACCCCACCAGGGGCGCGGAGCTGTGTCGATTTGCGGCTCCGCCGGGTGGGCCCGACCAGCCACAACCAACCCGCACCCGCGCACCAACACGCCCCCCCTACGGGGAATAGGCGAACCTACCGACGCCGCAGATCAGCGACCCGCGCCCGCTCACGCTCCGCCCCCGCCTCACCGAGAACCCCGGCGTTCCGCAACCCAGGCCCACTCGGCGCCCCCCGCCGAGGCCCCGGCAGGGCCACGTCCCGACGCTGTTGCCGCCGCGCCGGGACCTCGTCACCCCCCGGATTGCCGCTCGCCCCCGCGACAGCGATCTGCACCCCCTGGTCGGCGAGAGCCTGCAGCTCGGTCTGGGCGCGGTCGTCATGAGCCGGAGGATCATCCGTCACCAGCCGCGTGATCACATCCGTCGGCACGGTCTGGAACATCGTGTCCGTGCCGAGCTTGGTGTGGTCGGCGAGGACGACGACCTCCGAGGCCGCCTGGACGAGCGCCCGGTCGACGGACGCCGAGAGCATGTTGGACGTGGAGAGCCCGCGCTCGGCGGTCAGCCCGCTCCCGGAGAGGAAGGCACGCGACACCCGCAGCCCCTGCAGGGACTGCTCGGCACCGGAGCCGACGAGGGCGTAGTTGGAACCGCGCAGAGTGCCGCCGGTCATCACGACCTCCACCCGGTTGGCGTGGGCCAACGCCTGTGCCACCAACAGGGAGTTGGTGACGACGGTCAGCCCGGGCACCCGTGCGAGCCGGCGTGCCAGCTCCTGGGTGGTGGTTCCCGCCCCGACCACGATGGCTTCGCCTTCTTCGACGAAGTTCGCGGCGAGATCGGCGATGGCCGTCTTCTCGGCGGTCGCGAGATGCGATTTCTGCGGAAAGCCGGACTCCCGCGTGAACCCGCCCGGCAATACCGCACCGCCATGTCGGCGGTCGAGGAGTCCTTCTGCCTCCAGTGCGCGCACGTCCCGCCGTACGGTCACTTCGGAGGTCTGGACGACGCGGGCGAGCTCACGGAGCGACACGGCCCCGTTCGCTCGCACCATTTCGAGGATCAATTGGCGACGTTCTGCAGCGAACACGAAACTGACAGTAACCCCAACGACCGTCTGCTTTCAGCAGTTTGCGCCGAATAACAGAAGTTGTTCGCACGGGAAGTCGCGAAGTGGTATAGGACCTACGCCTTCCGACTATGCCGTACGAATGGTCGACAACTCCCCGTGACCAGCGGGGAGTCCGATCCGGCCGTCAGACCTCGCCGCCCGCCTTACGGGTGTGGAGCTGCCGTGCGACCTCGGCGATCGACCCCGAGAGGGACGGGTAGACGGTGAACGCGTTCGCGATCTGTTCGACTGTCAGATTGTTGTCGACCGCGATCGAGATCGGGTGGATCAGTTCCGAGGCGCGGGGCGCGACGACCACACCGCCGACCACGATGCCGGTGCCAGGGCGGCAGAAGATCTTGACGAAGCCGTCCCGGATGCCCTGCATCTTGGCGCGCGGGTTGCGCAGCAGGGGCAGCTTGACGGCGCGGGCGTCGATCTTACCGGCGTCGACGTCGGCCTGGCTGTAGCCGACGGTGGCGATCTCGGGGTCGGTGAAGACGTTCGACGAGACGGTCTTCAGGTTCAGCGGGGCCACCGCGTCGCCCAGGAAGTGGTACATGGCGATACGGCCCTGCATGGCGGCGACGGACGCGAGCGCGAAGACGCCGGTCACGTCACCGGCGGCGTACACGCCCGGTGCCGTGGTCCGCGACACCTTGTCGGTCCAGATGTGCCCGGACTCGCGGACCTTGACGCCGGCCTCCTCGAGACCGAGCCCGGCGCTGTTGGGGATGGCGCCGACGGCCATCAGGCAGTGCGAGCCGGTGATGACGCGCCCGTCGGCGAGGGTGACCTCGACCTTGTCCCCGACACGCTTGGCGGACTGGGCGCGGGAGCGGGACATGACGTTCATGCCGCGCCGCCGGAAGACGTCCTCCAGGACGGCCGCGGCGTCCGGGTCCTCGCCCGGCAGCACGCGGTCGCGGGAGGAGACGAGGGTGACCCGGGACCCGAGTGCCTGGTACGCGCCGGCGAACTCGGCGCCGGTCACACCCGAGCCGACCACGATGAGATCCTCGGGGAGCTCGGTGAGGTCGTAGACCTGGGTCCAGTTGAGGATGCGCTCGCCGTCGGGCTGGGCGTCGGGCACCTCGCGCGGGTGACCGCCGGTGGCGAGGAGGACGGCGTCGGCGACGAGGGTCTCCTCGGTGCCGTCGGCGGCGGTGACGACGACCTTGCGGGACCCGTCGAGAGCCTGCATGCCCTCGAGCCGGCCGCGGCCGCGCAGGACCCGGGCGCCGGCGCGGGTGACGGAGGCGGTGATGTCGTGGGACTGGGCGAGCGCGAGCCGCTTCACCCGGCGGTTGACCTTGCCCAGGTCCACCCCGACGACCCGCGCGGGCGTGTCGATGTGTGGCGTGTCGTCGGCCACGATGATGCCGAGCTCTTCGTACGACGAGTCGAAGGTGGTCATCACCTCGGCCGTAGCGATAAGAGTCTTCGACGGGACGCAGTCGGTGAGCACCGACGCCCCGCCCAGACCGTCGCAGTCGACGACGGTCACCTCCGCGCCGAGCTGAGCGGCAACCAGCGCCGCTTCATATCCGCCGGGTCCGCCACCGATGATCACGATCCGAGTCACGTACTCCATTGTCCCGTACGGTTGACGGTGGTACTGCCTGGGGGCCGTCCCGAGATACCACTGTTACGGGCGAGGGCGCCGATTCCACTGCCGTACCCTCTCCCCCATGTCGCTCTACGCCGCGTACGCCGGCAACCTCGACGCGCGGCTGATGACCCGCCGCGCTCCGCACTCGCCGCTGCGCGCCACCGGCTGGCTGAACGGGTGGCGGCTGACGTTCGGGGGCGAGCAGATGGGCTGGGACGGCGCGCTGGCCACGATCGTCGAGGACCCGCTCGCGCAGGTCTTCGTCGCGCTGTACGAGGTCGCACCGATGGACGAGGAGTCCCTGGACCGCTGGGAGGGGGTCGGGCTCGGGGTCTACCGCCGGATGCGGGTGCGGGTGCACACGCTGGAGGGCGAGGAACCGGCGTGGGTGTACGTCCTGGACGGCTACGAGGGCGGGCTGCCCTCGGCCCGCTATCTGGGCGAGGTCGCGGACGCTGCGGAATCGGCGGGGGCGCCGCACGACTATGTGATGGAGCTGCGGAAGCGCCCCTGCTGAGAGCTTTGGTTGGAAACGACAAGACAACGATCGCCATCCCGTGAGCCCTGTCATCTACGCGCGTAGGCCCGGACCGGCTACCCTCATCGGCGTGAACGCATCTCTTCTTCCGGACGACATCCAGGGCGACCCCCACACCGCCGCCGACGCCGCCGCCGCACGCCTGCGCGAACTGACCGGCGCCGAGACCCACGACGTCGCCCTCGTGATGGGCTCCGGCTGGGCGCCGGCCGTGGACGCCCTGGGCGCACCCGACGCCGAGTTCCAGGTCACCGAGCTGCCCGGCTTCCCGCCGCCGGCGGTGGAGGGACACGGCGGCAAGGTCCGCTCGTACAAGATCGGTGCGAAGCGGGCCCTGGTCTTCCTCGGCCGTACGCACTACTACGAGGGCCGCGGTGTCGCCGCCGTCGCGCACGGCGTCCGTACCGCCGTCGCCGCCGGCTGCAAGACGATCGTCCTCACCAACGGCTGCGGCGGTCTGCGCGAGGGCATGCGTCCCGGGCAGCCGGTCCTGATCAGCGACCACATCAACCTCACGGCGACGTCCCCGATCGTCGGCGCGAACTTCGTGGACCTGACCGACCTGTACTCGCCGCGCCTGCGCGCCCTGTGCAAGGAGATCGACCCCACGCTGGAGGAGGGCGTCTACGCCCAGTTCCCCGGCCCGCACTACGAGACGCCGGCGGAGATCCGGATGGCTCGGGTCATCGGGGCGGACCTGGTGGGCATGTCGACGGTGCTCGAAGCGATCGCGGCGCGGGAGGCCGGGGCCGAGGTTCTGGGTATCTCGCTGGTGACGAATCTGGCCGCCGGGATGACGGGCGAGCCGCTGAACCACGAGGAGGTCCTGCAGGCGGGGCGTGACTCGGCGACGCAGATGGGGTCGCTGCTGGCGCAGGTGCTGGGGCGCTTGTAGGCGTGTTCTGAGGGGCGCCGGCCCTCAACGCCCCGTACCAGGGGGCTCCGCCCCCTGGACCCCCGGCCTATGCCCATCCACCACCCGTTTACTGTCGGCCAAGGGGTGAACCTCTCAACCAACCGAGTCGGGTGGTGGGTGGGCGAAGGCCGGGGGTCTGGGGGCGGAGCCTCCAGGGCCGCGCCCCCACGCACCCGCAGAGTACGAACAAACGAGAGGTTGGACCGAACGTGCACGACGATCTCATCGCACGGGCCAAGGCATGGCTGACCGAGGACCCCGACGCGGAAACCCGTGAGGAACTCGCCAAGCTGATCGACGCCAAGGACGTCACCGAGCTCGCGGAACGCTTCAGCGGCACCCTCCAGTTCGGTACCGCGGGCCTGAGGGGCGAACTCGGCGCCGGCCCCATGCGCATGAACCGAGCCGTCGTCATCCGTGCCGCCGCCGGCCTCGCGGCGTACCTCAAGAAGAACGGCCAGACCGGCGGCCTCGTGGTCGTCGGCTACGACGCCCGCCACAAGTCCGCCGACTTCGCCCGCGACACCGCCGCGGTGATGACGGGCGCGGGGCTCAGGGCCGCCGTACTGCCCCGCCCCCTCCCCACCCCCGTCCTGGCGTACGCCATAAGGCACCTCGGCGCAGTCGCCGGCGTGGAGGTCACCGCCAGCCACAACCCGCCCCGCGACAACGGCTACAAGGTGTACCTGGGCGACGGTTCGCAGATCGTGCCCCCGGCCGACATCGACATCGCCGCCGAGATCGACGCCGTACGCAGCCTGGACGACGTCCCCCGCCCGGAGTCCGGCTGGGAGACCCTGGACGACGCCGTCCTGGACGCCTACCTCGCCCGCACCGACGCCGTACTCGCCGCCGACTCCCCCCGCACCGCCCGCACCGTCTACACCGCGATGCACGGCGTCGGCAAGGACGTCCTCCTCGCCGCCTTCGCGCGGGCCGGCTTCCCTGAGCCCGTCCTCGTCACCGAGCAGGCCGACCCCGACCCGGACTTCCCCACCGTCGCCTTCCCCAACCCGGAAGAGCCCGGCGCCATGGACCTGGCCTTCGCGAAGGCCCGGGAGACCGACCCCGACCTGATCATCGCCAACGACCCGGACGCCGACCGCTGCGCCGTGGCCGTCAAGGGCGCCGGTGCGTGGCGCATGCTGCGGGGCGACGAGGTCGGTGCGCTGCTCGCCGCGCATCTCGTCGAGCGGGGCGCCCGGGGGACCTTCGCCGAGTCCATCGTGTCCTCCTCCCTGCTCGGCCGTATCGCCGACAAGGCGGGCCTCCCGTACGAGGAGACCCTCACCGGCTTCAAGTGGATCGCCCGCGTCGACGGCCTCCGCTACGGCTACGAGGAGGCCCTCGGCTACTGCGTCGACCCCGAGGGCGTACGCGACAAGGACGGCATCACGGCGGCGCTCCTCATCACGGAGCTCGCCTCCCAGCTGAAGTCCGCGGGCCGCACCCTCCTCGACCTGCTCGACGACCTCGCCGTGGAGCACGGCCTGCACGCCACCGACCAGCTCTCGGTCCGCGTCGAGGATCTGTCGGTGATCGCCCGCGCCATGGAGCAGCTCCGCGAACAGCCCCCGACCGAGCTGGCCGGCCTGGCCATCACCAAGGCCGAGGACCTCACCCAGGGCACCGACAAGCTCCCGCCCACCGACGGCCTGCGCTACACCCTCGACGGCGCCCGCGTCATCGTCCGGCCCAGCGGCACGGAGCCCAAGCTGAAGTGCTACCTGGAGGTCGTCGTCCCGGTCGCGGCGCACGCCGGTCTCCCCGCGGCCCGCGCGAAGGCGGCCGACCTGCTGGCGGCGATGAAGCGGGACCTGTCGGCGGCGGCCGGCATCTGACCCGTACGCGGTCATACGCATCACGACGATGGGGTGCCCAACCGGAGGCACCCCATCGAGTGATTTCCGCACGGCGATTGACGCGGGCTCCACGTCCGCCCCCGCCGCCCGGGCAACGGTGGTCCGGAAACGCACCACCGAGCCAGCCTGGAGCCGCCGCCGTGTCCTCGACCGCAGTCCGCCGGCCGCCGACCCCCCGAGCGACCCCCGCCCCCGGCTCCCCGCACCCCCATCCCACCCGCCTTGCCGCCCTGCGCGCCCTCCGCCACGCGGCCCCGGCGCTCCTCGCCTATCTCGCCGTACGCATGACGGGCCTGCTGTTCCTCACCGTCTGGGCGCACCGCAGGCACCACGGCGTCTGGCCGATCCTGGCGACGCAGTGGGACGCCGACTGGTACCTGGGCATCGCCGACCACGGGTACGCGCGCGAGCTGGGCACCGCGTACAGCGCGAACAACCTGGCCTTCTTCCCGCTCTACCCGGTCCTGGTCAAGGCGGTCGCGGCCGTCACACCCGGCACCCGGGCCAGCACCGGCCTCGCCATCGCCGTCATCGCCTCGCTCTGCGCGGCCTGGGGCGTCTTCGCCGTCGGGGACCGGCTGTACGGCCGCCGGGTCGGTGTCCTGCTCGCCGCGCTGTGGGCGGCGCTGCCGGTGGGGCTGGTGCAGTGGATGGGGTACACCGAGTCGCTGTTCACGGCGTCCGCGGCCTGGGCGCTCTACGCCGTGCTCACCGGCCGCCTCCTGACCGCGGCCGGGTGCGCGGTCCTGGCGGGCCTGACCCGGCCGACCGGCATCGCGGTGGCGGCCGCGGTCACCGTCGCGGCCCTGCTCTCGCTGCGCCGCCGGTGGTCCGCGAGGGCCCTCGCCGCCGCGTTCCTGGCACCGCTCGGCTGGTGCGGCTACGTCGGCTGGGTGGGCCTGCGGCTGGGCCGCTGGGACGGCTACTTCGCCGTACAGCGGCTCTGGCACAACGAGCTGGACGGCGGCCGCGAGACCCTGCGCCGGGTGCGGGACCTGCTGGGGCGGGACTCGACGCCCGAGCTGTTCCTGGTGATGGTGACGCTCACGCTGCTGGTGTCGGCGGTCCTCTTCGCCCTCGCGGCCTGGGACCGGCAGCCGCTGCCGCTCCTGGTCTTCACCGGCGTCATCCTGGCGATCGTCCTGGGCAGCGGCGGCGTCTACTTCCCCCGCGCCCGCTTCCTCCTCCCGGCCTTCCCGCTCCTGCTCCCCATCGCCCTGCGCCTGTCCCGCACGTCCCGCCGCCACCGCACGCTGATGCTGGCGGCGGCGGTGACGGGCGGGGCGTACTGCAGCGCGTACATGGCACTGGTGTGGCCCGGCGCGCCGTGACACCTACGGCGTGACCGTCTACAGCCAGAACCTCACGGCGCCCAGACACCCGGACCAGGGAAGTGGTTGCACCGGCCGCCTCAGCGAACCGGCCGCCGCCTCGGCAAACTGATCGCCACCTGCCTGCACGGCCCACCCCCCGACGGCCGACGCGAGATCGTCGATACGGACCCCAGGCGGAGGCCGTACCGCAGTACGCCGATCGCCGCCTCGGCGGACCGACTGCCTCACTGAACCGGCCACCTCGGCAACCGATCGCCTCGGCAACGGCCCGCCTCCGCAGACCGGCCGCCTCGGCAAACCAGTTCAACGCCTCATCAAACCGGCCGCCTCTTCAGACGCCCTCGGCAACCAATCACCGCGGCGACCAATCACCTCCGCAGACCAGCCGCCCCCTCACCCCATCGCCACCAGAATCACCAACAACACAGCCCCCGCCACCACCGGCGCGACCACCTCATACGCCCAGCGCACTGTCACCTCGCCCTGCGCCGTCCCCGCGTTCCCCCGGGTCTCCTGCAGTTCCCGCAGGTCGTCCATGATCTGGTCGGCCTCCGCGCGCAGCGGCGCGTCCCCGGCGGCGCCTCCGCCCGGTCCCCCGAAGCCCCTGCCGCGGCTCTGGACGTCCCTGTCCCCGGCGGCAGCCGCCCGTGCCGCCCGCCGCGCCGCCCTCTTGCGGGCCCGCAGCGAGACCGGAACCGCCCACAGCTGGTACTTGGCGCCGGACGTGGTGACGACCTCGTTCGAGTAACCGGAACGCAGCGCGCCGACCTGCCCCCACGGCAGGACGACGATCCGGAACGGATTCCGGATCCGCAGCCGCTCGTCGTTGGCGTACGCCGCCGGCCGCAGCGTGAAGGCGACGATCAGCGGCACGACCAGGATCAGCGCGGCCAGTGCCAGCCACGGGGTGCGGCCCGTGCCCTGGACCAGCGCGTCGATGCCGAGCCAGAGGGCGATGGCGAGCAGCAGCACACCGCCGGCGATCCCCGCGGACGACCGGTAGACCCGGTCCTGGTACGCGGGGTCCGGGGGCTGCGGCGAGGGTGACTGGTGGTCCGGGGTCGTCATGTTCCCGATTCTGCCCGACACTCCGCGAGCCGCTCACCCGCAGTCCCCCGGACCAAGATGAGCAGCCGGGGTGTACAGCCGCTACGCGCGTAGATATGCTCGGCTGGTGACCATGCCCACCAATGCACCCTCCCCCACTGCTGAACGCGTGGGCGGTACCCCCACACACGCTCTCCAGGACGTGACCGCGTCCGACAGCACGCTGCGCCGCTTCCTCCACGGGCTGCCCGGCGTCGACGCGGTCGGCCTGGAGGCGCGCGCCGCCTCCCTCGGCACCCGTTCCATCAAGACGACCGCCAAGGCGTACGCCATCGACCTCGCCATCTCGATGGTCGACCTGACGACGCTGGAAGGCGCGGACACCCCGGGCAAGGTCCGGGCGCTCGGCGCCAAGGCGGTCCACCCCGACCCGACCGACCGCACGACACCCGCCACGGCCGCGGTCTGTGTCTATCCCGACATGGTGGCCACCGCCAAGGCGGCCGTCGCCGGTTCCTCCGTGAAGGTCGCCTCGGTCGCCACCGCCTTCCCGGCGGGCCGCGCGCCGATCGCCGTCAAGCTGGCCGACGTGCGTGAGGCCATCGACGCGGGCGCCGACGAGATCGACATGGTCATCGACCGCGGGGCGTTCCTCGCGGGCCACTACGCGAAGGTGTACGAGGAGATCGTCGCCGTGAAGGAGACCTGCGGGACGAGCGCCCGCCTGAAGGTCATCTTCGAGACCGGCGAGCTGTCGACGTACGACAACATCCGCCGCGCCAGCTGGCTCGGCATGCTGGCCGGCGCGGACTTCATCAAGACGTCCACCGGCAAGGTCGCGGTGAACGCCACTCCCGCGAACACCCTCCTGATGCTGGAAGCCGTACGCGACTTCCGCGCCCAGACCGGCGTCCAGGTCGGCGTGAAGCCGGCCGGCGGCATCCGCACCACCAAGGACGCCGTCAAGTTCCTGGTCCTGGTCAACGAGACCGTCGGCGAGGACTGGCTGGACAACCACTGGTTCCGCTTCGGCGCCTCCTCGCTCCTGAACGACCTGCTGATGCAGCGTCAGAAGCTGGCCACCGGCCGCTACTCCGGCCCTGACTACGTTACGGTGGACTGACTAATGGCATTCGAGTACGCACCGGCTCCCGAGTCGCGCGCGATCGTCAACATCGCCCCGTTGTACGGCCTGTTCATCGACGGCGAGTTCGTCGAAAGCTCGGGTGGGGATCTCAACAAGACGGTCAGTCCGTCCACCGAAGAGGTACTGGCCGAGTACACCCAGGCCAACGCCGAAGACGTCGACCGCGCCGTGAAGGCCGCCCGCAAGGCCTTCGAGAAGTGGTCGGCGCTGCCCGGCGCCGAGCGCGCGAAGTACCTGTTCCGCATCGCCCGCATCATCCAGGAGCGCAGCCGCGAGCTGGCCGTCCTGGAGACGCTGGACAACGGCAAGCCCATCAGGGAGACGCGCGACGCCGACCTCCCCCTGGTCGCCGCGCACTTCTTCTACTACGCGGGCTGGGCGGACAAGCTCGACCACGCCGGTTTCGGTACGAACCCGCGGCCCCTCGGCGTCGCCGGCCAGGTCATCCCCTGGAACTTCCCGCTCCTGATGCTGGCGTGGAAGATCGCCCCGGCACTGGCGACGGGCAACACGGTGGTACTGAAGCCCGCCGAGACGACCCCCCTCTCCGCGCTCTTCTTCGCGGACATCTGCCGCCAGGCAGGCCTGCCGAAGGGCGTCGTGAACATCGTCACCGGGGACGGCCGCACCGGCGCAGCCCTCGTCGCCCACCCGGACGTCAACAAGGTCGCGTTCACGGGCTCCACGGCCGTCGGCAAGGAGATCGCGCGGACCGTCGCCGGCTCCCGCAAGAAGCTCACCCTCGAACTGGGCGGCAAGGGCGCCAACATCGTCTTCGACGACGCCCCGATCGACCAGGCCGTCGAGGGCATCGTGAGCGGCATCTTCTTCAACCAGGGCCAGGTCTGCTGCGCGGGCAGCCGTCTCCTGGTCCAGGAGTCGATCCAGGAGGAGCTGCTGGAGTCCCTCAAGCGCAGGCTCTCCACCCTCCGCCTCGGCGACCCCCTCGACAAGAACACGGACATCGGCGCCATCAACTCCGCCGAGCAGCTGGCCCGTATCACCGCCCTCACCGCGCAGGGCGAGGCGGAGGGCGCCGAGCGCTGGTCGCCGGCCTGTGAACTCCCGTCGTCCGGCTACTGGTTCGCCCCGACGCTGTTCACGAACGTCACCCAGGCGCACACCATCGCCCGCGACGAGATCTTCGGCCCTGTGCTGTCCGTCCTCACCTTCCGCACCCCGGACGAGGCCGTCGCCAAGGCCAACAACAGCCAGTACGGCCTGTCGGCGGGCATCTGGACGGAGAAGGGGTCGAGGATCCTCGCCGTCGCGAACAAGCTCCGCGCGGGCGTGATCTGGTCCAACACGTTCAACAAGTTCGATCCGACGTCGCCGTTCGGCGGCTACAAGGAGTCGGGCTTCGGCCGCGAGGGCGGCCGCCACGGCCTGGAGGCGTACCTCGATGTCTGAGAAGACCGAAAAGACCGAACCGCGCCTGTCGGTCTTCAAGACCTACAAGCTGTACGTCGGCGGGAAGTTCCCGCGTTCCGAGAGCGGCCGGGTGTACGAGGTGACGACGAAGACATCAGCCGCCGGCGCGGCAGGGAAGGGCAACTGGCTGGCGAACGCGCCGCTCTCCTCCCGCAAGGACGCCCGTGACGCCGTGGTCGCGGCCCGCAAGGCGTTCGGCGGCTGGTCCGGCGCGACCGCGTACAACCGCGGCCAGATCCTCTACCGCGTCGCGGAGATGCTCGAGGGTCGCAAGGCGCAGTTCGTCCACGAGGTCGCGGACGCCGAGGGCCTGTCCAAGTCCAAGGCCGCCGTCCAGGTGGACGCGGCGATCGACCGCTGGGTCTGGTACGCGGGCTGGACGGACAAGATCGCCCAGGTCGTGGGCGGCGGAAACCCGGTAGCGGGCCCGTACTTCAACCTCTCCTCCCCCGAACCGACGGGCGTGGTCACGGTCCTGGCCCCGCAGGAGTCGTCGTTCCTGGGCCTGGTCTCGGTGATCGCCCCGGTGATCGCGACGGGCAACACGGCCGTCGTGGTGGCATCGGAGAAGTCCCCGCTCCCGGCGCTCTCCCTGGGCGAGGTACTGGCCACCTCCGACCTGCCCGGCGGTGTCGTCAATATCCTCTCCGGCCGTACGGCGGAGATCGCGACGCCCCTCGCGGCGCACCAGGACGTCAACGCGATCGACCTGGCGGGCGCCGACGACGTACTGGCGAAGGAGCTGGAGATCGCGGCGGCCGACAATCTGAAGCGCGTTCTCCGTCCACAGCCTGTGGACAACTGGTCGGAGACTCCCGGCATCGACCGCATGACGGCGTTCCTGGAGACGAAGACGGTCTGGCACCCGACGGGTTCACTGGGCGCGTCCGGCTCGTCGTACTGACAGCCACCACAGACCGGAGGGCCGCGCTTCCCCACCGTCCGGGGGAAAACGCGGCCCTCCGTCACGCTCAGCCGCCCAGCAGCCCCGTCGCCGGTCCCACCACCGGCATGCTCCCGATCGACTGCGCCTGCGCCACCGGGCCCGTCAGCGCCTGCGAGGTCAGCGGCTTGAAGTCGGCGAGCTGGGTGCCGACGCCGTTGTCGAGGGGGTCGACGCCGGTACCGGCGAGCGGGTTGGGCTTGAGGTCGGAGATCGGGCCCATGACGTAGCCCACCGCGCCGGTGAGGGCCTGGAGACCGGTCTGCGGGTCGACGCTGCCCAGCGAGGCGGGGCGGGTGCGCATCGCGTCGACGACGGGCTCGGTGTCCGCGAAGGCGGTTGCGGCGCCTGCGCCCAAGGCGACGCCCGCGGTCGCGAGGGCGATCAGGGCGCGCTGGGCGGTGGGGTTGTGGGGGGACGCGTGTCGGGCCATGGTCACTGCCGCCTTCTACTTCACAGGGTAATCATGTCGACACCAAGGGTAGTTGAGTTGTGACGCGCGCATCAAAGGCGACCCGCGGGGTCGTTCACCGGGCCGGTGATGCCTCACACTGGTGTCCCGTGAGTTCCCATCTGCCCATACCGACGCGAGTCGTGCTGCTCTGCGGCCCCTCCGGCTCCGGCAAGTCCCTTCTCGCGGCCCGCTCCGGCCTTCCGGTGCTGCGGCTCGACGACTTCTACAAGGAGGGCGACGACCCGACGCTGCCGCAGGTCCCCGGGAGCTCCGACATCGACTGGGACCACCCCGGCTCCTGGGACGCGGACACCGCCGTGGCCGCGATCACGGAGCTGTGCCGCACGGGGCGTACGAACGTCCCGCTGTACGACATCTCGCTGAGCGCCCGCACCGGCGAGGAGGCCGTCGAGATCGGGCGGACCCCGCTGTTCATCGCGGAGGGCATCTTCGCCGCGGAGATCGTCACGCGCTGCCGTGAGCTCGGTGTGCTGGCCGACGCGCTCTGCCTGAGCCGCGGCCCGGTGAAGACGTTCCGCCGCCGCTTCCTGAGGGACCTCAGGGAGGGCCGCAAGTCCGTGCCGTTCCTCGTCCGCCGCGGCTGGCGCCTGATGCGCGCCGAGCGCTCCATCGTGGCCCGCCAGACGGCCCTGGGCGCCCATGCCTGCGACCGTGACGAGGCGATGGGCCGGCTGGCGGCAGCGGCGGCCGGGCGGTGCGCCACGACCCGTACGGCGGTCTGACGGACATAGACGGAAAAGAAGGCGGGACTGGACGGACCCCCCGGCCCTCCAGTCCCGCTCTCTTCGTGCTCCCCCGGGTTTCCCCCGTACATCCCCCGTACGTCCCGTAGGAGCTTCCCCCGCGCTTTCCCCCGTTGGTTCCCCCCAGTTACCGCTCCCCCGTTACTTGCTCCCCCCGGGACCTTCAGGCGACAAGCTCCCCGAAGGCGTCCTCCTCGTCACGGCCGAAGCTGAGGACCTCGTCCTCACGCAGCCGGCGGAGCGACCGCCAGATGCTGGACTTCACCGTGCCGACACTGATGTCGAGGATCTCCGCGATCTCCGGGTCCGTGCGGCCCTCGTAGTAGCGCAGGACCAGCATGGTGCGCTGGAGCTCGGGCAGCCGGGCCAGCGCCTGCCACAGGACCGCGCGCAGTTCGGTGCCGCGCATCGCGTCCGTGTCGCCGGGCGTCTCCGGCAGTTCCTCGGTCGGGTACTCGTTCAGCTTGCGGCGGCGCCACGCGCTGATGTGCAGGTTGGTCATCGTCCGTCGCAGGTAACCCCCGACGGCGGCCTTGTCACTGATCCGGTCCCACGCCCGGTACGTCGAGAACAGCGCGCTCTGCAGCAGGTCCTCGGCCTCGAAGCGGTCGCCGGTGAGGTGGTAGGCGGTTGCGTACAGGGAGGCGCGGCGCTCCTGGACGTAGGCGGTAAACGCCGCTTCGGCATCTACAGTCTCCGACAGCGAACGACGCTCCCCCGAGTCCTCCCTGTACGCGGCTCCCCCGTGAGCCTCCCCCTGGTGTGCGTCAACCACCGTCATGTACGCGGTGTGCTGACGCCCGGTGCCGCGAGCGCACCCCCGCCCGCTTGCGGCACCGGACTTCTCGGAACCCCGGTTCGCGGTCACGTCGTGCAGGCGCGTGATCACTGCGCTGGTGCTGGTGCCTTGCAGCGTGTTCATCTCGCGCCCCCCGTCGTGGACTTACCGGTGTTCTGCTTGCCGTCTTGCTTGTGACGAAAAGCTTGCCCGGGCCACTTCATGGCCGTGTCCGCCGACTGTCACAGACCTGTCACAGGGGTCGGTCCGGGGGCCCTGTCCTCAGCTGACGGACAGTTCCGTCACAGACAGGCGCGCTACGAGCACGGATCCATACAGGTGTCGCAACCCCGCCCCGCCATGGGCCAGAATGAGCCTGTGCCTTCCCTGTTGCTGATCGAGGACGACGACGCCATCCGTACGGCCCTGGAGCTCTCACTGACGCGCCAGGGACACCGGGTGGCCACCGCTGCCACCGGCGAAGACGGTCTGAAGCTTTTGCGCGAGCAGCGGCCTGACCTGATCGTGCTGGATGTGATGCTGCCCGGTATCGACGGGTTCGAGGTGTGCCGGCGCATCCGGCGCACGGACCAGCTGCCGATCATCCTGCTCACCGCGCGCAGCGATGACATCGACGTGGTGGTCGGCCTCGAGTCCGGTGCGGACGACTATGTCGTCAAACCCGTGCAGGGGCGGGTCCTCGACGCCCGGATCCGGGCCGTGCTGCGGCGCGGGGAGCGGGAGTCGAACGACGCGGCGACCTTCGGCAGTCTCGTCATCGACCGCGCGGCGATGACCGTGACGAAGAACGGCGAGGACCTCCAGCTGACCCCGACCGAGTTGCGGCTGCTGCTGGAGCTGAGCCGGCGGCCGGGTCAGGCGCTGTCGCGGCAGCAACTGCTGCGTCTCGTCTGGGAGCACGACTACCTCGGTGACTCGCGACTCGTGGACGCGTGTGTGCAGCGGCTGCGCGCCAAGGTGGAGGACGTGCCGTCGTCCCCGACGCTGATCCGTACCGTGCGCGGCGTGGGCTATCGGCTGGACACTCCTCAGTGACCGAAGCGCAGGGAGGGGTCCGCGGCTGGGCCGCGGCCCGTAAGGGAGTGTGGTCGTGGCTGCGGTTCACCAGTCTGCGGCTGCGTCTCGTGGTCGTCTTCGGTCTGGTGGCGCTCACCGCCGCCGTGTCCGCGTCCGGGATCGCCTACTGGCTCAACCGCGAGGCGGTGCTCAGGCGCGCCCAGGACGCGGTGCTGCGGGACTTCGAGCAGGAGATGCAGATCCGCGCGGGCCTGCTGCCCGAGGAGCCGACGCAGGACGAACTGCAGCACACCGCGGGGCAGATGGCCAACAGCAGCCAGCGGTTCAGTGTGCTGCTGGTGGCGCGGGACGGGAACGGCAAGACGGTGTACGGCAGTTCGGGTGGCTTGAGCGGCTTCTCGCTGCAGGACGTGCCGCGTTCGCTGCGCGAGGCGGTGAACGAGCGGCAGAAGGTGGACTCCGAGAACGCGTCCGAGTACCGCCTGTACTGGCAGCGGGTCGTGGAGGACGGCACCCCGTATCTGGTCGCCGGCACGAGGGTGGTCGGCGACGGCCCCACCGGCTACATGCTCAAGTCGCTCAAGCCTGAGGCCAAGGACCTCAACTCCCTGGCCTGGTCGCTCGGTATCGCCACGGGCCTGGCGCTGATCGGCTCCGCGCTGCTCGCGCAGGCCGCCGCCACGACCGTACTGAAGCCGGTGCACCGTCTCGGTGTCGCCGCCCGTCGGCTCGGCGAGGGCAAGCTGGACACCCGGCTGCGGGTGTCGGGGACCGACGAACTGGCCGATCTGTCACGGACGTTCAACAACGCGGCCGCGGCGCTGGAGAAGCGGGTCGCGGACATGGCCGGGCGGGACGACGCGTCCCGGCGCTTCGTGGCCGACATGTCGCACGAACTGCGTACGCCGCTCACCGCGATCACCGCGGTGACGGAGGTGCTGGAGGAGGAGCTGGACGCCGAGACCGGCAGCGTGGACCCGATGATCGAGCCCGCCGTCCGGCTCGTGGTCAGCGAGACGCGGCGGCTGAACAACCTGGTCGAGAACCTCATGGAGGTCACCCGCTTCGACGCGGGCACCGCCCGGCTGGTCCTGGACGACGTCGAACTCGCCGACCAGATCACCGCCTGCATCGACGCCCGGGCCTGGCTGGACGCCGTGGAGCTGGACGCCGAGCGCGGCCTGCACGCCCGGCTCGACCCGCGCCGCCTGGACGTCATACTGGCCAACCTCATCGGCAACGCGCTCAAGCACGGCGGTTCGCCGGTGCGGGTGTCGGTGCGGGAGGCGGCCGAGGAGATCGTCATCGAGGTGCAGGACCACGGGCCCGGCATCCCCGAGGACGTCCTGCCGCACGTCTTCGACCGCTTCTACAAGGCGAGCGCCTCCCGGCCGCGCTCCGAGGGCAGCGGACTGGGCCTGTCCATCGCCCTGGAGAACGCCCACATCCACGGCGGCGAGATCACCGCCGCCAACTCCCCCGAGGGGGGCGCGGTGTTCACACTGCGGCTGCCGAAGGACGCGTCGGCGCTCATGGCGGAGGCCGAGCAGGCCGAGCAGGCCGAGAAGGGGGACGCCTGATGACCGTACGCCGCGCGCGACGCGACGGTGCCGTGGGGGGACGCCACGCGCGCGTACGGCCCCTGCTGGCCCTGCCCGTGCTCGCCGCCCTGCTCGCCGGGTGCGGGATCCGGGCCACCGAGGTGCCGACCGACTTCGGTCCGGCGCCGTCGCGGGTGCACTGTTCGCTGTCCGAGCCGGACGTGTCGACGCAGGCCGCGCGGGGGCTCGCGGCCCGGGTGTTCCTGCTGTGCGGGTCGTCGCTGGTGGCCGTCGACCGGTCGGTGCGGGTGCCGGAGGGTACGGCGGACTCGGAGCGGCGCGTGCTGGTGGCGCAGGCGCTGCTCGACGAGCTGGAGACGGCGCCGTCGTCCGCCGAGAAGGAGGCCGGGTACACCACGGACGTGCGGGGTGGCATGGGCGTCACGGGGCCGCGGCCCGGGGACCCGGAGGAGACGCTCCGGCTGAGCGCCCCGCCGAACGGCCTCGCGTCCTACGCCCTCGCCCAGATCGTCTGTACGTTCTCGGACTCGACGGCCGCCGAGGGCGACGGCTCGGTCATCCTGGGCGGCCCGGGCGACGAGCCGCTGCGCAGCTACGAGTGCACGAACGAGGTGCGGACCCGGCCGGGCAGCAACGAGCCGCCGTCGAGCGAGGTCGGCGGCGCCTGAGGCGGGGTGTGGCGGACGACTCACCCGGTAGTGGGGTGACATCCCGGAACCGATCCTGCCGGGGGGCGCGTCTTGGGGGGCGTGCAGCGTCAAGGCATCGGCGGCAGCGCCGTGATCCGCATCCGTGCGACGGGGGGTGTCCTCCTCGTCGCGCATCTCGCGTTCGTCGCCTGGCTCACGCTGCGTCCGCTGGACGTCCCATGGGTGATGCCGGCCAATCTGCGGCCGTTCGCCGGGATCAGGGCCGATCTGGCGCTGGACTGGCAGGAGGCCGCCCGGCGCATCGGCGAGGGGATGGCGCTGCTCGCGCCGCTCGGTGTACTGCTCCCGGTGGCGCACGGCAGGCTCACGGTGTCCCCGCTGGGTTCCCTGGTCCGTACGGTCGCGGCGGGCGCCCTGATCTCCATGGGCATCGAGCTGCTGCAGACCGGCGTACCGGGGCAGGTCGTGGACGTCGACTCGCTGCTGCTGAACACGGCGGGCGTGGCCCTGGCCCATGTGCTGGTGGTGCCCGCCGCCCGGTCGTGGCTCCGCCGCAGGTCCGAGCGGGAACGGCGGGCGGCCGTACCGCAGGAGGAGACGTCTCAGGGGCGGACCCCGACGATTCCCAGGGTCGGGATAGCTCCGTAGAGTGACGCTTTGCCCGCTTCGTGCGCGTAGCGTTGTTGTCAGATGAGGCAGCCACTCCGGAGGCCTCCGACCAAGCTCACGAAGGAGCCGTCATGACCGCGCTTGCCCGACCCACCAACGGCCGCATGATCGGCGGAGTGTGCGCCGCGCTGGCACGGCGCTTCGGCATCTCCGCGACGACGATGCGCGTGATCTTCCTGGTGTCCTGTCTGCTGCCGGGCCCCCAGTTCCTGCTCTACATAGCCCTGTGGATCCTGCTGCCCTCCGAGGACAAGGCTCGCACGGCCTGGTGACCCCGCCCGCGTACGACGATGGGGCGCACCCCGTGTGACCGGGGTGTGCCCCATCTGCACGTCGGGGACCGGGGTCAGCCGAGCGGAACACCGTTCACGGGCAGACCGTGGGTTGGCAGGCCCTGCACCGGCAGACCGCCGAGCAGGCCGGCGACCGGGGCGGTCGGGCCCTCGGCGAGGACCTTCTCGGCGGCCGGCTGCGCGGCGGCCAGACCCGCGCCGAGCGCCGGCTGCGCCTGGGACAGCGCCTCACCGGCCCCCGGCAGCGCCTGGGTGACCTTCTCCGCGGGGAGCGTCTGGGTCACGGTGTCCAGCGCCGCACTCGGGTCCGGGACGGCCGGGGCCGCGTTGGCGGCACCCGCGCCGGCGGCGGCGAAGGCGGCACCGAGGGCGGCGACACCGAGGGTCTTGGCAGCAGACTGCTTCATAAAATGCGTCCTCGAAACGGGGTTACGGAGATGCGAGCGGTTCAAGACCGTAAACACGGGACGACACCCGCCGCAAACATCGAAATGCGGACGGATGGTGAATGCCCGCCCGCATCCGTACCCCAGGATGCCTCCCGCTCAGTCGTCCGCAGCCACAGAACCGCTGGTGGAAGTGGTCTGCCTGAACAGCCATTCGGACTTCAGCTCGGCATATCCAGGCTTGATGACGTCGTTGATCATCGCAAGTCGTTCATCGAAAGGAATGAACGCTGATTTCATCGCATTGACGGAGAACCACTGCATGTCATCGAGCGTGTAACCGAATGCGTCGACAAGGTGCTCGAATTCCCGGGTCATGCTGGTGTGGGACATCAGCCGGTTGTCGGTGTTCACCGTGGCGCGGAAGTGGAGGCGGCGCAGCAGCCCGATGGGGTGCTCGGCGTAGGAGTCGGCGGCACCGGTCTGGAGGTTGGAGCTCGGGCACAGCTCCAACGGGATGCGCTTGTCCCGGACGTAGGAGGCGAGCCGGCCGAGCTTCACCGAGCCGTCGGGGTGGACCTGGATGTCGTCGATGATGCGCACTCCGTGCCCGAGCCGGTCGGCGCCGCACCACTGGAGGGCCTGCCAGATGGACGGCAGTCCGAAGGCCTCGCCGGCATGGATGGTGAAGTGGTTGTTCTCCCGCTTCAGGTACTCGAAGGCGTCGAGATGCCGGGTGGGCGGGTAACCGGCCTCGGCGCCCGCGATGTCGAAGCCGACCACGCCCAGGTCGCGGTAGCGGTTCGCGAGTTCGGCGATCTCCAGGGCACGGGCGGCGTGCCGCATGGCGGTGACCAGGGCGCCGACGCGGATGCGGTGGCCGTTGACCCTGGCCCGCTGCTCGCCTTCCCGGAAGCCCTCGTTGACGGCCTCGACGACCTCCTCGAGGCTCAGCCCGCCCTCGAGGTGCTGCTCGGGGGCGTAGCGCACCTCGGCGTAGACGACGCCGTCCTCGGCGAGATCCTCGGCACACTCGGCGGCGACCCGGACGAGCGCCTCGCGGGTCTGCATCACACCGACGGTGTGCGAGAAGGTCTCCAGATACCGCTCCAGGGAACCGGAGTCGGCGGCGTCCCGGAACCAGGCGCCGAGCTTGTCCGGGTCCGTCTCGGGAAGCTGGGAGTACCCGATGTCGCGGGCGAGTTCGACGATGGTCCCGGGGCGGAGCCCGCCGTCGAGGTGGTCGTGCAGCAGAACCTTCGGCGCCCGGCGGATCTGGTCCTGTGTCGGGGTGTTCGCAATGGTCTGGCTCGTCATTTCCGTACTCTAGCTTTTACGCGCGTAGATCGCCTGTTGTACGAATCCGTCGATACGTAACGGTGACCGCACGGACGGGTGGAGTACACCCGGGTTTCTGACACTGTTCTGTCATGGCACAGCAAGCGACGCCGGTTCGCACGGCCCGGCTGGGGAGGACGCTCGGACCCGAGCCGACCGCGGTGAGCGGGGTGGTGCTCCTGCTCCCCGGCGGTGACGAGGTCTCCTATCGCAAGCCGTCCCCGATGCTCGCGGCCGCGTCCGTGCGGGCGCTGGGACGCCGGCTGGCGCGGGCGGGACGTACGGAGGGACTGGCCACGCATGTCGTCCACTACCGCTTCCGCGGCTGGAACGGCAGCGAGGCCCACCTGGCGCACGACGCGGTGTGGGCCGCCGACGAGGCCGTACGGCGTTACGGGGACGTCCCCGTCTGTCTCGTCGGGTTCGACATGGGTGCGCGGGCGGCGCTGCACGCGGGTGGGCACGAGGCCGTCAACTCCGTGCTGGCGATTGCTCCCTGGCTGCCGGAGGAGGACGTGGCGGCTCCGCCCGAACCGGTGAAACAGCTGGCCGGGCGGCGGGTGATGATCGTGCACGGTACGAATGACGAGCGGACCGATCCCGAGTTGTCGTTTCGGCTGGCGGCGCGGGTGAAGAAGGCGAACCGGGGAGTGTGTCGGTTCGAGGTGCACTCTGACCGGCATGGGCTGCAGCAGCATCGGGACGAAGTGCTGGCGTTGGCTGAGGACTTTGTGATGGGGGTGCTGTTCGGGCGGGCGTTTTCTCGGCCTGTTGAGGATGCGTTTGCGGCTCCGCCTCCTTTGGGGTTGAGGATGCCGTTGGCTGCGGGGTTCGGTCGTTCGTTGCGACGGTAGAGCTCGGGGCTTGCGGTTGTGTTCGGGGGGCGGGTTATGGGGGCTTGTCGCGCCCACGCGGCGGAGCCGCATATGGATACAGCCCCGCGCCCCTTAGGTGCGCGACCCATCAGTCGGAAAGCAAGTTGCCCCTTCTTGACAGCAGGAACTTCTTGAAGGCTGCCACCGGGGGTGTGTCGGGGCGGCCCTCCAGCCAGGCCACGCCGATTTCTCGTGCCGCCCGCGGGGCCGTGACCGTCAGCTCCGCCACTCCCGGGCGAGGGACGGCCGGTGGGGGCAGGAGGGCGACGCCCAGGCCCGCGGCCACCAGGCCTCTCAGCGTTTCGGCCTCCTCGCCCTCGAAGGCGATTCTTGGTTTGAAGCCTGCCTCCTTGCAGAGGTCGTCGGTGATGCGGCGGAGGCCGTAGCCGGGTTCCAGGGTGACGAAGGTTTCGTCGGCGGCCTCGGCGAGGCGGATGCGTTTGCGGGCGGCGAGGCGGTGGTCGGCGGGGACGACGAGGCGGAGTTTCTGTTCGTCCAGGCGGCGGGCGACGAGGTCGGGGGCGTCGGGGACCGGGGAGGTCAGGCAGAGGTCCAGTTCGCCGGAGCGCAGCCGCTCGATCATCGCCTCGCCGTAGTTCTGGACGAGGCTGAAGCGGACGCGGGGGTGGTCGGCGCGGAAGGCGTGGAGGAGGCCGGGGACCGTTTCGGCGCCCATGGTGTGCAGGAAGCCGAAGGCGACCTTGCCGGTGGCGGGGTCGGCGTCGGCGCGTACCTCGTCGGCGGCGCGTTCGACCTCGGCGAGGGCGCGCTCGACGGAGGTGAGGAAGGTGCGGCCGGCGGGGGTGAGGGAGACGGTCCGGCCCCGGCGGGCGAACAGGTCCACGCCCAGGTCCTGTTCGAGGCGGACCATGGCGCGGGAGAGCGTGGACTGCGGGACCTGCATCTCCCGGGCGGCGCGCGTGACGTGCTCGGTGCGGGCCACGCCCGCGAAGTACGCGAGGCGCGGAGCCAGCAACATCGCCATGTCTACTGTGTCACTGGACTGTGACAGGTGGGTCTGTGACCTCTGCTGATGCACCATGGGAACGATTATGGGGTTTCCATGCATTGGACGGATCAGCGGGTGCGTACGTAGTTTCGAAGCATGTCTCCCGCCAGTACCGGGGCGTCCACCGTCGTGGGCGCCGTTCCATCCGTTTCCGTCTCCGAATCCACCACCGACTCCCGGATGGCCCCGGGCGGGCCCGGCTACCGCCGGATGAGTTTCGCTCTCTTCCTCGCCGGTGTCGCGACCTTCGCGCTGCTCTACTCCACACAGGCCCTGCTGCCGCTGATCTCGGGCGAGTTCGGGGTGGCGGCGAGTGAGGCGAGCTGGACGGTGGCGGCGGCGACCGGCGGGCTGGCGGTGTTCGTGCTGCCGATGAGCGCGCTGTCGGAGCGGTTCGGGCGGCGTACGGTCATGACGGCGTCGCTGGCGGTCGCCGTGACGGTCGGGCTGCTGGTGCCCCTCGCGCCCTCGCTGGGCTGGCTGGTCGTGCTGCGCGCGGTGCAGGGCGCTGCGCTGGCGGGGCTTCCGGCGTCGGCGACGGCGTATCTGGCGGAGGAGGTCCGGCCGAAGGCGCTGATCACGGCGATCGGGCTGTTCGTGGCCGGCAACAGCGTCGGCGGGATGAGCGGCCGGGTCATCACCGGCTGGGTCGCGCAGGAGTGGGGCTGGCGGGTCGCCCTCGGGGTGATCGGCGTGATCGCGGTGGCGTGCGCGGTGGCGTTCCGGCTGCTGCTGCCGGCGCCGAAGCACTTCAGGGCGGGTTCGCTGCGGCCGGGGGTGCTGGTCCGGACGGTCCGTGATCATCTGGCCGACCCGCTGCTGTGCCGGCTGTACGCGATCGGCGCGCTGTTCATGACCGTCTTCGGCGGCGTGTACACGGTGATCGGCTACCGGCTGACGGAGGCGCCGTTCGGGCTGCCGCAGGGCGTCATCGGTTCGATCTTCCTGGTGTACCTGGTGGGCACGGTGTCGGCGTCGACGGCGGGCAGGCTGGTGGGCCGCCTCGGCCGCCGGGGCGCGCTGTACGCGGCCGGTGCGACCACCGCGACGGGCCTGCTGCTCTCCCTCGCGGGCTCGCTGCCCCCGGTCCTGCTGGGCCTGGTCCTGATCACCGGGGGATTCTTCGCGGGGCACGCGGTGGCGTCGTCGGCGGTCAGCAAGACGGCCACGCGGGGGCGGGCGCAGGCATCGGCGCTCTACCAGTCGGCGTACTACATCGGCTCCAGCGCGGGCAGCACGGTCGGCGCGGTGGCGTTCCACGCGGGCGGCTGGGCCGGGACGGTCGGGGTCGGGCTGCTGGCGGTGGCCGGGGTTGTGACGATCACCGTGTTCGGGACGCGGGCGGCGCGCATGCAACGGCTCGCGGCCGCCTGAGTCTTCTGTTTCTTCCTGCGTTCCCCCTGGTCGGGGGCGGTTGTCACAGGTGGCGGATAGCGTCCGCGATCACCTGTGACAACCGGCCCGACCAGGGGGATTTTTCATGGAGTTCCGGATCGAACGCGGTGCCTTCGCCGAGGCCGTCGGGTGGGCGGGGCGCGCGCTGCCCTCGCGTACGCCGGTGCCGGTGCTGGGCGGGCTGCTGCTGGGCGCCGGGGGTGGGCGGGTGACCGTCTCGGGGTTCGACTTCGAGGCGGCGGCGCGGACCGAGGTGGCGGCGGAGACGGTCGGGGCCGGGGAGGTGCTGGTGCCCGGGCGCAGGCTCCTGGGCATCTGCCGGGTGCTGCCCGAGGGGCCGGTGAGCTGTGTCCTGGAGGGGACGCGGTTCACGGTGGAGGCGGGTGGCACGCGGTTCGGGTTGTCGACGCTGCCGAGAGAGGAGTACCCGGCTCTGCCGTCGCAGCCTATGCCGTACGGCAGTGTGGACGCCGGTGCGTTCGCGGCCGCCGTCGGGCAGGTCGCCGTGGCGGCCGGGCGGGACGAGACGCTGCCGGTGCTGACCGGCGTACAACTGCGCCTTGACGGCGAGTCGATGATGTTGTCGGCGTCGGACCGGTACCGGTATGCCGTACGGCGGCTGGAGTGGAAGCCGGAGGCGGCGGGCGGCGGTGACGGTGCCGCGCAGACGCTGGTGCCGGCGCGGCGGCTGCTCGACGTCGCCCGGTCGCTGGCGCGGAGCGGGGTCGTGCGGGTAGGGCCGGCGCCGACGGACGGTGGGGGGCTGGTCGGGTTCGAGGGCGGGGGCATGCGGGCCGTCGTGCGGCTGCTGGACGGGCGGCTGCCGAAGTACGGGGCGCTGTTCGATCTGGCGGGGGCCTCCGTCGCCGAGGTGGAGTGCGGGGTGCTGGCGGAGGCCGTGCGGCGGGTTGCCGTGGTGGCGGAGGCCAGTGGTCCCGTGCGGTTGGACTTCTCCGGTGAGGGGTCGGTGCTGTTGCGCGCGGGGTACGGGGACGATGTCGCGGCGCAGCGGGTGCCGGCCGTGCTGAGCGGGGCCGAGGAGGTCACCGTGGCGTTCAACCCGGCGTATCTGCTGGACGCGTTGAACTCCTTCGAGGCGCCCCGGCTGCGGATCGAGATGCTCGGGACCGGGCAGCGGGCGCTGCTGAGCGCGATCGGGGCGGACGAGGCCGTGCCCGCCGGCCACCAGCATCTGCTCATGTCCGTGAAGCAACTGGCCTGACCTGCACTTTTGCGTGCTCCGGGGGCCGTTGTCAGTGCGCTGCGGTAGCTTCCGAAGTGCGAGGCGCGAAGAGGCGCACGCCAGGGAACGGCCACAGGGGTGGGTGGACGATGAGCGACGGTACGGCGACGACGACAGACCTCGACGTCAGGCTGGAGAAACACCGGGTCGAGCTGACCGGCTACTGCTATCGCATGCTCGGCTCGTCCTTCGAGGCCGAGGACGCGGTGCAGGACACGATGGTCCGGGCCTGGCGGAGCTACGAGAAGTTCGAGGGGCGGTCCACTCTGCGCTCGTGGCTGTACCGGATCGCGACGAACGTGTGCCTGGACATGCTGACGGCGGGCAACAAGCGGGCCAGGCCCATGGACCTGAGCGAGTCGACGCCCCTGGCGCAGGCGGCGCTGTCGCCCCGCCCGGACAACACCTGGCTGGAGCCGATGCCGGACGCCCGGGTGCTGCCGACGGTGGAGGACCCGGCGGAGGCGGCGGTCGCCAAGGAATCGGTGCGGCTCGCCTTCATGGCCGCCCTGCAGCAACTGCCGCCCAAGCAGCGGGCGGTGCTGATCCTGCGCGAGGTGCTGGCCTGGAGGGCGAGCGAGGTCGCCGAGCTGCTCGGCACCACGGTCGCTTCGGTCAACAGCGCGCTGCAGCGGGCGCGGGCGACGCTCGCCGAGCGGGACGGGCAGAGCCCCGAGGGAGTGGTCTCCGACCCACTGGACGAGGAGCAGCAGAAGCTCCTGGAGCGGTATGTCGCGGCCTTCGAGGGCTATGACATGACGGCGCTGACGGCGCTGCTGCACGAGGACGCCATCATGACGATGCCGCCGTTCGACCTGTGGCTGACCGGGCACGAGGACATCACCGGCTTCATGACGACGCTCGGCGCCCCCTGCGCGGGCTCGCGTCTGGTGCCGGTCCAGGTCAACGGGCTGCCTGGGTTCGCGCAGTACAAGCCGGACCCGGAAGCGGGCGGCTTCGCTCCGTGGGCGGTGCAGGTGCTGGAGATCTCAGAGGGCCGGATCACCGGGTTCCACTGCTTCCTCGACACCAAGCGCTGGTTCCCGCTGTTCGGGCTCCCCCTCCATCTCGATGCGGATGCCGACCAGGTCGAGGAGGGCGTGTAGGCCGGGGTCGGGGTCCCGGAGGCGGATCCGGCCGCCGGCCCGCCGGGCGGCGAGCTGAAGCCGGGCCAGCAGGTCGACGGCCCCGAGTCCTGGCGGTCCGAGCCCGCCGACGTCACACACCACGACGCCCGCCCCGGTGGCCTCCAGCAGCGTCCGCACGTCCTCGCACAGCCCGGTCACCTCGTCCCGGGTGACGGGGCCGACCAGCACGAGTACAGCGGGTGTCATGGCGTCCACGATCGGTAGACCGGGCGGCAGGGCATAACTCATCGCGCCCGGCTGTCCACCGACCGGGATCACATTGACCTGCTCTCCTCCCGCCCGGAGGGTTGCCTGTGTGTCCCACGCATCGGACCCACCCGCGATATCCGACGGTCTCCTCCTCACCAGGGAGGCTCCGTGCAGGGGGTGTTGACAGGGTTCGCGGTGATCGCGGTCGTCATCGGCGTGGGCTACCTCATCGGCCGACGGGGCTATCTCGGCGACCACGGCCGCGAGGTCCTCACCAAGCTGGCCTTTCACGTGGCGTCCCCGGCCCTGCTGTTCACCACCCTCGCCGGGACCGACCTGTCGGTGATCTTCTCCAGCCGGCTCCTGGTCACGGCGCTGAGCACGGCCGCGGCGGCGGGGGTCTTCGTCGCGGTGGGTGCCGTACGGGGCTGGGGTGTGGGCCGGACGACGATCGGCGCCCTGTGCTCCAGCTACGTCAACTCGGGCAATCTCGGCATCCCGATCGCCGTGTACGTCCTGGGCGACGCCTCGCTGGTGGCGCCGGTGCTGCTGTTCCAGCTCATCGGGGTGACGCCGATAGCGCTGACGATCCTGGACCTGACGGGCAAGGGCGGCGAGAAGGGCCCGTTGTGGCGACGGCTGATCACGCCGTTGCGCAACCCGATCGCGGCCGGCTCACTGGCCGGGGTGGCGGTGTCGGCGGCGGGGCTGAAGGTCCCGGCACCGGTCATGGACCCGCTGACCCTGATCGGCGGCATGTCGGTCCCGGCGGTCCTGCTGGCCTTCGGCATCTGTGGTGACGTCGGCGCTGCCTGCCGCGCAGAACCTGTTCACGTACGCCAGCCGCTACCGCGTGGCGGAGACGCTGGCCCGGGAGTCGATCCCGGTGTCGACGGTGGTTTCGGTGCCGGTGCTCGTCGTGGTGGCGGCGGCGCTCGGGTGACTCAGGTCTCGGGGAACTCGCCGGTGTCGATGACGAGGTCGAAGGGAGCGGGGATCTTGATGGCCTCGCCGAACTTGGCCGTGGAAAGGGGGCGGTACACGTCACCCTTCGGCTCTCCGTAGAGAGTCGCGGTGGGGCCCTCGGGGGCCCAGCGGTCGACGAGGAGGTAGAGCGGGATGCCGGCGATGGCGTAGGCGGCGGGCTTGCTGATGCGGTCGTGGCGAGCATTGGACTTGGAGGTGACCTCGACGACGAGTTCGGCCAGGGCGGCCGGAATGTGAGAGTCCGTCTCCGAGTCCTCCCGCACCGGGGCCACCACGATGTCCGGGATGAGCATGCCCAGTCGTGACGGCACGGCGATGGCCAATGTCTGGAAGACTTCCCAGTCCTCGGGGATCACGGAGTAGAGGCGACGCTGGATGCGAGCCGCGATCACGTTGTGGCGGTACGCGGGAGCAGGTGACACGGTGATGATCCCCTCGATGATCTCCACCTTGCTGCCCTCAGGCCACTCCATTTCCTCCCAGAACCGGACGAGGTCGTCCCAGCTCTGCTCGGGGTCCTGGCTCACGGTGAGTGCGCTCATGGCGGTTCTCCTATCGGTGCGTCACCGAGTCCAGCATGCCGAACGGGACCGGTGCAGGTCCACCGATCCCGTTCACTCGAACGAGAAACCCCCTGGTCAGGCGATACGCTCCAGCACCACCGGCGGCGCCGTGAAGTCCGCCCCCGCCGCCGCGATGTCGTACGAGCCCTCCACCGACTGGAGCGCGTACTCGAAGCGCTCCGGGGTGTCCGTGTGGAGGGTCAGGAGGGGCTGGCCCTCCGTGACCGTGTCGCCGGGCTTGGCGTGCATTTCCACGCCGGCGCCCGCCTGCACCGGGTCCTCCTTGCGGGCGCGCCCCGCACCCAGGCGCCAGGCCGCGACGCCGATGCCGTAGGCGTCCAGGCGGGTCAGGACTCCCGAGGACGGGGCCTTGATGACGTGCTGTTCCTTCGACGTGGGGAGTTCGGCGTCCGGGTCGCCGCCCTGCGCTGCGATCATGCGGCGCCAGACGTCCATCGCCGAGCCGTCGGCCAGGGCCTTCGCCGGGTCGGCGTCCTTCACTCCGGCCGCGTCCAGCATTTCGCGGGCCAGGGCCAGGGTCAGTTCCACCACGTCCGCGGGGCCGCCGCCGGCCAGGACCTCCACCGACTCCCTGACCTCCAGCGCGTTGCCCGCCGTCAGGCCCAGCGGGGTCGACATGTCCGTCAGGAGCGCGACCGTCTTCACGCCGTGGTCCGTGCCGAGGCCCACCATCGTGGACGCCAGTTCACGCGCGTCCTCGATGGTCTTCATGAAGGCACCCGTGCCCACCTTCACGTCCAGGACCAGGGAACCCGTGCCCTCGGCGATCTTCTTCGACATGATCGAGGAGGCGATCAGGGGGATCGCCTCGACCGTGCCCGTGACGTCACGCAGGGCGTACAGCTTCTTGTCCGCGGGGGCCAGGCCGTCGCCCGCCGCGCAGATCACCGCGCCGGTGCCGTCCAGCACCGACAGCATCTCCTCGTTGGAGAGCAGGGCACGCCAGCCCGGGATCGACTCCAGCTTGTCCAGGGTGCCGCCGGTGTGGCCGAGGCCGCGGCCGGAGAGCTGCGGTACCGCCGCGCCGCACGCCGCCACCAGCGGGGCCAGCGGGAGCGTGATCTTGTCGCCGACGCCGCCCGTGGAGTGCTTGTCGGCCGTCGGGCGGGACAGGGACGAGAAGTCCATGCGCTCGCCGGAGGCGATCATCGCGGCCGTCCAGCGGGCGATCTCGCGGCGGTTCATGCCGTTGAGAAGGATCGCCATCGCAAGCGCGGACATCTGCTCGTCGGCGACCTCCCCGCGGGTGTACGCGTCGATGACCCAGTCGATCTGCTCGTCGCTGAACTCACCGCGGTCCCGCTTGGTGCGGATGACGGAGATGGCGTCCATGGCCATGGCTTTCCTTCCGAGGGTTCCAGAAGCCGTACGGCCCCCTGAGCGGCTCGCATGAGCAACTCGGAGGGCCGACACGGGAGTTACTTGGTGAGATGGTCCGGCCCGAAGGCCTGCGGCAGCATCTCCGACAGCGGCAGGGTGCCCGCCGGGGTCTCCAGGAGCAGGCCCGGGCCGCCGAACTCGTAGAGGAGCTGTCGGCAGCGGCCGCAGGGGACGAGGATGTCGCCCTTGCCGTCGACGCAGGTGAAGTGCGTCAGACGGCCGCCGCCGGTGTTCTGCAGCTCCGAGACCAGCCCGCACTCGGCGCACAGGCCGAGACCGTACGAGGCGTTCTCGACGTTGCAGCCGGTGACCATCCGGCCGTCGTCGACCAGGGCCGCGACGCCGACGGAGTAGCCGGAGTACGGGGCGTACGCGCGGGACATGGCGTCCCGCGCCGCCGCGCGCAGCTTGTCCCAGTCGACGTCGGGTGTGTCCCCGGACGAGGTCATGTGCCTTGTCCCTTCCGGTACGGCATGCCGTCCGCCTTGGGCATGCGCAGACTCTGCGCGGACAGCGCCAGCACGAACAGGGTGACGACGTACGGGGTCGCCGTCACGACCTGGCGCGGGACTTCGTCCGTGCCGATGTACCAGACGAACATCAGCGCGGAGACCACGGCGGTGACCACAGCGGGGACGTACTTCTTCTGCCACACCAGGTACGCCGCCCCGAACACCAGCAGGATCGCCAGCAGCAGGATCAGCGCGTGCACGTTGGTCGTGCCGCCACGGAGGTTGAGGCTGTCGGTGTAGCCGAACAGGCCGGCGCCGAGGGCCAGTCCGCCCGGCATCCAGTTGCCGAAGATCATCGCGGCGAGGCCGATGTAGCCTCGGCCGGCGGTCTGGCCGTCGAGGTAGACGTTCGACGCGACGATCGAGAGGAACGCGCCGCCGAGGCCCGCGAAGCCGCCCGAGATGATCACGGCGATGTACTTGTACTTGTAGACGTTGACGCCGAGGGACTCGGCCGCGATCGGGTTCTCACCGCAGGAGCGCAGGCGCAGGCCGAAGGCGGTGCGCCACAGGACGTACCAGGTGGCCGGGACCAGCGCGATGGCGATGACCGTCAGCGGCGACAGGTTGGTGACCACACCGCCGAGCAGGCCCGCGATGTCCGAGATCAGGAACCAGTGCTTGCCGTTGAGGGTCCCCAGCGCGCTGGACAGACCCGGAACGTCGAAGGTGCCGAGGGACTCGATGGGCGGGGACTGCTTGGAGGAGCCCTGCGGGGCGTTCTCGAAGGTGAACTTCGACAGATAGCGGGTGGTGCCCAGGGCCAGGATGTTGATGGCCACACCGGAGACGATGTGGTTGACGTTGAAGGTGACGGTCGCGATCGCGTGCAGGATCGCGCCCAGCGCGCCGCCGATGATGCCGAAGGCGACACCGACCCACGGGCCCCACTGGTAACCGGCCCAGGCACCGAACCAGGTGCCGAGGATCATCATGCCCTCGAGGCCGATGTTGACGACGCCCGCGCGCTCGGCCCACAGACCGCCGAGGCCGGCGAGGCCGATCGGGACGGCCAGGCGCAGCGCGGTGGACATCTGGCCGGTGGAGGTGATGCCGTCCGCGCCGGTGATCAGGCGGACGATCGAGACGAGGACCAGCACGCCCGCGATGAGCAGCAGGAGTACCGGGAGCGACATTCGGCGGCCGCCCCTGCCGGGCTGCTTCGCCTGCGGCTTGGCGATGGTCTCGGTGGACATCAGGCCGCCACCTCCTTCTTGGAGTTGTTGTTGCCGGCCTCGGCGGCGAGCTCCGCGCCGACGCGCTTCTGCTGGCGGCGCAGACCCCACTGCCGTACGGCCTCGTACGAGATGACGACCGCGAAGACGATCAGGCCCTGCATGATCGTGGCGATCTCCTTCTCGTACGCCACCGGGGTCGCGTAGTCGAGGGCCGGGGACGCCTTGTCGAGGAAGGCGATCAGGAGGGCCGCGAAGGCGATGCCGCCGGGGTTGTTGCGGCCGAGCAGGGCGATGGTGATGCCGGTGAAGCCGAGGCCCGTCGGGAAGCTCAGGCTGTAGGTGTGGGCGTCGCCGAGCAGCAGGGGCAGGCCGGACAGGCCCGCGACCCCGCCGGAGATCAGCATCGCGGCGAGGACCATCTTCTTGGCGTCGACGCCGGAGGCCGCGGCGGCGGTCTCGGACTCGCCGGTGGCGCGCAGGTCGAAGCCGAAGCGGGTGCGGTTGAGGACGACCCAGTACGCGACGCCCATCAGGACCGCGAGGAAGACCAGGCCGTAGATCTCGCCGGTCTCGGGGCCGAGGTCGATGCCCGGGACCCAGCCGGACTCGTTCATCTCGCCGGTCGTGTTGTTGTTGCCGACCTGGACGCCGAAGATGTTGTCGAGGGTGAGGTAGCCGATCACGCTGGTGGCGATCGCGTTCAGCATGATCGTGGCGACGACCTCGCTGACACCCCGGGTGACCTTCAGCAGGCCCGCGATACCGGCCCAGAAGGCGCCGGTGAACGCGCCGACGAGCAGGAGCAGCGGCACCTGGAGGAAGGACGGCAGCGCGACGTGCGCGCCGACGACGGCGGTCATCATCGCGGCGAGGCGGTACTGGCCGTCGACGCCGATGTTGAACAGGTTCATGCGGAAGCCGACGGCCACCGCGAGCGCCGCCAGGTAGTACATCGACGCCTGGTTGACGATCAGTACCTGGACGTCGGAGAACCCGGCCTGCTCCAGCATGAGCGCGTACGGCTCGAACGGGTTCTTGCCGGAGGCGATCAGCACGACCGAGGTCAGCAAGATCGCCGCGACGAGCGCGATGACCGGGCCGGCCACCGCGAGGAGCACGCGCTCCCTGTCGAACTTCTTCATCGGGCCTCGTCCTCCGGGGCGGCTGCGTCGCCTTCTTGGCCGGCTTCTACGTCTTCCAGGTGACCGGACGCGGCGCCGGTCATCGCCGAGCCGAGCGCCTCCGGGGTGATGGTGGCAGGGTCGGCGTCGGCGACCAGCCTCCCGTTGTAGATCACGCGCAGGGTGTCCGACAGGCCGATCAGTTCGTCCAGGTCGGCGGAGATCAGCAGGACGGCCAGGCCCTCGCGGCGGGCCTCACGGATGTGGTCCCAGATCGCGGCCTGGGCGCCGACGTCCACACCGCGGGTGGGGTGGGCGGCGATCAGGAACTTCGGGCTGTGGCTCATCTCGCGGCCGACGATCAGCTTCTGCTGGTTGCCGCCGGACAGGGAGGCGGCGGTGACGTCGATGCCGGGGGTGCGGACGTCGTACGCCTCGACGATGCGGCGGGTGTCCTCCTGGGCGGCCTTCGGGTCGAGCCAGAAACCGCCCCTGCCCTTGCTGTTGGGCTTCTCGGTGACATGGCCGAGGATGCGGTTCTCCCACAGCGGAGCCTCGAGGAGGAGGCCGTGGCGGTGGCGGTCCTCGGGGATGTAGCCGACGCCCTGCTCGCGGCGCTTGCGGGTGGGCCAGGGGGTGATGTCCTCGCCGAGGAAGCGGATCGTGCCGGAGTCGGCGCTCTTCAGGCCGATCAGCGCGTCGATGAGCTCGGTCTGGCCGTTGCCCTCGACACCGGCGATGCCCATGACCTCACCGGCGTGGATGGTGAAGGTGACGTCGTCGAGGACGCGCTTGACCTCGCCGGCGACGGCGCTCTCGGCGGTCATGCCGCCGGTCACGCCGGTCCCACCGACCGCGACGGGCTCGGCCTCGATACCGAGGGAGGCGCCGCCGGCCGCGTAGACGGTGAGGTTCTCGACCTGGATGACGGGCCGGTCGGTGACCGTCGACTCGGCGGTCTCCGGGGTGGGCAGTTCGCTGCCGACCATCATCTCGGCGAGCTGGCGGGGGGTCGTCTCGGAGGGGACGGCCGTGCCGACCGTCGTGCCGCGGCGGATGACGGTGATCTCGTCGGCGACCGACAGCACCTCGCCCAGCTTGTGCGAGATGAAGATGACGGCCAGGCCCTCGGACTTGAGCTCGCGCAGGTTGTCGAAGAGCGCGTTGACCTCCTGCGGCACGAGCACGGCGGTCGGCTCGTCGAGGATCAGGGTGCGGGCGCCGCGGTAGAGGACCTTGAGGATCTCCACGCGCTGGCGGTCGGCGACGCCGAGGTCCTCGACCAGGGCGTCGGGGCGTACGCCGAGGCCGTACCGCTCGGAGATCTCCCTGATCTTGCGGCGGGCGCCGCCTCCGATGCCGTACAGCTTCTCGCTGCCCAGCACCACGTTCTCCAGCACGGTCAGGTTGTCGGCCAGCATGAAGTGCTGGTGGACCATGCCGATGCCGCGGGCGATGGCGTCGGCGGGACTGTGGAAGCTCACCTGGTCGCCGTCGACGGCGATGGTGCCCTCGTCCGGCTTCTGCATGCCGTAGAGGATCTTCATCAGGGTCGACTTGCCGGCGCCGTTCTCGCCGACGAGGGCGTGGACCGTGCCCTTTCGGACAGTCAGGTGGATGTCGTGGTTGGCGACGACACCCGGGAATCGCTTGGTGATCCCCGCCAGCTCGACCGCGATCGTCGACTGTGCGGTGAGCGGAGGGCTGCTGGACGCGTCGATGGCGCACTCTCCTTGGGAAAGGGGCCGCTCTACGCGCGTAGCGCCCCTGCTTCAAATAGTGCCCGGACCTGACCGGTTCTTTTCAGTTACCCGATCCGTTCCGAGCATTCTGCCGCGCGAACGGGGCGCGGGGCGGCCATCCTCCCCGCGCCCCGTTCCGTGGCCGTAACGCTTCAATTACGGCGCTCTTTGAGCCGGCGCCTGGGGCGGGGTCAGGAGGTCTTCACCTTGATGGAGCCGTCCTTGATGCCCTCTTCGGCCTTCTTGATCGCGGCCTGGATGTCGGCGTCGTCCGCGAACTTCGGGTTGGAGTTCGAGACGCTGACGCCGCCGTTGGAGAGGCTGCCGCGGACCACGCCGGTCGCGGGCTTGCCGCCCTCGACGGACTTGGCGAGCTCGAACACCGCGCCCTCGACGTTCTTCATCGCCGAGGTGAGGATGGAGTCCTTGTACGCCTTCAGCGCTTCCTGCAGGTACTGGTCGGAGTCGACGCCGATCGCCCAGATCTTGGCGGCGGAGGCAGCCTTGATGACGCCCTGGCCGGACAGACCGGCGGCGGCGTAGACGACGTCGGCGCCCGCGTCGATCTGGCCCTCGGCGGCGTTCTCGCCCTTGTCGGGGCTGGAGAAGCCGCCCTCCTGCGCGGTCTCGGTCAGGTACTGCGACTTGACCGTGACACCCTTCTTGGTGTCCTCGACGCCCTGCTTGAAGCCGGCCTCGAACTTGTGGATCAGCGGGATGTCCACGCCACCGACGAAGCCGACGGTGTTGGTCTTGGTGGCCTTGGCGGCGGCGACACCGGCGAGGTAGGAGGCCTCCTCCTCGTGGAAGACGAGGTCGGCGACGTTGTCGGCCTTGATCTGCTCGTCGTCGACTATGCCGAAGGTGGTCTTCGGGAACTTGGCCGCGGCCTCCTTGACGGCGGGCGCGTAGGCGTAGCCGACGCCGATGACCGGGTTGTAGCCCTGCTTGGCGAGGGTCTCCAGGCGCTGGATCTTGTCCGCGTCGGACTCGCCGTCCTGGGGCTCGACGGCCGTGGACTTGTAGCCGAACTCCTTGTCGGCCTTCTCCAGGCCCGCGGTGGCCGCGTCGTTGAAGGACTGGTCACCCTTGCCGCCGACGTCGTACGCGAGGGCGAGACCCAGGTTCTTGTCACCGCCCGAGGAGGAGGCCGAGGAGGAGGACGAGCTTCCACAGGCGGAAGCGGTGACAGCGAGAGCTGCGGTTGCAACGCCTGCAACCGCGATACGGGACACCCGGCGCATGGAATGAGACTCCTTTGTGCAAGCGCCCAAACCAGGCGCTGGTTCCGCCGCAGCGTAACGCGCGTAGACCGGTAGGAAAACCCCATCTGTCCGGTCCGTTACCGAGCTGTGGCCGCAGTCGGGGGCGGGGTAACGGACAGCAGTACGCCCCTTGCAGGACGCAAGGGGCGTATGGCCTGGGGACGGAGCCCGAAGGCCCCTTGAAGCCTTACGAGGTCTTGACGGTGACCTTGCCGTCGATGATGTCCTGCTTGGCCTTGTCGACGGCCTCGACGACGTCGGTCATCGCCTGGTACTTCGGGTTGGAGTCCGCGAAGCCGACACCGCCGGACTTCAGGTCGGCGCGCACGACACCGCTGAGCGGCTTGCCCTCGTAGACGGACTTGGCGAGGTCGTAGACGGCACCGCCGACGTTCTTCAGGGCCGAGCCGAGGATGTAGTCCTTGTACTTGGCCAGCGCGCTCTGCTTGTACTGGTCGGAGTCGACGCCGATGGCCCACACCTTGTTGTCGGCGGCCTCGGAGATCACGCCCTGACCGGACAGACCGGCCGCGTGGTAGATCACGTCGGCGCCCGCCTCGATCTGACCGCTCGCGGCCTCCTTGCCCTTGTCCGGGCTGGAGAAGCCGCCCTCCGCGGGCGTCTCGGTCAGGTACTGCGACTCGATCTTGACGTTCTTGTCGACGGACTCGACGCCCTGCTTGAAGCCGGCCTCGAACTTGTGGATCAGCGGGATGTCCACGCCGCCGATGAAGCCGACGTGCTGCTTCTTGGAGGCCTTGGCGGCGGCGACACCGGCCAGGTAGGAGGCCTGCTCCTCGGAGAAGACGAGGTCGGCGACGTTGTCGGCCTTGACCTGCTCGTCGTCGATGATGCCGAAGGTGGTGTTCGGGAACTTGGCCGCGGCCTCCTTGACGGCGGGCGCGTAGATGAAGCCGACACCGATCACCGGGTTGTAGCCGGCCTTGGCGAGTTCCTCGATGCGCTGCACCTTGTCTGCGTCGGACTCGCCGTCGCTCGGCTGTACGTCACGGCCGCCGATGCCGAACTCCTTGTCGGCCTTCTCGAAGCCGGCGTAGGCAGCGTCGTTGAACGACTGGTCACCGCGGCCGCCGATGTCGTAGGCGAGGCCGATGCCCTTGCCGGAGTACTTGCCGGACTCCGTCGCCTCGCTCGATGCCGATTTGCTGGACTCGCCACAGCCGACGGCGGCGAGTGCGATGACCGAGGCGGTCACCACTGCTTGGGAGAACCTGGTCCTCCGAGAGATCTGACGCACAGCAAGCACCCTTCGTCCCCACGGCACCGTCGCCGGCCCGCTTCCCCAATTAGCCAACTCTGGTGGCGATTTCGGCGCACAGTAACGCGCGTAGAAGGGGAGGGGAACGGGGTTACTCGTGGCCGTTATCGATTCGTGCCGACACGGGGTTACGTTCGAACGCATCCGGTTACACCAGGGTGACACAAGGGGACGAAGGGGCGCCATCCAGACAGCGGACGAGCACCCCTTCACGATCTCTCCTCAGGACATCCCGTCCAGCAGCGCAGCCGCGGTGAACAGCTCCACGCCGACGTCGATGGCCGATTCGTCGGCGTCGAAATCGCCCTGGTGCAGATCCCGGCCGATCCGCTCACCGGGTGCACGGACACCGAGCCGCGCCATGGCGCCGGGGACGTGTTCGAGGTACCAGGAGAAGTCCTCCCCGCCGAGGCTCTGCTCGGTGCCCTCGACCGAGTCGACACCGCGCCGGGCGACCATGGCGTCCCGGAGCAGCTCGGTCACACCGGGGTCGTTCACGACGGGGGGCACGCCCCGCACGTAGTTGATCTCGGACTTGGCCCGGTAGAGGTTGGCGACCTCGTCGATGGCGGCCACGACCAGGTCGGGCGCCTGCCGCCAGGTGTCGAGGTCCAGACAGCGCACGGTGCCGGAGAGCTCGGCGTGCTGCGGGATGACGTTGGGCGCGTGCCCCGACTCGACCCGTCCCCAGGTCACGGCGAGTCCGCTACGGGCGTCCACGCGGCGGGCGACGAGGGCGGGGACGTCGGTGACGACACGGGCGGCGGCGGTCACGAGGTCGGTGGTCAGGTGCGGGCGGGCGGTGTGCCCGCCGGGCCCGTCCAGGGCGATCTCGAGCCGGTCGCACGCCGACGTGATGGCTCCCTGCCGCAGCCCGATCTTCCCGGCGTCCACCTTGGGGTCGCAGTGCACGGCGAGCATCCGGCCGACGCCGTCCAGCACGCCGCACTCGATGGCGTCGGTGGCACCGCCGGGCAGCACCTCCTCGGCGGGCTGGAACACCAGCCGTACGGGGCGCGGGAGGAGCCCCTGCCGGTGCAGGTCGGCGAGCACGAGACCGGCACCCAGGACGACGGTGGTGTGCACGTCATGGCCGCATGCGTGGGCCCGGTCCGGCACGGTCGACCGGTACGAGCAGTCACTCTTCGTGTCCGGAATGGGCAGGCCGTCGATGTCGGCCCGCAGGGCGAGCATGGGCCGGCCGCCGTCCCACTCCCCGATGTCGCAGATGAGCCCGGTCCCGACGGCGAGCACGCGCGGCGCGAGCCCGGCCTTCTCGAGGCGCGCCTTGATCGCGGCGGTCGTGCGGAACTCCTGGTTGCCGAGCTCGGGGTGCATGTGCAAGTCGCGCCGGAACGCGACGAGTTCGGCACGGAGCGCTGCGCTCAGCGTGCCGGGAAGCACGGCTCCCCCGGGAAGGGCCTCGGACTCGTGGGACATCAGTTGATTCACCCTCTGAAGGGTAGGACGCCGAGGCGGCCAACCGACCCTCGATCAACAAAAGTTCAACCCGTTAGGGGAAGAAAAACTGGCCGCCCGACGCATAGGTATCGGTTGGGATGGGTAAACTCGCCCGCTTTTCCGGCCAAGTCGATCACAGATCGACCACGAGTCGACCATGGGATCCACGGAGAGTCACCGCGGTACCCGTCCACTCCTCAACGGATACCACGCCCCGCACGCCCCCGTCGGTTCTGTTCACCTGTCGGGACCGCACACGGGAAGACCGCCTGGCGCAAGGGCCTCGGGCCTGACAATCGGAGGATCCGGGCTACGGGCCCAACGGAATCGCCCGCTCGGGCGCCCGCGCCTCGGCCCAACCCTCCCATTACGCTGGTCGTGTCCCGCGACGTGGTGTAGGGGATCAAGCGCTGCGCGTTCCGATTCGAGGCACAGGGCGATCTGTGCCGAGACGGTAGTCCACGAGACCTCCTGGCAGGGCGAGTTGGACACCCGATCGGGCCGAGCCACCGTCCCTGGCCTGCGGATTCCGGCGCCTTGATCCCCTACACCACCTGGCGGGACGCCACCATTACGCTCGGTCACGCGGCGGGGCCGACGTCCCACCGACCTCAAGCCGCTGGCCCCAAGTCGCCGAACCCACCCGGCATACCGCCGGACCCCGGCCACACCCGGCAAGACCGGTCCGCACCCAGCCGACCGCACCGCCCCTGACCTGGGCTCCGCTCCTCCCCCGTCCGCCCGCTCACTCCCCGGCGATGCCGACCAGTGGCCGCCGCTCGGTCTCCGCCGACGCTGCCGCAGGCACCGAGGCACCGCACTGGCCGAGATACGGCCGGTCCCCGGCGTTCCGCCGATAGGGTGCCGGAGCGTGACCGACGCCGATGCTGATTTTCTCCGCGCCACCCGGGCCTCGTACGACGCGATAGCCCGGGCCTACACCGACCGTTTCGCCGACGGGCTGGCCGATCTGCCGCTGGAGCGGGGCCTTGTCGCCGCCTTCGCCGAGCTGTGCCGTGCGCACGCCCCCGCGCCCGTCGCCGACCTGGGCAGCGGGCCCGGCTATGTCACCGCCCGGCTGGACGCCCACGGCCTGCCGGTCTTCGGGGTGGACATCTCGCCCCGGATGGTGGAGCTGGCCCGGCGGGCGCATCCGGGGTTGCGGTTCCATGTGGGGTCGATGACGTCGCTGGACCTGCCGGACGAGACGCTGGCCGGCGTCCTCGCGCTGTACTCGGTCATCCATGTGCCGGACGAGCATCTGCCCGCGACGTTCGCCGAGTTCCACCGGGTCCTGGTACCGGGCGGGCACGTACTGCTGTCGTTCCAGTCCGGGGAAGCCGAGGACCGCCTCCATCTGACCGAGCGCTTCGGCCAGGAGATCGACCTCGACTGCTACTGGCGCACCCCGGACACCGTCATCGCCCACCTCACCAAGGCGGGTCTCCGGCTGCACGCCCGCTTTCTGCGTGAAGCCCGTGCCGAGGAGCAGCGGCCCCGTGCCTTCATCCTCGCGGAGAAGCCCCCGTACCGGTCCTGAACCGCTAAACCGCGCTCACCGCCGACAGCCGGTGGACGTCCCGTGCCGTCCCGGTGACTCCGGACAGGAAGCCCTGGGCGCGTGGTGAGGCGTTCTCCGTGAGCCACCCGGGGTCGATGTCGCACACGGCGACGCGGACCTCGGTGCCGGACAGTGCCAGCGGCAGGGTGTGGACGACGGTCGACGGGAAGCTGAGGATCGTCCGGCTGATGGGCCCGCGCCGGGCGATCAGCTCCAGCGGCAGGTCCGGGCGTACGATCTCCAGCCCCGTCTCCACCGCCAGCCGGTGCAGTTTCTCGGTGCTTTCGCGGCGGTGGGCGAAGTAGCGGGTCGCTCCGTGTGTCTTCGCCAGGGCGCTCACCGCCTCCAGGTAGCGGTCGGTGTCGACGACGCCTGTCTCGACGAGCGACGTACCGACCATGTCCGCGCCCTTGGTGATGCGGGGCGGGCCGAAGCGGGTGCGGGTCCAGGCGAAGGTGTTGGCCGTGACGGTCACGCCCGCCGGTGTCTCCTCCATCGGCATCGAGGAGAAGATCTCGACCCGGTGGCCCTCGCTCGGCGTCAGGCGCTTCCGGGCGGCTGCGGACACCGGCGCGAAGACCAGGTCCCGGGGGCCGGGTCGGCCGCCCTTGCGGTGCCAGCGCACCAGGCGTTCCCCGCGGGCGAGCTGGGCGACGAACTCCATGGTCGCCGTGCCGTCGTCGACCACGACGAGATCGCGGGCCCTGGTGATCGTCAGCAGGAGTTGTACGTATCGCGAGAAGGGGTCACCCAGCACGACGCGGGCGGCACGGCGCAGCATTCCGGCGAGGCCGCCGATCGTGTGGAACGGGGCCGCCGTGCCGCCCCGTGCCTCCTCCCAGCGGACCTCGTGCCCCTCCTCCCGGGCCAGCTCGGCCATCCGGCGCAGCTGGCCTCGGGTCATGGGGTCGATCGGGGACAGGACGACGAGGGTGAGCCCCGCGCCGAGGGCATGCTCCTGGGCATGCGCCCACTCCAGTACGTTCAGCAGCTGTACCGGGCTCTCGACGAAGGCGAGAGTGCGGGGGCCGGGGTTCCCGGCGCGGGGGCTCATCGACGTACGACCGTCCAGTCGTAAGGCGCTCAACAGGCGCTCTGAAGGGAGCTGGGACTCAGACCGCGACCGGCTCGCCGGCCGCCGCGGCGATCTCCGCCTCGGCGACCACACCGGCGACGCGGCGCAGCTTCTTCATCGGGCCTAGCTCGGACTCGTAGACCTTCTTGACGCCGTCGCCGAGGGAGGCCTCGATGGTGCGGATGTCGCGGACGAGGCGCTGCAGGCCCTGCGGCTCTACCGAAGCGGCCTGGTCGGAGCCCCACATGGCGCGGTCGAGGGTGATGTGACGCTCGACGAAGGTGGCGCCCAGGGCGACCGCGGCCAGCGTGGTCTGCAGGCCCGTCTCGTGGCCGGAGTAGCCGATCGGGACGTTCGGGTACTCCGCCTGGAGGGTGTTGATGACGCGGAGGTTGAGCTCCTCGGCCTTCGCCGGGTACGTCGAGGTGGCGTGGCAGAGCAGGATGCTGTCCGAGCCCAGGACCTCGACCGCGTGGCGGATCTGCTTCGGCGTCGACATGCCGGTGGAGAGGATGACCGTGCGGCCGGTCGAGCGCAGGGCGCGCAGCAGCTCGTCGTCCGTCAGGGAGGCGGAGGCCACCTTGTGGGCGGGGACGTCGAACTTCTCCAGGAAGGCGACGGCCTCGGTGTCCCACGGGGAGGCGAACCAGGCGATGTCCTTGGACTTGCAGTAGTCGTCGATCTGGCGGTACTCGTCCTCGCCGAACTCCACGCGGTGGCGGTAGTCGATGTACGTCATCCGGCCCCAGGGGGTGTCGCGCTCGATGTCCCACTGGTCGCGCGGGGTGCAGATCTCCGGGGTGCGCTTCTGGAACTTGACGGCGTCGCAGCCGGCCTCGGCGGCGGCGTCGATGAGCTTGAACGCGTTCTCGAGCTCGCCGTTGTGGTTGATGCCGATCTCGCCGACGACGTAGACGGGGTGACCCGGGCCGGCGGTCTTCGAACCGAAGGAGCGGAGGCGGGAGTTGGTGCTCATGGCGGTAGCTGTCCTTACTTGGTGAGGGAATCGAGAGAGGGGCCGAGGATCCAGCTGGCGATCTCTCGGATCGCGCCGTCGCCACCGGGAACGGTGGTGACCGCGCGTGCGGCGCCGCGCACGACGTCGTGGGCGCTCGCGACCGCCACGGGCCAGCCGACGAGGGCGAAGCACGGGAGGTCGTTGACGTCGTTGCCGACGTAGAGCACGCGCTCAGGCGCGATGCCCTGCTCCTCGCACCACTGCTTCAGCGCGAGGTCTTTGCGGTCGATGCCGTGCAGGACCGGGATCTTGAGCTTCCGGGCCCGGGCGGCGACGACCGGGTTCTGCTCCGTGGAGAGGATCAGCATGTTCAGGCCCGACTTGCGCAGGGCGGCGATGCCGAGGCCGTCTCCGCGGTGCACGGAGACGAACTCCTTTCCATCGGCGTCGATCAGCACCCGGTCGTCGGTCTGGGTGCCGTCGAAGTCCAGTACGACCGCGTCGATGTCGTCGGCGGTCGGCAGCGAACCGGGACGGTCCGCGTCGAAGAGGGGGGCAAGCGCGCGGGCGCGGGCCAGGTCGTGCGGGTCGTCGATCTCCAGGACCCGGGCGGGGTCGGTGCGCACGAGTTCCGTGCGGCCGAAGAAGCGGTGCTTGTGCTCGCGGAAGCCTCTGGCGTCCATCGCGTAGGCGGCGCCGGTCTCCAGGAAGTCCTGGGGGCGGTCCTGGCGGCGCGGGCGGAAGGACTTGTCGTGGTTGACGCCGAAGCCGCCACCGGCTGCGATCGTGCGCTCGGCTTCCGCGGCGGCCGACTCGTCGTCGCCGTGGCGCCACACGAAGCCGTGGAAGGGCGCGACGGTCAGGGAGGTGTCGGCGCCGTTGGCGACGATCGCCTTGACGACGGCGTCGATGTCCTCGCGGACGATGAACGGGCTGGTGCACTGCACGAGGAGCACGACGTCCACCGGGGCCCCGTGCAGCGCCTCGTGCGCGTCCATGGCGTGCAGCACGGCCGCCTCGGAGGTGGCGGTGTCGCCGGCGATGGCGGCGGGGCGCAGCACGATCTCGGCGCCGGCCTGGCGGGCGGCGGCCGCGATGCCCTGGTCGTCGGTGGAGACGAGGACGTCGGTCACCAGCCGGGAGGCCCGGCACTCGCGCACCGCACGCGACACCAGCGGTACGCCGCCGACGGGGGTGAGGTTCTTCGCGGGCACGCCCTTGGAGCCGCCGCGGGCGGGGATCACGGCGAGCACCCGGCGTACCGAGGCGCCTGGACCTGCTTCCGACTGGGACATGGGTTCTGCTCCTTGACGTGGGATCTGGCGGCTCACAGCTCCCCCATCCGCCGGATGACAGGTGCCACGCGCTGCACGCCGTGCCGGTAGGCGCCGCGTGCCGCCCGGCGCACTATCTGGCGGACCGGGCCGGGCTCCTTGTCGTGGGCGGGGGCGCCGGGCAGCGGGCTGCCGTCCGGGCCGAGGTGGTGGCGGGCGAGGATGCCGGGCAGATAGCCGGGCGCGGTGGCGGGTGTGTAGTACGGGGTGAGGGCGGGCAGTCCGCCGGGGCGCTCCAGCAGCGTGGCGATACGCTCGCGGGCCGCGTCGAAGGCGGTGGCGTACGAGCCGTCCGCGGCGACGCCCTGCCGGGACACCCACTCCTCGTCGGGCACCGGCCGGTGCCCTTCGTCCAGCTGGTCCCAGGAGGCGAGGCAGCCGGAGCCGACGAAGTGGTGGTTGCCGAGCACCTCACGCACGCCGAGGTCGGTGAGGACGACGGTGGGGATACGGCGGTGCAGCGACTCCAGCGCGGCCGTGGAGCTGATCGTGACCAGCAGGTCGGTGCGGTCGAGAACCTCGCCCATGTTCCCGTAGACCAGGCGGAAGTTGGCCGGCGGGTCGAGCCGCTGCACCAGCTTCTGGTACGGCAACTCCTCGATGTGCGTGGTGTGTTCGCCCGGCTTGGAGCGCAGCTTGAGCAGCACCTCGCGCTCGGGGTGCAGCCGCGCGTGCTGGATCAGGCGGTTCAGCAGGTACGTACGGTCCTTGCGGCTGTCCGGCACGGAGGGCTGGGCGGCGAAGACGACCGTGTACGGGTCGTGCTCGCCGGCGTAGGGATCCCCGCCGAGGAACGGCAGCGCCACCTCGGTCACCGCCGAGGCGTCGGCGCCGACCCCCTCGTACACCGCGCGGAAACGCTCTGCGTCCTGGCGGGAGTTGGCGAGGACGAGGTCCGCGCCGTGCCGCAGCAGCAGCCCGTCGGCGAGCTTCTCGTAGACGACGCCGACATAGCCGGTGACGACGACCGGCCGCTCCGGCCGCCCCTCCCAGACCCGCTTCAGGCCGTGCAGCATGGCCTGCACACCGCCGCCGACGAGCGAGAGGACCAGGACGTCGTACGACTCCTGCGCCATGGAGCGCAGGAACTCGACGGCCGTGACCTCCTTCAGGGAGTCGGCGCGCACGCCCACCTCTGCCAACTGGCGGGCCGTGGGTGTGGCACGGCCGCGCAGCAGGAATCCGTCCAGGGCGGGGCTCACTTGCGCCTCGCCGCGCGGTCCGGCTTCCATGGACAGGCCCGGCGCGATGCGGTCCGCGGTCAGCGCACCCCATTTCCAGCGGGTGTCGGAGTCCGCGAGGACGGCAATTCGCAGGGGCTTCGTTGTACTTGCTGGCACAACGGAGACGCTAGGAAGCAATTTCTAGGTCCGGCCCAACCGCAACTCAACGAAAAGTTAACAACACCCCACCGAGAGCCGAACTGGCCTGCCGATTCCCGGAAAGTACAAGGGATGCACCGTTCCGACACATTGAGTTCACTCCCCGTACCCCCACCGGAAAGTTCCCGAGCCGGGCGTTCTCCTAGCCTTTTGCAGGTGCCAAAGCTCTCCGTCATCGTGCCGTTCTACAACGTGCAGCAATATGCCCCGGACACCCTCAGAAGCCTTCACAGAAATGCTCGGAGTGACTTCGAGTTCGTACTGGTCGACGACCATTCGAAGGACGAGACGCCGGCAATTCTCGAACGGGCGACCGAGGAGCTCTCGGACGTCGCCCAGGTGCGGTACATCCGCCACGAGAAGAACGGCGGGCTCGCCACCGCGCGCAACACCGGCCTGGACGCCGCGCGGGGCGAGTACCTGACCTTCCTGGACGGCGACGACTGGCTCGCCCCTGGCTATCTGGCCGAACTGGTGAGCGCCATCCAGGGGTTGGGCTGCGACTTCGTCCGCACCGACCATGTGCAGGCCACCGCCCGCGCCCGGTCCGTGCACCGGGCCCCGGTCGGGCTGCGGAACGAGGTACTGAACTCGCGGGATGCGATCCTGCCCGCCGACCGGACGACCTCGGTGGACTACGCCTACGCCTGGGCCGGCGCGTATCACCGCCGACTCCTCGATCGCGGTCTGCTGCACTTCACGGACGGGCTGCGTACGGCCGAGGACCGGCCGTGGATCTGGAAGCTGCACCGCGAGGCGGAGTCGTTCGCCGTGGTGAGCCTGCTGGGCGTGTTCTACCGGCGCGGCGTCACCTCTTCCCTCACGCAGATCGGCGACGCACGCCAACTCGACTTCATCCGCGCCTTCGACCAGGTCATCGAGGAGACGGCGGCGGACCGCGACGCCGACCGGCTGCTGCCCAAGGCGGTGCGCACGTACTGCGCGATCATCGCCCACCATCTCGCCGACGGGGCCAAATGGGAACCGTCCGTGGCCAAGCAGCTGCGAGCGAGGAGCGCGGAGGCGATGAAGCGCATGCCGCAGGACGCGCTCAGTGACGTACTGGAGACCATGGACATGCACCGTTCCTCGAAGCTGCGGCGCCTGCGGCGCCGGATCACCAGGGCGGAGGCAGCCGCCTGATGTCTCGTACCACCCAGATCTTCTGTGCCTCGACGCTGTACGGCGCCGTCACCTTGGCGGCCGCGATCGAGTCCGGCTGCTTCGCCGAGGCGGACCGCCGCCTGCTGCTGGTCTTCAACAACTCGGCGACTCCGGAGAACACTCCGTCCGTCGACGAGATGCCGGGCTTTGCGTCGCTGCACGACCACTTCGACGCCGTCCTGTCCTGGAACGAGGCCATCCGCCCCTTCCACCCGGGTGCCTGGTCGCCGCGCCCTGACGACATCCCGCTCTTCGAGCGCTATGTGCGGCTGCTCTGGGGCCTGGGCGACGACCTCGTGGAGCTGGTCCTGGAGTCCATCCAGGTCACCCCCGCCCTCACCGTGGCCCAGCTGTTCACCGGCGCCCCGATCCACGTCTACGCCGACGGGCTGATGAGCTACGGCCCCACGCGCAACAAGCTGGATCCGCTGGTCGGCACTCGCGTGCGGCGGCTGCTGCACCTGGACCTGGTGCCGGGGCTGACCCCGATGCTGCTGACCGAGTTCGACGTGCCCGCGCACGTGGTGCCGACGCCGGCGTTCCGGAAGGTGCTGAGCGGCCTCACGGACGCCGTGCCGGATCTGCCCGCCCTGCCCGGCGACGCGGCGCTGCTGCTCGGCCAGTACCTGTCCGCGCTGAACATCCTCTCCGCCGCCGAGGAGGAGGACCTGCATGTGCGGATGATGCGCGGGGCGGTCTCGCGTGGGCACCGCACGATCGTCTTCAAGCCGCACCCGACCGCGCCGGCCCGCTTCAGCCGGGCTCTGGAGACCGAGGCCGAGAAACTCGGCGTGGACCTCACCGTCCTGGACACGCCCGTCCTCGCCGAGGTGCTGTTCGAGAAGGCGCCGCCCGCGCTGGTCGTCGGCTGCTTCTCTACCGCGCTGTTCACGGCGTCCGCGTTCTACGGCCTGCCGGTCGCCCGCATCGGCACCGAGCCGCTGCTCGATCGTCTGACGCCCTACCAGAACAGCAACCGGATCCCCGCCGTCCTCGTCGACGCGCTGCTCCCGGATCTGGAGGGCAAGGGTGACGACGCCGTGCCCGTCCACACGCTGAACGGTCTCGTCACCGCAGTCGGCTTCATCATGCAGCCACAGATGCACGCCGGCCTGCGCCCGGCCGCGGAACGCTACCTGTCCCAGCACTTCGGTCCACGCACCCAGCGCTACTTCAAGCGCAAGCGGCTGACCTCCCTCGGGCTGCCCGGCGGTATCCCGGAGCGGCTGTCCTTCCTCCCCCGCAACGCCACCGCACGCCGGGTGGTACGGCGGGCGCGGGCGCTGAGGAAGGCGGTTCGCCTTTGAGCCAATCAAGGGTGAACAGGGCAGCACGATTGAGGAAACAGCGGAGAACTATCGAACCGCCCCGTTGATTTCACGGCGAAGCATGGGCGGTGCCCTTAGGATCACGACACCGCCCACCCGAACCCCATGAGGCTCTCATGACGAAGCTCGGCCGGCTCTATTCCCTGTTCGACAGCGTCGAGTTGCCGGACACCCTGCCCTACACCCAGGTGAGCGACTGGGAGTTGCGGTTCCTGTACCTGCTGGGGCGTCATCACCTCTCGGGCCGGGACCGCATCGTCGAACTCGGCTCCGGCGGGGGCGGATCGACGTACGCTCTCGCACTCGGGCTGCGCGAGAGCCCGGTGTTCGACGAGAAGACGGGACGGCTGCACGCGTACGACTTCTTCCGCGTCGGCAAGGGGACGTTCGCCACGGAGAAGTTCTTCACGGCCGGCACCAGGCCCGAGGGCGAGAACTCCTTCCTGGACGACTTCCGCGACCGGCTCGAGCCGTTCCTGCCGTTCCTGGAGATCCACGCCGGAGACATCTGGCAGACCTCCGACCCGGACGACTCGACCCCCGTGGAGTTCCTGCACATCGACATCGCCAAGACGGCTCGTGTCTTCCGCTGTGTGTCCGAGCGCTTCCTGACCCGGCTGCGCCCCGGCTCGGTGGTCCTGCACCAGGACTTCGCGGGGCCCCGGCTGCCCTGGCTGCACTACAGCATGGGCGCCCTGCTGCCGTACGTCGAGATCGCCGGGCCGCCGATCCGCTCCACACTCGCCTTCGAGGTGACGCGGCCGATCCCCGAGGACGTGCTGAAGACAATCTCCGAGGACGCCTTCTCCCTGGACGAGAAGCTGGCGCTGATCTCGGCCGTCCAGGAGCGCGTCGACCGCGACCACACCGGCGGCATCCCCTTCAAGTCCGTGCTGGAACTGGCCAAGGCCTACGTCGCCCACTACGCCGGCGAGCATCGGCGGGCCTGGTCCATCGCCAAGCCGCTGACCGGGGACGAGTACCTGAGCCGTACGCGGTCCGACCACTTCGAGCAGGTGCGGAAGGCGTATGAGGACGACAGGGCGACGGGCGGCGGCTCCCGTCTCACCCGGCTGGTGAGGAAGACCGTACGCGGCTGACACGCCCGGCGGCCGCCGGCCACCGCGGGGCATGCCCCGCGGTGGCCGGCGCTCAGCTCAGAACACGCTCAGCCCGTGGTGGGCCAGCACCCAGTGCACCGGCTGGAAGTACGTCCGGTACTGGCTCACGGTGCTGTTGCACGTCGCGCCGTCCGGAGTGTTGGTCCCGGAGGTGATGCCGAGCGCGTAGGTCCCCGCCCACAGCGGACCGCCGCTGTCTCCTCCGAGGGCGCAGTGCGAGGTCTTGATCATGTTCTTCAGGACCGTGCCGTCGGAGTAGGTGACGGTCTCGCTCGGCGAGAGCACCTCGCCCACGAGGTCGCTGCTGACGGCGCCGGCTCGCTTGGCGGACTCACCGTCGTTGGGGTAGCGGGAGTCGGTGATCTCGTAGTAGGTGCCGACCGCCTTGACGGACCCGTAGGCGGCCAGGTCTTCGCCGCGGTACTCCATGACGGCGTAGTCCTTGTCAATGCCGCCGTAGTCGAACCATATGCGCTTGCCGAGGTAGTTGCCCCCGGCCTCCCTGTGCCACCAGAGGTCGAGATCGGTTTTCGCGCAGTGCCCAGCGGTGACGAAGTACTTCTGCCCGGAGGAGTTGCGGGCGTTGAACCCGAGGGTGCAGTGCCAGCCGCCGTCCTTCGAGTAAATACCGATGCCGCCGACGGATTCGTAGGCCGTCGGCCTGATCGTGCCGGGGAGCTTCTCGACACGCACCGCGTCGCCGTAGCCGGCGACGAGGCTCATGAGCCGCTTCTCGTCGGCAGCGGACACGCCGTCGAAGATCTCGACGGTCAACTGGTTGGTGCTCGGGTCGACGCCCCAGGAGGTGTTGGGAATCGGGTCGGCGTCGGCGATCCGCCGGTCGAGGGTGGCGCGGGCGGAGGTCAGAGTGGCGGTGCTGTGCTTCACGACCTCGGCGACGCCGCCTTCGGCGCGGACGGCCCGCGCGGTGGCCTCGTCGGTGACGGCGATGACGAGCTGTCCGGCCTTGTCGTAGTAGACGCCGCCGGTGTGGTCGGCACCGAACTCGGCGGCGACCGCTCTCGCCCGGGCGGGATCGGTGAGGGGAGTGGGGGTGGTGGGGGCCGCGTTCGCGGTCGGCGCGGACAGCGCTACGAGCAGGCCGCATATCGCCACGGTCAGCGACGCGCGACGTCTCGGGTGTCTTCGCATGGGTGTTGCACCTCCAGGAAGCAGTGAGCACGGCGTGCTTGATCGCCGTGCTCACAGGAGCGTACGGAGGAGCGTGGAGCCCACGCCTTTACCGGTACATGAACACTTGACGTCAGTACGTCAGTTGGTCGTCAGTTGGTCAGTCCTGGCCGCCCAGGATGATCCGCAGGTCGGCCGCGTTCGCCTCGGTGATCTTCCAGAGTTCCTGCTGGCGGCCGTGCACGTCGGCGACCGTCCTGTCGTGGTCGGCGAGCAGGTCCTTGGCACGCTCGACGAGGCGGGCGGCGAGGTGGCGGTCGTGCACGGACACGCCCCACTCGGGCCGCTCGATGTCGTTCAGGAAGTACGCCATCTTCGGGTGCGAGATGAGGCTGATGATGGGCGTGCCCACGCCGAACGGGATCATTCCGGCGTGGCCGCGCATGCCGATCACCAGCTTGGTGCGGGCGTACAGGTCGCGGATGCCGTCGTTGTCGAAGTCGTACATCGGGATGACGGGCATCGAGATGCCGTGCTCGCGGCGCAGGTCGAAGGCGATCTTCTCGTCGTCGAGCGAGTGCGCCACGCACTTCACCTCGCCGAGCTCACCGAGGTCCCGGACCGCCTGGGCCATCTGCGCCAGGAAATAGGCGTAGTCGTGGCCGAAGCGCAGGGCGGCCCGGTCGTAGGCGGCGTTGATCAGGATGGTGTCGTCGCGGGTCGCCGGGTCCTGCCAGCCGGGCACGAGCTGGCGCGTCACCGTGGTCGGGCACGGCTGGAAGCGCACCTTGTCGTGCAGGTGGGCCGGGAGCATGGCGCGCACCTTCTCGATCGAGCCGTGGTTGCGCAGCCCGAAGAAGGAGGACTTCTCGACGAGGAGGCGCAGGGACTCCCGGAACCGGTTGGCGCGGTAGGACTGGCCGTCGAAGGCGTTGAAGCCGACGGCGTACACCACGATCGGTACGTCGATGCGGCGCATCAGCTCGTCCGGGACGTTCCACTGCCAGGCACTGTTGCCGTTGGGCATGGTGTCCGGGATGAACAGGCCGCCGCCGCCGATGACGAGGCCGCGGCGGGCGTTGACGCTGTCCAGCGCCGCCTCGTCGAACAGGCGGTGGGCGTGCACGGAGTGCCAGCGGCGGGAGGTGGTGTCCGGACCGAAGGCGCTGCGGACGCTCTCGGGGAGGAGCTTGTCGCCCGCGTTGCCCTGCCGGTCCATGTAGAAGGCGACATGGGCCAGTTGGTCCTCGGCGCTGTCCTGCTCCTGTGCGGGGACGGAGGCCGCGCGCTGCGCCCACAGGCGGCTGGAGCGGTGGGTGATGTCGACGGACAGGCCGCTCGTCGCGTACTTCAGGGCCGAGGCGTTGTCGCCGTGCACCCAGGCCATCTGGGCGAGCCGGGCGTAGGCGGTGGCGGCCCGGTTGGGGGCGGCGGTGGCCAGCAGCAGCTGGGCCCTGGCCTCGTCGTAGCGGGAGACGCTCATCAGGGCGTGGCCGAGCACCTCGTGCGGCCAGGCCTCGTCGAGCGGGATGCGGACGCTTTCGAGGATGTCCACGGCGTCCTGGTAGTTGCCGGTCGCGATGTGCGCGGCGGCCACCTTGCGGGCGGTCTCGACGTCGCCGGTGCGGGCGACGTGCGGGGTGCCGCAGTGCACGACCAGGTCGTGGTGGAGGCCACCGGAGGAGGCGAGGTAGGCGGCGTGGAAGTCGGCGTCTTCCAGCTCGTACTCGCGCCACTTCTCCTCGGCCAGGCTGTACCCGGACTCGCCGCCCTGCCAGGGCTTGTGACGGCCGGTGAAGTGCAGGATCGCGGTGTCCTCGGGCACGGGCAGGTCACCGGACAGCCGCCGCTTGACGAAGTTGTAGCGCGGGTCGAGGCGGATGAAGTCGCCGTCCAAGACCGCATTCAGGATGCCCTGGTCGTGCTTGTCGAGCTCGTAGTCGCCGCTGCGTCCGGTCGCGTCGAGCTTGGCGCAGAACGCGTCGCTGAGGTACTCCCGCTGGATCACCAGCAGACCCGAGTTGAGCTTGTGCTGCCCGTAGAAGAACTGCGACACGGCCGCCAGGCCCTCGCGCAGCTTCAGCAGTTCGCCCAGGTCGCCGAGGACGACCATGTCCGTGTCGAGCGTGATGACGGTGTCGTAGTCACGCATCCGGAAGACGTCCAGGATGAAGTACGCCTTGCGCACCAGGTAGTTGTCCTGGTCGCCCTTCTTGTACGAGTCGTAGTGCGCGTCGTTCACGCGGCGCAGCACGATGCGCGGGTGCAGGGCGCGGATGCGGGCGATGGAGGCGGGGCGCAGGTCGTCGTACAGGACGACGAAGTCCTCGCACACGCCCGGGTTGGACAGGGCGAGACTGCGCAGCAGGGCGAGGAAGCCGGGCAGGTAGTTCTCGTCGACGTACGACGCGAAGGCGATGCGGCGCTTGCCGGTGAGGGCGTGCGACGAGGTGGCGGCCGCCTGGATCCGCGTGGGGGAGGTCGTGGTCATCGCAGGGATATCCTCATGTCGGTCACGCGCTGGGCCCGCTGCATGACCCATTCCTTCTCGCTGGTGTATTCGTGGACGGACGTGATGGCCAGCTTCATCGCTTCCTGGACGCGGTAGGCGCCGGACTCGTAGAAGTCGAAGCCGATCAGGTCGAGCGTCGGGCTGACGTCCAGGAAGTCCAGCAGCCACAGCATGTTGAAGCCGGTGGTCGGGATCCCCGACCAGACGTCGGCGCCGAGCTTGCCGATGTTGCGTACGGGCCAGCGCAGCGACTCGTCGCCGAGGCAGGTCTGCGCGCCGGGCACCAGGCGGTTGCGCAGCGACCACTTCCAGTCGCCGGAGATGCCGCCGAAGACGAGCCGTGTGGTGACCTGCTTGTCCCAGTTGAAGCCGTGCTTGTGGATGGTGGCGTGGATGTCGGTGCGGGTGCCGGTGTGCTTCGGGTCGATCTTGTACGAGTTGAAGCGCACGACCAGGTCGTAGTCGTCGATCTCGGCGCCCATCGAACTGCTGCCGACGCGGCCGGAGTTGGCGATCAGGCAGATGGACTTGCCGGCGACCTGGTTGCGGAACTCGCCCAGGCTGATCCACCGCACGCCGCCGTTGGTCGGGTCGGTGACCGGTCCGCGCATCCGGGAGCGACGCTGCTCGGCGTAGAGCGCGAGGGCCTCGGTGAGCTCGGGGAGGTCGGCACCCGGGACGGCGGTGCGCAGGTCGAGATACTGGCTGAGCAGCTCCTGCCGGTCCGCGACCGGGGCGTCCTCTTCGGCCAGCCGAAGCAGCGCTCCCACGAGCCGCGGCTCGGCCTCCGTCCAGTCGCCGAGCGCGTGCGCGGCCAGGCCCTCGGCCCACACCTCGGTGGCAGGGCCGCGGGCGAAGTCCGTGGCGCGCGGACACTGACGCCTCAGCAGGGCGAGCAGTTCGCGCTCCTTCTCACTCGCCATGCGCAGTCCGGCGATGCGGGCGCGGACGCCGAAGCCGTCGTCGTCGGTGAGGGCGACGTAGCGCTCGTACGCCTCCACGGCCCCGTCCTCATCGCCCAGGGCCTCGAGGAGGCGGGCGCGCAGCCGCCAGCCGGCGCGGGAGTTCTTGCGCTGGGCCAGGACGGTGTCGCTGATGACGAGTGCGAGGTCCAACTCGTCGTCGTAGCCGCACTCCAGTGCCTTGTTGGCGACGGCGAGCAGCGCGTCGAGCAGCTCGTTCGAGATCCCTGAGGCGGGCGTCGCCGCGCCCTTGACCGCCCGCTTGAGCAGGGCGCCGGCACCGGCGGGTGCGGAGGCGGCGGGCTGGGACGTGCTGGACACGACGAGCAGCTTGCGCAGCTGCTCGGCGAGTTCGGTGCGGCGGCGGTCGAGGCTGCCGACGAGTTTGCCGCTGTGCACCGCACAGGCGCGCACGCAGTCGTCCGGCTCCCCTCCACCCGCACGTGCCCGTCTGTTCTGGACCCGCGTCATGGCACTCCTGTCTCTTTTGCCAAAGCAATGCTGAATTCGCGGTCGCATTCCCTGCGATTACCGCGACGTAGGGGGGATGTTGAGAAAATCTAGAAACCGAAAACGACGCCCAGGTGAACGCCTCGGGACCGGGCGGCGAATGGTTTGCCGGTCAACGAGGCCCTTCCTGTGGTTCGGACTAGTGTGCTGCGACGGAACCGCAGGACCACCCGTCGAGGGGATTTTCGTGACCAGCATGACCGTCCGCCCGGCCCCCCAGACCACCAGGCGGCCGGAGCCGGCACGGCCACCCCGTCAGGCCCGGCTGCGGGCCTTGGACGGGCTGCGGCTGGTCGCCGCGCTGATGGTGGCGGCGTACCACTACGGCGGCCGCGGCGGCGACGTCACCGAGGCCTGGGGCAGCTCGCCCAAACAGCAGTTCCCCACGCTGCACGAGTACTTCGCCTATGGCTGCCTCGGCGTCCAGGTCTTCTTCGTGATCAGCGGGTTCGTGATCTGCATGAGCGGCTGGGGCCGGCCCCTGAAGTCGTTCTTCGCCTCCCGGGCCTCCCGGCTGCTGCCCGCCTACTGGGTGGCGGTGGTGCTCGTGGCAGCGGTGTTCGCTCTGCCGATGGTGGCCTACAAGGCGGTCTCGCCGAGCGACGCGCTGGTGAACCTGACCATGCTGCAGATGCCGCTCGGCGTGGACCGGGTGCTCGGGGTGTGCTGGACGCTGTGGGCGGAGATCCGCTTCTACGCGCTGTTCGCGCTGTGCGTCGTGCTTCCCGGAGCGAGCCGCCGCCGAGTGATCATGTTCTGCGCGGTCTGGACGCTGGCGGCGGTGATCGCGCAGAACGCGAACATGCCGCTGCTCGACATAGTCCTGATGCCCGAGTACGCCCCCTTCTTCACCGGCGGCGTCGGCCTCTACCTCGTCCACCGCGACCGGCGGGACGCCTACGCGTGGGGCATCGTGGCGGTGAGCTTCCTGATCGGGCAGCACTACGCGGTCCGGAACCTGTGGAACGCTGCGGACCCGAACGCCTTCGCCCACCGCACGTCCTTCGGCATCGTCCTGGTCGTCGCCTTCGGCTTCGTCGCGGTCGGCGCGATCGCGCTGGGCTGGCTGAACTGGGCGAACTGGCGCTGGCTGACGGTGGCGGGGGCGCTGACGTACCCGTTCTACCTGGTGCACGAGCACCTCGGCTGGGCGGTGATCCACGCCCTGCACCGCGGCCTGGGCCTGGCGTCGGCGGAGACCTTCGCCCTGACGATCGGCCTGATGCTCCTGCTGGCATGGCTGCTCCACCGCTTTGTGGAGAAGCCGCTGGCGCCGCGGCTGCGGGCGGTGCTGGCGAAGGCGCGGTAGCGCTCCGCTGGTCGTGCCGCGTGGGGTCGTCCTTCGTGTGCGGCGCCGTCGGGGCTTGTCGCGCCTGGCGAGCCGGGGCTGTTCACTCGACGTTCAACCAGTCGTCGGTTTGGACGGCGCTCAGGGAGCAGGCTCGTGTCATGGCCAACGCACAAGCGACTGACAAGTACCCCGGCGAGCTCGCGGACGTGCCGGGCTGGTTCCCGCCACTCGACCAGGTGCTGTTCACCTGGTTCCTCGACCAGCAGGAGAAGCAGGGAGTGGAGGGCGACCTGCTGGAACTCGGCGCCTACCTGGGCAAGAGCGCGATCCTCCTGGGCCGGCGTCTGCGGGACGGCGAGAGGTTCACCGTGTGCGACCTGTTCGAGAGCGACGCCCCGGACGGGCCCAACCAGGCCGAGACCAACAAGTCGTACGCCTCCCTCACCCGGCAGGCCGTCGAGCGGAACTACCTCTCCTTCCACGGCACCCTGCCGACCGTTATCCAGGCACCCAGTTCGGTGATCGCCAAGGACGTCGCCCCCGGCACCTGCCGCTTCCTCCACATCGACGCCTCGCACCTGTACGAGCACGTGTACGACGACGTAGGACGCGGCCCGGGAGATCCTGCTGCCCGAGGGCGTCGTGGTCCTCGACGACTTCCGCTCCGAGCACACCTCGGGCGTCTCCGTCGCCGCCTGGGAGGCGGTGCTCAACCGGGGCCTGCGCCCGATCTGCCTCAGCACGCTGAAGCTGTACGGCACTTGGGGCGATCCCGAGCCCGTGCAGGAGGCGCTGCTCACCATGCTCCGGCAGCGCACCGACTGCGGGCTGAGCGTGCAGGGGGCCGCGGGACACCGCCTGATCCGCACCCGGTCCAAGGGCATGCAGCCGCCGCCGTTCCCACGCTCACGGCACTATGTGCCACCGACACCCGCGCCGCAGAGTTCCCCGGCACCCCGGCCGCGGACCGCCCACTCCGCCAGTCCCGCTCCCGTGCCCGCCGCATCGCCGTCGATCTGCTCCCCCCAGTCGTCACTCGGGCCATACGCAAGACCCGCACCGACCGCTCTACGGGCCTGCCCGGCGAAACCGGCCCGCGGTCGTGAATCAAGACGACGGCACTGTCACTTGCCTGACCGGCCGCGGAACCTGCGACGACCAACGGCGTCACGCCCATGGGCATCAAGATTCCCATGGAGAATTAAGGAAGGGGTAAAGCTACAGGTCACGGATGGTTTTCAGCCACTTGCCACACACGCGCTCCTCCCGCCTGACACCTGCAGTTCATCCGCAACCCCTGAGATGCGGATCGCACGGCGCGAACGCGAGAGAAAGGTGTCACTGTGCGAGACCCTCGGATTGCTGCGATCGGAAAGGGACTGAAGCGCCGGGGGAGGCTGATGAAGGAGGCTGTGAGTCCCCCGCGCGGTGGCCTGAACGCCGTTCCCTCACCTCGGAGGGCCGAGGACTCCTACACCGCCCCGCCCGCCCCGCGCCTGGTGGAGTCGCCGGTCTTCGTGCTGTCCTCGGTGCGCTCCGGATCGACCTTGCTGCGGATGCTGTTGAACAGCCACAGCCAGATCCGGGCCCCGCACGAGATGCACCTGCGCACTGTGCACGTCCAGCTGTCCCGCGATTTCACCGCGGCCGCCATGCAGGAACTCCAACTCGACAAGGAAGAGCTGGAACACGTGCTGTGGGACCGGGTGCTGCACCTTGAGCTCACTCACAGCGGCAAGGACCTCATCGTCGACAAGACCCCGCCGAACACCCTCATCTGGCCGCGACTGCAACGATGTTGGCCGCAGGCACGCTACATCGTCCTGCTGCGCCACCCGGCCGCGGTCATCACGTCCCTGACCAACCGCCGAACGGATCCCGACCACGAGGCCATCCGCGCCGAAGTGCTCGGCTACTGCGAGAAGCTGGAGGAGGCGAGACGGAACCTCGATGCCCACGTGATCACGTACGAGGAACTGACCGCGGAACCGGAGCGGGTGACCCGCGGCGTCTGCGCGTATCTCGGTGTCCCCTGGGAGCCCGGCATGCTCGATTACGGCGGCAAGGACCACGGCACGCTCCGCCCACAGCTGGGTGACTGGTCCAGCACCATCAGATCCGGCCGCGTCCAGCCCGGCCGCACGGCCGAATCGGGCGTCGAACTTCCGTCGCGCCTGCGGGAGTTGGCTCAAGCATGGGGCTACCCGTTCTGAAGTACCCGATCGGCAGCGTTCCATCGGGCCGAGCTCGGGGTCGACGTCTTCGGGTCGTGGTGGTCCCAGCCGGACAGCGTGGAGCCGCGGCCATGGGCAGGGGACCTTCCGGTCGTGCATACGTCCGGACGCCCCATGCTGCCGTGGCCCCCGGCGACGGGCGACAGGGGCCACGGCGGGGGTGGATCAGGGTGCGTCGGAGATGTCGAGCTTGTTCACCTTGATCCGGGAGGTGTCGAACTCCCAGGCCACGTAGAACCTGCCCGGGGCGTACTCGTCGGCCATGGGGTACGTGTCCCAGCCTTCGCCCGTGGTGTTCTGCTGATCGGGGTCATATTGGTCCCGGGGGCCGTCGGCGAAGAACTTGGCGGCGCTCCAGGCCGCGCCGGGGCGTTTGGTCTTGTAGTTAAGGGCCGGGCGTGTCTCGGTGCTCGTGCCGGTGGTGTAGATGTACAGGTACTGGCCGTGATCAGATACGTGCCAGAGATGGATGGTGCGTCGACAAACCCTTCGGATCGTGAACTCCAGGTGGATCCGAAGGGAAGAGATCTCCTCAGATTTCGAGGAATCTCCCCGCTCAGAAGGCATCCGAGGGAACGTACGTCCCCCAAACCTCCCGCAGCTTCGCGAACCGCCCGATGGCGTTCACCAGATACACCCGGCTGTTCTTCAGTCTCTTCGTCAGCGTCAGCAGCGCTTCGTACGTCTTGTCCTTGGAGGACCGGTCCTCGACGAAGATGAACTCGAAGTCGTCCCGTTCGTTGTTGACCAGGCTGGTCACCGTCTCGGGTACGTACGACTCGATGTTGCAGCAGGGGACGATCACGGACAGTGTCGGGGGGCGGTTGGTCGCGCGACTGGCCCGCTTCGACGACTCCCTGCTCCACAGCGACCGCTGTGAAGGTGCCTGCTCGCCGTCCCTGGTGCGCTGCTGACTCACTTCCTCGGCGACCTGGCCTACACCTGGATCGGCGCCCACAACCGAACCGCGCTCACCTGACCCCGTACCGCGCCTCGATCCCGGCGATCACAAGGACCAGCCCCTCCTCGAAGTGCCGGTCGTAATCAGCGAAGATCTCCGCGCCCACCTGAGCCGACAAGGGATAGTCGGCCATCAGGCGGGCACGTTCGTCCACGTCGTAGCCTTCCCGGCGTTCACCCGCCATGGGCTCGACGCCCTGCTCCTCGGTGACGAAGCCAAGGGTGTAGAAGTACGTCGTCGAGGTCGCGCGGACCGCGTCGGCGAGAGTGAAGCCGGTGGTAACGAAGAGGCGCAGGTTGTCCTCCATCTGCTCGGCGTGCTCGATGCCGGTGAAGCGGGAGCCGCTGAAGACCTTGGCGCCGTCGCGGTAGCCGAGCAGGGCGGTGCGCAGTCCGCGGTTGGCCTTGAGCAGCCGCTCCTGCCAGGTGTCGGCGGGGTCGAGGGGCGTCCCAGCGATCATCCGGCGGTACATCTCGGTCGCCATCTCGTCGAGCAGCGCCTGCTTGTCCTTGAAGTGCCAGTACAGGGCGGGTGCCTTGACGTCCAGTTCCTTGGCGATGGCGCGCAGGGTCAGGCCGTCCAGACCGACCTCGTTCAGCAGCTTGAGGGCGGCGTCCGCGACGCGTGTGCGGTCGAGGGGCGCTCGGCGTTCCGTGCTCACACTTGACAGTTTAACGTCGTTAAGGTCACCCTCGTAGCCGACGACACGTTAACAACGTTAAGGGGATATGGGCATGTCTGTACGCACTGATGTGCTGATCGTCGGCGCGGGCCCGACCGGCCTCGCCCTGGGCGTCGACCTCGCCCGGCGCGGGGTGGACGCGCTGGTCGTGGAGCGGGCCGACGGGCTGTTCCCCGGCTCGCGCGGCAAGGGGATCCAGCCGCGCACGATGGAGGTCTTCGACGACCTGGGCGTCCTCGATGCGATCCAGGCGGCCGGGGGCAGTTACCCGGTCGGGATGGTCTGGCAGGACGGGAAGCGGGCGGGCGAGCACCAGATGTTCGACCCGGCGGAGGTGACAGAGGACTCCCCGCACACCGGGCCGTGGATGGTGCCGCAGTGGAGGACGCAGGAGATCCTTTTCGCGCGGCTGGAGGAACTGGGCGGGACGGTCACGTTCGGCCGCGAGGTCGTGGGACTCACGCAGGACGAGGACGGCGTGACCGTGCACTTCGCGGCGGGGGACGAGATCCGCGCCCGGTACGTGGTCGCCGCCGACGGCGGCCGCTCAGCCGTACGGCGGGCTCTCGGCATCGGCATGACCGGGGAGACGGTCGACCCGAGTTCGATGCTGGTGGCGGACGTGCGGATCGCGGGCCTGGACAGGAACAACTGGCACATCTTCCCGCCACACGAGGAGGGCGACGGCTACCTGGCGATCTGCCCGCTCGCCGGGACGGAGGACTTCCAGGTCGTCGCACAGTTCCCGGAGGGCACGACGGTGGACCTCTCCCTCGACGGCATACGCAAGACCGTCGCCGCCCGCTCCCACCTCGCCCCCGAGGATGTGACCGAGGTGCGCTGGGCCTCGGACTTCCGCCCCCGGGCGGCACTGGCGGACCGTTTCCGCGCGGGCCGGGTCTTCCTGGCCGGAGACGCGGCGCATGTGCACTCGCCGGCCGGGGGCCAAGGCCTGAACACGAGCGTCCAGGACGCCTACAACCTGGGCTGGAAGCTGGGCGCGGTACTGCGAGACGGCGTCGACGCCGGGCTCCTGGACTCCTACGAGGAGGAGCGCCGCCCCATCGCCGCCGACATGCTGGGCGTGTCGACGGGCGTCCACCGCGGTGAGGTCCGGCGCGGGGAGGCGACGCGGCAACTCGGGCTGGGGTACCGGGAGTCGCCGCTCACGGTAGAGACGCGGGCGACGCCGGGGCCGGTGCGGGCGGGGGATCGGGCGCCCGACGGGATGCTGGGTGAGGTACGGCTGTTCGACGCGTTTCGGGGGCCGCACTGGACGCTGGTGGCGGTGGGGGCGGAGGTGCCGTCGGGGGTGGCGGGGGTGGTGCGGGTGGTTCGAGGGGGCGTGCAGGGGGCGTACGGGTCCGGGGTGTTCCTCGTACGGCCGGACGGTTACGTGGGGTGGGCGGGTGGCGGGGCGGCGGGACTGACGAAGTACCTCGCACGGTTCGGCCTGCGTTAGTCGTCGTCGCCGTCGAGAAGCGTGTCGACGGCGAGTTCGAGGGTGACGCCGACAGAGTCGGGCACCGGCACGGTCTGGCCTCGCTTGAAGCGCTTGGGGTCGGGGTATTTGCCGTCAGCCGGGTCCTGGTAGAGGAGGACCTCGTCGTGTTTGCGGTCGGCGATGAGGTAGACGGGGATGCGAGCCCGAGCGTAGATATCGACCTTGGTCGCCGTGTCATTGGTCCAGTTGGAGGAAGTCACCTCCAATACCAGCCGGAAGACGTGCGGCGCGTAGCAGTTCTTCTCGACGAGGGCGTCCTTGTAGTCGGCGTCGACTACAGAGAAGTCCGGTACTGCATAGTCGTCCGGGCCGGTCGGCAACCACAGGCCGATTCCTTGCACGTACCTGAGCCCCAGTGCTCGGGCCCTGACTCTCAAGAACTCCTCAATGAGCCACGTCAGCGTCTCTTGGTGCGGGCCATCAGGCGGCGGTGTCACGACAATGCTCCCGTTGAGGATCTCCACCCGGTGCCCGGGCAGCTCCTCCCAGAGCCGGTCGGCAGCATCAGAAAGCGACGACTCGTGCAGCATCACAGCCACGGCACCCTCCTTTCGGGAACACCCTCCACGAGATTAACCGGGGACGTGCGGTTTCCGCCCCCGATCACTCATTCGAGGGAACCACCCATCTCAGAACGCATCCGACGGAACGTACGTCCCCCAAACCTCCCGCAACGCGTTGCACACCTCGCCCACAGTCGCCCGAGCCCGCAACGCGTCCTTCATCGGGTACAGGACGTTGTCCTCCCCCTCCGCCGCCTTCTTCAGCGCCGCCAGTGCCGAGTCCACCGCCGCCTGGTCCCGCTCGGCCCGCAGCTTCGCCAGCCGTTCCGCCTGCTGGGCCTCGATCGCCGGGTCCACCCGGAGGGGCTCGTACGGTTCCTCCGCGTCCAGCTGGAAGCGGTTGACGCCGACCACGACCCGCTCGCCGGCGTCGGTCTCCTGGGCGATGCGGTACGCGCTGCGTTCGATCTCGCCCTTCTGGAAGCCGTGCTCGATGGCGTTGACCGCGCCGCCCAGCTCCTCGACCTTCGCCATCAGTTCGACGGTGGCGGCCTCGACGTCGTCGGTCATCTTCTCTATGACGTAGGAGCCCGCGAAGGGGTCGACCGTCGCCGTCACGTCCGTCTCGTAGGCGAGGACCTGCTGCGTACGCAGGGCCAGGCGGGCCGACTTGTCCGTCGGCAGCGCGATCGCCTCGTCGAAGGAGTTGGTGTGCAGGGACTGCGTGCCGCCCAGTACCGCCGCCAGGCCCTGGACCGCGACCCGGACCAGGTTCACCTCGGGCTGCTGCGCCGTCAGCTGGACGCCCGCCGTCTGCGTGTGGAACCGCAGCATCAGCGACTTCGGGTTCTTCGCGCCGAACTCGTCCCGCATCACCCGGGCCCAAATGCGCCGCGCCGCACGGAACTTGGCCACCTCTTCGAGGATCGTCGTACGCGCCACGAAGAAGAACGACAGCCGCGGCGCGAAGTCGTCGACATCCATGCCGGCCGCGACCGCCGTGCGCACGTACTCGATGCCGTCCGCCAGCGTGAACGCGATCTCCTGCGCGGGCGACGCCCCCGCCTCGGCCATGTGGTAGCCGGAGATCGAGATCGTGTTCCACTTCGGGATCTCGGCCTTGCAGTACTTGAAGATGTCCGCGATCAGACGGAGGGACGGCTTCGGCGGGAAGATGTACGTGCCCCGCGCGATGTACTCCTTCAGCACGTCGTTCTGGATCGTGCCGGTCAGCTTGTCCGCGCTGACGCCCTGCTCCTCCGCGACCAGTTGGTACAGAAGCAGCAGCAGCGACGCGGGCGCGTTGATCGTCATCGACGTCGACACCTTGTCCAGCGGGATCCCGCCGAACAGCACGCGCATGTCGTCGATCGAGTCGATCGCCACGCCCACCTTGCCGACCTCGCCGTGCGAGATCGGGGCGTCCGAGTCGTGGCCCATCTGCGTGGGCAGGTCGAAGGCGACGGACAGGCCCATCGTGCCGTTGGCGATCAGCTGCTTGTAGCGGGCGTTGGACTCCACCGCCGTACCGAAACCGGCGTACTGGCGCATCGTCCAGGGACGGCCCGTGTACATCGACGGGTACACGCCCCGCGTGAAGGGGTAGCCGCCGGGCTCGCCCAGCTTCTCCGCCGGGTCCCAGCCCGCGAGCGCGTCCGGCCCGTAGACCGGTTCGATGGGCAGTCCGGACTCCGACTCGCGCGCCATGGTGTGTTGCCTCCCACTGAGCAGTTACTCGCCAGTTACTCGCTGGTACAGACCGACCCTTCGACGGACTGTAGCGGTGGGCGTGCACCCGGTGGAGAGGAGCACGCTGGGACCTTGCTCACAGACATGTTGCGGTCCCGGTCACAACAATGCCGCGCCGTTCGCAACCAGTATCCGCGGGGAACATCTCACGTGACACCAGCGCAGTCGCCGGTGGCTGCGGTGAGACGACGGGGGCCGTACATGCGTATGAGGGGCATGAGGAGATCGACCGGCGCGCTCGCCTCGGCCGCGGCGCTCGCCGTGCTGTGCGGCGCGTGCACGGTGCAGCCCGCGGACGGCGAAGGCGGGCAGCAGGCGCCGGTGCGGATCGAGGTGCCGAGCGGTACGCCGTCGCCGGCCCGGACCCCGTCCCGTACGCCCGCGGACGACAAGCCGAAGGCGTCACCGCGCCCGGCCGCGCCCGAGGTCCTCTGGGCGCCCGGCGACACCGGCCGTGACGTCCGTGAGCTCCAGGCGCGGCTGCGGCAGGTCGCCTGGCTCTTCGACGGGCCGACCGGCGAGTACGACGACCTGACCGAACAGGCGGTCAAGGGCTTCCAGGGCAAGCGCGGACTGCCGAAGACGGGGAAGACCGACACCGTCACCTGGCAGCGGCTGCTGAGGATGACGCGGGAGCCGGGCAAGTGGGACCTGTATCTGATGGGCGGACAGCCCGCCGACGAGCCGGACGCCCGGTGTCTGAGCGGCCGGGCGCTGTGCATCAGCAAGTCGAGCCGGACCCTGCGCTGGATGGTCGGCGGACAGACGCTCACGACGGTGCCGGTGCGGTTCGGCTCGGAGTACACGCCCACCCGGGAAGGTGTGTTCCAGATCTACTGGAAGTCCCGGCACCATGTGTCGACGCTCTATGACTCGCCGATGCCGTACGCGATGTTCTTCAGCGGCGGCCAGGCGGTGCACTACTCGTCCGACTTCGCGGTCCAGGGTTACGCCGGGGCCTCGCACGGCTGTGTCAACGTCCGGGACGAGGCGGCGATCGCGGATCTCTTCGCGCAGGTGCGGAACGGTGACAAGGTCGTCGTGCACTGGTGAGACGCGGGGAGTGGGAGTGGGGCGCGGGCGGGACCGGGGGAACGTGTCCCGCCCGCGCCATTGCACGAGCCGTAGGTACGGGGGGAACCCCGGCTCTGTGCGACGGCCGATGACCAGTCGGCTCACTCAGTACTGCGCATCAGCCTGCGAAAACGTCACACTCGCCGCGAAGAATTTTCCGCACGACCCGCTCCGCGGGGTGAAACCGCAGGTCACGGGCTTACGGCGGGGGTCAGGAAGCGTCGTTCTTGCCCTTGCCGCCGCCGTTGCCGTTCCCGCTACCGCCGCTGTTGGCGTTGCCCTGGCCACCGCCGTTGGCGTTCCCGTTGCCGTTGCCGTCCTGGCCCGGGTGGTGGCCTTCGTCGTCGCTGCCCTTGCCGCCCTGGTCGGACTCGCCGCCGCCGGTGTCGCCCTTGCCGTGGTCGCCCTGCCCCGCGGTGCTCGTGCCGGTGTCGGCCAGGACGCCCTTGCAGTACGTCTGCACGCGCGCCGGGCCGCCCGCCGCACCCTCGAGGGCACGTCGGCGGTCGTCGGTGAGCTGCTTGCCGTCGCGGACGTCGCGGCAGGCCGAGGGTGCGCCTTTCCACCGGCCGCCGGACGGGGCCTCCCGGCCCTCGGTGGAGCCGCGGTCGGTGGCCGGGCCGCCGGGTGCCGCCTCCTTGGACGGTGCCCCGCCGGTGCTGCCGTTGGTGTCGCCGTCGGGCGAGGGCACGCCGACGACACCGTTGTCCGGGGAGGGCGAGATCAGCGGGCGCTCCGGTGTCGCCGAGACCGAGGCGCCGGGGCGCGGCTCGTCGTCGTGGAACGGGGTCGGCAGCGCTCCGGTTCCGGCCGCGACCGCGACTCCGCCGATCATGCCGGCGGCCAGCGCGGCGGCGAGTCCGAGGCGCACGGGACGGGCCCAGCGGGGGCGCCGGAAGGCCTGGGCGGGGCCGCCGATGCGGACGAGGCCGACGTCGGACGCCTCGGGGCGGGCGGCGTGACCGAGGGTCGCCGGGGCGTCGTCCCGCTCCGCGCGCGCCGACCGGAAGGCGGCCAACGCGGCGGCCTCACCGGGGAGTTCGGCGCTGATGGGAGCGGGTTCGACGGACAGGGAACCCAGGGTCTTGGCAAGACGTTCGGCCTGGTCGCGGTCGGCCGCGTCCACAGCTTCGAGTGACTCTCCGCTCAGCAAACGCTCCGCTGTTTCGCGGTCCAGCCACCTGTACTGCTCGTCGGCCATCACACATCCTTCTGCGTCCGCGCACGCATATGCGTCACACTGGCGGACGTCACCGCGCGACCGCGCGGTTCTCGCTGGGGAGGCAGGGCGTCGAGCCCGCCGACCGATTCCGGATCGTCGCCGAGCAGCTCGGCGAGCCGTTTCAGACCTCGGTGCGCGGCCGTCCGCACGGCACCGGGCCGCTTGCCCAGCGTCTCGGCGGCGGTCTTGGCGTCCAGGCCCACGACGACGCGCAGGACGACGGCCTCGGCCTGGTCCTGCGGCAGCCGCGCGATGAGGGAGAGGGTGCTGTCGGTGGCCAGGGCCTCCATGGCCTCGCCGGCCGTGTCGGACTCGGCGGCCTGCCCGGTGAGCTCCGTCTCGTCGCCGCCGATGGCGGGGCGGCGGCCACGCATGCGTATGTGGTCCAGCGCGCGGTTGCGGGCTATGCGGGCGGCCCAGCCGCGGAAGCGGTCCGCGTCCCCGCTGAACCTTTCCAGGTCACGGGCGATCTGCAGCCATGCCTCCGACGCCACGTCCTCGGCGTCGGGATCGCCGACCAGCGTCCGTACGTACCCGAGCAACCGCGGGTGCACCGAGCGGTACACAGTCCGGAACGCGGTCTCGTCCCCGTCCTGTGCCGCAAGCACCGCGGCGGTCAGCTCCGCGTCATCCCCCAGCACCTGGTGGTTCCTCAATTGATGGTTGCGGTTTCAATACCGCAGGTGGTTGCGGTGGTCCATACGTCCCCCGCGTCCGGCGCGAAAGGCACGTTACGACCTGAAACCGCTCCCCGTCCATGTCCGTACAACGTGCAACTAACTCGTGACGCGCCGCTGTGACGCGGAGGTGTGACAGAAAACGCAGCGCCGGCGCTGTAGAGAGTACGGGCCGCCGCGCGGCCCGTGCCGCGCGACGGCCGGGGCCTCTCCTGTGGGGGGTGGCGGCCCCGGCCGTTGCCTCGGCGCCACACTCGCGGAGCCTGTCAGGGGTGAACACCGGGGCGCGCGAGGTCAGTTCTTCCGGCCGACGCCATTGTCAGTCTCTCCGGCCTGCCCGCTGCCGCCGCTGTCGGCGTTCCCCGCACCATTGGTCGCGTTCCCTGCGCCCGGCGTCGGGGTGGGCCTGGCCGGCGTACTCGGCGTCGGCCTGCTCGTGGCCTGCGCCCCCGCCAGCTGGTCCGCGCAGAACGGCGCGACCTTCTCCTCGCCGCCCGCGGCCGTGACAAGCCGCTGCCAGGCCGCCGCGTCCAGCGCGTTGCCGCGCTCCTTGACCTGCTCGTAGGCACGGCACTGGGCCTCGGTGTCCTGGGCGGCGTCCGGGCGGTCGGACGGCCCGGAGCCGGACGGCTCGCCGGAGGACGGCGCGGCCGGCTGCTCCGGGGCACTGGTGGCCGGGGCGGTCGGCCGTACCTTGTCGTCGCCGTCGTCGGAGGACGAACCGGCGGAGCCGATCGCCGCGACCGCGACGCCGCCCAGGGCGAGGCTCGCCACGAAGAGGGAGAGCGTGGCCTTCACCGACCGGGCCAGGCCCCGCTGCTCCCGGGGCCGCCAGTCGTCCCGGCGCCGGGCTCGCGCCTGGTGCACGCCGGCCTCCCGGGCGGCCCGGAACGCGGCCACGGCCCGCCGCTCGCCCTCGGCGTCCACACCCTCGACGCGTATCGCGGCGGCGAGCAGCGCCTCCAGCGCGGCGTCGTCCAGCACGCCACGGGCACCGGCGGAGTGGCCGGACGCGGTGCCGCCAGGGCGCACATGCCGACGGCCGGGCATCCCGCCGCCGCTCTGCCGTTCACCCATGTCCGCTTCCCGTCCCTGTCCGACCTGCTTGACTTATGGTGCCTGTGGAGCCTGTGTGACTTGAGTGGCCCATGTGAGCCGTACGGCCGGAAGAGCCCGTACGTCTCATGCGCTCGACCGCCGGCCGGCCGCGAAGGCCGCTCCGGCCCCTCCGGTCGCGGTACGTCGGCGGGCCGCACAACCCGTTCTCCGACCGTTCACCGGCGTCCGTCACTTCGACTCCCCCAGCGTCCGGGGGCCGTCATCCGTCACACCCTCGGCGCCGAGCTGCTTGGCCAGGCGCTTCAGGCCCCGGTACGCGGCGGTGCGCACCGCGCCCGGACGCTTGCCGAGCACGCGGGCGGCGGCGGGGCCGTCGAGGCCGACCACCACCCGCAGCAGGACCGCCTCGGCCTGGTCACGGGGCAGGCCCCGGACCAGTTCCAGGGCGTACTCCGTGGAGAGCGACTCCAGGGCCTGGTCGTGCGTGCTGTGGACGCCGGGCAGCTCCAGGACGTCCTGCTCCAGCGCCGACGAGCGTGGCCGTACCTTCTGGCGGCGCAGATGGTCCAGCGCCCGGTGCCGGGCGATGGTCGCGCTCCAGCCGCGGAAGCCGGCCCCGTCGCCCTTGAACCGGCCCAGGTCCCGGGATATCTCCAGCCAGGCGTCGGACGCCACGTCCTCCGCGTCGTCGCCGACCATGCCGCGCAGATACCCGAGCAGTCCGGGCTGCACCAGCCGGTAGGCGACCGCGAAGGCGGCCTCGTCACCGTCCTGGGCCCGCGCGACGGCCGCGCCCAATTCCCCGTCGTACGCGTGCCCGCGGCGGGGTTCCCCTCCTTGGCCCAAGAACTGTCCTCGTCCGTACCGGTTCGCGGCGAATCCGTACCGTGCGGTGCGGCCGCCCTTTGCCCTCGTTCCCCCACGGTCAACAGCGCCGGGCCTCACAAAAGTGTCACTGGGCATCCATCACCCCACCCCTTCCGGAAGCGCGACCGTCCCCTCGTAGGTCCCCGAGTTACGCTCCGTCACCTCCTGGTCGTAGCGGATCCGCTGCCCCTCGTAGGGGATCAGGAAGGTGCACTTGAAGGTGTGCGCGGTGACGCGGTACGTCGTGGCGTCGAGGACGAAGGACTCCTCGACGCCCGCCACGGTGATCCGGCTCTCGGAGGCACTGACACCGGCCGCGCGCAACTGCTCCAGAGTCGGGGTGAATTCACGCAGGGCCTTCTGTACGACACCCTCGTCCCGTACGCCGGTCAGCGGGGCGGTCGCGGTACGGACGCGCAGCTCGACCCGGCCGTCCGGGCCGTCCGGCTCGCTGAGGGTGATCTCGTCGCCGTATCCCCGGAACGCGTCGAGCGCGGCGAGGGGGTCCTCCACCTTGTCCGCGAACTCCGGGTCGGAGAGCGGGCCTTGCTTCCAGGCGGCGGTGCCCTCCTTGACGTACGCCGTCCCGTCGACGACGTAGATCTCCTCGGGCTTGGCCCCACTCCTGCCGCGGCTCGCGCCGGTGGAGCGCAGCGCCCACGGGTCGCCGGTGGTCCGGTGCACGGTGGCCGTGTAGGTCGCGGCGTTCTCCTGCCCTCGCAGGACCAGGCCCTCACGCCCCTTCACCTCGAACGTCCAGCCCTGCTCCGCGGCCATCGCCGCCTCGGCCCGGGCGAGGAACTCGGCGACCGTCCGGGGCTTCGCGGGAGCGGCCTGCGGGCTCTGGGAATCGGGCTGCCCGGACTCGACGGGCTTCCCCTCGTCCGTCGAGCCCGAGCAGCCGGTCAGCACCGCGGCGACGAGGAACGCGGCCGCGGCGCCTCGGAGGTCTCTCATGCCACCACTCTCCGCGCCCGCCCGTGCAGGGTCAGATAGAAGGTCTGCAGCGAGTCCTCGGTGCCACCCGTGGCGAAGCGGTTGTGGACCTTGCCGAGCGGGTTCCAGACCCGCCCGTCCGGCATGCGCACCCCGGCCGTCTGACCGAAGTAGGCGCGCTGATCGGCGTCGAAGTCCACCCACACGGCGCCCGCGCGGCGCACGAGCACCTCACCGACGTAGGCCCCGAGCCCGACCAGCGGACCGCGGGCCCGCTCCGGATCGGCCCCGCCCTTGCGCAGCCCGTCGATCAGGAAGTCGACGACCCGCAGGCTGGCAACGGAGTAGTCCAGCGGGAGCCGGTTGCGGGTGACACGGGCGACAAAGGCCGCCGCGTGCGCCCGCATGTCGCGTGCGGCGGACGGCACGCGTTCCTCCGCGGTGGCCATGGGACCCCACCCCTTCGCTCGGTCGGCGGGAGACCTGCTTCCGGGCCTCCCGGCTGACCCAGCGGATGCCACCTCGGGAGCATCACAGGTAACGGGCGTGTCTATTGCCACACAGAAAGGCCATAGAGCGCATACAACCTTTCGGCCTTTCGTACGTCTGTGACCTTGGTGCGTCCTTGAGGGAGCCGCTCTCAGATGACTCCGTCGGGACGGGGGTGCCGTCGGGGAGTTCCACGGCGGACGACACCTGATAGCCGAGTCGCGCCCCCGTCAACGAGCGGACAAGAGGCGGCATTCGGGGCCGCGGCGCGCTCACTACGGGTTGAGCCGCCAGCGAGTCCGGTCATTCGGCCGCACGGTGTCAGTACCTCTCGACAATCCCGGCGCGGGGATGCGGGCCGTTCGCGAGGGCGACGCCAGGGCCTCCTGACCCCGGGTACCGTGACACCGACCCCGTGAATGGGAGCCGCATCACCATGACCACACACGCGGCAGACTCCGGTCCTTCTGACCTCCCCCCCCATGCGCACGATCGGCGAACTCCACACTGCTCTCACCCTGGGCTACGGCTTCCCCGGCGATGCGGACGACTTCGAGGCCGAACTGGCCCGCGAGATCAACCACTCCGACCCCGCCGACCTCAATGGCGTCGTGCGTTTGGTCGAAGCGTTCCGTGGCCGGGTCGTCGCCCGCCAGGATCCCGACTTCGACACCGCTGTCGCCGCGGCCGTCGCCGAGATCCAGGCGGCCCGTGGGACCCGCCAGTGACCGACGAACCGCAGCAGGTCATCGCCGAGATCACCCAAGCGGCTCGCGCCCACTCCTCGCTCCATGACTTCGCGACCCGGGAGCCGCTGCTGAGGCTCCTGCGGGCCGGCAACGCGGAGAAGCTCGCCGTGTCCCTGGCCAACGAAATCCTGGCCCTCTGGAACCGCCCGCCGATCACCGAGACCGCCCTCGAAGGTGACCTCGGCCCCGCGCTGTGGCCATCGACGCCACCGACAAGAATGCACCCTGCCCGCGTCCTCAGGGATGCATCGTCGTTCTTAGAGATGTACTTCTTAGATATACGTCCCTAATAACCGCGAGGCATCCATGGCACGCCCGAAGCACCGCAGCCTTCCCAAGCCGTCCGCCATGTTCGACCGCGACTGGGAGTGGAGCGAACTGACCGCCTTCGCCACCGGCGAGGGCGCGGGCCCCCGCCTCGGCGTCGTCTCGGGGCGCCGTCGGCAGGGCAAGAGTTTCCTGCTCCATGCCCTGGCCGAGGCGACCGGAGGCTTCTACTACGCCGCTCTGGAGGCATCGGCCGCCGAGTCGCTGCGTCTGCTGGGCGAGGCCATGGCCCGCTACACCGGCGCCTCCGCCCCGCCCCACCCCGCGGACTGGAGCGAGGCACTGGAACTCCTGTTTGATCTGGCAGCCGAACGGCCGGTGACCATCGTCATCGACGAGTTCCCCTACCTAGTCCACAACGACCCGGCCCTTCCCTCCCGGCTCCAGGCCATCCTCGGCGTGCGCGCGGGCCGCTACGTGAGCCGCCACCCCCGCCTGATCCTCTGCGGCAGCGCGATGTCGTTCATGGGCGGCTTGCTGTCCGGCACATCACCGCTGTACGGCCGCGCGGGCCTCGACCTCGTGGTGCATTCACTCGGTTATCGCGAGGCGGCCCGGTTCTGGAACATCAGCGACCCGCGGCTCGCCGTCCTCACGCACTCCGTGGTCGGCGGAACCCCCGCCTACCGCCGCGAGTTCGTCGACGACGACGTCCCGGACGGGCTCGACGACTTCGACGAATGGGTATGCCGTACGGTCCTCAACCCGGCCCGCCCGCTGCACGGCGAGGCCGACTTCCTGCTCGCCGCCGAGCCCGACGTACGCGACCGCTCGCTCTACCACTCGGCCCTCGCCGCGGTCGCCACCGGCAACCGCACCAGCGGCGGCATCGCGAGCGCGGTCGGCCGTAAGGCCACGGACATCTCCCAGCCGCTCACCGTACTCAAGCGCTGCGGTCTCCTCACCGCCGAGCCGGACGCCTTCCGCGGCAACCGCAGCGCCTACCGCATCGCCGAACCGCTGATCGCCTTCCACCACGCCGTCGTACGCCCCAGCCAGACCCTGCTGACCCGCAGCAGCGGGGCCGCCACGGTCTGGGAACGGGCCCAAGACACCTTCCTCAGCCAGGTCGTCGGCCCTCACTTCGAGCGCCTGTGCAGGGAGTGGGTCTCCTGGCACGCGAACCCGGAGACCTTCGGCGGGCTGCCGATCGACGTCACGGCGGGCAGCGTCCCCGATCCCGCCGCCCGCACCTCGCACGAGGTCGACGTCGTCGTACGCGGCGCGGTCGGCCAGGACCAGGGAATCCTGCTGTCGATCGGCGAAGCCAAGTGGAACAAGGTCATGGACGTACGCCATCTCGAACGGCTCCGCCACATCCTCGACCTGCTGACCGCCCGCGGCATCGACACCACCCACACCCGCCCCGCCTGCTACAGCGGCGTCGGCTTCACCCCGGCCCTGCAGGCGGCGGAAGCCCGCGACGAGGTGATCCTGGTCGACCTGCAACGGCTGTACGGCGGGGCCTAGCCGCACGGCGCAGGAGCAACCCCGTTCGTGGTGGAGGAGAGATACGCCGCGTGGTCGTCGGCGTTCATCTTCTTCGCCACATCCTGCGCCAGGTTGCCGTGGCGTCGTAGGTATAGGTGTGTGAGGAGACCAGGGTGCCGTTGGGCTTCTTCTCGGTCTGGGTCTTGGCCGTCCCGTCCAGGTCGAGGACCGCCTCATGTCCGTACGAGGCGGCTCATGAGGCAGCGGTCACGTTCACCGTGCAACTTCCGCACACTCGCGGTCACTTCGAGTGACGGCGATGCGGTTGCGGTCCTTCGCTCAGACGCGGGGCAGATGGCGACTCACGAGGGCCCGCAGCCGCTCCGCGTCCTGCGGAGAGCGCAGCCCGCGCTTGGGTAGCACCTCCACGAGCAGGATGTTCGGGTCGCGGCTGAGCAGCACCACGTGGTCGCGGGTCTCGCGGTAACCGCGGAAGACCGACCAGCGCTGTTCGAGCATCACGTGAGCGGTCTCGGTCGCGATCCCCGTCTCGCTCACGGAGGTGCGGTACTCGCCCTGCCAGGAGACTGTGCGCAGCGCGTGGTGGGCCTGGAGGTGGGGGATCGACCAGATCCAGGCGGCGCAGAAGACGGCGGTCACGAGAGAGAACGCGGAGCTTTCCGGTGAGGTCACCACCAGCACGGCGCCAGCCCCGAACAGCCCCGTGAAGCCCCACCGGAGCAGGTGGAGGCGCCGACGGCGCTCACGCAGCCGGACGCCCGCGAGGATGTCGGCGCGCGTCGGCTGGTAGACCAGCTCGGCCGTGTCCTGTCTTCCGTCCCGCCCCGTGTCCACGACCATGAAACGGGATCGTACCGCCGGCTCGCCGGGGACCGGGTCCTCACAGATAGAGCTGCTGCTCGCAGTCCCGGCAGTGCGTCTTGCCGTCACGCTTCTCGATCTGCCGGTGCTCGCACACCTCGGAACCGGCCGTCACCTCTTCTCGATCTTCCCGGCCTCCCCGGTCTTCCCGCTCGGCAGAGCCGTGGTGGACGACGGTCACACCGTGCCCCCGCTCCCGCTCAGCAACGCGGCCAGTTCTGCCGGAGGCCGCATCACGGCATAGTCGCCGAAGTTCCGCCGGTAGCGCAGGTGCCGGGTCTCCTGCGCGTGCCGACGCTGCCACTCCTCGACGGGCCCGGGATGGCGGTACGTACCGGACTGCGCGCCGCACTCGGTCTCGTCGCCGGACACGCAGCGGGCCTCGTACTCGGGCTCGGCGGTGCGGTCCTGCTCGATGGTGAACGGGACGTAGCGGAACACGCGCCGGGTCACCGCGCCGCTCCCCTCTCGGTTCCCTTCTCGGTTGCCTTCTCGATGACGGCCGCCAACTCCCGTGCGAGGGGCGGGGAACAGCGTCCCAGCTCGATGAGAGGGCGGGGCTTCGCGTCGGCGTAGGTGTTCGGGTCCAGCCTCAGTGACGGGAGTCTGAGCCCGGCGCGTTCGAGGGCGGACGCGAGGGTGTCCCTGACCTCCTCGGCTTCTCTGATCGCGTCGGCCGCCGTCCGGTGCTCCGTCGTCATGGGTCCGCTCCTTCCGCCGTTTCCCCACACGGGGTGAACTGCCTGGATTACGCTGCGTGTTCTGGTCATTACGAGCATGACCCGGGAGCGGGACCGGAACGCCGTGGACGAGTTCTCCTTCGCCGCCGCACGGCGTACTTCCACACCTGCCACGGCCTTCTTCAAGGGACGACGGAGGAGCGCGATGCCGCCGAGAAGGGTGATCACGGGACGCAGCCAGGAGCCCCGCCGGCGGTACGCGGAGGAACTCCGGCGACTGCGCACGGCCAGGGGCGAGAGCCTGCGTGAGCTGGCCAAGGTGGTGGGCTGGGACCCCTCACTGTTCGGCAAGTTGGAGAGCGGGGCGACACTGGGGAGCCCAGAGGTCGCCGAGGCACTGGACCAGCACTACGGGACGCCGGGGTTGTTGTTGGCGTTGTGGGAGCTGGCGGTGGGGGATCCCAACCAGTTCAAGGAGCGGTACCAGCAGTACATGGCACTGGAGGCCGAGGCGGTGAGCCTGTGGCACTACTCCGTGAGCGCGCCGCCGGGTCTGCTCCAGACGGCCGGGTACGCACGCGAGGCACTCGCGGCGGGCGGCCTCAGAGGCCGGGACCTCGACCAGCAGGTCGAGGCGCGCATCGGACGCCAGGGACTGCTGGAAGGGGACGATCCGCCGACGTTCCGCGTCATCCTCTCCGAGACTGTGCTCCGCACACGACTGCGCGACCCGCAGGAGTGGCGGGGGCAGCTGGAGTATCTGGCGGAGGCGGCGGAGCGCCCGAACATCACGCTCCACGTGCTGCCGTTCAGCGCCGGTCCACACGGCCTGATGAACACCGCCACGATGTTCCTCCGCCTGCTGGACAGCCGTACCGTGGTCTACACCGAAAACGACGAACATGGTGAACTGATCGAGGAAAACCCCAGAGTTGAGCGTTTGCAGCGCATCTATGATGCGGTGCGTGACCTGGCCCTGTCCCCGGCCGAGTCGCGCGAATTCATCGTCCGGATGTTGGAGGAAGCCCCGTGCGAGCCATCGACCTGAGCGGTGCGACGTGGCGCAGGAGCAGCTACAGCAACACGACGGGCGGCGAGTGCGTCGAGGTCTCCGACAACCTCCCCGCCCTCGTCCCCGTCCGTGACAGCAAGGCCCCCGACGGCCCCGCACTCGTCTTCGAGGCCGGCCCCTGGTCGTCGTTCGTCACCGCCGTCAAGGACGGCGGACTCCCCGCCTGAGCTCACGCACGTCCGGTTTGGCCACTCGCAACCGTTTCGCACACCTGATCGATTCCCGTCTGTCTGCTGTGTTAGGTTGCGGCGCCTTTTGGAGGGCTGTTCCGCGTCGACCCCCGTGTGTCCGCGTCGAACGGCCCCCTCTGCCAAGCCTGTTGGAGGTGCTCCGTGGCCCCACGCCACAAGCCGAACCGAAGACGACCGATCGTGCGCGGCGGCCTTGCCGTCGGCCTGGCCCTCGCGGCCGCCGGCGGTACCCTGCCCTTCCTCCTGTCGGACGCACATGCCGAGACCCCCTCGCTGACGATCCCGGCTCCGAACCGCTTCAAGCCGGTCGCCAACCCCGTGTACGGCGCGGGACCCGGCGGCATCGTGGAGCGCACGGAGGTCAAAGACCAGAGCGCGCTCGGCTACTACCGATGGACCCCGGACGGCGGTACCCCGGTCGACCTGCCCGCCTCGTCCCCGTACGACGACGTCAACTCGATCGACGGAGGGGGAGGGAGCCACGTCTCCGTCACCAGTGGGGACGTCGTGGCGATCTACGACTCCCCGAACCATGTGCAGCTGAAGGACATGAAGTCCGGCACCACCACCAAGTACACGCTCCCCGACGGCCACTTCTACCGTGGCGTCTTCGGCTCCGCCGTGCTCACCGCCACCCGGGACGCGACCGGCAACAAGAACGTCCTGCACGTGCTGCACATGGCGGACGGACAACTCGCCGACACTCTCGTCACCGGGCTGAACGGCTGGGTCGCGGAGGACGCCATGACGCTCGGCGGCGACGACCGTTCGGCGGCGATCTGGTACGCGCACCCCGACGGCACCCGCGGTGTCGGTCTGCTGGACCTGGCGACGGCCGCGGTCACCCCGGTGTTTCCGGGCACCACCGGCGCGAACGCGCAGGTCGTGTTCTCCGACGCGTACGTCGCCTGGTACTCGCCCGAGGGCGGCAACACCACGGCCCGTGTGCTCCCCCGCGCCACTTTGGAGGTGGCCGACACCAAGGTCGAGCTCGGTTCCGGTGAGGGCACCCCGCGGCTCGCGCTCGTCGGTGAGTGGCTGCTGACCACGCGTCAGTCGGCGCAGAGCGCGGGCGACTTCCTGGTCCGCCAGGGCGCTCCACTCACCGCCCTGCCGATCGCCGGTGGCGAGCCCAGGACGCTGCTGGAGCACGCCGGCTGGCGTGTGGCGCAGGTCCCGGGCGGCGGCGTGGCCGTCACCGGCGGCGCCTCGGCCGGGGACTGGGCGGTGCGCCGGGTCTCCGTCGGCGACGACGGAGCGCCCGTGCTGCGTACGGTGCGCGAGGTGGCGCCCAAGGAGGGCAAGCTCACGAAGCTGTCGCTCACGGCCGGGCACCTGGTCACGGCCGAGTCCGACACCACGTACCTGCCGGCGCTCTTCCAGCAGCAACTCACCCTCGGCGCCGCCCCGTCGGCGGGCGAGCGGTCGCTGCTCGCACGGCCGGACGCGCAGACCACCGGCGAGGCGGCACAGCGCGTCTACGACTCCCGCCAGCCGGTCGGCACCGGAGACGGCCGTACCGTCGTCGCCACCACGGACGCGGACGGCGCCCAGGTGCTCGTCGTGCTGACGGCGGACGGCACGAGGACCGTCGTACCCGCCGTGGACCCGCAGACCGGCGAGAAGATGCCGACGGGCTCCGAACACTCCTCGGCCGTGCGCTCAGCCTCCGGCCGCTATGTGGTGTTCGGCGACAGCGGGCGCGGTCCGGAGGACCGGCAGTACGTAGTCGACCTGGACGCGTCCGGCGGGCCGAAGGTGGTCCGGGTCCGCCAGGGCCAGGGCGGACTCGCGGTGTGGGGCACCAAGCTGTGGATGCCGAGCGACTCGGACGACGGCACGCTCCAGGCCGTCGACCTCAAGTCCGGCGAGACGACGGCCACGGACCCGATCACCGACAACGGCTGTCAGCCGCAGCAGCTGCAGACGGCCGGGCCCTGGGTGTACTGGGACTGCTATCCCTCGGGGTCGGTCAGCTCCGGCCACGGCGTCTACAACACGCAGACCCGGCAGTCGTCGTGGGCTCCGCGCGGCACCCTCGGCGACGGCTATGTGGTGGCGTACGACGGGAACCGGGGCCAGCTCAATCTGACCCCGATCGGGGACGCACCGCGCACCATCGATGCCTTCACGTCCCAGTACGCGTACCCGATCGTGGAGGCCGACCGTTTCGGCGGCGCGGTCGCGTACGCGAAGGAGAAGAGCAGCCAGATCACCGCGGTCAACTCGGGCGTCGCCACCTCCCAGGTGGTCGGGATCGAGTCACAGGTCGAACAGTCCGTGAACCTCACGTCCGTCACCGACGCCCTGTGGGACGCGGACTGGCAGCTGTCCAAGCCCGTCATCGACGCCCAGGTGACGGTCCGGAACAAGACCGGGCGCACGGTGTTCACGGGTTCGGCCAAGGAGTACGCCGCCGCCGTGTCGTTCTCATGGGACGGCCGGACCGGCGACGGCCGGTACGTCAACGACGGCACCTACACCTGGGAGCTCACCGGCACACCCGCGGACGGCAGCGGCGGCGCCCTGAAGGTTACGGGCACGGTCGCGTTCAGCGGCGGCCAGGGCACGCGTACCAGGAGCTGAACAGTGGTGCCGGCGCAGGTCGTGCCCCCGGTGAGGAAACGCTGGGGCCGGGGGCGTGACCTGCGTCAGCGTCTTGTGCCCGCCTCAGGGAGGATCAAGTGACGGAACCGGTCGGGCTCGTGCGCGTGGCGAGCCGATGAACACCAGCAGTCCCGCGACGGAGGCCGTCACCTGCCGCCGCTGTTCTGGTCCAGCTTCAGCTTGGCGTCCTCGCTCTGCTTGAGGCTGTAGGACCCGAGGCTGACCCAGGTGCCGGTGTTGGCCGTCTGGTCCTTCGTCACCGAAGGTTCGGTCCGTCGTGCCGTGCGTGAGGGTGTACGCGGATTGGTGGACTGAAGGAGACCGAAGCGGCTCGTCGGATGAGGGGGACGCCCCCCGGTGGGACCTTTACGGCCAAGCCGGAGGCGGCACGTCGCTGACCGCTCCTTACCTCTGTCCGATCATCCGCTTGGCCGGTGTGGGCCGGACCGAAGCCCGGCCCACACCGGTCACGTCAACCGAAGGACATGCCCGCGAACGGATCCGGTCCACCAGTCCACGGGTCCAGGCCCTGTTCGAGGCGGCGCCGTTCCTCCGCCTCGTCGAGGTAGAGGGGGTCTTCGAAGTTGAGCGGTGCGCGGACGCCGGGCGCCGACTGGTAAGCCGCGAGGATGTGACAGTTTCCGCGGGAGTGTCACATCCCCGGCTTACGAGGGCCCTGGGGGCGGACGCCGACCAACAGGGGCGCACCGCTCAAGTTCGAAGACCCGGTAGAGGGCGGAGCCCGTGCCCCAGAACGAGCGGTCTCCGAGGGGACAGTGGTCGAAGTCCGCCCGCAACACGCGCACCAGGAACTCGACCACCCCGCGTCGTAGCGACGCCACAGGTTGTCGTTCCGCTTGTACACGAGCAGGGGCCAACTGTCCGGGTCATCACCCGAGGCGTCCCAGCACAGGATGTCGGCCGCGCAGGAGACCCCCCACGCGATCAGTACCGGATCCAGGCCGGCCGCCTCGGGGGCCTTCGGCGTTGAGCGTCTCGTGGATCATGCCGCCGTAAGGCGAGGCAGGGGGCTCCTCTTTGTTCTCGGGTGCCAGGATGGCCAGGCAGTCCTCGACCCCACCTGCTCCGTAGGAGTCGATGAACCGACGGTAGTCGGACGGGAACCGCTTCGCCCACGACTGTTCCACGCGGGCCCAGTCCACCAAGGCATCGCTCTCTGCCATGCGAGGCATGAGGTGCTGGGGCGTTCCCCACGCAGGCATGCTGCTGTCTCCTCCGGTGGGAACCTGTCGCCCTGTGTTCGCCGGGTCGGGCAGTCGGCGCATCTCCGGGAACAGGTGCTCTCGGGCGACCGCGAGCCACCGAGGCAGCCGAGGGGGCGGCGCACCGAGGTCCGCCCCGATCGGGGCCCGCCGTGCCGTCGACGGCCTCCTGGCTGAGCCGGCGTGCTGCTGAACGTCACTCCATGTAGATCCGCTTCACGACCACCTGCCCGGCGGCGGCCGCGAGGCCGTAGAAACGCTTGAGGTTCTCCGCGCCCCTGATGATTCCTTCGATCACCCAGCCGGGCAGCGAGCCGGCGTTCTGCCACGTCAGCTCTTCCCGATTGGACTCGATCAGCCGAGGGACGTCGATCTGTGCCAGGAAATCCGCCGCCGCCCGGACGCCGTCCTGAGGCAGGAGCACGATCGCGTCCGGCGGAGTGCCCACATGCCCGAGAAGAATCCCGCCCATGACGGGCACATCGCTGATCGGACCGTAACCGCTACCCCGGCACCTGAATGTCATCTCAACCGCTCGCCACTCCTCAGCGAGGTCGCAGAGAATTCCCTCGGCACATTCCTTCTCGTAGACCGAAGTGTCCAGAGTTGCTTCGAACCCTGACTCAAGGGCGCCCAGACCTTCATCCACGCCGGAGGGATCAATTCGCCGCATACACACAGAAAATCCCATGGCTCCGCCTCTTACTCTCCGTCTCACCCGAGTTGTCACGGACCAGCTTCACCGCGTCCGCACGTCGGTGAGCCTGCACACCGCGTACGAGGTGACCTTGATTCCATACTGCTCACCCAGGAGACGATCTTCCGGAACGCGGCCAGCTGGGCAGGAACGGGCATTCCACCTTCGCCGCGACCGAGACCGGGCTGAACTCCCGGTCGACGAACACCCGGCAGATCAACTCCGCAGTGGACACGTCGAACCGGTGCCAGTCGGCCCTACTCTGCGCGAAAGGATCCTTCTCCGGGAGGCCTGAGGGCAGAACAGGTGTCCACCTGCACCGTCATCGACTCTTTCAGGGCAGGAGACCGCGTCTCATATCGGCCCACCGGGTGAAGAGTTCAATGAACGGATCGTCTTCGTCGATCCTGGAGAGCAGATCCTGAAGTTTCTCCCGAGGGTAGTCGTCAACCATGAGCAGCAACTCCGACTTGAGTGCCCCGCGACGACGAATCGACGGCGTTTCCGGAGACTGGATAGCCGCGAGAAGGTTCTCCCGGACGAGCAGTTGGCGGATCCTCGGAACCTCGGCCACCAACGCTTCGCCAAGTACCTTTCCCACCTCGGCGCGGTTCCTGTCGCCAAAGGCCCATCTCGTACGGAAGACACCCGATGAAGCAGGGTCATGAGCCGCCGAATCCGGCGGCATCAAAGAGTAGGACGCCAGGGCTCCCGATTCCTTGACCTCGGGAAGAGCAATGCTCAAGGCCTGTGGATCGGCCTCGGGTTGGACGCGAAAGGGCGTACCTTCCCGAGTGATCGATTGATGGTCACCGAGTAGACCCGCGGTGCGAACGCGGGTCGGGAAGGCACGCCCGTGCTCAGCGTAGTCAATGAAGACGGCACCACCGAGGCCGGTTCCCTGATCGACGAGATCGTCCGTGAGGGCGCTCGGCGGATGCTGGCCGCCGCCCCGGAGGCCGAGGTCGACCAGTACATAGCCGAACTCGCCGGCCAGCGCGAGGAGCAGGGCCGTCGGCTGGTGGTCCGTAACGGACGCCACCGGCCCCGGACGGTGACGACGGCAGCCGGGCCGGTCGAGGTCACGGCCCCGCGTGTGAACGACAAGCGGGTCGACGAGGCGACCGGTGAGCGCAAGCGGTTCTCTTCGAAGATCCTCGCCCCGTGGTGCCGGAAGTCCCCGAAGATCAGCGAGGTCCTGCCGCTGCTCCACCTCCACGGCCTGTCCTCCGGCGACTTCGTGCCCGCGATGGAACAGTTCCTGGGCTCCGCGGCCGGGCTGTCGCCAGCGACCGTGACGCGGCTGACGAAGCAGTGGACCGCAGATCACGCCGAGTTTCAGCGCCGTGACCTGGCCGAATCCGACTACGTCTATGCCTGGGCCGACGGCGTGCACCCCAAGATCCGGCTGTCCCAGACGCACTCCTGCCTCCTGGTCCTGATGGGCGTCCGCGTGGACGGCACCAAGAAACTCATCGCGATCGCCGAGGGCCTGCGGGAGTCCACCGAGTCCTGGGCCGACCTGCTGCGGGACTGCCGCCGACGCGGCATGCGCGACCCGATGCTCGTCGTCGGCGACGGCGCGATGGGCCTGTGGAGGGCGCTGGCGGAGGTGTTTCCGCAGGCCAGGCACCAGAGGTGCTGGGTTCACAAGACCCGCAATGTCATGAACGCGCTGCCGAAGTCCGCGCAGCCCGGAGCGAAGAAGGCCCTCCAGGAGATCTACAACGCCGAGGACCGCACCCACGCCGAGAAGGCGATCACCGCGTTCGACAAGGCGTACGGGGCGAAGTGGCCCAAGGCCGTGAAGAAGGTCACCGGCGAGGTCGACGAGCTGCTGGCGTTCTACGACTTCCCCGCCCAGCACTGGGTCCATCTGAGGACGACGAATCCGATCGAGTCGACCTTCAGCACCGTGAAGCTTCGAACCAAGGTCACCCGCGGGGCCGACAGCCCGGCTGCGGCCCTGGCGATGGTCTTCAAGTTGGTGGAGTCCGCCCAGGACCGCTGGCGTGCGATCACCGCACCCCACCTCGTCGTGCTCGTCCGAACCGGTGCCAGGTTCGAAAACGGCATCCTCGTCGAGCAAGAAGAGGCCACGGCCGCCTGACAGCCCCTGTGCGTCGCACTGCGTCAAGGGAGAAGAGGACCAGTCCATGCCCGAACCCACCGCCCCGCTCACCGAGTTCATCCGCGCCTACGAGCAGGCCACCAACAGCCACGACATCCCCCAACTCGTCCCACTGATCGCCCCCGAGGCCGTCTACTGGTTCTCCGATGGATCGCACCGCGGCCGCGAAGCCGTCCTCGCCGCCATTGCCGAGACCTTCGCCACCATCCGCGACGAGATCTACGAGATCAACGACCTGGAATGGATCACTTACAGCGACGACCACGCGGTATGCCGCTACCAGTTCACCTGGACCGGAACCGTCGACGGCCAGCTGCGGTCAGGCAGCGGCCGGGGCACCAACGTGCTCGTCAACAACGCCGGAACCTGGCAGATGCTTCACGAACACCTCAGCGCATAACCGGACGGCAGCACTGATCCATAAGTCTTGACAATTACTCGTGGGGTCGGCTGTGTCGGGCTTGTCGATGCCGGTGAACTCGGCGTCGTCGGCCTTGCCGTAGGCGGTGTAGCCGTATGTCGCCTTGGTGTTGCCGGTGTCGTCGGTGAGGGTTTCGACGTCGGTGTGGCTGTTGTAGCCGTAGTAGCTGTCCTCCGTCGTGCCATCGCTGTTGTGCTTGATCTGCGACAGCCGCTCGCCCCACGGGCTGTACTGGTACGACTTGGTCAGCTCGCCGGAGACCTCTTCGTTCAGTACCTCGCTGTTCAGACCGAGGTAGTTGAACGTGGTGGTCTTGCCGTCCGCGGATTCGGCGACCGCGCCGGCCTGCTCGCTGCCGGCGTCGTACTGGCCGCCTGCGGTGGCCTCGTCCTCTACGGCGTGCTCGACTCGGGCGAGGACGAGAAGAAGCCGGAAAACCGCACTCCCACCGCCGCGGTGACATACGAGGTGACCGGCGAGGGCACCACCGACATCACCTACCTGGCCCGCAGCACCTCCGGAGAGGCCATCGTCGTCAAGGCGGCCACCCTGCCCTGGCGCAAGACCGTCGACGTTCCGCTCGGCGACGAGCCGACCGTCAGCATCATCCTCGGCGAGAAGGGCGGTCAGGCCCGCTGCACCCTCGCCATCCGCGGCAAGCACGTCCAAAGCGCCACGGCCACCGGCACCTTCGGCCGCGCCACCTGCGCCGGCACCCTGCCCGAGCGGGCGGACACGACCGAGGGCTGATGCTCAGCCGGAATCGGGTGTTTGCTCCTATCACCCTCTTTTTCACCGGACTTGACGTCGGCCCGGCCACGTAACCACAACCCCGGCCCGGTTGCACATGACCTCCTCCAGGCCGTGCGGCGTACGCCCGCGCGGTCCCTCCGTCATGCCGTGACGCCCACCCACTTCGTCGCCGCGCCCACATCCGTGGACCGTTCCCGACACGCCCCCGACAGGCCCCCCTTCGTAAGGAGTTCAGCGTGCAGGTCTTCCCCCGCCAGGCCCCTGATCAATGCCGCCGTCGTAAGTGTTCTGGCGGTGACGTCCGCCTGCGGTGGGCAGGACGACCGGCAGTCGGCGGCCGACTCGGTCGAGGCCTCGCCCGCATCCGACGCCACTCCGAAGGAGACCGGCACCGCGGCGAGCGGCGCGGGCGCGGCGCGGCCACCGCTCCCGACCTCCCTGTACCGGTCGAGGTCGGCGACGCCACCCGGCTGATCACCGTCAAGGCCAGCGGCTCCTACGCCACCGTCACCGTCTGGGCCAAGGAATCCTCCGGCTGGAAGGCGCAGTTCAGCGCGAGCGCGGGCCGGGTCGGCCCAACGGCGTGACCGACGGGGCGACCCGGCAGCAGAGCCCGTACACCCTCCCCTCCGGCAATCACCGAGGGCTTCGGCCACGAGGTCGGCGGCACCGCCATGCCGTACCACGTGGTCACCGACGACGACTGGGGGTGCAGGACCCCGAGTCGAAGCTCTACAACCCCCTGCACGGCGAGCAGGGCGCGGACTTCCCGCTCACCGAGTCCGGCGACCGCGGCAACACCGTCCGCCCACCCGCGGATCGCCATCGACTGACCAGCCGACGTGATCTACGTCACCACACGTCGCCGAGCAGTGACGTTTGCTCAGTGCAAAACGCTGGGTGAAGCGGGCCCTCCGTGTGACGGATGTGCCGCACGTGACTTTCTTCTTCTCTGGCCGTGCACGGCCTTCTTTGGGGTGGATTCGTCTTGAGTCGTCGTACCCGACGTACGCGTCGTACGTCGCACGCGTACAGACCGCTGAACCTGAAGCGCAGAGCCTGGCTGACGCTCGGCGCCGTCGTCCTGGGAGGTGGGGGCCTCGCGACGTACGCCCTGGCCGGACCCTCCGAGGACGAGCCCGGCGCGACCGGCCGGGACAAGCGGCCGGTGAAGGTCTACGACCTCGCACTGAAGGGCAGCGGCAGCCGGGAGCGGGAGCTGCCGCGCACCGGCACCGAGCAGTTCTCCCTGCTGGGCGTCTCGTGGACCGGGGCCACGAAGAGGCTCGACGGCACCGCGCAGGTGCGCACCCGCAGCATCGACACCGGCGAGTGGAGCAACTGGCGGAACCTGGACCTGGAAGAGGGCCTGGCCGAGCACGTCGAGCCGGGCATGCGCGGCGCCGCCGAGCCCATCTGGGTCGGCCCGTCCGACGGTGTCGAGGTCCAGGTCGTCGCCGCGGACGGCGCCGCCAGTGCCGGGCTGCCCAAGGGGCTCCAGGTCAACCTGGTGGACCCGGGCGTGGTGACCTCCGCCGAGACCAAGTCGGTGGGCACCGAGTTCGAGCCGGCCGCGTTCGCCGCCGAGACCGGCCCCGCCGCCACGCCCACCGACGCGGCCACCCCGACGGGCACGGTCACTCCCACGGACACCACGACCGGGTCGCCCACACCGGACCCGAGCGCGACGCCCACGGACACCGCGTCGCCCACCGGCTCCGCGACCCCGACGGACCCGGCCACTGCGTCCCCGTCCCCGACGGAGACCGTGCCGACCGCCCCGCCGTCCACCGTCACCCGGCCGCCGATCACCAGCCGGGCGCAGTGGGGCGCGGACGAGTCGAAGGTCGACGACCCACCGGCGTACAACGACAAGGTGCAAGCCGTTTTCGTGCACCACACCGTCGGCTCCAACAGCTACAGCTGCGCCCAGTCGGCGTCGCTGGTGCGCGGCATCATGGCGTACCACGTCGACGTCAACGGCTGGAACGACCTCGGCTACAACTTCCTGGTCGACAAGTGCGGCCAGGTCTTCGAGGGCCGCGCGGGCGGCGCCGACCTGCCGGTGCAGGGCGCGCACACCTACGGCTTCAACAGCTACTCCGCCGGCATCGCCGTCCTCGGCGACTACCAGGGCGACTCCGCCAAGGGCATAGCGGCGGCCCGGCCGACCCGGGCAACGCTGGAGTCGGTGGCCCGTGTCGCCGCCTGGAAGCTGGGCCAGTACGGCGGCAACCCGACCGGCACGGTCACGCTGACCGCCGGGGGCAACACCGGGGTGTGGGACAAGGGCGAGCAGGCCACCCTCAACACCATCTCCGGCCACCGCGACGCGTACGCCACCGAGTGCCCCGGCGCCACCATGTACGCCAAGCTCGGTGAGATCCGCCGGTTCGCCGCGAGCGCCGGCCGGAACTCCGCGATCCCGACCGCCGACTTCAACCGCGACGGCGTCAACGACCTGGTCGCGGGCACGCCCCGGGCGCTGAGCGGCGGCGGCACGCTGACCGTCGTACCGGGCGGCACGGACGGGCCGGTGGCGTCGGCCAAGCGCACCCTCACCCAGAACAGCCCCGGTGTCCCCGGCGGCCACGAGTCCGGCGACAACTTCGGCGCCGCCACCGCCTGGGGCGACGTCAACGGCGACGGCCACGCCGACCTGGCGATCGGCTCGCCCGGCGAGGACGACACCAGCGGGCATGCCAATCGCGGCGCGGTCACCGTGCTGTACGGCCCGGGTCTGGACTCCGGTTTCTCGTACACCACGTCGGGTGTGACCAGCACCGGCGCCAAGCTGGGCACGGCCGTCACCGTCGGCGACTTCAACGCCGATGGCAAGGCCGACGTCTTCTCCGCGGGCACCGGCAACAGCGGCAGCTGGAACGCCCGTCTGACCGGCGGCGCCACCCGGTACGGCAAGCTCACCAGCGCCACCGGCTCCCTCGCCGCCCTCGACGCCGCCACCGGCGACTTCAACCGGGACGGTTACGCGGACGTGGCCCTCAACTACCGCGACCAGTCCGGCGCCGGCCGGGTCACCTGGTTCAAGGGCAGCTCGTCCGGCCTGGTCAAGGTGAGCGTCCTGTCCGTCAAGGGCGGCCGCTCCATCGCCGTGGGCGACGTCAACGGCAACGGCTACGACGACATCGCCATCGGCCAGCCGTACACCGCCGAGTCCGGCGCCTTCAAGGGCGGCCAGGTCACCGTGGTCCCGGGCACCTCGACCGGCTTCACCACCACCGGCATGCGCACCGTCCACCAGGACACCAGCGGCGTCCCGGGCACCGCCGAGGCCGGCGACGCCGTGGGTGCCTCCGTATCCGTCGGTGACTACAACGACGACGGCTACGCGGACGTCCTGGCCGGCCTGCCGGGCGAGGACATCACCCGCGGCGGTGTCAGCCGGTCCAACGCGGGCATGGCCCTGCTGTTCAAGGGCACCTCGTCGGGCCTGACCGGCTCCGGGGCCCAGTGGTTCAGCCAGGACCGCAGCGGCATCGCCGGGGTGACCGAGTCGAACGACAGGTTCGGTTCCGCCGTGGTCCTGCAGGACCTCTCCGGCTGGGGCCGCGCCGACCTCGCCATCGGCGTGGAGGGCGAGGACACCTACGACGGCGTCATCCTCCAGCTGGACAGCGGCAGCTCCGGCATCGACACCAGCGGCGGCGTCTACTACAACCGGGGCGCCCTGGGCACCCCCGTCGACGCCCGCCTGGGCCAGACCCTGACGCCGTAACCGCTCGACGGCGTCCCACGACGGCCGGGGCCCCTCCACTGCGGGGCCCCGGCCACTTCTCCTTCTCAGGCCTTCTCAGGCCTTCTGATGCCTTCTCAACGCATCCCGCTCACCGCATCCCGGCACAGCAACCGCAGCGACCCGTCCCCGGCGAAGCACCGCCGCGCCTCGTCGATCGGGTCCCACAGTCGCCCGTCGGGCGTGCGGACCCAGTGGTCGCCGCCGGTCGCCCACCACTCGGCGCCGGTCTGCCGGACGATCACCTCGCCGGCGTAGGCGCCGAGTCCGCGCAGCACGCTGTCCACGGCGGCGTACGGCGTCCCCTCACGGCGCAGGTCGTCGATCATCCGGTCCACGCGCCACAGGCTCTGCGCCGAGTAGTCGAGGCGCAGCCGCGCCCCCTCCCGCATCGTCGCCACCGCGTCCGCCGCCCACCGCATCGGCTTCACCGCAGCTGAGGGCCTGATTTCCTGCTGAGTCGTCACAACCGGAAGAGCGCCCCGGAACCGCGTTTCGTCACCCGGATCCGGCGGTTGCCCCGGACCGGTGCAGGACCAACTCACCTCCACCGCACGACAGTCACAGGACTCCCCCACCAGCGAGGTTTACCCAGGAGTGACGCTTCGCCCCTCCCGTGCGCTCCTCTCACTGATGAGCATGTACTTCCATCTCCGCGCGGTGCCGCCCCCGGCCCTGCGCAACAGTGCGAACTGGTTCCAACGACTGTTCGACGACGACTGGGACACCGTGCGGGAGCGGATCGGCCGGCACCGGGAGGAGGTGCTGGACAAGCGGTACCTCGACCACGAGCTGCTCTACTCCGGCATCCCCCCGAACCACGCGCCGGACGGCCCGCCCTGCCAGGTGGTCCTGGGCGGCCGCCCGGTGTTCCACCCCGATGCTGCCCAGCCGCCGTTCCTGCTGCTGACCGCGGCCCACACGGCCCGGGTCGCCGCGTATCTCACGTCGGCCGACTTCGACGACCTGTGGGAGCACGCGCGCGAAAGGCTGCTGCGGCCGTACGGCGATCCGGACACGGAGCCCGAAGTGCGGGGCGCCTTCGCGGCGACCCACCGGGACCTGACCGCGTTCTACGCGCAGACGGCCCGGTACGGCGACGCGGTGGTCAAGTGGCTGATCCTCTGAGCCAAGTGGCTGGTCCTCCGAGTGGTCAAGTGGCTGATCCTCTGAGCCGGACCGCTGAAACCCCGCCCGAAAGCCCCACGCCCGCCCGAAGACTCAGCGCCGTTGCCGGGTGCGCCGCGACACCACCGCCCGCAGCACCCGCCGCCCCTCCGTGGACACCTCCAGCGCCCGGCGCAGCCCGCCCGCGCCATGCCCGGCGAGCAGCTCAAGCACCGTGATCTGGCGCCGCAGTTCGGCGGCGACGAGCGGCGACATGCCCTCCGTACGGCCCTCGCGGGGCGCGTCGACCGAGGACGCGCCGCGCGCGATGGGGTCGAGCATCCGGTGGATCTGCAGCGCGGCGACGGAGCAGGCGTCGGCCCACAGCCGTATCTCGGCGGCGGACCGGTCGGCCGGGGCGGCGGCCAGCATCCGCCCGGCGAGCAGCGTCGCCTCGTCCGGGCCGGCACCCTCCGGTCCCGCGCCGTCGAGCTTGCCGCGGGCCTGCGCCAGCAGCTCGCCCCAGTCACCGCCGCCGTCGGCGAGGCTCGCCCACAGCGGCCGCAGGATCTCGTCGTCACCGCCCAGCAGGGGCACACACCGATCCAAACAAGCCAACCCGCTGGCGGCCAGTCCGCGTTCGTCGGCCTGAGCGATCAGTTCCACCAGGCTCATCCACGCCTCCCACGCCAAGCGGTCTTCCCTTACGGAACCCGTACTTCCCCTTACTGCGTGCGACGGCCCGCGAGTGTCACAGGGGCACGACGCCGAGCCGGTCCAGCAGTCGGAAGAAGAGGTTTTCGGCCACTGGATCAGGATCCGCAGTGATTACGTCGAACAGCACGTCGGCGTTCACCTCGTGCCCGGCTTCCGCCGCCCAGGCGACGGCACGCTCGGCGGCGTCGCGGGGCTCCAGGAAGTAGTCCTCCAGGGTCAGCCCCTCCTGCCCGGCGCCGAGGTGTCCGGCCATGGCGGCCCGCGCCAGACAGGTCGTCCACGCCCCGCTCTCCGGTCCCGCCGCCTCCACCACGACACAGTCACTGTCCATGACGTATCCGAAGAGCGCGGGCGCCCCGGTCTCCAGGGCCAGCGCGTTCATGCTCCCGACGTCCCCGTCACCGCTCGGGTACTCCCAGACCGGCCACCCGCCGGGCGCCCGGGCCCGCAGGGTCATGTCCCTCGCGCCCGACAGCGCCTCCAGCTCCGTCAGCGCCCGCTCCCCGCGGCCCACCACGAAGTACCCCCAGTAGCCCATTCCGGTTCCCCCCGGCTGCTCGGTTCGGCTCCGGCCGAATACACCACAGTCGTACGACAGTTCGCAGCCGGATGGAACAATCCGGCGTTTCAGGCGGGCGCGGGGGCAGAGCCGGCCAGAGCCTTCTCGTGCTGCATCCGCGTCAGCCGCAGCACGACGACGATGGCGAACGCGGCGGCCACGATGTCGATGACGTCCGAGAAAATCACCTGCTGCACGGCGTCGCGGATCTCCTCGGCGGTCTCGGCCTTGCGGTACGCGGTGAGCGCGGCCCGCCCGGAGACCAGCGAGATGACCCAGAACGTCCACCACGTGTTGACCAGCCCCTGCGGCCGGGGCGCATCCCAAGGACTGCTGGCGTCCCAGATGTCCAGGGTGATCCGGCGCGGGAACCAGAGGTTCACGATCGGAGTGAACCAGCCGCCGATCGCCCAGCCACGCTTCTTGCTGTGCCCGTGGGGGTTGAACACCTCGGCGTTGACCCGCACCCGGTGGAACCAGCACAGGAAGAGGACGGCGCTCGTGAGCAGCGCGACCGTCTGGACGACGCCGGCCGCGGAATAGAGCAGGTCCGCGCGCTCGGCCCGCTCGTCGAAGACGGCACCGCTCGCCAGGTCGCCCGCCACGTCGTACATGACGACGTCCGCCCAGACCGCGAACAGGTCGGTGGCGATGACCAGTGCGAGCCCGCTGACGGCGGCCCACCCGAGCCCGATCGGCGACCGCAGCCAGGCGGCCGGTGCGATGAAGTGGTCATGATGATTGTCGATCATGGCGAGGCGTCCCCCCGAGTCCTGAACATGGAGCGCCGCGCCCGGCTCTCCCCAGAACCTCACGCACGGCATGCGGAACATACGGTTCACCAGCGCCGTACGTCCACTCCTCACCGTCAGCCCAGCCGGTCGGCCATCGCCTTGAAGTCCGTCCAGGACAGCGCGGGCCGGTCCGCGTCCCACAGCTTCTGGACCAGCGCACGCAACGGCATCCGGATCCCCGCCGCGACCTGCGCCTGCGTCTGCGCGTTCGCGAGATCGCACCACACGGCGAAGGACCCGCCGAGAATCTGGCCGTCGTACTTCGTCGGCACCGCCTGTGTGCCCCGCAGCACCCGCGGCGTCCACTGCTCGTAGATCCGCTGCCCCGTCGGATAGACGAAGGTCTGCGGCTGCCCGAGCACGTAGTAGAGGAACTCGTCGTTGTAGTTGACCAGCTTCCGCCCCGCACTCAGATACTCGACCGGCTGCCGCGCCCCGATCTCCTTGCCGGTCCAGTACGCGACCTGGATCGCCTCGTCCGCTTGCACGGACCCGCCCCGGAAGAACCCGTCGTTCCACGCCCGTACGGTCCGGTCATGGGCCCGCACCGTGTCGGCTCGGTCGTTGAGCCACCCGGTGGCGAGGTCGGCGACGGTCGCCCCGGAGCCGTACGCCTCCCCGGCCGCACGCGCGAGCTGCGGATAGGAGGCCTCGGGGTTGGCGACGACCAGCGCCTGGTACTCGTCACCGCCGAGATGCCACTGCCCGGGAAACAGCCCGGCGTACTCGTTCAGCAGATCGTCGACGATGGCGGCGGACTCGTCCTTGGAGATGTCGATCGCACCGCGGGTGGCCACACCCGACGCGTTGCGCAGTTGCAGATCGGGATGCGCGGCGATGACCGCCCCCAGATGCCCCGGCGAGTCGATCTCGGGCACCACGGTGATGTGCCGACCGGCGGCCAGCTCGACGATCTTCTCGACCTGCGCCTTGGTCAGATGCTGCTGCGACACCACCTCGGGATGGGAGTCGGACTCGATCCGGAACCCCTGGTCGTCGGAGAAGTGCAGCCCCAGCTGGTTGAACTTCAGGTCGCCCAGCTCCCGGACCCGGTCCTCGATCCAGTCGGCGGTGAAGTGCTTGCGCGCGATGTCCAGCATGAACCCGCGCACCGGCTTGCCGGGATCATCCCGCACGACACCCTCCGGGGCGGTGCGGCCGCCGTGCACCTCCTGCTTGAGCGTGCGGGTGCCATAGAAGACGCCGGCGTCCCCCGGACCGCTGATGTGCACCCGCCCATCGCGCACGGTCATGGTGTACGACTCCGGATCCGCGCCCTCGTCCTCGCTCAGGGCCAGCCGCACGTCCCCGGCCCGCACGTCGTCCTTCTCCCCGCCGTACGCCAGCCCCAGCTCACCGGCGATGAGCCGCCCCTCGTCGGCGAGCTCCGCGTCACTGACGACCACCCGCTCACCACGGGCCGGACGCCAGCCGGGACCACGGGCAGGGGAATGGGAACGCACCGCGGGAATGGTCCGCGGCGTCTCGGACAGCGGGTAGGAACGGGTCGGGCTGGGACTCGGTGTCTTCCGCGGCGCGGAGGCGGTAGCGGACTCGGAGGTACTGCCGGACGGCTGCCGCTGCGCCGACCCCGCGGGCCCGGCGCCGTCACCCGTGGCCCACAGCCCGAGGCCCACCCCGGCCGCGACCATCACGACAACCGCCGCGACGATCAGCACCCACGTCCGCTGCAGCGCGCTCTTCGCCGGCACCCGGCGCCCGTGTCGGCTCACGCCGCCGACCCAGGTCCTGGGGCCACCCGACCCGGCGCAGACGCCACCCGGAAGCGTCCACCACACATCCTGAAACTCTCCCGTTCGGATGAAATTCGGGCATCGGTCCGACGCACCACGCCCACTCTCGATAGCGTGACGCCACACCTCCCACAGCTTCCCCTGTCGAAACCCACGTGACGCCCACACACCTTCCTGGCCGAGTCGCCATACCGTCGCTGCCCGAGCAGACCCTCACACCACCGTCTCCGAACGCACTGGAGACGTTCAACTCCACCACCCCCGAAGAGGCCCAGCACCTTCTCCTCGCCTGCCTCCGCAGCCTCCGCTGGGCCCGCCGAGTCGCCGACCACCGCCCCTACCCCACCATGGACGCCCTCCTGGCCGCGTCCGACGAGGCGGCATACGACCTGCCGCCGGGGGACCTGACGGAGGCCCTGGCAGGAGAGACGACGGCTGTACTGCCGGCGGGCACATACTCCGCGGCACACATGGCACTGGACGCCGCGAATGCCGCATACGAGGCCAAGTTCGGACACGTATTCGTCATCTGCCTGGACGATTCACCCACGGAAGAGGCCCTGGACCACATCCTCGAAGGCATCCGGTCACGATTGACAAACGATCCGGAGGAGGAACGGGTAGTGGCGGCAGAAGAGCTCCGGCGCCTTGCAAGGGGACGGCTGGGTGAGTTGCTTGGGGGCGCGGGGAACGGCGCGACCAGCCACAACGGCACCGCACCCGGCACATAACAGGACACCCCACCCAGTAGCCGCCCGACCTACACCCATACGCGTGCCACTTTGATCACACCGACAGGCCCGGCGTAAGCCAAACCGCGCCGCATCGATAACATGCTGGGGGCCGGTGGACCGTACCCGGCCGGGCCCGACCGACAGCACAAGCCGGCGCGGCCCCAATCCCCGCTCCCGGAGGGACTTCCGTGCCGGCTGGAACGCTGTACCGCGGCCGGGAAGGAATGTGGTCCTGGGTGGCTCATCGAGTCACCGGCGTCCTCATCTTCTTCTTCCTGTTCGTTCACGTGCTGGACACCGCACTCGTCCGCGTCTCCCCCGAGGCCTACGACAAGGTCGTGGCCACGTACAAGACGCCGATCGTCGCGCTGCTGGAGTACGGCCTCGTCGCCGCCATCCTCTTCCACGCGCTCAATGGCCTCCGCGTCATCGCCGTCGACTTCTGGTCGAAGGGCGCGCGCTACCAGAAGCAGATGCTCTGGTCCGTCGTCGGCCTGTGGGTCGTGTTGATGCTCGGGGCGGTCTACCCCGTCCTCGGCCACGCCGCTCGTGAACTGTTCGGGAGCTGACGCCCAGCATGTCAAACAACACAGTCACCACTGAGAAGACCGCGTCCGGGATCGGCCCCGTCGAGGGCGAGTCCCTCTACGACGTCGACAACCCGGCCCCCCTCATCGAGGCCCCGCGCAAGCGCACCAAGAAGACCCCGAAGTCCACGCGGGGCAACTTCGAGATGTACGGCTGGCTGTTCATGCGGCTGTCCGGCATCGTGCTGGTCGTCCTGGTCATCGGCCACCTGCTGATCCAGCTCGTCCTCGACGGCGGCGTCTCGAAGATCGGCTTCGCCTTCGTGGCCGGCCGCTGGGCGTCCCCGTTCTGGCAGGTCTGGGACCTGCTGATGCTGTGGCTCGCCATGCTGCACGGCGCCAACGGCCTGCGCACGGTCATCAACGACTACGCGGAGCGCGCGAACACCCGGCTGTGGCTCAAGGGCCTGCTCTACACCGCCACGGTGTTCACCATCCTGCTGGGCACGCTGGTGATCTTCACCTTCGACCCGAACATCCGCTAGGCACGGGGCTGAGGTAACCACCCATGAAGATCCACAAGTACGACACCGTCATCGTCGGCGCGGGCGGCGCCGGCATGCGCGCGGCCATCGAGTCGACGAAGCGCAGCCGCACCGCCGTGCTCACCAAGCTCTACCCCACCCGCTCCCACACGGGCGCCGCGCAGGGCGGCATGGCCGCCGCGCTGGCCAACGTGGAGGAGGACAACTGGGAGTGGCACACCTTCGACACGGTCAAGGGCGGTGACTACCTGGTCGACCAGGACGCCGCCGAGATCCTGGCGAAGGAGGCCATCGACTCGGTCCTCGACCTGGAGAAGATGGGCCTGCCGTTCAACCGGACGCCGGACGGCACCATCGACCAGCGCCGCTTCGGCGGTCACAGCCGCAACCACGGTGAGGCCCCGGTCCGCCGGTCCTGCTACGCGGCCGACCGCACCGGCCACATGATCCTCCAGACGCTGTACCAGAACTGCGTCAAGGAGGGCGTGGAGTTCTTCAACGAGTTCTACGTCCTGGACCAGCTGATCACCGAGGTCGACGGCGTGAAGCGGTCGGCGGGCGTGGTCGCGTACGAACTCGCCACCGGCGAGATCCACGTCTTCCAGGCGAAGGCCGTGATCTACGCGTCCGGCGGCTGCGGCAAGTTCTTCAAGGTGACGTCGAACGCGCACACGCTGACCGGTGACGGCCAGGCGGCCGTGTACCGCCGGGGTCTGCCGCTGGAGGACATGGAGTTCTTCCAGTTCCACCCGACCGGCATCTGGCGCATGGGCATCCTGCTGACGGAGGGCGCCCGTGGTGAGGGCGGCATCCTCCGCAACAAGGACGGCGAGCGCTTCATGGAGAAGTACGCGCCGGTCATGAAGGACCTCGCGTCCCGTGACGTCGTCTCCCGCTCCATCTACACGGAGATCCGGGAAGGCCGCGGCTGCGGCCCCGAGGGCGACCACGTCTACCTCGACCTCACCCACCTCCCGCCGGAGCAGCTGGACGCCAAGCTGCCCGACATCACGGAGTTCGCCCGCACCTACCTGGGCATCGAGCCGTACACGGACCCGATCCCGATCCAGCCCACCGCGCACTACGCGATGGGCGGCATCCCGACGAACGTCGAGGGTGAGGTGCTCGCCGACAACACGACGGTCGTCCCGGGCCTGTACGCGGCCGGCGAGGTGGCCTGCGTGTCGGTGCACGGAGCCAACCGCCTCGGCACGAACTCCCTCCTGGACATCAACGTGTTCGGCCGTCGGGCGGGCATCGCGGCGGCGGAGTACTCCCAGGGCGCGGACTTCGTGGAGCTGCCGGAGAACCCGGCGGAGCTGGTGGTCTCCCAGGTGGAGCAGCTGCGCAGCTCCACGGGCACGGAGCGGGTGGCGGTCCTGCGCCGTGAGCTGCAGGAGACCATGGACGCGAACGTCATGGTGTTCCGTACCGAGCAGACGATCAAGACGGCGGTCGAGAAGCTCGCCGAGCTGCGCGAGCGCTACAAGAACGTCTCGATCCAGGACAAGGGCAAGCGGTTCAACACCGACCTCCTCGAGGCCATCGAGCTGGGCAACCTGCTCGACCTGGCCGAGGTCATGGCGGTCTCCGCGCTGGCCCGCAAGGAGTCCCGCGGCGGTCACTACCGCGAGGACTACCCGAACCGCGACGACGTCAACTTCATGCGCCACACCATGGCGTACCGCGAGGTCGGCGACGACGGCACCGAGTCCATCCGTCTCGACTACAAGCCGGTCGTCCAGACCCGCTACCAGCCGATGGAGCGTAAGTACTGATGGCAACCCCGACCCTGGACAAGGCGGACGCGGCCGGCACGCCCGAGCCCGGTTTCGCCGACTCCCCGTACATCACCGCGACCTTCCGGATCCGGCGCTTCAACTCCGAGGTCTCGGCGGAAGCGACCTGGGAAGACTTCCAGCTGGAGATCGACCCGAAGGAACGCGTCCTCGACGCCCTGCACAAGATCAAGTGGGACCAGGACGGCACGCTGACGTTCCGCCGCTCCTGTGCGCACGGCATCTGCGGCTCGGACGCGATGCGGATCAACGGCAGGAACCGCCTCGCGTGCAAGACGCTGATCAAGGACATCAACCCCGAGAAGCCGATCACGGTGGAGCCCATAAAGGGCCTCACGGTCCTGAAGGACCTGGTCGTCGACATGGAGCCGTTCTTCCAGGCGTTCCGGGACGTCATGCCCTTCCTCATCACGAAGGACACGAACGAGCCCACGCGCGAGCGTCTGCAGACCGCCGAGGACCGTGAGCGCTTCGACGACACGACGAAGTGCATCCTCTGCGCCGCCTGCACCTCCTCGTGCCCGGTCTTCTGGAACGACGGCCAGTACTTCGGCCCGGCCGCCATCGTCAACGCGCACCGCTTCATCTTCGACAGCCGCGACGAGGCCGCCGAACAGCGCCTGGAGATCCTCAACGACCGCGACGGCGTCTGGCGCTGCCGCACGACCTTCAACTGCACGGACGCGTGCCCGCGCGGCATCGAGGTCACAAAGGCAATCGCCGAAGTCAAGAAGGCCCTGATCACGCGCCGCTTCTGACGCCGCTGACGGTTCCTTCGATACGGCGGTGAGGGCCCCGTTTCCCGGGTTGGTACCGGGGCGGGGCCCTCCGTCGTTCACCTGCACCGGGCATCGACTACGCGATCAGGACACCGAAGGCGTCTTCACCGGCCAACTCCTATGTGGGCACTGTGACTTGAGTGACCCCAGTTGCAAACTGACCCCATGGCACTCGCACCCCTGAGGAAAGCCGCCGCCGCGCTCTGCGCCACAGCGGCGGTACTGATCGCGATACCCCCCACTGCCTCCGCGGCCCCTTCCCCCTACGGAACGCTGGCCCGGGAGAGCTTCGACCGTCTCCCTCTCGGCCCCGTCGCCTCCGGCCACGGCTGGACCACCGACGCGTCCAACGGCACACTCACCGTCGCCCCCAGCTCCGCCGGCCACGGTCGCGAACTCCGTATCCGTACCGAGGGCAACGGCCGGGCCTTCCTCGTCTTCGACCAGCTGACGCCGCCCGGCAACAGCTACTGGGCGCGGATGCGGCTGCGCGTCGCCGAGTTCCCGACCGCCCCCGACTGGGCGCACTGGACCATCGCGGAGGCGTCGGGGTCGGACGCGGCGACCCTGGTGCGTCCGCTGGGCGGCCAGTACGCCCCCACCGACAAGGGCAACTTCTGGGGCGTCGGCTCCGACCTCGGCTCCACGGGCGACTGGACCGCCTGGAAGACCTCCGCGCCGGCCGCCGCCGGGAAGTGGCAGTGCGTCGAGTTCCATCTGGACGCCACCGACAACCGCGTCACCGTGTACCTGGACGGCGAGGAGCAGTCCGGCCTCACCGTCTCCACGAAGAACCACGGCGGCACCGCGGACGACTTCGTCTTCCCGACCTTCGACAAGCTGAAGCTGGGCTGGCAGCTGTACCAGGCCGACCCGGCCCCGTCGTCGTACGACGTACGCCTGGATGACATCGCCGTGAGTACGAGGAGGGTGGGCGGCTGCGAGGGCTGACCCCACGGCCGCCGCGGGCTACAGCCGGCTGAGGATCGTCGGGTCCGTGATCTTCGTGTCCTCGGCCAGCATCATCGCCTTGCTCAGGATCACCGCGAGCATGCGGTCACCCTCGTAGGGCAGGTACCCGGCCTGCGGGGCGGCGGGGCCCGGCAGGTCGCGAGAGACGGTTGGGAGGAAGGGTGACGGGGGGGGCGGCCGCCTCACTTCGCGGGACGCCTGCTCCACTCCCGGGCCCCGGCCCTGCGCATCAGGCCCACCGCCGACTCCGCGTCGCCGGTCATCAGCGGATGCACCAGTTCGACGTACCGGAGCTGGCCCGTCAGGGACTTCTTCATCCGCTTCACGCTGCGGGCGCTGAACGACACGCCGCCCCGTTTCCCGACGGCGCCCGCGGCGACGGCGAGCTTCTCGACGCCGATCTTGTACAGGGTGGATTCCGTCTCGCGGCAGGCGTGGATCTCCACGTAACCGTCCCACAGGCCCAGGACGACCTCGTACTTCACGCCGGTGCCGGTGTACGTCGCGACGGCGAGCGGAAGCCCCGACTCCCGTTCGCCGGGCCCTTCCAGCCCCAGACCGTCCGCGACCTCGGCAAAAGCCGCCCGCACCTCTTCGAAGAAGACCTTCGCCCCCGGAACCATCCACGCCCCCTGCGCTGCCGCAGCCCTGAAGGCGAATCAGCGTACCGGCGGAAGCGGCGCCGCCTCGGCCCAATGAGTGACCTCGCGGTCCGGCCGCCCGGCAACCGGCACCCCCGCACCTAATCTGATGGCATGTCAGATGACCAGTCGTACGAGCTGCTCGGCTTCGACAACGTGCTGTTGCCCGTCGGGAACCTCGAAGAGGCCGTCGGATTCTACGAGCGTGCCGGGTTCGCGGTGGGGTTCCGGCTCGACGAGGCCGGGATCGCGTTGCTGAAGGTCGGGGGTGAGACGCCCGGGATCCTGCTGCGGGCGGAGGAGGCGCTGGGGCACCGTCCGCCGCCGTGGCCCGCCACGCGCGTGTGGCTGGAGGTACCGGACGCGCGGGCGGCCGCGAAGACCCTGGCCGCGGCGGGGATCGCGCTGCTCGACGCGCCCTTGTCCGTCGCCACCGGCTGGACCGTCGAGGTCGCCGATCCGTGGGGCAACGTCGTCGGGTTCACGGACTACTCCAAGCGTCCGGAGCTCGCACGGCGCTGACGGCTCCGCGTCCCTCACCCGCCGGGCTGTGAGAGCGGCGCCCGAGCCACTGGTTAGGCTCTCTTCCCGTGCCTGCGAACACCGACGGCCCCGGCGAGGGCGGTACTCCGAGCAAGTCCGAGCAGACCCGTGCGCTGATCCTGGAGACGGCCATGCGACTGTTCCAGGAGCGCGGCTACGACAAGACGACGATGCGGGCCATCGCCAAGGAGGCCGGGGTCTCCGTCGGCAACGCGTACTACTACTTCGAGGGCAAGGAGCACCTGATCCAGGGCTTCTACGACCGGATCGCCGCCGAGCACCAGGTGGCGGTCCGGGAGGTGCTGGCCCGGGAGACCGATCTGGAGGCGCGGCTGGCGGGTGTGCTGCGGGTGTGGCTGGACATCGCCAGGCCGTACCACGAGTTCGCGGTGCAGTTCTTCAAGAACGCCGCCGATCCGGACAGTCCGCTCAGCCCCTTCTCGCCCGAGTCGGAGCACGCGCGCGTGGAGGCCATCAGCGTCCACCGCCAGGTGCTGGCCGGCGCGAAGACCAAGGTGCCGACGGAACTGCGGGACGTCCTGCCCGAGTTGATGTGGCTGGCCCAGATGGGGCTCGTGCTGTACTGGATCTTCGATCGGACCGAGGGGCGTGAGCGCAGTTACCGGCTGGCCGAGCGCGGTGCCCGGCTCACCGCGCGTGGCGTCTCGCTGGCCCGGTTCCGGGTGCTGCGGTCCCTCGTCCTCGAGGTGCACGAGCTGTTCACGGACTTTCTGCCGGGGATGACCAAGGCGATGCCGGATCCGGCGAAGAGGACGTGAGGGGCGCCCGCACACGGCAGGCGCCCCCGGACGCTCAGCTGACGGCGTCCACTTCCCCCTCCGCGAGCTCCACGTCGTACACCAGTGGCCCGTCCGCCACGACCACGTGGCCCGCGCGCGAGCCGTACGGCGCGGCCGTCGTCGACACCAGATACGCCCCCGGTGCCGGGACCGAGAGGATGTAGGAGCCGTCGGCCAGGGAGTTCACGCGGTCGAGCTGGCGGCCGCCCTTGGACAGCAGGGTCACCGCCGCGCCCCCCACCGGTTCGCCCTCGACGGTGCGGACGAAGCCGTGGACGACCGAGGCGGGGCCGTCCGGTGCGGGCGCCGCGGGCGTCTCCTGGGGGTCGGCCTCCTCCTTCGGCTCCACCGCCAGATGCGGCAGCCGCTTCTCCAGCCCGGCCGGCAGCCACCAGTTGGCCTTGCCGATCAGATGCATCGCGGCCGGCACCAGCGCCGTACGCAGGATGAACGCGTCCAGGGCAACCGCGGCGGCCAGGCCGACGCCCGCCATCGCCGCCCCGTAGTCACCGCTCAGCACGAACGCCAGGAAGACACAGACCATGATCAGGGCCGCCGAGTTGATGACCCTGCTGGTCTCCGCCAGCCCGACCCGCACCGCGCGCGCGTTGTCCTTCGTGTGCACCCACTCCTCGTGCATCCGGCTGACCAGGAACACCTGGTAGTCCATGGAGAGGCCGAACAGCAGGGACAGCATGATGATCGGCAGGAAGGCGGCGATCGGGCCCTCCGTGCCGAGGCCGAGCAGGTCCAGGCCCCAGCCCCACTGGAAGATCGCGACCAGGACGCCGAAGGAGGCCGCCGCCGCGATCAGGTTCATCAGGGCCGCCGTCAGCGGCACCACCAGGGAGCGGAAGGCGACCAGCAGCAGCAGGAAGCCCAGGCCGATGATGGTGGCGATGAAGAGGGGCAGCCGGTCGGCGGTGACCGACGCGAAGTCCTTCGACACCGCCGTCACCCCGCCGACGTGCGCCTCCACACCCGCGTCCACGATCACCTCGTCGCGCAGGGTGTCGATGAGGCGGTCCGTCTCCACGGCCTGCGGTGAGGTGGTCGGGACGACCTGGATGACCGTGACGCCGTTCGCGGGCGGTACCGAGACGGCCTGGGCGACGCCCTCGGTGTCCCGGATGGTGGCCACCAGGGCGTCCGTCCCGTCGCCGTTCACCACCACCTGGAGGGGGCCGTTGAAGCCGGGGCCGAAGCCCTCGGCGAGCAGGTCGTACGCCTTCCTGGTGGTTGTCGACGCCTCGTCGTTGCCCTGGTCGATGGTGCCGAGGCGCAGCGAGAGGACGGGCAGCGCGAGGACGGCCATCGCGACGAGGGCGAGCAGCGCCACGGACCGGGGGCGCCGCTCCACCGACGTCGACCAGCGGGCCGCGAGCCCGCTCGGGCGGTCCCCCCCGGCGCCTCCCCCACCCTCGGCTTCGCTCGAGCGGGAGGTACCCCCGTCGGCGAGCTTGCGGCGCTGGCGACGGCTGAGCACCCGGTGGCCGAGGATGCCGAGCATCGCCGGCAGCAGCGTGACCGCCGCGAGCACGCTCAGGACGACGGTCAGCGAGGTGCCGATGACCACGCCGTCCAGGAAACGCAGGTTCGTCACCAGCATCCCGGCGAGCGCGATGCACACGGTGCCGCCCGCGAACAGCACCGCCCGGCCGGAGGTGTTGAGAGCGGTGACCGCCGCCTCCTCCGGGTCGGCGCCACGCAGGATGCCGCGCCGGTGCCGGGTGACGATGAACAGGGCGTAGTCGATGCCGACGCCGAGGCCGATCAGCGTGGAGAGCAGCGAGGCCAGTTCGGGCACGTTCGTGACGTGGCTGAGCAGCTGCGTCGAGAACAGCCCCGTACCCACACCGAACACCGCGATCAGGATCGGCAGCAGCATCGCGAACAGCGAGCCGAACGCCAGGAACAGCACGATCGCGGCCGCCCCGATGCCGACGAGCTCGGCCGTGCCGGTCGGCGGCTCCTGGACGCGCATGATGGCCTGGCCGCCCAGCTCGACCTCCAGGCCGGCGCGTTCGGCGCCCTGCGCGGTGTCGACGACGTCCTGGACCAGGTCCTTCGGTACGGCGTTCGCCTGCTCGGCGAAGGTGACCTGCGCGTACGCGATCCGTCCGTCCTCGCTGATCTGCGCCGCGCCCCGGTCCCCGTAGGGGCTCGCGACCTCACCGACCCCCTTCATCGCGCCGATCTCGTTCAGCGCGGGCTCGATCCGGGACCGTACGGACTCGTCCCGCACCGATCCCTCGTCCACCTTCCACACCACCGTGTCGGTGTCGCCCGCGCGCTCCGGGAAGGCCTTCTGCATCAGGTCGTACGCGCTCTTGGAGTCCGTGTTCGGCAGGGAGAAGACGTCCGCGTAGCTCGTGCCCGCGGACGAACCCGCCGCGCCCAGGCCGAACAGCGCCCCCACCCACAGCAACAGGACCACCAGCCGGTGCCGATAGCACCACCGTGCCAATGCCGCCACGCTCAACAGCTCCTTAGTCGGTCGTCGGTCGGTCCCCCAGGTCCTGGGCAACAGAATTGGCCGCGGCACGCGTGCGTGGACACGTCGCGGCCATGACTCTCAAGGAACTCCAAGGCACCGAACCCGCCCGGCTGTCAGTGGTGGCGCCGATACTGGGGGCATGACGACGGCTCCAGGCACCGTGCTGGTCGTGGAGGACGAGGAGAGCATCGCCGACGTCCTCGCCATCGCCCTGCGCTACCACCGGTTCGAGGTGATGATCGCGGCGACGGTCCGCGAGGCCCTGGCGCTCACCGAGCGCACCCGGCCCGACGTGGCGCTGCTCGACGTGATGCTCCCGGACGGCGACGGGCGGGCGCTGGGGCGTGAACTGCGCGAGCGGCGGCCCGACCTGGCGCTCGTGTTCCTCACCGCGCGCGACGCCCCGGCCGAGATAGTCGGCGCCCTCGGCTTCGGCGACGACTACATCACCAAGCCGTTCAACATCGACGAGGTCGTCGCCCGGATCACCGCGGTCCTGCGCCGCACCCGCCCGGCCGACGTCCTGCCGCAGCGTCCCCCGCTGCGCTACGGCGACCTGGAGCTCGACGAGACGACGTATTCGGTGCACCGCGCGGGCCGCACCGTCGAGCTCACCCCCACCGAGTACGCCCTGCTGCGCTTCCTGGTGCGCAACGGCGGCCGGATCGTGTCCAAGGAGCAACTCCTGCGCCACGTCTGGCAGTACGAGCACGCCCCGCCCGAATCGACCGTCGTGGAGACCTACATCAGCTATCTGCGGCGCAAACTGGACGCCCTGGGACCGCCGGTGATCACCACGCGGCGGGGCGTCGGATACGGGCTGGCATGAGGTTCTCCGGGCTGCACTGCCCGCGCGGCATCCACTCGCTGCGCGGCAAGCTCACGCTGGCGAACGTGGCGCTGCTCGCGCTCGGCATCGTCGCGGCGACCGCGGTCAGCGTGATGGGCATGCGGTACTACCTGCTGGACCAGATCGACGCGGAGCTCACCAAGACCCGGGACTCGCTGGGCGGTTCGCGGCTCACCCTGCGGGAGATCGACTCGCTGAGCATGCTGGGCTTCGTACGGGACCGGCTCGTCCAGGAGCAGTCGGACGAACAGCCGCGGCCCGACTCGCTCTTCGCCGCCGTCGACGACCGGGGCGAGCCCATCGGCCTCCTCGGCTTCGAGCCGACCGCCGCGCAGCACGCCTTCGCCGACGCGGTCGACGACCCGCGCGCGCTGATCGACGACCCCGAACCGCACGACGTCCGCGTCCAGGACGCCGACTACCGCGCCTCGGCGACCCGGCTCGCCGACGGCACCTACATCCTGCTCGCCACCTCCACCGACGGCCTCCGCAAGGGCGTCGCCAAGGCCGTCAAGGCCGACCTCGCCATCGGCGCGCTGCTGCTGGCGCTGCTCGCCTGCCTGACGATGCTCAGCGTCAGCCGCCGGATGCGGCCGCTGGAGGACATGGTGGAGACGTCGTCGGCGATCGCCGAGGGCGACCTGACCCGGCGCGTCCCCTCCAGCCGCGAGGCCACCCTGGAGGTCGAGCAGCTCCGCCTCGCCCTCAACTCCATGCTCCACCAGGTCGAGTCGGCGTACCGCACCCGCGAGCACAGCGCGGCCCAGCTGCGCCGCTTCGTCGGCGACGCCTCGCACGAGCTGCGCACCCCGCTGTCCGCGATACGCGGCTACCTCCAGCTCTACGACAAGGGCATGCTCACCGACGCGGGCGAGCGCAGGCGCGCCTGGGACCGGATGAACGGCGAGGTCGACCGCATGGGCCGGCTCGTCGACGAGCTGCTCACCCTGGCCCGCCTCGACCAGCGGCCCGAACTGCGCTTCCGGAACGTCGATCTGAGCCGCCTGGTCCGCGACGCCGCCGAGGACCTGCGGGTGCAGCAGCCGCGCCGGCCGCTCACGGTCGACGCCGACGGCGCCCTGCTGGTGCGGGCCGACGAGTCCGGGCTGCGGCAGGTGCTGGGCAACCTGCTGGGCAACGTACGCACGCACACACCCGCCGATGTGCCGGTGCGGCTCGGGGTGGAGCGGGCGGACGGGGTCGTACGGCTGTGTGTCGAGGACAAGGGTCCTGGGCTGTGCGGGGAGGACGCGGCGCGCCTCTTCGACCGGTTCTTCCGGGCCGGCGGAGGTGCGGGCAGCGGTCTGGGGATGGCGATCGTGCAGGGTGTGGTGACGGCCCACGGCGGCGAGGTGGCGGTGCGGACGGCGCCGGGCGAGGGGCTGGCGGTGACGGTGACACTGCCGGCGGGAGCGTCACCACGGCCGTAACTCACCTGGATTGCTCATGGTTCGGCGTTGGCGAGGATCAGGGCCCACACCGTCTTCCCGTACCGCCCCCTGCTCCACACGCCCCACGCGGCGGCGATGTGCTCCACGAGATGCAGTCCGCGGCCGGTCTCCTCCCACTCCCCCACCACCCGTGACCGGGGTTCGTGCTGCCCCTCGTCCGACACCTCGATGAGGCAGGAGCCGTCGGCGAGGGCGGTCACCGCGACCTCGAACTCGCGCTCCAGGAGCGGGCCGTGGCGTACGACGTTGGTGGCCGGCTCGGAGACGAGCAGCACGGCGTCCCCCAGCGCCGCGTCCTTCGGCCCGTGCCCCCAGTCGGACAGATGGTCCCGGACCCGGCTCCGGGCGAGACCGACGGAGGCCGGGTGCCGGGGCAGCCGGAAGGAGTTGCGTCTCGACACGTTTGCTCCTCACCCCGCGCACACTGCCAACACATGGTGCAGCGCGGGGCGCCTACCCGGCATCACAGGGGCGAAGGTCAGGGGCGCGAGATCGCGTCAGATCCAGTTGAGACGCCAGAACCGGAAGACACCGGTGCCGTCCGACAGGTACTGGCCATCGCCGACGTCCTCGCTGGTGACGACGTACCGCTCGCGGTCACCCTGTCCACTCGCCACCGTGATCCCCCGCCCGAAGTCGAGCCGTGCCGTCACGCCTGCCGTGACGCGAGTTCGATCACCGTGATGTCCGACGGGGCTCCCACGCGCGTGGGCGGGCCCCAGGCGCCCGCGCCACGGGTGACGTACAGCTGGGTGTCGCCGTAGCGCTCCAGGCCGACCACTGTCGGGTTCGCCGCTGCCGCGAGGAGGTGGCCGGGCCAGAGCTGGCCGCCGTGAGTGTGGCCGGAGAGCTGGAGGTCGACGCCGTGGTCGACGGCGTCGTGGATCTGGACCGGCTGGTGGGCGAGCAGCACGCACGCGCGTGCCTTGTCGCGGTCGCCGAGCGCCTTGGCGAAGTCGGGGCCCTGGCCCTCGCTCTCGCCCGACACGTCGTTGACGCCGGCCAGGTCGAAGTACGGCAGTTCCCGGCGGGCGTTCTCCAGCGGGATCAGGCCGAGGCGGCGTACCTCCTCGACCCACTGCCCGGCGCCGGAGAAGTACTCGTGGTTGCCGGTGACGAAGTAGGCCGGCGCCTTCAGCTGGGCGAGCGGGGCGGCGGCCGGGCCCAGGTCCTTGACGCTGCCGTCCACCAGGTCGCCGACGACCGCGACGAGGTCGGGCTGCGTCGAGTTGATCGTGTCGACGACCTTCTGCGCGAAGCCCCGGCCCAGGACCGGGCCCAGGTGGATGTCGCTGACCACCGCGATCCGGTAACCGTGCGCCGCCCGCGGCAGCCTGGCCAGCGGCACGGTGACCCGCTTCACCTTCGGGCCGCTCAGGACGCCGTACGTGCCGTAGCCGACGGTTCCAGCGGCTGCCACGGCGGCGGCTCCGCCGACGACCCGGGAGACGAAGAGGCGGCGGGAGGGCAGCGTGAGCGGGCTCGACGGCCCCTCGGCGGCGGGCGGGGTGTCCGGGGTCGCCGGGGGCGCTCCCACGGGTACCGGTTCCGGCTCCGGCTCCCGCACGGCGGTCTCCGTACGGGCCCGCCGTTCCAGCAGCCGACGCAGCAGCGGCCGTACGACCTCACCCGCCACCAGCGCCAGCAGCAGGTATATCGACAGCGCCAACCACAGGAAGCCCGGCCAGGCCAGGGTCTGCTGGAGCCAGAAGGGCGCGCCGGTGCGCTCGGCGACGAGAGCTCCTACGGCCAGCGCCCAGCCGCCGGCGACCAGCACCCCGCCCGCACGGCGCATCCAGCCCGGACCCCGCGTGGTGTCGCGGAACAGGCGGCGCCACACGTACCAGTTGGCCGTCACGAGGACGGCCAGTACGAGAAGCGCGACGAGCACGAAGACGATCACCACGCGGGTGTCTCCCCTTTTCTTGTGACCTGTTGTTGTGGCCGGCCGGTCATGACGTCTGACGCAGTGCGCGTACTCCGCGCAACCCGATGCCCCCGACGACCGTCCCCAATACGAAGGAAACGACGGCGAGCAGCAGGTGCACCCAGAAGTACGCGGTCGGGTCACCCGCGTCGTCGAACGCGAGCCCGCTGCCGTCCTTGACGAGGTTCTTGACGAAAGTGATCCAGATGACCCAGCTCCACACCCCGAAAGCGAGCAGGAACCAGGAGACGGGGCGGCTGAGCTTCATACGTTCAGTATCACCGGCGGGTGTCCGGTTCCGTGGCCGGGGTGGGGAGGTGGACGGGACTTCGCGCCGTGTGCCCTGTACGTTCTCGATCGTGCCCGCTCCCCAGAAGACCGCCAGGCGATACCTGCTGGTCACCTCCGCCGTCCTGTCGTCCCTCGCGCTGGCATCCGCGCCCGCGGTCGCGGCCCCGAGCCCCTCGCCGAGCACCAGCCCGTCGACGAGCCCCTCGGCCACTCCCCCGGCGAACATGTCGACCGTGGGCGGCGCCCGGCTGGGACAGCCCGGCACGCAGGTCAACCTGGCCAGCGGGGTCCCGGTGCTGCCCAAGGACCTCTCCGCCCGGTCGTGGATCGTCGCCGACGCCGAGTCCGGCGAGGTCCTCGCCGCGCACAACTCGCACTGGCGACTGGCGCCCGCGAGCACCCTGAAGATGCTGTTCGCCGACACCGTGCTGCCGCGGTTCCCCGCCACGACCGAGCACAAGGTCATCCCCTCCGACCTGGCGGACGTCGGGTCCGGCTCCAGCCTGGTCGGCATAAAGGAGGGCGAGACGTACACCGTCCACGACCTGTGGCTCGGGGTGTTCCTGCGCTCCGGCAACGACGCCGTGCACGTGCTGTCGAAGATGAACGGCGGCATGGACAAGACCGTCGAGGAGATGAACGAGCACGCCGAGGAGCTGCAGGCCCTCGACACGCACGCGGTCTCCCCGGACGGCTATGACGCCGCGGGGCAGGTCTCGTCGGCGTACGACCTGACGCTGATCGCCCGTTCCGGGCTGCAGAAGAAGGATTTCCGCGAGTACTGCTCGACCGTCACCGCGAAGTTCCCGGGCGAGACGAAGAAGAACAAGAAGGGCAAGTCGGTCCGCGGGTCCTTCGAGATCCAGAACACCAACCGGCTGCTGAGCGGCGACTCCGGCATCTCCGTCTACCAGGGCATCGCGGGCGTCAAGAACGGCAACACGACGAACGCCGGCGCGACCTTCACCGGGGTCGCCGAACGCGACGGCACGGTGCTGCTCGTCACGGTCATGAACCCGGAGAAGGACGAGCACAACGAGGTCTACAAGGAGACCGCCAAGCTCTTCGACTGGGGTTTCAAGGCGGCCGGCAAGGTGCAGCCGGTGGGTGAGCTGGTGCCGCCGAAGAGCGCCCAGGCCAGCGCCCAGCCGGGTGCGAACGACTCCGGCGAGGCCGGGGGCTCCGGGGACGGCGTGGCGTCCGGGAAGCCCGCGGCGAGCGCCTCGGTCGCGAGGGGTTCGGGCGGCATGGGGATCGCGCTCGCGATCACCGGCGGGGTGCTGGTGCTGCTCGCGGCGGGCGCGTTCCTGGTCAACCGCCGGTGGCCGCTGCCCGACCTGGTGCGCCGTCGCCGCTGACGCCGGAGGTGCCTGGGGTGCCTGGGGTGCCTGGGGTGTCGGGGGCGTCGGGGGCGTCGGGGGCGTCCTCCTTGCTCTCCGTCGCCGTCCAGGCGGCGCAGAACACGACCAGCTTCATGGTGAAGTTGATCCACAGCAGCAGGGCGACGGGCACCCCGAACGCGCCGTACATGCTCTTCCCGGCCACCCCCTGCATATAGCCGCTGAGCAGCACCTTCAGCAGTTCGAAGCCGATCGCGCCGATCAGCGCGGCCACCATCAGACGGCGGCGCGGCGGTTCGACGCCGGGCAGCAGGGTGAGGACGTACAGGAGCAGCAGGAAGTCGGCCGCGACGGCGACGGCGAACGCGACGATCCGCAGCAGGACCCCGCCCCAGCCGCCCTCGTCGATGCCGATCCGCTCGGTGATCCAGCCGACCATCGCGGAGGCCACGGTGGAGGCCGCGAGCGTGACGAGGACGGCGCCGCCCAGGCCGACCAGGACGCCCGCGTCCTTGGCCTTGCGCAGGACGGGGTTCTCCTCGTCGTCGGGCAGCTCCCACACCGCGCGCAGGCACTCGCGCACGGAGCCGACCCAGCCTATGCCGGTGAACAGCAGCAGGGCGCCGGCGATGAGGCCCACGGTGCCGGCGTTCTCCACCAGGCCGCCGATGTTCAGCTGGTCGGAGATGCCGGGCACCTGCTCGGCGATCTTGTCCTCCAGCTTGTCCTGCTGCTCCTTGCTGAGCGTCGCGGCGGCGATCGCGGCGGCCACGGCGAGCATCGGGAACAGCGCGACGAAACTGGTGAACGTCATCGCGGCGGCGAGCCGCGTCCACTTCACCCGGTCCATGCGCTCGAACGACCGCCACGCGTGCGTGGTCGCCAGCCGGGTGAACAGTGGCCCCACGACGGGGAGTTCTTTCAGCCAGTCCATGATCCAACCCTGCCCTCCGTACGGAAGACCCATGTCCGAGTGCCCCAGAACCGCAGAACAGTCGCCAGCACCATGCCGATCCCGGCCCCGGAGACGGTGTCCGCGCGCTGCGAGGTGAGGCCGAGGCCGTAGTGACTCACGACGAGGCACAGGAGCTGTACGGCGGCCCCGGCGGCGTTGACCGCGAAGAACACGGCGCAGGGGCGCAGGCCCTTCGGCCGGCTGTGCCGGTAGGTGCCGAGCGCGTTGCCCGCGTACGCCACCGAACAGCCCGCGACGAAGGAGAGCACCTTGGCGGTGAGGGGGTCGAGGGCGGCCGGGCCGCGCAGGCAGGTGAAGAGGGAGAGGTCGACGGCGTAGGCGAGGAACCCGACAGACGCGAAGCCCAGCAACTCACGCCGGCCGGCCCACGCGCGCGTGCTCACCAATTGGCCACTGCCAGGCCGTACATCGCGATCCACACGACGCCGATGAAGGCGAGCGCGCGGTCGCGCAGGACGACGTCCTCGGGTTCGCCGGCGGTGCCGCGGTCGGCGAAGACGGCGTACCGCAGGACGGCGAGGATGAAGGCGACCATGGACAGCTGCCGCCAGGGCAGCACGCTGGTGTTCGGCACGCCGCCCTCCTCCAGCGCCCACAGGCAGTAGCCGAGCACGGCGACTCCGGCCGCCAGCTGCCAGACGAAGCGCAGATAGCCGGTGGTGTACTCGGTGAGCAACGCGCGTGTGGCGCCCGCTTTCCCGGCCATCTGCACGGCCTCGGAGTAGCGCTTGGCCGACACCATGAACAGCGCCCCGAACCCGGTCGTGATCAGGAACCAGCGCGACAGCGGGATGCCGAGCGCGAGCCCGCCGATCATCGCCCGCATCAGGAACCCGGTCGTGACGACGACGAGGTCGACGACGAGGACGTGCTTGAGGCTGACGCAGTACGCCAGTTGCATGCCGAGGTACGCGGTCAGCAGGGCCGCGACGAACGGCGAGGTCAGCCAGGCCGCGGCGGCGGGCGCGAGGACGGCGAGGACGCCGCCGACGCCGTAGGCGACGGGTACGGGGACCTGTCCGGTGGCGACCGGGCGGTGGTGCTTGGTGGGGTGCGCGCGGTCGGCGTCGGCGTCGCGGGCGTCGTTGATCAGATAGACGGCGGCGGCACAGGCGGTGAAGAGCACGAAGACGAGCGCGAGTTGGGTGAGCACGTGCGCCGAGAAGAGCCGGCCGGCGGCGGCCGGGGCGGCGACGACGAGGACGTTCTTGACCCACTGCTTGGGGCGCGCAGTCCTGAGCAGGCCCCTGAAGAGGCCGCCTTTGCGGGGTGGGGGCGCGGCGTGCTGCAGGGGCGTGCGCTGCTCGTCAAGCGCCGCCTCCCGGGTGCGCGCGGCGCCGGTGAGGGGCGCTGCCTCAGTCATGCGCGCCCCTTCTCATCCAGCGCGACCCGATGCGCGCCGTGAGCGCCCCCAGGGCCGCGCCCGCCGCCACGTCGGAGGGGTAGTGCACGCCGACGACCAGGCGGGACATGCACATCGCGGCGGCGAGCGGCGGGATCGCGTACGCCCCGAGCGTGCCGTAGGCGACAGCGGCGGCCGCGGCGGAGGTCGCGTGCGAGCTCGGGAAGGAGTGCCGGCCCGCAGTGGACACGCGGGGCTCGACGTGCGCCGGACGCGGACGGCGCACCACCCTTTTCACGCCCATGCTGACAAGGTGCGCGCCCGCGGTGAGCGCCGTGCCGCGCAACCAAGCGCCGCGCCGCGCGCCGTCCACGGCGGCCCCCGTGAGCCCCACCGCCAGCCACAGCGCCCCGTGCTCGCCGGCCCAGGACAGGGCACGCGCGGCGGCGGCGACGCGCGGACCGCGTCCGCGCGCGTGGAGCGCCGAGAGGATGCGCTGATCCGCTCCGCGGAGGCCGCGGTCCACGCCCCGGCGGCTTCGATGATCCATGTCGTCGAGGTGGTCCATGTGGACTCACTGTTCACGTCGACACCGCCGGAACTCCGGCAATATTGAGCGACATCCCACTAATCACCCATTTCGGGGAGTGTGAGGATGTTACGTAACTAATCGCCTATACACGGGCGATACGGTCGCCGACATGCCTGCCGACACCGTTTCCGTCACAGGATGGGGCCGCACCGCTCCCACCACCGCCCGTCTGATCCGCCCACGGACCTACGAGGAGGCCGCGGCCGCCGTCCGGGACTGCGGGGCCCGCGGCGGCATCCCCAGGGGCCTGGGGCGGGCGTACGGGGACGCGGCGCAGAACGCGGGCGGCACGGTGTTCGACATGACGGGCCTCGACCGCATCCACGCCATCGACGCCGACGGCGGCACCGTGCTGTGCGACGCGGGCGTCTCCCTGCACCGGCTGATGGAAGTGCTGCTGCCGCTGGGCTGGTTCGTGCCGGTGACGCCCGGCACCCGCTACGTCACGGTCGGCGGGGCGATCGGCGCCGACATCCACGGCAAGAACCACCACGTCTCCGGCTCCTTCTCCCGCCACGTCCTCTCGCTCGAACTGCTCACCGCCGACGGCGAGATCCGCACGGCCGGCCGCGGCACGCCCCTGTTCGACGCGACGACGGGCGGCATGGGCCTGACCGGCGTGATCCTCACGGCGACCGTCCAGCTCCAGCCGGTCGAGACCTCGCTCATGTCCGTCGACACGGAACGCGCGCGTGACCTCGACGACCTGATGGCCCGCCTGACCGCAACCGACGACCACTACCGCTACTCGGTCGCCTGGATCGACCTGCTGGCGCGCGGCGCGGCGACGGGGCGCGCCGTCCTGACCCGCGGCGACCACGCGCCGCTGGAGTCGCTGCGGGACGGCACGCGCGCGCGTAGGACCCCGCTCGCCTTCCGCCCCTCCCAGCTCCCGCCGGCGCCCGCCTTCCTCCCGGAGGGACTGCTGAGCCGCCGTACCGTGGGCTGGTTCAACGAACTCTGGTACCGCAAGGCACCACGCGCGCGTACCGGTGAACTCCAGAAGCTCTCCGCCTTCTTCCACCCCCTCGACGGCGTCCCCCACTGGAACCGCGTCTACGGCCGCGGCGGCTTCGTCCAGTACCAGTTCGTCGTCGGACACGGCCAGGAGGACGCCCTGCGCCGGATCGTGCGGCGCATCTCCGAGCACCGCTGCCCGTCCTTCCTGGCCGTCCTCAAACGCTTCGGGGACGCCGACCCGGGCTGGCTGTCCTTCCCCGTCCCCGGCTGGACGCTGGCCCTGGACATCCCGGCGAACCTCCCCGGTCTCGGCGCCTTCCTCGACGTACTGGACGAGGAGGTGGCGGCCGCCGGGGGGCGCGTGTACCTCGCCAAGGACTCCAGGCTGCGCCCCGAGCTGCTGGCGGCCATGTACCCGCGCCTGGACGACTTCCGCGCGCTGCGCGCGGAGCTGGACCCGCGCGGGGTGTTCAGGTCGGACCTGTCCCGCCGCCTCACCCTCTAGGCCTTCGAGGCCTCCAGGCAATCTCTAGGAGCTGTAGTGAAGGACGCCTTCGGTATCCCCCAGTCCCTGCTCGTCCTCGGCGGTACGTCCGAGATCGCGCTGGCCACCGCCCGCCGCCTGATCGCCCGCCGCACCCGCACGGTGTGGCTGGCGGGCCGCCCCTCCCCCACCCTGGAACGGTCCGCGGCCGACCTGCGCGCCCTGGGGGCCGACGTGCAGACCGTCGCCTTCGACGCGCTCGACCCCGAGTCCCACGAGACGGTGCTCGGCAAGGTCTTCGCGGAGGGCGACGTCGACATGGTGCTGCTCGCCTTCGGCATCCTCGGCGACCAGGCGCACGACGAACGCGATCCGGTGGCGGCCGTACGCGTCGCGCAGACCAACTACACGGGCGCCGTGTCGGCGGGTCTGATCGCCGCGCGCGCGTTGCAGACCCAGGGCCACGGCTCCCTGGTCGTCCTCTCCTCGGTCGCCGGCGAACGCGCCCGCCGCGCCAACTTCATCTACGGCTCCAGCAAGGCCGGCCTGGACACCTTCGCCCAGGGCCTCGGCGACGCCCTGCACGGCACCGGCGTCCACGTCATGGTCGTACGCCCCGGATTCGTACGCTCGAAGATGACCACCGGCCTGCCGGAGGCACCACTCGCGACGACCCCGGAAGCGGTCGCGACGGCGATCGAACTGGGCCTGCGCCGCCGCTCGGAGACGGTGTGGGTGCCCGGGGTACTCCGAGTGGTGATGTCGGCGCTGCGGCATGTGCCTCGGGGGGTGTTCCGGCGGCTGCCGGTCCAGTAGTGCTTCGTCAGGTTCTGGCCGGCGCATCACCATCACGTGACGTCGACGAAGTCGCCTACTGCCGTGGCCGGGCCGGTGGTGGCGGTGAAGAGGAAGCGGAAATAGCCATCGGTCGCAGCCTTGGTGGTGGTCGTCAGCGTGCCGTTGCTGACGCTGGCGATGGTCTTGAGGGTGGTGTAGGTGGTGCTGCCCTTCTTGCTACTCGGTCCATCGCCGCAGCCTGTTGTTCACATGATCCGCCGGACAGAACCTGGTGTTATGCGGTCGGCAGGGATCCGCGCTCCACATGCCCCGCCTGCGGCGGCACCACTGCGCCCCCGAAGGTGAACTCCCGGAGCTTGCGCCACACGCCGTCGGCGCCCTGTTCGTAGAGGGCGAAGCCGGTGCAGGGCCATTCGGCCGCGTAGTCGGCGAGGGCCTCGAAGGCGCGGTCCATCGACTCGTCGTCGATGCCGTGCGCGACGGTGACGTGCGGGTGGTAGGGGAACTGCAGTTCGCGGGCCACCGGCCCGGAGGCGTCGCGGACCTGCTTCTGCAGCCAGGTGCAGGACTCGGCGCCCTCGACGACCTGGACGAAGACGACCGGCGACAGGGGCCGGAAGGTGCCGGTGCCGGCCAGCCGCATCGGGAACGGGCGTCCGGCGGCCGCCACCTCGACGAGGTGCGCCTCGATCGCGGGCAGCAGCGCGGCCTCGACCTCCGTCGGCGGCAACAGCGTGACATGGGTGGGGATGCCGTGCGCAGCGGCGTCGCCGAAGCCCGCGCGCCGCTCCTGGAGCAGGCTGCCGTGAGGCTCCGGGACCGCGATCGACACGCCGATCGTTACGGTCCCCACGTCGTCTCCTGTCGTTCTGTTGGTTCGCTCGGTCGGTTCGGTCGGTTCGCTCTTCGGTGAGCGTTGGTGAGCAGGAGTGGCCGCTGGTGCGGCCACTCGGCTATCGACTCTACGGCCACAGTTGTGTTCCGGGCAGGCGCAACCGTAGTGATGTGCAGCGCTGTGCGGTGGTACGGCTCCGGGCCGGCTGTGTGCCGTGGTGCGTACTCAGTGCTTGGCGGGCAGGAAGCCCACCCTGTCGTACGCCTGGGAGAGCGTCTCCGCGGCGACGGCACGCGCCTTCTCCGCGCCTTTGGCCAGGATCGAGTCCAGCGTCTCCGGGTCGTCCAGATACTGCTGGGTGCGCTCCCGGAACGGCGTCACGAACTCGACCATGACCTCGGCGAGGTCCGTCTTGAGCGCACCGTAGCCCTTGCCCTCGTACTTCTGCTCCAGTTCCGCGACACCCGTACCCGTAAGGGTCGAGTAGATGGTGAGCAGGTTGCTGACACCCGGCTTGTTCTCAGCGTCGTAGCGGACGACCGTGTCGGTGTCGGTGACCGCGCTCTTGACCTTCTTGGCGGTGGCCTTGGGCTCGTCGAGGAGGTTGATGAGGCCCTTCGGCGTGGACGCCGACTTGCTCATCTTGATCGACGGGTCCTGCAGGTCGTAGATCTTCGCCGTCTCCCTGAGGATGTACGGCTTCGGGACGGTGAAGGTCTGGCCGAAGCGGCCGTTGAAGCGCTCGGCGAGGTCACGCGTCAGCTCGATGTGCTGGCGCTGGTCCTCGCCGACCGGGACCTCGTTGGCCTGGTAGAGCAGGATGTCCGCGACCTGGAGGACCGGGTACGTGAACAGGCCGACGGAGGCCCGGTCCGCGCCCTGCTTTGCGGACTTGTCCTTGAACTGGGTCATGCGGGACGCCTCGCCGAAGCCGGTGAGGCAGTTCATGACCCAGGCGAGCTGGGCGTGCTCGGGGACGTGGCTCTGGACGAAGAGCGTGCAGCGCTCCGGGTCGAGGCCGGCCGCGAGGAGCTGGGCGGCGGCCAGGCGGGTGTTGGAGCGCAGCTCCGCGGGGTCCTGCGGGACCGTGATCGCGTGCAGGTCGACGACCATGTAGAACGCGTCGTGGGTCTCCTGCAGGGCCACCCACTGACGGACGGCGCCGAGGTAGTTGCCGAGGTGGAACGAGCCTGCGGTGGGCTGGATTCCGGAGAGCACGCGGGGTCGGTCAGAGGCCATGCTCACCATTCTCTCAGGTCTCGGGGACCGGTCCGGAACTGGTCGGAAACAGATGGGAACCGATCCGTCTCCGGCGGTGTAACAAGAGTGTGAGGACGCGGGAGGGGGGCCGCATCGTCGATGAGGCCGCGGTGATCGCACGCGTACGCGCCGGAGAGCCGGAGGCGTACGCGGAGCTGGTGCGGGCCCATACGGGCATCGCCCTCAGGGCGGCCGCGGCGCTCGGGGCGGGTGCGGACGCGGAGGACGTGGTGCAGCAGGCGTTCGTCAAGGCGTACTGCGCGCTGGGCCGGTTCCAGGACGGCGCGGCGTTCAAGCCGTGGCTGATGTCGATCGTCGCCAATGAGACGAGGAACACAGTGCGTACGGCGGCACGCCAGCGCACGCTCGCCGGGCGTGAGGCGGCGTTCGCGGAGGCGGAGCCGCTGATACCGGATGCGGCGGACCCGGCGGTCGCGGCACTGAACATAGAGCGCCGGATCGCGCTGCAGTCCGCCCTGAAGAAGCTCAGCGAGGAGCATCGCCTGGTCGTCACCTACCGCTACCTCCTGGAACTGGACGAGGCGGAGACGGCCCAGGCACTGGGCTGGCCGCGGGGCACGGTGAAGTCCCGGCTGAATCGCGCGCTGCGGAAGCTGGGACGGTTGCTGCCGGATTTCCAGCCTCGGGAAGGAGGTGAGGAGTATGAGTGAGCAGCCGTACGGCGGTGACGGGAGCGCAGGGCGTCGGCGCGACGGAGCCTCCCGCCTGCCCGAGGAGCTGCGGGCGCTCGGTCGCTCGCTGGACGCGCCCGGCGCGGCGGACGGGGCCGAGACGATGGTCGAGCGGGTGCTGGGGCAGATACTCGCCGAGCAGGTAACACTCCCGGTCGCCGAGCCGCCGGGGATCCGTGAGCGGCTGCGGGTGGTACGGCGCTGGACGCGGAAGCGGTGGCGCTCACTGACCGCGGGGCTGTGCGGTCTGCTGACGGTGCTCGTGCTCACTCCTCCGGTGCGGGCGGCGGTCTTCGACTGGTTCGACTTCGGCGGGGCCGAGGTGCGCTACGACCCGTCGGCGGTTCCCTCGCCCGGCGCCGAGGTGCCCGACTGCGGCCGGTCGGTGTCGCTCGGCAAGGCCGAGCGGCGCGCCGGCTTCGAGCCGCTGGTGCCGGAGGCGCTCGGTATGCCGGGGGCGGTCGCGGTGAGCGCGGAGCCGCAGGGGCGGTTCCTGGTGAGCCTGTGCTGGCGTGAGGGCGGGCGCACGATCCGGCTGGACGAGCTCCGGGCGAGCCTGGACGTGGGCTTCGCCAAGGCGGTGCGCGAGCCGCCGGAGTGGATCTCGCTGGGCCCGGATGCCACCGGGGGCGGCGTGCCGGACCCGGCGCTCTGGTTTCCGCGTCCGCATCTGCTGAGCCTTTGGCTGGTGGCCCCGGACGGCGAGCGCTACACCCGCGAGGAGCGGACGGCGGGGCCGACGCTGCTGTGGACGCATGGTTCCGGCGGTGAGGACGTGACGCTGCGGCTGGAGGGGGTGGCGTCGAAGGAGCGGGCGGTGGAGATCGCGAAGTCGCTTGGGGTGCCGTCCGAGGTGTTCTCCGAGAAGCCGTCCGCGAAGTCGTCCTCGAGTTTCTCCGAATAGTCGCGCCGGGGCGTCGTTCGGCTTGGGGGTTCGGATGCGAAGGTGTCGGCTGAGGAAAAGAAACAGGAGCCGTGAACTGACGGCGCTGACGGGGGCGTTGGTGGCGGCGCCGAGAGCCCAAGCTGGTAGCCATCGCCGCCGAGCCAGGGCGAACGATCAGAAGCCACCCTTGTAGGCCCTCGGAGAGCTTCGGCCGAGAGCCATCGGTCGCGAGCCCTTCGCCGAGGTCCCTCGATCGAGGGACCTCGGCGAAGGGCGTCGGCGAAGGGCGTCCACGAGCCTCGTCGGTCGTGGGGTTCAGCCCAGGTCGATCTCCGGGTACAGCGGGAAGCCCGAGACCAGGTCGGTGGCGCGGCGGGAGATCTCGTCCGCGATCTTCGGGTCCAGGACGTGCTGGGCCTTGGACGGGGCACCCTTGCTGGTGGTGCCGGGCTCCGTGGTGGTGAGGACACGGTCGATGAGGGCGGCGACCTCGTCCATCTCGCCGGTGCCCAGGCCACGGGTGGTCAGGGCGGGGGTGCCGATGCGGATGCCGGAGGTGTACCAGGCGCCGTTGGGGTCGGCGGGGATGGCGTTGCGGTTGGTGACGATGCCCGAGTCGAGGAGGGCGGCCTCGGCCTGGCGGCCGGTGAGGCCGTAGGAGGAGGCGACGTCGATCAGGTTGAGGTGGTTGTCCGTGCCGCCGGTGACGAGGGTGGCGCCGCGGCGCATCAGGCCGTCGGCGAGGGCGCGGGAGTTGTCGACGATGCGCTGCGCGTAGTCCTGGAAGGAGGGCTGACGGGCCTCCGCGAGGGCGACGGCCTTGGCGGCCATGACGTGCGGGAGCGGGCCGCCGAGCACCATCGGGCAGCCGCGGTCGACCTGGTCCTTGAGGGAGTCGTCGCACAGGACCATGCCGCCGCGCGGACCGCGCAGCGACTTGTGGGTGGTGGTGGTGACGATCTGGGCGTGCGGGACCGGGTCGAAGTCGCCGGTGAGGACCTTGCCGGCGACGAGACCGGCGAAGTGCGCCATGTCGACCATGAGCGTGGCGCCGACCTCGTCGGCGATCTCGCGCATGATGCGGAAGTTCACGAGACGGGGGTAGGCGGAATAGCCGGCGACGATGATGAGCGGCTTGAACTCGCGGGCCGACACGCGCAGCGCGTCGTAGTCGATCAGGCCCGTGGCGGGGTCGGTGCCGTAGGAGCGCTGGTCGAACATCTTGCCGGAGATGTTCGGACGGAAGCCGTGGGTGAGGTGGCCGCCGGCGTCCAGGGACATGCCGAGCATGCGCTGGTTGCCGAAGGCCTGGCGGAGTTCGGCCCAGTCGGCCTCGGAGAGGTCGTTGACCTGGCGGACGCCGGCCTTCTCCAGGGCGGGGGCCTCGACGCGGGCGGCGAGGACGGACCAGAAGGCGACGAGGTTGGCGTCGATGCCGGAATGCGGCTGAACGTAGGCGTGGCGGGCGCCGAAGAGCTCCTTGGCGTGTTCGGCGGCGAGGGACTCGACGGTGTCGACGTTGCGGCAGCCGGCGTAGAAGCGGCGGCCGATGGTGCCCTCGGCGTACTTGTCGCTGAACCAGTTGCCCATCGCGAGGAGGGTGGCCGGGGAGGCGTAGTTCTCGGAGGCGATCAGCTTGAGCATCTCGCGCTGGTCGGCGACCTCCTGGCCGATGGCGTCGGCCACGCGCGGCTCGACGGCACGGATCACGTCGAGGGCGGCACGGAAGGCGGTGGACTCGGGGGAAAGGGGCTCGGCGGACATGGGGACCTCCGGACGTCGTGTGCAGCGTTCACGGTACGGCCCAGGCGCACGGCACTCGGTCTGGACAGGGTCCAGGGGCCGCTCCCCGATGGTTGGTCCATCCCAGCGCGCCAGTCACGGCCCGTCGATCAGCCTACCGGGCGAGTCGGAGCGCAGGGCTCCCGCGTCCACCATGCGAGCGACGATAGGAAGGAGGCCACCGTCACCTCTAGGAGATCTCGTGACTGCTACGGAGACACTGATCGCCGCGGCCGACGCGCACAGCGCGCACACCTATCACCCGCTGCCCGTGGTCGTCGCCAGCGCCGACGGCGCCTGGATGACGGATGTGGAAGGGCGCCGCTATCTGGATCTGCTGGCCGGGTACTCGGCGCTCAACTTCGGGCACTGCAACCGGCGGATCATCGAGGCGGCGAAGGCGCAGCTGGAGCGGGTGACGTTGACGTCGCGGGCGTTCCATCACGTCAAGTTCGGGGCGTTCTGCGAGCAGTTGGCGGAGCTGTGCGGCATGGAGACGGTGCTGCCGATGAACACCGGCTCGGAGGCGGTGGAGACGGCGGTGAAGACGGCCCGGAAGTGGGGGTACCGGGTCAAGGGCGTGCCGGCCGAGAGGGCGAAGATCGTGGTCGCGGGGAACAACTTCCACGGCCGTACGACGACGATCATCAGCTTCTCCACCGACCCGGAGGCGCGGGCGGACTTCGGGCCGTACACGCCGGGCTTCGAGATCGTGCCGTACGGGGATCTGACGGCGATGCGTTCGGCGCTGACGGAGAACACGGTCGCCGTGCTGCTGGAGCCGATCCAGGGCGAGGCGGGGGTGCTGGTGCCGCCGGCGGGTTATCTGCCGGCGGTGCGGGAGCTGGCGCGGGAGCGGAACGTGCTGTTCGTCGCGGACGAGATCCAGTCGGGGCTGGGGCGGACGGGGCGGACGTTCGCGTGCGAGCACGAAGGGGTCGTGCCGGACATGTACGTGCTCGGGAAGGCCCTCGGGGGTGGGGTGGTGCCGGTGTCGGCGGTGGTGTCGTCGGCGGAGGTGCTCGGGGTGTTCCGGCCCGGGGAGCACGGGTCGACGTTCGGCGGGAATCCGCTGGCCTGTGCGGTGGCGCTGGAGGTGATCGCGATGCTGCGGACGGGCGAGTTCCAGGCGCGGGCGGCGGAGCTGGGCGCGCATCTGCACCGGGAGCTGACCGGTCTGACCGGCACGGGCCGGGTGACGGCGGTGCGGGGACGCGGGCTGTGGGCGGGGGTGGACATCGCCCCGCGTTACGGGACGGGGCGGGAGGTGTCCGAGAAGCTGATGGACCGGGGTGTGCTGGTGAAGGACACCCATGGCGCGACGATCCGGATCGCGCCGCCGCTGGTGATCGGGAAGGAGGACCTGGACTGGGGGCTGGCGCAGTTGCGGGGTGTGCTCGGGGTCTGAGACGGCCGCCTGGGCTTCAGGGCGTGGCGGTGTGGTCGAGGATCGCGGTGGCCAGCGGCTTGTGGACCTCCGGTGGGAGAGCGTGGCCCATTCCCGGGATCTCGACCAGGCGGGCGCCCTGGATCACCTGGGCCAGGTGCTGGGGGTGCGGGAGGGGGTAGACGGGCTCGGCCGGGGCGGAGATGACGAGGCTGGGGATCGTGGTGCGGGCGAGTTGCTCGGTGCGGTCCATGGCGGAGACGTCGGCGCGGGCGTGCGCGGTGCCGGGTGTGCGCGGTGCCGGGTGTGCGCGGTGCCGGGTGTGTGGTGGCCGGTGTGCTCGATGATCCGCCGCTCTTGGGCGCGGATGTGGTCGGCGTCGAAGGGGAGCCGGTCGCCGGAGAGGAGGCGCCAGTGTTCGGTCCGCCGGTCCAGTTCGGCCTCCAGGGCCTCGGCTTCCGACTCCAGGTCCTCGTCCGTCGGCGGGCGCGACCACGGCTCGATGATGCGGGGGTCGACGCCGGGGAGTTCCTCGGGTGGGGTGCGGGTGCCGTCGGGGTGGACGTAGGGGGTGGTGCTGAGGGCGCCGGTGCCGATCAGGGTGGCGGTGAGCAGGCGGTCGGGGTGGTCGGCGATGAGGAGTTGGGTGAGCATGCCGCCCAGTGACATGCCGATGACGTGGGCGCGGGCGACACCGAGGGCGTCCAGGACCGCGACGGCGTCGTCCGCGAGGGCGGTGAGCGGGTAGGGCCGCTCGTCGAAGGCCCAGGTGGAGCGGCCGGTGTCGCGGTGGTCGTAGCGGATCACGCGGTGGTGGGCGGCGAGGAGGTCGACGAGTTCGTCCGGCCAGCCGAGGCCGGGGGCCTGGGCGCCCATGCGGGGCGGTTCCTTCGGCTCAGCCGCCGCTGCTGCCGGAGCCCGAGCAGCCGAAGCCGCCGCGGTCCACGGCCTCGCTGCGGCTGAAGGTGCCGCGGTCGGCATGGCCGCCGTCGACGTCGGCGTCGTAGTACCAGGCCGCGTCGGTACTGCCGCCGGACTTCTTGCGGCCCTTGCTGTAGGCGGAGCCCGAGGTGGTGGAGCCGGACTTGCAGTTCTTGTCGGCGACGACCTTGTAGCCCTCGTAGGTGTAACTGTCGCGGTCGACGCAGCGGCGGTCGGGTTCCGAGCCGCAGGAGGTGAGGGCCGCGGCTATGACGCCCATGCCGCCGAGTACGACCGTGCTCGAGCGCAGTCTGCGTCGCGTTTCCGCCATGCGTGTCTCCCCCGATGATTTCCGACGTTCCCGGTGTCCCCGGTGTTCCTGTGTGTCGCTGGTGTTCCTGTGTGTCGCCGGTGTTCCGGTGTGTCGCCGGTGTTCCGGTTGTTGTCCCGCGGACAGCCTGGAGATCGGGGGGAGTGCTACGGCTCGGGGGGCCTTCCCGTCAGGTCATGGCCTGTGTGATGCCGTCCCACAGCCGGGCCCTGGCTTCCAGGGCGAGGGTCGCCGTCTGCACGGCCTCCTGCCAGCGCGTGTCGTCCGTACCGCAGAGGTCGGCCACCATCTGCATGGCCATCGGGGTGTGCTCCTCGCCGTCGACCTCGATGTGGCGGGCCAGGTAGTCGCAGAAGAGCGGGAACCGGTCGGTGCCCTCCTCCTTGATCACCTGGTCGAACATGTCCGGGATGAGATCCTCCCGGGAGAAGGCGAAGGCGGCGGCCCGGCAGTGCAGGGGTCGGTCGGCGATGATGCCGAAGGTCGTGCGCACGAACTCGGCCGCGGGAGCGGGAACCTGGGCGGCGTGCAGCGCCGCCGGCACGTCGTGGCCCTCCGCGAGCAGTGCCAGGAACGTGTCGATCCGGGTCGTCTCGGCGTCCGCCTCCGTCATGCCCGCGCGGTACAGCTCGAAGTGGCTGGTGAAGCCGCCGTTCAGCTCGTCGCTCTCCTCGACCAGCACGATGTCGTTGATCAGCCGTCGGCTCACCTCGGAGCCGCGCGGCACCCAGGGGACGTCCACGCACGTCAGGTCCCGCTGCAGGGACTTGAGAAGTGACATGAAGTCCCACACCGCGAACACATGGTGCTCCATGAACGTCGCCATGTGCGCGCGGCTGCTGATCCGCTGGTAAATCGGATGAGCGGTGACCTCCTTACGCATGGGTTCGATCGCGGCACGGGCCCGGTCGATTTCCTCGTGGGACATGCTCCAGTCGTATCGGGACATGGTTCTCCTTCGCTTTTCCGGACGTACGGGGCGGCAATCTTCAGTCATTTACAGATCGGTCGGCAAGCGCTTGAAGGAATCCCGTAAGGGTTACGTAATACTTACCGTTGGTAGCCTTCGACAGGAGGCGGCAAGGCTCCCGAAAGGGCAACAAAGAGATACGTTCCGGACAGTCGAAAAATCTTCGTCGAATCTTTGAACGCGGGGACTTCCTTTCCCGTACTCGTCGGCGTGACCAGTAATCCCGTCACCGTCACCGTGGCCTTTCACGTGGTGCCGGGCCGTGAGGCCGACTTTCATTCCTGGGGGTGGGCGCTGCTGGGCGCGAGCGCTCAGCAGCCGGGGTTTCTCGGGGGTGGCGTCCTTGTCGACGGAGAGGCGGAGTGGCATGTGGTCTATCGCTTCGCCAGCGAGGGCGCGGCCCTGGCCTGGGAGAACTCGAGCACTCGGGCACAACTGGACACCCGGGCGGCACAGCTCGCCCAGGAGACGGGGCGCCGACGGGTACGGGGTTCCAAGGCATGGTTCGAGGCGCAGACCCCCACCCCGGCCACGCCGGCCCCGCCGTCGAAATGGAAGCTGTGGTTCGTGAATATGAGCGCGGTGTTCCCGCCGGTGCTCCTGTTCAATGTGACCGTGCTCCCCTATCTCGACAGCCTGAATGCGCTCATCCGCACGCTGCTGTTGTGCCTGAGCGTAACAGCCCTTGTCACCTGGATTCTCATGCCGCGCCTTCAGCGTTTCTTCCGGAAGTGGCTGTATCCACCGCTCCAGGCGCTCCGCGGACGACACAAACGACGCACCGCGTAGGCCCGAGAACGATCAAAGGAAGGTGGGCGGATGAAGACCCTGCTCATCGACAATTACGACTCGTACACGTACAACCTGTTCCAGCTGATCGCCGAGGTCAACGGCGAGGAGCCGCTGGTGATCCGCAATGACGCCCCCGTCGACGGTGTTCCGGATCTTGCGGAATTCGACAACGTGGTGGTGTCGCCGGGTCCCGGACACCCGGGTGAGTCCCGCGACTTCGGCATCAGCGCCCGGGTGCTCGCCGAGTCCTCCCTTCCCGTCCTCGGCGTCTGCCTGGGCCACCAGGGGATCGCGCTCGGGGAGGGGGGCCGGGTGGCGTCCGCCCCGCACCCCCGGCACGGGCATCTGACCTCGGTCCGGCACGACGGACAGGACCTTTTCCAGGGGCTGCCGCAGAACTTCACCGCGGTCCGCTACCACTCGCTGTCCGTGCGCGAGCCGCTGCCCGAGACCCTGGAGGCCACCGCCTGGGCGGAGGACGGCGTCCTGATGGGGCTGCGGCACCGCGCCCGGCCGCTGTGGGGCGTGCAGTTCCACCCGGAGTCCGTGCTCACCGAGTACGGCCACCGCATGCTCGTGAACTTCCGCAACCTCACGGCCGAGCGGGCCCGCAAGCCCCGTACGAAGAACACCGCGGTGCCGCCGTCGGACGCGGTCGTCCCGCGCGGCGAGGCCTCCCCGGCCGTCCCGCGGCCCGCGGCCGGCTCGTCCCACGCGGTCGTTCCCCGCCCCCGGCGCTCCGGCCGGCCGGCCACCTACCGGCTGCACACCCGCCGGATCGCCGGAACGGTCGACGCGGAGGCCGCGTTCACCCGGATGTACGCCACCTCTCCGCGCGCGTTCTGGCTGGACAGCGCCCTGGTCGAGGAGGGGCGGTCCCGCTTCTCCTTCCTGGGTGACGACAGCGGCCCGCTCGCCGAGTTCGTGCGGTACGACGTCGATACCGGCCGCTGCGAGATCGAGCGGGCCGGACGGCCCCCGCGCCAGGTCCGGGCGAGCGTCTTCGACTACCTCAAGCGGCAGCTGACCAGTCGACACGTGGATGCCACGGGGCTGCCCTTCGACTTCACCGGCGGCTACGTCGGCTACTTCGGCTACGAGATGAAGGCCGACTGCGGCTCACCCAACCGCCACCGGGCCAAGACGCCGGACGCCTGCTGGCTGTTCGCCGACCGGCTGATCGCGGTGGACCACCAGGAGGGCTTCACCTACGCCGTCTGTGTGGCGGAGGACACCCCGCAGGCCGCGCGGGAGGCCACCGACTGGCTGGAGAGCGCGCTGGCCCAGCTCACCTTCGTATGCGACGAGAGCGACCAACTGGCCCTGCCCGTACGGGCCGAGGCCGACCTTCATGCCGTCGAACCATGGCTGGCCCGTGACCGGGCGACGTATCTGGCGGACATCGAGGCCTGCCAGCAGCAGTTGCGGGCGGGCACGAGTTACGAGATCTGCCTCACCAACGCCGCCCGGTTACCCGCCCCGACCGACGCGTACGGCTTCTACCGGGTGCTGCGCCGCGTCAACCCGGCGCCGTACGCGGCCTTCCTGAGGTTCGGGGACCTCGACGTGGCCGGCTCCTCCCCCGAGCGTTTCCTGCGGGTCACCCGGGACGGCGTCGCCGAGGCCAAGCCGATCAAGGGCACCGCGCCGCGCGGGAACGGGGCGGCGGAGGACGTCCGGCTGCGGGACGCGCTGGTGGCGGACGCCAAGACGCGGGCCGAGAACCTGATGATCGTCGACCTGCTCCGCAACGACCTGGGGCGGGTCTGCCGGACCGGTTCGGTGCGCGTCACCAGGCTCATGGCCACCGAGACGTACGCGACCGTGCACCAGCTCGTCTCCACCGTCGAGGGCCGGCTGCGTGCGGGCACGGACGCGGTGGACTGCGTCCGCGCCTGCTTCCCGGGCGGGTCGATGACCGGCGCGCCGAAGCTGCGCACCATGGAGATCATCGACTCACTGGAGACCGAGGCCCGCGGCGTCTATTCCGGCGCCCTCGGCTACCTGGGGTGCAGCGGTGGCGCGGACCTCAGCATCGTCATCCGTACGGCCGTCATCGGGGACGCTCTGATGCGGATGGGCGCCGGCGGCGCGATCGTCCTCGACTCCGATCCGGAGGCGGAGTACGACGAGATGCTGCTGAAGACCGCGGCCCAGATGCGGGCCCTGCGGGAGCATGCCGCGGCGAGGACGGGGCCGGCCCCGGAGGCGGGGCCGCTTCCGACACGGGTGGGGGCGCCCATGGATGTGGCGGCTGCCCCGGCACGCCGGGAGGCCGAGGCCGTCCAAGTGAGAGCCACCGACAACCACCGGACCCCCACCCCCGCACCCACCGGCCCGCACCGCAACCCCAGCGGCAGCGCGGTCGCCGTGGAGGAGGTGGCCCGATGACGATCCCGCAGTCCGCGACGGCCCCGTGTTCTTCCGCTGCCCGGGGTCCGGTATCGGCCCCGCACACCACCGCCTCCCCACCACTCACACCGGCCCCGGCCGCCCAGCCCGACGCCACTCACCGCCCCGCTCCGCCCCCGGCCGACGCGGCCGCCACCGGCAATCTCGCGGCCCATCTCGCCGACCTCGCCGAGCGGCGCCGGTGGGCCGAGCGGCCCGCCTTCCACCAGGGCCACCGGGCGTGGACCCACGGCGAGGTGCACGACCTCGCCGCCCGGGCGGCCACCGTGCTCGCCGACCATGGTGTGGGCCCGGGCGACCGGGTGCTGCTCGCGTTGCCCGACGGGCTCGCCTGGGTGACGGCCTTCCTCGCGGCCGCCCGCCTCGGTGCCGTCGCCGTCCTGGTCAACCCCGAACTTCCCGCCGCCGACCACACGTTCATGGCCGAGGACACCGATGCCGTGCTGTGCCTCACGGGACCGGGCCTCGACGAGCGGCCGGGCCGTTTCGGCGGTCGGGCGTGCCTGGGCGCCGACCAGTTCGTCGCGCTCACCCCGACCGCCCGGCCGGCCACCGCTCACCCGGTCGACGCGCACACGCCCCTGTACATCCAGTACACCTCCGGCACCACGGGCCGTCCCAAGGGCGTCGTGCACGTCCACGGCGATCCGAAGACGTACCACGACCTCATCGGCCGGCGGCTGCTGCGGATCACCCAGGACGACGTCACTCTCTCGGTGTCCAAGCTGTACTTCGCCTACGGCTTCGGCAACGCCTTCGTCTTCCCGCTCTTCTCCGGCTCCTCCGCCGTACTGACCGACCGGCGTCCGACCCCGGCCGCGGTCGACGAGCTGGTCGCCCGGCACCGGGTGACCCTGCTCTACTCCGTGCCCTCCGCGTACGCCGCCCTGGTGACCGACCGGGGCAGCGGGCACGCGGCCTGCTTCGCCTCGGTGCGGGCCGCGGTGTCGGCCGGCGAGGGCATGCCGGACGGGCTGGGGAGGCGGGTCACCGAGCTGCTCGGGGCGCCGGTACTGGAGCAGATCGGCTCCACCGAGGCCGGCCACGCGTTCTGCGCCAACAGCTTCCGGCACAACCACCCGGGCACCGTCGGCCGTCCCGTCCCCGGCTTCGAGGTGGAGCTGCGCGACCGTGCCGGACGGCCGGTTCCGGACGGGGCGGAGGGCGAACTGTGGGTGCGCGGGCCGACGTTGACGTCCGGTTACCTGAACCGGCCCGAGGAGACGGAGCGCACGCTGGTCGGCGGCTGGCTGGCCACCCGTGACCGGGCGTGCCGTGAACCGGACGGCAGCTACCGGCACCTGGGCCGTGCCGACGACATGGAGATGGTCGGCGGCATCACCGTCTCCCCGCTGGAGGTGGAGGCCGTTCTGCGGACCCACCCGGCGGTGAAGGAGGTCGCGGTCGCGGCCGTCACCGACGGTCACGGCGCCGGCCGGCTGCGCGCCTTCGTCGTGCCCGCCACTCCGGTACCGGCCGGCCTGGAGACCGGCCTCATCCGGCTGGCCAGGGAGCACCTCGCGGCCTTCAAGGTCCCCAGGAGCGTCAGTCTCGTGTCGTCCCTGCCCCGCACCCCGACCGGCAAGCTCCGCCGCCACCTGGTCCGCCAAGGCGCCTGGTGACCGTGTCAGAGAGGAACTGTCACATGCCACAGCACCAACTGCTCGCCGACCGCGGCTTCTATCTGGGGCCCCTGTTCCGGCAGGCGGCGGACCGGCACGGAGCCGTCTTCGTCACCCTGGACCGGCCGTTGGACGTCCGCCCCGACCTCGGAACCGATCTCAGCTACCCGGTGCTGGCCGACGTGGTCGAGGAGTTGTCCGGCCGGCTGTGGGAGGCCGGGGTACGGCCCTCGGAGCAGGTGGTCGTGCACAAGACGGACAACGTCGACATCGTGCTGCTGACCTGTGCCGTCTCCCGCATCGGTGCCGTCCCCGTGCTGCTGTCGCCCGCCCTGGCCGGTCCCGTGGTCGGGCAGTTGCTCGAACGGCTCCAGCGGCCCTGGCTGATCACCGACGGGGCCAAGCTGGACGGGCCTCTGAAGGACGTCGGGATATCGGGGCTCGTACGGCAGACGCTCTCCGTGGACGACTCCCCCGCGGCCGTCCCCCTGGAGAAGTTCGCGGCCGCCGAACCGCCCGCCCCGGTACGGCTGCACCCCCGCGAGCCCTCCCTCATCACCCACAGCTCGGGCACCACCGGTGTCCCCAAGCTCGCCGTGCACTGCCCGAACTCGATGTGGAACCGGCTCGTACCGCAGCAGGCGATGGGCTGGCCCACCCGCGGCGAGACCGCGGCACTGCACATGTCCTTCGTGCACTCGCGCTTCTACCATCTGCTCGGCGTCCTGCTGCACTTCGGCAGCCCACTGGTGCTGATCACCGACCCGGACCCGGCCACGGTGGGACCGCTGCTGGTCCGGCACCGCCCCGGCATCGTCGAGACGCACCCCAACACCTTCGTGCTCTGGGAGGAACTGGCCGACGCGCCCGGCGCCCCGCTGTCCCGGGTCCGCTCCTACGGCTCCACGTTCGACGCGATCCATCCGCGCACCGTACGGCGGCTGCTGGACGCGTCGAAGCGTCGCTCGCCCTGGCTGCTCCAGCTGTACGGGCAGAGCGAGACGGGCCCGGTCGCGTTCCAGTGGTTCACCCGGCGCAGCGCCGCCCGCGCGGACGGCCGCCGGGTCGGGACCGGGATACCGGGCTTCACGCGCGTCCGGGTCACCGATCCCGAGGGCAGGCGGGTCGCGCCCGGCGCGCCCGGCCGGATCGAGGCCCGCACCAGGGGCCGTATCCTCACCTACCTGGGCATGCGGGAGCGCTACGACCATCAACTCCACGACGGTTGGTGGGAGATGGGCGACATGGGGTACCGCAGCCGCCTGGGCGCGCTGTATCTGATCGACCGGGAGATCGACCGGATCGACTCGGTGCACAGCAACCTGGAGGTCGAGGACACGCTGATGTCCCGACTGGAGGAGCTGCGCGAGGTCGTCATCGTGCCCGGCGTGGACGGTGAGCCGGTTCCGGTGGTGTGCGTGCGGGGCGAGCGGCCGCTGGACCCGGAGCGCTGGCGGGAGGCCACGGCGGATCTGCCGGCGATGGCCGAGCCCCGGCAGTGGCGGTTCGAGGAGCTGCCGATGACGGCCACGTGGAAGGTGAAGCGAGTGGAGATCACCCGCATGCTGACCGAGAGCACCCGCGCGTGAACCCGGACATCGGCCGGGAGCGCCCGGTCATCGTGGTGGGCGCCGGCCCCGTGGGACTGTCGGCGGCGCTCGGGCTGCGGGCGCGCGGGCTGGACGTCGTGCTGCTGGAAGCGGACCCTGAGGACCGCGAACGGCCGGGCAGCCGGGCCCTGTTCGTGCACCGGGAGACCCTCGGCCTGCTCGACGGGATGCTGCCGGGGCTGGCCGCCGAGATCACGTCGTACGGGCGGACCTGGCAGACGAAACGCACCCTGTACCGGGGCCGTGAGGTGTACTCCCGCACCTTCCCGCCGCCCTCCGGCCGCCCGCCCTTCACCAGCCTGCGTCAGGTGGACACCGAGCGCTTCCTGCGCGCGGCCTGCGAGCGGGCCGGGGTGGACTTCGTGTGGGACACCCGCGTCACCGGCGTGCGGACCACGGAGTCCGGGGTGTCACTGACCACCGAGGGCGGACGGGAGTGGACCGGCGCGTACGCGATCGCCGCCGACGGCGCACGCTCCACGGTCCGGCGCGAGTTGGGCATCGCCATGGAGGGCAGCCACGGCGAGGGCTTCCATGTCGTCGTCGACGTGGCCGACGTCCCGGGCGCCGAGCTGCCGTTGGAGCGGGTCTTCCACTACGAGCACCCCGGGGTCGGCGGGCGCAGTGTGATGCGGGTGCCGTTCACCGGGGGCTTCCAGGTCGACCTCCAGTGCAGGGACGACGACATGGAGGAGGAGTACGGCACGGAGGAGGCCGTACGGCGGTGGCTGCCGGCGGTCGTCGGCGACGGGTACGCGGAACGGATCCTGTGGGTGTCGACGTACCGCTTCCTGCGCAAGGTCGCGGCGTCGTTCACCGATCCGCACCGCCGTGTGCTGCTGGTCGGTGAGGCGGCGCATCTCTTCCCGCCGTTCGGGGCGCGCGGCATGAACAGCGGCATCGCCGACGCGGCAGCGGCGGCAGATGCAGTCGCGGCAGCGGCGGCAGATGCAGTCGCGACGGCGGCCGCGGCGGCCATCGCCCGGGGGACGGAGGGGGCGGTCGCGGAGTTCGCGGACGTCCGGCGCACTGCGGGCCTGTTCAACAGCACCGCGGCCGGCACCGCGCTGGACCACCTGCGGCCCCGGCGCCGGATCGTCCGCGTCAAGCAGCGCGCGGCGGCGGCGCTGGCGCCGGTGCTGCCGTGGTGCGGGGCGTGGCTGGAGCACGCGCCGTACGGGCCCCGGCACGGGGCGCCCGCGGTCGCGGGCCGCAAGTACTGAGCAGACATCGAGTACCGAGGAGGAGCGATTGTCGACACGACCGGCGGTAGCGGAGGGTCTGTTGACGTGGACGCCCGGCCGGGGCCTGATCCCGGGGCCGGCGGCCGACGGGCCGCTGCTCGTCGCGGACTCGTGGTTGCTGCGTGAGGGACACATGCGGGGGTACGGCCGCCATCGGGAGCGGTTCCTGCGCGGCTGCGGTGAGTGCGGCGGACCCGGGCCGCGTCGGCTCGTCGAGTTCTGGGACGACGTGACCGCCGCACTGCCCCGCACCGGCGAGTGGTTCCCCCGGGTGGAACTCGCCGCGGGCTCCGCGGAGCTGAGGCTCCTGCTGCGACCCGCTCCGCCGCTCGCCGCCGGCGTACGGGTCTGGGCGACGGGGCAGCCCGATCCGCGTACCGTCCCGCGGCGCAAGGGGCCGGACCTGGGCACCCTGGCCGGGGTCCGCCGGCGGGCGTCCGGCGAGGGTGCTCAGGAGGCGGTGCTGGTCGCGCCCTCCGGTGTGGTCCTGGAGGCGGCCACCGCCAGCGTGCTGTGGTGGGAGGACGACACCCTGTGCCTGCCCCCGTCACGGCTGCCCGTGCTGGCCGGGGTGACGGTCGGGCTCATCGAGGAGCACGCCCGGCGGTCCGGCATCCCGGTCGACCGTCGCGCGCGGACCGTCGCCGAGTTGGACGGTCGTGAGGTGTGGCTGGTCAACGCACTGCACGGGGTCCGGCCGGTGACGGGCTGGACGGGACAGTCGATGAACGCCGGACCGGCGGTGCGGGCCGCCGAATGGCGGAAATGGCTGGACGACGCCATGGAGCCGCTGCCGCACAGATGAATCACGAATAAATCCGGAACAGGTGATCGCGCCGGGCGGAAATCCCCCCGGCGCGATTTCCGCTGCCCGAATTCAGTTGCCCTTCGACACGGGCTGATAAGCACCCGGCACCATACGTGTCGCAATGGCGATCCGGTTGTACGCGTTGATGACGGTGGCCGCCCAGATCAGCGCCGCGACCTGGGCCTCGTCGAAGACCTCCGCGGCCTCGGCGTAGACCGCGTCCGGCACCTGCCCGTCGTGCACCAGCGTCACCGCCTCGGTCAACACCAGTGCGGCACGCTCCCGTTCGGTGAAGAAGGGGGTCTCCCGCCAGGCGTTCAGCGCGTAGATCCGCTGCTCGGTCTCGCCCTGGGCGCGCGCGTCCTTGGTGTGCATGTCGAGGCAGAACGCACAGCCGTTGAGCTGCGAGGCGCGGATCCTGACCAGTTCCAGCAGTTCCGGTTCGACCTTCGCGTCCTGCGCCGCGGAAACGGCGGCACCGTGCAGGGAGCCCATGGCGGCGGACACGCCGGGAGTCGTTTTCTTGAGGGCCACACGGGATATGGAATCGCTATTGCTCATGACAGCGACTCTATCCAGGGAGAGGATTATCGGGGTCGCCATTTTTGAAATTGTCGAAACCCAGTGCAGCGCACAACGCGTCCAGCGTCCCCGACCACGCGTGGTCCGGCGGTGTCCCGTACCCCACGACCAGGGCGTCCAGCGGCTCGGCTCGCGCGTCGGGGTGGCGGTAGCGGGGGGTGAGACCGTCGACCAGCAGACCCCGCCAGGCCGCCGCCCGGACCACCGACCGCTCGGTGCCGGGCGGGAGGCGGAGGACGGCGTGGAGTCCCGCCGCTATGCCGGTCACCCGTACCCGCGGGGCGCGGGCCGTCAGGGCCGAGACCAGCGCGTCGCGGCGACGGCGGTAGCGCGTCCGGGCCGCCCGGACGTGGCGGTCGCAGGCGCCCGACGTGATGAACTCCGCCAGCGTCAGCTGGTCCAGGACCCCGGACGTGTCCACGCCTCCCTTGGCCCGCAGCACCTCCTCCACCACGCCCGGCGGCAGCACCATCCACGCCAGGCGCAGGCCGGGGGCCAGTGACTTGCTCGCCGTGCCCAGGTACGCCACGTGGTCGGGGTCCAGTCCCTGGAGGGCGCCGACGGGCTGGCGGTCGTACCGGAACTCGCCGTCGTAGTCGTCCTCCAGGACCAGTCCGCCGGTGCGGCGCGCCCAGTCCACCACGGTGGCCCGGCGGTCGCGGTGCAGGGGCACGCCCATCGGGAACTGGTAGGCGGGGGTGAGCAGAACCGCGGCCTCGGACGTCAACGGTCGGGGGTCCGTGCCCAGTTCGTCATAGGGGAGGGGGACGGTGCGCAGGCCCGCCCGCCTCTGCAGCAGCCGCCAGTGCGCATCCAGACCGTACGACTCCACCGCCACCGTGCTCGCCCCACGCGCCCGCAGCACCTCACCCAGCAGCCTCAGGCCGTGCAGGAAACCGGCGCAAATGACGATGCGTTCGGGGTCGGCGCGCACGCCCCGGGTGCGGGAGAGGTAGCCGGCTAGGGCGGTGCGCAGTTCGACGCGGCCGCGCGGGTCGCCGTAGCCGAGGGCCTGGTACGGGGCGGCGAGGAAGGCGCGGCGCGCCGACTTGAGCCACTCCGTGCGGGGGAAGGCGGACAGGTCGGGGGTGCCGGGGACCAGGTCGTAGGTGGGGTGGGGGCGTTCGGGGCGGGGACGCGGGGCGGTGGTGGCCGTCGACGGGATCACCGTGCGGTCGGCGACGCGGGTGGCCGAGCCCTGGCGGGCGGTGAGCCAGCCCTCGGCGACCAGCTCGGCGTAGGCCTCGACGACCGTGTTTCGGGCGATGCCGAGGTCGGTGGCGAGGGAGCGGGAGGAGGGCAGGCGGGTTCCGGGGGCGAGGCGTCCGGTGCGCACCGCCTCGCGCAGGGCGTCGGTCAGGCCGCGCCGCAGGCCCGGTCCCGTCGGCTCCAGGTGGAGGTCGACGCCCAGAGTGGCCCAAGGTTTCGGCATGGAAGTGGACCATACTCCTGGGCTGCTTCGCTCCTAGGGTCGAGATCATGACGACCACTGACGAGAGCACTACGACCGTGGAGTACGCGCCCGAGCCGCCCCCGCGTCTGGACTGGGCCGCGCTCGCCCCTGACGTCTTCAAGGCCATGATCCGGCTCGACGCGGCGGCCGGACGGGGGCTCGACCCGGCACTGCGCGAGCTGGTGAAGATCCGCGCCTCGCAGCTCAACCGCTGCGCGCTCTGCGTCGACATGCACAGCAAGGACGCGCTCGCGGCGGGCGAGAGTGTGGAGCGGATCATCCAGCTCAGCGCGTGGGAGGAGTCGGCGCACTTCTACACCGGGCGGGAGCTCGCGGCGCTCGCGCTGACCGAGGCCGTGACCGTCCTGACGGACGGCTTCGTGCCCGACGCGGTCTACGAGCGCGCCGCCAAGCACTTCGAGGAGGCCGAGCTGGCGCAGCTGATCGCCTCGATCACGGTGATCAACGCGTGGAACCGGTTCGGCGTGACCTGCCGTATGGTCCCGGGGCACTACCGGCCGGGGCAGCACGGGTGACGGGGCGCGTCATGAGCAAGGTCCAGGAATTACGCGCGCTGCATCGGGGGCGTCTCCCCGGTGATCCTCTCGTCCTGCCCGGGCCCTGGGACGCCGCCAGCGCCCGGGTCTTCGTCGAGGCCGGGTTTCCGGCGCTGGCGACGCCCAGTGCTGGGGTCGCCGCCTCGCTCGGGTACGCGGACGGGGCGACCCCGGCGGACGAGATGTTCGCGGCGGTCGCGCGGATCGTGCGGGCCGTGGACGTGCCGGTGTCGGCGGACGTCGAGGGCGGGTACGGGATTCCGCCGAAGGAGCTGGTGGAGCGGCTGCTGGAGACGGGAGCGGTGGGCTGCAACCTCGAGGACTCCGACGGGGGAGGTGTCCTCAAGGACCCGCGGGCGCACGCCGACTGGCTCGCCGAGGTGCGGCACGCCGCCGCCGACCGGCTCTTCGTCAACGCCCGGATCGACACCTTCGACTCCGGGGACACCGATCCCAAGCAGGCCGCCGAGCAGGCCATCGAGCGGGCCGCGTTGTACGTCGCCGCGGGCGCCGACTGCGTGTATCCGATCGGCGCCCCGGCGAGCGTACTGCCGCTGCTGCGGTCCGGCATCCAAGGGCCGATCAATGTCCACGGCACGGTGACCGAGGGCCCCTCGCCCGCCGAACTCGGCGAACTCGGGGCCACCCGGATCACGTTCGGGCCGGGACTCCAGCGCAGGGCCGCTCAGGCACTGCGCGGCATCGCGGCGCGACTGAAGTGAGGGTCAGGACAGCCACGCCTTCCATGTGGACTCGTGGCTGTCCACCCACTTCTTCGCCGCCTCCTCGGGCGTCAGCTTCTGGTCGGCGATCATCAGGGAGACCTCGTTCTGGTCCTCGGTCGTCCACTTGAAGTTCTTCAGCAGAGCCGCCGCCTTGCCGCCGTTCTCGGCGAAGTCCGCGTTGAGGTACTTCTGCAGCGGGGTGTGCGGGTAGGCGCAGGCGACCTTCTCCGGGTCCGCGTCGCAGCCCTCCTTGTACGCCGGCAGCTTCACCTCGGTCATGGGGACCTTCTCGAACAGCCACTGGGGTGAGTACCAGTACGTCAGGAAGGGCTTCTGCTCCTTGGCGAACTGCCTGATCTGCGTGATCTGCGCGGCCTCCGAACCGGCGAACACCACCTGGTAGTCCAGGTCCAGGTTGTCGACCAGTGCCTTGTCGTTGGTGATGTAGGAGGGTGAGCCGTCCATCAGCTGGCCCTTGGCGCCGCTCTCCGCGGTGCGCATCTGGTCGGCGTACTTGTTGAGGTTCTTCCACTCGGTGACGTCCGGGTGCTGTTTCGCGAAGTACGTGGGGACGTACCAGCCGATGTGGCCGGTGACCCCGAGGTCGCCGCCGCGCACGATCGTCTTCTTGTCGCCGACGTAGCGCTGCTCCTGGTCGGGGTGGCCCCAGTCCTCCAGGATCGCGTCGACCCGGCCCTGGCTGAGCGCGTCCCAGGCGGGGACCTCGTCGACCTGGACGGTGTCGACGCGGTAGCCGAGCTCGTGCTCCAGCAGGTACTGGGCGACGGCCGTGTTGGCCTGTGCGCCCACCCAGGACTGGATGGACAGGGTCACGGTCTTCGCGCCCTGGGCGTTGGCGAACGGCGAGGCCTGCTTGGTCATGTCGGCGGCGCCGCAGCCGGTCAGCAGCAGAAGCGCCGACCCGGCGGCCACCGCGGTGGTCGTACGAAGTCGCATGTCACGCTCCCTTCTTGGTGCGGCGTTCGGTCGGCTGCGTCACCCGGTCCAGCATCAGACCGAGGCAGACGATCGCGGCACCGGCCACCAGACCGGTCGCCAGGTCGCCCTGTGCGAGGCCGAAGACGACGTCGTAGCCGAGCGCGCCACCGCCGACCAGGCCGCCGATGATGACGACGGCGAGGACGAGGACCACGCCCTGGTTGACCGCCAGCAGCAACGACCGGCGGGCGAGCGGGAGTTGGACCTGCCGCAGCTGCTGGGCGCTGGTCGCGCCGAGCGAGCGGGCCGACTCCAGGGCGGCCGGGTCCACCTGGCGCAGGCCCTGGGTGGTGATGCGGACGACGGCGGGGAGCGCGTAGACGACGGCCGCCGCGACGGCCGGGGCGCGGCCGACGCCGAAGAGGGCGACGACCGGGATCAGGTACACGAACTGCGGCATCGTCTGGAAGACGTCCAGGACGGGCCGCAGGGCGCGCTCGAAGCGGTCGCTGCGAGCCGCCGCGATGCCGGTCGCGAAGCCCAGGACGAGGGTGACGGCGACCGCCGCCAGGACCTGGGACAGCGTGTCCAGCGACGGCTGCCACACGCCGAGAACGCCGATCGCGGCCATGGCGAGGACCGCGGTGAGCGCGGTGTGCCAGGTGCCGATCAGCCAGGCGAGGGCGGCGACGATGAGCAGCACGGACCACCAGGGCAGCCACTGGAGGCCGTCGCGGACGGGGTCCAGGACCCAGGTGGTGAAGTGGCCCGCCCACTCGGCGGTGCCGCCGACGACCGGGACGCCCGAGTAGAGGTGGGCGGTCATCCAGTCGACGGCCCGGTTGACCGGGTCGGCGATGTTCAGGGACCAGGCCTCGGGCCAGTCGAGGCGGCCCGCCAGACGCCCGGCCACGGCGATGGCCACGGCGGCGGCGAGGGCGTACGCCCAGTGCACCGGGGACTTCCGCTCGGTACCGAGCCGCTCCCCCGCCGCGGCCGTCACCCGGTCCAGGACGACGGCCAGCAGCACGATCGGGATACCGGCCGCCAGCGCCGCGCCGACGTCGACCGACGCCAGCGCCTGGTAGACGCGGTCACCGAGGCCGCCCGCGCCGATGACCGACGCGATGACCGCCATGGACAGCGCCATCATGATCGTCTGGTTGAGGCCGAGGAGGAGTTCCTTGCGGGCCAGCGGGATCCGGGCGGTCAGCAGGCGCTGGCGTGCGGTGGAGCCGAGGGACTCGACCGCCTCCAGCACCTCCTTGTCGGCGCCGCGCAGGCCGAGGGCGGTGAGGCGGGCCATCGGCGGGGCGGCGTAGACGACGGTGGCCAGGACGGCGGCGGGGACGCCGATGCCGAAGACCAGGACGACGGGCAGCAGGTACGCGAACGCCGGGAGCACCTGCATGGTGTCCAGGACCGGGCGCAGGGCACGGTCCATACGGTCCGACAGACCGGCGGCGAGCCCGAGCAGCGCGCCCACGACGGCCGAGGCGAGGACCGCGACGACCATCAGGGCGAGAGTCTGCATGGTGGGGATCCACATGCCGAGCAGACCGCAGGTGAGGAATCCGGCGGCGGTGCCGAGAGCGAGCCGCACGCCCGCGACCCGCCAGGCGACGAGGGCGGCGATGGCCGTCACCCCGGCCCAGCCGGCGGCGAGCAGCACCAGGTACACGGCGCGTACGGAGAGCACGACGGCGTTGCTGATGTGGCCGAAGAAGTAGAGGAACAGGGGGTGGCTGTCCCGGTTGTCGATGATCCAGTCGCTGGTTCTGGCCAGCGGCTCGGAGAGGTCGACGGTCAGGGCGTCCGGCCAGGCGCCGCTCGCCCAGCGGGCGTTGGCGAGGGGGACGAGGATCGCGGCGACGAGGGCGAGCAGGAGGAGTTTGCGGACGGCGGGCTGTTTGAGGGCGCCGGGGATGGTCCGGGGCGCGGTCGCGGTGAGCGTTGCCATCAGACCGCCTCCTTGTGAGGCTCCGTTCCGGCCACCACCCCGAGCAGCCGCTCGTGGTCGACGACTCCGAGGCAGCGCCCGTCCTCCACCACGCAGGCGGCCGCACCGCTGCGGGCGACGACCCTGATCGCGTCGGCGACCACCTCGTCGGGGGCGAGGGCACCGGGATGCCCCGGGCCGCCGCAGTCCCCGGCGCGCATGGCCGTACGCACCGTCATGACCTGCTCGCGCGGCACGTCCCGGACGAACTCGCGGACGTAGTCGTCGGCCGGCGAGCCGACGATCTCCTCGGGGGTACCGAGCTGGACCACGGCGCCGTCGCGCATCAGGGCGATGCGGTCACCGAGCTTGAGCGCCTCGCTCAGGTCGTGGGTGATGAAGACCATCGTGCGGCCCTCTTCGCGGTGCAGGCGGATGACCTCCTCCTGCATGTCCCGCCGGATCAGCGGGTCGAGCGCGCTGAACGGCTCGTCGAACAGGAGGACCTCCGGGTCCACCGCCAACGCCCGTGCCAGACCGACGCGTTGGCGCTGGCCGCCGGACAGCTGGCTGGGCCTGCGGTGCTCCATGCCCTCCAGGCCGACCTTGGCGACGACCTCGGCGGCCCTGGCACGGCGTTCCGCCTTGCCCAGGCCCTGGATCTCGAGGCCGTACGCCACGTTGTCGAGGACCGTGCGGTGCGGGAGCAGCCCGAAGTGCTGGAAGACCATCGCCGCGCGGTGCCGGCGCAGTTCGCGCAGTCGCGTCCTGTCCATCGCGCGGACGTCCTCGCCGTCGATGGCTATGGTGCCCGCCGTCGGTTCGATCAGCCGGGTCAGACAGCGCACCAGGGTGGACTTGCCGGAGCCGGACAGGCCCATCACGACGAAGACCTCGCCCTTGCGGACGTCGAACGACACGTCCCTGACCGCGGCCGTGCAGCCGGTGCGGGTGCGCAGCTCGGCGGGGGCCAGCGCGGCCAGCTCCGGGTCCGCGGGCACTCGGTCGGCCTTGGGGCCGAAGACCTTCCACAGGCCCTCGACGGAGAAGACAGGGGTCGTACCGATAGCGCTACCAGAGGTCGTACTGCTGGTTGTCGTGCTGCTCATCACGCCTCGCCTCCCATCAGGTCCACTGCCCTCTCCCCGACCATGAGCACTCCGATCATCGGGTTCACTGCGGTCATCGTCGGGAAGACGGAGGCGTCCGCGATGCGGATGCCGTCCAGACCTCGGATCCTCAACTGCGGGTCCACTACTGCCATTTCGTCATCGGCGGCGCCCATACGGCAGGTACCGGCCGGGTGGTACACGGTGTGCGCGACCTTGCGCGCGTACTCGCTCAGCTCCTCGTCTGAGGTGACGTCCGGGCCGGGGCACACCTCGCGCTTGAGCCAGCCGGCCAGCGGCTCGGTCCTGGCGATCTCGCGGGCGATCCTGATCCCGTCGACGAGGGTGCGGCCGTCGTAGTCGTCCTCGTCGGTGAAGTAGCGGAAGTCCAGGGCCGGTTTGACGGATGGATCGGCGCTGGTCAGGTAGAGGCGGCCGCGGCTCTTCGGCTTGGGGATGTTCGGGGTCATCGAGACGCCGAACTCCGGCCGCTCATAGCCCAGTCGCTCCGGGTTGTCCGTGAACGGGACCTGGTAGAAGTGGAACATCAGGTCCGGGCCCGCGTGTTCGGCGTCTCGGCGCACGAACAGGCCCGCGTCGGAGTCCATCGCCGAGTTCTCGGGGATCGGGCCGTGCGTCTCCCAGACGATCACCGACTCGGGGTGGTCCAGCAGGTTCTCGCCGACGCCCGGCAGGTCGAGCGCGACCGGGAGGCCGAGCGCCGCCAGGTCGGCCTCGGGGCCGATGCCGGAGTGCAGGAGCAGCCGGGGCGAGTCGACGGCGCCGGCGCAGAGGACGACCTCGCGGCGGGCGCGGATCAGGAGTTCCGTGCCGTCCTTCGTGCGGACGTGCACGCCCTCCGCGCGCGTGCCGTTCAGCTCCAGCCGGTACGCCCAGGTCTCCAGCAGGATGGTGAGGTTCTCGCGCTCGTCCATCACCGGGTGCAGATACGCCACCGACGCGGACGACCGCTTGTTGTTCTCGGGGTGGTAGGCGAGGTCGAAGAAGCCGACGCCCTCGCTGAACGGCTGCTTGTTGAAGCCCTCGACGCGGGGGACGTCCAGGGCGGTCTGGGCCGCGTCGACGAAGTCACGGGCGATGGCGTTCCGGTCCTTCTCGTCGACCGGGACGATGTTGTTGCGGAGCCGGGCGTAGTACGCCTCCATCGGCACCGCGCCCCAGCCGTCGGCGCCGGCCGCCTCCCACTCGTCCCAGTCGGACGGCAGCGGCTTGAAGGCGATCAGGGTGTTGTGCGAGGAGCAGCCGCCCAGGACGCGGGCGCGGCTGTGCCGGATGTGGGAGTTGCCGCGGGGCTGCTCGGTGGTCGGGTAGTCGTAGTCCAGCTCGCCGCCGAGCAGACCCGTCCAGCGGCGCAGGGTCAGCACGTCGTCGCGGCCCACGTCGCTGGGGCCGCCCTCGATGACGGCGACGGTGACGTCGGGGTTCTCGGTGAGGCGGGAGGCGATGACGGAGCCTGCCGTGCCGCCGCCGACGACGACGTAGTCGTACTCGTGGGGGGTGTTCTCGGACATGGGGGTGGTACTCCAGAAGGGGTGATCGGGCATGACGTACGGGACGGGCGTCAGCCCGCGAACCAGCGCACCGGCTTCGGCGCGAGGTTCTGGTAGACGTGCTTGGTCTCGCGGTACTCGGCGAGTCCGGCGGGGCCGAGTTCGCGGCCCACTCCGCTCTTGCCGAATCCGCCCCACTCCGCCTGCGGAAGGTAGGGGTGGAAGTCGTTGATCCAGACGGTGCCGTGCCGCAGGCGGCCGGCGACGCGCCGTGCGCGGCCCGCGTCGGCGGTCCAGACGGCGCCCGCGAGGCCGTACTCGGTGTCGTTGGCGAGCGCCACCGCCTCGTCCTCGGTGCGGAAGGTCTCGACGGTGAGGACCGGGCCGAAGACCTCCTCGCGGACGACCTTCATCTCGCGGTGGCAGCGGTCGAGGACGGTCGGCTCGTAGAAGTAGCCGCTCTCCGGCCGCTCCGGTGCCGGCTCGGGGCGCCTGCCGCCGGAGCGCAGCACCGCCCCCTCGGCGAGCGCCGACTCGACGTACGCCTCGACCTTGGCGCGCTGTTGCTCGGAGACGAGCGGCCCGCACTCGACGCCGGTCTCGGTGCCGCGCCCGAGGCGGATCCGGCCTGCCCGGCGCGCGAGTTCGGCGACGAAGCGGTCCCGGACCGACTCCTCGATGATGAGGCGGCCGCCCGCTGAGCAGACCTGGCCACTGTGGATGAAGGCGGCGTTGAGGGCCTGGTCGACGGCGGTGTCGAAGGCCTCGTCGGTGGCGCAGGCGTCGGCGAAGACGACGTTGGGGTTCTTGCCGCCGAGTTCGAGGGCGACCTTCTTGACGCCGGGCGCGGCGGCCTGGGCCACCTTCGTGCCGCTGATCAGGCCGCCGGTGAAGGAGACGAGGTCGACGTCGGGGTGCTCGGCGAGACGGGCGCCGACGGAGTGGCCGGGGCCGGTGACGATGTTGGCGACGCCGGTCGGGAGGCCCGCCTCGACGAGCAGGTCGATCAGGGCGATGGTCGTCAGCGGGGTGATCTCGCTCGGCTTGACGACGAAGGTGTTCCCGGCGGCGAGCGCGGGGGCGATCTTCCAGCTGGCCTGGAGGAGGGGGTAGTTCCAGGGCGTGATCAGTGCGCAGACGCCGACCGGCTCGTGCACGACGACGCTGTGGATGTCGGGCGAACCGGCGTCGACGACCCGGCCCGGGGCCTCGCCGGCGACGAGGTCGGCGAAGTAGCTGAAGGCGTCGGCGACGCAGTCGATGTCGACGCGGCCCTCTTCGAGGGTCTTGCCGGCGTCGCGGCTCTCGAGGAGGCCGAGCTGCTCGCGGTCGCGCACCAGGAGGTCGGCGACGCGGCGCAGCAGGGCGGCGCGCTCGGCGACGGGGGTGCGGGGCCAGTCGCCCTGACCGCCGTCGAAGGCCTGGCGGGCGGCGGCGACCGCCAGGTCGGTGTCCTTCTCGTCACCCTCGGCGACGACGGCGAGCGGGGTGGCGTCGGCGGGGTCGAGGATCTCGCGCGTGGCGCCGGAGACGGCCTCGCGCCACTCGCCGCCCGCGTGGATCGTCTGCTGCGTCTGCCGTGCCTGCCGTGCGTACGTTCCGGCCATGTTCGGTGTTGCCTTCCGTTCCTGTTCAGTGCCCCTGAGTGACATGTGTGTCACTCCCGGAGGCCGTGTGCGCCTGCCCTTCGGCTCCCGAAGCATGCGCAATCCATGGCCGAAAGTGCGCTGCATCACTGAACATGCGGGCAAATGGGGCCAACCGTACGCTGAGGAGTGGTCCGCATGTGGCGGGCACCACGTGCGCACCGCAGAGGTGACGCATGGCCCGGAAGGCGCCGACCAGGACCGCGCTGATCTGCGCGGCGACGGGCGCGGCCCTGCTCCTCGCGCCGGGACTCGCTCCGTCGTCCGCCGCGACGGATGACGGCGACGACCTGAGGCGGGGGAACTGGCCGGGCAGGCGAAGGACCACCTCCTCGACGCCGAGTCCCTCCGGATGAAGCTGACGGACCGGAGCGCCGCCACGAGGACCAGCAGGACCCAGCCGACGTCGATGGACCTGGCCCTGGACCGGGACGGGAACTGCGTCGGCACGATGGAGATGGGCTCGGACGGCGGCAGCGTCGAGATCGTCAAGCGGGGCGAAGAGGTGTGGATGAAGCCGGACACCGCGTTCTGGAAGGCACAGGTGCCCGGCGGCGAGGGCGACGAGGTGGCCGAGCTCTTCAAGAACCGCTACATCCACGGCCACGGGCACTCAGAAGCCGGCCGGTGCGACGCCGCCGCACGGGACTTCACCGTCGTACGCCTGGAGACGCACGCCACCCTCACCGAGGCGCAGGCGATGTACCGGGCCTGCGGATACACGGAGATCCCCCGCCACGACGACAACGTCCACGCCGCCCACTGGTTCGGGAAGCGGCTGCCGGACAGCACGGCCGCCGGGCGATCAAGGCGATGAACTCCCCTACTGAGCAGGCACCTTGAGTCACAATGGTGGCGTGTCCACCACCTTGGAAGAAGAGTTCGACGACGGCACGCCCGTGAGGTTCGTCCTCGCCCCCGGGTCCGCGCGGGGCGGCGGCGACCTCCCCGAGGGCATGGGCAGAGCCGTCCCCGTCGCCACCGGCGGCCGGGCCGTGGCCAACCTCGCGACCGGCGCGCTGCGCGGGGCCCTCAAGCCGCTCGGGCCGCTCCTGCAGGAGGTGCACGACGCCGTCAAGGACGTACCGGAGCCGCCCGCCGAGCTCAGCGTGACCTTCGGCGTGCAGGTCGGGCAGGACCTCAAGCTCGGGATCGTCGGCGGGAACGGGCAGGCGCATCTCACCGTCACCGCCACCTGGAAGCCGGCACCCGGCGCGGAGTGACCATGGGCTGGTTCAGGGAGATCGGGGCGGCACCCGGCGACGCGGCCCGGCCGAGCGCCGCTTCCGTGCGCCGGACGGCCGACGGCACGACGGCGGGCGCCGCGGTCGTGCTCGGCGCCGACGCGGTGCTGACCTGCGCGCATGTCGTCAACGACGCCCTGGGCAGAGAGCTGTTCGAGCCCCGGCCGCCGGGCTGGGAAGAGCTGTTCGTCGAGGTGAAGGGGGTGCGGAGGACCGAGCGGTTCCCCGCGCGGGTGGCGCACTGGATCGCCCCGCGCGGCCGCGACGGCGGGCCCGTGCGGGACGGCGACATGGAGTGGCTCGGGGATCTCGCGGTACTGCGCATCGACGCTCCGCCGCGCGCCGTGCCCGCGCCCGCCCCCTGTACGGCCATGGTGCCCGGCCGGCAGGTGCGTGCCTGGCACGGCAGCGGGCACGGCTCGACCTTCGCCGACATGCGGGTCGCCGCCCTGGACGACGGCATCGGCTATCTCGACGGCAAGAGCACGGGCATGGCGGTCGGCCACGGCTACAGCGGCGGCCCGCTGTGGTCCGAGGAGGACGGCGCCGTGGTGGGACTCCTCGCCGGGCACTTCATGCCGGAGTGCGGTGTCCAGGCGAGCCCGCAGGACATGATCCGGCGCAGCCTGGCCATCCCCTGGCAGCGGATCGAGGACGAACTGCGGCCCCTGGGGCTGCTGGACGACGTGGACGCCGGTGCCCGGCAGGCCCACGACCCCGACGATCCCGCCTTCCTCAAACTCGTGGAGACGATCCGGTACGCCCTGCCGACGTCGTCGTACACGTTCGGCGACACCGCCCGCCAGCTGGCGCTCGCCTGCGGCGTCGAGCCGGGCAGTGCCGTGGCCCCGCCCACCGTCGAGGAGTTCGCGGCCTTCCTGGTCCGCCATCCGCGGGCCGTGGGGGCGCTCACTCAGATCCTGCGGTCCAAGGACCCGGCGGCCGCCAGCCACGTACTGGCGGCCGGACAGTGCTTCGACACCCAGCTGCTGCTCTCGCCGCGCGAACACCGCGAGCTGCACCAGCTGCTGCGCCAGGTCGACCGGCCGGTGCTCGCCCGGCTCCCCGAGGTGATGCGGGAGGCCGCCAAACGGGTCGCCGTGCCGTCCGACGCGGACACCCTGGACGCCCGGCTGGACAGCCTGGAGCGGCTCGCCGGTGACGGCCACTCCGACGACGGCGGGCCCCGGGTGCCGGCGCTGCTGCGGGTCGTCGAGTACGTCGCCGTACTGTGCCCGGCGCCCCGCAAGGGGGTGCTGCGGCTGTGGTCGGACGGGGTGGCGGTGCGGCTCGGCATCCCGGCCGCGGCGCTGCGGGAGCGGCGCTCGGACGCCGAGGACTGGTCCCGTCTGCTGCGCGGCACGACCCGGCGGGTGCGCGTCCTGGTCCAGGTGACCCGGGCCGGGACGGAACGGCACCGGCTGCGCATCTGGTGCGACGAGGGCACCGGGCCCCGGCAGGTGTCGGCCGACAGCTCCGCCGCGTACTCGGCGTCCGAGGCGGCGCGTGAACTGCTGCGCGTACTGGAGTCCCTCACGCCGGCGGCCGAGGACGGCGGGCGGCCGCTGGTGGAGGTGCTCGTGGACCGCGACCACCTGAACCTGCCGGTCGACGAATGGGCGGCCCAGGCGCCCGGCGAGATCGTGCCGGGCGTGCTCGGCGTGGAGTTCCCGCTGGTCGTGCGCTGCCCGGAACTCCAGCGCCGGCACGAGCGTTACCTCCCCGACTGGCGGGAACGGTGGCGGCAGCTCGACTCCGGGGAGACGCTGGTCGTGTCGGACCCGGCCCAGGACCCGCACCAGATCTACTACGAACTGATGGGCAGGCTCGACACGGTCCGGGTGTCCGTCGACGTGCCGCCGGGGCCGCGCGACGCGATCGTTCAGATCTGTCTCGCCGTGGGCATACCGGTGGTGGTGTGGGACCGCGGCCGGGACACGCCCTCGCACGCCGCCAAGCACATGGCGGAGCTCGCCACCCGTGAACTGCCCGACGGGGTGCGGGTCTACCGGGCCAACGCCCGGGGCACCCGCGCTCCCGAGTTCCCCGGCCGCCCGGTCCTCGCCTGGGCGGACGCCGACCGCACCGTGCCCCGACTGCATCTGACCGAACCACAGGAGAGCGCATGACCTCCGCTTCCGAGGCCGACTGGCGCCTCTTCCGCGGCGACGGCCTCCCGCGCGCCGTGGCCCTGCCCCCGGCGCCGCCGTGGCGCCGGTTCAGCCCGACGCCGGACGTCCGCCCCGAACTGCCGTATCTGATCCAGCAGGAGCACGCCGACGTCGTCAACGCCTCGCTGCATCTGCGCCGTCCGCTGCTGGTCACCGGGCCGGCCGGCACGGGCAAGTCGTCGCTGGCCCGGGCCGTCGCGCACGAGCTGCGGCTGGGCGAGCTGCTGCGCTGGTCCATCAACAGCCGCTCGACCGTGCGGGAGGCGCTGTACCAGTACGACGCGATCGGCCGCCTGCGGGAGACGACACTCAGCCGCGACCGGGGCGAACACGAGCCGTCGATCGGGACGTTCGTCCGGCTCGGCCCGCTGGGCACGGCGCTCGTGCCGTCCGCGACCCCGCGTGCGCTGCTCATCGACGAGATGGACAAGGGCGACGTCGACCTGCCCAACGACCTGCTCACCGTCTTCGAGGAGGGCTACTTCGACATCCCCGAACTGACCCGGCTCCCCGAGGACATGGCCGACATCGAGGTGCAGACCGCCGACCACCGGGGCACGGTGGCGGTCCATCAGGGGCGCGTGCAGTGCGCCGAGTTCCCGGTCGTCGTCATCACCAGCAACGGCGAACGCGAGTTCCCGCCCGCCTTCCTGCGCCGCTGTGTCCGCCTCGCCCTGCCCGTCCCGGACGAAGCCCGGCTGCGCGCCATCGTCACCGCCCACCTGGGCGAGGACGCGCTGCGCGACGCGGACGACCTGATCGAGGCCTTCCTGCGCCGCCGCGCCCCCGGCGAACTGGCCACGGACCAGCTCCTCAACGCCGTGTTCCTGCGCACCGGAGGCGTGGACCTCGACGCGGACGGGCTGCTGGACGCCGTACTGCACCAGCTCACCGGCGCGCTGTGACCGAGGCGGGCGGGGGCGGCCGGCTCGGCGAGCTGCTGCGGGTGCTGGCGGCCTCCGGGCAGGAGCTGGACGCCGACCAGGTGCTCGACGTGCTGTGGCTGGCCCGGCGGATGCCCGGCGGGGCGGACGCGCCCCTCGCACGCCACGCGCGGCCGACGCCTGCCGTGCCACCGGAACCGCCCACCGCCGAGCCGGGCGAGACGGGCCCGGAGCGCCCCGCGCCGCCGCCCGGCGCCGACGACCCGGACCTGCCCGACCTGACCGCGCACGCCCTGTACTCGGACGCCCGCCCGGACCCCGAACCCGCGCCGGTTCCCGAGATACGGCTGCGGCAGGGACCCGAAGCGGGCAAGGCGCTGCCCGTCCGGATCCCGGAGGACAAGGCGCTCGTCGGCGAGCTCGAACTGGGCCGCGCGCTACGGCCGTTGCGCCGCCGCCTGGCCAGCCCGCACCGCCTGGAGATCGACGAGGAGCGCACCGCCGCCGAACTCGCCGAGACCCGGCTGCCCGACGTGGTGCAGCGCCCCGTGCAGGAGCGCTGGCTCCACCTGGTCCTGCTCGTCGACGACGGCCTGTCGATGCTGCTGTGGCACCGCCTCGCCGCCGAACTGCGCACCCTGCTCGAACGCCTGGGCGCCTTCGCCACCACCCGCGTCCTCGGCCTCGACGCCCGTGACGCGACCGAACCCCGCCTGCGCGCCCGCCCGTTCCGGCCCGACAGCCCGCCCGTTCCGCTGAGCACCGTGGGCGATCCGTCGGGCCGCACCCTCGTCCTCGTCGTCAGCGACGGCATGGGCGCCGCCTGGCGCAGCGGCGCCCTGCACACCCTGCTGACCGCGTGGGCCGCCCGCGGCCCCGCCGCCCTGCTGCACGCCCTGCCGCCCGACCTGTGGGAGAGCTCCGGCATCCATGCGGAACGCTGGCAGGCCACCACCCGGCGGATCGGCGGCGCCAACACGTCCTGGCAGATCGCCGACCCGGTGCTGCCGCCCGGCCTCGCCTCCTTCGACGGCGTACCGGTGCCGGTCCTGGCGCCGACGGCCACCGCGCTTCGGGACTGGGCCCACCTGCTCGCCTCGCCCGGCGCCACGGTGGAGCTGCCGCTGCTGGCCCTGCCGAGCGCGTACGGCACGGCGGCCGTCGCGTCCCGGGGCCCGGACGGCGCCCAGCACTTCCGGGACGCGGCCACCCCGGAGGCGTACCGGCTCGCGGCCCATCTGGCAGCCGTGTCGCCGCTCACGGTGCCGGTGATGCGGCTCGTCCAGACGGCGGTGCCGTGGCGGGCGCGGACCTCCCATCTCGCGGAGGTCTTCCTCGGCGGTCTGATGCGGCCGCACGCCGCGCCGGTGCCGGGGCCGCTGCCCGCCAAGCACCAGGTGTTCGACTTCACCGCCGCGTCAAGGGCCGTACTCCTCGACGCCGTCCCGCAGTCCGAACTCCTCAGGACCAGCCGCACGATCGGGCGCCGCCTGGAACAACTCGCGGGCAACTCCCCCGACTTCCCGGCCTGGCTCGCCCACCCGGACGGCTCCGCCCGGCTCCCCGGTTCGCACCGGCCGTTCACCAGCGTGGAGCGCAAGCTGCTGTCCCGGTTCGGGGTCTCGTTCGACTCGGGGCTGCACGGACTCCAGCGGGGCGGCCTGGGCCAGAGCGCCGGCTCGGCGGACGGCTGGGGCCGGCTGACCGCCGACGACCCCCGGTACCTGGGCCCCTACCGGCTGCGCGTCCGACGGCGCCTGCGCTGGATGGTGGAGTACGACGGCCTCGACGCGGAGAACGGCAGCCGGGCCATGGTGCGGACCCCGCGCCGCGACGTCTCCGCCGACGGTGCCGAACTGCTCGCGGTGGAGGCCGAGGCGCTGCGCCGGCTGGGCGGACAGTACGCGCCCGCCCTGCTCGGCACCGGGTTCGGGCGCAGGCCGCCCTGGCTGGCGTCGGCCCCGATCGAGGACGACCACACGTCCCCGGCCCCGCCCCGCCTCGCGGAGCTCTTCAACCAGGCCCACACGACAGGTACGGCCCCCTTCGACAAGCTCACCGGGCTGCTCGTCGGCTGGCATCTGGCGAGCGCCCTGGCCCTGTGCCATCTGCACGGGATCGTGCCCGCCGACCTCAGCGCCGAGAACATCTTCGTACTGCGCCGCTCGGTGGTCATCGCCGACCTGTCCGACTGCGCCCTGGACGGCCGGTACGCCGGTGCGGGCCCCGTGCCGGCCCCCGAGGACAACGTGCGGGCGCTGGGCGACCTGCTCCAGCTCGTCAGCAGCAAGGCGGGCCTGGAACTGCACTGGCGGGTGCCCGGCCAGCCCGACGGCATGCACCTGTGGCAGGGCGACACCTGGGCCAGGCTGCGGCACGTCGTCCTGCGCTGCCTCGACCCCGACCCGGCCGTCCGGCCCACGGCGGGCGAGGTCGCGGACGTCCTGGCCAAGTACGTCGCCCAGTCCCGCGCAGAACGCACCCCCAGCCCGTCGTCCCCGTCCTCGGCCCCGCCGCCGTCCCCGGCCCGCACCCGTCCGTCGGTGCGCGTACCGCTCGCCCTGCCACCGGCCGCCCCGCCCGCCGACACCGCCGCCCGCCCCCTCCGCCGGCCCCGCTTCACCACCTCCCGCCGGGAGCGCGACGCACAGCTGGAACGGCTGCGGACACCACTGCGGCACGCCCGGCGCATCACCCTGGTCGGCGCCTACCACTACGGCGGGCGGGTCTACAACGGGCGGGCCACGACGACGATGATGCTCGGCTCACTGCTCGCCGCGGTCCGGGGCGAACCCGTCCTGGCCCTCGACGGAGCCGACGACGAGGGGGCGCTGGACGCGTTCCTCACCCACCGCAACCCGGCGACCGTCCGTGACCTGGCCAACCTGCCGACCGACCCCACGTACGAGGAGGTCCGCGCCCGCACGACCCGCCTGGCGACGGGCCTGGAAGTCGCCGCGCACGCCGGCGGCCATGTCCCGCCGAGCCTCATACACGCCCAGGCCTATCCACACGTACTGGCGAGGACCGCGCCCTACTACTCCTTCGTCCTCACCGACTGGGCCCCGCAGCGGCTGGGCCGGTCCGCCGACACCGTCCTCGATCTGACGGACCGGCTGATCCTGTGCTGCGGCAACGACGGCTGGTTCCTCGACGCCGCGTGGCGAGTGCTCGACGGGCTGCGCGGCGGCGGCCACCGGCGCCTCGCGGACGAGGCGGTCGTCGTGGTGACCGAGATCGAGGGCCGCACGGGCCGCCCCGTGCCGGACGACCTCCCCGCCCGCTTCGACGTCGCTGCCGGTCAAGTGATCGCCGTGCCCTTCGGCAGGTGGCTGTGGTCCGCGGACTTCCGTCAGCCGGCCCGGCTGCGGACGCCGACGCTGAACGCGTTCCTGGACCTGGCCGAGCTGGTAGTGGCTGGCTGAAGCACACTGATCCCCGGGCCGCTGCGCGCGGTCCGGGGATCAGTGAACGGAAGGTGGATGGAAGCGGACGGACTCAGATGAGGCCGAGAGAACGGACCGCCTCGCGCTCCTCCTCGAGCTCCTTCACGGAGGCGTCGATACGGGCGCGGGAGAACTCGTTGATGTCCAGGCCCTGGACGATCTCGTACTTGCCGTCCTTGGTGGTGACCGGGAAGGAGGAGATGAGCCCCTCCGGGACGCCGTACGAACCGTCCGACGGGATACCCATGGAGGCCCAGTCGCCGTCCGCCGTGCCGTTGACCCAGGTGTGGACGTGGTCGATGGCGGCATTGGCGGCGGAGGCGGCGGAGGAGGCGCCACGGGCCTCGATGATCGCCGCGCCACGCTTGGCGACGGTCGGGATGAAGTCCTCGGCGAGCCACTTCTCGTCGTTGACGACCTCGGCGGCGCTCTTGCCGGCGATGGTGGCGTGGAAGATGTCCGGGTACTGGGTGGCGGAGTGGTTGCCCCAGATGGTGAGCCGCTTGATGTCCGCGACGGTCGAGCCCGTCTTCTTCGCGAGCTGGGTCAGCGCACGGTTGTGGTCCAGTCGGGTCATCGCGGTGAACCGCTCGGCCGGTACGTCGGGCGCGGCGGCCTGCGCGATGAGCGCGTTGGTGTTGGCCGGGTTGCCGACGACGAGGACCTTGATGTCGTCCGCGGCGTGGGCGTTGATGGCCTGACCCTGCGGCTTGAAGATGCCGCCGTTGGCCTCCAGGAGGTCACCGCGCTCCATGCCCTTGGTACGCGGCCGGGCACCCACGAGCAGCGCGACGTTCGCACCGTCGAAGGCGACGTTCGGGTCGTCGCTGATGTCGATGCCCTGGAGCAGCGGGAACGCGCAGTCGTCCAGCTCCATGGCGGTACCCTCGGCGGCCTTGAGCGCGGGGGTGATCTCAAGGAGCCGCAGCTTGACCGGCACGTCCGCGCCGAGCAGCTGGCCGGAGGCGATGCGGAAGAGCAGGGCGTAACCGATCTGGCCGGCCGCGCCGGTGACGGTGACGTTCACGGGAGTGCGGGTCATGGCGTTCTCCGTATGACAGCTGGCGGTGTGGGGCGTCCCTGCCCCGGGGTACGGGCGTTTGATCGATCTCTTGGCGTCAAGAGAGATCAGCGGTCAGGCTATCGCGCATCCGGGATGACGGACGGCCGGGTCCGTGTGGCCCGGCCCACAGACCCACGAAAGGGCGGCCGCCCGTGTCCGGGAGAGGGGGGACACGGGCGGCCGCCGGGTGGGGGACCGATTGCCGGACTCCCGTGGGGGTACGGTGCGCGTGCCCTCAGGGCGACCGACTATTCCTGCGGTCCCGGAATTGTTCCTCGCCCCCGCCGCCCGCTGGGGGCTGCGCCCCTGCTCCGGCCCTGAAGGGGCCTTGTCCTCAAACGCCGGACGGGCTGGACGGCGCGGGCCAGGCCCCGGCCGAGCCGTACACCCTCTCCCGACGGTAAACAGGTGGTGGGTGGGCACAGGCCGGGGGTCCAGGGGGCGAAGCCCCCTGGGGACGCGAACCCCCACCCACCCCCAGCGCCTGACTACTTCGTGCACCCCTTCTGCCCCGCCGCCAGCGTCGCGCACGCCGTCGCCTCGGTCGCGTCCTTCACAGCCACCATCGGCGTGTACGCGATCGTGTCACCGGCCGTCGTGATCGTGCCGGTCTCTTCGGCCTTGCCGACCGTGACCACGACCTCATCCCCCTGCGCAGCCTGCGTGATACGCCCCCACGCCGCCCCACAGGTCTCGCTGTACCGAACCTCGACCACCGTCGCCCCGACGGTCGCCGACTGCGCCGTAGTGACCAGGTCGCCGCTGCAGCCCATGCTCTCCGCATCCTTACCGGCGCAGGAGTCACCGCTGCACTTCACCCCGGCCGGCAGGTCAGGATTGGTGGTCGCCGTGGGAGACGGTGACGCGGCAGTGTCGTCGGTCTTCTTCTTGCCACCGCCCTGCGTGAGCACATACACACCGGCGATCACCACGAGCACGCTCACGACACCCGCCAGGAACATCGCCAACCGACGCTTCCCCCGGGCCCCTCCGGAGGAGGACCCACCGTCACCCGGGCGAGGCCCCTGCGGAGGTTCGCCATAGGACCCAGGGCCCGGTACGGCCGACGGCGCCGAGCCAGGCGTACCGGAAGCACCCGCAGCACCCGCAGCACCCGCAGCACCCGGGCCTCGGTACCCGGCCACTCCCCACGAGTTACCCCCGGACCCAGCCCCAGACCCGGAACCGGAACCGCCCCCGGACGACGCCCCACTCTCCCGAACCTCACCAATCGCATCCCGCACCTCAGGAGCCGTCGGCTGCGGCGGCACCGTAGGTGCCACCCCCGCCGGCCCCGCCACCCCCGGCGTCGCCGTCGCGCTGCCGCTCTTGCGGGCCGTCTTGCTCCCCTTGGCGTTCCCCGGCGGCGCCCCGAACTCGCCCAGCGCGGCGCGCGCCTGGGAGATCCGGATCGCCTCCATGGTCATGTCGTGCCGCATCTCCGACCGGCTCCACGCCCGTTCGGCGAGCTCCCACATGGTGGTCAAGTGGATCGGGTTGGTACCCGTGACCTCGGCCAGGGCGACGATCGCACCCTTCGGCGCGAGCAGGCGCCCGTTCAGATACCGCTCCCAGGACGTCTTGCTGTAGCCCGTGCGGTCGGCCACCGCCGCGATGCTCAGGCCACTGCGGTCCACGAGCCGACGCAACTGGCTCGCGAACTCCCTGACCTGCGGATCCAGTTCATCCGGCAAGGCCCTCCAACGAGGCATTACTTCCCCCCTCTTCCCCCCGGTTCGTGCTGGTTCGTTCTCCGCGTCCCCCCGCGCGGTGGCGCCCTCCGCCGAGTCCCCGTTCTGGCTACCCACAGGGATGCGCCCGCTAAGGATCTCAGTTCCCGGGGTGGGGGCGCACGGGAGCATTCGGGCCCGGTGGCCATGCACCGTTGCACGCTCACGAGGCCTCGGTCCAGTGGGACGTCCCGGACCGTCCCAATTGCTCACGCTATCCCGCTTGTTGAACGACTTCGTTGCAAATCCGCAAACTTGTCAACACGTCGAAACACAGAAAGCACATGGATCATCACACAGAGCACACGGGGCGCATGCCGCCTCTTCACCCCAGCGCGAGCGCCCCTGTCAGCGCCGTCAACACCAGCACCACCGCGAGCGCCACGGCGACCATCAGCAGCCGCCGCGAGGGCGCTGCCGGTCCCTCGGGGGGCGTGTCCCACCAGGGAAGCGTCGGATCATCCTCGTACCCCTCGACCGGCCCCTCGGCAGCCCCCACACCCTCGCCCGGCCCTTCCGACCCCTCCGGTTTCGGCGGGCGCGGCCACGCCTGGACCGCCAGCTCCCACCGCACGCCGAAACGTTCCGCGTCCTCCCCCGCCAGCCCGGCCACCCGGCACAGCGCGGCGACGGCCTGCCGTGGCGGGGGCTGGGTGGCGTTGAGGTAACGCTGCCAGGAGGACTTGCTGTACGCGGTGCGCGCGCCGAGTGCGACCAGGCTGAGGCCCGTACCGTCCTTGAGCTGCCGCAACTGCTCCACGAAGTGCCGCACCTCCGGCGGCAGATCATCCGGCAGCGGCTGCCAGGCGCCCATCGCTCACCTCCACGGCGTCCCTCGCGTTGCCCGGTCCGATCGAGTGACGATGCGGGATGGCGGAATGGTTCCCGACGTGGCGGAACGGTCACTTCCGTGCCACAGCGTTCTGACAGGCGTTGAACAGCCACTTCCGCCTACGGGAGGTTGGACGTGCACGGCGGCCCGTCCGTACTCGGGGGAGAGGACGGGCCGCCGTCGCGCTGCTGGTCGCCGCTATTCGCTGTCAGCCGCCCCTAGTCGCTGCTGACCGTGAAGTGCAGCGTGTCCTTCAGGAACGGGATCTCCAGCCAGGGGTTCGGCTGCGCCATCATCGACAGCAGGACGATCGCGCTGCCCAGCACGCCGTACGTGAGGATGTCCGTGAAGCGGGAGCGCACCGCGAGCATGCCGACGTCCGGCAGCAGCCAGCGCAGTACCGCGCCGGTCAGGAGCGCGGCGCCGACCAGCAGCGTGCCGTAGCGGAACACGTCGAGCGCGGTGATCAGCAGGCCGACGCCGACCAAGCCCAGCACGGAGAGGATCGGCCACTGCCGGGCGGGCGCGGGGGCGGCGCCGGACGCGGCCCGGCCGCCGCCCTCGGGGCGTGCGGTGTCCCGCGTGAAACGGGGGAAGCGGCGGGTCGTGCGGCGCGGCCTGCCCTCGGCGTCGGGGGCGCTGACCGCGTCCCGCACCTCAGCCTCTTCCGGGTTTCTGTCAGCCTGCACTACGCACCCCAGCCTCTTCCGGATTGCTCTCAGCCTGCACTGCGCTCCGCCGCCTCGACCACGTTGGCCAGCAGCTGCGCCCGGGTCATCGGGCCCACGCCGCCGGGGTTCGGGGAGATCCAGCCGGCCACCTCGGCGACGTCCGGGTGGACGTCGCCCACGACCTTGCCCTCGGCGCTGCGCGAGACACCGACGTCGAGGACGGCCGCGCCCGGCTTGACGTCCTCGGCGCGGATCAGGTGCGCGGAACCGGCCGCGGCGACGATGATGTCCGCGCGCTTCAGGTGGGCGGCCAGGTCACGCGTCCCCGTGTGGCACTGGGTCACCGTGGCGTTCTCGCTGCGGCGGGTGAGCAGCAGGGGCATCGGGCGGCCGATGGTCACACCGCGGCCGACGACCACGACCTCGGCGCCCTTGATCTCCACGCCGTAGCGACGCAGGAGCGTGAGCACGGCGTTCGGGGTGCAGGGGAGCGGGGCCGGCTCGTTCAGGACCAGGCGGCCGAGGTTCATCGGGTGCAGGCCGTCCGCGTCCTTGTCGGGGTCCATCAGCTCGAGGATGCGGTTCTCGTCGATGCCCTTGGGGAGCGGCAGCTGGACGATGTAGCCGGTGCAGGCCGGGTCCTGGTTCAGTTCGCGTACGACCGCCTCGATCTCCTCCTGCGTGGCCGTGGCCGGAAGTTCGCGCTGGATGGAGGCGATGCCGACCTGGGCGCAGTCGCGGTGCTTGCCGGCGACGTACTTCTGGCTGCCGGGGTCCTCCCCGACCAGGATCGTGCCGAGGCCGGGCGTGACGCCCCTCTCCTTCAGCGCCGCCACGCGGGCGGTCAGGTCGGACTTGATCGCGGCTGCGGTGGCCTTGCCATCGAGAATCTGGGCGGTCATGGGCCCCATCCTCGCGGATGACCGGGTCCCGGTTCCAATCCGGGTGTCCGAATCCCGGCTCCCTTCGGCCTGACAAGATCCCGAAGATTGCATCTGCACAACGGCTCCCGTCGCAGACTGGACAAAATCACATCGCACCTAGAACGATGAACGGCGCAGTTTCGCGGATCGCGTTCGGGGGGCAAACCGTCCAAACAGTGAAGTTCCTCCGTGCAATGCCGCATCGTCCCCGCATTTGCAACGGAGGAATCCAGCCATGAGTTTCGGCTCACCCAACCAACCTTACGGTCAGCCGCAGGACCCGCAGCAGGGCTACGGTTACCCCCAGCAGGGACAGCCCGCCTACCCGCAGCCAGGGCAGCCCGGTTACGGCTACCCGCAGGCCCCGCAGGGCGTGCCGCCGCAGGGGGGCTATGGCTATCCGCAGCAGCCGGGTTACCCGGGCGGTCCGGGCGTTCCTCCCCGCGTCGCTTCCATGGGCCGCCGCTTCGGTGCCCGACTGATCGACAGCGTCGCCTTCATCGTCATCTACATCATCCTCGGCGCCATCGGCGTCGCAGGCTCCTTCAGCGCGATCGAGGACTGCGACCCGAACGCGGCCGACTACAACACCTGCGTCAACGATGCCAGCGGCAGCATCGTGGCCTCGATGGGCGCCGTGATCGGCGTCTTCGCGATCATCGGCCTGCTGTACGAATGGCTCATGGTCGGCCTGGTGGGCGCCACTCTGGGCAAGATGGCCGTCGGCATCCGGGTCGTAAAGGCCGACACCGGTCTGAAGCCCGGCCTGGGCTCCTCGTTCATCCGCTGGATCATCCCGATCGTCGGCAGCCTCGCCTGCGGCATCGGCCAGCTCCTCGTCTACCTGTCCCCGTTCTGGGACAAATCGGGCCGCCAGCAGGGGTGGCACGACAAGGCCGCGAGCACGATGGTCATCCAGAAGAACTGACCGGACACAGCGGCAGCTTCGCGCCCATCACATCCGAGGGCTACGGCGACCCGAACAACCGTTCCTCAGGACTGAGCGGGAGTGTGTCCTGTTGCCAGGACCCGTGCTCAGCCGAACGCCCCGAACGGTGTTGGGCGTTCTGGTCCACCGCGTTCTCGCCGCGTCCGGCGCCGACGGATCGTGTCCGTGGTCCGGGGATGCGGGGGCGGTTTCCCTCACACCCTGGGGAGCCCGGTCGGGCCTGGACGGTCCGATGCCCGCACCCATCGCTCTGGTGGGTGCGGGGCGGTGCCGTCCGTCGCCGGATCGGGTGCCCCAGGGCGCGCCTGCCGATCGCCACGGCGGCCGCGTCGTGGCGGGAAGCGCGCTACAACTCAGCACTCGGCGAGCCGTTCCAACCCCCGCCGGCCCGGTCGCGGCACGGTGGAGGTCATGCACCCACAGGGGGGTGGCAGGACCAGCGGCCTCCGGCCCGCTCGGGGGAGGGCCGGAGGCCGCTTCCGGGCGCACAGCGCGCGCACGCTTTCCGGCGCCGATGCCACCTTCGCTCACGAACTCTTCACAGACGCGCCGTATCAGGCAGAATGATTAGTGCTCGTTCAACAACGTCCCTTACTCTCCCCTTCGTCGGACCTGGGGCTGCGCCCCTTTGGCGTCGTAGGAGGAGGGGACGACTCCATGTACAGCGTCATCGTCGTACCACCGATGTGCGGCAACGCGGACGGGCAGTTGAGAATCGGCGCCGGCGAACGGCTGACGTTCGGCAGGGCCGGGACGGACGGCGGGCTCACCATCGACCACGAAGGGGTGCCCCGGGTCGCCGGCGAGATCACCGCGCACCGGAACTTCTGGCTGCTGAGCAACCTCAGCGAGGACCAGACCTACGTCGTGGACAACCCGGAGGGCGCGGGCGAGCACATCAAGATCGCGCCGGGCCGCCTGGACGCACCCGTGCCGTTCGAGTTCTCGCGGGTGGTGCTGCCCGCCGCGGGCGACCTGCTCGCCTTCGACGTCTGGGCGCCACGCCACGCCTTCCGCAGTGTCGAGCGCCACGGGCTCTCCGGTGCCCTGACCGCACCGGCGTTCGCCCTCGACCGCACCAAGCGGTACTTCGCGGTCCTGGCCGCGCTGTGCGAACCCCGGCTGCGCGGCGAGCCGCACGCTCCGCTGCCCGCCGTGGAGCAACTGGTGGACCGGCTGCGGTCCGTGTGGCCCACGGTCAGCCGCTCCGCCGTGTACTGGAACATCGACTACCTCGCCGTCAAGCTGCGGCTGCGGCCCGCCCCGGACACCGCGGAGCCCGGTCTGCGCGTCAACGGCAAGAAGGAGTCGCTGGTGTCCCTGGCCCTCCGCTTCGACCTCATCCGCGAGGAGGACCTCGCGGTGCTCGCCCCGGGCCCGAGCGAGGTAGCGCGATGAGCAAGTCGTACGCCGTCCCCGTGCCGAAGGGCTACCGGGTGGGCGCGTGGGAGATCCGCGCGCCCATCGCGTCCGGCGCCTTCGCCACCGTCTACGCGGCAAAGCACACCGGCGACGAGGACCCGGAACTCCCCCGCCAGGCGGCGCTGAAGTTCCTGCCCACCGGCACCCGCACCCCGCGCCAGCTGCGCCACCTGCGCGAACTGGCCGACCGCGAGGTGGAGTTGCTGGAGAAGCTGCGCGCACCGCGCCTGATCCGGATGTACGACACGCTCACGGTCGACGACCCCGGCCACCCCGAACTCGACGGCGCCACCGTCCTCGTACTGGAACGCGCCGAGGGCTCCCTGGACGTCGTGCTGGAGCTCACGCCGAAGCCGGAGGCGGGGCCCGCGCTGCTCGCCCAGATCTGCGAGGGCCTGCACCAGCTGCATCACGCGGGCTGGGTGCACGGGGACCTGAAGCCCGCCAACGTGCTGCTGCTGAAGGACGGTTCGGTCCGGCTCGCCGACTTCAACATGGCTGCCGAGCTGCAGGGCACCCACGCCTACGCGCCCGCGTTCGCCACCCCCGACTACACGCCGCCGGAGCTGCTCTGGCCCGAGATCGACGAGCGGGGCACCCGGATCCGCCCGTCCGCCGACATCTGGGCCTTCGGTGTCCTCGCGCACGTCGTGCTGACGGGGACGTTCCCGCTGCCCGGCGGCACCACGGACGCCCGCTGCGACGCGGCCATGCGGTATGCGCGGGGCGCCGAGGAGCTGCGTCTCTCACCCGAACTCCCGGAGGCCTGGCGGGAGATCGTGCGGGACTGCCTGGGCCGTACGCACGCCGACCGCATCACCACCGAGGCCCTGCTGCGCCGCGCGGAGCAGGCCGCGGGCACCGCCCGCTCGGCCCGTCTCCCCCGGCTGCGGCCCCGGCGCTGGCTCCGGCCGGTCCTGGTCGCGGCAGTCGCAGCGGTGGCCCTGGGAACGGCCACGACGGTGACGTACACCCTCCGCGACGAGGCCCCCGTGGCCGCCGCGCCGCCCACCTGCGAGAAGCCCGCGGTGTACGAGGACACCAAGTACGGCCGCGGCTACGCGGCGGGCGAGAGCGGCAGCTGGGACTTCATCATCAGGCAGGGGGACGGCGGCAGCCAGGTCAGAGAGGCGCAGTGCCTGCTCAGGTACCTGCACGGCATCACGGAAGTCGGCGAGGTGGACGGTGTCTTCGGTCCCATGACACACAGCGCGGTGGTCATCTTCCAGAAGCGGGCCGGAATGGACGCGGACGGGGTCGTGGGGCTGAAGACCTGGGCGGCGCTGCGGAAGGCGGAGGAGGTCTGATCTCCTGACCGCCACTGTGGCGCAGGTGGGGTGTGCGGGGGAACCTGGAACCTTTCAGGTTCCCCTGGTGATCGCTTCCGGCCGGCATCGTCCCGGAAGCAACCGCACCACCTCACCAACGGGGAGAACACCATGAACGTCCGTACGCCTCTGTCCCGCGCGACCACCGCGGCGGTCGGCGCCCTCGCCGCCGGCGCCCTGGCCATCAGCGCCACCCCGGCCTCGGCCTCGCCGGCCTCCGGGTACGTCAACGGCGGCGGCGCCTACTCCAACGACTGGTCGAACGAGGGCGGCCCCACCGGCCACTCCCTCTACAACGGCGGCAAGTACAAGAAGTCCAACGCCACCTGTCTGTGGCAGAAGATCCTCTGGGCGGAGGGCGTCACCGAGCAGAACGGCTCGCTCTACGACGGCGACGACATCGACGGCGACTTCGGCCCGAACACCACGTACGCGACGAAGAAGCTGCAGAAGCGCTGGGGCCTGACCGCCGACGGCAAGGTCGGCCCGAAGACCTTCGGCAAGGCCGACGCCAAGCTGCGGTACGTCTCCGGCAGCACGTCCGCGAACCGGGTGCTGACGGTCCGGTACGCGGGCAGGTCCCACTCCTTCACCCTGAAGCGCAACGCCCAGGGGAACTACTCGTTCTCCCAGGACGGCGGCGTGAAGCTCGCGGGCTACAAGTACCGCTCGTGCAAGTAACAGGGGCTTGATCAAGGCTCGTTGGCCCGCTGTCCGCGTGCACCGACCGGCGGGCGGCGGGCCTTTCCACGGCAAGGCCGAGCCGTGAAGACTGCCGACGTACGGCAGTGATCTCTGGCGCGTCGGGAGGCGATGATTCCCCCACCGACAGCCGACCCATGGAGGCACACCCATGAGACCGCCCCGCGCCGCCCTGCTCCTCACGGCGACCGCCCTGACCCCGGTCCTCCTCCTCACGACCCCGGCCTTCGCCACAGACGCGACCACGTCGCCCACCACCGTGACGGCGACGACGGACACGGACGGCTCCACCACGCCGGTCGACGAGATGTCCGACGACGACGTCCGGGTCGCGATCGCGCGCATCATCGGCGACCCCGCCACCGGCAAGGCCGTCTACGCAGCGGCACAGGCGGCCCTGGACGGCACCATCGAGGACCAGCGGTACTTCCTGGAGACGGGCCGCTGGATCGCCCAGTTCGAGGACGACCGCGTCGCC
>NZ_KQ949077.1:407515-451297 GCF_001514305.1 Streptomyces dysideae
GTCGCCCGCATCCTGGCCGACCCGACCATCAGCGACGCGCTGCGCACGGCGGCCGAGGATGTCATCGACGGCACGCCGGAGGAGCTGCGGTACTTCCTGGAGGTGGGGCGGTACCAGGTGGATTCGGGAGCCTAGGACATCTGGAGCGAGCCGAGGAACAGGGCCCAGGAATCGTGGGGGAACGCGAGGACTGGGCCCTGGGGGTTCTTGGAGTCGCGGACGGGGACTGTGCCGGGGAGGTTGTGAGCGACCTCGACGCAGTCGCCGCCGTCGCCATTGCTGTAGCTGCTCTTCCGCCAAACAGCCGTGCTCAAGTCAGTCCTGTTGCTTGCCATTTCGGTAGTCCTCTGCCGCTGCCTCGATCATGGCGAGGGACGCCTCAGGCGGCAGTGCGGCGGCCCTGAGCCGATCGTATGCCTTGCGGTACCTCTTCACGAGGGCCGGGTCGTCGATGGTGTCACCGCTGTACGACGACTCCGTGTAGACGAGGGGTGGGGCGTCCGGGAAGGTCATGATCTTGGCCATGCCCAGCATGAGCGGATGCGGTCCGCAGTTCCACGGAAGGATCTGTAGAGTGATCCGGCGCCGCCGCGCCAACGCCGCGATGCTCTCCAGCTGTACGGCCATCTCCTCCGGCGGGATGATCGGGTTGCGCAGCAACACCTCGGGCAGGATCACCCAGTACTCGGGCTGCTTGGCGTCGTCCTCGAAGAGACGGGCCCGCGCCAACCGGGCGCTCACCTTCTCCTCCACCTTGTCGTCGGACATGTACGGGTGAGCCGCCAGCACCACCGCCCGCGCGTACGCCGCCGTCTGCAACAGCCCGGGGACGACGGTGGGACACCATTCCTCAATGGTCTCCGCGTGCTTCTCCGCCTCCAGCACCCGCTCGAAGTACTCGGCGTGCCCCTTCTTTCGCGCCTTCCGCACATCCCCGCACCGCCGCCCGAAGAACCCGTCCGTCTTCAGCACCCGGTCGACGTGATGCGCCAGATCCTCCGGCATACGGCGCTGCCCGCGCTCGATCTCGCTCAGATAGGTCGGCGAGTAGAACGACCCGGTCACCGCGTCCTGTTGCGACAGCCCCGCCTCCTCCCGCTTCCACCGCAACTCCTTGCCGTAGAACTCGGGAACACTCGCTGAGCCGTCAATGTCCTTGGCCCCAGCCACCCTTGACCACCCTTCTCCACATTCCCCGCAGTGAAGCCCAAACGTCTTTGACGGTACGCCGATCCACGCCACTGTGTGAGTGATTCGTCACCGAGCGCACACAGAAAGGCGTACGGCCATGACCGACCCCCACGAGGCCGACACCCACGTCGAACAACTCCGCGCCGCGCTGGAGGCGAACGGCGTCAGACTCCCCTCCGTGCGCGTCGAACCGACCTCCCTCTCCGCCCCGTACGCCCCACCGCTCATCACGCTCGGAAACTGCAACCTCGCCACCGCCCACGCCCTGACCGCCGCCCTCCGCAAGGCGGCCGACCGGTGACGCCACTCGTCCTCGAACTGCCGGCGCTCCCCAAGGCCGTACCCGAGGCCCGCCATGCCGTGCGCGAGCACCTGGGCATCCCATGCCCCGACGTCCAGCTCTGCGTCAGCGAGTTGCTCACCAACGTCATCACCCACCTCGGCGAGGGCACCCCGGTGACCCTGCGTCTGACCCGGACACCGGCCGGCGCCGTGCGCCTGGAGGTCACCGACCCGGACGTGCACGCCTGGCTGGTCCTGCGCCATCCATCCGGCGACGACGAAACCGGCCGCGGCCTCCTCCTGCTCGACGCACTCGCGCTGCGCTGGGGCGTGGAGCAGGCGTCGGGAGGCAAGACGATCTGGTGCGAGATCTGAGCAGCCCGAAGGCACGTGTTCCACACATTGCACCGGCAGTCATCCTGAAATGTTGCAGGGTCACCTCATCCGTAACTCCCGCCAAAGTAAGGCTCGCCCGGGAAGTCAGGACATTCGCAGGGGGAGAAAATGGCATGAGTGATCCGAACGTGCTCGCGGCCCAGAGATGGGTGAACGCGACCTACGCCGGCGTGGACGGGTACAGAGACTGCGACGAAGACGGCAGGACCGGATGGGGCACCGTGCTCAGCCTCACCCAGGGTCTCCAGCATGAGCTGGGGATCTCACCGACCGTGCAGAACTTCGGGCCCGGCACGTTCGCGAAGGTCCAGGCACGCAACCTCAGACCCGGCTCGGAGACGAACAAGAACATCGTCCGGATCTACAACTACGCCCTGTGGTGCAAGGGCTACTACGGCTCGGCATCGTCTGACACCTGGGACTCCACGGCCGAGAGCTCGCTCAAGGAGCTCTACGTCGACGTGGGGATCCCGCGCGAACTGCAGATCGGCGCCGAGCTGTGGGCCCGTGTGACCAAGGCGCTGCTGCGCATGGACCAGTTCCGCCTGGTGGCGGGCGGCGACACGTTGACCCAGGGCATCCAGCGCCACCTCAACTCCCGCTACGTGGTGGGCATCCGGATCCCCGCCATGAATCTCGTCCCCTGCGACGGCGTGTACTCGCGTGACGTCCAGCAGGGGCTGATGATGGCCATCCAGTACGAGATCGGCATCGCCAAGGCCGACATCAACGGATACTTCGGGGAAAAGACCATCGCGGGCCTGAAGAGCAACCCCGTCTACCCCGGGGACGACGGCCCGCTCGCCTACCTGTTCCGGGTGGCCTGCCTGTTCAACTCCCCCACGTATGACGAGGACTACGGCGAGTACCCCTACGACTGGTCCGCCGACGGGGCGGCCCAGGGCGAGTGGCTCCGCGCGTTCAAGCGCTTCTCCCAGCTGGAACCGGTCAACGCCACGGGCGACTACCAGACCTGGGCACAACTGCTGGTCTCCATGGGGGATCCGACCCGCCCGGCCAAGGGATGCGACGGCATCACGGAGATCACGCAGGCACGCGGCAAGGCCCTGTACGAGAAGGGGTACCGTCTCGTCGGCCGCTACCTGGACGAGAAGCTGAGCGAGGGCGACCAGGGCTGGCTCGACAAGGTCATCAAGCCCGGCGAGCTCCGGACCATCTTCGACTGCGGACTGCGGGTCTTCCCGATCTCCCAGTACTACGGCGGGGAGGCGAGCGAGTTCGACTTCGCGAGGGGCGAGGAAGACGCCGAGAAGGCGTACCAGAAGGCCAGGGGATTCGGCTTCAACCGGGGCACCTGCATCTACTTCGCGGTCGACTACGACGCCATCGGCACCGAGATCAACTCGAACATCATTCCGTACTTCAAGGGCGTCCGCTCCGGCCTGGCCCAGCGCGGCAACTACTACCAGTTCGGCGTGTACGGCTCGCGGAACGTGTGCGACCAGGTGTCCCGCAACACCGGCGCCCGCTGGTCCTTCGTCAGCGGGATGTCCTGGGGGTTCTCCGGGAACCTCGGCTATCCGCTGCCGCGCAACTGGTCGATCAACCAGATCCGCGAGTACGACTTCGACGGGGACGGCGTACGCGACCTCGACCACGACGTGTGGCGGGAGACGACCGACCCCGGTTCCGACTCGGTCAACTCCCCCGCGCCGGGCCTCGACCAGTTCGTCGTCGCCCTCCAGAAGCTGGAAGCCGCGGCCGACTTCTACGAAAACCCCTACGACAAGAGCCGGAACCAGCTGGTCATCGAGTTCTTCCGGTACGGGATCTACAACGATCTCAAGTGGAACGTCCTGCTCAGCCCGATCGAAAAAGAGTGGATCCAGCATGTGCAGGACCGGGACATCTCCGTGCGGGACTTCGACGAGTTCACCGACCCGGTCACCCAGCAGACGCTCGGCACCCAGCACCTGATGGCCTCCACTCAGGGCGCCATGAAATACCCGACCGACACGAGCGGGACGAACTTCGGAGACATCGCCGGCTGGGGCGGCGACCTGCTGACCTTCTACGCCGAGTGGCGCAGGAAGAGGGACGCCTACCCCAGTGGCCTGGCGTTCTGTCAGGACCGCCTCGCCCGGACCGACGTCGACGCCACCTTCGGCTACGCGGACTTCATCGAGGACGCGGACGCGTTCAACCTCGGTCGCCGTATCCGGTCCGGACAGCGCATCTCGCAGGCCGTGGCGGACTACTACACACGGACGGCACCTGGCGGCGACGTCATCGCCACCCACCGCTGGGGCGCCTTCTACAGCGACCGGTTCGGCGCCGACTACGCGACCGTCGAAGACCTGGCCAGGGACGCTCTCGCCAGCGACGACCTGGTTCAGGCCGCCGCAGAACTCTTTGGGCTGCAGATCCTGCTGGACGACACCGACCAGCTGCCCACCTCCATCCCCGCGTCGGAGCTGAACTCCTTCCTGCTGGGCTTCCGCTGGGCGTTGACCGACCGAGTCGAGGCCGAGGAGGGCTCGTGATGACCATCGACCGCCGCACGCTGCTGCTGGGGGCCGGGGCGACCGCCGCACTGGTGGCACTGCCCCGTCCCGCACAGGCCGCCGCCGACGCCACGGCCGCCGCCGCGAACACGAAGACCTGGAGCGCGGACCACAGCGACAACGGCTGGTCCATCGAAGCGGACACCATCGAGCCGTTCCGCATCGAGGGCTCCCCCGCCACGGTACGCCTGCACCCAGGCGCTGCCGCGCTCCTCCTGCACGTCGCGAGACGCTGGCACTACGAGGTCAGCCCGTTGCGTGGTGCCAAGGACGTTCTGGGACACCGCACCGACCGCGCGGTAGCGGCAGCCTTCGAGTCGAACTACCTGTCCGGTACAGCCATCGCCCTGCCCGGGGCGGGCGACGGCCTGTGGCCGCACCAGAAGGCGATCGTCCGCGACATCCTCGCCGACTGCGACGGCGTGGTGAGGTGGGGCGCCGATCTCTCCCCGGCCGCCGAGGGCCACTTCCAGATCGATGTACGCCCTGATTCGAAGACCCTGACGCGTCTCACCGCCACCTTCGACAACCGCTCCGTCAAGCGGAACGGACCACGCCCCGGCGCGGTGGACGACCCGACGGCACGCGAACGGCGAGCCAAGGCGCGTCGGCTCGAGCAGGTGCAGGCCGACAACTGACCACCCCGACCACGGAAACGACGCCGCCCTCACCCACAAGTGCTCGTACAGCACGAACACCCGCAACGCCGACCAGATCTGCTCCTGGATGCACGGCTTCCAGAGCAGCGTCTATCCCAACGGCTATCCCGTCGGCGGCATCTACAACAAGAGCGGCAAGCGCGTCTACTACGGGACCAACGGAACGTGCCAGGGAGACCGCATCGGGTCCACCGGCAGCAACACCGGAGGCGGCCTCGCCGGTACCCACCGGGTCAAGGGCATCAAGTTCGGCAGCAGCGCGAGCGGTTGCCGATCACCTCACTCACGTCCGAAAGGAACACACCCATGGTCAAGCTACGAGGGAAAATCGGCCTCGGCATCCTGGTCGCGGGCCTGTCGACCCTGCTCACCGTCACCCCGGCACAGGCCGCGTACTCGCAGAACTCCGGGGCCTACAGCACCAGCTTCGTCGATGGTGCCGGCACCCTCACCGACGACTTCGGCGACCACTTCGACGAACTCGGCAACTCCCTTTGCTACGGCTGCGGAAACTCCTGGAACACCGACATCGTCGTCCTCTGGCAGAGCATCCTGGTGGCCGAGGATCTTCTCGACTTCGGTGACATCGACGGGAAGTTCGGCCCGGGAACGAGAGACGCCACGATCGCCTGGCAGAACCGTTACGGCCTGGGCGCGGACGGCAAGGTCGGGAACAACACCTGGAGGAAGGCCGACGACCGGCTCGTATGGCTCTCCAACATCGACGTCTCCTACACCGGGAAATACCAGTCCGGTGCGGTGATCTTCCACCGCGGCAGCACGTCGAAGGTCACTGACAGCGGAGCCTACAAACTCGCCGAGGTGTACCAGTACGACGGCGTCAAGTCGATCCGCGGCACACGTGTCGAGTTCAACCAGCTGACCACTCTCTGACCCGGAAGGAACACACTCATGCTCAGACCCGTTGGAAGCTCGGCCTCGGTGTACTGGCCGCGGGACTGTCGACGATGCTGACCGTCAGCCCGGCGCAGGCCGCGTACGCGGGGAACTCCGGGGCGTACGGCACCACCTTCGTCGACGGCGCCGGCGCCCTCACCGACGACTTCGGCGACCACTTCGAGGAACTCGGCAACTCGCTGTGCTACGGCTGCAGCGAATCCTCGAACACCGACATCGTCATGCTGTGGCAGAGCATCCTGGCCGCCGAGCACCTGATCGAGACCTATGACATCGACGGTTACTTCGGCGCTCAGACCAAGGCGGCCACCATCGAGTGGCAGAAGCGCTACGGCCTGACCGCCGACGGATGGGTCGGCGACGCCACCTGGAGCAAGGCCGACGACCGGCTCCGCTGGAACGGCTCCACCGTGCACTACAGCAGCGGCGGGCTCTTCGGGTACGTGGAACTCCACCGCGGAGACACCTCCAAGTATCACGACGGCGGCGCCTACCACCTCCACAAGGTCATGCAGGGCGACGGGGTCTACGTCTTCGAGACGGGGACGCGCATCTACCTCCGCAGCCGGACCATCAGCCACTACTGAGGCAATCTCCGCCATCACCCTGGATAGTTCCAGGTACCGCCCGGCCCGTCATCCCGTCACAGTGTTCACACGTCACCGGGGGGAGGCGTGCGTTCAACCGGCTGCGGCGTCCGTCATGGGCGCCGCAGCCTCCGCACTCCTGCGCCTCCGGGGTACTCCCCGTCCCGGCACGATAGCCTCGCATCCACTGGCGTGACGCATAAGCACGTTGATCACGTGGAGAAAGAACAGCACAGAACAGCACAGCACACGGGGGATCCATGACAGACCAGCGGCACCCCACACCGTCGTACAGCCCGGGGTCCGGTGACGCCGCGCTGAAACAAGCCGGGGCGACGCCGCTGCGGCCCGCCGACCCCAGTCGCATCGGCCCGTACGTGTCGCTCGGCCTGCTCGGCAGCGGCGGCATGGGCCGGGTCTATCTCGCCCGCCCCGCCGACGACAGCCCCGGGCTCGCCGCCGTGAAGGTGATCCGCCCCGAGTACGCCGAAGACCCGCAGTTCCGGCGGCGCTTCGAGCGGGAGGCCGCCGTGCACGCCCGCGTCCACACCCCGCGCACGCCGCATCTGCTCGGCACCGGGTTCGAGGACGAGCTGCTGTGGATGGCCACCCAGTACCTGCCCGGCCTCAACCTCGCCGACGCCGTCCGCGAGTGCGGCCCGCTGGAACCGGCCGGCGTGCGGCGGCTGGTGGCCGACCTCGGGCAGGCGCTCGCGGCGCTGACCGCCGCCGGGGTCGTCCACCGCGACCTCAAGCCCTCCAACGTCATCCTGTCCCTCCAGGGCGCCCACGTCATCGACTTCGGCATCTCGCAGGCCGCCGACAGCAGCGCGATCACCTCGACCGGCAACCGCGTCGGCACACCCGCCTACATGTCGCCCGAGTACCTGCGCGAGGGCCGCTGCGACGCCGCCTCCGACGTCTTCTCCCTCGCCTGTTCCCTCGTCTACGCCGCCACCGGCAACGCCCCCTTCGGTGACGGAACCGGCGTCGACGTCATGCACCGCGTCGCCTTCGAGGAGCCCAGGCCCGAGGTCATGGCCGAAGTCGCCGCCGCCGACCCCGGGCTGGCCGCGCTGCTCTCCGCCTGCCTCGCCAAGGACCCCGCCCGGCGCCCCACCCCGCAGCAGCTGATCGGCGCCGCCGCGTCCGCCGGTCACGGTCCCGCCCCCGCCTGGCAGGAACCCCTGGCCGGCCGCCTGCACGCCCGCCAGCAGGGCTGCGCCCTCCTCGAAGGCGCCTCGGCCCAGCAGACCGGCCACTTCCGCGCACCGACGGAGCGCGTCCCGGCTCCCGCCCCCGGCCCGGGGTTCGGCCCGCCGACGCCGCCCGGGGCCTACGGAGCACCGACCCCGCCGGGCCAGTACGGCGGTCCGTCCACGCCACCCGGGCAGTACGCCTCCTCCCCCCACCCCCCGGCCACCACCGTGCCCGGCGAGAACAGCACCCGCCGCAGGCGCAAGGCGCCGTACCTAGCTGTCGTGGCCGCGGTCGCCGTGTGTGCCGTAGCGGCCGGAGCCTTCTTCCTCACCCGTCCGAGCTCCACGGAGACGACCTCCGCCGCCCCGACGGCAGCCACCGCCACCACCCCGGACGCCGCCCCGACGCCGCCCCTCCCCAGCGCCTCCGCCTCCCCCTCCGCCAAGGAGAAGGACAAGGAGAAGGAGCAGGAGAAGGAGAAGGAGAAAGACAAGGACCAGGGCACGGACGACAACAAGGACAGCGGGACCAGCGGCACCTCCGGCTCCGGAGCCGCCGGCGGCACAGGGGCCGTACCCGCCGCGACCGCCACCCACGACGGCGACGGAAGCGGCGGCGCCACCGGCGGCGGCGCCGAACCGACCCCCACGGTCACCAAGACCACCCCGGCCCCGGCCCCCGCGCCCTGGAACTCCCAGTGCACCTACTACTCCGGCACCGAACTCACCACCTACGGCGACAAGAACCAACGCGTCGTCCAGGTGCAGTGCATGCTCACCAAGCGCGGCTACAGCGTCGGCGACTCGGGCGTGGACGGCCAGTTCGGCAACGACACCCTGAAGGCGGTCAAGCAGTTCCAGAGCGCCAAGGGCCTGGATGTCGACGGCGACGTCGGCCCCAACACCTGGGCCGCACTGCGCAGTTCGACGTGATCTCGGCATGAGCTCGGCATGACGGAGGGCCCGCCGGTCGTCACCGACCGGCGGGCCCTCGCCCGTTCACGTCACGTCACGTCACGTCAGTGGAAGAAGTGCCGCGTCCCCGTGAAGTACATCGTGACGCCCGCCTTCTTCGCGGCCTCCACGACCAGTTCGTCACGGACCGAACCGCCGGGCTGGACCACGGCCTTCACGCCGGCCTCGGTGAGGATCTCCAGGCCGTCCGGGAAGGGGAAGAAGGCGTCCGAGGCGGCGTACGCCCCCTGCGCGCGCTCGGCGCCCGCCCGCTCCACCGCCAGCTTCGCGGAGTCGACCCGGTTGACCTGCCCCATGCCGACGCCCACCGAGGCGCCGTCCTTGGCGAGGAGGATCGCGTTGGACTTCACCGCGCGGCACGCCTTCCAGGCGAAGGCGAGCTCGGACAGCTCCGCCTCGCTCAGCGCCTCACCGGTCGCCAGCGTCCAGTTGGCGGGGTCGTCGCCGTCGGCCTGGAGGCGGTCGGTCACCTGGAGCAGCGCGCCACCGTCGACGGGCTTGAGCTCGACGGGGTTGGCGGGGGCGGCGGCGGCCTTCAGCACGCGGATGTTCTTCTTCTTGGCGAGGGCCTCCAGCGCGCCGTCCTCGTAGTCGGGCGCGACGATGACCTCGGTGAAGATCTCGGCGACCTGCTCCGCCATCTCCTTCGACACCGGCCGGTTGACGGCGATCACGCCGCCGAACGCCGACAGCGGGTCACACGCGTGTGCCTTGCGGTGCGCCTCGGCGACGTCCGCGCCGACCGCGATGCCGCAGGGGTTGGCGTGCTTGATGATCGCGACGCAGGGATCGGCGTGGTCGTACGCGGCACGGCGGGCGGCGTCCGTGTCCGTGTAGTTGTTGTACGACATCTCCTTGCCGTGCAGCTGCTCCGCCTCCGCCAGTCCACCACCAGTGCCGTCGACATACAGCGCGGCCGGCTGGTGCGGGTTCTCGCCGTAGCGGAGGGTGTTCTTGCGCTCCCAGGTGGCGCCGAGGAAGTCCGGGAACTGGGAGTCGTCGACCGGGGCGTAGGAGCCGGCGAACCAGCCGGCCACCGCCACGTCGTACGCGGCCGTGTGCTGGAAGGCCTCCGCCGCGAGCCGCTTGCGCGTGGTGAGGTCGAAGCCGCCGTTCTGCACGGCGTCCAGGACGTCGGCGTACCGCGCCGGGCTGGTGACCACGGCCACCGACGGGTGGTTCTTGGCGGCGGCGCGCACCATGGAGGGGCCGCCGATGTCGATCTGCTCGACGCACTCGTCGGGCGAGGCGCCGGACGCGACGGTCTCGCGGAACGGGTAGAGGTTGACGACGACGAGGTCGAACGGCTCGATGCCCAGCTCGGCCAGCTGCCGCTGGTGGTCCTCGATGCGCAGGTCGGCGAGGATGCCGGCGTGAACCTTGGGGTGCAGGGTCTTGACGCGGCCGTCCAGGCACTCGGGGAACCCGGTGAGCTCCTCGACCTTGGTGACGGGGACGCCGGCGGCGGCGATACGGCCGGCGGTGGACCCGGTGGAGACGAGCTCGACGCCCGCCTCGTGGAGCCCCCGCGCGAGCTCCTCCAGCCCGGTCTTGTCGTAGACGCTGACGAGCGCGCGACGGATGGCCCGCTTGGTGCTCTCGGCCGTGACAGTGCGGTCGGCGGTCACTGGATAACTACCTTTCGTCCCTCAATGCGATAGCCGTTGCGGGCGATCCGCCCCACGACATCGACGAGCAGCCTTCGCTCGACTTCCTTGATGCGCTCGTGCAGAGCGCTCTCGTCGTCCTCGTCCCGGACCTCCACCACGCCCTGAGCGATGATCGGTCCGGAGTCGACTCCGTCGTCGACGAAGTGGACGGTGCAGCCGGTGACCCTGGCGCCGTACGCGAGCGCGTCGCGGACGCCGTGGGCGCCGGGAAAACTGGGCAGCAGCGCGGGGTGGGTGTTCACGAACCGCCCGCCGAAGCGCGCGAGGAACTCCTTGCCCACGATCTTCATGAACCCGGCGGAGACGACGAGGTCGGGCTCGTAGGCGGCGACGGCCTCGGCAAGGGCGGCGTCCCACTCCTCACGGCTCCCGTAGTCCTTCACCTTCGTCACGAAGGTCGGCAGCCCGGCGCGCTCGGCACGCGCGAGCCCCTCGATGTTCTCGCGGTCGGCGCCGACGGCCACGACCTCGGCGCCGTACGCCTCGGCACCGGTGGCGGCGATCTCGTCGAGCAGCGCCTGAAGGTTGGTGCCGGATCCGGAGACCAGCACGACGAGGCGCTTGGCCACGGGCTTGGCGGCCACGGTGGGGCCCTTTCTCGGGGGTACGTCTGCAACGGGCCGGTGGTTTGTACGTCCGTGACATGTACGTTCGTACGAATGCTTCGCGCCCCGGGATACGGGGAAGTCTACGAACCAGCCGACCGTCAGCAACGATACCGGCACACCGGGCGGCCCCCGTGGGACGGGGGCGTGGCCGGAAGGTAGCGTCTGCGAGGAGCGAGCTCGGGAACGCGGTCGGTGTGCGGTGCGTTCACGATGTGACAGCTCAACAAGGCAGTCGTAATCAACAAGGGGAAGACGCTCACTTGATGCCGGACCGCAGCCTGCGACTCCTCACACTCCCCCCGCAGTCGGTGCAGGGAGGGGAGCACAGCGGCGTGCTGCTGCGGGAGCGCCCCGCCTCACCTCCGGACGCGCCCGGCGACGAGCAGCGCGGCGGCACGCAGGGAGACGACAACCCGTTCGCGCCACCGCCGGAGGGCAGCCCGGACCGCCCCTGGCAGCCGCGCCGCCCGACGGCCGGCGACCAGGACCAGGACCAGGACCAGAGAGGCGAAGGCGGCGACGACTCCCCCTGGGGCAGCCAGTGGAGCGACCGCCAGCCCGGCCGCTCCCCCGGCGGCTTCGGCGAGCGCCCCGGTGGCGGCCAGAGCCCCGAGGGCCAGGGCGGCGGCTCCGGCGGCGGCACGAACCTGCGCTGGGACCCCAAGGACCCGGCCCAGCGGCACGCGCGGTACGCCCTGCTCTGCGGCATGTGGGCCTTCTTCTTCGCCCTGTTCGCCTGGCCGTACGTCGCCCTGCTGCTGGGCGCGCTCTCCCTCTACTGGGGGATCAGCTCCCTCCGCACCAAGCCCCGCTCCCCCGACCCGGACACCCCGGCCCCCGCGACCCAGGGCCGCCCCCAGACGTCGGCGGCGATCAGCGGCCTGGTCACGGCATCCCTGGCGATCCTCCTGGTCGCGGCCGGCTTCACCGCCAAGCTGGTCTACAGCGACTACTACACCTGCACGTCCGACGCCCTGACGAACGAGGCGAGGCAGGCCTGCGAGCAGCATCTGCCGGAGGAGCTGAGGGACCTGCTGGGGACGAACGGCTGAGGTCGCGGGGCCGGCCTCTTCCCCGACCGTAAACGGCCCAGCCTCTCTCCCGACCGTAAACGGGTGGTGGGTGGGCAAAGGCCGGGGGTCCAGGGGGCGGAGCCCCCTGGCGGGGTCGAAGGGGCGGAGCCCCTGGAGGACGGGAAGGGTAGGGGCGGCGGGGGCGAAACCCACCCCCACGACCACTGTCACGTGGCGTCCTCCGCAGACTCCGACGGCGCCCCTGAAGGCTCGGCGGGAAGAAAGTCGTACGGCTCGAAGGTGGGATCGGTGGCGTAGACGGTATAGGCGCCGTCCTCACCGAAGTCCGACGGCACAACGTCACGGCCGGACACCGGGCCGGACACCGGCTCAAACACCGGGTACGCACTGTCCTGGTCGTAGGCCACCCCCACCCCACCCGATCCCGCCGGCGTCACAGTCCCCCGCCGCCCGGCCCCCTTCCCCCGCGAGGACCAGCCGCCCCCCAAAGGCAACGCCCACCGCATCCGTCGCCGCCGCCCCGCACGCCTCTCCTCCGACGACGCCCCCACCCGAGGCCTACCGATCCGCATCCCCGCCTCCACCCCACGCTTCCGGCGTTCCCGGCACCGCCACCCCCGCACCCCCACCGCGGTAGGCACCCCCACCCCCACGACCCACCCCAAGGTCGCACCCCCCGCCTGCCACCACACCGGCCCGAACCGAGCAAGCGCGCCACCCCCGAGCGGCCCGCCCGCCACCCCGGCAAGCACAGCAACCACAACCGCACACAGCACCCCCGCCAGCCCAGCAACCCCAACGGTCCGCCCACACGACCAAGCACCCTCACCCCCGCGCCCACGTCCATCAGCACCGACACCGACACCACCAGCACCACGCCCCACCGCACCCCTCGCCACAAACCACCCCACCACCACACCCCCCACCACCGGCACCACCCCAGCCCCCCAATTCACAGCCGTCCCCACCCCCGCATCCGGCACGGCCGCCAGCAACGGAAACGGCGGCAACAACGGCGCCGGCTCCGAAGCCACCGGCCCCACCACATACCCCGCTCCCAACACGAACCCCGGCCCCAACGCATACGCCGCCCCCCACACCGCCGCGTTCGGCACCAACGCCACGCACAGCAACAGCACCGCGAACCGCCCCGACCACCCCTCAGTCAGCTGCAGAAACGCCTCCCGTGCCGCGCCGCCGTGCCACACCAGCGACGCCCCCAGCAGCACCGCTCCACCCCCGACGAGCACCGCCGCCCCGGCCCCCGCAGCCCGCGCGGCCACGCCGAGACGAGCCCGCGCCTCCGCCCCGAGCACCAGCCGCCGCACCCCCGCCGGCAGCACAACCAGCACACTGTCGACGACCTCACGCGGCCGCCCGTACGCCGTCCACACCCCCACCCCCGCCGCCACCATCACAACGACCGGCACACACACGCCCGTCCACACCCACGCCGGCCGCAGATGACCACCCGCGGCATAAGCGGCGACACCCACGCCGACGCCGAGATAGCCGAGCACCACGCCGACCCACGCCGTACGCCCCGAGGCGACAGGCGCCCCGCCACCCTCCCCGTCCCCATCGGCATCCCCGTCCGCCGACGCCGCGTCCCGGGCCGCCCGGTGCACCAGCCACACCGGCACCACGACAAGCAGCAGCGGCGTGACACCCACCGGCGCGGGCACGCCGGACAGCGTGTCCGTACGGACCAGTTCCGCCCCGTGCGCCAGCAGCCACAGCGCGGCCGCGACATGCAACGCGCCCCCCGGCCCGCTGTCCGGATACGGCGAGCTGATCCACAGCACCATCACCAGCACGGCGAACGAACCCAGCCCCAGCCCCGCCGCCAGCACACCACCCAGGAAGCCGGCGGCCAGTCCGGGTGATCGGTCACGCATCGGAGTGAGCAGGAACGACAACGGCGATCGGCGAGCGGTCATCTGGATCACGCCCGCCATGCTCCCAACGACACACGTTTTCCCGTCGTAACAGGCGAACCTCCGTCGTGTCACTCAATATATGTTTATGTACTTTTTCGCACGAAGGGGCGCCCTGTGACGCAGAGCCCTGCCATCCCGCTCCCCCCGCCCAAGGAACGCCGACGCCTGCGCGAGGCCGGGTCGTTGACGCAGGCTCAGGTCGCGGCGCGGGTGGGCGTCACCCGCGAGACGGTACGTGCGTGGGAGTCCGGCCGTACAACTCCCCGCGGCCGAAAAAGAAAGGCGTACGCGCGCCTGCTGGACAAGCTCGCGGAGAGCAAGGAGCGAGAACCGGAACTGAAGCTCGAACCGAAACCGAAACCGAAACCGAAACTGGAGTTGGAGCTGGAACCAAGCTCGGAACCAAAACCGGAACCGGAGCCAAAACCGGATCCGGACCCAGAACCAACACCAACACCAACACCAACACCAGAACCAGAACCAAAACCAGACTCGGAATCGGCGGAACCGGCCCCCGACCCCTCACCCCTGACCCCCGCTCAGGCCTTCGACGCGCTGTACGCGTTCTGCGCCCCGGCGCTCGTACGGCAGACCTACCTACTCACCGGCCGCCGCGAACTCGCCCGCGAATCGGTCGAGCGGGCCTTCCAACTCGCCTGGCAGCGCTGGCCCGAGGTCGCCCGCGACCGCGACCCGGCGGGCTGGATGCGGGCGGCGGCGTACGAGTACGCGCTCTCCCCCTGGCACCGCTTCCGCCCCCGCTACCGGCACCCCGAACCACCGCCCGCCGACGCCGCCGACCGCGCCCTGCTGGACGTACTCCTGAAACTCCCGCCGCACCACCGCCGCACGCTCGTCCTCTACGACGGTGTAGGCCTCGACCTGCCGGACACGGCGGCAGAGACGGAGGCGACCACCCCGGCGGCAGCTCACCGTCTCCTCCACGCCCGTGAGGCCGTCGCCGCCCGCCTCCCGGACCTGGCCGACCCCACCGAACTGCACCACCGCCTCGCCGAGGTCGCCTCGGGCGAACGCCTGCGCGCGGCCAAGCCCACGACAGTCCGAACGGACAGCGAGCGAAGAGCCCGCTTCTGGACGAGGGCCGCGATCGCCTTCACGATCGCCCTGATCGGCACGACAGTCCTGACGGTGCACACGGCAGCCACGCACTACGAGCCGCCGGTCGCACCGGGGGCGGCGGTGCAGGGGGTACCGCCGAAGGTGGCGCCGGGACCGCTGTCGGGGGCTGAGATCGCGCTGCGCGCGAAGCTGCGGGGCGAGACGGCGAGCGGCCCTGACCGGCTGGTGCCCACGACCGAGTGACTGTCCGCCGGGCACCGTTCGGGCCAACGGTGCCTTCAGAGACGCCGGTGGGCCCGTCCCACCAAGGGGAAACGGGCCCACAGGCGCTCAGCTAAGAAACCGTTCAGCCGGCAAGCAGCTCACGCGCCAGCTTCGCCGTCTCGGTCGGCGTCTTGCCGACCTTGACGCCGGCGGCCTCGAGGGCCTCCTTCTTCGCCGCGGCCGTACCGGACGAACCGGACACGATCGCACCCGCGTGACCCATGGTCTTGCCCTCGGGCGCGGTGAAGCCCGCGACATAGCCGACGACCGGCTTGGTCACGTTCTCCTTGATGAAGGCCGCGGCCCGCTCCTCGGCGTCGCCACCGATCTCACCGATCATGACGATCAGGTCGGTGTCGGGGTCCGCCTCGAACGCGGCGAGCGCGTCGATGTGGGTCGTACCGATGACGGGGTCGCCACCGATGCCGACGGCCGACGAGAAGCCGATGTCCCGCAGCTCGTACATCATCTGGTACGTCAGCGTGCCGGACTTCGAGACCAGACCGATGCGGCCCGGCTTGGTGATGTCGCCCGGGATGATGCCGGCGTTCGACTGACCCGGGGTGATGAGACCGGGGCAGTTCGGGCCGATGATCCGGGTCTTGTTGCCCTGCGACACGGCGTAGGCGTAGAACGCGGCCGAGTCGTGGACCGCGATGCCCTCGGTGATGACGACCGCGAGGGGAATCTCCGCGTCGATCGCCTCGACGACGGCGGCCTTGGCGAAGGCCGGCGGCACGAAGAGGACGGACACGTTCGCGCCCGTCTTCTCGATCGCCTCGGCGACCGTGCCGAATACCGGGATCTCGGTGCCGTCGATGTCGACCGACGTGCCCGCCTTGCGCGGGTTCACGCCACCGACGATGTTCGTGCCGTCGGCCAGCATGAGCTTGGTGTGCTTCATGCCCGTGGCACCGGTCATGCCCTGGACGATGACCTTGCTGTCCTTGTTGAGGAAGATAGCCATGGCTGTGTCTGTCCCTCTTCCTTACTTCGCAGCCGCGAGCTCGGCGGCCTTGTCGGCCGCGCCGTCCATGGTGTCCACGCGCTGGACCAGCGGGTGGTTGGCGTCGGAGAGGATCTGACGACCCAGCTCGGCGTTGTTGCCGTCCAGCCGGACGACGAGCGGCTTGGTGACGTCCTCGCCGCGGTCCTCCAGGAGCTTCAGCGCCTGCACGATGCCGTTGGCGACCTCGTCGCAGGCGGTGATGCCGCCGAAGACGTTGACGAACACGGACTTGACGTCCGGGTCGCCGAGGATGATCTCCAGGCCGTTCGCCATGACGGCCGCGGAGGCGCCGCCGCCGATGTCGAGGAAGTTGGCGGGCTTGACCCCACCGTGCGCCTCACCGGCGTACGCGACGACGTCCAGGGTGCTCATGACGAGACCCGCGCCGTTGCCGATGATGCCGACCTCACCGTCGAGCTTGACGTAGTTGAGGTTCTTCTCCTTGGCCGCGGCCTCGAGCGGGTTGGCCGCCGCCTTGTCCTGCAGGGCCTCGTGCTCCGGCTGACGGAACTCGGCGTTCTCGTCCAGGGAGACCTTGCCGTCGAGGGCGATGACGTCGCCGGAGGCGACCTTGGCCAGCGGGTTGACCTCGACGAGGAGGGCGTCCTCCTCGATGAAGGTCTTCCACAGCGTCACGAGGACGTTGACGACCTTGTCGGCCACCTCGGCCGGGAACTTCGCGGCCGCGACGATCTCGCGGGCCTTCTCCTCGGTGACACCCTCGTTGGCGTCGATCGGCGTCTTGGCGACGGCCTCCGGACGGCTGGCCGCCACCTCCTCGATCTCCACGCCGCCCTCGACGGACGCGATGGAGAGGAAGGTGCGGTTGGCACGGTCGAGGAGGAAGGAGACGTAGTACTCCTCCAGGATCTCCGGGGCCGTCTCGGCGATCATCACCTTGTGGACCGTGTGGCCCTTGATGTCCATGCCGAGGATGTCCGTCGCGCGGGCGACGGCCTCGTCCGGGGTGGCGGCGAGCTTCACGCCACCGGCCTTGCCACGGCCGCCGACCTTCACCTGGGCCTTGACGACGGACTTGCCACCGAGGCGCTCAGTGGCTGCGCGGGCCGCCTCAGGCGTGTCGATGACTTCACCGGCCAGCACCGGTACATCGTGCTTGGCGAAGAGGTCCCTCGCCTGGTACTCGAACAGGTCCACGCGCTTCCGTCCCTATCAGTGATCTCGCGGTTCGTTGTCTGCGTGGGCGTGCCGCGAGGGCAACGTGACGTCCGCCGTCTGTCAGTCACAAGGGAGGCGCACACGGTGTCCGAGCGCGCGGCATGTCCGTCTCGCAGGTTATCGCCGCTCGCCGGGGGTCTCTAAATCGCGGGTCACACCTGAGCGGTGATACCTGTCACACGATGCCGAAATCACTGGCACAGAGTGCCGGACGTGCAGGACCTCACCGGGTTGGGGTTGACCCGGTGAGGTCCCTTGAACAGCCCGAAGAGGCACGAATGGGCCGCCCCTGGCGGGCTCTGGCCGGGTGATCCCCACCCCAATGGGAATCACCCGGCCGTTCCGCGGGCCGACGGCCGGACGGACCGACGGTTTTCGGCCGTCCGTGGCCTTCGACCTCGCGGAGTCGGTCGGACGCCGTGCCACATCCGTGGGGTGCGGATACGGCGATCGGGTGTCGGGAAGGTCAGACGCCGTACGTGTTGCTGTACGTGCTGCCGTACTGCGCGTTCTGCAGATAGCCCGGGGTGATCGACTGGGCGACGCCCTGCGCACCGGCGACGGCGTTCCCGGCGAGCGGGCCGGTGGTGTCCTGGACGATCCCGGTCAGGTCCTGCGCGAAGGGGACGGCCTGCCCGGCCACGCCGTACACGAACGGGTCGGCCTCACCGGCCACGCCGTACGCGAAGGACTGGGCGTCACCCCCGACGCCGTACGCCAGCGTCGTGGCGCCGCCGCCGACGCCCTGCACCACCGGGCTGACGGTGTCCACGACGGTGTCGACGAGGGGCTGCACGGCACCGGTGACGCCGTACGCGAACGGCTGCGCCTCGCCCACGACGCCCTCGCCGAAGGGCACGGCCTGCCCGGCCACGCCGTACACGAACGGGTCGGCCTCACCGGCCACGCCGTACGCGAAGGGCTGGACGTCACCCGTGACGCCGTACGCCACCGCACCCGCGTCCGCGACCGCCTGCCCGGCGACCGGCACGACGCCGTGCACCGCGGTGTCCGCGACGGGCGGCAGTACGGCGCCCGTGCCATCGGCGGCGAGATGACCGGTCAGACCGGTGGCGTAGGGGGGTACGTCCGTGGCGACGCCGTTCGCGACGGTCTGCACGTCGGAGACGGCCCCGTAGGCGACCGGCTGGACGTCCGCGAACGCGCCGGTGGCGAGGTGCTGGACGTCGGCGGCCGCACCGTGGGCCACGGGCTGCACGCCCTGCACGACTCCACCGGCGACCGGCTGCACGCCCGCGACGGCACCGGCGGCGACCGGCTGGACACCGGAAACGGCCCCGTAGGCGACCGGCTGCACGCCCTGGACGGCACCGGCGGCGACCGGCTGGACACCGGAGACGGCCCCGTAGGCGACCGGCTGCACGCCCTGGACGGCACCGGCGGCGACCGGCTGGACGTCGGCGACGACGCCGTACGCCAGGGCGGTGGCGGCGTCCACGGTGTGCCCGGCGGAACCCGCGACGCCGGCGACCGCGCCGTGCGCGACGGGTACGACACCGTCGACCGCGTGGCCGGCGACCGGGCTCACGCCATCCACCGTGCCACCGGCGACCGAGGTCACGCCGCTCACGGCGCCGCCGGCCACCGGCGTCACGCCGTCCACCGCATGCCCGGCGACCGGGGCGACCCCGGCCACGGTGCCGGTGGCGGCGGGCACGACTCCGGCGACGGCATGCTCGACGGTCGGCCGTACCTGCCCGACGGCCTGCCCGGCAACCGGCAGCACACCGTCCACAGCAGCACCGGCCACCGGCGGAACGGCCGCGACAGCGGTCTGCTCCACGACCGGGGTGACCTTGCCAGGCACGGCGCCGATGGTGCCGACGGCCTGCTGCTGAACGCCGGTGACGGATCCGGTGGCCTGCTGCTGCACACCCGTGACGGTCCCGACGGCCTGCTGCTGAACGCCGGTGACGGATCCGGTGGCCTGCTGCTGCACACCCGTGACGGTCCCGACGGCCTGCTGCTGAACGCCGGTGACGGATCCGGTGGCCTGCTGCTGCACACCCGTGACGGTCCCGACGGCCTGCTGCTGAACGCCGCCCACCGTGCCGACGACCCTCTGCTGCACACCACCGACGGTGCCGGTGACATGGCTCGGGACGGAGGAGACGGTGGCCTCGGCGGCCGCCTTGACCTTGCCGGCCTCGCCGTCAGCCGTGGCGGCGAGGCCTGCGCCCCGGGCCTCGGCACCGGTGACCGTGGTCTGCGCGGTGCCGTGCGCGCCCGCCGCGGTGCGGCCCGCGCCCACGGCGGCGTACTGCGCCTTCGTCCGCACGACGCCCTCGACGCCCTGCGCCTGGGAACGCGCCGCCACCTGCGTGCCCTGCAGCTTCGTCTGCGCGGCGGCGAGCGCCCGCTCCAGTTCGGGGGCGAAAACGGCGAGCGGGCCGAAGAGGTAGTCGATGGCATCCCCGGGCGCGGTCGGGACGTCCTTCGCGTCGGTGACGACATCGTGGACGGCCGTGGCGGCCTCGCCCTTGACCTTGGCGGCGGCCTTCTCCACCGCCTTGTCCGCGCGGGCGGCCTTGGCGCCCTGGATGACCTGGGCGGCACCACCCTTGGCCTTGGCCGAGGACGTGACACCGACCTCGGCGTCGACGTAGCGGCGGGCCTGGTCGGCGGTGGTCGTCGGGGTGGTGGGTGCGGTCTGCCGCACGGTCTCGGTGGTGCTGGTCGCGGCGCTGGTGACGCCGGTGACGGTGTCCGTCACGTCGGAGACGACGCCGTCGACGGTGTCGGCGACCGTGCCGAGCAGATCGGTGTCACCGGCGGCGTCCGTGGTGTCGGTCGCGTCCGGTGCGGAGAGGGCGGAGGCGGGCAGTTCGTCCGCGCTGGCGACGGTGGAACCGAGCGCCCAGGCGCCGGTGACACCGGCGGCTATGACGATGGAACGGCGGATGTTCTTGTTCATGCGTGCGTCAGATCCCTAGATCTTTGGGTGCTCCGAAGATCCGCGGCTTCCGTGCCGTACCGGAGGTTCGGGACGGAGATTCCGGGACTTCGAAGGGCTGGGGACAGTCCGGCAGCGGTTTCCGGGCGTGGTCCGGGGGGTGGGAGACCAAGGGGCTCGGATACGGCTCCGGCGGCTTTCGTCCGGAGCAAGGGGGCGTCCAGACGGGCGGGCAGACCTGTTCCGCCCCCGCGCGGCAGGTCTACGGCGGGGGAAGGGCCGGCCGGCCTAGGCGGGGGAAACCGGAATGTCCCGGTGCCTGTCCCGGATCTCGTCCGCGTCGACGCGCGCGGCGGCGCCGGGCACGAGCCGCAGGGGCGCCCGGTGGTTCAGGGAGACGGCGTGCGCGTCGCCGCCGTGCCGCGACGAGTTACTGTCGATCGCGGAGTGGTTGATCAGCGCACCGTCCGGGTGATCGGCGGGCGCATGGTGCGCGGGGGCGTACCCGGTGGGCGCGGCGCGGTGGGCGCCGGTGCGGTTCGTGGAGCCGCGGTGCGCTCCGGTGTCGGCCAACGGCCCGTGGACGGCGGTCGCGGTCGCCGTCTCGGAACGCCGTCTCCCGTCGTCATCGTGTCCGTCGCCCGACGAGGAGGGCATGGTGGAGCCGGGCTGCGGCGCCGTGGTGATGGGCGCGGGCAGCGTCTGTCCGGGCAGTGCGGGCAGCCCCGGGAGGCCGGGGAGTTCCGGCGGCTCCGGGACGTCCGGCCAACCCGGGGCGTCCGGCCAGCCCGGTGCCGACGGCGACTCGGGCATCGTCGGCAGGGCAGGCAGCGACGACAGCGGCGGCACCTTCTCCCGCACCTCGGCCAAGCCCTCGGTCACGGTCCCGACCACATCACCGACCGGCCGCAGGACACGCTCGGTCACCGGGCCGTTGTCCTGAGGAGCGTTGCCCTGGGGAACGCGGGGCTCGGCCGGGACACTCACCAACTCCTCGACCGCGCTCCGCGTGGATGAGTTGGATGAGTTGGAGGAGTTGGAGGAGGTGGGGGACGTGGGCGAGGACATGGTCGAACCGACGGATGTCACCGTCGTACCGACCGCCGGCGCCCCGTCCGCCGCATGCGCCTGCTCCCCGCAGAGGAACCCGAGCGCGAACAACCCACCCACCAGCAGCACCACTTGCAGCGCACGCCGCCCGGCCGCCGCGCGCAGGACGCGCAGAGCGGCTCCGGGCAGAGCGGCCGGCCAGGTCAACAGGGAACGGGTCCTCCCGTGCGGCGGAACGAATGACGAACCTACGAAGTACGCGTGACGAGCAGTCGAGCAGTCGAGCAGTCGAGCTGACGAGCAGACGAGCGACGAGTCGGCGTTACGCGGTACGGACGAGCGGAGCTACGGCGCACCGCTGACGAGGCGTCGATACTCGCACGGCCCTCCTGAGGTTGCGCAAGCCCCCCGCTACCGATGCGTACTCATGTCCGTTTTGCTGGCCGAAGCCGGTGTCACCGGGTCGACAAATCCCCCTGGAACAGCCCCCTCCGTCCCCTCCTCGCACCGCCCTCGCACCACCCTCACACCGTGTCCGGCACCGGAATCGGCCGCTTCTCGATCGCCGCCGCCATTACCTCCGGGAACAGATCGGGCGTACAGGCGAAGGTCGGCGCACCCAGCGCGGCGAGTGCGGCGGCGTGCTCCCGGTCGTACGCGGGCGCCCCCTCGTCCGACAGCGCGAGCAGCGCCACGAACTGCACTCCGGACGCCTTCATCGCCGCGACCCGCTTCAGCATCTCGTTCCGTATGCCGCCCTCGTACAGGTCGCTGATCAGCACGACCACCGTCTCGGCGGGCCGGGTGATCTGCGACTGGCAGTACGCGAGCGCCCGGTTGATGTCCGTACCGCCGCCGAGCTGGGTGCCGAACAGCACGTCGACCGGATCGTCGAGCTGGTCGGTGAGGTCGACGACCGCCGTGTCGAAGACGACGAGCCGGGTGCTGATGGACCGCATGGACGCCAGCACCGCCCCGAACACGGAGGCGTAGACGACGGATGCCGCCATTGACCCGGACTGGTCGATGCAGAGGATGACCTCCTTCTTCACGGACTGCGACGCCCGCCCGTACCCGATGAGCCGCTCCGGCACGATCGTGCGGTACTCCGGCAGGTAGTGCTTGAGGTTGTCCGCGATGGTGCGGTTCCAGTCGATGTCGTGGTGGCGCGGCCGGCTGATACGCGCGCTGCGGTCCAGGGCCCCGGTGAGCGTGGCCCGCGTGCGCGTGGCGAGCCGCTTCTCCAGGTCCTCGACAACCTTGCGTACGACGGCCCGTGCCGTCTCCTTCGTCGTCTCCGGCATCGCCTTGTTCAGCGAGAGCAGCGTGCCGACCAGGTGCACGTCGGCCTCGACCGCCTCCAGCATCTCCGGCTCCAGCAGCAGCGCGGACAGGCCGAGCCGGTCGATGGCGTCGCGCTGCATGACCTGGACGACGGAGGAGGGGAAGTACGTCCGGATGTCCCCGAGCCACCGCGCCACGGACGGCGCCGACGCCCCGAGCCCCGCCGAACGGTCCTTCCCGCTCCGCGGTTTGTCTCCCTTGCCGTAGAGCGCGGCGAGCGTCCCGTCCATCGCGGCGTCCCGCCCGGAGAGCGTGCATCCCGTGCCGTCGGCGCTGTCGCCGCCGAGCACGAGCCGCCAGCGCCGCAGCCGCTCCTGTGCCGCCGGATCCATCGACTCGGCCGTCATCCGCGCACCCCCGTACGAAGCCGTTCCCACAGGGGGATCACCGGCACGGTCGTCGTCCGCCCGTCTGCCGCCCGGATCTCCTGCCCGTCCCTGACGACCTCCACTGCCCCGGACCGCTCGCATGCCCTCGGCTCCCTGAGCCCGTCGACCGTCATCCGCCCACCCCCACAAGGTTGTTGTCGGTGTCTGTGTCTCTCCGCGCCCCGTCCAGCCCCAGCAGCAGCCGCACCACCGGCAGCACGGCGTCCGCCCGCGCCACGTCCAGTTCGTCGGCGAAACCAGGTATGCCGGACCCACCGGCCCCCGCACTCTCCCGTTCCCCCTGCCCACGCCGGACCAGCTCCCCCAAGGTCCGCCGCACCCCCGGTTCATACGCCGAGAAGGTGCGCCTCAGCAGCGGCAGCACGTCCGTGAAGGCGTCCGCCGGCACCCCCGTCAGCCACGCGTCGACCAGCCCGAGCAGCCGCTCGTCATGCACGAGCAGCATCCCGCCCCCGGAACCGCCCCCGACAAAGCCCTCGATCCACGCGGCCGCGTCCCCCGGCGGCGTCCCCGGCGACAACACGAGCCCCATAAGCCGCGCGGCTTCGTCCTGCATCAACTCCCCGTCATCCAGCAGAAGCCGCACCGCCCGCCCTCGGATGACACCGGGCACGGTGTCCCGCACGGAGAGCACCCGAAGCACGGTGCGCCAGCGGGCGCGCAGAGGGCTGTGCGGTGGGGTGGGGGAGGTGCCCGTCACGGTGACGGCATCTGGCGCGGGAATGGCATCCGACGCGAGGACGGGATCCAGCGCAGGGACGGCATCCGCCGTGGAGGTGAGGCTCGGTTCAGGAGCGTCGCCCGGCGCAGGCGCACCACCCGGCACGGAGGCTGCGCCCGGCGCCAAGCCAGGCGCATCGCCCGCCAACCCCGCCACCCGGCGTTCCAGCTCGGCGACGTCGCCCGCCGACCCCGCCGCCCCGCGTTCCGCCCTGGAGACGTCACCCGCCGACCCCGCCGCCCCGCGTTCCGCCCTGGAGACGTCACCCGCCGACCCCGCCACCCGACGCTCCGCCCCGGAGGCCTCACCGGACCGGTCCGCACCCCTCCGGCCCGCCCCCGAGACGTCCCCCAGCAACCCCACCGCCCCATGCACCGCATCCACATGCCGCCGCATCTCCTCGGCCGCCTCCGCGTCCAGTGCCGCACAGGCCGGCGGCAGGCCGACGAAGACGCGTTCGGCGAGGCCTTCGGCGACCTCGGCCAGCGCTGCCGTGTCCGTGCCCCGTACGTCGCCGTAGCGCAGGGAGCGGACGAGGGCGGGCAGAGCCTGGGCGAGTTGGCCGACGTCGGCGTCGAGGGCGGCGCGGTCGGCGAGGATCTGCATCACCGTGGGCAGCGCGTCCGGCAGTTCGGCCAGCAGACAGCGCTCGGCGAGCGCGGTGACGTCGGCGAGGCCCTGCGCGGCGACCGCGTCCGCCTCGGCCTTGGCGATCGCGGCGCCGAGCACGGTCGTCCCCCACACCCCGGCCTCGGCGACCCGCACGGACAGCTCCGGCTCCCACCGCAGCCGCCACGTCTCCCGGAACGTCCCCGTGCTCCCCCGCGAGGCGACCGGCTCACCCCACCCGACGACCAGCAACCGCAGCCGGTGCAGCAGCCTGCTCCGCCCGGCGTCGGTCTCCTTGCGCAGGTCGAGCTCCAACTCCCGCTCCAGCGCCTCGGGTTTGAGCCGCAGCCGCCGCTGGATCCGGTCGAGGTCCCGCTGCAACGGCACCGCCGGCGCCGTCGGCGGCACCTCCCCCAGCACGTCCCCGACGACCAGCCGGTCGTGCACCAGCGCCAACGGCACGTCCGACCCCTCGCACATCACCGCCCGCACGGCATCGGTTGTCTCGGTCAGCCCCGGCAGCGGCCGCCCCCGCATAGCGGCGAGCGTCTCCGCCAGCCGCACCGCCTCGATGACGTGCGCCGAGGACACGAGCCGGTCCTCGTCCCGCAGCAGCCCCGCCACCTTGGTCAGCCACCGCTCGACCGGCCGGTCCGGCGCCCCGAACAGATGCCCGTACCACCCGGGCGAGTCGATCCCCGCCCCGTATCCACTGGCCCGCGCCAGCCTGCGATACGTCCACGGCACCCACGTCATGTCCGCCTTGACCCTGGGCAAGCCCTTCAGCAGCGCCCTGTCCCCGGCGACCGTGCTCTTCCGCCGCAGCGCGGGCACATGCCACGCCCCGCACACCACGGCCACCGCGTCCCCGACCTCCCGCTGAGCGGCCCGCACGTGGAGCCGCATATACGCCTCCCGCACGAGATCCCGGTCCTGTCCCCCGGTCCCGTACGTCTCCCGCAGCGCCCCCATGGCCTCCTCGAGCACGACGAACGGCGCGAACGGATCCCCCGCCCTCGCGCCCCGGTGCTCGACGACGTCCTCCCACCACCGCTCGGGATCGTCGTAACCGGCGGCCTCGGCGAGAACGCCGAGCGGATCGACACGAACATCGGCACCACGATCGTCCTCGCCCTCCCCCTCGGGCTCGCGCTCCTCCCCCTCTCCGGCCCCGTCCTCGTCCCTCCCCCACGCCAGCGTGTGCGTGGCCGGCAAGTCGATGAAGCGGGCCGGTACTCCATGGTCCAGCGCCCACCGGATGGCGACCCACTCCGGCGAGAACTCGGCCAGCGGCCAGAACGCAGAGCGGCCGGGCTCGTCCACGGCGTGGGCGAGCAGGGCGACAGGCGGCCGCATGTCCTCGTCCGCGGCCAGCGGGATCAGCTCATCGGCCTCGGGCGGCCCCTCGATCAGTACGACCCGCGGCCGGGCGGCGCCCAGCGCCGCCCGCACGGCCCGCGCCGACCCGGGCCCGTGATGCCGTACGCCGAGCAGCAGCGGCCCGGCACCGGGACCTCCGTTCCCGGCCTGCTCCACCTCGCTCACGCCCTCCCCCTCACCTTCGCGATGCCCGTCACACCCTCACGGTCCCGCTCGACGACACCCCTCACGCGCTCACCTCCCGGCAGGCCCGGTAGAAGTCCTTCCAGCCGTCCCGCTCGCGCACGACCGCCTCCAGGTACTCCTGCCAGATGACCCGGTCCGCCGCCGGATCGCGGACGACGGCGCCGAGGATGCCCGCGGCAACGTCCCCGGACCGCAGCACGCCGTCGCCGAAGTGGGCGGCCAGGGCGAGACCGTTGGTGACGACGGAGATCGCCTCCGCCGTCGACAGCGTGCCGCTCGGCGACTTCAGCTTCGTCCGGCCGTCGGACGTGACCCCGTCACGCAGCTCACGGAAGACGGTCACGACGCGGCGGATCTCGTCGATGCCGTCGGGCGCGGCCGGCAGGTCGAGGGAGCGGCCGAGCTGGTCGACGCGCCGCGAGACGATGTCGACCTCGGCCTGGATGCTCTCCGGCAGCGGCAGCACGACCGTGTTGAACCGGCGGCGCAGGGCGCTGGAGAGGTCGTTGACCCCGCGGTCGCGGTCGTTGGCGGTGGCGATGAGGTTGAAGCCGCGGACCGCCTGCACCTCCTGCCCCAGCTCCGGTATCGGCAGCGTCTTCTCCGACAGGATCGTGATGAGCGTGTCCTGCACGTCAGCCGGGATACGGGTCAGCTCCTCGACGCGCGCCGTCATCCCCTCCGCCATGGCCCGCATGACCGGGCTGGGCACGAGCGCGTCGCGGCTCGGGCCGTTCGCGAGCAGCTGCGCGTAGTTCCAGCCGTACCGGATCGCCTCCTCCGGCGTGCCGGCCGTGCCCTGCACCAGCAGCGTCGAGTCGCCGCTGACGGCCGCGGCCAGATGCTCGGAGACCCAGGTCTTCGCGGTGCCGGGCACGCCGAGCAGGAGCAGGGCGCGGTCGGTGGCGAGTGTGGTGACGGCGACCTCGACGATGCGGCGCGGGCCCACGTACTTCGGGGTGATCACCGTGCCGTCCGGCAGGGTGCCGCCGAGCAGGTACATCGCGACGGCCCACGGCGACAGCTTCCAGCGGGCGGGGCGCGGACGGTCGTCCTGCGCGGCCAGCGCGGCGAGTTCACCGGCGAAGGCGTCCTCGGCATGCGGTCGCAACGCCTCGGCCGGCTCGGTCTCGCGCACGTCCACGGACGTCGGCTCCACAGACACAGTCATGGCAAAGTCCCCCTCCAGCTCAGCCGGTTCGGATCTGGTGTCCACCGTGCACCACGCCACTGACAATGCGTTCCGACCTGCGAAAACGCTCTCGCACGGCCGATTGTCAGTGGGGGGATCTACCTTCGATGACATGACTCAGCAGGGGGTGCGCTGGAGCGCGGACCAGGTGCTGGCACTGGCGCCTGACACCGCGTCACGCAAGGCGGGAAACAAACTCGGCGCGGCCGGGCCGTGGTCCGAGGCGGGCAGTTCTGACGAGGGGACGGTGTGGGGGCTGTGCAAGGGCAGCGGGAGCAAGCCGTATCAGACGGTCGTCGACATCGCCGATGTGTCCGGTCCCGCGTACAAGTGCAGTTGTCCTAGCCGGAAGTTCCCGTGCAAGCACGCGCTCGGGCTGCTGCTGCTCTGGGCCGGCGGGGACGGTGCGGTGCCGCCGGGGCAGCCGCCGGGCTGGGCGGAGGAGTGGATAGCGGGGAGAAGGAAGCGGGCGGAGGAGAAGCGGACGGCCGGTGCGGCCGGTCCGGGGGCCGGTTCCGGTGATCCGGAGGCGGCGCGGCGCAGGTCGGAGCGGCGGGCCGAGCGGGTCACCGCGGGGGCGACGGAGTTGGAGCAGCGCCTGGCGGACCTGCTACGCGGCGGACTGGCCGGCGCGGAGCAGGCGGGCTACGGACTGTGGGAGGAGACGGCGGCCCGGATGGTCGACGCCCAGGCGCCCGGACTGGCCGCGCGGGTACGGGAGTTGGGGGCGATCCCGGCGTCCGGGGCGGGCTGGCCGGTGCGGCTGCTGGAGGAGTGCGCCCTGCTCCATCTCCTCGACCAGGGCTGGCTGCGCCGCGAGAGGTTGCCCGACGCCCTGGCTGACACGGTGCGCTCACGCATCGGCCTGCCCGCCTCGGCAGACGGCCCGCCCGTGCGGGACCGCTGGCTGGTTCTCGCCCAGTACGACACGGCGGACACGAAGCTGACGACGCGCCGGATCTGGCTGTACGGCACCGAGTCGGACCGCACCGCGCTGCTCCTCTCCTATGGGGCCGCCGGCCGCGCCCCGGAGCTGACGCTGCCGGTCGGGCTGGTCCTGGATGCGGAGGTGTCCGCGTATCCGGGTGCGGGGCAGCTGCGGGCGTCCCTGGCCGAGCAGTTCGCCGCGCCGACGCCGTCGCCGATACGTCCACCGGGGGTGACGACGACCGAGGCGGCCGCCCGCTACGGCGACGCCCTGCGGCTCGACCCCTGGCTGGACTCGCTCCCGGTGACGCTGGACCACGTCGTACCAACCCCGGACGGCGACTCCTGGCAACTCGCCGACGCCGACACGGACACGGCCCTGCCCCTCACCCCGGCCGCCCGCGCCCGCCCTGGCCTGTGGCGACTGGTCGCCCTCTCGGGCGGCGCGCCCGTCAGGGTCTTCGGCGAGTGCGGCCACCACGGCTTCACCCCGCTCACAGCCTGGCCGGCGGGAACAGGAGAGGCGGTACAGCTGTGCTGAACCACCTCCGAGGCCGGACCCGCCGCACGACGCCCACCACGAGCGCCGCACGCCGGACTGGCCACGCGACCGACACCGCACACCCGACCGACCCAGCACACCACGCCGCGCGCTCCGCTCCCCCCGCACACCGCCCAACTCCGCCCCAACCCCGTGCGCCCCGTCTCCCACCCCCGCGCCCCAACGCCGCCCCACCCCCACCCGATCCATGCATGTGTCACCCCTCACGGGACCCGCACCGGGTGCCCCTCCAACCACTCCCGGCCGGCCGACGGAAAGGAACCTCATGACCAGGACCTCCGCTCCCGCGGATCCGCATCCGCATGCACCGGCCGCCTGGGAGGAGCTCGTCACGGCGGCGCTGCTCGGTACGGAACGGCGTACCCCGCCGGGTGGCACGCCGGGACGGGAGGCGCCGGTGGCGTTGCTGGACGCGGCGGCCGTGGAGACCGTACGGCGGCGGGCCGGGCTGCGGCCGGCGCGGGCGGCGCGGCGGCCGGACCCGGCGCCCGAGGACCCCCGCCCGGCGCTGCCCGCAGCGGCGGCCCGCAGACTCACGATGCTGCTGGCCGACCGCCCGGGCACAGGGGGCGGCGGCCGCAGGGGCACCGCGCCGGACCTGATGGAGTTGCTGCCCCAGTGGCTCGCGGCGGCGAACGACCGCGGTTTCGCGGCACCCCCGGAGACACTGCCCGCCCTGTTGGACGCGGCCCGGGGCCGGACGGATCTACGGCCGGCGGCGCTGGCGTTCGCGGGACCGCGGGCCGTGTGGCTGGCGCGGCTGAACCCGGACTGGCGGTTCGCCCTGCGGGCGACCCCGGGCGGGGGCACGGCGCTGCCGCATCTCGAGGACGCCGACCGGGTGCGGCAGCTGTGGCAGGAGGGCCTGTTCGCCGAGCGGGTGGCGCTGCTCGCGGCGATACGCGCGCGTGAGCCCGCCGCCGCGCGCGAGCTGCTCGGCACGACCTGGGCGACGGAGCGGGCCGAGGACCGGCTGATGTTCCTCGACTCGCTGCGTACGGGGCTGGGCCCGCGGGACGAGCCGTTCCTGGAGCAGGCGCTGGCCGACCGGAGCCGCAACGTACGGGCGACGGCGGCGGAGTTGCTGTCGGCGCTGCCCGAGTCGGCGCTCGCGGCGCGGATGGCGGTGCGGGCCGGGGCGTGCGTGGCCGTCGACCACACGCGGGACACGCCCACGATCAGCGTCGAAGCGCCGCACGAGTGCGACGCGAGCATGGAGCGCGACGGTGTCGTCCCGAAGGCTCCGGCCGGACGGGGTGAACGGTCGTGGTGGTTCGGCCAGTTGGTGGAGGCGGCGCCGCTCGGGACGTGGTCGGGGCGGCTCGGGGGGCGTACGCCCGAGGAGATCGTGGCGTTGCCGGTGGCGGACGACTGGCAGTCCGAGCTGCACGCGGCATGGTGCCGGGCGGCGGTACGGCAGCGCGACGCGGAGTGGGCGCGGGCCCTGCTGGGGTCGCCGTCGGCGCCCGAGGCCGGCGGGCCGGGGGCGGTGTCGTTGGCCGAGCGGGCCAAGCTGCTGGGCCGACTGGGCGCCGCCGACCGGGCCGATTGGGTCGCCGGGTTCATCGCGACGCACGGCCTGTCGGAGGCGTTTCAGCTGCTCGGGGTGTGCGCCGTGCCGTGGGCCGGGCCGCTCGGGCGGGCGGTGGTGGACGCACTCAACATCGCGCGGGACGCGGGGAGTTATCCATGGAGTTTCAGCGGAGTGATGGGGCTGGCCGAGCGCTGCCTGGCCCCCTCGGAGGCGAGCCGCCTGGACGGCCTGCTGGCGGTACCGGACGAACCGGAGGACGCGTCGCCGGGAGCGGGCGGCTACTGGGCGGAGGCCTTCCAGCGCCTGGTCACGACGTTGCGCTTCCGGGCGACGATGACGGACGAGCTGGGGATGGCGGAAGGGCTGGGGATGGCGTAGGGCTGTCCCGCGCCGCGGAGGCGGGCCAGGCACCCAACCGCCACGCCCCCGGCCCCCGTCGCACCCGCGGGCGCCACGACGACGCGGCCGCCGAAGGCCTACGCCCCCGCCGGCTGGTGCACGTTCGCCCGCACCCAGTCCACGATGGACTGCGTGGTCGCACCCGGCGTGAAGATCTCCGCGACGCCCTTCTCCTTGAGCGGGGGGATGTCCGCCTCGGGGATGATCCCGCCGCCGAAGACCAGGATGTCCGCCGCGTCCCGCTCCTTGAGCAGTTCGATCACCGCGGCGAAGAGCGTGTTGTGAGCGCCGGAGAGGATGGACAGACCGATCGCGTCGGCATCCTCCTGGATCGCGGTGTCGACGATCTGCTCGGGGGTCTGGTGGAGGCCGGTGTAGATGACCTCCATACCGGCGTCGCGCAGCGCCCGCGCGATCACCTTGGCTCCCCGATCGTGGCCGTCGAGCCCCGGCTTGGCCACCACCACGCGGATCGGACCGGCTGCCACACCCATCACTGCCTCCATGAAGCGACTACATCCATCCGTACCGACAAGTACCGCACACATCACGCACGCCGTACACCTCGCACATGTCACGCGTACCGCACATTCCGCCGCCCACCACACCAGATACGCCACCACGGCACGGACGCCCCGCGCCACATCGCCCGGGGAAGTGAACGAACGTTATCGCCAGCATCCCGCAACCGGCAGTTTCGCGGTGCGTACCGAGGGGGAAATCACACGATGGGACACGTTCACCGCGCACCGTTCCACGACTTGGCGGCGCGCGGGCCGCGGACATCCGCGGCCCGCGCGCCGCAGCGGGACCAAGCGCAACGGGAGCCGCAACGAGGTCGCCGCACCACCGCGCCGCGGGCCGCGCGCCGTGGCGGTGCGGCACATCGGCGGTGGCACGAAGAGCACGCAGGGCAGGTACGGCACGACAGCGGGGAGCCTCGTCGCCACACCGGCAGGGGACCTCGTCACGTCATCGGCGCAGCACGCTCCACTCGCGCCACGGGCCACGCTCACCCGGCGCGCTACACTCATGCCCCGCCGGGCACCGCCTCCGCCACGGCTTCCCACGAGGGCACACGGGGGACAGAGCTGTCCTCCTGCGTGCCGACAGGAGGTCGGCCATGAAGGTCACCGGGGCAGTACCGCCCTTTCTGCCACTCTGCCAGCGCCTGCTCCCGAGCAGACTCGCCGACCTCTCCGTAGCCCTTCTCAAGGCGACCGCCCTGGAGATCGCGATCCTCGCCGGACACCTTCTCCTCTATCCGTCCGGCATCACACAGGAGCGCCGCACCGCACCGGCGCTCCCTTCACAGGACGACCCGGACACCGCCCAACTGCCCACGGAGACCAAACCCCCGGTCGTCCTGCTGCACGGCTTCATCGACAACCGCTCGGTCTTCGTCCTGCTGCGCCGAAGTCTCGCCCAGCACGGCAGGCAGCAGGTCGAGTCGCTCAACTACTCGCCGCTGACCTGCGACATCCGCAGCGCCGCCGAACTGCTCGGCCGGCACATAGAGGAGATCTGCGCCCGCACGGGCAGCAGGCAGGTCGATGTCGTCGGGCACAGCCTGGGCGGGCTGATCGCGCGTTACTACGTGCAGTGTCTCGGCGGCGACCTCAGGGTCCGTACGCTCGTCACGCTCGGCACACCGCACTCCGGCACCCGCGTGGTGCCGCTGGCCAACGCGCACCCGATCGTGCGTCAGATGCGCCCCGGCTCCGAAGTGCTCGAGGAGCTGACCCGGCCCGCGCCCGGCTGCCGTACGCATTTCGTCAGTTTCTGGAGCGACCTCGACCACCTGATGGACCCGCTGGAGACCGCCTGCGTCGACCACCCCGACCTGATGGTGCAGAACGTCCGGGTGAGCGGGATCGGACATCTCGCCCTGCCCGTGCACCCCGCCGTCGCCACCGGAATACGGCAGGCCCTCGACACCGACCGGACAGGAGCCGAAGCCGCCGCCCAGGCCGACGGCCTGACAGTGGCGTGACAGCCCTCTGACACCGGCCGGACACCCGACGAACAGCCGAGCCCAGGTCGAACAATCTTCGAACACAGGGCCAAAGTCGTGCCCGCAGTCCCCCGAAACACGGCCGAATGCCCGTTTCCCGCAGACCCGAAACCCGCCGAGGATTGTCGTGCCCGCGTACCGCCGGGTACAGTCACCGCACTGCTCTGGCAGCCCTTGTTGTCGAGGCGAAAGAGAAGTTGGTGAACGACCGTCACCCGTCGGGGAGCATGACCACCCCGGCTCCGGCTTCCGACGCCGCCTCGTCGCACTACGCGTCGTACGGCACCCAGGAAGCCCAGCACGGCGACTTCACCACGTACGGCGGCTACGACGCCACCGGTTTCGAGACCGGTGTCCACGCCACCACCACGACCTTCGACGCGGACCCCCTCTTCGGCTGTCTCCCGGGCGACAGCACAGGCTCATACGACTCCGGCCAGTGGTCCACAGGCAGCCAGCAGACCCTGAACTACGACGCGTACGCGGCCCAGCACCACGCCGCCTACGACACCGGCGCGTACGACACCACCGCCTGGACCGCCGACCACCAGCGGCTTGCCTTCGTCCCGCCGCAGGCCACCGGCCACGACACCTCCGGCTGGGGGTCCCCCCTCTGGGGGAGGGAGGCGAGCGCCTGGCTGCAGCCCGACCAGTCGTGCGCCCCGGCCGACCAGACCCAGCAGTGGGAATGGGGCACACAGGCCTTCGACACGGGCGCCTACGACGCCACACAGTGGAACTCGGACGGCGGCACCGACCAAGCCTCCGACGAGTACGAGCAGCAGTCGGCAGAATCCTTCGACCAGCACGCGACGAGTACTTTCGAGCAGGTCTCGTACGACGAACACGGCCACGACGAGGACGAGTTGGCCGCCACCGGCGGCACCCCCGCCGTGGCGCTCCTCGACGACCAGGAAGAGGCCCCCTCGGCCACTCCCGCCGCCCCGGCCCCCGGCTCGCGCGCCGCCGCCCGCAACGGCTCCCGTTCCCGCCGCCGTACGCCACCGAAGCGCTCCGCGCTGCTGACGGTCGCTGTGCCCTCGGCGTGTGTGATGGGGGTCGCCGGGATCGCCGCCGCCTCCGTCGGCGGTCTGACCGACGACTCGGACACCTCGACGACGGCCTCGGAAGCGCAGCCGGTGAAGCCGTCCGCCGCGAACAGCAAGCTGGACACCCAGCTCAAGAGCCTCTCCGCGGGCGTCGACGACTTCGGCGACCGGGTCAGCCGTACACAGGAGCGCATCGACCTCAAGGCCCAGCAGGCGGCCGAGAAGCGGAAGGCGGCGGAGGAGGCGGCCCGCAAGGAGCGGTTGCGCCCGAAGTTCGCGCTGCCGGTCGCACAGCGCGGACTCAGCGCCTACTACGGCCAGTCCGGCATCAACTGGATGTCCGTGCACACCGGCATAGACTTCCCCGTCTCCTACGGCACGACGGTGATGGCCGCGACCGACGGCACCGTGCGCACACAGTGGAACAGCGCCTACGGCAACATGATGATCGTGACCGCGAAGGACGGCACGGAGACGTGGTACTGCCACCTCTCCAGCTATCGCGTCGCCTCCGGTACTACGGTCAAGGCCGGCGACCCGATCGCGTACTCCGGCAACTCCGGCAACTCGACGGGCCCGCACCTGCACTTCGAGGTGCGCCCCGCCGGCGGCTCGCCGATCGACCCGCTTCCGTGGCTGCGCAGCCACGGAATAAACCCTACGTAGACCCTACGCAGACCGACCAGACGAACGTCCTTGAGAGCCCCCGCTGTTGCAGCGGGGGCTCTTCTGGTGCGCCTACAGCTTCTCCACCGGCGCGTACCGCAGCAGCAGCCGCTTCGGCTTCGCCTCGCCGAAGTCGATCGTCGCCTCGGCGTTGGCTCCGGTGCCCTTCACCCCCACGACCGTGCCCAGCCCGAACTGGTCGTGCGTCACCCGGTCCCCGACCGCCAGCGCGACCACCGGCTTCTCCGAGGCGCGGCGCGTGGCGAAGCCGGACGCGCCCGACGCCGAGGAGCGCGAGCGGGACGACGACAGCGAGGCCGCCACACCGGACGCCGGGCCGGAGGACACGGGCGCGGTGGCGCCGGTGCGCTTCCAGTCCACGTGCTGGGCCGGGATCTCCTCCAGGAAGCGGGAGGGCGGGTTGTACGACGGCTGCCCCCACGCGCTGCGCAGCGACGAGCGCGTCAGATAGAGCCGTTCACGCGCGCGCGTGATGCCGACGTACGCCAGGCGCCGCTCCTCCTCCAGCTCCTTGGTCTGGCCGAGGGCGCGCATGTGCGGGAAGACGCCGTCCTCCATGCCGGTGAGGAAGACCACCGGGAACTCCAGGCCCTTGGCGGTGTGCAGCGTCATCAGGGTGATGACACCGGAGCCGTCCGCCGCCTCGTCCGGGATCTGGTCGGAGTCGGCGACCAGCGCGACCCGCTCCAGGAAGTCGGAGAGCGTGCCTGACACCTCACCCTCGGCGGTCTCCTGCTCGAACTCCAGGGCCACGGCGGCGAGTTCCTGGAGGTTCTCGATGCGGGTCTCGTCCTGCGGGTCGGTGGAGGCCTGCAACTCGGCGAGGTAGCCGGTCCGTTCGAGAACCGCCTCCAGGACGGTCGCCGGGCCCACGCCGGACTCGACGATCGTACGGAGCTCCTCCATCAGCGTGTTGAACCGCTTCACGGCGTTGGTCGACCGCGCGGCCATGCCGTACGCCTCGTCGACGCGCTTGAGCGCCTGCGGGAAGCTGATCTTCTCGCGCTGGGACAGGGCGTCGATCATCGCCTCGGCGCGGTCGCCGATGCCCCGCTTGGGGACGTTCAGGATCCGGCGCAGCGGGACCGAGTCCTCCGGGTTGGCCAGCACCCTCAGGTAGGCGAGGACGTCCCGGACCTCCTTGCGCTCGTAGAAGCGGACGCCGCCGACGACCTTGTAGGGCAGGCCGACGCGGATGAAGATCTCTTCGAAGACACGGGACTGGGCGTTCGTCCGGTAGAAGACGGCGACGTCGCCGGCCTTCGCGTCGCCCGCGTCCGTCAGCCGGTCTATCTCCTCGGCGACGAACTGCGCCTCGTCGTGCTCGGTGTCGGCGACATAGCCGGTGATGCGCGCGCCCGCGCCCGCGTTGGTCCACAGGTTCTTGGGGCGGCGGGACTCGTTGCGCTCGATGACGGCGTTGGCGGCGGAGAGGATCGTCTGCGTCGACCGGTAGTTCTGTTCGAGCAGGATCGTCGTCGCGTCCGGGTAGTCCTCCTCGAACTGGAGGATGTTGCGGATCGTCGCGCCACGGAAGGCGTAGATCGACTGGTCGGCGTCACCCACGACACACAGCTCGGCGGGCGGCACGTCGTACTCGTTGGGCGGTACGTCGACCGGGTGCTCGCCGGTGCCGACCAGCTCGCGCACGAGGGCGTACTGGGCGTGGTTGGTGTCCTGGTACTCGTCCACCAGGACGTGCCGGAAGCGGCGGCGGTAGTGCTCGGCGACGTCCGGGAAGGCGCGCAGCAGGTTGACCGTCGTCATGATCAGGTCGTCGAAGTCGAGCGCGTTGGCCTCGCGGAGGCGGGACTGGTAGAGCGCGTACGCCTGGGCGAGGGTCTTCTCAAAGCCGTCGGAGGCCTGGGCGGCGAAGTCCTCCTCGTCGATCAGCTCGTTCTTGAGGTTGCTGATCTTGGCGCTGAAGGACTTCGGCGGGAAGCGCTTGGGATCGAGGTCGAGGTCCCGGCACACGAGCGCCATCAGACGCTTGGAGTCGGCGGCGTCGTAGATCGAGAACGACGAGGTGAAGCCGAGTTTCTTGCTCTCGCGGCGCAGGATGCGCACGCACGCGCTGTGGAAGGTCATCACCCACATCGCGTTCGCGCGCGGGCCGACGAGCTGCTCGACGCGCTCCTTCATCTCGCCCGCGGCCTTGTTCGTGAAGGTGATCGCGAGGATCTGGCCCGGGTGCACATTACGCTCGGCCAGCAGGTACGCGATGCGGTGCGTGAGCACGCGCGTCTTGCCGGAGCCGGCACCGGCCACGATGAGCAGCGGGGTGTCGGAGTGGACGACGGCCGCGCGCTGGTTCTCGTTGAGCCCCTCGATGAGCGCGGCCGCGTCGAGGGCAGGGCGCGGGGCGCCGTCGCGGTAGTGGGCGTCCCGGTCCGGGGGCACGTCGAACTTCCCGCCGAACAGATCGTCCGGAACCGGCTCCGGTACGTGATCGTCCTCGGGCGGCGGCGGTTCTTCCTCGTGGGCCCGTGGGCCCTGGAGGTCCGCCAGGAAGCTGTCATCAAAGAGGCTGCTCATCGCTCTCCGAGTTTAGGGCCTGCCCGATGGCCCGGTCCGAGGGTCGAGGGTTTCTTGACCAGGCACCGGCGTGAAACCGAACCGGGCCATCGGACAGACCCTAAGCCGCCCCACTGACACCCGGCCGCCGCCCTGAGAACATCGCCGGAATCAGCCGGAACCAGCGGCCCGAAGGACCTCAGAAGCCGAGGATCTTCCAGACCTGCCCGCCCGGCGTCTTCTTCCCCTCCAGGACGGTCTCGTCACGGTCCGCGACCGTCCAGGCCGAGGCATAGACCTTGCCGTCGTACGGGCGACGGCAAGGCCCGCCGGGAACGGCACCTTCACATTGGTCCGCGTGCCGTGCGAGACGACGACCAGGTCATTGCCGGCCCTGTCCGCGACGATCTTGCGGCCGTCGGGGAGCGCGAGGACGGCGTTCGGGTTGGACTCCAGGTTCGCCTTGTGCGGGTTGTACCTGAACTCGACGGCGGAGACCTCGGCGGCGATCTTCGCCTTGCCGTGGGTGATGCGCAGGAGCCTGCCGAGCTTGTTCCAGGGCGGCGACTGCACCTCTTGCCGCCGCGCCACGGCGTCCGGCCGCGGCTGGCTGGAAGTTAGCGTCAGGAAGCGGGCGGACGTCACCACTCCGGTGAAAATACGCATATGTCGTCGCATATCCCTCCGCATTGCCTACGTCCCGCAAGGCGCATGGCTAAGGTCACGAAAATGTATCGGGCATATCGCCCATCAACCTTCACAGGGGCCACACGAGTTGGCTACCGTGCCGGGCAGGCCGTACGACCCCCACCGGCGAACGTCGCCGGGCCGCGCGGCCTCCGCTGAGTCCGGCACCCCTGTGGCAGCCGGAGCCGGGGACCCACCGACCTTGGGGTGAATCGGCCAACTCCCTTTCGGGGAACAGGCTGTAGGGCAACCCTTCCGAACCACCCGCCCGAACCCGACAGCTAACTCGGTAGGCGGAACATGGAAGGAGTCGCCTCCCTTGGCGTCGCACCGCAAGTCGCGTCCCGCAGGTACGCGCGTAGCAGGCATACGGACCCCCGCCCTCGCCACGGCGGCCCTCACCTCCGTTGCCCTGCTGTCCCAGACGGCCAACGCCACCCCCTCGGACGACAAGCCGAGCCTCGAAGAAGTCGAGAAGAAGGTCGACGACCTCTACCGTCAGGCGGAGTCGGCGACCGAGAAGTACAACGCGACCAAAGAGAAGACCACCAAGCAGCGCAAGAAGGTCGACACCCTCCTCGACGACGTCGCCCAGCGCACCCAGAAGCTCAACGACGCGCGTGAGGAGCTGGGTTCCTACGCCGCGGCCCAGTACCGCACCGGCGCGTCCGCCCCCGACACCGCGACCTTCCTGCTCGCGGACTCCCCGCAGGACTACTTCGACCAGACCCAGCTGATGAGCCGGATGACCGGCCGCCAGAAGGAAGCGGTCGACGAGTACGTCACCGAGCAGTCCGCGACGATGAAGAAGCGTCAGGAGGCCAGCGAGAGCCTCGCGGCGCTCACCGAGTCGCAGAGCGACCTGCGGACCGCCAAGGCCACCGTCCAGCAGAAGCTCGCCGACGCGCGTGAGCTGCTGTCGCAGCTGACGGCGGAGGAGAAGGCCCGGCTCGCGGCGATCGAGAAGCAGAAGCAGGAGGAGGCCGCGCGCAAGGCGGAGGAGCTGGCGCGGCAGCAGGCGGCGGCGGAACAGCAGGCCCGGGAGGAAGCGGCAGCGCAGCAGGAGAGCAGCGAGTCGGGTTCCACCACCGGCTCGAACACCTCCACCTCCACCTCCACCTCCCCCACCTCCCCCTCGACCGACTCCTCCTACGCCACCAAGGCCGAGAAGGCCCTCGCCTTCGCCCGCGCGCAGATCGGCAAGCCATACGTCTGGGGCGCCACCGGCCCTGACTCCTACGACTGCTCCGGCCTCACCCAGGCCGCCTGGAAGGCCGCCGGCGTCGACATCCCCCGCGTCACCTACGACCAGGTCAACGCCGGCACCACGGTCTCCCTCTCCAACGCCCAGCCCGGCGACCTGGTCTTCTTCTACGACGACGTCACCCACGTGGGCATCTACATCGGCAACGGCATGATGATCCACGCCCCGAAGCCCGGCACGTACGTCCGCGAGGAGTCGATCTACTACGACGGCGAGTCGTCTATCCACAGCGTGGTACGGCCGGCCTGAGGCACGACTCGGGGGCACTCCTCGGGCACGCTTCGGTGGCGGGCTTCCGGCTTCCGTGAAGGGCACGCGCGCGTGAGGGCCGGTTTCCGGCTTCCATGAAGGGCACGCGCGCGTGGCGCGGCCGGCTTCCGGCACGGGCGGGCCCCATGGAGGCACGGGCGCATGAAGGTGCCCTCGCGCCCCGCGTCGGCGCGTTCCATGGTCCGCCGGCGCACGAAAGCATCCGCGCACGGGCGTGCACTGTCGCGTCGCACGCCGGTGTGCACGCGTCGGCCACACGCCGGTGTGCGCGCGTCTACGTGGGGGGTGCGCACCCACCCCCACTCCACGTAGCCAGGCGCCCGCGCCCATGCCCATGCCCTGCGCCCGCGCGTATTTCACCCCGCCTGCGCGCGTGCCCCGCTCGCAACCCCCGCCGCGCTCCTTAGCATCGGCCCATGCCCCGTGCGCCCCGTATCTCCCCCCTTCGCGCTTGGTGGGCGCAGCGTCCGCCGGCGACCGGGGCCGCTGTGATGGCGACCGGCATCGTGTCGGTCGGGTTGGATCTGGCGGGGTACGAGGTGCTCTCCCGGATCTCTCTCGTGGTGGCCTGCGTCGCGTGGGTGGCGCTGGCCGCCGACTTCGTCGTACGGCTGGTGCGAGAGCGGGAAAGGTGGGTGCGGGAGGCGGGGACGCCGGCCGCGCTGACCGCCATCGCCGCGACCACCGTGCTCGGCGCCCGCTTGTCCGCCCTGGGGTGGCAGACGCTCGCCGAGGCGCTGCTCGCGCTCGCCGCCGTGTTGTGGCCGGGGCTGCTCTTCGTCGTCGTACGGCACTGGCGGCGGCGTATGACGGGCGCGGTGTTCCTCGGGTGCGTGGCCACGCAGGGGCTCGCGATGCTGGGGGCCACGCTCGCGGCGGCGGAGACGGCGGCCTGGCTGGCGCGCGTGGCGCTCGTGCTGTTCTGGCTCGGGCTCGTGCTCTACGGCCTCGCGCTGCCCCGCTTCGACCTGCGGCAGGTGGCCGAGGGAGCCGGTGACCACTGGGTCGCGGGCAGCGGGCTCGCCATCTCGGCGCTCGCCGGGTCGAAGCTGATCGCCGCCGACAGCGCGCGCCTGTACCTGTGGAACGACGACGACAGCGACGTCCTGCGCACGGTGACCGTCGCCCTGCTCGTGCTCGACCTGGTCTGGTACGCCGTCCTGCTCTTCGCCGAGGCGAGGTGGCCGCGGCCCCGCTACGACGTGCGGCGCTGGGCGACGGTGTTCCCGATGGGAATGACGGCGGCGGCGATGCTGTCCGTCGCCGCCGCCGTCGATGTCCCGTGGCTGAAGGGGCCCGGGCAGGCGCTGCTGTGGATCGCGGTGGCGGCGTGGCTCGCCGTAGCCGTAGGTGCCGTACGGAGCTACACGGCCCCCCGGACCGCCGTCACGTCCACAGCACGGCGATGAAGATGTTCGCCGTGGTCAGCGCGCCCACCAGCCCGAACAGGCCCCTCTCCACCTTCTCGTCGTCCCGCTTCACATAGACGAGGCCGAGGATCACGATCAGCAGGGCCAGCTTCACGCCGATCTTGATGTTGTTGACGGACTGGTCGTCGGCCTGGTTGAGGCCGACCAGGATCACGCCGGTGACCAGCATGGTCAGCGCGCCGTGCAGCATCGCGGGGACGAAGCGGGCGGTGCCCTGGCCCATCGCCTTCATCTGGGTGAGGAAACCGCCGAGCAGTGCGGCGATGCCGATGATGTGCAGGCCGACGAAGAGATGGATGAGTACGTCCATGGGACCGGAGCCTAATCAGAGGTGGGTGCCCCGCCCGACACCGGCCCGCCCCACACGACGTGATCTTGCATATATGCGACCCCTAGCACTCCGTCACCCACACATGCCCCGAAAACGCCACATCGGTCAGCACACCGCGCGAAGCCGACGGCTCCGGCCGGGGATCACGCTCACCTGCGGTCATCTCGCGATCCGCTCCCCGCACTTCCGCACAACGCGTTACCGAGCCGACACCGTCAGGTTTAGCGTCCTTCACCAGGTGACCGGCTCCCCACCGCCGCCCGGGCCAGGGGCGGCAGTCGGACACCACCGCCGAGAAAGTCCGGCGGCGGCCTGCTCCCCCTGTGCGGGCCGCCGCCGGACGCGTGAACCGCCCACCGACCGGGCGGCCGTAGGGACGGTCAGGCGGTCGTACGAAAGGACGTGCAGTCCACGTGGCAGCGCACCGCAAGCCCCGGCAACGTTCGGTCAGCGGCAATACAGCCCGTACGGCGGCGACGTTCGCACTGGCGGGCGCGGCGACGGCGACGGGCTTCGACGGGATCGGACACGCGGAGCCGAACCTGACGCCCGCGCAGGTCAAGGCGAAGGTGGACAAGCTGTACCAGGAGGCGGAGGTCGCCACCGAGAGGTACAACGGCGCGAAGGAGAAGGCGGAGGCGGCCGAGGGGCGGCTCAGGACCCTGCGGGACCAGGCGGCGCGCAAGACGCACAAGCTCAACTCGGCGCGGGACGCGCTGGGTTCGATGGCGGCGGCGCAGTACCGCGACGGCGGCCTGGACCCCTCCTTGCAGCTCGCGCTCTCCGACGACCCCGACCGCTACCTCGACGGCGCCGAGTTCGCCGAACGAGCCGGCAGCAGGCAGGCGGCGTCCGTCACCCGCGTACGCGAGCAGTTGCGGGAGATCGAGCAGCTGCGCGGGGCCGCGCACATCGAACTGGCCTCGCTCAAGTCCCGCCAGGCGGAACTGAAGCGGCACAAGAAGACGATCACCGGAAAGCTGGACGCGGCCCGCCGCCTGATGTCCCGGCTGACGGCCGAGGAGCGCGCACAGGTCGGGCAGGCCTCGGGCGGCACGGACCGCGCCTCACGTTCCTCGACGGGCGCCCGGGACGGCCTGTCGACCTCAGGAAACCTGACCTCAGGAAGCGTACAAGCACCCAACTCCCGTGCGGCGGCCGCCGTTTCCTACGCCTACTCCAAACTCGGCAGCCCCTACGTCTGGGGCGCCACCGGCCCCGACGCCTTCGACTGCTCGGGCCTCACCCAGGCCGCGTTCCGCGAGGCGGGCATCTCGCTCCCCCGCACGACCTACTCCCAGATCGACGCCGGCCGCCGCGTCTCCCGCTCCGAACTCCTCCCGGGCGACCTGGTGTTCTTCTACTCCGGCATCAGCCACGTCGGCATCTACGTGGGCAACGGCCAGATGGTCCACGCCCCGAACCCGACGGCACCGGTACGGGTGGCCCCGATCAGCGAGATGCCGTTCGCGGGGGCTACGCGGGTGGCGTGAGAGCCGTTTGCCAGGCGCGGGGCTGTCATTTGGCCCTCGTGCGCGCGAGCGTGAGTTTAGCCGTCACCCGCAGCCGCAGTTTGCCCGAGCCACAGCCGCCGTCCCAAGTCGTCGAGCTCCTCTTTGCGCGCCTCGCAGTCGGGGATGGCGCGCCTGAGCAGCGTCCAGTAGTCCGGACCGTGTCCGGCGATCTTGATGTGCGCAAGCTCGTGAGCGATCACGTAGTCCACGAGGTGCGCGGGAAGCTGGAAGACGGCCCAGTGGAGTGCCACCCTGCCGTTCTCTCCTTCACCCTGCCGGTAGGTCCCCCATCGGTTACCCACGTCCCGGACGGTCACAGCAGGTTCAGGCACCTCCATGCGAGCCGCCCACGGCTGGAGCCGCCCCTCCGCCCATCGCAGACCGGACCTGCGATACCAGGCGATGAGTTTGCGCCGCGCCAGGCGCGGCTCCACTGCAATCGCCTTGTCCAGAACCAGCCGCCCGGCAACCAGCCGAACCGGCGCCCCACCCTCGTCCACCAGAAGCAGCCGGTGCTCACGCCCGAGGTAGCGGAATGTCTCACCTTCTCTGAAAGCGCGTACCGGATGTACTCGCCGCCCTTGCTGCCGGCCGAGTCCGCGAAGTCCTTGATCAGGTACTCGTACGCGGCGCCGATCATGTCGGGGAACTCGAAGTCCTCGCCGCGCAACCGGATACTGCCGAAATGCTCGATGAGCGCCGCGAGCCGCTTGTCGGTCAGCGCGGCGGCGGAGCCCTTGCCGCTGCCCCCGCCGCCGATGCGGTTGAAGTTGACGTGCGCGAACAGACCGCGCAGCTCGCTGTTGCCCTTCTGGCGCTCCAGCGCGTCGAGGGCGGGCTGGAGGTACTCCGTGGCCACGTCGTCGACGGCCCCGGCGAGCTTCGCCCAACGGGCCTCCTCGGGCACGAAAATGACCCCCCGCGGGCCGTACCACTCGTACTGCTCGGCCTCGTCCTCGGCGTCCTCCCGGCTGTCGCCGGCCGCCAGCCGCTCCTTGATGATTGCTTCCCGAGCGGCCTCGAACTCGTCGTTCACCCTCTTGAGGAAGAGGAGTACGAAGATGAAGTCGCGTACTCGGCGGCGTCCATCGTGCCGCGCAGAATGTCCGCCGCCGCGAAGAGATGGCGTTCCAATTGCGCGAGCGTGAGCTTGGCCACGTACGGCACTCCCTGAGGTGACTGGCTTGTCCGGCTGCATCGGGAAGCCTACGGCTTCGCGCGCGCCAGGGATCACCACATGCCATCAAGCACACATTGTGACCGACTATGTCTCTCCGTCATAGCGAGCTGCTTGCTCCC
>NZ_KQ949078.1:0-247096 GCF_001514305.1 Streptomyces dysideae
GGACCACACGTGAAGATCAAACCTGCGGGTTACGGCACTGCGATCCGCCTTGGCGGCGAATCGCAGCTTAGGGATCAGATGAAGAACGTGGCGGAGATCGGGCGGGTGCGGCTGTTGCGGGCGCGGTTGCCGCAGCCAACTCGCGAATGAGGGCCGAGCGTCTGCCTGCATCCTGCCTTCATGGATCAAGGACTTGTAGCACTGGTGTCTGCGGGTGTTGGCCTCTTGGGTGCGATCGGTGGCGCAGCCATCGGCGGTGCAGCCGCTGCGAGAGGAGCACGACTTGGGGCGGAGACGACGGCCCGAGCGACCAACCAGCAAGTACACGTTCAAGCAACCGTGGACCACGACCACTGGCTTCGCGGGCAACGCCTCGAAGCGTGCCGCGTCTTACTCACGGCGTACGACGAGTACGCGATAGCTGCGTCGATGCTGACCAGAGTGCTTGAGAGGGAAGCTGATGGACCCAGGGACGTTGGGCAGGCTTTCGGGCGGGCGGTCTCGGCGTTCAGGAACGCTTACTGGCAGGTTCGCCTCGTGGGCTCCCCTGACGTGCGCGAGCACGCGTCGCGACTACGAACGCACCTCGAAGATCACAAGGACTGTACGGATCGGTGGATGGACGATGTCCTCTCCGTGCAAGGCTCCTCGGCGGCCTCTGAGCGGGCCGAGGAGGAGCGGCTAAGAATCCAACTGGGCGAGTTGCATGACGCGTTCATGGAGACGGCGAGTCGTGCCGTATCCGAGCGCCAAGCAATCGCCTGATCCATCTTGGGCCCTCTAGCAACGCATCGAGTGCGATCCGGATCACGTTGTCGCCCTCTGACACGCTGAAGACGGTGCATAACTGGCTGTCGCCAGGTGAGAGGACGAGAAGACGTGGATGTGTACGAGGCTGTGGACAGTCGTCGGGCCGTGCGGGCGTTCAGCGATGAGTCAGTACCCAAAGAGGTACTCGAACGAGTGCTGGCGGCAGCGACGCGGGCTCCGTCGAGTGGGAACCTCCAGCCGTGGCATCTGTATGTCGTGATCGGCGAACCCTTGGTCGAACTGAAGAGGCGTGCAACGGCCAGGGCGTTGGCGGGAGACCCCGGTGATGAGCGGGAGTACCCGATGTACCCGGCCGATCTGACCTCGCCGTATCTGGACCGCATCTCCGCCGCAGCCGCCCAGCGGTACAAGGCACTGGGAATCGAGCGCGACGACCCCGACAGACCCATGAAGATTGCCGCCTTGAACTCAGAGGCGTTCGGGGCACCCGTCGTACTGTTCTGCTACCTCGACCGGACAATGGGGCCCGGACAGTGGGGGGACGCGGGGATGTACTTGCAGACGGTCATGCTGTTGCTGAGGGCGGAAGGGCTGCACAGCTGCCCCCAAGTGATGTGGACCATGTACCGCAAGACCGTCAGCCAAATGGTCGGGGTCGATGACGGGCTCGTGCTGTTCTGTGGTGTCTCGGTGGGATTCGAGAAGGAAGGCGTGCCATCGCTGCGTACCGGGCGGGCGGGCATGGCAGAAACAGTGAGCTTCATCGGGGTGTGACCACTGGGACGCTCCGTTCGGATCACCGAATCCTTGGTGTGAGTCGCTCATCGAGTTGGGCGCCCTCCGCGGCTTCGGTAGCCTGCTGCCAGCTGTGTGGCGGGGGGAGCTGAGCATGGAGAACATCCTGTCTGTGGCCATCGGGGCCGGTATCGGCCTCATAGGGGTCGCGTTCGGCTCTTGGTTCACTGCGCGCCGGCAGGACCGCATGTGGCTGCGCGAACAGAAGCTGAAAGCCGGGGTCGCCTTCAACACGGCCGTGACTCAGCTCATCGACTACCTTCGCGAAACACAGCTGAGTGACGACGGCGCCGGCGGCAACGAGCTGGCGGGCCGGATGCAGGAAGCCCGGTCAGCCCTCTACCTACTGTGCGCGGACGACACCGTCGATCTCGCCAATGCTCTCGCGCGTCGAGTTTGGAGCTCCCGGCCCAGCGAGGGCAGAGACGACCGCAGGGCCCAGCACAAGGAGACGTTGGATCTGCTTCGCCGCTTCACCCATCAGCTCCGGCAAGAGATCGCCAGGACGTAGTCTCAGTCAATGGCCGCGGACAAGCTTCCAGAACTCCAGTTCGTCGAGGATGCGCGACAGCAGATCTCCAGGTCAATGCAGGTATGGCGCTCCAAGATCTGGTCCACGCCTGCTCCACACGCGCTGATCCACAACGCAACAGAGCTGGATCAAGGTGAGACAGGCCCCATGCAGAAGGGGCGCCCCTCACTGAGGGACACCCCATCTGACCAGCACGTCTCTGACCTGCGGAGGCGGTGGGATTTGAACCCACGGTGACATCGCTGCCACGACGGTTTTCAAGACCGTTCCCTTAGGCCGCTCGGGCACGCCTCCCCCGCACCCCCGTCACCGGCGGCGCGGGACAAGAGTAACGGGTGGGCACGCGCGTGTGGGGGTCAGCTGTCGCCTGTGCGGGAGCCGAGGGTGAGGTCGACCGTGCGGGTCTTGCCGTCGCGTTCGTAGGTGATCTTGACCTTGTCGCCGGGCTGGTGGGTCCAGATCTCGCCGATCAGGGTGGGGCCGGAGTCGATCACGCGGTCGTCGAGCTTGGTGATGACGTCGCCGGGCTTGAGGCCTGCGTCGGCGGCGGGGCCGCCCGGCTCGACCGCGTCGGTGCCGCTGGCGCCCTGCTCGGTGATCTTGGCGCCGCCGGCGGACTCCTCCAGGGAGACGGAGGCGCCGATCTTGGCGTAGACGGGCTTGCCGGTCTTGATCAGCTGCTGGGCGACGTACTTGGCCTGGTTGATCGGGATGGCGAAGCCCAGGCCGATCGAGCCGGACTGGCTGGTGCCGCCCAGGCCGTTGGCGGCGGACTGGATCGCGGAGTTGATGCCGATGACATTGCCCTGCGCGTCGAGGAGCGGGCCGCCGGAGTTACCGGGGTTGATCGAGGCGTCGGTCTGCAGGGCGCTCATGTAGGACGCGTTGCTGCCGGTGCCGTCGCTCGAGGCCACCGGGCGGTTCTTGGCGCTGATGATGCCCGTCGTGACCGTGTTGGAGAGGCCGAAGGGGGCGCCGATCGCGATCGTCGAGTCGCCGACGGCCACCTTCTCGGAGTCGCCCAGGGTGAGGGGCTTGAGGTCCGACGGGGCGTTCTTGAGCTTGATCACCGCTACGTCGTAGCCCTGGGCGTGGCCCACGACCTCGGCGTCGTACTTCTTGCCGTTCGGGAAGGTCGCCGTGACCTTGCCGCCGTCGACCGCGTCGGCCACCACGTGGTTGTTGGTGACGATGTGGCCCTCGGTGTCGAAGACGAAGCCGGTGCCGGTGCCGCCCTCGCCGCTGCTGCTCTCGGCCTCGATGGTGACGGTGCTGGGCAGCGCCTTGGCGGCCACGGCCGCGACCGTGCCGGGGTCGCGCTTGACGTTGCCGCCGCTGCCGGAGGCGGAGACGGTCGTGGAGGACGTGTTGTCCTCGTTCTTGGCCAGGGTGTAGCCGAGGCCGCCGCCCAGGCCGCCCGCGACCAGCGCGGCGATCAGGATCGCGGCGAGCAGACCGCCGCGGCCGGACTTCGGCGCCGGGGGCTGGTAGGCCGCACCCCAGCCGGCCCCGCTCGCACCGCCGGCGCCCGAGCCGGCGTACGACGGGACGGCGGGCGGCGCCGGAGGCGGCCACGAGCCGTCGGGGGCGGAGCCCTGGGCGGCGGGGTCCGGGCCCGGAGTACCGGGGCCCTGAGGGCCGTGGGGGCCCGTCTGGGAAGCGCTGGGCGGGGGGGCCTGGCCCGCGTACGCCGGCTGCTGCTCCTGTGCGCCGGGGGCGCTTGGCGGCACCGGCGGGAGCGGTGCGGTCGGGGCGGCACCGCTGTCGGGAGCCGTGTGCTCCTGGGGCGCCGGAGCAGCAGGAGCGTCCACCGGCACGGGAGGTGCGGACGGGGCCGGGGGTACCGCGGTGCCCTCGTTCTCGGTGCTCACAGCTTTTCTCCTCGATCCACGGCTGTCGTTGTCGGTCGCACTCGGTCACGCCCGTTCACGCTTGTTGACGGTCCCGCGCGCTTCAGCTGTGCATGTGTTTTGTATGCCGTCAGCTTTTCCCACAGGCCGTCAGAGCACCATAAGCGGTGCCTGTGCGTCCGAGGCCATCCTTTACATAGGCCATTCCAGACTAAACGGTCGCAATCCAAGCGCCTCCGATCGCACGCGTACCCGCGCGCGGTGGCACCATGACGCGGTGACCCACGTACGGCAGCACCGGATTCAAGTCGTCGCCCACCGCGGAGCCTCCGAAGACGCTCCCGAGCACACCCTGGCCGCGTACAAGAAGGCGATCGAGGACGGTGCGGATGCCCTCGAATGCGATGTACGCCTCACCGCGGACGGCCATCTCGTCTGCGTCCACGACCGACGCGTCAACCGGACGTCCAACGGCCGCGGCGCGGTCTCGGCGCTGGAGCTCGCCGAGCTGGCCGCCCTGGACTTCGGTTCCCGCAAGAACCGCGACTCCTGGAAGAACCGGGCCGAGGAGCCCGACTGGGAGTTCCGACCGGAGGACCCGGAGGACACCTCCGTGCTGACCCTGGAGCGGCTGCTGGAGCTCGTGGCGGACGCGGGGCGGCGGGTGGAGCTGGCGATCGAGACAAAGCACCCCACACGGTGGGCGGGGCAGGTCGAGGAGCGGCTGCTGCACCTGCTGAAGCGGTTCGGGCTGGACGCGCCGGTCTCGGCCGCCGAGTCGCCGGTGCGGGTCATGAGCTTCTCGGCGCGTTCACTGCATCGTGTGCGTGCCGCATCACCGACGCTGCCGACGGTCTATCTGATGCAGTTCGTCTCGCCCCGGCTGCGCGACGGACGGCTGCCCGCGGGTGTCCGGATCGCGGGCCCCTCGATCCGGATCGTGCGCAATCACCCGGCGTACATCGAGCGTCTGAAGCGGGCCGGCCACCAGGTGCACGTGTGGACCGTGAACGACCCCGACGACGTCGGTCTCTGCGCCGACCTGGGCGTCGACGCCATCATCACCAACCGCCCGCGCGCGGTGCTGGATCAGCTCGGCGGCTGACCCCTGGGCACGCGTGCGCAGGGCGTCGGCTTAGCCATGAGTCCGCAAAGTCCCGCTACGACCTCTTGACCCGACAGTCACTCCAGCCCCATCCTCCCCTCTCAGCCAACCGTCGAATTCCAGCCATATGACCGCCCGGCGATTACGGGGAGTGCTCCGGCGCGTTCGGTCCGTATTCGATCGTTGCGAGTGCGTCACGGCACATGGTGTGGCCGGTTTCCGGTACAGGCCAATGGGGCATCCACACCGTGGCGTGGGGCAAAGGAGGTCTCGGGGGTGGCGTTGGTGGTGGCACAGGAGGTGCCCACGTCGTCGAGCATGGCCGTACCCCATGGCCCTGCGGGCGTGGGGGAAGCGAGACACCGGATGCGTGATCAGTTGCGCATGGGTGGTGTGGCGGAATCGGTCATCGACGACGCCGTACTGATTCTTTCCGAACTCTTGAGCAACGCGTGCAAACACGGCCGGCCACTGGGCGAAGCCCTGGCCGGGTACGGCGACGTCCGGGCCGCCTGGCGCGTGGACTCGAGCGGCAGGCTCACGGTGGAGGTCACGGACGGCGGTGGACCCACCCGCCCGGCTCCGGCCACGCCCTCGGTCACCGCACACGGTGGCCGCGGGCTGAACATCATCACCGCGCTGGCCGACGACTGGGGCGTACGGGACGACACCCGGGGCGAGGTCACGGTGTGGGTGGTGGTCCACCACGACGTGTACGACCCGGATGCGGGACACCGGCGCCACGACTTCGCCACGCGCGTCACGGCGCCGGCGGTGTCCGTGATCCCCGAGGTACCCGACCTGGACTTCGCGGACGCGTTCGACGACCTGGACTGACGCACCGGTTCCGGGGCAACGCGGCACGTTGGCCGCAATGTCCACAGGCTCCCGTCAGTCATGGCGTGAACGGCTAGGCTCCCGCCGTACGAGACGAGCCGTAACCGGGAGACACCCACGATGGCCAAGAAGCGACCCCAGACGAAGGCCAAGCGCCCGCAGCTCACGGACGGAGAGATCCCGGTTGTCGGCGCACGCGAGCCCTGCCCCTGTGGCAGTGGCCGCCGTTACAAGGCCTGCCACGGCCGGGCCGCCGCGCACGCGGTGACCGAGCTGGTGCAGCGCCCGTTCGAGGGCCTGCCGGGCGAGTGCGACTGGGTGGCCCTGCGCGAGCTGGTGCCGGCCGCCACCGTCGAACTGCCCCTGAAGGGCGGCCTCCCCGAAGGCGTCCCGTCGGTCACCCTGGCCACGGTGCTGCCGATGGCCTGGCCGGCGCTGCGCCGCGACGACGGCTCGGTGCTGCTGGGCCTGCAGAACGACACGGCGTCGGGCGACATCAGCCGCGACCTCGCCGACACCCTCCAGCGCGCCCTCACCGCGGAGCCCGGCACTCCGGTCCAGGGCCGCCGTGCCCCGGCCGACGGTCCCCGGCTGCAGGATCTGCTCAACCCCGAAGGCACGTTCGAGCCAGTTGTGCACCCGGGCTTCGAGTTCTGGGTCCCGGACCCGGAGAACGCCACGCCGGAGGTGTCCGCCTCCCTGGAGCGCGCCAACGCCGCGGCGATCCCGACCGTGCGGCTGACCGGCGTGGACGCCGCGTACTGGTGCGAGACCCCGGACAAGAACCACCTGCGCTGGGTCATGCCCTATCCCGAGGAGCAGCTTCTGGACGCCCTCGCGCGGCTGCACGCGGCCGGGCGGTCCCACCTCGGCGAGGGCACCCGCCTGGTGGGCTCCTTCCGCGCGCACGGCCTCACGGTCCCGGTCTGGGACCTGCCGAGCGACGTCGGCGCGGAGGACGTGGAGAAGCCGGCCGCCGAGTTCGCCGAGCGCCTCACCGCGGCCCTGGCCACGGACGCTCCGCTCACCGCGGACGAGCGTCGCGCGCGGGGCGGCCTGACCAACCGGCAGGTCACGCTCAGCTGACGCGGGACACGGAGATCCACTGCGGCTGACCGACCGGTCAGCCGCACCGTGGGCCCCGGGAGAGGTGAATCCGATCACAACTCCCGTGCGGAGCAAGGGAATCCGTGACTGGAAAGCCCGGATCGAATTTGCGAACGGCGGATCTCTTGTTACCGTTCCAATAGCCCGGTTGCTGGTGCATCCCCCGTCGCCAGCAACCGGGTCTTTCCATGTCCGCGGCCGTTCACAGAATGGCGTCGTGCGTCAACTGCCCGTAGGTACAGGGGAGTTGCTCCCCGAGCGCAGCAGCAGCGGCCCCTGCCCGGCGTGTGCCGCGAACTCCGCGACCGCCGTGTAGGCGGCCAGGTCTCCCTGGGTGCGCTCGCGGGGCGTCTCACACGTCCCGGGCTCGTCCTCGGCGTCCACCACGCACCGCATCTGCACGGTGCGCCCGGCCGGCCCCATGAGGCTCAGTACGGAGTCCAGGGTGCTGCCGGTGGCGTTGCGGTAGTAGGTGCGCGCCCAGGTCTCCTCACCCTGCGTCAGGACGCACGTCTGCGCCTCGATGCCCTCGGGGGAGGTGAGCTCGGGGCCGCAGCGGGCGGCGGCGGCGGGTCCCAGGCCGAGCAGCAGCGGGGAGCGGCCGGGTGCGGCGGAGGGCGCCTTGGCGTCGGCGGGCGGGGAAGGACTTACAGAAGGGCGTACAGACGTGCGTGACGTGTGTACGTCGGCGCGCTCCTCGTCATCCACCGGGCCCGCGGACGCCACGGCCAGCGGCAGCGCGACCGCGCACGCCGCGACGCCCGCGAGGGCAAGGAGACGAAGGTTCATAGGCGGGAAGATAACGACCACGCGCACGTGTCACGTTCCGCGCGCGCCGGGCGGCCCTACAACTCGGGTGCGCTCACACCCGTACGAGTGAGGGCTTCGACGACGGCGTCCACCACTGCCTCGACGTCGGGCACCCATGGGGCGGCCGAGCCGGGCAGCGGGGCGCGCTCCCAGCGGACGGCGCCCTGGCCGGTCTCGGACGGGGGCAGGGCGAGGTAGCCGCCCTCACCGTGGAAGCGGAGGGAGCCGGGGACGAAGTCCTGGGCGTAGAGCAGTTCGCCCAGCTGCTCCATGGAGTACGGCTTCACGAGCAGCGCCCAGCGGGTGGGCGAGGCGATGACCGGGCCGAGGCGCATGCCCTTGCGGTCGAGCGCGGCCAGGGCGTGAGCGGCCGGCAGGGCGGGCAGGCTGACCGCGCAGGGGGCCGTGCCGCCGGTGGCGAGGACGATCGGGGCCGCGGGCCGGTTGGTCCACCACCAGCGCACCATGCGCTCGTCGGTGGTGGCGGCGAGGAGGCCGGGGTCGAAGGGGTGTGCGCCGGGAACCGTGCAGTCCGGGTCGGGGCAGCCGCAGCGGGAGCGCCCCTGCGGGTCGGTCGCCACACCCGGGAGAACGGGCCACTGCCATTCCGTAGCGAAGGCCAGGGCCGCGCTGATCAACTCAGGCTTCCCGTCGCTCTGCTGGGACAGGAGCCTGCGTCGCCTTCCGAGGATCTCGCGCATGAGCGCTCGTTCCTTTCCGTTGCACCGCTGGCAACACCGTGGTCCACATCACACCATGTGTCGATCACTTCACTGTGCGTACCTGTTGGCGCATCACACCCCTGCCATGGGCAAGGGAAACCCCTATGGGCCGAACGTGGGACTGCTTCCGCGGCAGCCTCGCCCATACCGCGTCTATCTAAAGCATGGGCGTGGCGTGGGGTGGCGAAGTCTGGCGTTTTGCGTCGCGCGTATTTCTCTTCGCCTCCGCCACGGGAGGATGGGGCACGATCGTCGGTGGCTAAGACGCCCGGGTCGGTCACCAGGTTCCGGGTGGCTGTCAACCACCCCTGGCCCTTACCGAGTACGTACCCATCGCGACCGTTGTGACGCTCCGTGGAGCAAGCCCAGTCGACCGCAATAAGCCGTTACCCGAGGCAGTTTTAAGCCAACTTTGCCTTTTCGCAAGGGGTCCACCAGAAGTGAACTGGTTACCCACGGACACCAGGAATCCCGGCAGGACAATGCTGGACATCTCCTCACGAGTGCGTGTACATGTGGAGACACTGCCAGCGGCGCAGAATGACATGGGGGTTTGCGATGCTTTTGAGCAATACGCACCGGTCGGAAAGCCGGACGCCATGAATGCCCCTCACCCTTCGAAAGTGGCCGGAATCGATTCAACGGTTCCCTCGCCCGCACACACTGTCGCGCCCGCGCCCCCGGCCTCGGGTACCTCACCGGTCCCGCCACCAAACGCACCAGGGGCGCTGCTTCAGGACCGTCTCGCCGGCTGGGTCTCGGACCTCACGACACTCCATGAACTCACCGAACGCCTGGCCCGCACGGACGCACTGACCGAGGCCCTCCAGGAACTGCTGCGCGCCGGAGCCGCCCTCGTGGGCGCCCGGCGCGGCCTCGTGGTGCTGGAACCCGGGGACGGACTGGGACCGGACACGACCGTCGGGCTGGGGCTCGCCCGGGCCGATCTCGGTCACATCGAGACCGTGCCGCGCGGTGCCACCTCCTACGGCCGGATCCTGGACGGCCTGCCCGGCGGCGAGGGCGAGATCGCCCAGCCCGACCTGTTCGCCGAGGACGGCCTCGACCCGCGGCACCGCGAGGTGGCCGCGCGCCTCGGCTACGCCGCGAGTTACACGCTCCCCCTGTGCACCGACGCCGCCGACCGCCTGGGCGCCGCCGTGTGGCTCTACGACGAGCCCGCCGAGCCGACCGAGCGCCAACGCCACCTCGTCGGCCTGTACGCCCGTTACGCCGCCGAGCACCTGACGCGGCTCGTCGAGGTCGAGCGCACGCGCGCGTGCATGGCGACGATGTCCGAGGAGCTGCTGCCGTCCCGGCTCCCCCGCGTCGCCGGAGTGCAGCTCGCCGCCCGGCACCGCACCGGACCGCGCGGCGGCGGCGACTGGTACGACGCGCTGCCCCTGCCCGACGCCGCGCTCGGCCTCGCCGTCGGCTCGGTGACCGGCTCCGGACCCAGCGCGGTCGCCGCGATGGGACGGCTGAGGGCGTCCCTGCGGGCGTACGCCGTGATGGAGGGCGAGGACCCGGTCGCGGTCCTGTCCGACCTGGAGCTGCTGCTCAGACTCACCGAGCCCGCGCGCTCCGCCACCGCCCTGTTCGCCTACTGCGAGCCCGCCCTGGGCAAGATCACCCTTGCCGGGGCCGGGCACTGCCCGCCGCTGCTGGTCGGCGAGCGGCGAACGGAGTTCGTGGAGACGTCCGTGTCGGCGCCACTGGGCATGCTGGCCTGCTGGGAGGCGCCCAGTGTGGAGCTGGAGGCGGAGGCCGGAGAGACGGTTCTGCTTTACACCGACGGCCTGCTGCACCGCAGCGGCGACCCCACCGACCGCGCCTTCGCCCGGCTGCACGCGGCGGCCGCCGGGGTGCCCAGGGCGCTGCGGCACGACCCGGAGGCGATCGCCGACCACGTGCTGCGGACGGTGCTGCCGGACGGGCTGGACGCCGCGGACTCCGAGGAGGATGTCGTGCTCCTGGCGGCTCGCTTCGAGTAGTTCCGCCTGAGCCTGCGGTAACAGGTCTTCCGCCCCTGGGCCCCCTTCTGCACGACCGTACGATGGAGGGGGTCCAGTGCCGTATCGAGGAGGATGACCGTGGCCGACGAGCTCACACCGGCGGTTTCCGATTCTGCTGCTGCCGCAGCGGGCCCGGAAGAGACCGAAGAGCCGATCAAGAAGCGGAAGAACGGCCTGTACCCGGGCGTGTCCGACGAGCTGGCCGAGAGCATGAAGTCCGGCTGGGCCGACACCGAGCTGCACGACCTGGAGCCGATCCCCCAGGCCGCCGAGACCGCCGCGCGGCGTGCCGCGCTGTCGGCGCGTTTTCCGGGCGAGCGGCTGGTGATCCCCTCGGGCAATCTCAAGACCCGCTCGAACGACACCGACTACCCCTTCCGGGCCTCGGTCGAGTACGCGTACCTCACGGGCGGCCGGCCCGATGAAAGCGCGGACGGCGTCCTCGTCATGGAACCGGTCGCCGACGGCCACAAGGCGACGATCTACCTGCTGCCGCGCTCCGACCGCGAGAACGGTGAGTTCTGGCTGTCCGGCCAGGGCGAGCTGTGGGTCGGCCGCCGCCACTCGCTCACCGAGTCCGAGAAGCTCTACGGCATCCCCGCCTCCGACGTCCGCGAACTGGCCGACCGACTGCGCGAGGCCACCGGCCCGGTGCGGGTCGTGCGCGGCTACGACGCCGGCATCGAGGCCGCGCTGACCGACAAGGTCACCGCCGAGCGCGACGAGGAGCTGCGGGTGTTCCTGTCCGAGGCGCGGCTGGTCAAGGACACGTTTGAAATCGGCGAGCTGCAGAAGGCCGTCGACTCGACGGTGCGCGGCTTCGAGGACGTCGTGAAGGTCCTCGACAAGGCCGAGGCGACCAGCGAGCGGTACATCGAGGGCACGTTCTTCCTCCGCGCGCGCGTGGAGGGCAACGACGTCGGCTACGGCTCCATCTGCGCGGCCGGGCCGCACGCCTGCACGCTGCACTGGGTGCGGAACGACGGGCCCGTGCGGTCGGGTGACCTGCTGTTGCTCGACGCGGGCGTCGAGACGCACACGTACTACACCGCCGACGTCACGCGCACGCTGCCGGTCAACGGGCGGTTCAGTGAGATCCAGAAGCAGATCTACGACGCCGTGTACGAGGCGCAGGAGGCCGGGATCGCGGCCGTGCAGCCGGGGGCGAAGTACCGGGACTTCCATGACGCGGCCCAGCGTGTGCTCGCCGAGAAGCTCGTCGAGTGGGGGCTTGCCGAGGGGCCTGTGGAGCGGGTGCTGGAGCTGGGGTTGCAGCGACGGTGGACGTTGCACGGTACGGGGCACATGCTCGGCATGGACGTCCATGACTGTGCCGCGGCTCGGACGGAGACGTATGTGGAGGGTGTTCTGGAGCCCGGCATGTGTCTGACGGTTGAGCCGGGGCTGTACTTCCAGGCCGATGATCTGACCGTGCCCGAGGAGTATCGGGGCATTGGGGTGCGGATCGAGGACGACATTCTGGTGACGGAGGAAGGGAACCGGAATCTGTCGGCTGGGCTTCCTCGTCGGGCTGATGAGGTCGAGGCTTGGATGGCGGCGCTCAAGGGGTGATCTTTCGGCTGCGGGTCGTTCGTGGGTGGTCGCGCCCACGCGGCGGAGCCGCATATGTCACAGCCCCGCGCCCCTGAAGGCACGTCACCGTGGACCTGCATCTGGAAACTGACGTTGTGATGGGCGTCGCGCGGGGCTTGAGCGGGCTCTGCGGGATGCCGTGCGGGACGGGCGGCTTACACCTGGGGCGCGGTTGCCCGCTACCCGGCGGCTCGCCGGTGGAGGAGGTCATTTCGCTGGTGGCGCAGACCACCCAGGCCCAGGGCCTGGAGCTGATCGGCGACTGCCATCCCGACCTGCCCGTGATGATGCTCGGGGACGCGGGCCGACTGCGGCAGATCCTGCTCAACCCGGCGTCCAACGCGGTGAAGTTCACCGAATCCGGCGAGGTCGTCATCCACGCCCGGCCGGCCCCGGCACGGCCCCCCTCGGAAACCCTGCCGTGGCTGCTCTTCGAGGTGGCCGACACCGGGATCGGCATGTACGACGCCGACCAGGAGCGGATCTTCGACGCCTTCTCCCAGGCGGACGCCTCCACACCCGCCGCTACGGAGGCACCGGTCTGGGCCTGGCCATCTGCCGCAGGCTCACCGAGGCCAAACCCGTTCGCCCTGGCCCCGGGCCATTCCGTCCACGTCACCACCAGCATCGGAGCACGGATCATCACCGAGCCGACCACGCCCACGCCCACGCCCACGCAAGCGCTGTGGGACGCCGATACGGCTCTGTACAGGGCCAAGAACGCAGGCAAGAACCAGGCCGCGTTTTTCTGATCCCCGCGCTGGACGCGGCGCTCGCCACAGCGCTACACCGCCATCAGCGGCGCGTCCTCCCGCCATTTCAGGATCTTGTCGAAGCTCACCACCGCGCCACCCCGCCCCGGCTTGTTGCCGATGTGGACGTGATCGGCGAGTTCCTGGATGAGACACAGGCCGCGGCCGTTCTCGGCGTCCGCGGACACGGGGCGCAGCGGGGGACGGGGGCGGAAGCCGGGACCGGAGTCGGCGACCTCGATGCGGCACTTCTCGCCGTCCAGATAGGCCGTGACGCGGTACGCCTCCGAGGCGCCGTCGGGTGCGGTGTCCCCGCCGTGCTCCACGGCGTTCGCGCAGGCCTCGCTGAGGGCGACGGAGAGGTCGTACGACACGTCGGGGTCGACCCCCGCGGTCTCCATGGTGCCGATCAGCAGCCGCCGGGCGAGCGGAACGCTCGCAGCTTCGCGGCGCAGATGGAGTGACCACCAGATGCTCATGCTCCAGCCTCCAGGCCGCGGCTCGACATACCGTTACGTATTGCCACGAGTGCCCGGTTGTAAGCACACCACTGATGTGATACTGCCCATATGGTCGATGCGTCTGGCCAGGAATCGGTGTATGTGGGGGCGTACAGCTCGTACCTCATCTTGCGGACCTGCCGTATGGCGGCAATAAGGCCAGTGCGATGATGAGCCCGCCATGACTGCCCCCCGCCCACGCACGGCGCACTCCGGAAGTGACCTCCGGGTGCTGCGGGCCGCGGTGTTCGCCGCGGTCTGCGTCGTGCTGGCCGCGGCCGGGCACGCGCTCGGTTCCTACGCGTCGATTCCGCTGTGGACACTGAGCGCGGGATTCCTCGGGGTCGTCGTGGTCGCGGTGCCGTTCGCCGGACGCGAACGCGCACTGCCCGGCATCGCGGCGCTGCTCGCCGTCGGACAGACCGTGCTGCACGCGCTGTTCGGGCTGGGCCAGCACGGGACGGCCGCCGCCGCGTCCGCCATGGCCGACGCCTCGCTCGTCGAACGGGCCGCGCGGATCGCGTGCGGGACCACCGCCGCGGCACTCAGCCCGGCCCAGGCACAGCGGATCCTCGCCGACGCACGGCTCGATCCGGCCACCGGCACGCACGCCACGCACCCGCCGGCGGACGCCCTGTCGTCCGCGTCGCTGCTGCCGTCCCTGCCGATGCTGGCCGGCCACGTCCTCGCGGCGATCGTCACCGGATGGCTGCTGCGCCGCGGTGACATGGCGCTGCTGCGGCTCCTCGAACTCTCGGCGTCCTCGGTCGCCGAGGGGGCCCTCGTGCGGTCCCTGCGCGGGGCGCTCGCGCTGGTGCGCGCCCTGCGAGCCGGACTGCCGGGTGCGCCCGAGGAGGGCCCGCGTCCGCCGCGTACGGCTCCGCTCGCGCCGTCCGAGCCCCGTACCACCGCACTCCAGCACACCGTGATCAGGCGCGGCCCGCCGGCCGCCGGCGCACTCGCACTCGCCGCCTGACACGACGCGACCACCACTCCGTAGGAGAAGAGGGGCCGCCGTCGCGCGGCACACGCGCGTGCACGTGTTCCCGCCCGAAGGGAGCACCTGTGGATACGCGCGCCTCTCCAAACCTCTCTCGAAAGTGGAGTGCTCCTTTCATGAAGGCTTCTCGTATCGCCGCCGTCGGCGCCCTCGCCGGTACGGCCGTACTCGCCCTGTCCGCCCCCGCCTTCGCGCACGTCTCCGTGCAACCGGAGGGCACCGCCGCCAAGGGCGGCTACGCGGTCGTCGACTTCAAGGTCCCCAACGAGCGCGACAACGCCTCGACCACCAAGCTCGAGGTCAACTTCCCGACCGACCACCCGCTCGCCTCCGCGATGCCGGCGCCGATGGCCGGCTGGGACATCGAGGTCACCAAGTCCAAGCTGGACAAGCCCGTCGAACTGCACGGCAACAAGATCAGCGAGGCCGTCACCAAGATCACCTGGACCGCCGACGGCAAGGGCATCGAGCCCGGCTACTTCGAGAAGTTCCCGGTCTCTATCGGCGCGCTCCCCGAGGACACCGACGAGCTCGTCTTCAAGGCGATCCAGACGTACTCCAACAAGGAGGTCGCCCGCTGGATCGAGGTGCCGCAGGAGGGCCAGGAGGAGCCCGACAACCCGGCGCCGGTGCTCGCCCTGTCCGCCGCCGAGGACGGCCACGCGCACGGCTCGGAGGCGAGCGAAGAGACCTCCGAGCCGGCAGCTCAGAACTCCGCCGCCTCCACCGCCGCCGAACCCGCCGACAGCAGCGACACCACCGCCCGCGTCCTCGCCGTGGTCGGCATCGTCATCGGCGCGCTGGGCGTGGCGTACGGCGTGCTCGTCGGCCGCCGGCGGACCGACGCCTGAGGCCCACCCGTCCGCGCCGTGCAACCGGGGGCGCATCATGCAATCCGCACGGCCCCCGGTGCACGCCGGAGCACTCACATCTGGGACATTTTTCTATGCGCAAGAACACCATCGCCGCGGCCGCCCTGCTCGCCGCCGCCACCCTGACCCTCTCCGCCTGCGGCAGCAGTGCCGACAGCGGCTCACCCGTCACCGTGGTGTCCGAGCAGGCCGGCTCGGAGAAGGCCGCCACCGTTCTCGACAAACCGTTCGAGAAGCCCGACCTGGTGCTCACCGACACCCACGGCAAGAAGTACGACCTCCGCGAGCAGACCGCGGGCAAGCCGACGCTGATCTACTTCGGCTACACCAACTGCCCCGACATCTGCCCCACGACGATGAGCAACATCGCCGTCGCCAAGAAGCAGCTGTCCAAGGCCGACCAGGACCAGCTGCGGATCGTGTTCGTCACCACCGACCCGGAGCGCGACACCCCCGCGGCGCTCGGCAAGTGGCTCAAGGGCATCGACCCGCAGGTCGTCGGCCTGACCGGCGACTTCGCCACCATCCAGGCCGGCGCCCGCACCGTCGGCATCTCCATCGAGCCGCCGAGCAAGGACAAGAACGGCAAGACCGTCTCGATGCACGGCACCCAGGTCATCGCCTTCTCGCCGAAGACCGACGCCGGGTACGTCCTCTACGGCGAGGACGCCGTCGTCGACGACTACATCAAGGACCTCCCCAAGCTCATCAAGGGCGAGAACCCGTGAGGCGGCTCGCCCCGGCCGCCCTGGTGCTGACCGGTGCCCTGGCACTGGCCGGCTGCGGCGGCTCCGACGACGCGCAGGCGGACCTGTCCGTCAGCGCCGCCTACATGCCGCAGCCCGTCTCCGACACCATGGCGGCCGGCTACCTCACGATCGCCAACCAGGGCGGTACGAAGGACGAGTTGACCTCCGTCACCAGCGACCTCGGCGAGGTCACCGTCCACGAGACCGTGAACGCCACGATGCGCGAGGTCACCCACTTCGCCGTCCCCGCCCACGGTCAACTCGTGTTCAGCAGTGGCGGCAACCACCTGATGTTCGAGAAGCTGAAGCGGAAGCCGAAGCGGGGCGACACGGTGTCCCTGGAACTGCACTTCGCCGAGTCCGCAGCGGTCACCGTCAAGATGCCGGTCAAGTCGGCGACGTACGACCCGAAGACCGGACACTGACGGAGGGACCACCCTTGACGCCGACCATCGCCCCCCGCGTCCGCACCCTGGTGCTGCTGCTCCTGACCGCGGCGGGCCTGCTCCTCGCCGGCGCCGGACCGGTCTCCGCGCACGCCGCGCTGACCGGCAGCGACCCCCGGCAGGGGGCGGTGGTCGACAAGGCCCCGACGCGGATCTCGCTCACCTTCTCCGAGTCGGTCGCGATGTCCGACGACGCCCTGCGCGTGCTCGACCCCAAGGGCAAGCGCGTCGACGACGGCAAACCGGCCAACGCCGGCGGCACCACGTACGCCGTGAAACTCCACAGCGGCCTGCCCGACGGCACCTACACCGTCAGCTACCAGATCGTCTCCGAGGACAGCCACCCCGTCGCCGGCGCCTACACCTTCTCCATCGGCGCTCCCTCCGCCACCTCCGTCTCGGTGACCGACCAGAGCGCGGGCGGCGGGGTCGTCGGCGTGCTCTACGGGTTCGGACGGTACGTGTCGTACGCCGGCTTCATCGTCATGGTGGGCGGCGGCGCCTTCGTCCTCGCCTGCTGGCAGCGCGGCTCCGGGGTGCGCGCCCTGCAGCGGCTCGTCGTCTCCGGATGGCTCGCGCTCACCGCGGCCACCCTCGGACTCCTCCTGCTGCGCGGCGCGTACACCAGCACCGCCAAGCTCGCCGACGTCTTCGACCTGACCCTGCTCGGACAGGTGCTGCAGACCAAGACCGGCGCGGCACTCGTCTCCCGGCTGCTGCTGCTCGCCGCGGCGGCGCTGTTCGTCGCCGTGCTGTTCGGCGCCTACGCCCGCCCGTCTCCCACCACCACCGTGAACGACGGCGCTTCGCGCCGACTGCCTGATTCAAGCGAGGACGAGGAGAAGCGGGACCTGACCTTCGGGCTCGGGATCGGCGGGACCGTCGTGGCCGCCGGGCTCGCCGCGAGCTGGGCCATGTCCGAGCACGCCTCGACCGGGCTCCAGGCAGGGCTCGCGATGCCCGTCGACATCGTCCACCTGCTCGCCGTCGCGGCCTGGCTCGGCGGGCTCGCCGCACTGCTCGTCGCCCTGTACCGATCAGCCGACGTGCCGGTGGACTCGGCAGCCGTACAGCGCTTCTCCCGTGTCGCCTTCGGCAGCGTGCTCACGCTGGTCGCGACCGGCGTCTACCAGTCGTGGCGCCAGCTCGGCTCGTGGTCGGCGTTCACCGGCACCCGGTACGGACAGCTGCTGCTCCTCAAGATCGGGCTCGTGCTGCTGCTGGTCGGCGTCGCGTGGATCTCACGGCGGTGGACGGCCCGGCTGGCGGACACCACGGCCACGCGCGCGCGTGAGCCCGAGAAGGAACACGTCAACGCGGGCGCCACCGCCGGTGACTCCGAGCATGCCGCGGCCGGCGACTCCAAGCGCGCCGCCCAACTCGCCCGACAGCGGGCCGCCATCGACACCGCACGCCAGAAACGGCAGCGGGACGCCGACCCCAACCGCTTCGGACTGCGCCGCTCGGTGCTCGCCGAAGCGGGCGTCGCCGTCGTCCTCCTCGCCGTCACCACCATCCTCACGTCGACCGAACCGGGACGTACGGAGGAGGAGGCCCGGGCGGCCACCTCGTCGTCCGCCTCCGCCTCCGCCGACACGTCTTCCGGGGCACTGACCCTGGACATGTCGTTCGACACCGGCGGCGAGGACGGCAAGGGACTCGTACGCATCGACCTCGACCCCGCGCGCGTGGGCGGCAACGAGATGCACGTCTACGTGGAGCGGCCCAACGGCCGCGCCTTCGACATCCCCGAGGTGAAGGTCGCCTTCACCCTCGAGTCCCAGGACATCGGGCCGCTGCCCGTCGTCCCCGACCACATCACGACCGGACACTGGACGGCGACCGGAGTGCAGATCCCCATGGCGGGCGAATGGAGCATCGCCGTGACCGTCCGGACCTCCGACATCGACCAGACCACTGTCTCCAAGAACGCGCAGATCGGCTGAACCACACCATGGCTGACCAGTCCATTCCGGAGGCCCGCACCCCCGAGACGGCACTCAATGCGGGCGTTTCCGAAAACTCATCCCCTGAAGAGGGCGTTTCGCGGCGACGACTGCTCGGTACCGCCGGCGCCACCGGGCTCGTACTCGGCGCGGCCGGCGGAGCCGTGGGGTACGCCGCCCGGCCCGCCGAAGCCACACCGCTCGCCTCACTCGGCACCGGCCAGTCGATGTTTCACGGGAAACATCAGCCCGGCATCACCCAGGGCCTCCAGGCCCGCGGCCACCTCGTCGCCTTCGACCTGGCGGCGGGCTCGGGCCGCGAGGAAGCGGCCGCACTGCTGCGCCGCTGGTCGGAAACAGCCCGACGGCTGATGGCGGGCGAGGCGGCAAAGCAGGACGACACCGATGTCGCCCGGGACGCGGGACCCTCGTCCCTGACTCTCACCTTCGGCTTCGGGCACAGCTTCTTCGGCCGCACCGGCCTGGAGAAGCAGCGCCCGGTCGCGCTCGACCCGCTGCCCGACTTCTCCTCCGACCAGCTCGACAAGTCCCGCAGCAACGGCGACCTGTGGGTACAGATCGGCGCCGACGACGCGCTGGTCGCCTTCCACGCCCTGCGCGCCATCCAGAAGGACGCGGGCAGCGCGGCCCGGATCCGCTGGCAGATGAACGGCTTCAACCGCTCGCCTGGCGCCACCGCCCAGCCCATGACGGCCCGCAACCTCATGGGCCAGATGGACGGCACGCGCAATCCGAAGCCGACGGAGTCCGACTTCGACCAGCGGATCTTCGTGCCCGCCTCCGGCTCGAAGGACCCGGCCTGGATGGCGAACGGCTCCTACGCCGTCGTACGCCGCATCCGGATGCTCCTCGACGACTGGGAGCAGCTCTCGGTCAAGGAGCAGGAGGACGTCGTCGGGCGCCGCAAGTCCAACGGCGCACCGCTGTCCGGGGGCACCGAGACGACCGAGATGGACCTGGAGAAGACCGACACCCAGGGCAATCTCATCGTCCCGATCAACGCCCACGCACGCATCAGCCGCCCCGACCAGAACGGCGGCGCGGCAATGCTCCGCCGCCCCTTCTCCTACCACGACGGCTTCGACACGGACGGCGTGCCCGACGCGGGCCTCCTCTTCGTCTGCTGGCAGGCCGACCCCCTGCGCGCCTTCGTCCCGGTCCAGCGCAAGCTCGACCGCGGGGACGCGCTGTCGAAGTTCATCCGCCATGAGGCGAGCGGCCTGTTCGCGGTGCCGGGCGGGGCGGCAGAGGGGGAGTATGTGGGGCAGCGGTTGCTGGAGGGGTGAGGGGCATCCCTTGGAGGGGCTGCGGCGAGCTGTGTACGCCGGGTTTCGCAAGCCCCATTAGGGTGAGGTCATGCCAGCGAGCTATGCGTATCTCGGTCCCGAAGGCACCTTCACCGAAGTCGCCCTGCGCACTCTTCCCGAGACGGCCACCCGGGAGCTGATCCCGTACGTGTCCGTGCAGTCCGCGCTCGACGCGGTGCGCACCGGCGAGGCCGAGGCCGCGTTCGTGCCGATCGAGAACTCCGTCGAGGGCGGGATCACCACCACGCTCGACGAGCTGGTCGCGGGCGCGCCGCTGATGATCTACCGCGAGGTCCTGCTGTCGATCACCTTCGCACTGCTGGTCCGGCCCGGTACGAAGCTCTCGGACATCAAGACGGTCTCCGCGCACCCCGCCGCCCAGCCGCAGGTGCGCAACTGGCTGAAGAAGAACCTCCCGGACGCCCTCTGGGAGTCGGCCGCCTCGAACGCGGACGCCGCGCGGCTGGTCCAGGAGGGCCAGTACGACGCCGCCTTCGCGGGCGAGTTCGCGGCCGCCCGGTACGGCCTTGAGGCCCTGGAGACCAAGATCCACGACGCCGAGAACGCGCAGACGCGGTTCGTGCTGGTCGGCCGGCCCGCCCGGCCCGCGGCGCCGACCGGCGCGGACAAGACGTCCATCGTGCTGTGGCAGCGCGACGACCATCCCGGCGGGCTGCGCGACCTGCTGGGCGAGTTCGCCACCCGCGGCATCAACCTGATGCTGCTGCAGTCCCGGCCGACCGGCGCGGGCATCGGCGACTACTGCTTCTGCATCGACGCCGAGGGCCATATCTCCGACCGCCGGGTGGCCGAGGCCCTGATGGGGCTCAAGCGGATCTGCCGCCAGGTGCGGTTCCTGGGCTCGTACCCGCGTGCGGACGCGAGCGTGGCGGACGTGCGTGCTCCGCTGCCGGGGACGTCGGACGAGGAGTTCGTCGCGGCCTCGGACTGGGTGGCGCGGTGCCAGGACGGCCGTTTCTAGGGCGTTCCCCTTGGGTTTCTGGGGCGTTTCCTGCTGCTCCTACCTGCATATTTTCGTTATCCACAGGCGTTATCCACAGGTTGGCTTCTCGACGTGGGGACAAGTCGACAACGAAGTACCACTCAGTCGACAAATCGTCCTGCGGCCCCCAAGTTCGTCCACAGCCCCACAGGTCACCCTTCGTCCACTCGTTTCCTTTGATCAATCCTTTGAGGTGACCCATTTCCACTCGAAAGTGGGCACACAGAGGGTTTGGCTAGGGAATTCTTCGCCCCGCACACCCCGATTCGGAATGATCACTTCCGGCATCCACAGATCTTTCGCACAGCCTGTGGATAACTTTCCGGGGCTGTGGATCCCTGTGGACGGGGCGGCCCCAAGTCCCGTTCCCCACAAGGAAATCGAGTCAACCGGACCCCTGGCACCCGACCCGTTCCGGTGAGTGAGGCACCTTTTTATTGACACCCGCCGCAATTCCTTCATAACGGTACGTAAGGTGCAGTCCGGAATAGTGAGTCGTGAGCTCTCACCCCGCACCGGTAGCCTTGACCGCGTGATTGACCTTCGCCTGCTCCGTGAGGACCCCGACCGTGCGCGCGCCTCCCAGCGCGCCCGTGGAGAGGACGTCGCGCTCGTCGACTCCCTCCTGTCTGCCGACGAGCGGCGCAGGTCGTCCGGCGTCCGCTTCGACGAGCTGCGTGCCGAACAGAAGTCGCTCGGCAAGCTCATCCCCAAGGCCTCCGGAGACGAGAAGGCCGAGCTGCTGAAGAAGGCGAGCCAGCTCGCCGCCGACGTCAAGGCCGCCGACGCCGAGCGTGACGCGGCCGACACCGAGACCCAGGAGCTCCTCCTCCGACTCAGCAACCTCGTCCACCCGGACGTCCCCGTGGGCGGCGAGGAGGACTTCGTCACCCTCGAGACGCACGGCACGATCCGCGACTTCGGCGCCGAGGGCTTCGAGCCCAAGGACCACCTGGAGCTCGGCCAGATCCTCGGCGCGATCGACGTGGAGCGCGGCGCCAAGGTCTCCGGCTCCCGCTTCTACTTCCTCACCGGCGTCGGCGCCCTGCTCGAGCTGGCCCTGGTCAACGCGGCGATCGCCCAGGCCACGGCGGCCGGCTTCACGCCGATGCTGACCCCGGCGCTGGTCCGCCCGCAGTCGATGGCCGGCACCGGCTTCCTCGGCCAGGCGGCCCAGGACGTCTACCACCTCGACAAGGACGACCTGTACCTCGTCGGCACGTCCGAGGTCCCGCTCGCGGCGTACCACATGGACGAGATCATCGACGCCGACCGTCTGCCGCTGCGCTACGCGGGCTTCTCGCCCTGCTTCCGCCGCGAGGCCGGCTCGCACGGCAAGGACACCCGGGGCATCTTCCGCGTGCACCAGTTCGACAAGGTCGAGATGTTCTCCTACGTCTCCCCCGAGGACTCGCAGGCCGAGCACCAGCGCCTGCTGGAGTGGGAGAAGCAGTGGCTGACGTCGCTGGAGCTGCCGTACCGCGTCATCGATGTCGCCTCCGGTGACCTCGGCTCCTCGGCCGCCCGCAAGTTCGACTGCGAGGCGTGGATCCCGACCCAGGGCAAGTACCGCGAGCTGACCTCGACGTCGGACTGCACCGAGTTCCAGTCCCGCCGGCTGTCGATCCGCGTCCGCGACGGCAAGCAGGTCAAGCCGCTGGCCACGCTCAACGGCACGCTGTGCGCCGTACCGCGCACGATCGTGGCGATCCTGGAGAACCACCAGCAGGCCGACGGCTCCGTCCGGGTCCCCGAGGTGCTGCGCCCGTACCTGGGTGGCCGGGAGGTCCTGGAGCCGGTCGCCAAGTGACGGCCGACGGCTTCCCCTTCGGACTGATCGCGACCGACCTCGACGGAACGCTCCTGCGCTCCGACGAGTCGGTCTCGCGGCGCACCCGTGACGCGCTCGCCGCGGCCACCGCGGCGGGCGCCGCGCACATCGTGGTGACGGGGCGCTCCGTCCCGTGGACCCGGCACATCCTCGACGACCTGGGCTACGCGGGCCTCGCCGTCTGCGGGCAGGGCGCGCAGGTGTACCACGCGGGCGAGCACCGGCTGCTGACCTCGGTCACCCTGGACCGGCAGCTCGCGGGTGTGGCCCTGGCCAAGATCGAGGCGGAGACCGGCCCGCTGTTCCTGGCGGCGAGCCGCGACGGCCTGGACGGTGACGTGCTGGTCGGGCCCGGCTACGAGGTGCAGGGCACGCTCCCGGCGACGCCGTTCACGGACGCGGCCGACCTGTGGACCGCGCCGCTGAACAAGCTCTACATCCAGCACCCGACCCTCACGGACGACGAGCTCGCCGAGGTGGCCCAGCGCGCCGCCGGTGGTTTCGTCACGGTCACCATGGCCGGCGAGGGCATCGTGGAGCTCCTCCCCCTCGGCCTCTCCAAGGCCACGGGCCTGTCCCTGGCGGCCCGCCGCCTGCGTCTCAAGGCCGCCGGCACGATCGCCTTCGGCGACATGCCCAACGACATCCCGATGTTCGCCTGGGCGGCCCGGGGCGTGGCGATGGCCAACGCCCATGTGGAACTGACGGCGGTGGCGGACGAGGTGACGTCCTCCAACGAGGAGGACGGAATCGCGGTGGTGGTGGAGCGGTTGCTGGGCTGAGCTTCGCAAGTGCCCTGCGGCTGTGAGCACTCACGGTGTGCGGAGGATGCACGAATCGAACGTGCGCGGGCTTTCCAGGCCCGACCATGACTTGCTTCTGATTGAGCACAGCGCAAGCCAGTGCCTTACCACTCGGCCAATCCTCCGGGTGGGCGGCCTCACGCGAGAGCGAGTCGCGTGCTCGAAGCGGCCGCCCCGGGCAGCTCCCCCTGCGGAGCGGGCTCTTCGGAGCGGTAGCTACTCCGGAGTCCGCCGCGGGCTGCCCTGAAGGGAGCTGGACGTACTGCCGTGCATGGACATCGTCCCGCTCCTCTCCCGGTGTGTGGCGCCGACCCCGTACGTCCGGCGTTGTGTGGACATAACCACTGTGCCTGTACGAGGAGTTGGGCGCCACCGATTAAAGAGCGGCCGTACGACGTCCTACCGGCGCCGCCACCTGCGACGGCGTCCCTTGCTGAAGAACCACCCGGCGGGCGGCTCGTCGGAGCGCCAGGGCTGCGGCTCGGGCTCGGTGTCGCGCCAGCGCGCGGCCAGCATGCGGGCCCGGGCGGACGGTTCGGAGGTCTCGGCGGACCGTATGAAGTCCTCGTCCAGGACCAGGTCGTCCCACCCGCCCCCGGACTGCTCACGGTCGTCGTACTGCGGCGTCTCGCCTGCCATCCCCGTCCTCCTAGCCGTCCAGCCGTCCCCCCGTCCCTTGTTGCCCAGTGTGCCTGGACAGAGGTGAAGCCCCCGTCAAGATCCGAGTTGCCTACTCCTCCCCGGCCAGCGTCAGCGACCGCAGCTTCTGCCCCGCGTACCAGGTCGCCAGTACGGTGACCGCCGCCAACAGCACGGTCGCGGTGGGCAGTCCGACGTCGGACGTCACCATGTCTCCTCCGGAGACCTTCTGCGCCACGGCCAGCGCCCACTGTTGGACGCTCAGCGTGCGCGCGCCCTCCACCAGCGAGCCGAACAGGGCCTCCCAGACCAGGGCGTAGACGAGGCCGAAGACCACCGCGTGCCGGGACACCGTGCCGAGCAGCAGGAAGAGCGCGGCGTAGGCGATGGAGGCGACCAGGGCGGCCACCGTGTAGGCGACGGCGATCTGCTGGCCGTTGCCGTTCAGGATGAGGCCCGCGACGAGTGTGGGCACCGCCGAGAAGACCATCGTGACGGCGATCGCGACGATCAGCTTGGTGAAGATGATCGTGGGCCGCTTGATGGGCTTGGACAGCAGGTAGACGACGGAGCCGTCGTCGATCTCCGGGCCGATCGCGCCGGTGCCGGCGATGACGCCGATGATCGGCACCATGGTGGCGAGCGCGAGGCCGCCCAGGACGTCGGCGGCCGTCTGGTCGTCGGCGCCGGCGAGGCCGCGCACGGCCACGGCGATGACGATGAGCAGCAGTGGCAGGGCGCCCAGGATGAGGGCCCGGCGGCGGCCGAGCAGGGCTCGGTAGGTGAGTCGGGCGACTGTGGGGTCGTACATCTTCGGCCTCCTACGCCGCGACGAGATACGAGAAGACGGACTCGAGGGACTCGTCGGACGGCGAGACCGTGAGCAGCCGGATGCCGTGGTCCCTGGCCACCCTCGGCAACAGGGCCGTGAACCGGCCGAAGTCGACGGCCTGGACGCGCAGCACACCCTCCGTGAGGTCGACTTCGATGCCGGACGTCGACGGGTCGGCGATCAGCGCGGCCGCGAGGGCTCGGTCGTCGCTGGAGCGCACCAGGTAGCGGTGCGGCCGGTCGGTCATCAGACGGCGGATCCGGCGGAAGTCGCCGCTGGCCGCGTGCCGTCCGGCGACGACGACCTCGATGTGGCGGGCGAGCTGCTCGACCTCTTCGAGGATGTGGGACGAGAACAGCACGGTGCGGCCCTCGTCGCCCATGCGCCGCAGCAGGTCCATGAGCTGCATGCGCTGGCGCGGGTCCATGCCGTTGAAGGGCTCGTCGAGCAGGAGCAGCGACGGGTCGTGGACCAGGGCGGACGCCATCTTCACGCGCTGCCGCATGCCCTTGGAGTACGTCTGGATCTTGCGGTCCTGCGCGTACTCCATCTCGACGGTGGCGAGTGCCCGCTGGGCGGCCTTGGCGCCCAGGCCGTGCAACTCGGCGTTGGCGACGACGAATTCGCGGCCGGTGAGGAAGTCGTACATCGCCTCACGCTCGGGGACGATGCCGATGTGCTGGTAGATCGACTCGTTGCGCCACACCTGCCGGCCGTCGAGAGTGACGGTGCCGGTGGAGGGGGCCAGGAAGCCGCCCATCATGTTGATGAGGGTGGACTTTCCGGCGCCGTTGGGGCCGAGGAGGCCGGTGACGCCGGGGCCGATCGTCATGGTGATGTCGTTGACGGCGACCACGTTGCCGAACCAGCGGGAGACGTGGTCGAGGGCGAGTGTGGTCACAGTCCGACCTTTCGGTAGCGGCGCATCAGGAGGCCGTAGCAGGCGGCGATCAGGCCCAGGGTGACGAGGACGTAGACGACCCCTTCGCCGTTGCTCGGGCCCACCCCGCCGGGGAACGCGGAGCTCGCGCCCAGGAAGGCGGACTGCACGCCGTCGATGAGCGTGACCGGCGAGAAGAGGCCGATCCAGGCGATGGCGCCGCTGCTGCCCCCACCGTCACCGAGGGACTGGGCGTCGGCGATGGCCTGGAGTGTGGAAACCGCGCCGTAGGAGATGGTCAGGACGGCGATCACGGCCGCGATGCCGAAGCCACGGCGCGGGGTGACCGACGCGATGACCAGGCCGAGGCCGGCGAAGAGCAGTGAGAGCAGTGCCACGGACACGAGTCCCTGTGCGAATCCCTTGGTCTGGTCGGCGAAGTCGAGCTTGGCCAGCAGTGCGCCCACGTAGAGCACCAGAAGCGGGGCGGCGGTGAGGACGAACAGCGCGGAGGCCAGCGCCGCGAACTTCGCCCGTACGTAGTCGGCGGTCTCGATGGGCCGCGAGAAGTACAGCGGGACGGTCTTGAAGCGCAGGTCGCGGGAGACCGACTGGGGTGCCTGCGAGGCGACGTACAGGCTGATGACGGCCTGCATGACGATCGCGTAGCGCGTGTAGTCGAGGGGCAGGTCCTTGGCCTTCGTGGCGACCGCGACGGCGACCATGATGGCCGCGGGCACGCACATCACCACGAACAGCAGCATCGGCAGCACCTTGGACTTCACCGAGCGGCCGAGGCCGTAGGAGCCGCGCAGGGACTGCGAGTAGAGGGAGCGGCGGGCGTAGGCGCGGCCCAGGCGAGGGCCGTCGTAGGCGCGGTAGCCGATGTTGTGGATGCGGGTCTGGTCACCCGCCGGGGTCGCTACGGGGTGCTCAACTGCCATGGCCGACCGCCTCCTTCCGCTGCTCGTCCTCGCTCTTGAAGACTTCTGAGATGTGGTGCCGGCGCTGTTCCATGCGCACCAGGCCGAGGCCGAGGTCGGCGACCACGTCGCGCACCAGGTCGTATGTCTCCTCGCCCTGCGCGGTGAGCAACAGGACGTGCCCGGCGCCCGGGAGGCCTCCGCCGCCGTCGACGACGTCCGCACCGCGCGCGTGCAGCGCTTCACGCACCGCGCGCGTGCCGTCCGGGTGCTCGTCGGTGTCGGTGACCTCGATGGCGAGGGTCGTCGTGGTCTGGGTGAAGTCGGTGGTGGAGCTGGAGCGCAGGAGCTTGCCGCCGTCGACGACGACCACGTGGTCGCAGGTGCGTTCCAGTTCGCCCAGCAGGTGCGAGGTGACCAGGACCGAGATGCCGAAGTCGGTGTAGATGCGGCGGATGAGGCCGAGCATCTCGTCGCGGCCGACCGGGTCGAGGCCGTTGGTCGGCTCGTCCAGGAAGACCAGCTGGGGGTCGTGGACGAGTGCCTGCGCGAGCTTCACGCGCTGCTTCATGCCGGTGGAGTAGCCGCCGATGGGGCGGTAACGCTCCTCGTACAGGCCGACGTGGCGCAGGGTGTCCGCGGTGCGCTCGCGGGCCGCGGTGGGCGGCAGGCCGGACATGCGCGCCATGTGGACGACGAACTCGGTGGCCGAGACGTCGGGCGGCAGACAGTCGTGCTCCGGCATGTACCCGACGCGCTCGCGGATGTCGGCGCCCTTGGTGGCGACATCGAGGCCGAGCACTTCGGCGCGGCCCTCGGTGGCGGGGGACAGACCCAGCAGGATCTTGATCAGTGTGGACTTGCCGGCTCCATTGGCTCCGACGAGTCCGGTCACACCGGGCCCGACATCCACGGAGAGCCGGTCAAGCGCGGTCACCCGGGGGAACCGCTTGCTCAGGCTTTCGGTCGCGATCACAGTCACGCTTCGAAGGTAGTGACCCATGCCACGCCGGTCGTCACCCCGCAGAGCTGTCTTGACGTCAGACTCAAGACGTACGGGGCCCTAGGGGTCACCCTGAGGTCGAACAACGCGGCCGTGGTTTTCCACATCCGCGAGGTTTTCCACAGGCCGAAGCAGGTCTATTGACGCAGCCTCTAACAACTGTCACATTCGCCAGTGTCAAGTTACGGGCACGTACCGCAGTCAGTGTGGACGAGTGGGGCGGTGGCATGACTACGGCGGTGACAGGCGAACTCTCCAAGGATCTGCGGGGGTTCCGGGTGGTCCAGCGGCTGGCGTACGAGTGCGCCGAGGCCGTCGCGGCGCGGCTGGAGCCGGGGATCACCGAGCGCGAGGCGGCGCGGATGCAGCGCGAGTGGCTGCGCGAGCGCGGGGTGCGGGACTGGTTCCATCTGCCCTTCGCCTGGTTCGGGGACCGCACGGCGTTCGTGAACTTCCGTCTCCCGCTGCAGTTCTTCCCCACCCACCGCCGGCTGGAGCCGGGGATGCCGTTCATCCTGGACATGGCCCCGGTCTACGACGGCTTCACGGCCGACATCGGCTACTCGGGCTCGCTCGGCATCAACCCGGTGCAGAACAAGCTGATGGCCGACCTGGAGGCGCACCGCGAGCTGATCCTGCGCGAGGTGCGCGAGCGGCGGTCGCTGCGGGAGATCTACGAGGACGTGGACCGTCTGATGGTCCGCCAGGGCTACGCCAACCGGCACCGCGCGTATCCGTTCGGCGTGATCGCGCACAAGGTGGACCGGGTGCGGCAGCGCCGCTGGTCACCGCATGTCTTCGGGTTCGGCACCCAGTCCCTGAAGGGCCTGGCGAGCGACGCGTTCCACGGCCACCGCGAGGGCTGGTCGCCGCTGTGGTCGCCGTACCGCTCCTCCGACCACCCGCCGCAGCCGGGCCTGTGGGCGGTCGAACCGCACCTCGGCTTCCGGGGTACCGGCGCGAAGTTCGAGGAGATCCTCGTCGTCACCGACTCCAGGGACCCCGAGCAGAGCGCCTTCTGGCTGGACGACGATCTGCCGTGGGGGTCCCCCCGCGCGAGGTCGTTCGAGCGTGGCGGAGAGCGGCGCTGGGCGGAGGACGAGTGACGGTGCTGACGGGTGCGCGTGAGCGCCGGGTGCGGACCGGCGGGGTCGAGCTGTGCGTCGCCGAGCTGGGGGACCCCGGACAGCCGACGGTGATCCTGGTGCACGGCTATCCGGACAGCAAGGAGGTGTGGTCCGAGGTCGCACCGCGGCTGGCGGAGCGCTTCCATGTCGTGCTGTACGACGTCCGGGGCCACGGCCGCTCGACGGCTCCGCGGCCGCTGCGGGGCGGGTTCACGCTGAAGAAGCTGACGGACGACTTCCTGGCCGTCGCGGACGCGGTCAGCCCGGACCGGCCGGTGCATCTGGTGGGGCACGACTGGGGCTCGGTGCAGTCCTGGGAGTTCGCCACGGTCCAGCGCACCGAGGGCCGCATCGCGTCCTTCACCTCGATGTCCGGCCCCTCCCTCGACCACTTCGGCCACTGGATCAACAAGCGCCTCAAGCACCCCACACCACGCCGGGTCGGCCAGCTCCTCGGGCAGGGCGCCAAGTCCTGGTACATCTGTCTGCTGCACACGCCCGTGCTGCCCGAACTGGCCTGGCGCGGCCCCCTCGGCAAGCGCTGGCCGAAGATCCTGGAGCGCGTCGAGAAGGTCCCCGGCAACGGCGGCTACCCCACCTCGTCGCTGCCCACAGACGCGGCGCACGGGGCGTGGCTGTACCGGGACAACGTACGGGCCCGGCTGCGTCGCCCGCGCACCGATGCGTACGCGCACGCGCCCGTGCAGCTCATCACGCCCCTCGATGACGCCTTCCTCTCCGAGAAGCTCTACGACGAACTGGAGCTGTGGGCCCCGCAGCTGACCCGGCGCACCCTCCCGGCCAAGCACTGGATCCCGCGCACCCGACCCGACCGACTGGCCGCCTGGATCACCGAGTTCGTCACGTCCGTCGAGGGCGGACGGCCGCGGGCGGTGACAGCGACCGGGAAGTACGCCGACCGGTTCGGCGGGCAGCTCGTGCTGGTCACCGGCGCGGGCAGCGGCATCGGGCGGGCGACGGCGTACGCGTTCGCCGAGGCCGGCGCGCGCGTGGTGGCCGTCGACCGGGACGCGGAGGGCGCGGCCCGCACCGCCGAGATGTCCCGGCTGATCGGCGCCCCCGAGGCCTGGGCGGAGACCGTCGACGTCTCCGACGAGCAGGCCATGGAGAAGCTCGCCGCGAAGGTCGCCGCCGAGTACGGCGTGGTCGACGTCCTGGTGAACAACGCCGGGATCGGCCTGGGCGGCGCCTTCCTCGACACCACGCCGGAGCACTGGAAGGAGGTCCTCGACGTCAACCTGTGGGGCGTCATCCACGGCTGCCGCCTCTTCGGGAAGCAGATGGCCGAGCGCGGCCAGGGCGGCCACATCGTCAACACCGCGTCGGCGGCCGCCTATCAGCCCTCCCGGGCGCTGCCCGCCTACAGCACCTCCAAGGCGGCGGTGCTGATGCTGAGCGAGTGCCTGCGCGCCGAACTGGCGGGCCGGGGCATCGGCGTGAGTGCGATCTGCCCCGGCTTCGTCAACACCAACATCACCTCGACCGCGCGCTTCGCCGGCGTCGACGCGGCGGAGGAGAAGCGGCGGCAGAAGAAGTCGGCGCGGCTGTACGCGCTGCGGAACTACCCGCCGGAGAAGGTCGCCGACGCGATCCTGCGGGCGGTGGTACGCAACCAGGCCGTCGTCCCGGTGACGCCGGAGGCCCGGGGCGCCCACCTCATGTCCCGCTTCACGCCGCGGGCGCTGCGGGCGATCGCGCGGCTGGAGCCACCCCTGTGACCGGGATCGCTCCCCGCCGCGTGTCGTTCGACCGGTCGCGCACGCCGCTGCGCTGGATCCCGAGCGAGCCGACCGCGACCCATGTCATCAACGTGCTGCACCTGCTGCTGCCGGCGGGGGAGCGATGGTTCGTGAAGGTCTTCAAGGAGGGACTGCCGCTGGTCAGGGACCCCGGACTCCTCGATGACGTGAAGGGATTCATGGGCCAGGAGGCCACGCACAGCGTCCAGCACGCGCACGTGCTGGACCACCTGGCGGCCGAGAAGCTCGACACCGCCGACTTCACCCGGCACGTCGACTTCCTCTTCGAACGGCTGCTCGGCGAGCGTCCCCCGCTGGGCGCGCCGATAGCCGACCGCGAGTGGCTGCGCTTGCGGCTGGCGGTCGTCGCGGCGATCGAGCAGTTCACGGCGGTCCTCGGCGACTGGGTCCTGGCCGCCGACGGCCTGGACCGGGCCGGCGCCGACGAGGTCATGCTCGACCTGCTGCGCCGGCACGGCGCCGAGAAGGTCGAACACCGCGCGGTCGTCTTCGACATGTACCAGCACTGCGGCGGCCCCGGGAGATCCCGGTACGCCCGCCGGATCGCGGGCATGGCGGTCACTGCGCCGGTGATGCTCGACATGTGGATGTGGGGAACGGCGTATCCGATCCGGCACGATCCCCAGCTGGCGGGCCGCATCCGCTGCTCTCTCGCCGAGCACGACAGGGCTGTGCGCAAGGGCCTGTTGCCCGCGTGGAAAGAACTGGGCGCGGCGATACCCCGGTACGTCCGGCGGTCGTACCACCCGTCGCGGGAAGGGTCGTTGAGCCGGGCGGTGGAGTACCTGCGGAGGTCACCGGCGGCGAGGGCGGCCGCGTGAGCGACACACCCTGCCTCCGGATCGAGGACCTGGCCCACCTCAGCGGCGCCACGGTCCGCACCATCCGCGCCTACCAGGACCGCGGCCTGCTCCCCCGCCCAGAGCGCCACGGCCGCGCCAACCTCTACTCCGACGCCCATCTCGTCCGGCTGCGCCAGATCGCCGACCTCCTCGACCGCGGCTACACCCTGGCCTCCATCAAGGAACTCCTGGACGCCTACGACGCGGGCCGCGGTCTCGGCGGGGTGCTCGGGCTGGTCGCCGAGGTGGACGGGCCGTGGACCGACGAGGAGGCGGTACGGATCTCACGCGCCGAGCTGGACGAACGGTTCGGCGGCACCCCGGACGACGCGGCGGTCGCCGACGGCGTGGAGCTCGGGATACTGGAACCGGTCTCCGGCGACGAGGACTCCTTCCTCGTCCCGAGCCCCCAAGAACTCGCCGTGGCCGTCGAGTTGCACGCGGCCGGAGTGCCGCTGTCCGCGATCTCCGGCCACCTACGGGAGTTGAGGGGACAGGTCGAGCACATCGCCGCCCGCTTCCTGGAGTTCACCACCGAGCACGTCTTCGCTCGCTACCTCGACGGACCCCACCGTCCGACCGACGCGGACGCGGCCGAGGCGGCCTCTCTCGTCCGCCGACTGCGACCGCTCGCGCAGCAGACGGTGGACGCGGAACTGGCCCGCGCGATGCGGTTGTTGGCGGTACGGCAGCTGCGCCGGCAGCTCGGCACGGGAGAAGCGGCGGAGGAGCGGAACCAGACGCGTTCCGTGGCCCTGCCCGCCGAGACGATGCAGGCTGTGGAGAGGCTGGTTGGCCCGGACCAGGTCGCGGCGTTCATCACGCTGGCCGCCGAACGGGAGGTGAGGGCACGCGCTTTGGACCGGCTCGCCGCAAGTCACGCCACATCAGCTGATCTTGATCAAACACCCTGATTTGAAGGTCAGTTGTCCACAGAATCGCCAATTCCCCTGTGGATAACAGTACTTGGCTGTGGATCAAACATCCGGTTCGAAATCATTCGCGTGATCCACGTCTCTCCCGCACCCTGAGGGCATGGATGAAAGACGCGCCGTAAAGGTGTCGAAGTATCTCTCGAAACACCTGCGCCACCAGCCCGAGCGGATCGGGCTCGCCCTCGACGAGGGCGGCTGGGTCGAGATCGACGTACTGATCGCCGCGGCCGCCGCGCACGGCTTCCGGTTCACGCGGGACGAGCTGGACCACGTGGTCGCCGCGAACGACAAGAAGCGCTTCGCGATCGAAGGAACCCGCATCCGCGCCAGCCAGGGCCACAGCATCGACGTCGAACTCGGACTGCCCCCGGCGACACCCCCGCAGTACCTCTACCACGGCACCGTGGCCCGCTACCTGGACGCGATCCGCGCCGAGGGCCTGCGGCCCATGAACCGGCACGACGTACACCTCTCACCCGACCGCGAGACGGCGACCAGGGTCGGCGCCCGGCGTGGCCGCCCCGTGGTGCTCTCCGTGGACGCCGGCGCCATGCACCGCGACGGCCATGTCTTCCATGTCAGCGCCAATGGGGTGTGGCTGACGAAGGCGGTGCCGTCGGAGTACCTGCGGTTTCCAGCAGGCCACTGACGGCGGCGTGATCGGCGGGCCCCCCGCCCCACGAGGTGATCACGCTCAGCCCGTGGCTGAGCGGCCGCGCACGGTGACTGTTTCACGTGAAACCCATTCGGGCGCATACGCTCGAAGCATGAGCTTGCGCCTGAGCACCGTGATCCTCCCGTATCGCCGCTGGTCCGAAGGTGGCCGTGAGGCGTGGCAACGGGCGGAGCAGCTCGGCTTCCACACCGCGTACACATACGACCACCTGTCCTGGCGCAGCTTCCGGGACGGCCCGTGGTTCGGTGCCGTGCCGACGCTGACCGCCGCCGCGGCCATCACCGACCGTCTCCGTCTGGGCACCCTGGTGACCTCGCCGAACTTCCGGCATCCGGTGCCCTACGCCAAGGAGCTGATCTCCCTCGACGACATCAGCGGCGGCAGGTTCACGCTGGGCGTCGGTGCGGGCGGCTCCGGGTTCGACGCCACCGTGCTCGCGCAGGACCCGTGGACGCCGCGCGAGCGTGCCGACCGGTTCGCCGAGTTCGTGCAGCTGCTCGACCGGCTACTGACCGAGGGTTCGGTGTCGTACGAGGGCGATTTCTACTCCGCGCACGAGGCGCACAACATCCCGGGCTGTGTGCAGCGCCCCCGGCTGCCCTTCACGGTGGCCGCGACCGGGCCGCGCGGATTCCGGCTCGCCGCGCGCTACGGCCAGGCGTGGGTGACCACTGGCGACCCCAAGCTGTACGAGAACGGCACTTCCGAACAGTCGATTCAGGCCATTCGCGAGCAGGTCGAGCAGCTGACCGACGCATGCGACGAGATCGGCCGGAACGCGGCCGGAATCGACAGGATCCTGCTCACCGGTTTCACCCCCGACCAGGGCCGCCCGCTGGAGTCGCTGGACGCGTTCGTGGACTTCGCGGGGCGCCATCAGGAGCTGGGTTTCACCGAGATCGTGGTCCACTGGCCCATCCCGGACTCGGATTTCGCGGTGGACGAGAAGATCTTCGAGCAGATCGCCATGGAGGCGGCCGCGCAGCTGCGCTGAGCCGGCGGTCCTGGTGGGGGGTGGTATCTCCTCATGCGTCTCCTCACATGTGCGGACTGCCGCACGCCCGTGCGGGCATATGCGGGAGAATGGCGGGGTGACCTCAGCGACTCGACAGCCCCAGACCCCGGCCGCCGCGGTCCGCCCGCGGCTCATCGCCACCGACCTCGACGGCACGCTGCTACAGGACGACAAGTCGGTGTCCCCGCGCACGGTGGCCGCACTGGCCGCGGCCGAGGAGGCGGGTGTCGAGGTCTTCTTCGTCACCGGCCGCCCGGCCCGCTGGATGGACGTCGTCAGCGACCATGTCCACGGCCACGGCCTGGCGATCTGCGGAAACGGCGCCGCCGTGGTCGACCTGCACGGCGGCCCCGGCGCCCACAAGTTCGTGAAGGTGCGAGAGCTGGCGCGGGCGAACGCCCTGGACACCGTACGGCTGTTGCGCGAGGCCGCGCCGGGCACGGTGTACGCGGTCGAGCAGACGTACGGCTTCTACCAGGAGCCGGACTATCCCAAGCTGCACATGGAGATACCGGACGACCTCGCGCCCGCCGAGTGGCTGCTGGGGCCGGACGCGCCGGGCACTGACGAGCCGGTGCTGAAGATCCTGGCCTACCACCCCACGCTCGACCCCGACGCCTTCCTCACCCTCGCCCGCCTCGCCATCTGCGAGCGCGCCAACGTCACCCGCTCCAGCCCCAGCGCCCTGCTGGAGATCAGCGGCCCCGGCGTCTCCAAGGCCAGCACGCTCGCCCTGTGCTGCGCCGAGCGCGGCATCTCCCACGAGGAGGTCGTCGCCTTCGGGGACATGCCGAACGACGTCGAGATGCTGACGTGGGCCGGACAGTCGTACGCGATGGGCAACGCGCACCCCGATGTGATCGCCGCCGCGTCGGGCCGGACGGTCGCCAACAACGAGGACGGGGTGGCGGTCGTGATCGAGCGGATGCTGGCGGACCGGATGTGAGAGGCGCCGTACGGATGTAAGTGGCGCGCCGCCCATGGAGCGCGCCCCTTACAGACGCGCCGGCCGGGCAGCTATCCGAGCGGCACCCCTCGTGCCGTCAGCCACGGCACCGGATCCACCCCCGACCCCAACTCCGGGGTGACCCGCACCTCGAAGTGCAGGTGCGGGCCGGTGGAGTTGCCGGTGGTGCCCGACTGGCCGATCCGCTGGCCGGTGCTCACCCGCTCGCCCTGATCGACGCTGACGGCGGCGAGATGGGCGTACTGCGTGTAGTAGCCGCCCGCGTGCTGGACGACGATCTCGATGCCGAAAGCGCCGCCGCACGACACCTTCGCCACCCGGCCCGCGCCGACCGCCCGCACCGGCGTCCCGATCGGCACCGCGAAGTCCTGCCCGGTGTGCCGGTTCGCCCACCGTGCCCCGCCGTTGCCGAACCCCGCGGACAGCTCGTACGTCTCCACGGGCGCGACCCAGGTCTGGGTGAAGCTCGTTCGCGGCTGGTCGAGCCGGACGGCACCGCGGCACGCGCCGGCCGCGACGGAGGCGTCGGCCTGCCCCTGCAGCTGCCCCCGCGCCTCTTCGAGCTTCTGCTCGATGTCCTTCTTCAGCGAGGCGAGTTGGGCGTTCCGCTTCTCCAGCATCTGCCAGGCCGCCGCGGCCTTCGCCTCGTCCGCGGCGAGCCTCGCCTCGGCCCGGCGGCTCTTGTCGATGGCGTTGCTGACGGCCAGATTCGCCTGCGAGAAGACATGCTGACCGCGCATCAGCTCGTCCGGGCTGCGCGCGAGAACGATCTGCGCGGTGAGCGGCATCCCGCCACTGGTGCGGTACTGGGCGCGCGCGATGCGGCCCAGGTCCTCGTGCATCACGGCGATCTCCCGCCGCTCCCGGTCGAGCAGCCCCTCGATCCGCTCCGCCTTCCCCCGCTGCGCCTCGGCCTCCTGCCGCCCCGCCTCGTACTGCTGCGTCGCCACGGCGGCGTCCTCGTACAGCCGGGCCACCTGGGCACTGATGTCGGAGTCGCCACCGCCGTCGGCGGCTTCGGTCGGACGAGCCGCGAGCACGGCGAGCGCGCACAGCAGCACCGGAACGAACAGCGGGTGACGGCGAAGTGATCGCATGTCAGCGATCGTGGCCCGCACTGGGGGTCGCGGTCCTGTTCAAGTCGTACGCCTGGGGGAACGGTTGCTGCGGATGGCTCAGTGCGGTGCCTGCCACACGCGCAGGGGCGGCGATGAGGTTCTTGCCGGTGAGGTCGCCGACCAAGGTGTCGACCGGGCCCGACCGCAGCTCGGCGGCAGCGGCAGCATCATGGCCGGTCCGAAGTCGCGTGCGAACCCGGTGGCGATGCGTGGGCCGGCGTCCCCGCCGGACAGCAGGGCAGTGGTGACGGCGACCGATCCGTCGATCCAGCGCTCGCGCTGCTGGGCGGCCTCGTACAGGCGCGCGTCGCCGATGGCGATCCCGGCCTCGGTGACCGGCACGCGGACCATGGCGAGGTCGCAGTCGTCGAACGGCTGCCCGCACCGCTTCTCGGTCAGGTACAGGTTCCCGAAGATCTCCCCCTGCACCCGGATGGGGACGCCGAGGAAGCCGCGCATCGGCGGATGGTGCTCGGGGAAGCCGCAGGACCACGGGTCCTCTGGGGGCGCCGAGCCGCCCCTTGTCCCCGTCGGGCAGCCGTCCGATCCGCCGCGCGGTGCCCTCGTCGACGCCGTGGTGGACGAAGTCGGCGAGCCCGTCCCCGTCCTCGGCGACGACGCCGATGGCCGCGTAGCGGGCGTCCGTGAGCGCGGCGGCGGTCTCGCCGATCCGGTCCAGCGTGGCGTGCAGCTCGAGCCCGCTGCCGACGGACCGCATCGCCTCCAGCAACTGCGGCAGCCGCGCGGCCGGGTCGGCCGGCTCACCGAAAGTCGAACCGGTCCGCCACCGAAAGCCGAGCACGCCCCATGGCCCTACCGCACCCCCACCAGCAGATCCGCCTCTTCCTCCCGCTCCGCCATCCCCCGAAGCGGCCCGTCCACGGCGGTCAGCTCGGCATAAGAGCCACGCTGCACCACGCGCCCGCCGTCCAGCACGACCACCTCGTCCACGGCGTCCAGCCCGGCCAGCCGGTGGGTGATGAGCAGCGTCGTGCGGCCTTCGGTGGCGGCCAGCAGGTCGGCGGTGAGCACGTCGGCGGTCGGCAGGTCGAGGTGTTCGGCGGGCTCGTCGAGGACGAGGACGGGGAAGTCGGCGAGCAGCGCGCGGGCCAGTGCGAGCCGCTGCCGCTGTCCGCCGGACAGCCGTGCCCCGTGCTCGCCGACGAGGGTGTCGAGCCCGTCGGGCAGACCGTCGGCCCAGTCGAGCAGCCTGGCGCGCTTGAGGGCGTCGCGCAGTTCGTCCTCGGTGGCGTCCTTCTTGGCGAGGAGCAGGTTCTCGCGCACGGAGCTGTCGAAGAGGTGCGCGTCCTGCGCGCACAGCCCGACGAGCCGTCGTACGTCGTCGCCGTCCAGGGCGTACGCGTCCACGCCGCCCAGCGTGTATGAGCCGGCGTCCGCGTCCAGGAACCGCAGCAGCACCTGCGCCAGTGTCGTCTTGCCGGAGCCGGACGACCCGGCCACGGCGATCCGGCGCCCCTGTTCCAGGGTCAGGTCGAGCCCTGCCAGGGCGTCCCGGTCCTGCCCGGCGTGACGGGCGGTCAGGCCCCTGACGGCGACCGGGAAGGGGGACGCGGGCGCCTGCCGGGGCCGCTCCGGCTCCCGTACGGGCTCGGGCGCGTCCAGCACCTCGTGCACGCGCTCGGCACTCCGGTACACCCTCTGCCGGTACTGCACGGCAAGCGGCAGCCCCAGGACGGCCTCGAAGGCGGCCAGCGGGGTGAGTACGACGACGGCCATGGCCACGCCGCTCAGCCGCCCGTCGGCGACCGCCTGGGCGCCCACGAGGGCGGTGGCGGCGACGGTCAGCCCGGAGACGAGGGCGGTGAGCCCGTCGCCGAGCGCGGTGGCGGTGGCGGCACGCGAGGCGATCCGGGTGAGGGTCCCGTCGGCCCGCCGGGTGTCGGCGGTGCGGGCGGGCAGGGCACCGGCGACGGTCAGTTCGGCGGTGCCGGTGAGCAGGTCGGTCACGCGCGTCGCCAGTACCCCGCGGGCGGGGGACAGCCGGCGTTCGGCCCGCCGGGCGACGGCACCGGTGACGACGGGGACACCGGCGCCTGCCGCCAGCAGCCCGACCGCGAGCGCGGCACCGGCCTCGGGCAGCAGCCAGGCGGTGAAGCCGACGGACCCGGCGGACACGACGACTGCGGCACCGGCGGGCAGTAGCCACCGCAGCCAGTAGTCCTGCAGGGCGTCCACATCGGCGACGAGCCGTGACAGCAGGTCACCCCGGCGGGTCGTGCGCAGCCCGGCGGGCGCCAGCCGCTCCAGACGCCGGTAGACGGCGACCCGGGTGTCGGCGAGCATCCGCAGCACCGCGTCGTGCGACACCAGCCGCTCCGCGTACCGGAAGACGGCCCGCCCGATGCCGAAGGCCCGCGTGGCTGTCACGGCGACCATCAGATACAGCACGGGCGGCTGCTGCGAGGCCCGCGAGATGAGCCACCCGGAGGTGGCCATCAGCCCGACGGCACTGCCGAGCGCGAGGCTCCCGAGCAGCAGCGCGAGGCCGAGCCGTCCGCGCCGGGCGCCGGACATGGCGCGGACGCGGGCCAGGACGCCGCGGGGGGCCGCCGTCTCGGCCGGCTCGTCGGAAGCGGCCTCGACGGTGGCCTGCTCCTCGATCAGGGGCGCCGCGGCCACCTTCGCCGTGCCCTCCGGGGGAGCGGGCGCGATCGCCTCCGCCAGCCGCACGACCCGGTCCGCCACCCCGAGCAACGCCGGCCGGTGGACCACGAGCAGCACGGTCCGCCCCACGGCCAGCCGCCGTACCGCTTCCACGACCTCGGCCTCGGTGGCCCCGTCGAGCGCGGCGGTCGGCTCGTCGAGCAGCAGTACGGGCCGGTCCGCGAGGAACGCCCGGGCCAGCGCCAGCCGCTGCCGCTGCCCGGCGGACAGCCCGGCCCCGTCCTCGCCGAGCAGGGTGTCGGCGCCCTGCGGAAGCGCGGCCACGAACTCCAGCGCGCCCGCGTCCTCCAGCGCCCTTCGTACGGCGGTGTCGTCCGCGTCGGGACACGCCAGCCGTACGTTCTCGGCGATCGTCCCGGCGTACAGGTGCGGCCGCTGCGGCACCCACGCGATCCGCGACCGCCACTGCTCCAGGTCGACCTCGGCGAGATCGGCTCCCCCGACCAGTACCCGCCCCTCGGTCGGCCGCACGAACCCCAGCAGGACGTTCAGCAGCGTCGACTTGCCCGCCCCGGACGGCCCGACGAGCGCGACCGTCTCCCCGGGCTCGACGGCGAAGGACGCGTCCGTCACGGCGTCCCCGGAACGCCCGGGATACCGGACCGTCACGCCCTCGAAGGACACCGCCTCGGACGGCACCGGCGCGCTGCCCGACTCCGGCACGGGCGTCTCCAGCACCTCGAAGATCTCCTCGGCCGCGGCCAGCCCCTCCGCCGCCGCGTGGTACTGCGCCCCGACCTGGCGCAGCGGCAGATACGCCTCGGGCGCGAGGACGAGGACGACGAGCCCGTCGTACAGATGCATCTCGCCGTGGACGAGCCGCATACCGATGGTCACGGCGACCAGGGCCACCGAGATCGTCGCAAGCAGTTCCAGCGCGAACGACGAGATGAAGGCGATCCGCAGCGTCCGCATGGTCGCCTGCCGGTACTCGCCGGTGATCCGCCGGATCGACTCGGCCTGCGCCTTGGCCCGCCCGAACACCTTCAACGTCGGCAGCCCCGCGACGACGTCCAGGAAGTGCCCGGACAGCCGTGACAGCAGCCGCCACTGACGGTCCATCCGGGACTGCGTGGCCCAGCCGATCAACACCATGAAGACCGGGATGAGCGGCAGGGTGCCGACGATGATGGCCGCTGAGACCCAGTCCTCGGTCACGATCCGCGCCAGCACGGCCACCGGCACGACCACCGCCAGCCCCAACTGTGGCAGATAGCGCGAGAAGTAGTCGTCGAGGGCGTCAACGCCCCGCGTGGCGAGGGCGACCAGCGATCCGGTCCGCTGCCCGCTCAGCCAGCCTGGACCGAGCTCGGCGGCACGCTCCAGCAGCCGGCCCCGCAGCTCCGACTTCACCGCCGCGCTCGCCCGGTGGGCGGCGAGCTCGGTGAGCCAGTTGACCAGGGCACGACCGCAGGCGACGGCCACCAACAGCAGCAGGGGAGTGCGGAGTTCGGCGGCCGACAGCCCCTGCTGGAACGCACCCACCACCATCTCGGCGATGAGCATGGCCTGCGCGATGATCAGCCCCGCGCCGACGGCGCCCAGGCCGACGACCGCCATCAGGAAGAGGCGGGTGGCTCGGGCGTAGCGGAGGAGACGCGGATCGATGGGTTTCACGTGAAACATGCCCTTCGGCCCAGAGAGGGGTGTTTCACGTGAAACATCGTGAAGCACCCCTCCGCGGTGGACTCAGTGAGTGGCAGCGGTGTCGGCGATGTGCTGCGTACCGATCCGCTTGCGGAACACCCAGTAGGTCCAGCTCTGGTAGAGCAGGACGACCGGCGTGGCAATCGCCGCACACCACGTCATGATCTTCAGGGTGTACGGACTCGACGAGGCGTTGGTGACCGTGAGGCTCCACTCGTCATTGAGCGAGGACGGCATGACGTTCGGGAAGAGCGTCAGGAAGAGCATCGCCACGGCGGCCACGATGGTGACGCCGGACAGGGCGAACGACCATCCTTCGCGCCCGACCTGGTTCGCCACGAGCGCCGAGACCAGCGCCGCGACGGCCACGACCAGGGCGACCAGACTCTTGCCGTCGCCGTTCTCGATCTGCGTCCAGAGCAGGAAGATCAGCGCCGACACGGCCGTGGCGAGACCGACTTGCAGGGCCAGCGTCCGCGCCCGCTCCCGGATGTCCCCGACGGTCTTGAGCGCCGTGAACACCGCCCCGTGGAAGGTGAACAGCGTCAGCGTCACCAGGCCGCCGAGCAGGGAGTACGGGTTGAGCAGGTCCCAGAAGTTGCCGACGTACTCGAGATCCTGGTCGATCTTCACGCCCCGCACGATGTTGCCGAAGGCCACGCCCCACAGGAACGCCGGGATCAGCGAGGTCCAGAAGATCGCGTGCTCCCAGTTGCGCTGCCAGTTCTCCTCGGGCCGCTTCGCCCGGTACTCGAAGGCGACGCCCCGGACGATCAGGCAGACCAGGATGATCAGCAGGGGCAGATAGAAGCCGGAGAAGAGCGTGGCGTACCACTCGGGGAATGCGGCGAAGGTCGCGCCGCCCGCCGTGAGCAGCCACACCTCGTTGCCGTCCCAAACGGGCCCGATGGTGTTGATCAGCACCCGCCGCTCGGGCCGGTCACGGGCGAGCAGCTTGGTGAGGATGCCGACTCCGAAGTCGAAGCCCTCCAGGAAGAAATAGCCGATCCACAGGACGGCGATCAGGACGAACCAGACGTCGTGAAGTTCCATGACTGTGCAGCTCCCTTGGCCTAGTACGAGAAGGCCATCGGCTTGTCGGCGTCACGGGTGTCGCCGCCGATCTTCGTGGGCGGGTTGAGGTCGGCCTCGGTGAGCTCGGGCGGACCGGCCTTGACGTACTTCACCAGCAGCTTCACCTCGACGACGGCGAGGATGGCGTAGAGCGCGGTGAAGACGATCATCGAGGTGAGGACTTCACCCTGGGAGACGCCGGGGGAGACCGCGGCGCGGGTCTGCAGGACGCCGTAGACGACCCACGGCTGGCGGCCCATCTCGGTGAAGATCCAGCCCCAGGAGTTGGCGATCAGCGGGAAGCCCAGGGTCAGGATCGCGATGCGCCAGTACCACTTGGTGAGCTTCGGGCCGAGGGCCTTCTTGGGCAGCAGCACGAGATGCGGCACCTCGTCGTCACCCACCCTCAGGTGCTGCGGCAGCATGAACTTCTTGCGGGTCAGCCAGAGTCCGGCCAGGCCGATGGCGAAGGACGCCATGCCGAAGCCGATCATCCAGCGGAAGCCCCAGTAGGCGACGGGGATGTTGGGCCGGTAGTCGCCGGGCCCGTACTGCTCCTGCTCGGCCTTGTTGACGTCGTTGATGCCGGGGACGTACGAGCTGAAGTCGTCCTTGGCCAGGAAGGACAGCAGCCCCGGAATCTCTATGGCGACCCTGTTGTGGCCCTTGTCGACGTCACCGACGGCGAAGATCGAGAAGGGCGCCGGCTCCTCGCCGTCCCACAGCGCCTCGGCCGCGGCCATCTTCATCGGCTGCTGCTCGTACATGATCTTGCCGAGGACGTCGCCGCTGACCGCGGTGAGCAGACCGCCGATGGCGACGGTGACCAGGCCGAGCCGCAGCGAGGTCTTCATGTCGCTGATGTGCTTCTTGCGAAGCAGGTGGAAGGCGGCGATGCCGACCATGAAGGCGCCGCCGGTCAAAAAGGCCGCGGAGAGGGTGTGGAAGACTTGGGCGAGCGTGGTGTTCTGGGTCAGCACGAGCCAGAAGTCGGTGAGCTCGGCCCGCCCCTTCGCCTCGTTGATCTTGTAGCCGACAGGGTGCTGCATCCACGAGTTGGCCGCGAGGATGAAGTACGCCGACAGGATCGTGCCGATGGAGACCATCCACATACAGGCCAGATGGATCTTCTTCGGCAGCTTGTCCCAGCCGAAGATCCACAGCCCGATGAAGGTGGACTCGAAGAAGAAGGCGATCAGTGCCTCGAAGGCGAGCGGAGCGCCGAAGATGTCACCGACGAAGCGGGAGTAGTCGGACCAGTTCATGCCGAACTGGAACTCCTGCACGATACCGGTGACGACACCCATCGCAATGTTGATCAGGAAAAGCTTGCCCCAGAACTTCGTCGCTCTGAGGTATTTCTCCTTGCCCGTCCGTACCCAGGCGGTCTGCAGGCCGGCCGTGAGGGCGGCCAGCGAGATCGTCAGAGGGACGAACAGGAAGTGGTAGACGGTGGTGATACCGAACTGCCATCGCGCCAGCGTCTCCGGCGCCAAAGCCAATTCCACGTCGCAGTCTCCTTACGTCGCCGTGGGAACAGCGGCAGTTTGCCCCTTATGCCACACACATCACTGGAGCAACTGGGACACGCTTGTGAACGCGTTCACATTCACAAGGAATTATGACGCATGGCCGTTCGAGGCGTGAGAGGCGGGGGGTCCCCCAACGCGACCGACCGGCCCCACCAGGCCTGGACCGGTCGGCCCATGGCATGAGAAGGGCGCCTTGGTTCCACGTGAAACCAAGGCGCCCGGCTGCCGCCCCCTCGGGGCGGCAGCTCTACAGCTCCTTACGGAAGCCCTCCGCCACCTTCAGGAAGATGTCGTTCGCCTCGGTCTCCCCGACCGTCACCCGCACACCTTCACCCGGGAACGGCCGGACCACCACGCCCGCCTGATCACACGCCGCCGCGAACGGGACCGTGCGCTCCCCCAGCCGCAGCCACACGAAGTTGGCCTGCGTCTCGGGCACCGTCCAGCCCTGGGCGCGCAGCCCGTCCACCACGCGGTTGCGCTCACACACCAAGGAGCCGACCCGGCCGAGCAGCTCGTCCTCGGCACGCAGCGAGGCGATCGCCGCGTCCTGCGCGAGCTGGCTCACGCCGAACGGCACCGCCGTCTTGCGCAGCGCAGCGGCCACCGGCTCATGGGCGATCGCGAAGCCGACGCGCAGACCGGCGAGGCCGTACGCCTTGGAGAAGGTCCGCAGGACGCAGACGTTCGGCCGCTCGCGATAGATCTCCACACCGTCCGGCACCTCGGCGTCACGGATGAACTCGCGGTACGCCTCGTCGAGCACCACCAGCACATCGCCGGGCACCCGGTCGAGGAACCGCTCCAGCTCGGCCCGCTTCACGACCGTGCCGGTCGGATTGTTGGGGTTGCAGACGAAGATCAGCCGGGTCCGGTCGGTGATGGCGTCGGCCATCGCGTCCAGGTCGTGCACATCGCCCGGTGTCAGCGGCACCCGCACCGAGGTCGCGCCGCTGATCTGCGTGATGATCGGGTACGCCTCGAAGGACCGCCAGGCGTAGATGACCTCGTCACCGGGGCCGGAGGTGGCCTGCAGCAGCTGCTGGGCGACGCCGACCGAGCCGGTGCCGGTGGCGAGATCGGAGACGGGGACCCCGAAGCGCTCTGACAGCTCGTTCATCAGGCCCGTACAGGCCATGTCCGGGTAGCGGTTGAAGGACGAGACGGCCGCGGTGACGGTCTCCATCACGCCGGGCAGCGGCGGATACGGGTTCTCGTTGGAGGACAGCTTGTAGGCCACCGGCCCGCCGGCCGCGGCGGGCTTGCCCGGCTTGTAGGTGGGGATACCGTCCAGCTCGGCGCGCAGCTTCGGGCTCGTCTCGCTCACCGCAGTCCTCCTCATGACCACCACCAGGCTTTCAATACTTCTCACCTTATGAGGATTCGGCGCCGCTGCGTACAGGTGAGGACAGACCGCATCCGTCACATGCGCATCAGGGGCATCACAGCACGAACGCGCGCGAATCGGGGGGCGCACCACAGATATATCTATGCGCCGGTGGCTCGCGCCGTGGCGCGCATCCCTCGTGAAGGTGAGTTGAGACCTCTTCGAAACATCGGCCACTTGGCAGGCGCGTACGCGCCGACAAGTCACGTCCTGCCATTGGATCGCTCAACTACCTTGCATTCAAAGGAATTTGACGCTCCATGACCTTGCAGAAACGTGCCTGTCAACGAGTGCATATGCGTCCGCACTACCCCACCGCATGAGCCCTACTATCGGCTCGCCATGACAGCAGCAGGGAAGCACCAGGTGAGCCGAGCGGAGACCACCCGACGAGGCAACCGGCCAGGCAGAGCGGGCATCAGAGACGTCGCCGCAGCCGCCGGAGTCTCCATCACGACCGTCTCCGACGCCCTCAACGGCAAGGGCCGGCTCCCGGAGGCCACCCGACGCCATGTCCGCGAGGTCGCCGACCGACTGGGCTACCGCCCCTCGGCCGCCGCCCGCACCCTCCGTACCGGCAAGTCAGGACTCATCGGCCTGACCGTGACGACGTACGGGGATGAACCTTTCACCTTCACCGAGTTCGCGTACTTCGCGGAGATGGCCCGCGCCGCCACCTCGGCCGCGCTCGCCCGCGGCTACGCCCTCGTCATCCTCCCCGCGACCTCGCGCCACGACGTGTGGTCGAACGTCGCCCTCGACGGCACGGTCGTCATCGACCCGTCCGACCAGGACCCGGTCGTCAGCGAGCTGGTCCGGCAAGGACTGCCGGTCGTCTCCGACGGGCGCCCGGCCGGCTCGCTGCCGGTCACCGCGTGGGTCGACAACGACCACGAGGCCGCCGTCCTCGGCATCCTCGACCACCTGGCCGACGCCGGGGCCCGCCGCATCGGCCTGCTGACCGGGACGACGACGGACACGTACACCCGCCTGTCGACCACGGCGTATCTGCGCTGGTGCGAGCGGGTCGGCCAGGATCCGGTGTACGAGGCCTACCCGGCGCACGATCCGTGCGCCAGCGCCGTCGCCGCCGACCGGCTGCTCGCCCGCCCGGACCGGCCGGACGCCGTCTACGGTCTGTGCGACCCGAACGGCACCGACCTGCTCGCCGCCGCCCGCCGCTACGGACTGCGCGTACCGGACGACCTGCTTCTGGTCTGCTGCAGCGAGTCCACCTTGTACGCCAACACCGAGCCGCCCGTCACCACGCTCTCGCTGAAGCCGCGCCGCATCGGCACCGCGGTGGTCCAGCTCCTCATCGACGCCATCGAGGGGGTCGAGTCGGACCAGCCGGTCGAGCAGGTGATACCGACCGAACTGATCGTGCGTACCTCGTCCCAGCGACGACCGCCGCGCACGACCGTCAGCCCGCCGCGGTCCTCCGAGGACCAGTAGGCCGCGGGGGAGCGTTCACAGAAAGCCTTTACGGTGGACGGCCCGGCAATCCCGTCACAAGGTCCGGCCACCGCACGGACGAAGCCCTGCCCAATCGGGGCGAAAGCCGCGGTGAACCGGAGTCCTGCGCCGATTCACCACCCCTGGGTCATCACATGGCGCGATCGGCATTCCTATGATGGGCCCACGACACCGCGGGCCGCTGCGACCAGGCAGTCCGACGCGGTGCAGCTGCGGCGCGATGGTGGAGGGGTCTGATGACTCAGGGGGCCGGTCAGGGACCCGAGGTGGAGCGGACGGCGACGTTGCGCGACTTCCGGGTACCCGCTTACGTCCACGAGACCGGTCCGTACGTCCACAGCATGCACCCCGGCGATGTCGCCGGACCGGCCGAGGAGACGGGTGCGCCCGTGGACTATCCCGAGGGGTACACGCCCACACAGCGCGATCTGCCCGTCATCAATCGGGGTGACACCGTTCAGGTCGCCGTCGACCCCGCGTCCGTGGCGGAACCCCTGACGGCGGCCGGTCCCGGTCCACTGTTCGTCGTCGGTGATGTGCACGGCTATCTCGACGAACTGGTGGCCGCGCTCCAGGAGAAGGGCCTCATCGACTCCGCCGGGAACTGGAGCGCGGGCACCGCCCGCCTGTGGTTCCTCGGCGACTTCACCGACCGCGGCCCGGACGGTATCGGCGTCATCGATCTCGTGATGCGGCTGTCCGCCGAGGCCGCCGCGGCCGGCGGCTACTGCAAGGCCCTGATGGGCAACCACGAACTGCTGCTGCTCGGCGCCAAGCGGTTCGGCGACACTCCGGTCAACTCCGGCGCGGGCACCGCCACCTTCCAGGCGGCCTGGCTGCTGAACGGCGGCCAGAAGACCGACATGGACCGTCTCCAGGACCACCACCTGCAGTGGATGGCCCGGCTGGACGCCATGGAGGAGGTCGACGGCCATCTACTCGTCCACTCCGACACCACCGCCTATCTCGACTACGGCGACTCGATCGAGGCGGTCAACGACACTGTCCGCGAGACGCTCACCCGCAACGACGCCGACGAAGTCTGGGATCTGTTCCGCAAGTTCACCAAGCGCTTCTCCTTCCGCGACGAGGGCGGCGCCGACCATGTCCGCTCCCTGCTCGATACGTACGGCGGCACCCGCATCGTTCACGGTCACAGCCCCATTCCGTACCTGCTGGGTGAAGTCGGCTCCGAGGAGGGCGAGGACGAGACAGGCCCCCTGGTCGAGGGACCGCACGTCTACGCCGACGGACTCGCCATCGCGATGGACGGCGGAGTGACCATGGCCGGAAAGCTGCTGGTCCAGCAACTTCCCCTGGATATCTGAACGTTCACAGGGCAGACGATCCCCCATGACGGACGGACCGGAGACGACGCAGGCCAGGGCCCAATTTCGGTAAACCCCCTGTCACCGTGTGCCGTCACCGCTCTACCATCGGCTTATCCGTAGCAGGCTCCCCTCCGTTTCTGCCCGACGGCTCGTCAGCGTGCGAGCCCCAAGCCCTACGGAGCATCGGGGGATGCACATGAACAGCGTTCCGCAGCACCTGCACAGCGAGGACCGCCAGGAATACGAGCGGATCCTCGATGAGGCGCTGCGCTCCGCACCACACCGCCCGGAACTGGCCGCTGTCGGACAGCGGCTCAACCCCGAACAGCTGCGCACCATGGCGCTCAACGCCACCGCACTCGTCACGGCGGCCGCGGCGACCGAGTACCAGCACTACGTGAAGGTCCGCGAGGAACTGCGCCGGCCGGCGCCGTCCACCCCGTCGTCCGTCCGCGAATCCGGCTCCTCGGAACCGGGTGCGGGCGGCATGGGGCTCGCTGCCACCATGGGAGAAGTCACCGCCGAGACCGGCGCGGGCGCCGTCGCCGTCGTCGCGGTCCTCGCTCCCGTCCTCGCCGGAACCGCCGCGGCGATCTTCCTGCTCGTGGGTTACATCCTGAAGATGCTCGACCCCGAGCCGGCGTTCGCCCAGACGATGCTCAACACCGGTTGGGTGTTCGGTGCCGTCACGGCGGCCGCGATCCTGGTCGCCGCCGTCGGACTCCTGCTCACCGCCCTGCGCAACAGGCCGTCGCTCGACAGTGGGCCGTACGGCGAACTGGGCGGGGAGGTGGCCCGGGCCAGGGAGGCCTGGCGCGAGGCACTGCTGGAGCGCGGCATCCTCCCCTTCCTGCGGGAGGCACTCGCCGACCCCGGCACGGCCACGGCACTGCACCAGACGGCACCGTCGTCACCGGCCGGCCGGATGCCGCACCTCGGCTACGACCGTCCCGGCTTCAGCAGCCCCGACGACGGCGCCCCGGGTTCGCGCCCGCGCTTCTCCAGCCCGGACTACACCAGCCCGGACTTCGGGGGACCGGACCACCAGCCGGAGTAACCCCCGGCCCGCGCCCCCGCTTCGAGGGGGCCCCGGTCGAGGGGGCCCTCCTCATCGGGGGAGCGCAAGCCGGACAGCCGGGCATGGCGACCTGGGTCAGAACGTCGGCTCAGTCCGCGATCGGCAGGTACACCCGGTTGCCCGCCGCCGCGAACTCCTGCGACTTCTGAGCCATGCCCTCCTCGATCTCCTCCCGGGACGCGCCGTGCTCGCGCCGGATGTCCTGGGAGATCTTCATCGAGCAGAACTTGGGCCCACACATCGAGCAGAAGTGGGCCGTCTTGGCGGGCTCGGCCGGCAGCGTCTCGTCGTGGAACTCCCGTGCCGTGTCCGGGTCGAGGGCCAGATTGAACTGGTCCTCCCACCGAAACTCGAAGCGGGCGTCCGACAGCGCGTCGTCCCAGTCCTGCGCACCCGGGTGGCCCTTGGCGACGTCGGCCGCATGGGCGGCGATCTTGTAGGTGATGACGCCGGTCTTGACGTCGTCCCGGTTGGGCAGGCCCAAGTGTTCCTTGGGCGTGACATAGCAGAGCATCGCGGTGCCCCACCAGGCGATCATCGCGGCACCGATGCCTGAGGTGATGTGGTCGTACGCCGGCGCGACGTCCGTGGTCAGCGGGCCGAGCGTATAGAACGGAGCTTCATCGCAGATCTCCTGCTGAAGGTCGATGTTCTCCTTGATCTTGTGCATCGGGACATGGCCCGGGCCCTCGATCATGGTCTGTACGTGGAAACGCTTCGCGATCCGGTTGAGTTCCCCGAGCGTCTTCAACTCCGCGAACTGCGCCTCGTCGTTGGCGTCCGCGATCGAACCCGGCCGCAGACCGTCGCCCAGCGAGTACGTGACGTCGTAGGCGGCGAGGATCTCGCACAGCTCCTCGAAGTTCTCGTACAGGAAGCTCTCCCGGTGGTGCGCGAGGCACCACGCGGCCATGATCGACCCGCCCCGGGAGACGATGCCGGTCTTGCGGTTGGCGGTCAGCGGCACATACGCGAGGCGGACGCCCGCGTGGACCGTCATGTAGTCCACGCCCTGCTCGGCCTGCTCGATGACCGTGTCCTTGTAGATCTCCCAGGTCAGTTCCTCGGCGCGGCCGTCGACCTTCTCCAGCGCCTGGTAGAGCGGCACCGTGCCGATCGGGACGGGGGAGTTGCGCAGCACCCACTCGCGGGTGGTGTGGATGTTGCGGCCGGTGGACAGGTCCATGACCGTGTCGGCGCCCCAGCGGGTCGCCCAGGTCATCTTCTCGACCTCCTCCTCGATGGAGGACGTCACCGCGGAGTTGCCGATGTTGGCGTTGACCTTCACCAGGAACCGCTTGCCGATGATCATCGGCTCGATCTCCGGGTGGTTGACGTTGGCGGGCAGCACGGCCCGGCCCGCCGCGATCTCCTCGCGGACGACCTCGGGCGAGACGTTCTCCCGGATGGCCACGTACTCCATCTCGGGCGTGATCTCGCCCCGGCGCGCGTAGGCAAGCTGAGTGACCGCCTGTCCGTCCCGGCCGCGGCGCGGCTGGCGCGGTCGGCCGGGGAAGACCGCGTCGAGGTTGCGCAGGCCGCCGCGCGGCGAGGTGTGCTTGATCCCGTCGTCCTCGGGGCGCACGGGACGGCCCGCGTACTCCTCGGTGTCGCCGCGGGCGGTGATCCAGTTCTCCCGCAGCGGCGACAGGCCCCTGCGGACGTCGGTCTCGACGAGCGGATCGGTGTACGGGCCTGATGTGTCGTACAGCGTGACCGACCGCCCGTTGGTGAGGTGCACCTGACGGACCGGCACCCGCAGGTCGGGGCGGGTGCCCTCGACGTACGCCTTGTGCCAGCCGATGGATTTCCCGGCCTCCGCGTCCGACGAACCGTTCGCCGGTCCGTTCGTCGCGTTCTGCGTGGAGGCAGGCGTGCGTGCGTCCTTGATGGTCATGAGACCTACTCCCTACGCCGGCATTACCCGGTAACAGGTTCGGCGGTCGACGCAGCGGCTTCCGTCTGTCGACGTTTCGTGTGAAACATCACTCGCTTCCGATGACGTTCCACGTGAAACATCGCTGGGACGGAGGTCAGCGCCCTCTCAGCCCGGTGCTCCGAGCTCCCGCGTGTACAAAGGTGCCTCCACGCTAGCGGCAATTTGGGCGCGGTGAACAGAGGGCCCCTGTCGTTCTTGCGATGATCGGTCGGTGACCACGACGCATGAACCCCCGTACCCACCGCCCGAGCCGCCCCGCGGCCCTGGCTCCGGAAACGGCCCCGGACGCGGCAACGGCCGCGGAGAAGGCCGCGGTTCCGCGGGCGAACAGGGCGGCATCGGGGCCGGGTCAGGCTCAGGAGCCGGATCCGGATCCGGCTCCGGCGGCTGGCACGAGCGCGGGCCCGGCAACGGCGGTGGTCAATTCGAGCAGGGGCCAGGGAACGGTGGCCGGTTCGGGCAGGGGACAGGGACGGCTGACCGGTTCGGGCACGGGCCTGCGGCCGGGTCCGGAGGTCGGCACGACAGCGGGCCCGGCTCCGGTGAGGGACACGGCGGTGGCTCCGGGGGCGGCCACGGCCCTGGTCCCGGCGGCGGGCACGGACACGGGCCAGGGGGCAGCCACGACGGTGGCAGCGGCGGGCGTGGACATGGTCCCGGCGGCCACGACGGTGGCAGCGGCGGTGGCGGGCACGGTCACTCGCACAGTCACGCCCACGGTCCGGCGGCCCCGGTCTCGAAGCATCTGCGCAAGGTCATCGCGGCGGTTCTCATCCCGTTCACCGCGGCGGTCGTCGTAGGGCTCGCGGTGCTGTGGCCCGGTGGTGCGCCGCCGCACGAGCGCACCGGAGTCGGGTTCGACCGGCAGACGCAGCAGGCCACGGTCACCAAGGTGGACGAGGTGAGCTGCAAGGACGTTAACGCCTCGGGAGTGCCTCCGACCGGCGACACCTCCACCGCGGAGGGCTCCTCGGCGCAGCAGCAGGAGAACGGCACCTGCAAGAAGGCGACGATCCGCGTCGACACGGGCAAGGACAAGGGCCGTACGTTCACGGAGATCGTGCAGCCCGACCAGTCGCGGCAGCTGCACGAGGGCCAGGAGGTCGTGGTCGCCTACGAGCCCTCCGCGCCCAGGGATCTGCAGTACTCGGTCACCGACGTGAACCGCAGGTTCCCGATGGCATTGCTCGCCGGCATCTTCGCGCTCGCCGTCGTGGCGGTGGGCCGGATGCGGGGTGTGATGGCGCTGGTCTCGCTGGCCGTCAGCTTCCTGGTGCTGACCCTCTTCATCCTGCCCGCGATCCTGCAGGGCTCGAACCCGCTGGTCGTGGCAGTGATCGGGGCGAGCGCCATCATGCTGGCGGCCCTCTACCTGTGCCACGGCCTGTCGGCCCGTACGTCCGTGGCGGTGCTCGGCACGCTGATCTCGCTGCTGCTGATCGGCGTCCTCGGCTCGCTGTTCATCGGCTGGGCCGCGCTCACCGGCAACACGGACGACAACACCGGGCTGATCCACGGGCTGTATCCGTCGATCGACATGAGCGGTCTACTGCTGGCCGGCGTCATCATCGGTTCGCTCGGTGTCCTCGACGACGTGACGGTCACGCAGACGTCGGCGGTCTGGGAGCTGCACGAGGCCAATCCCACGATGGGCTGGCGCGGGCTGTACCGCGCGGGCATCCGCATCGGGCGCGACCACATCGCGTCCGTCGTCAACACGCTGGTCCTCGCCTACGCGGGCGCCGCGCTGCCGCTGCTGCTGCTCTTCTCGATCGCGCAGAGCAGCGTCGGCACGGTCGCCAACAGTGAGCTGGTGGCGGAGGAGATCGTGCGCACGCTGGTCGGCTCGATCGGCCTGGTCGCCTCGGTGCCGGTCACCACGGCCCTCGCGGCCCTCGTGGTCTCGGCCGACCGGCCCGAGCAGGAGCCGGTGCCGGCGGGTGCGGGGCCGGCTCCTGCTCCGGCGCGGAGCGGGGGGCGGGGACGGCGGCGCAAGCGGTGAAGGGCCGCCGAGCGGGGCGGTCGGCTCCTGGGCCGAGCCAGCGACCCTGGCCCGCCCGTTCCCGCTCGGAAGCGCCTCACATCGACGGAGGCAGGGCGAGCAGAAGCGTTCCTGCATAACTCCGGGGACCGCGCTGAAGCGTTACGCCATGGCCGCTCCCCGGCTGCCGTAACGCTTCATCCCGCGCTCTGCTCCTCCGCCAGGATGCGGTCCAGCGCCTCGTCGAGATGGGCGTCGAAGTCGCCGAGGGCGCCCTCCTGACCCAGCGGCACCAGCTTGTCGGTGCGGTCGAGGAAGGTCACGAGCGGCGCCGCCGACGAGCGGAACAGCGCCTGGTCGCTGCCGACCTGAAGCCTGATCAGCACATCGCCGAGCGTGTCGGGATCGGCCGGCGCGACATGCACGTCCCCCTCCCCGCACGGCCGGCCCACCCCGTCGATCAGCAGCTCGCGGCCGAATGCCCACGTCACCGGGGCGTCACCGGGCAGGTGGAAGGTCAGCCGTACGGCATAGGGATCACACGTCTCGTAGCCGAGCTCCACCGGGATGCGGAAGGAGAGCTCCTCGGAGACGAGAAAGCTCATCATGACCTCTGCCTGCACGGACTCGCGCATCGCCTACCCCGTCGTTTGCCGTCGAGTGGCCGGGAACCGGTCGCCCGACACTGATGGAATCTTGCTGAACGTACACGGGAGATCACAAGGAGTGAGTTTTCAGATACTGATAGAGAGCGCCAGCGACCCCAGCAACCGCCCGACCTCGGTCTGCAGCTGCCGTGTCGCCGACATCAGCCGTTCGGCCTGATGGACGGGCAGCGAGATGGCGATTGTCGCCGCCGTGGTGCCCAGCGTGATCGGAATCGCCGCGCAGACCGTGCCCAGGGCGTACTCCTGACGCTCGATCACCGGTTCCATCCGCCCGGTCCGTTCGAGGCGCCGGAGCAGGGTCTGGTTGTCACGCACCGTGTACGGGGTGATGGACCGCACCGGGTAGCGGTCGAGGTGGTCGCGGCGGGCGTCGTCGTCCAGCTGGGACAGCAGGCACTGGCCGATGGCGTGCGCGTGCCCCGTCTCGCGGAAGTCGGCCCATTCCTGGACCGCGGGGTTCGCCGGGGTGTCGGAGACGCAGAGGAGCTCGATCTCACCGTCGCGGTACACGGCGTAGTACACGGGGACGCCTAGCGCGTCGCGCCAGTGCGCCAGGGTGTCGGCGATCGTGCTGCGACGTTTCTGCTGGGCTCCACTGCTGCTCAGCCGCTCGGCCGCCTCACCGAGGAAGAACAGCCCTTTGTCGCGCCGCAGATAGCCCTCGTGCACGAGGGTGCGCAGCAGGTGGTACGCCGTGGGGAGCGCCAGGCCGGTCTCGCGGGCCAGTTGTTTGGCGGGGGCGCCGTGTTCGTGTCCGGCGACGCATTCCAGCAGGCGCATCGCGCGCTGGACGGATCCGATGAGGGTGGCGTTGTGCGGCTGGCCGGAGGGTTCCGTCGAGGGCGGGGGCGGTGCCGTCGTGCGATGCGGCCGCACGGACGGGGGCGGTGCCGTCGTGCGATGCGGCCGCACGGACGGGGGTGTCGCCGTCGTCGCGGTCGGCTGTGCGGGGGGTGTTGTCGTTCCCGGGGTGGAGAAGGCGGCCCGGGCCGGCGGTGCTTGGGATTCTGAGGGTGCGGTGTCAACCGTGGCCAAGGGTCACTCCCGAAGCGCGAGGGGGCTGCCCGTGCGGGGGAACACGGGAGGGGGTGTACGCCGCTCGCGGGGTCGTCCCCGCGTCGATTTCCGGACTCTATTCGCCTGTCACCGCTCACAGACGGCCTGTCCGGGAAACTTCCCTCGCCCGAGGGAACCGGTGATTCCTGTTACCGGTTCCCGGCCCCCGCCACGCTCACCAGTCGTCGCGCGACGAAGAGCTCGACGTGAACTTCCGTACGACGTAGATCAGTCCGCCGACCAGTGCCACGAAGACCAGCAGCTTGAAGAGCAGCCCGATGACGAATCCGACGACGCTGGCTATCAGCCCGCCGAACACGACCAGGGCGATGACCGGCACCGCGATCCACTTCACCCACCACGGCAGTCCCGCGAAGATCTCTCGCATCGCCCTCGTCCTTGCCTCTCTGCCCGCCGCTGTGCCGGGTCCGGTCGACTTCTCGGAATCTTCTGATCCCTGCCATCGATGCTAGGTCGGCAGGTGCCCCGGCGGGGGTCTCGCACCCCTTGTCCTCCCCTGATCGATCCCCTAGGGAATCCCGGGGCACAAGCTCAGCTCTCGGGCGGAGAGAACACCACGAGTACCCGCAGGTCCTCGCTGATGTGGTGGAACTTGTGGGCAACGCCGGCCGGCACGTACACCACGCTGCCGCGCGCCACCTGGGTGGTCTCCATGCCGACGGTGATCGCGGCGCGGCCGCTCACAACGAAGTAGACCTCGTCCTGGTTGTGCGGCTTCTGTGGATCGTGCTCACCCGCATTGAGCGCGTACAGACCGACCGACATGTTCCGCTCACGCAGAAACTGCAGGTAGGCGCCCTCATTGGCGGCGCGTTCCGCCTCCAGCTCGTCCAAACGGAATGCCTTCATCGCCCTCTTCCGCTCTTGTGCCGCTGCTCTTGGCCGATCTCGTCTGCCACGATCAGACACATGATGAATTTCCTAGTCAAGACGATCGCCAACGCGGGCGCCCTGGCAGTCGCCGTATGGCTGCTCGACAAGATCACCCTGACCGGTGCCGGCACGGGCAAGAAGGTCGGCACGCTGCTTCTCGTTGCACTGATCTTCGGCCTGGTGAACTTCCTGGTCAAGCCGATCGTGCAGCTGCTGAGCCTCCCGCTGCTCATCCTGACGCTCGGCCTGTTCACCCTGGTCGTCAACGCGCTGATGCTGATGCTGACCTCATGGCTGGCCGACAAGCTCGACCTGAGCTTCCACGTGGAGGGCTTCTGGACCGCCGTCCTCGGCGGCCTGATCATCTCGATCGTGTCCTGGGCCCTCAACATGGTCCTGCCCGACAGGGACTGAGCACCGATGACCTACCGCGTCTGCTTCGTCTGCACCGGCAACATCTGCCGCTCCCCGATGGCCGAGTCCGTCTTCCGCGCCCGTACGGCGGAGGCCGGGCTCGACGGCCTGATCGAGGCCGACAGCGCCGGCACCGGCGGCTGGCACGAGGGCGACGGCGCCGACCCGCGCACCGTCTCCGTCCTGAAGGAGGCTGGCTACGACGGCGGTCACACGGCCCGGCAGTTCCAGCCGTCCTGGTTCTCCCGCCTCGACCTCGTCATCGCCCTCGACGCCGGCCACCTCAAGGCCCTGCGCCGTCTCGCGCCCTCCCCCGAGGACGCGGAGAAGGTGCGGCTGCTGCGCTCCTACGACCCCGCCGCAGGCGACGACCTGGACGTACCCGACCCGTACTACGGGGGCAGGGACGGCTTCGAGGAGTGCCTCGCGATGGTGGAGGCGGCGAGCACGGGCCTGCTCGCCGCGGTACGCGACCAGGTGGAGGGACCGGTATGAGGAGTACGGGCCCGCAGGGGCGGCCTGCGGGCGGCGGTGAGGGCACGCGCGCGGTACGGGCCGGGCTGCCCGAGCCGGTCAGGCACGAGCCGACCCTGCCGGGGCCGGTGTTCGCCGCGCACTACCACCTGCCGGGCGAGCCCACGGGCCCGTACACCTACGGCCGCGACGAGAACCCGACCTGGACGCTGCTGGAACGCGCCGTAGGCGAGCTGGAGGCGCCGGGGCGGGAGGGCGTGGAGACGCTCGTGTTCGCCTCCGGCATGGCCGCCGTCTCATCGGTGCTCTTCTCGCAGCTGCGCGCCGGAGACGCGGTCGTGCTGCCCAGCGACGGCTATCAGGCGCTGCCCCTGGTACGCGCGCAGCTGGAGGCGTACGGCATCGAGGTGCGCACCGCGCCGACCGGCGGTGACGCTCAGCTCGACGTCCTCGACGGCGCTGGGCTGCTGTGGATCGAGACGCCGTCGAACCCCGGCCTCGACGTGTGTGACATCCGGCGGCTCGTCGAGGCGGCACACGCGCGTGGCGCCCGCGTCGCCGTCGACAACACCCTCGCGACACCGCTCGGCCAGCGTCCGCTGGAGCTCGGCGCCGACTTCTCCGTGGCCAGCGGCACCAAGCAGCTCACGGGACACGGCGACATCCTCCTGGGCTACGTCGTCGGCGGCGACGCCGAGGCCATGGCCGCCGTACGCCGCTGGCGCAAGATCGTCGGGGCGATCCCGGGGCCCATGGAGGCCTGGCTCGCGCACCGTTCCCTCGCCACCCTCCAGCTCCGCGTGGACCGGCAGAGCGCCACCGCCCTGGCCGTCGCCGAGGCGCTACGGGGGCGGTCCGAGGTGACCGGGCTGCGCTATCCGGGGCTGCCTGACGACGCCTCGCACATGATCGCCGCGCGGCAGATGCGGCGCTTCGGCTGCGTGGTGTCCTTCACGCTGCCCACGCGCGCGCGTGCCGACCGTTTCCTGGACGCGCTGCGGCTCGTGGACGCCGCGACCAGCTTCGGCGGGGTGCGGTCCACGGCCGAACGGCGCGGGCGCTGGGGCGGGGACGCGGTGCCGGAGGGCTTCATCCGGTTCTCGGTCGGTGCCGAGGACCCCGAGGACCTGGCGGCGGATGTGCTGCGGGCGCTGGACGAATCGGCGGACTGACCGGTCCGCGCAGGCGCCGGGCGGTGTCCCGCTACGTACAACGGACGGTCCGAGCCTCCCCCCTCGTGGCTCGGACCGTCCTCGGTTCTGCGCGCGAAGAACCGCGCGAACAAGGCTAGTTGACTCTCTGTCAGTGTCCAATCACCGTAGCGACAGAGACCTATCGACTTATTTATAGTAAGACCCTGCCTCGGGGGCGGGGAGAAGGGCAGGGAAGGGGAGTCCGCGCCATGGATCTGGCCTTGCTGCGCACCTTTGTGACGGTGCACCGGGCCGGCTCCTTCACCCGGGCCGCCGCGCTGCTCGGCCTCTCCCAGCCTGCCGTGACCTCGCAGATCCGCACCCTGGAACGGCAGCTGGGCCGCCCCCTGTTCCTCCGGCAGGCCCGCGGGGTGACCCCGACGACCATCGGCGATGAGCTCGCCCACAAGGCCGCGCCGCATCTGGATGCCCTGGTGGAGATCGCCGAGACGGGTCTCGACGACGAGTCCTCCTTACGCACCCTGCATCTCGCCGGGCCTCCCGAGTTCACCGCCGAGCGCGCGCTGCCCGCGCTCACCGAGCTGACCGGCGAGGACGGCCAGGGCTTCGCGCTGCGCGCCTCCTTCGGGAACGCCGAGGAAACCCTGGAAGGGCTGGCCGCCGGGCATCACGATCTGGCCATCAGTACGGCCCGTCCGCGCGGTGCACTACTCACGGCGACTCCACTCTGCGACGAGGAGCACGTCCTGGTCGCCGCCCCGGACTGGGCCGAGCGGATCGGCCCGGCGGAACCAGACCGCAAGGGCGCGCCCGGCCCGGACGACGTCCCGGTCATCGAGGTGCACGAGTCGCTGCCGTTCGTCTCCCGCTACTGGGCGTCCGTCTTCGACGCCCGGCCGGCCGTCCCGGGCACCGTCATCGTTCCCGACCTGCGCGCGGTACTCGCCTGCGCGGTCGCGGGGGCGGGGCTGGCGGTGCTGCCCCGCTATCTGTGCGCGGCCGCCCTGGAGCGCGGCGACGTGGCAGCCCTGCACGATCCGCCGGTGCCACCGCTGCGGACGTATTTCCTGGTGGTCCGCACCGGAACGCTGGCGATGCCCCACATCGCGCGGGCCCATGAGTGGCTGTTGCGGGCGGCCTTCGACTGGTGTTGAACCCGGAATTCCGGCTCGTCACGCGGTGGTCCCAGCGGGTGACGATTCGCTATGTTTCACGTGGAACAAGGAGGGCCACATTTCTCCCATGACCGTCCGACCCGTGGTCAAGCGCACCGCCCGCGCCGTTCTGCTGGACGGTGACGACCTGATCCTGATCAAGCGCACCAAGCCCGGCATGGATCCCTACTGGCTCACCCCCGGTGGCGGGGTCGAGCCGACCGACACGACCGTCGTCGACGCCCTGCACCGTGAGGTGTACGAGGAGCTCGGCGCCAAGATCACCGACGTGGTGCCCTGCTTCGTCGACACCGTCGAGCACATCGGCGAGGACGGCGGCGCGACCGGCGTGAAGGTGCAGCACTTCTTCGTCTGCCACCTGGAGTCCATGGACACCTCCCTGCGGCACGGCCCCGAAGTGGACGACCCCATCGGCGAGTACGAGATCGTCCGGGTGCCGTTCACCCGGGTCGGGATCGCCTCCGTCCACCTCGTACCGCTGTCGCTGCGGCACTACCTCGACGGCAACATCGAGGGCGTACGCGCCATGCACGCCCCCGACCTGGGCTGACACCTCAGTCGCCGATGACGACGAGCTCCTCCACCGAGTCGTGGCGTATGCGCTCCGCGGGGATGCCGCTGTTCCTCAGGGCGTCCACACCGCTGCGGATCATGCCGGGCGGGCCCGAGACATAGGCGTCGTACTCGTTCCAGGGCCCGTACTCGCGGATGGCGTCGGGGAGCTGGAGCAGCCCGTGCCGGTCCACCACCGGGCGGACCTCCAGCCAGGGGTGGAGCTGCTGGAGCCTGAGCATCGTGTCGATGTCGTACAGGTCCTGGTTGGTGCGGGCACCGTAGAACACCTCGACCGGCCGCCGCTGGCCGTGCTCGGCGACATCCTCGACCAGTGCCTTGATGGGCGCTATGCCGGTGCCGCCACCCAGACAGAGCAGTCCGCTGTCGGTGGTGTGGTCCACGGTCATCGAACCGCCGGGCGGACCGAGCCGGATGATGTCGCCGGGGCGGGCGCGGTGCACCAGGGCGTTCGAGACCCAGCCGGCGGGCACGGCCTTCACATGGAACGTCAGCAGACCGTCGGGGCGGGGTGCCGAGGCGAAGGAGTAGTGCCGCCAGATCCGCGGCCACCAGGGCGTCTCCAGGCTCGTGTACTGCCCGGCGAGGAAGGGGTAGGGCTGGTCGGGACGGACGGTGACAACCGCGACGTCCGAGGTTCTGAGGTCGTGCGAGACGACCTCCGCGTACCACCAGGCGGGGGCGCGCAGTTCGTCCGCGGCCGCCGCGTCGATCATCACCTGCGAGATCGTCGTGTACGCCCGGACCCAGGCCGCCTCCAGCTCCGGGTTCCAGATACCGGCGGCGTACTTGCTCAGCGCGCCGATCAGGCACTCGCCGACGGCCGGGTAGTGCTCGGCTCGGGTGCCGTACTTGCGGTGGCCGCGGCCGAGGTTCTGCAGGTACTCGACGAGGACGGGGGTGTTGTCGATGTGCTCGGCCGCGGTGAGCAGCGCCTTGAGCAGCCGGTCCCGCTGGGTGTCCATCGCGGCCGGGAACAGGGAGCGCAGATCGGGGTGGCGGACGAAGAGCAGCGCGTAGAAGTACGAGGTGACCTTGTCGGCGACGGGGCCGATCTCGGTCATCGTCCGCCGGATGAGGACGGCGTCCGGGGAGGCTTCGCGGGCCGGGACGGGGCGCTGGGCGGGGACGCGCTGCGGGGTGGGGGGTCCTGCGGTGGGTGCGGGTGCGTGGGGCGACAGCGTGGGCGGGGCCTCGGTGCGGGTGGGCGCGGGGGGCGGTGTGTGGGGCCGCGTCTCGACGGGCGGAGCTGTCGGGGGCTGGGCGTGGGCCGGGGCAGATGCCGGTGTCGGGTGCCGCGCCTGGGTAGGGGCGAACTCGGCGGGCGGGCCTCCGGCCGGAACGGGCTGGGGCGTCGGTATCGGGGGCCGCGCTTCAGCCGAGGTGGGAGGCGCGGGGGGCGATATCGGGGGCAGCCCGTCGGCCGGAGAGGGGCCCGGCGTCGATGTCCCGGGCGGGGTCTGTCGCTCCCGGGCCGTCGCGTCGTCGTCCGCGGGGTGCGAGGTGTCGCCGGTGGGCGGGCCCGGTGTGGGTGGTGCGCTGTGCCGGGCCGACGGGGGCGTGGCCTCGCCCGTCGTGGTCCTGCCCACCGGGCGCATGGCGGCCAGGCGGTAGCCCTCGGCCGGCTCCTGCTCGCCGCCCGGGTTGGTCGCCGGCTGCTTGCGCGGCGTGAACCAGCCGCCCCCGCCGCCGGAAGTGCCGTTGTCGGCCGACGTGGTGGTCGGAGCGTCCATGGTGTGCCTCGCCTCGAACATCTTTCGGTCGGTCTGCGCACTTCCTCGGTCGGAAGGTGCCTGCTTCCCCCGCAGACGGCTTGCTGTCCCCGTTCGGTGCTGCGACCAATGCGGCCACATTCAACCCGTATTCGTGCTCGGTACGGACAAGTAAGGCGAGAGTGTGACATTGGCCGCAGTACTCTCACCGCAGCATCCCATCGCGTTGGGACGCCCTGGCCGCATAACCGGAAATGCGGGTCTTCGATCTCTCCGTCCCGTTAGGCTTCATTGCCTTGCTCTCGGTCCGTACCAGGTCTCTGCATCACAGAGTGGATACGAACCGGAGTCGACCATACCGGCCGTCGGCCCGATCACAAGTCCCCCCATGCGCCCTCACGAATTGAGCAAGGGGCGAACCGTGAATTCCCTCGATTACCGGGCGTGGCGCACCAATACATAGGCTTCCCACAGATCTCCACCCATGTAGGAATGCGTCGCGAGACCGGACAGATAACGGTCCGCGTTGACCGCGACGGAAACCGGCACCGCCCCGAACAGGTCCGTGTCCGACGACGAGTCGCCGTAGGCAACGCAGTCGGCCCGGGGCACCCCGAACCCCGCGCACAGCTGATCGGCGATCCGGACCTTGGCCGCGGCGCTGAGGACCCCGGCCGGGTCGACGGGCTGCGTGAACGGCACGGCGGGGAAGCGTGACCCGTACGCCGCATGTGCGTCCCAGCCGGTGAGCCGTTCGACGAAGAAGGACGGCGAGAGCGACACGACGGCGCAGTAGTCGCCCCGGTCCCTGATCTCCGCCCAGACCTTGTGGATACGGGCCAGCCACGGAGCGCCCTCGAATGCGGCTGCCACATGCGCCTCGGTCAGCTCCGCCCACAGCGCGTGCACCCGCGTCGCATACTCCGGCGGCCCGATCAGCCCCGCCGAGATCTCCCGGTCGAGTGCCACCGTCTCGGCCTCCAGTCCGAGCTGCCGTGAGATCTCCACGGGCGCGGACGTGCCGAGCAGCAATCTGCCGTCGAGGTCGAGGAGGTGAAGTCTCGCCATGAGCCCTGAGGCTAGTGGGGCGTACGTTGGCTCCCCCTGCGCGGAGACTGAGGGACGCTCGCCGTTCGCCCATGTTTCACGTGAAACACCCGGCATCCGTCTCCTCGCCGTGCGGTTGGCCATGACATGGCCAAAAGCTCGTACGTCTCCCCCGAAAAGGCTGGACGGCCAGGGCTGTTGTCAGACAGCCTGACCTGCGTGCCGACTCCTTCCCACGCCTCTCTGCCCATCCGCCGTCTGACGCTCCGCGATCTCCACGCCTGCGCCGACCTGTCCGAGGACCGGGGCTGGCCCCGTGAAGAGCACAAGTGGGGTTTCCTCCTCACGGCCGGGAAGGGCTACGGCATCGACGACCCTGACGGCGGCCTGGTCAGCGCCTGCGTCATCACCGAGTACGGACCGCGGGACCACCCCGATCTGGGCGCCATCGGCATGGTGCTGGTCGCCGAGCGGCATGCCCGCCAGGGCATCGGACGCCGCCTGATGCGACACGTCGTCTCGGCAATGGGCCCTACCCCGCTGACGCTGCACGCGACGCCGTACGGCCGCCCTCTCTACGAGGAGCTCGGCTTCAAGGTCACCGGGCGGGCCGAGATGCTGCGCGGGCACTTCACGCCCCTCGGTCCGCAGCCCGGGGTCGCCACGCGTGCGGCCACCGCCGAGGACCTCACCGCGATCCTCCGGCTGGACGAGGAGGTGTTCGGCACCGATCGCACGCACATCATCACGCGGCTGCCCGCCTTCGCCGACCGGCTGCGCGTCGCCGAGGAGAACGGCCGGATCGTCGGCTACGCGGCCGCCTGGCCCAACATGGACACACATGTCGTGGGCCCGCTGATCGCCCGCGACACGGAGACGGCCAAGGCGCTCATCGCCTCTCTCGCCGCCCACACCGACCGCCCGCTGCGCACCGACATCGACGTACGGCACGAGGAGCTGCTGGCCTGGGCGAAGGAGCACGGCCTGGCCTGCGTCGCCTTCAACTCGGTGATGACGTACGGGATCTCGGAACTGCCCGGCGACTGGACCCGGCGGTTCGCGCCGGTGACGGTGGCGGCGGGCTGAGGCTCATCGGCAGACGGCGACGCCGGTTCCCGAGGTTGTCGGGAACCGGCGTTCTGGCCGAAGGGCACACTCCGTCAGGCGAATGCCCCCCACGGCGGCCGTGGCGAAGCCGTGGTCCTGCCCCGGTGCGCCTCCGCCGACTCCGATCGCGCCGATCAGCCGGCCGTCACGGTGGATCGGCACGCCGCCGGCGATGAAGAGCAGCGGCCGGTCGAGCGTGGTCGGCAGCGTGTGGAAGAGGCCGCCGGGGCTGCACGGCGTCGACGAGGTCGGCGGTGGGCGTGCTCAGCTGAGGCGCCGTGTACGCCTTGCGGGTGCTGGTCTCTCCCGAGATCAGCACGGCCCGGTCGTCACGCCGGAGGCGAGCAGATGGCCACCGGCGTCCAGGACGGTGACGCTGACCGTGACCCCGGCGGCCTCGGCTGCGTGGCGGGCGGCGGCGACGAGGACCTCGGCGTCCTGGATGGCCAGAGTGACGACGGCGGTGGTGATGGCGCTCATGAGGGGTGTCTCCTTGTGGGTGGTGCCGGGGCGGTGTGCCACTGGTCCGGAAGCGCGGGGACGGCCCTGGCCCCGCGCCCAGGGCGGTTCAGTGGTGGGCGGCGGTCGTCGCATGCTCGGCGGGTAGGGCCCCCGCCACGACGGCGCTGGGTGGGCTGTCCCGGCGCTCCAGGGCGGCCGAGAGGAGGGCGAGCAGCAGGGCGGCCGCGGCGAGGGCGGCGCCGACCCAGTTGGGCGCGGTGTAGCCGAGACCGGCCGCGATGACGAGGCCGCCGAGCCAGGCGGAGAGGGCGTTGCCCAGGTTGAAGGCGCCGATGTTCACGGCCGAGGCCAGTGTCGGGGCGCCGTGCGCCTGGTCCAGGACGCGCTTCTGCAGCGGCGGGACGGTGGCGAAGCCCAGGGCTCCGATGAGCGCGATGGTGACGGCCGCGAGGACCTTGTGGTGCGCGGTGAGCGTGAAGAGCGCGAGCACGACAGCGAGGGCGCCCAGGGAGACGTAGAGCATGGGCATCAGCGCGCGGTCGGCGAACCTGCCGCCGATCAGGTTGCCGCCGACCATGCCGAGGCCGAAGAGGACCAGCAGCCAGGTGACAGAGCCGTCGGCGAAGCCGGCGACCTGGGTCATCATCGGCGCGATGTAGGTGATGGCCGCGAAGACGCCGCCGAAACCGAGGACCGTCATCGCCATCGCGAGCAGCACCTGGACGTTCCTGAAGGCGGCCAGCTCGTGGCGCAGGCGGACGCCCTCGGCCCTGGGCATGTCGGGGACGAGCCTGGCGATGCCGGCCAGGCCGACGACGCCGAGGGCGGCGACGATGCCGAAGGTGACACGCCAGCCGACGGACTGCCCGACGAGCGTGCCCAGCGGAACACCGACGACGTTGGCGACGGTCAGGCCGGTGAACATCATCGCGATGGCTCCGGCCTTTCTGTCCGGGGCGACCAGGTCGGCCGCGACGACCGAACCGATGCCGAAGAAGGCGCCGTGAGCGAGCGAGGCGACCACGCGGCCGATCAGCATGACGGCGAAGACGGGCGCGACGGCGGACAGCAGGTTGCCGGCGATGAACAGCCCCATCAGCAGCATCAGCATCCGCTTGCGGGAGATCCGGGTGCCGAGCACGGTCATCAGCGGAGCGCCGATCACCACGCCGAGCGCGTAGCCGGTCACCAGCAGGCCGGCGGTGGGGATGGAGACCCCGTAGTCGCTCGCGACCTCGGGCAGCAAGCCCATGATCACGAACTCGGTCGTGCCGATTCCGAAGGCCCCGATCGCGAGGGCCAGAAGCGCGAGAGGCATGAGGGGGTACACCTTCCCAAACGATTGCAAGAGCTCTTTAGATGCGATGACAATACTTGCAGACGCTCTATAGTTTCAACCGACCGCTATTGCAGCGGGACCTATGACGTCGCTCCACGCACCCCCCTCGGCCCACGCCCGCATAGGCTGCGACCATGGGAGATCTTGAAATACGGCCCGCCACCACGGAGGACGTCTCCGCGATCGTCGCGATGCTCGCCGACGACCCGCTGGGCGCCCAGCGCGAGTCCCCCGACGACCTGACCCCCTACCTTGCGGCGCTGAGGCGCCTGAGTCGCGACCCGAACCAGCACCTGGTCGTGGCCGTCCGGGAGGGGCGCGTGGTCGGAACCCTGCAGCTCGCGATCATTCCCGGCCTGTCCCGCAAGGGCGCGGTCCGCTCGATCGTCGAAGGCGTCCGCGTCCACACCGACGAGCGGGGCAGCGGGCTGGGGACACGGCTCATCGAGTGGGCGATCGACGAATCCCGGCGCCAGGACTGCCAGTTGGTCCAGCTGACGTCCGACAACACCCGCACGGACGCCCACCGCTTCTACGAGCGGCTCGGCTTCACGGCCTCACACGTGGGCTTCAAGCTCTCCCTGTAACGCGGTGAGGCGCCGTGTTTCACGTGAAACACGGCGCCTCATTCACGCGGACGGGCGCGCGGCGGCTCACCTGGGCAACGACCGCTAACCGATCCCTCGCCACCCGTCCGAACCCACTCCACCCGGCACGGAAGCGCCCTCGTCGTACGGCTGACGCGTGAACACGAACGACCCGAGGTTCAGGTGGTCGACGGACCCGTCCGGTCGCCGTACGACCTTCAGGAGCTCTCCGGCGTAATAGCCCTCCAGGCCCGTCCAGGTGCCGTCACCGTTGGCGCGGAACCGTGAGCGGCGGCCGCTCCCGGACAGCGGACCCAGCGAGGCCAGACCGTCGGCGGTCAGCCGCAGGGCGAAGGCGTGCGTACCCCAGTACCACTGCCCCACCAACTCCAGTACGGCCGGATCGACTTCGGGCATCGGCCGCCACGGCTCGGGAATCCGCGGCTCGGCGTCGGCGACAATGCGCACGAGATCGGCGGCGATCGTGAACGCCGCCGGACCGGACGTGCAGTTGGCCAGCACCACCGCCGCGACGTCGTCCGCCACGCTGAACGTGAGGCCCGCCACGAAGCCCGGCAGCGAACCCGAGTGCCCGGCGAGCAGCCGCCCATGCCGCTGCTGGATCTGCAGCCCGAAACCGTACGCGGCGCCGTCCGCGACATCCGCCGCCTCGGCCGGTGCGGCGGGCGTCCTCATCTCCCGTACGGTCTCCTCGCTCAGCACCCGGTCGTCCCCCTTGGCCAGGAACACCGCGAACCGCGCCAAGTCGGCGGTCGTGGACCAGAGTTGACCGGCCGGGGCCATCCGCCCGAGGTCCTCGACAGGTTCGGGCAGCATCACATCGGCCCAGGGGTGCACCGCCCAGCCACCCGCGTGCGGCGCCCACGGTCGTGCGCTCGTGTGGTCGAGGCCCAGGGGTTCGAGCACTTCACGCCGCAGTACGTCCTCCCACGGAGCCCCGCGCAGCTTCTCCACCAGGGCGCCCAGCAGGGTGTAGCCGGGGTTGGAGTAGTGGAAGCGGCGGCCGACCGGATGCAGGAGGGGCTGCTCACCCAGTACGTCGGAGAGCTCGGGCCGCAGCGACCCCGGCGTCCGCTCCCACCAGGGTCCCGGCGACTCGGCGGCCAACCCACCGGTGTGGGCCAGGAGTTCGGCGACAGTGGCCTCCCCCGCGCCGGTGCCCGGCAGGTGCTTCTCCAGCGGGTCGCCCAGGTCGAGCAGCCCCTCGTCGCGCAGCCGCAGCACCAGAACGGCGGTGAAGGTCTTGGTGATCGAGCCGATCCGGTACTGCACGTTCTCGTCCGGCCCGTGCCCGTCCACCGAGGTCCGCGAGCCGTGCCACACGGTATGGCCGTCCCGTACGACCGCCGCGACCAGCGACGGTGCACGTCCTTCGGCCTGGGCCACGGCGATCCGGTGCAGCAACGCCCGGCGCGTACCGGGAAGCAGCTCTTCCTGAGATGTCGTCATGCCCCCAGTCCACCCCGCCGGGTGCACGGGAGTCGAGCGCATATCCCCTGGGTGCGGTGCGTCAGGTCTGCGCCATGTCCACGAACCGCGAGTAGTGGCCCTGGAAGGCGACCGTGATCGTGGCCGTCGGGCCGTTACGGTGCTTGCCCACGATGATGTCCGCCTCGCCCGCGCGCGGCGACTCCTTCTCGTAGGCGTCCTCACGGTGCAGCAGGATCACCATGTCGGCGTCCTGCTCGATGGAGCCGGACTCACGCAGGTCGGACACCATCGGCTTCTTGTCGGTGCGCTGCTCGGGACCACGGTTGAGCTGCGAGAGCGCGATCACCGGCACCTCCAGCTCCTTGGCCAGCAGCTTGAGGTTACGGGACATGTCCGAGACCTCCTGCTGACGGCTCTCGGAACGCTTCGAACCACCGGCCTGCATCAGCTGCAGATAGTCGATGATCACGAGCTTGATGTCGTTGCGCTGCTTCAGCCGGCGGCACTTCGCGCGGATCTCCATCATCGACAGGTTCGGGGAGTCGTCGATGTAGAGCGGCGCGGCCGAGACCTCGGGCATTCGGCGTGCCAGCCGCGTCCAGTCCTCGTCCGTCATCGTGCCGGAACGCATGTGGTGCAGGGCCACGCGGGCCTCGGCGGACAGCAGACGCATCGCGATCTCGTTGCGGCCCATTTCGAGGGAGAAGATGACGCTGGCCAGGTTGTGCTTGATCGATGCCGCGCGCGCGAAGTCCAGCGCGAGCGTGGACTTACCCATGGCGGGGCGGGCCGCGATGACGATCATCTGGCCCGGGTGCAGGCCGTTGGTGAGCGAGTCGAGGTCCGTGAAGCCGGTGGGCACGCCGGTCATCTCGCCGCTGCGGGAGCCGATCGCCTCGATCTCGTCGAGGGCGCCCTCCATGATGTCGCCGAGCGGCAGATAGTCCTCGCTGGTGCGCTGCTCGGTGACCGCGTAGATCTCCGCCTGGGCGCGGTTGACGATCTCGTCGACGTCGTCGTCGGCCGCGTATCCCATCTGCGTGATGCGGGTGCCGGCCTCGACCAGCCGGCGCAGGACCGCCCGCTCATGGACGATCTCCGCGTAGTACTCGGCGTTCGCCGCCGTGGGCACCGTCTGCACGAGCGTGTGCAGATAGGATGCGCCGCCGACCTTGTTGATCTCGCCGCGCTTGGTGAGCTCGGCGGCGATCGTGATGGGGTCGGCCGGCTCGCCCTTGGCGTAGACGTCGAGGATCGCCTGGTAGATCGTCTCGTGCGCCGGCTTGTAGAAGTCGTGGCCCTTGAGGACCTCGACGACGTCGGCGATGGCGTCCTTCGACAGGAGCATGCCGCCGAGGACCGACTGCTCGGCGTCGAGGTCCTGCGGTGGTACCCGCTCGAAGGCCGTGCCCCCGCCGTCCCACTCGCCGGTGTCCCGGCCTCGGTCATGCTGTTCGTCGCGGCCCCGGCCTCCGTTGCCGCGGCCGCGGGAGGCGGGCAGACGGTCACTGGGACCACTGTCGGCCCAGGGATCGTCCAAGGGCTCGGAAATGCTCACCGAGCCACCTCCTCCCGTCCGCAGAGCGGACCTCGCCGTGCCCCTCATTTCTACGGCACGCCACTGACAACTGAGACGCCCAACTCCGGTTCTGGCTCGCCGGTTTTGTGCTGGTTTCCCAGCCGACGGACGGAGCGGGCGCCGGACCACGGTAGGCCCGTCGGCACCGTCAGCCAATCTGGTTATCCACAGGCCATGTGGACGACGGCCCGGATGCTGTGGAGAACTCCGCAAAACCTGTGCACGACCCGGTGGACAGGCCTGTGAACAAGCCCCCATCCCTCCCGAGAGAACCATCCTGAGCTGCACCTTTCCCGTCCACCGGCTGTGCAGGAGAAAAACTTTCCCAGTCAGGCCAAGATCGCTTCGAACGGTACACGAGACCACACGCCACCAGACGCCAAGTAAGGGTCAGTAACGCATTGCATCTCTTACCTGTGGACGATTAGATTAGTGCACATGACACAGGCTCCCGCGACCCCCAGGGCCGCCCGGCGTCAGCACGATCGAGAGATCATCTCGCTGGCCGTCCCGGCCTTCGGCGCACTCGTCGCCGAGCCCCTCTTCGTCATGGCCGACAGCGCGATCGTCGGCCATCTCGGCACAGCGCAACTCGCCGGACTCGGAATCGCCTCGGCCCTCCTCATGACCGCCGTGAGCATCTTCGTCTTCCTCGCCTACGCCACCACGGCGGCCGTCGCCCGACGCGTCGGCGCCGGCGATCTCCGGGCCGCCATCCGCCAGGGCGTGGACGGCATCTGGCTCGCGCTCCTCCTCGGCGCCGCCGTCGTCGCGATCACCCTGCCCACGGCGCCGTTCCTCGTGGAACTCTTCGGCGCTTCGGACACCGCGGCCCCGTACGCGACCACCTATCTGCGGATCTCGGTCCTCGGCATCCCGGCCATGCTCGTCGTGCTCGCTGCGACCGGTGTGCTGCGCGGACTGCAGGACACCAGGACACCGCTCTATGTCGCCGTCGCGGGCTTCGTCGCCAACGCCGCCCTCAACGTTGGCCTTGTCTACGGCGCCGGCCTCGGCATCGCTGGCTCCGCCTGGGGCACCGTCATCGCCCAGTGCGGGATGGCCACGGTCTATCTGGTCGTGGTCGTCCGCGGCGCCCGCAAGCACCACGCCTCCCTGCGCCCCGACGCGGCAGGCGTCAGGGCCTCCGCACAAGCCGGTGTGCCCCTGCTGGTACGGACGCTGTCGCTGCGAGCGATCCTGATGATCGCCACCGCTGTCGCCGCCAGTCTCGGGGACGCCGACATCGCGGCGCACCAGATCGCCCTGTCCCTGTGGAACCTGCTGTCCTTCGCCCTCGATGCCCTCGCCATCGCCGGGCAGGCCATCATCGGGCGCTATCTCGGTGCCGGTGATGCCCAGGGCGCGCGTGCCGTCTGCCGCCGGATGGTGGAGTGGGGCATCGCGGCCGGCGTCGTCCTCGCTCTGCTCGTGGTGATCGCCCGGCCGGTCTTCCTGCCGCTGTTCACCAGCGACTCGGTCGTCAAGGATGCCGCCCTGCCCGCCCTTCTCGTGGTGGCGCTCTCCCAGCCGATCTGCGGCGTGGTCTTCATCCTGGACGGAGTCCTCATGGGAGCGGGCGACGGGCCGTATCTCGCCTGGGCCATGGTGCTCACCCTGGCGGTCTTCGCTCCGGTGGCGCTGCTCGTCCCCCTATTCGGCGGTGGTCTCACCGCGCTCTGGGGAGCGATGACGCTGATGATGACGGTCCGGATGCTGACGCTCTGGCTGCGCACCCGCTCGGGCCGCTGGATCGTCACGGGCGCGACGCGCTGACCGTTTCACGTGAAACACGCTGTTTCACGTGAAACAGCTCTGCCCTCCGCGGACAGCGAAAGGGGCCGCACCCGAAGGTGCGGCCCCTTCACTGCTCAAGCGAGCGCAGCACTCAGGCCGCGACGACCTCGATGTTGACCTTGGCGGCAACCTCGGGGTGCAGACGCACGGACGTCTCGTGGGCGCCCAGCGTCTTGATCGGCGCGCCGAGCTCGATGCGGCGCTTGTCGACCTCGGGGCCACCGGAAGCCTTGATCGCGGAAGCGATGTCAGCCGGGGTGACGGAACCGAAGAGACGGCCGGCGTCGCCGGAGCGGACGGCCAGACGGACCTTGACGCCCTCGAGCCGGGCCTTCACGGCGTTGGCCTGCTCGATGGTCTGGATCTCGTGGATCTTGCGAGCACGACGAATCTGCTCGACGTCCTTCTCGCCACCCTTGGTCCAGCGGATCGCAAAGTTCCGCGGGATCAGGTAGTTGCGAGCGTAACCGTCCTTGACGTCGACGACGTCGCCCGCGGCACCGAGGCCGGAGACCTCGTGGGTGAGGATGATCTTCATGTTTCGGTCACCCTTCCCTTATCGCGCGGTGGAGGTGTAGGGCAGCAGCGCCATCTCACGGCTGTTCTTGACGGCCGTGGCGACGTCACGCTGGTGCTGCGTGCAGTTGCCGGTCACGCGGCGGGCACGGATCTTGCCGCGGTCGGAAATGAACTTCCGCAGCATGTTCGTGTCCTTGTAGTCCACGTACGTGACCTTGTCCTTGCAGAAAGCGCAGACCTTCTTCTTCGGCTTGCGCACAGGCGGCTTCGCCATGGTGTATCTCCTGTGTGATCAAGAAGTGTGGGTACGCCCCACCTCGGCCCTGAGGCCTAGAAGGGGGGCTCGTCCGAGTAGCCGCCGCCACCGCCGCCGCTGCCGCCGGAGTTTCCACCCCAGCCGCCGCCACCGCCGCCGCCCTGGTTGCCACCGGCGGGAGCGCCGGTCGCCCACGGGTCGTCGGCGGGAGCACCGCCGCCGCCCTGCTGACCGCCGCCGGGGCCACCGCCCCAGCCGCCGCCACCCTGGCCGCCGCCAGCGCCGCCGCCGCTGTAACCGCCCTGGCCACCGCGGCCGGCGGTCTTGGTGACCTTGGCCGTGGCATTGCGCAGGCTGGCGCCGACTTCCTCGACGTCCAGCTCGTAGACCGTGCGCTTGACGCCCTCACGGTCCTCGTAGGACCGCTGCTTCAGCCGGCCCTGCACGATGACGCGCATGCCTCGCTGGAGCGATTCGGCGACGTTCTCAGCCGCCTGCCGCCAGACCGAGCAGGTCAGGAACAGGCTCTCGCCGTCCTTCCACTCGTTCGTCTGACGGTCGAAGGTGCGGGGAGTGGACGCGACACGGAACTTCGCGACCGCCGCACCGGAAGGGGTGAAGCGCAGCTCGGGGTCATCGACAAGATTGCCGACGACCGTGATGACGGTCTCGCCTGCCATGGGGGAACCTCTCGGCGGGTTTGCTGCTGGCTGCTTGGTGCTGCTACTCGAATCCCGAGATCAGCTGAGCGAAAGAGCTCAGTGGGTCTCGGGGCGGAGGACCTTGGTCCGGAGGACCGACTCGTTCAGGTTCATCTGGCGGTCGAGCTCCTTGACGACCGCAGGCTCGGCCTGCAGGTCGATGACCGAGTAGATGCCCTCGGGCTTCTTCTTGATCTCGTACGAGAGACGACGACGGCCCCAGGTGTCGACCTTCTCGACCTTGCCGTTGCCCTCACGGACGACGGAGAGGAAGTTCTCGATCAGGGGGGCGACAGCGCGCTCCTCCAGATCGGGGTCGAGGATGACCATCACCTCGTAGTGACGCATGTGGAACCCACCTCCTTTGGACTCAGCGGCCACGGTCGTTCCGTGGCAGGAGGGTTGTGATGCGTTCGCAACGGTATCGGCCGCCACTGACAATCGGGGGTGACCTCGCGGTTTCCCCGACCTGGCCCGGGCAGACACCGGTGCAGACGGTACACAGTACCCGCACACGTGCTTCCGGTTGAAATCCGGCCGCCAGGGCCCACAATCTGTACACATCGGGTGTGTATGGCGCTACGATGCGCCGCTTCCGCAGGAGGTGCCCTATGGCACAGGCAATGCGACCCAACACCGTCGGAGGCCTTTTCGCCACGGACGGAAGGCCCCACCCACTCCAGGACACCCTGCTCGCGGTGACCCTGGTGCTGGGCATCACGTCTTTCGTCACGGCGATGTTCCACGACCTGCACCTGCTCAGCTCCTGGACCGGCCTGGTGGGCATCGGCACCGGCGCCTACGGCCAGTGGGTGTCGGAGACGACCCGCGAACGCTTCGGCCTGATCCTCGGCCTCGGAGCTGCGGCGGTCGGCTTCTTCCTCGGCATGGCGCACGGCGGCCTCTTCGGCGGAGTCGTCGGCTGACGCCTCGGACACCGCCCGCCACACCACCGAATAGAACGCCGCGTAGAACACCTCGGAACGCCCCGGCGGCCAACAGGCCGGGGCGAGGGGGCCGTATGCCCAGACGGGGCGCTCGCAAGGCGCAGTAGGCTTCGGCGCGAGAGCCGGAGCCCCTGTACCCATGGGGACACACCAGCCCGAGGAGCGCCCCGAATGAGCCTGACCCTGAGGACGATCAGTCGCGAGCAGCATCTGGCATACATCCAGAGCCTGCCGGCGGCGAGCCACATGCAGGTTCCGGCCTGGGCAGACGTCAAGGCGGAATGGCGCTCCGAGAGCCTCGGCTGGTTCGACGGGAAGACCGGCGAGCTCGTCGGCGCGGGCCTGGTCCTCTACCGGCAGTTGCCCAAGATCAAGCGCTACCTGGCCTATCTGCCCGAGGGCCCGGTCATCAACTGGTTCGCGCCGAACCTCACCGACTGGCTGGAACCGATGCTCGCGCACCTGAAGCACCAGGGCGCCTTCTCGGTGAAGATGGGCCCGCCGGTGATCATCCGGCGCTGGGAGGCCACCTCCATCAAGGCTGGCATCCAGAACCCGGATGTGAAGCGCCTGCGCGACATCGAGGCCGACTTCATCGAACCGCGCGCCTTCGAGGTCGCCGACAAGCTGCGCCGTATGGGCTGGCAGCAGGGCGAGGACGGCGGCGCCGGCTTCGGCGACGTACAGCCCCGCTACGTCTACCAGGTGCCGCTGGCGAACCGGTCCCTGGAAGAGGTCCACAAGAACTTCAACCAGCTGTGGCGCCGCAATATCAAGAAGGCCGAGAAGGCCGGCGTCGAGGTCGTCCAGGGCGGTTACCAGGACCTCGAGGAATGGCAGCGGCTGTACGAGATCACGGCGGTGCGCGATCACTTCCGGCCCCGCCCGCTGTCGTACTTCCAGCGCATGTGGACGGCCCTCAACACCGAGGACCCCAACCGCATGCGGCTGTACTTCGCCCGACACAACGGCGTGAACCTGTCGGCGGCGACCATGCTGATCGTCGGCGGGCACGTCTGGTACTCCTACGGCGCCTCCGACAACATCGGCCGTGAGGTCCGGCCCTCGAACGCGATGCAGTGGCGGATGCTGCGCGACGCCTACGCGCTCGGCGCGACCGTCTACGACCTGCGCGGCATCTCCGACTCGTTGGACGAGACCGACCACCTCTTCGGCCTGATCCAGTTCAAGGTGGGCACGGGCGGGCAGGCTGCCGAATACCTCGGCGAGTGGGACTTCCCGTTGAACAAGCTGCTCCACAAGGCGCTCGACATCTACATGTCGCGCCGCTGAACCCCGGCTGTTTGCTTCGATAGCTCCGACAGCTTCCATACCTCTGATACACCGCAGCCACGAGAAAGGTTCCAGGTCCGGCCATGGCGCTCACCCTCTACGTCGACACCGCGCGCTGGCGGGCGCACCACAAGCACGTGCAGGAGCAGTTCCCGGGACTCGTCCCGGTCTGCAAGGGCAACGGCTACGGGTTCGGGCACGAGCGGCTGGCGGAGGAGGCCACCCGGCTGGGCTCGGACGTCCTCGCCGTCGGCACCACGTACGAGGCCGCACGCATCAAGGACTGGTTCAGCGGTGACCTGCTGGTCCTGACGCCGTACCGGCGCGGCGAGGAGCCCGTGCCGCTGCCGGACCGGGTCATCCGCTCGGTGTCGTCGATCGACGGGGTCTACGGCCTCGTGGGTGCCCGTGTCGTCATTGAGGTGATGTCCTCGATGAAGCGGCACGGCATCAGCGAGCAGGACCTGCCGCAGCTGCACGCCGCCATAGAGAACGTCCGTCTCGAAGGCTTCGCCATCCACCTGCCGCTGGACCGCACCGACGGCTCGGACGCCGTCGAGGAGGTCATCGGCTGGATGGACCGCCTGCGCGCGGCCCGGCTGCCCCTGCACACGATGTTCGTCAGCCACCTCAAGGCCGAGGATCTCGCCCGCCTCCAGCAGCAGTTCCCGCAGACCCGCTTCCGCGCCCGCATCGGCACCCGGCTGTGGCTGGGGGACCACGAGGCCACGGAGTACCGCGGGGCGGTCCTGGACGTCACCCGCGTGGCCAAGGGCGACCGGTTCGGCTACCGGCAGCAGAAGACGGCCTCCGACGGCTTCCTGGTGGTCGTGGCGGGCGGAACCTCGCACGGGGTGGGCCTGGAGGCCCCCAAGGCCCTGCACGGCGTCATGCCGCGCGCCAAGGGCGTCGCGCGGGCCGGCCTGGCCACGGTGAACCGGAACCTTTCGCCGTTCGTCTGGGACGGCAAGCAGCGCTGGTTCGCCGAGCCGCCGCACATGCAGGTGTCCATCCTGTTCGTGCCGGCGGAGGCCGCGGAGCCGAAGGTCGGCGAGGAGCTGGTGGCCCATCTGCGGCATACGACGACGCAGTTTGACCGGCTTGTGGATCGGTAGGCCGACAGACTCGCTTCGAGCGAGTCTGTCGGCGAGGACAGAGTGAGATTGAGTAACTCTGTTGTCCGTCGGTGCGCACAACGAGGTCTCACCAAGCCGGAGGGGCTTGCCGCAAATTTGGGTTGCGGCAAGCCCCTCCTTCTTTTCTTGCGCTCGTGTTCAGGCGGCTGCCTTTTCTTGCGCTCGTGTTCAGGCGGCTGCGTTGAGCAGGAGCGTGTCCAGGCGGGCGCCCGCGTTCCAAGCTGCGAAGAGTTCACGCGGCATGACGGTGATGCCGTGCCGGGCCGCGAGGGCCAGTGCGCTCTTGGTGAACCGGCAGGTCACCGCGTAGAGCGCGATGTCGGCACGGTGTTCCGGCCGTGCGGCTCCGATGAACTGCTGCATGTCGGCGGTGGTGACGGCTCGGTGGGCGGCCTGCCGCTTGCACTGGATCACCAGCCGCCTTCCGTCCGGTAGCAGGGCGATGACGTCCGCGCTCAGGTCGCCCTTTCCGCCGGTGACGTCGATGTCCGTGCAGCCGTCCCGGCGGCACAGCTCGGCGACGTGCTGCTCGAACTGCTTCCAGCTCATCACGTCGACAGCGGGCATCAGGCTCGTCAGTTCAGGCCGTGACGTGCCGGGCGCGGCCTCGTACAGGGTGGCTTTGATGGCGTCGACGTCTTCTCGGAGCCGGTTCACGTCGCGGTGCAGTTCCGAGCAGGTCTCGATCATCGCGTTCTGCATCGGGACGACGGTCCGGGACAGGATCGAGGAGACGGTGCGCTCGGTGATGCGGACGATGCGGGCGTCCAGGCTCCCCTCCCTGCTCGGCGTGGCGGGCAGGTTTTCCACAGGCTGTGGGCGGATGTCCTGGGCGTCGTTGAGGAGCTCGTACCGCACCTGACGTGCGACGTAGCTGTCCCGGAGCAGCATCCCAGTGTTGAGGATGGTGCGGCGTGTGAACAGGGCGAGGGAGCGAGCGCGGGACTGAATTCCACTGAGTGACTTAATCTCACTCAGTCGCATACCTGTCACTGTGTGGTAGCCGTTGGTTTCGAGCTCATCGCGGTGTTCGACGACCATCTGCCGGATGGCCGTCTCATCCACTCCGCAGTACTCGGCGACCATCGCGCTGGTCACATGCACCCCGTCCGGCAACAAGCGTAGTTCCCCCACTCGCTCCAGGACCTCCGTCCGCTGCGCCATCCGGCTCCGCAGCGTTGGGGATTCGAGGAGTGCGCCTTCGATGGCCTCCTTGCTGTCTTTCCACTGGGCGAACACCTTGGGGTGGGTGTCGTTCGTTCGGCCCGTGTGGTCTTCCTCGGTCGTCCGGGTGGACGACCAGTGTTGTTCGCTCACGGCGATCACCTCCGTAGCAGAACGTAAGATCGACGGAGGCTCATCTGTGCGAGTTTTACGCCACTTCACTCATTAGTGGTGGACTGGGCCGTTCCGCTGGCATTTGTGCCCCATTGGACGTACGCACCGTCTGTCATGTGGGCCGCGTGCCGCGGCGGATGGGCCGCCGGGCCGAACACGAAGACGTCCTCCGCGCCGTCGAGCACCCCGCCCGAAGGGTCGTCGTCGCCGGCCCGGCGCACCGGGTCCCGCTCCGGCATGAGGATGTCCCGTACGACGACGGCGCACAGGTACAGCGTCCCCAGCAGGTGCACGGCGATGGCCCAGTGGTAGCCGTCCGGCGGCAGGCCCTTGTGGGCGTCCCCACTGGTCGTGTACGCGAGGTACAGCCAGATGCCCAGGAAGTACGCCACCTCGCACGCCTGCCAGATCAGGAAGTCCCGCCACTTGGGCCGGGCCAGCGCGGCCAGCGGCACCAGCCACAGGACGTACTGCGGCGAGTAGACCTTGTTGGTGACGATGAACGCCGCAACGATCAGGAAGGCCAGCTGGGCGAAGCGCGGGCGGCGCGGCGCGGTCAGCGTGAGCGCCGCGACGCCGGCGCAGCACAGCAGCATCAGCAGGGTGGCGAGCGTGTTGACGGTCTCGGTGCTGAGCGGGTCGCTCGAGTTCTGGGCCATGATCAGCCAGAACGACCCGAAGTCGACGCCCCGCTCCTGGCTGAACGTGTAGAACTTCGACCAGCCCTCGAAGGCGAGCAGCATCACCGGAAGGTTCACGACCGCCCAGGAGACGATCGCACCCCCCAGCGCCGTCCCGAACTCCCGCCACCTGCCCGCACGCCAGCACAGCAGGAGCAGTGGGCCGAGGAGCAGGAAGGGATAGAGCTTGGCGGCCGTGGCGAGCCCCAGCAGGACACCGAAGGCCAGCGAGCGGCCCCGCGACCACATCAGCATCGCGGCGGCCGTCAGGGCGACGGCCAGCAGGTCCCAGTTGATGGTGGCCGTCAGCGCGAAAGCGGGCGCCAGGGCGACCAGCAGGCCGTCCCAGGGGCGCCGGGCGTGCGTCCGGGTCACGCAGACGGCGATGACGGCCGCGCACACCATCAGCATCCCGGCGTTGACCATCCAGTACCACTGCTCCTGGTCCTGGATGGTGCCGCTGCCCGGCGTCAGCCAGGAGGCCACCTCCATGAACACGCCGGTCAGCACCGGGTATTCGAGGTACTGCATGTCGCCGGGGAGCTTGTCGAAGTACGGCACCAGCCCGTCGGCGAAGCCGCGCCCCTGGTAGAGGTGCGGGATGTCCGAGTAGCACGCGTGCGTGTACTGCGAGCTGGCACCGAAGAACCAGGCGCCGTTGTAGCAGGGCGCCTTCTGGACCAGCCCGAGGGCGAACACGCCGATCGCCACGAGCGCGATGATCCGGACGGGCGTCCACCAGGACGTCCCGACCAGGGCACGCCGTCCGAGGGGACCACCGATCAGTTCGCTCCCGCTCGCAGCGACCTCGTCGTTCTTGGTCGGCGCCACCAGGTCCGGCTCGTATGCGCTCGTCGGCGTCGTCTCTGCACTGGGCATGGGGCACATCCTGCCGTACGCACCCGGGTGGCTGCGGCGGCGGAGAGGACCTGGAAGTCGGCCCCAGCCCAGCTCGTCCTTAACCTGTTTGTAGCCCTGCTCGATCCAGTTGCGGATTCCGTAGTCCGCACGATCTCGGCGAGGCCCGGCGGACGGGGAGGGGGACTCGGCACTGTGGGCCTCCCCAGCAATGTAGGGAGGCCCACTTTGTTGCGCCCCTGGGGGTTCCATACAGAGTACGCGCGAAGTAATCGCCACGACAACTTATACCCAGCACATACACCGGATAACAAACGACTACCCGAGGGCCATTTCCGTGCAGTAATTCAGCTGATCACTTCCTTCGTACCGAGCTACCTGCACCCCGGCATCAAAAATTGTCGCCGGGCCCGACAAAGAAGTATTCCACTGCTTAGTGGTACCATTTCCGTCATAGTTGGCGCGCCATGGGTAGTATGACGTCTGATCGGCATGCACTACAACGAGCCGCACCCGCACATGATGCCCGTCGGCACGCGTATCCGTCACCTTGAGATTGATTCCCGACAGACCACCATTCGTCGGTAGCTTCGACGAACTGAAAGTAACCTGCCCCTTGGCGCCGGTAGTCGAGCACGTTGCGCCATAGTTGAGCGCCTGTGCCGGACTCGCCGACACACCAATGAACAGCAATGCCCCCGCAACGATCAGGCTAGATTTCGACCTCTTCACACTTCCCCCAAACTAGATTATTTCAGCACAATAAAGTGCGGTCAAAAATTAAACTATCTCCGCTCAGCCCCTCTATGCAAGATCTAAAATGAGCCAGCCCAAATGCCGGCCTTACGTCACCAAATGGGACATTTTCCAGTCTCGAAAAGGCCGCAGCGTCTCAACGGGGGGACTTCCGGGAACTCAACGCCAGGAAACCGTCACAAGGAGGGCTGATTTGCGTCTTCTATTGACGTGATCCTTCTTTTAAGAGTTACTCCAGGCGCCCAACTCAGGGTCGTCACTCCAGGCAGGATTACTCCATACGTTCTTCCGAGGCGGGCCAGCACGCCGCACCCTTTCATCCGGAGGAGATTTGCCTCAAAGACGGTACACGCCTGTTTGCATTGAGGAAGTGGGGTTGCTGATTCGACTTGATCCGGGGTTTGCTCCACACCTGACGGTTGCCCCCACACCCTGATGGAAGACAGCAAGTGGCAGCGGGTGCCGATCAACTGCATGCGACGGTTCCCCGACTAAATAACTCTTCGATTTCTCAAGACGTACACAACATGTCAGCATTTGCCCTAGTACTCCAGCCGTAGATCGTGATCTTCATGCCTGAGTGGCTTGTCGACAGGAGTGGCTGGCCTGGGATCGGGCCTGGTGGCGGCGCCGCCAGTCGGACCAACCGAGCCGGTGGGCGGCATCGTGGACGGGTCGGACAACGAGTGTGATGAACAGGCGCTGGATCTCGTTGCAGGTGAGCGGAATGAGGGCATCGGGTGCGGGGCGGGTGTGCTCGTCTGCGCGTACGACGGCGAGGAAGGCGTGCGCGAGCATGGCGAGGGTGACCCAGCGGGACCAGGAGGCATAGCGGCGGACCTGGTGCTCGTCGATTGCGGCCAGGCCCTTGCCCGACTGGAAGAACTCCTCCACCCGCCATCTTGATCCAGCGACTCTGACCAGCACGGTCAGCGGCACGGGTGCGGGCGAGTAGCAGCGGTAGTAGGCGAGTTCACCGGTGCTGCGGTTACGGCGGATCAGCAGCTGACGACTCCCGGGTCGGGGGTCGGCGAGGTCGATGACTGCCCAGTCGTAGAAACGGTGGCCCTTGGCCCCGGCCCCTGCGGAGAGCTTCTGCCAGGCCCGCTTGGGCACCTTCTTGGCCAGGGTGTCCGCACGGAACCTCCCCGCCCCGGTGGTGACTTCGTGCGAGCAGGCCACCGCGAGGACGTAGCCGGTGCCGCGTTCCTCCAGTGCGGTTTGCAGCCTGGGGTTGCCGCCGTAGACCTCGTCGCCGGCGACCCATGCGGCCTGGTGGCCGGCGTCCAGGAACCGGGCAACCATACGAGTGGCCAGTTCCGGCTTGGTGGCGAAGGCGGTGTCCTGGTCGAGTCCGGCATCCTGGCAGCGGTCAGGGTCGGAGGTCCATGAACGCGGGACGTACAGTTCCCGGTCCACTGCCGCGTGCCCGCGCCGGCCGGCGTAGACCAGGTAGACGGCGACCTGGGCATTTTCGATCCTGCCCGCGGTACCGGTGTACTGGCGCTGGTGGACGCCGACCGTGCCGGTGCCCTTCTTCACGTCCCCGGTCTCGTCGACCACCAGTACCGCCTGGTCGTCGTGCAGGTGGTCCACCACGTAGTCACACACATCGTCGCGGACCCGGTCGGCGTCCCACTTGGCCCGCCCCAGCAGATGCTGCATGCCGTCCGGGGTCCTCTCCCCGGCCCATTCGGCGATGGTCCAGCAGTTCTTGCGCGGCAGGTCCGACAGCAGTCCGAGCACCAACTTCCGGACCCGGAACCGGGGTTCGACCGTGAACCGTCCCGCTATCCGGCTCATCAGGCCCTCGAACGCCTCCTGCCAGCGGGCAGGGTCTACGCTGTGACCTGCGGCCACCGCGTGATCGTTTGTCTTCACACACCGATGATCAACGGGTGGCCGCACCCGTCTCCACAGCGCGTCGGGGTCGCGCAGCGTCCGCCCGCCGTTCCTGTGTCAGGAGGACATGTGCAACGTGGCGAAGTCTGGTGGGTGGAGTTCGACGAGCGGCGGCCGGTCGTGCTGCTGTCGGGAGACGACGCGTCCGGGATCCGGGTGATGCAGGTCGTCGCTCGGGCGGGTGTCGACATCACCGGTCTGGGCGTCGAAGTGGCAGTAGGCGCCGTGGAAGGACTGCCCTTTGAAGGCGTGCTGCGGTTCGCGTTCCCGCGTCCGGGCTTTACCCCTTGCACGTGGCTGACCACCGTGTCCCGGGACGACCTGATCGAGCGAGCGGGCGTTCTGTCCTCCGCGAAACTCAGCGAGATCGAGAACGCCCTCCGTCTCGGTGAGCAGGCGAAGGAGTGGACCCCGGCGACGACCGCGAAGCTCAGCGAGATAAGGAACGCCCTCCGTCTCGGTGGACTCGGGTAGGCAGAGAAGGAAACGGACGCCTGCGACGGCGTGGTCGGTCTCGTCCAGATGATCGACGCTGCCAGCTGCCTCCTCGGCGCCCCTCACGATCGAGATCACGAACTACGGCTGGAGTACTAGCTTCACTCATCCTCGCCCTGCAGGACTCAGGTTGAACCCGCGGTGTCCGGTGGTCTGATCACGTCGTGATCCATGAGCAGGCCGGTAGGCGGGAGGCACCCGTCGATGAGGTGGGGCCGGTACTGGATCTTCTTCAGCTTGCGTTTGACGGCGCGGGTCAGGTGCGCGAGATCGGCAGCGGCGAAGTCGGCCAGGCGCCGTTTGAGTAGCGACCAGATGCCTTCAGTCGGTTTGCCTCAGTGCAGGGATCGATGGACAGGCGGGGACTGACGCGCCGATTATCGGAAGTGAGGGCCTGCTTCGGCTGGTTGAGCTGGCCGGGCGGCTGCGGGCATGTGGGCTGTCGGAAGGTGGGGCGTCGTGGATGGCGCGGACGGGGACGTCCTCCCCAGATGGCGGGACTGACGAGCACGGCGACGTTATGGACGTCGTTCCCGGAACCGAATCGGTGCGACGTGCTGAGGCTGTTGAGCATGCTCCTGGAACGCTCGGCGGTCCCGGACGTACCGGGGGACGGGATCGGGGGTGAGCCGGGTGCTGCTGCGTGAACGCGGTGACGGAAAGATCCAGGGCAGGCATCGCGAGGGCCTGGCGATCGTCTACGTCCGGCAGTCCTCGCGCCAACAGGTCCTTGACCACGGCGAGTCGACGCGGCTGCAGTACGGGCTGTTCGAGCGGGCGGTCGCGTTGGGCTGGCCCGCTTCGCGGGTGATGGTGATCGACGAAGATCTGGGCCGGTCGGCGGCGAGGGCGGCCGAGGGTCCCGGGTTCGCCCGCCTGGTCACGGAGATCACCATGGGGCATGTGGGGCTGGTCCTGGGCCTGGAGATGTCCCGGCTGGCCCGCGCGGGCCAAGACTGGCATCAGCTCGTCGAGTTGTGCACGTTGGCCGGGGCGCTGCTGGCCGACGCGGACGGGGTCTACGATCCGAACCGGTACAACGACCGTCTCCTGCTCGGCCTGAAGGGCACGATGACGGAGGTCGAACTGCATCTGATCAAGCAGCGGATGGCCTCGGGTCGGCTGGCCAAGGCCGGCCGCGGGGAACTCGCCCTCCCGTTGCCGGCCGGGTATGTCCGCACGTCCTCCGGCGAGGTGGCCCTGGACCCCGACGAGCAGGTCCAGTCGGTGATCCGGCTGGTGTTCCACCTGTTCGAGCAGCTGGGAACGGTGCATGCGGTGCTGCGGTTCCTGGTCGAGCACCAGGTCCAGATCGGGATGCGGGAGCGGTCGGGGCCCGGCAAGGGCGAACTCGTCTGGCGCCCTCCGCACCAGCAGGGTCTGATCAACCTGCTGCGCAATCCGGCGTATGCCGGGATCTACGCCTACGGACGCAGCCGCACGGACTCGGCCCGCAGGCTCCCCGGCCGTGAGCACTCGGGGCGGGTGCGCCGCCTGGACGCCGATCAGTGGCTGGTGCGCATCGAGGGGGCGCTGCCGGCCTACATCGGCATCGAGCAGTACGAGCGCAACCTTGCGCGGATGGCCGCGAACCGGGCGCACGCCGCGGCCGTCGGGGCACCCCGGGAGGGTCCGGCGCTGCTGGGAGGGCTGGTGGTCTGCGGGCGCTGCGGCCAGCGCATGCAGGTGGGCTACGAGAGCAACCGCCAGGGACTGATCGGGCGGTACTCCTGCCAGCGCCGCCACCACACCTACGGTGAGCCACGCTGTCAGCAGATGGCAGGCCGGTTCCTCGACGACCATGTCGGCGCCCAGGTCCTCTCCGCGCTGGCTCCGGCCGCGCTGGAGCTGTCGCTGACGGCCGCGCAGCAGGTCGAGGCGCGCCGGGCGGAGGTCGAGCGGATCTGGCAGCAACGCCTGGAACGCGCGGATTACTCCTGCGAGCGTGCCCGGCGCCAGTACCAGCTGGCCGAGCCGGAGAACCGCCTGGTGGTCCGCCAGCTCGAGCGCGAATGGGAGACCGCGCTGGCCGAACGGGCGCACCTGACCGAGGAGTACGAGCGGTATCGGCGCCGCCGCCCGGCTCGGCTGTCGGCCGCCGAACTGGCCGCGATCCGTGCCCTGGCCGAGGACATCCCGGCGCTGTGGGCCGCGCCGACGACCACCACCGCCGACCGCAAGAAATTGCTGCGGGCCGTCATCGATTGCGTTCAGGTCACCGCTGACGGGGCGAGTGAGTGCGTCCACGCCACCGTGATCTGGGCGGGCGGCGCCCGCACCGAGGCGGCCCTGGTCCGCCCGGTCGCCCGCGTCGACCAGCTGTCCTACTTCCCGCAGCTGGCCGAGCGGATCAAGACGCTGGCCGGGCAGAGCCTGACCACCGCTCAGATGGTCAACCGCCTGGCGGCCGACGGGCTCCGCCCGCCTCACCAGGGCGAACGCTTCCACCCCGGCGAGATCCAGCACCTGATCCGTCGTCTGGGCATCCGCCCCGGGCAGGACGCCGACCGGCGCACCGACCAGGGCCGCCTCGGCCGCGACCAGTGGTGGCTGGCCACCCTCGCCCGCGAGATCGGGATGCCGACAGCCACAGTGTTCACCTGGCTCAAACGCGGCTGGATCACCGGCCGCCGGGACACCCGCCCGCCCTACCGGTGGATCATCACCGCTGACCGGGCCGAGGTCGAACGCCTACGGGCACTGCGCCAGCTGCCGGCTGGCCACCACAACCGGCGCCACTGGCTCGATGCCACCCTCCCAACCGAGAGTTCCGATGACGAAGGAGCCTCATCGTGAAAGAGCAGCCCTACGACACTCGCACTGAGACAACAACATCTCAGCCGGGTTCAACTCCGGTGAGTAGGACGGCATCTGAAAGGTCCGCAGTTAGCCCTTGTGCCCCTCGGCGAAGTCGGCCAGCTCCCTGACCAGGTGCACGTTCAGATTGTCCCAGCACCACACCATCGGGGTGCCGAGCTGCAGGTGGGTCATGGTGATCAGGTCGCGGTACTGGCGCCAGGAGAACGCCTTCGGCTAACTGCGGCGGCCGTACGAGATGTGCAGGGTGAAGAAGAAACGTGAGCGGTGGCCGGCGTGGTAGCAGGCAACCCCGGCGATGTTGGCCCATCCCTGGTTGCGGCCGCGCACCCGCACGACGGGGCACTGTCCACGCGGCACCCAGGTGTGGCCCTTCGGCTGCCTCAGCCCCTGTCCTGCCTCGTCCTCGAAGCAGATGTGGGCGCCCAGGTCCGCCGTGCTCCTTTTACTTCGGGCCATACCTCCGTCTTCCACACCTCGATCGCCTCCTCGTCACGCTCGATGGCGCGCCGCACCGGGACCTGCGCGGACCAGCCGTGCCGGCGCAGCAGCTTCCACACGCCCTGGACCGTGCAGCCGACGTGGAACATCCGCCCGATCAGCAACTTCACCCGCTTCAGCGTCCACCCCTGGAACTCATCGTCCCAGCCGTGAGCGAGCGGACCGCGTCCCAGCTCCCGCTCCAGCCACTCCCACTGTCTGGCGCTCAGCCGCTCCACCGACACCGGGCCCTTCGAGCGCAGCGCGTCCGCGCCCCCTTCTCCCACGCCCGCCGCCAGCGCCGCACCGACCGCGCCCTCACCCGCAACTCCCGCGCGATGGCCTCGGTCTTCTCATCCCGCGCGAACCGCTCGGCCGCCGCCAGCCGCACCTGCTCCCGTTTCTCCTGCTCCTTGGGCGTCAGCACGCCCCCATGCGCGTACCGCATGAGGACGTCGTACCGCAGCAATCAAGAACCGTCACGGGCGGACGGACACCACAAGTTCAACCTGAGCAAAGTGCGAAACAGACCTCAGCGCCACGATATCCGGCGTGACGATCAGCCTGTCGAGCCTCCGAAGAAGCCTCCTCCGTTGCCGTTGCCATTGGAGCCGCCGCCTTCCGTCGGTGTCGGCGTTGGCGACGAGGTCACACCCCCGTCCGTGCCGGCGGTGTCCGAACCGCCACTGCTGCCGTTCCCGCCGACGTCGTTGCACTCGAAGACGCTGCAAGTCTCGCTCGCCGTCGGCGTGGGCTTGCCCTGCCCCTTGGTGGGCGTCGGGCTCGGCGTCGAGGTCGCCGACTCGCTCGGCTCCGGGGTGAAGGACGGGGTCGGCGACGGAGCGCCCACCTGGTCCTGGACCTCACCGATCTCGGTGGCCTCGGGGAAGCCGGGGTCCGTCTCGCCCTTCAGCGCGGCCTTCATGTACTCGGTCCACACCTCCGTGGGGACGTCACCACCGTGGATGGAGTCCTCGCCGGCCGTGCCATTCATGGACAGCAACTTGTGGTCCTTCGGATTCTCCCGGAACATCGCGATCGAGGTCGACAGCTGCTGGGTGTAACCGACGAACCAAGCGGACTTGTTCTCGTCGGTAGTACCGGTCTTGCCGGCCGCCGTACGGCCCAGGGCCTTGGCCTTCTGGGCGGTGCCGTTCTCGATCACGTTCTCGAGAACGTCCGTAACGTTGTTCGCAATGGGCGCGGGCATCGCCTGCGTAACCTTCGGCCTGGTGAAGCCAGGCTCCTCCTTCCCGTTGTGCTTGACGGCGACCACCGAGTACGGGTCGGCGCGCTTGCCGGACGCAGCGAACGTCGCGTAGGCGTCGGCCATGCGGATCGCACTGGGCGTCGACGTACCGAGTGCGAAGGATGGGTTGAGGGTAGCGAAGCTCGCGTCGAGGATGCCGGACCGCTCAGCTACATCCCTCACCTTCCTCATGCCCACATCCCAGCCGAGTTGCACGAACGGCGTGTTGATGGACTGCTCCATCGCCTTGCGCAGTGTGATGTAACCCCAGGGGTAGTCGCTCTCGTTCTCCTGATGGAAGACCGATTTGTCATCGTTCAGGTAGTAGGTGCCATCCTGCTCCCTGACCTTCAGATGATCGTCGCCGTTGTACTTGCTCATCGGCGACAAACCCTCGCCGTCACTCTTGTACGTCCCGTACTGCATGGCCGCGGCGAGCACGAACGGCTTCCACGTCGAACCAACCGGCACACCCTGGGTGTCCGCGTTGTTCGTGAAGTGGTCGTTCTCGTAGCCCGCGCCGCCGTAGAGCGCGACGATCGCGCCGTCGTTGGGCTTCACCGACGCCGCACCGAACTGGACGTACTTGTCCAGCTCACGCTCGTCCGGCTTGAGGCGGTCCTTCTCGATCTTCTTGACGGCCTTGGCGAGGGCGTCGACCTTGCTCTTCTCGAAGGTCGTGTAGATCTGGTAGCCGCCCTTGTCGAACTGGGTCTGCGAGATGTCGGAGTGGGCCAGGACGTACTTCTTGGCCGTGTCGACCAGGTAGCTGATCTGGCCGGTCATGCCCTTGGTCGCCTTGAGGCCCTGGGGCATGGGGTACTTCTTGATGGCTTCCTGGTACTTGGCGTCCGAGAGGTGGCCGTCCTTGTGCATCTCGCCGAGGATCCAGTTCCAGCGGTACTTGGAGCGCTTGAGGTTCGCCGTTTCGGTCGCCGACGTGTCGATGCTCTCGTTGCCCATCGGGTCGAAGTACGTCGGGCCCTTGAGCAGGGCCGCGAGGAAGGCGCACTCGCTGTCGGTGAGCTCGACCGCGTCCTTGCCGTAGTACGTCTGGGCGGCGGCCTGGATGCCGTAGGCGCCACGGCCGTAGTACGAGGTGTTCAGGTACCCCTGGAGGATGTCGTCCTTGTCCATCTTGCTACCGACCTTGATGGAGATGAACATCTCCCGGAACTTCCGGGTGAGTGTCTGCTCCTGGCTCAGGAAGGTGTTCTTGACGAACTGCTGGGTGATCGTCGAGCCACCCTGGGTGTCGCCGCCCCTGGCCATGTTGGCCAGCGCCCGCGCGATGCCCATGGGGTCGACGCCCGAGTCCTCGTAGAACGTCTTGTTCTCGGCCGAGATCACCGCCCACTGCATGGACTTGGGGATCTTGTCGATGGTGACGTTCTGCCGGTTGGCGCCATTGCCCGTGGCGACCATCTGGGTGCCGTCTTCCCAGTAGTAGACGTTGTTCTCCGACCTGGCGGCTGCCTGCTCGCTGGGGATGCCGACCATCGCGAAGCCGACGCCCGCGACGGCCACCATGCCGCCGAAGAAGCCGACGCACAGGCCGGCGACGAGCTTCCAGGACGGCACCCAGCGGCGCCAGCCGTACTTGTCGAAGCGCGGGTAGTCGATGATCCGCTTCTTGCCGGGCGCGGTCGCACGCCCTCTGCCCGGGGCGGCACGCCGGCCGCCCGGACCCGGATCGGCCGCCCTGCGGCGGCTGCCTCCACTGCTTCTCTGGGCCGCGCGCCTGGCCTCGGCGCGGCTGCCGTACTGGCGCTCCTCGCCTCCGGAACCGTAGGAACCCGACCCGTACGAGTCAGAAAGCGACCCGGTGGCGCCTCGCGGTGCCGCGCGGCGACCGGAGGACGAGCCGGACTGGCCGCGTCGGGCCGCGGCACGTCCGCCTCCCTGCGGCTGCGACGGTTTGCGACGGTGCTCGCTCATCGAACGACTACTCCTCGGGCAGGCGCACCCGTGGGCGCCTGTCAACGGCGGCTGTTTTCCGGTCCCCCCGAAGTACGGATGTGGTCGGTTCCGCATTCACCCGTACTGCACCAAGGACGATGACGTCCCCGTGCGCCACTTGGTTCCCGGTGGTGTGCATGGCGCACAGACTACGCACCGTCAAACCCCGCCTAGCCCCGAAGTTCACCCCAAATCGGGCAACTCACTCCCGATGAATCCTTGATGTGATCCCGTTCACCGATCTCCCACTTGTCGCATCCGGAAGGCCGTTCTATCGTCATGATGTATCGAGTCGATACATCGGCGCGAGATAAGATCGAGAGGAGGCGACGATGAGCCGGCGTTCCGGGATCCTCGAGTTCGCCGTACTCGGCCTGCTCCGCGAGTCGCCGATGCACGGCTATGAGCTGCGCAAACGACTCAATACATCACTGGGTGTGTTCCGTGCGTTCAGCTACGGCACGCTCTATCCCTGCCTCAAGACGCTGGTCGCCAACGGCTGGTTGATCGAGGAGCCGGGGAACACCGCCGAGGACGCACTCGCCGCCCCCCTCACAGGGCGGCGCGCCAAGATCGTCTATCGGTTGACGGCGGAAGGTAAGGAGCACTTCGAGGAACTGCTCTCGCAGACCGGGCCCGACGCGTACGAGGACGAGCACTTCGCCGCCCGGTTCGCGTTCTTCGGGCAGACGTCACGTGACGTTCGGATGCGAGTCCTCGAAGGCCGCCGCAGTCGGCTGGAGGAGCGCCTGGAGAAGATGCGCGCCTCCCTGGCCCGCACCCGGGAGCGCCTCGACGACTACACGCTTGAGCTCCAGCGCCACGGGATGGAGTCCGTGGAGCGCGAAGTGCGCTGGCTGAACGAGCTCATCGAGAGCGAGCGGGCCGGGCGCGACCTCAAGGGGTCCGCCTCCGGGGAGCCCGCTCGGCAGGACACCACATCTGGAGCGACGGACGGTCTGCCCCGTCCCGGGGACGACCCCGGGACGGATCCGTCCGACGACACCGCCACGTGAGGTCCACTGAGGGCCTCACTCGTACACACAGGGAGCAACCGGAATGGGTTCGGTTCGCGTAGCCATCGTCGGCGTGGGCAACTGCGCCGCGTCGCTGGTGCAGGGAGTCGAGTACTACAAGGACGCCGACCCGGCGTCCAGGGTCCCCGGCCTGATGCACGTCCAGTTCGGCGAGTACCACGTCCGTGACGTCGAGTTCGTCGCCGCCTTCGACGTCGACGCGAAGAAGGTCGGCCTCGACCTCGCGGACGCCATCGGCGCCAGCGAGAACAACACCATCAAGATCTGCGACGTGCCGCGCTCCGGTGTGACCGTCCAGCGCGGCCACACCCTTGACGGTCTCGGCAAGTACTACCGCGAGACCATCGAGGAGTCCGCCGAGGCCCCGGCCGACATCGTCCAGGTCCTCAAGGACAAGCAGGTCGATGTCCTCGTCTGCTACCTGCCGGTGGGCTCCGAGGACGCGGCGAAGTTCTACGCCCAGTGCGCCATCGACGCCAAGGTCGCCTTCGTCAACGCCCTTCCGGTCTTCATCGCCGGTACGAAGGAGTGGGCGGACAAGTTCACCGAGGCGGGCGTCCCGATCGTCGGCGACGACATCAAGTCCCAGGTCGGCGCCACCATCACGCACCGCGTCATGGCGAAGCTGTTCGAGGACCGCGGCGTCGTCCTGGACCGCACGATGCAGCTGAACGTCGGCGGCAACATGGACTTCAAGAACATGCTCGAGCGTGACCGCCTGGAGTCCAAGAAGATCTCCAAGACGCAGGCCGTCACCTCCCAGATCCGCGACCGCGACATGGGCGCGGACAACGTCCACATCGGCCCGTCGGACTACGTGGCCTGGCTCGACGACCGCAAGTGGGCCTACGTCCGCCTCGAGGGCCGCGCCTTCGGTGACGTCCCGCTGAACCTGGAGTACAAGCTCGAGGTCTGGGACTCCCCGAACTCCGCCGGCGTCATCATCGACGCCCTGCGCGCCGCGAAGATCGCCAAGGACCGCGGCATCGGCGGCCCGATCCTCTCGGCGTCGAGCTACTTCATGAAGTCCCCGCCGGTCCAGTACTTCGACGACGAGGCCCGCGAGAACGTCGAGAAGTTCATCAAGGGTGAAGTAGAGCGCTAGCGAGACAAATCGCTGCGCGCCAGAGCTCATTCAAAACGCTCCTGCCAGAGCTGTTGAGGGTCCCCGGGTTGTAGCGCCCGGGGACCCTCCCCGTATGTGAGGCTGTGCCCCATGTCCGTCGTGCGTGACCTGCGGGTCCTGCTGCGCTTCAGGAACTTCCGGCGTCTGCTGGCCGTACGCCTGCTCTCCCAGGGCGCCGACGGCGTCTACCAGGTCGCGCTCGCCACGTACGTCGTCTTCTCCCCCGAGAAGCAGACCTCGGCCGCCGCGATCGCCTCCGCGATGGCGGTCCTGCTGCTCCCCTACTCCCTGGTGGGCCCCTTCTCCGGCGTCCTGCTGGACCGCTGGCGGCGCCGCCAGGTTCTCCTGTACGGCGGTCTGCTGCGCGCCGTGCTGGCGTCGGTGACGGCCATCCTGATGATCGCGGCCGTCCCGGACTGGCTCTTCTACGTCTCCGCCCTGTGCGTCACCGCGGTCAACCGCTTCGTGCTGTCGGGCCTGTCCGCCGCGCTGCCGCGGGTGGTCGACGACGAGCGCCTGGTCATCGCCAACTCCCTGTCTCCCACCGCCGGAACACTCGCCGCGACCGCGGGTGGCGGCCTCGCCTTCGTCGTACGGCTGGTGGTCTCGGACTCCGACGCCGCCGTGGTGCTGCTGGGGGCCGCCCTGTACCTGTGCTCGGGGCTGGCGTCACTGCGTATGTCACGGGAACTGCTGGGACCGGACCGCGCGTTGGTGCAGCCAGGCCTGGGGGCCGCGCTCTCCGGCACCGCGCGCGACCTGGTGGCAGGCGTACGCCATCTCGCCGCACCGGCACGCCGGGAGGCCGCGTGGGCGCTCTTCAGCATGACGCTGATGCGCTTCTGCTACGGCGCCCTGCTGGTGATGCTGCTGATGCTGTGCCGGTACTCCTTCTCCACGACCGCCGACGACGGACTCGCCCTGCTGGGGCTGGCGTTGGGGATCTCCGGCGCCGGCTTCTTCGCGGCGGCCGTGCTGACGCCATGGGCGGCGGGGTGGCTCGGCTCCGGCCGCTGGATCATGGTGTGCGCGGCGGCCGCGGCGATCCTGGAACCGGCGCTCGGCCTTCCGTTCGCCACAACTCCCATGCTGACCGCGGCGTTCGTGCTGGGTCTGACCACCCAGGGCGCGAAGATCGCGACGGACACCATCGTGCAGTCCTCGGTCGACGACGGCTTCCGTGGCCGGATCTTCTCCGTCTACGACGTGCTGTTCAACGTCGCCTTCGTCGGCGCCGCGGGTGTGGCCGCCCTGATGCTGCCGCCGGACGGCCGGTCGGTGCCGCTGGTGGTCACAGTCGCCGTTGTCTACGCGGCAGTTGCTGTGGCTATGGCCCGCTTTGAGCGACGGCAAGTGTCACATCAATGACACAGAGCCACTCCTGACTACAGGGCTGTCAGAGGGGGCCGGTAGTTTACGTGGGTCTTATTTATGCGCTCGGTTCGCGCCACGCACCCACGTTCTAGGGGGACCCCCAAGTGACAACTCCGCCGCCTCAGGGCCAGAACCCGTTCGCTCAGGGCCAGCAGCCCTACGGCCAGCCCCAGGGCCAGGCCCCGTACCCGCCCCAGGGCGGCTACCCGCAGCAGCCGGGTCAGCCCGGGTTCCCCCAGCAGGGCGCGGCTCCGTACGCGCCGGTTCCGCCGGAGCAGCCCCGGCGCCGGTTCAGCTTCAAGACGATCAAGAACATCCTGCTCGTCGTGGGTGTCGGCACCGTACTCATCGTCGGCTACATAGTCAGCCAGGACGATGCCAAGAACGCCGCGGTGGGCGACTGCCTGAAGGCCCCGTCGTCGTCGGCTTCGGACGACACCCTGGAGATCGTGGAGTGCTCCTCGTCCCAGGCCGAGGTCAAGGTGCTCGAGAAGATCAAGGGTCGCTACACGGAGCTCACCGCCGAGACCGCGTGCAGCAAGGTCGATGGAGCCACCAGCTACTACGCCGAGACGGGTGGCAAATCCGACTTCCTGCTGTGCCTGGCCGACGTCTGATCGACTCGGACTGGTTCGCCGGTCTCTGTTTTCACGAACCGATGTTTCACGTGAAACATCGAGGAGGGGGCGTCATGTTTCACGTGAAACATGACGCCCCCTCTCTCATGCGGGGTCTCCGGCTCAGGCCCCCGACTCCTGCGCGAACCACTCCTTGAGTGCCGTCACCGCAGCGTCGTGCTCCATCGGCCCGTACTCCAGCCGCAACTCCAGCAGGTGCTTGTAGGCACGGCCGATGACCGGCCCGGGTCCGACGCCGAGGATCTCCATGATCTGGTTGCCGTCGAGGTCGGGACGGATGGCGTCCAGCTCCTCCTGCTCCTGGAGCTCAGTGATCCGGTCCTCCAGGCCGTCGTACGCCCGCGACAGCGCGGCCGCCTTGCGCTTGTTCCGCGTCGTGCAGTCCGAGCGGGTCAGCTTGTGCAGACGGTCGAGCAGCGGTCCCGCGTCACGGACGTAGCGGCGGACCGCCGAGTCCGTCCAGTCGCCCGTGCCGTAGCCGTGGAAGCGCAGGTGGAGTTCGACCAGACGTGAGACGTCCTTCACCAGCTCGTTGGAGTACTTCAGGGCTGTCATCCGCTTCTTGGTCATTTTCGCGCCGACCACCTCGTGGTGGTGGAACGAGACCCGGCCGTCCTTCTCGAAGCGGCGCGTGCGCGGCTTGCCGATGTCGTGCAGCAGCGCGGCCAGCCGGAGAGTCAGGTCGGGACCGTTCTCCTCCAGCGCGATGGCCTGCTCCAGAACGATCAGCGAGTGCTCGTAGACGTCCTTGTGCCGGTGGTGCTCGTCGCTCTCCAGGCGCAGGGCCGGCAGCTCGGGCAGCACGTGGTCGGCGACCCCGGTGTCGACCAGCAGCGTCAGGCCCTTGCGTGGCTGGGCGGACAGGATGAGCTTGTTCAGTTCGTCCCGCACCCGCTCGGCCGAGACGATCTCGATGCGCGCGGCCATCTCCGTCATGGCGGTGACGACCTCGGAAGCGACCTCGAAGTCGAGCTGGGCGGCGAAACGCGCGGCCCGCATCATCCGCAGCGGGTCGTCCGAGAAGGACTCCTCGGGGGTGCCCGGCGTGCGCAGTACCCGCGCCGCGAGGTCCTCGAGCCCGCCGTGCGGATCGATGAACTCCTTCTCCGGAAGCGCGACGGCCATCGCGTTCACGGTGAAGTCGCGCCGGACGAGATCTTCCTCGATGGAGTCGCCGTACGACACCTCGGGCTTGCGCGAGGTCCGGTCGTACGCCTCCGACCGGTAGGTCGTCACCTCGATCTGAAAGCGTCGATCAACATCTCCGACGCGGGCGTCCTTCTGGACACCGACCGTGCCGAAGGCGATCCCGACCTCCCACACGGCGTCGGCCCATGGGCGGACGATCTTCAGTACGTCCTCGGGGCGGGCGTCCGTCGTGAAGTCCAGGTCATTGCCGAGTCGGCCGAGCAGCGCGTCCCGGACCGACCCGCCGACCAGGGCGAGTGAGAACCCGGCCTCCTGGAAGCGGCGGGCGAGGTCGTCGGCGACAGGGGCGACCCGCAGCAGTTCACTCACCGCGCGGTGCTGCACCTGGCTCAGGGCACTGGAGGTCTCTTCATTGACGTTCGGCACAACAGAAGAGGGTACGTGGCCCGGGCGGCCGTAAGCGCCTCCATTAAACGTGCAGACAGCTCTGCCAGTACGTACACAAGGACCATTCCGGAGACGTGCGGAAGCACTCCCCTTTATAGGGGCACATTCCGGGCAGCCCGTCACCGTCGGCCGATCTTGTGGAGCAGTCCGCGGCACTTCCGCTCAGCGCGCATCGTTACCATGCGTGGACGCACATTCCGACGACCACTGACGACGACGAGGGACGGGCGAGCGCGTGGCCGAGGCGGCAGACTTCCAGGGGATGAGTCCCTCACCTGCCCGCCGGTGGCTGCGGCGCACCGGGGCACTGCTTGCCGGGGCGCCCCTGCTGGCCGGCCTGTGCCAGCTGCCCGCCACGCCCGCAGCGGCCGCCTCCGGCTCGAGCACGGTGTCCGTCGCCGTCGACTCGCTCACTCCCAGTGTCCCCACGGACGGCGACACGCTGACCGTGTCCGGCACGGTGACCAACAACGGCAAGCAGACCGTCACCGACGCCCACGTGGACCTCCGGGTGGGGCTCCCGCTCACCACCCGCTCGGCCATCGACAGCGCCGCCAAACTCACCGGCTCCCAGCAGGGCGCCAACGGGGCACCGGTCGGTGGGAAGTACGTCGAGGAGTTCGCCAAACTCACCCCAGGCGTCTCCGAGCGCTTCAGCATCGCGATACCGGTCGACGAGCTGGACCTCGGCGCGGACGGCGTCTACCAGTTCGCCGTCTCACTGTCCGGCGAGACGTCCGCGCAGCCGTGGGAACAGGTCCTCGGCATCCAGCGCACCTTCCTGCCGTGGCAGCCCGACGAGGCCGACACCAGGACGCGGACGACGGTCCTGTGGCCGCTGATCTCCACGGTCCACATGACGGCGCAGACCGGGTCCGACGAGTCGCAGACGCCGGTCTTTCGCGACGACGACCTCGCCAAGGAGATCGCCCCGGGCGGCCGCCTGGAGCAGCTCGTGTCGCTGGGCCGGGGACTCGACGTCACCTGGGTGGTCGACCCGGACCTGCTGGCCTCCGCCGACGCGATGACGCGCAGCTACCAGGTGCAGGGCGAGGGCACCGCCACCACAGCGGGCACCCATCAGGCGATCGCCAAACGATGGCTCGCCGACCTGCAGGAGGCGGTGCAGGACAAGGAGGTCGTCGCCCTCCCGTTCTCCGACCCCGACCTGGCCTCCCTCGCCCACAACGGCACGGGGGTCACCGGCTCGCTGAGCCACTTCAAGGAAGCCACCGATGTCGTCGACAACACCGTCGGGCCGATCCTGCACGTGAAGCCGGTCACCGACTTCGCCTGGCCGGTGAACGGCGCCGTCGACCCGTCGATCGTCAAGGTCGCCACCTCCGCCGGCGCGGACAAGGTGATCGCCCGCAGCGACAGCCTGCAGGAGACCGGCGGCCTGCCGTACACGCCCTCCGCGGCGCGCCCCATCGGCGGCGGCACGACGGCGGTGGTGGCGGACTCGCGGATGTCGACGGTGTTCCAGGGCAACCTGACGAAGGCGTCCTCCACGACCCTCGCCGTCCAGCGGTTCCTGGCCCAGAGCCTGTCCCTCAACCTCCAGACGGGCAAGCAGCGCAGCATCGTGGTCGCCCCGCAGCGCATGCCGACGGTCAGCCAGGCCCAGGCACTGGCCGAGGCCGTGACGGCCCTGCAGGGCGGCACCTGGTCCCAGTCCCAGGAGCTCACGGCCACCGCCGCGGCCAAGCCGGACGCGGGCGCCACCACTAAGGTCCCGTCGGCGTCGGCGTACCCCTCCTCGCTCCGTAAGCAGGAGCTGTCGAAGCCGGCCTTCCAGCAGATCGCGGCCACGCAGGGCAAGCTCGACCACTTCGAGGTGATCCTCAGCGACGGGTCCCGCGTGGTGACCCCCTTCGGGCGGGCCATGAACCGCGAGATGTCCGCCTCGTGGCGCGGCCGCGGCACCGAGGCGACTGACTACCGCGACGGCGTGGAGTCGCACCTCAACTCCCTGACCGGCCGGGTCGGACTGATCCAGAAGTCCGAGACCAAGCTCTCCGGCCGCAGCGCCACGATCCCCGTCACCGTGCAGAACAACCTGGTGCAGGGAGTCGACCACCTGGTGCTGCGGCTGACCTCGCTCAGCCCGAAGCGCCTCGAGATCGGCGGCAAGGAGTACGACGAGCAGCAGGTCGAGGTCTCCGGCGGGCACAGCCAGACGGTGAAGTTCACCACGACGGCCATCGCCAACGGCAAGGAGACGGTGGTCGCCCAGCTGTACACGGAGGACGGCCAGAAGTACGGCACCGCCGTCACCTTCGATGTGCGGGTCACCGATGTCACGGCCACCGTGATGCTGGTCATCGGCGGCGGTTTCCTCCTGCTCGTCCTGGCCGGCTTCCGTATGTACACGCAGCGCAGGCGCGCGGCGGCCAGGAAGGCAGCGGAGGACAGTCCTGACGGGACGGACGAGTCGGCCGACGGCCCGGAGAACCCGCGGGGCCCCGAGGAGCGTCTCGAGGAAGAGTCCGGTACCGGCTCCCGGGCAGACGCCCCGGAGCAGCCGAGTGATCCGACGCCGGACACCGCAGCGGAAAGCGCCGACCCGTCCGGCACGGGTGAGAGAGTGGACCGTTGAGCGATGTCGTGGCCGGTGGGCCCGGGACGATGAGGTGGGGTAACCATGAACGCGCCGTACGACGGTGACCGCGGCCGGGCCGCGGGCAGCTCGGGCCACCCCGAGGGCCCGCCGCCCGGGCACGGTCAGGTGCCGCCGCAGCCTCCCGCGGACATGTATCTCCAGGACGCCTACGACCAGGACCCCTACCGGGCCCAGGACATCTCCGCCCAGGACCCGGTCGCCGAGGCGCTCTACGACCGTGCCGCGCACCCGCCGCCGCCCCCGGGCACCTACCAGCCGCAGCAGCCGCTCTACGCTCAGCCGCAGCAGCCGCCGTACGCCCCCGACCCGCAGGTGTGGGCGCAGACCCCGGCGCCCGAGCCGGAGGGCCCGACCCAGTACCTGCCGTACGGAGACGACCCGCGCACGACCCAGTACGTGGGCGTCGATGACCTGGTCACCCACTCCGCCGACGAGCGCCACGAGCCCGACGCCTTCGCGCACCTCTTCCGCGACCAGCAGCAGGGCACCCGCCCGCCGTACGAGTCCCCGTCGGTCCCGGCCCCGTCCTCCCCGGCACCGCCCGCAGGTCAGTACCAGGCGCCAGTGCCGCCCCCGCCCGCACCCGAGCCCGCAGCACCGGCTCCTGCCCCCGCCGCCAAGAAGGGCGGCCGGGCCTCGGGCCTGCTGAAGTCGAGCGCCGTGATGGCGGCGGGCACGATGGTGTCCCGGCTCACCGGGTTCATCCGCTCCGCGATGATCGTCTCGGCGCTGGGGCTCGCCCTCCTGGGCGACTCCTTCCAGGTCGCCTACCAGCTGCCGACGATGATCTACATCCTGACCGTGGGTGGTGGTCTCAACTCCGTCTTCGTGCCGCAGCTCGTGCGCGCGATGAAGGACGACGAGGACGGCGGTGCGGCGTACGCCAACCGGCTGCTGACGCTCGTCATGGTGGCGCTCGCCGCGCTCACCGCGCTCGCGATGTTCGCCGCGCCGCTCCTGGTGCGCATGCTGGCCAACCCCGTCGCCAGCGACCCCCAGGCCAACGAGGTCGCCGTCACCTTCACCCGCTACTTCCTGCCCTCGATCTTCTTCATGGGCGTGCACGTGGTGATGGGGCAGATCCTCAACGCCCGCGGCAGTTTCGGCGCGATGATGTGGACGCCGGTCCTGAACAACATCGTCATCATCGTGACACTCGGCATGTTCCTCTGGGTGTACGGCACCGCGGAGCACTCCGGCATGCAGGTCACCAACATCCCGCCGGAGGGCCTGCAGCTCCTCGGCGTCGGCATCCTGCTCGGCATGGTCGTGCAGGCGCTGGCGATGATCCCGTATCTGCGGGAGGCCGGTTTCCGGGTGCGGCCGCGCTTCGACTGGAAGGGCCACGGCCTCGGCAAGGCCGCGATGCTCGCCAAGTGGACGATCCTGTTCGTCCTGGCCAACCAGGCGGGTGCGCTGGTGGTCACTCAGCTGTCCACCGCGTCCGGCGTCGACTCCGGCGTCGACGGCACCGGTTTCGCCGCCTACGCCAACGCCCAGCTGATCTGGGGCCTGCCGCAGGCCATCATCACCGTCTCCCTCATGGCCGCTCTGCTGCCGCGCATCTCCCGCTCGGCCGCGGAGGACGACGGCGGCGCCGTCCGTGACGACATCTCCCAGGGCCTGCGCACGACGGCCGTCGCGATCGTGCCGATCGCGTTCGGGTTCGTCGCCCTCGGCATCCCGATGTGCACCCTGATCTTCGGTTCCTCGGGCGCCGACCAGGCCACGAACATGGGCTTCATGCTGATGGCCTTCGGCCTCGGCCTCATCCCGTATTCCGTGCAGTACGTCGTCCTGCGTGCCTTCTACGCCTACGAGGACACCCGCACGCCCTTCTACAACACGGTCATCGTGGCGTCCGGCAACGCGGCCGCCTCGGCCGTCTGCTACTTCGTCCTGCCGGCCCGCTGGGCGGTGGTCGGCATGGCGGCCTCGTACGGCCTGGCCTACGCCATCGGCGTCGGTATCGCCTGGCGTCGGCTGCGCAAACGTCTCGGCGGCGACTTGGACGGTGCCCGCGTGATGCGGACGTACGCCAGGCTGTGCATCGCCTCGGTGCCGGCGGCGTTCCTCAGTGGCGTGGTCTGCTACGGCATCGGCCGCACGCTCGGCCAGGGTGTGGCCGGGTCCTTCGCGGCGCTGCTCGTCGGCGGAGCCGTGCTGCTCGGGATCTTCTTCGTCGCCGCCCGCAAGATGCGCATCGAGGAACTCAACTCGCTGGTCGGCATGGTCCGCGGGCGTCTGGGGCGCTGAAGCGGGGGTACGCGCACAACCATCGTCCGCCATCGTGTGTCGTGCATAGCGGCGGACTGTGGGCACAATTGGTTTCGGCGTCGGAGAGCGTGCAACGAATGGGGAGGCAGGGAACGACGGTGGCGGAACGGAGCACGGCTGCCGTCGACGTGGCAGACAACAGCGGCGACGAGCCGCTGACCGCAGAGGCGGACCAGTCCACGGCCGACGGGGTGGCCCAGAACCGGGAGCGGGACACGGACATCGACGAGGCACAGGGGAGTGGCGGGACCGAAGGTCCCGGGAAGGCCTCACCGCCTGAACTGCACAGCGGCCACAAGCTCGCCAGACGCTATCGCCTCGAGGAGTGCGTCACCCGTCTGGACGGTTTCAGCAGTTGGCGTGCGGTCGACGAGAAGCTTCGTCGTGCCGTGGGCGTCCATGTCCTGCCGGCCGACCACGCGCGGGCCCGTTCCGTGCTGGCCGCGGCGCGTTCCTCCGCCCTGCTCGGCGATCCCCGCTTCGTGCAGGTCCTGGACGCCGTCGAGGAGAACGACCTCGTCTATGTCGTCCACGAGTGGCTGCCCGACGCCGTCGAGCTGACCGCGCTGCTCGCCCCCGGGCCGCTGGAGCCGCACGACGCCTACCAGATGGTCAGCCAGATCTCCGCCGCCATGGCCGCCGCCCATCGCGAAGGCCTGGCCCATCTACGTCTGAACCCCAACGCGGTGCTGCGTACCTCCAGCGGTCAGTGGCGCATCCGCGGCCTCGCCGTGAACGCCGCGCTGCGCGGCATCAGCTCGGACACCCCCCAGCGCACCGACACGGAGGCCGTCGGCGCCCTGCTGTACGCCGCGCTGACCCAGCGGTGGCCGTACGAGAGTGACGCCTACGGCCTGTCCGGGCTGCCCAAGGACGTCGGTCTGATCGCCCCCGACCAGGTGCGCGCGGGCGTCCACCGCGGTCTGTCCGAGCTCGCCATGCGCGCCCTCGTCAACGACGGCGCGACCGCGTCCCGGCACGAGTCCGCGTGCACGACGCCGGAGGAGCTGGTGAGGGCGATCGGCGAGATGCCCCGCATCCGCCCGCCGGAGCCCGCGTTCACCGCCCCGCCGGAGTACCAGCGCACGACGTACCAGCAGGGCACGTACGGCCGCCCCGCGCCGCATCCGGGTGCCACGCACTCGGTGCCGGCCCCGCCGCCCCCGCTGCAGAGCCGTACCGGCAAGGCGCTCAAGTGGGCTGTCTCCGCCCTCCTGATCGCCGCGCTGGGCCTGGGCAGCTGGCAGCTCGCGGACGCCCTCATGGACCAGGGCAACAAGTCCGACGACACGAACCAGACCCAGACGCCGGACGGCGACGACAAGAAGCCGACGCCGCCGGCCAGCACTCCGATCGCCATCAGCAGTGCTCACGACTTCGACCCGGGCGGCGACGGCGAAGAGAAGCCGGGCGACATAGACAAGGTCTACGACAACTCGCCCAGCACGTACTGGCAGACGGACTACTACCTGAGTGCCGACTTCGGCCGGCTGAAGTCCGGCGTCGGTGTCATCCTCGATCTCGGCAAGGTCCATGAGGTCGGGAAGGTGACCGTTTCCTTCGTGGGGGACACGTCCGTCGAGCTCCTCGCCGCTTCCGGTGACGCGAGTTCGCAGCCCACGTCCTTCGACGCCTACACCAAGGTCACCGAGGGCTCCGGCACGAGCGTGACTCTCAGCCCCGACGAGTCCCTCAAGTCCCGCTACCTTCTGGTCTGGCTGACCAAACTGCCGCAGATCGACGGTGAGTGGCGGGGCCGGGTGGCGGACATCAAGGTGACCAGCTAAGGACGAGGGAGGGGGCCCGATGGCAGATGACACCGCTTACGGCGACACGAGCGATCGGGACCTCCTAGCTCGCCATGTGGAGGGTGATCCCGACGCCTTCGCTGAGCTCGTACGGCGGCACCGGGACCGGCTCTGGGCGGTGGCCCTTCGGACCCTCGGCGACCGCGAGGAGGCCGCTGACGCCGTCCAGGACGCCCTTGTCTCCGCCTACCGTGCCGCCCACACCTTCCGCGGCCAGTCGGCCGTCACGACGTGGCTGCACCGGATCACGGTGAACGCCTGTCTGGACCGCGCCCGCAAGGCGGCTTCCCGGAAGACCTCCCCCGTCGACGACACCGAGCGTCTGGAACAGCTACTGGAGCCACACGAGTCGGCGTCGGCGCCGGCAGAGCGCAATGATCTGCACCGCCAGCTGCTGGAGGCACTCGGCACGCTGCCGCCGGACCAGCGGGCCGCCCTCGTGCTGGTGGATATGCAGGGATACCCGGTCGCCGAAGCGGCCCGCATCCTCGACGTTCCGACCGGGACGGTGAAGAGCCGCTGTGCACGCGGCAGGGCCAGACTCGTGCCGCTCCTGACGCATCTGCGGCCGGAAAACACCGGCGACGGCAGAGAACCGGGCGCAGGGCGGAACCGGACGCAGGGGACATCCGTCCCACCGGCAGCGGGACCGCACGACGCGGGCACACGCGATACCGGGCCAAGCGATTCAGCTGCTGTGAAGGGCGGAGGTGGGCGAGCGTGACATCCACGACGGACACGGCCGGGCACCCGGACGTCGCGGAGATCTCCGATCTCACCGAGGGCCTGCTCTCCCCGTCCCGGACCACGGACGTACGGCGGCATCTGGACGAGTGCGAGCTGTGCGCGGACGTCCACTCCTCGCTGGAGGAGATCCGGGGACTACTCGGCACCCTCCCGGGACCGCCCCGCATGCCCGCCGATGTCGTAGGGCGGATCGACGCCGCCCTCGCCGCCGAGGCCCTCCTGAACGCCACGGCACCCGACGAGGCGGACGCACCCGCACTCGTCAGCGCATCCCGGTCGGGGACCGACGCGGACGACGACGGTCATGTTTCACGTGAAACATCGACAGCGGCGGACCGTCCCGTCGGCCACGCCCGCACCTCGACCACCGGCCCCGGCCGCAAGGACCGCAAGAGGGGCGGGCGCCGCAGGGTCGCCGTTCTGGGCGCCGTTTTCACGGCCGCCGCCATCGGGCTCGGCTCCGTACTGATGTCCTCGCTCAATGACGGCACCCCGTCCCATCCCTCAGCCGCGGACACCTTCTCCGAGGGCAACCTGGAGAAGCAGGTCGCCGACCTCCTTGCCGGGAGCGACGGCGCCGCCGACGGTTCCCGTCCGCCGCGCAGCGGCATCGGCGTCGAGTCGGTCCCGAACTCCGAGAACCGCGTCTTCAATGTGCCCACGGTTCCTGAGTGCGTCCAGAAGGGCATCGGCCGCAACGACGCCAAGACGGCACTCGCTACCAAGGAGGGCACCTACAAGGAGACCGACGCCCTGCTCGTGGTGCTGCCCGCCGTCTCCGACGATTCCCGGGTCACCGCCTACATCGTGGACGCGGCCTGCACCAAGGAAGAGTCGTCTACGACGGCCAAGGTGCTGCTGACTCACACCTACAACCGCTCCTGAGCTCGGACGCTTCGTCTCCGTCCCGCACGGTGTCCCGTACGGTCTCGCACACCCCTGCCATCGGACTCGGTGAGGGCTCCGTGTGCCCGGACACAGTGGGAATGCGCGCCCCTTAGGATCCGTTGGGTGGGGTGAGAGTTCTGAAAGGGGCTCCCACCGGTCGAACGACGCAGTCCAGAGACGAGGAAACAAGCCGTGAGCGACGTCCGAAACGTGATCATCATCGGCTCCGGGCCCGCCGGCTACACGGCGGCGCTCTACACCGCGCGCGCGTCGCTGAAGCCGCTGGTGTTCGAGGGCGCCGTCACCGCCGGCGGCGCGCTGATGAACACCACCGAGGTGGAGAACTTCCCCGGCTTCCAGGACGGCATCATGGGCCCCGAGCTCATGGACAACATGCGCGCCCAGTCCGAGCGCTTCGGAGCCGAACTCATTCCGGACGATATCGTCAACGCCGATCTGACCGGTGAGATCAAGACCGTCACCGACACCGCGGGCACAGTCCACCGGGCGAAGGCCGTCATCGTCGCGACCGGCTCGCAGCACCGCAAGCTCGGCCTGCCGAACGAGGACGCGCTCTCCGGCCGCGGCGTCTCCTGGTGCGCCACCTGCGACGGCTTCTTCTTCAAGGACCAGGACATCGCCGTCATCGGTGGCGGCGACACCGCGATGGAGGAGGCCACCTTCCTCTCCCGCTTCGCCAAGTCCGTGACGATCGTCCACCGCCGTGACACCCTGCGCGCCTCCAAGGCGATGCAGGACCGCGCGTTCGCCGACCCGAAGATCAAGTTCGTCTGGGACAGCGAGGTCGCCGAGGTGCAGGGCGACCAGAAGCTCTCGGGCCTGAAGCTGCGCAACGTCAAGACCGGCGAGCTCGCCGACCTGGCGGTCACCGGCCTGTTCATCGCGATTGGCCACGACCCGCGCACCGAGCTGTTCAAGGGCCAGCTGGAGCTGGACGAGGAGGGCTACCTCAAGGTCGACGCCCCCTCCACCCGCACCAACCTGACCGGTGTCTTCGGTGCCGGTGACGTGGTCGACCACACCTACCGGCAGGCGATCACCGCGGCCGGCACCGGCTGCTCCGCCGCTCTCGACGCAGAGCGTTTCCTCGCCGCCCTCGCGGACGAGGAGAAGGCCGAGCCCGAGAAGACCTCTGTCTGACCCCCCATCCGCCCCACGCACCAAGAGTTAAGGAGCCCGCCGTGGCCGGCACCCTGAAGAATGTGACCGACGACTCCTTCGAGCAGGACGTCCTCAAGAGCGACAAGCCCGTCCTGGTGGACTTCTGGGCCGCCTGGTGCGGTCCGTGCCGCCAGATCGCGCCGTCCCTCGAGGCGATCGCCGCCGAGTACGGCGACAAGATCGAGATCGTCAAGCTGAACATCGACGAGAACCCGGGTACGGCCGCCAAGTACGGCGTCATGTCCATCCCGACGCTGAACGTCTACCAGAACGGCGAGGTCGCCAAGACCATCGTTGGTGCGAAGCCGAAGGCCGCGATCGTCCGCGACCTCGAGGACTTCATCGCCGAGTAACGGCATCGCCGCCGAACCGGCGGCACTTGTTTCACGTGAAACACGAGTGGGCCGACCCGAAAGGCCGGCCCACTCGCATGTCCGTCACAGCGGCCGCAGCGCCGGTTCCTTCTGTACGGCCCCCAGCAGCCGGTCGAGCGCCATCTCCACGTCTTCCTTCCAGGAGAGCGTCGTCCGCAGCTCCAGCCGCAGTCGCGGGTACCTGGGGTGAGGCCGCACCGTCTTGAAGCCGACCGCCAGCAGATGGTCGGCCGGCAGTACACAGGCGGGCTCCTTCCAGCGGGCGTCGCCGAAGGCCTCAATGGCCTTGAAGCCCCGCCGGAGCAGATCCTTGGCGACCGTCTGGACCATCACCCGGCCCAGCCCCTGGCCCTGGTATCCCGGCATGATGAAGCTCGTCATCAGCTGTACCGCGTCCGGGGGAACGGGGCTCGTGGGGAACGCCGTGGAGCGCGGCACATAGGCGGGAGGCGCGTACAGCACGAAGCCCACGGGCACGTCGTCGACGTAGACGACCCGGCCGCAGGATCCCCAGTCCAGCAGGACGGCAGAGATCCAGGCCTCCTTCTCCAGCGCGGGCGTGCCCGCCTTTACCGCGGCTTCGCCACTGACTGGGTCCAACTCCCAGAAGACACATGTGCGACAGCGCTTGGGAAGGTCCTGAAGGTTGTCCAGCGTGAGCGGTACGAGCCGGCGCCCCATGAAGGCTGTTCCTCGCTTCCTTCGCCCGCGGCGTCGCGGGCGGCTGTCAGGGCACTCCGTTCCCTGAGCAGGCTGCCGACGAACCCGCCGACCGCGCCCAGGCCGAGGCCCGCGCTCACCAGTCCGGTCCGGCTCACCGTTCGCATGACCCCCGCCTCCCCTTAAGAGGTTCTGCCAGGTGGATGCGCCATACCCGAACGCATCGTATCCACGATGCGATTCCCTCGATACCGCCAGAAAGCAAAGAGCGGGCCGTGTCCCGGTACACACGGGATACGGCCCGCCCCGCCCGGCCGACCGGAGGCTCAGGCCTCGGTCTCCTCCGCGTCGTCGTCCAGAAGGCTCTTCTGGAGGGCCAGCTTCTCGCCCGGGGCGAGTGAGTTGAGGATCCGCTCGAGGTCCTCCGGGGAGGCGAACTCGACCGTGATCTTGCCCTTCTTCTGGCCCAGCTCGACCTTCACCCGCGTCTCGAAGCGGTCCGAGAGACGGGTCGCGAGGTCGGTCAGCGCCGGGGAGACCCGGGTGCCGGCCCGCGGTCCCTTGGCACGCTGGCTCGTCTGCGGGCGGGAGCCCATCAGGGTCACGATCTCCTCGACGGCCCGCACCGAGAGCCCCTCGGCCACGATGCGGTGGGCCAGCCGGTCCTGCTCCTCCGAGTCATCGACGGAGAGCAATGCCCGGGCGTGCCCGGCGGAGAGCACTCCGGCGGCCACCCGGCGTTGCACCGACGGGGAGAGCTTCAGCAGCCGCAGTGTGTTGGAGACCTGCGGACGGGACCGGCCGATGCGGTCCGCCAGCTGGTCGTGCGTGCAGTTGAAGTCCTTCAGCAACTGGTCGTAGGCGGCGGCCTCTTCCAGCGGGTTCAGCTGAGCGCGGTGGAGGTTCTCCAGGAGGGCGTCCAGGAGGAGCTTCTCGTCGTCCGTCGCCCGCACGATCGCCGGGATCGCCTCCAGCCCGGCCTCACGGCAGGCCCGCCAGCGCCGCTCGCCCATGATGAGCTCGTAGTGCCCGGGGCCCAGCTGCCGAACGACGACCGGCTGGAGCAGACCGACCTCCTTGATGGAGGTGACGAGCTCCTGCAGGGCGTCCTCGTCGAAGACCTCACGCGGCTGGCGAGGGTTCGGCTTGATGGAGTCGAGGGGAAGCTCGGCGAAGTGGGCGCCGACGGGAGACGCAGGGGTCTCCCCGGCGCCGTTCACCGATGGCTCCTCGGTTTCATGTGAAACAGGCGGCAGCGTGGCCACCTTCGCCGCGGCCACCCCGCGCTCGGTCAGCACCGGCACGCCGGGCGAGGACGCGGAAGCAGCGCCCCCCACCGCGGCCGGAGCCACAGTCCTCTCGGTCGAAGCTGCGGGGATCAGTGCGCCGAGACCACGGCCCAAACCCCTCCGTCGCTCGCTCACTGCATCCCCTCCACCATGCTCGGGTCACTCTGTGCGCCGATGTGCGCCTGGGTCGCGTCGTAGCTGACGCCAACCCCCTTCAGCGCAATTTCTCGTGCCGCCTCAAGATAGGACAGGGCACCGCTCGATCCTGGATCGTAGGTCAGCACCGTCTGGCCATAGCTCGGCGCCTCGGAGATACGAACCGAGCGGGGAATGCTCGTCCGCAACACCTCGTCGCCGAAGTGGGTGCGCACCTCTTCCGCGACCTGGGACGCAAGACGCGTCCGGCCGTCGTACATGGTGAGCAGGATCGTCGACACATGCAGGGCGGGGTTGAGGTGCCCCCGCACCAGGTCGACGTTGCGCAGCAGCTGGCCCAAGCCCTCCAGCGCGTAGTACTCGCACTGGATCGGGATGAGGACCTCCTGCCCGGCCACCAGCGCGTTGACCGTCAGCAGGCCGAGCGAGGGCGGGCAGTCGATGAGGATGTAGTCCAGCGGGTGCTCGTACGCCTGGATCGCCCGCTGCAACCGGCTCTCACGCGCCACCAGGGACACCAGCTCGATCTCCGCACCGGCGAGATCGATCGTGGCGGGCGCACAGAAGAGCCCTTCGACATCCGGGACCGGCTGGACGACTTCCGCCAGCGGCTTGCTGTCGATCAGTACGTCGTAGATCGATGGGACTTCGGCGTGGTGGTCGATGCCCAGGGCAGTGGACGCATTGCCCTGCGGGTCGAGGTCGATCACCAGGACACGGCCGCCGTGCAGAGCCAGCGAAGCGGCGAGGTTGACCGTCGTCGTGGTCTTGCCCACGCCGCCCTTCTGGTTGGCGACCACCATGACGCGCGTCTGCTCGGGCCGTGGCAGCCCCTCGCCGGCGCGCCCCAGAGCTTCCACCGCCAGTTGGGCAGCACGACCGATGGGAGTGTCGTCCATCGGGGGCGGTGTTTCACGTGAAACATCCTCCCCCATCGACTCGGTACGGGGACCGGGGACCGGATCGGTCATCGGTCCCGCGATGTTGGCGTCGGACCGCAAGGATTCACTCTCCTCGACTTCAGGCTCGCAATGAACAGAGCCTCCCATGCCTTCGGGGTCGTGAACCAGTGAGGCCTGGTGTTCTGTGGAGAAATCCACCTCTGTGGACAACTCCGTTACCTCTCCGAGTGACCCGAGAGGCTTTCGGTCGCGGGGTTCGGCCGCGGCCCGGCCCCGGCTGATGATGCCGTGCAGCAGTGAGCGACGTTTCACGTGAAACACGATGCACAGCTACTGCGGCCGAACTGTCGCGACACTCCGGCATGCATTGGTTTGGCAGCTTGTGTGGAGTACGTCTCGCCGCCAGGACGGATCAGCGCCGCCTGCGCGTCCGACCCGTCCGAGCCGCCTTCGCCCGCTTCGCCGCGAAGCGCACACCGCCCGGGCTCTCCCCGACCTCGACCCGGACGACCGTCGACAACGGGTCCACGACGCCCTCACCGACATGAAGGATGGACGTCTCCACCGCACCGAGCTTGCTCAGCGCGGTCGCCGCGCTCTTCAGCTCCTCCTCCGCGGTGTCCCCCTTGAGCGCGAGCATCTCGCCGTACGGGCGCAGCAGCGGGATGCCCCAGGTGGCCAGCCGGTCCAGTGGAGCGACGGCGCGCGCGGTCACGACGTGCACCGGCGGCAGCTTCCCCATGACCTCCTCGGCCCGGCCGCGCACGACCGTCACATGGTCCAGGCCCAGCAGCTCCACAACCTCGGTCAGAAAGTTCGTACGCCGCAGCAGCGGCTCAAGAAGAGTGATCTTCAGGTCCTCCCGGACCAGTGCCAGGGGAATCCCGGGCAGGCCGGCACCCGAGCCCACATCGCACACGGTCACACCCTCGGGCACGACCTCCGAGAGCACCGCGCAGTTCAGCAGATGCCGCTCCCACAGTCGGGGCACCTCACGCGGGCCGATCAGGCCACGCTGCACGCCCGTCTCGGCGAGCAGCTCCGCATAGCGGACCGCATCCGCGAAGCGATCGCCGAACACCTCGCGTGCCTGCTCGGGCGCAGGGGGAAGCTCCGCTGCCTCCGTCACGGGGACCGTCCTTCCGTACCGCGCCGGCGACCCGGCGCCGGTCACGAGAACCACCAGAACTATCAGGCTGACAAAGTTCGGCCCCGTCTGCGCAACAGACGGGGCCGGAGGAACGTACGGACCGATCAGGCCGGAAGCACAACGACGAAGCGCTGCGGCTCCTCGCCCTCGGACTCGCTGCGCAGACCCGCGGACTTGACCGCGTCGTGCACGACCTTGCGCTCGAACGGCGTCATCGGCTTCAGCTTCACCGGCTCACCGCTGCTCTTCACCTCGGCAGCGGCCTTGGCCCCCAGCTCGGAGAGCTCGGCGCGCTTCTTGGCGCGGTAGCCCGCGATGTCCAGCATCAGCCGGCTGCGGTCCCCGGTCTCCCGGTGCACGGCCAGGCGCGTGAGCTCCTGGAGCGCCTCGAGCACCTCGCCGTCCCGCCCGACCAGCTTCTGCAGATCTCGGCCGCCCGCGTCACTGATGATCGAGACAGCGGCGCGATCGGCCTCGACGTCCATGTCGATGTCGCCGTCGAGATCGGCGATGTCGAGCAGACCCTCGAGGTAGTCCGCCGCGATCTCGCCCTCCTGCTCCAGGCGGGTCAGGGTGTCTGCACCCTCGGCAGCGGCGGAGGTGGTGCCTTCCGTCACGGGATGGACTCCTTCTTACTTCTTGGACGGGGACTTGGGCCGCTGCGGGCCCTTGCGCTGTCCGGACTGGGCCTTGCTGCGGGTGCCGGGGCCCTGCTTCTTGGCGGCGGGCTTGGCGTCCTCGGGCTCGTCGGACTTGGTCAGCGACGTGGGCGTCGACGACGAGGCGTCGCCGGCCCCCTTGGGACCGCCGGACTGGCGCTGCGACTTGCTCTGCCGCTTGGGCTGCTGACGCTTGGGAGCGCCGGTCGCCGTCGTCGTACCGTCCTCGGCCTCGACGGCCTGGGCCTCGCCCTTCGCCACGGTGCCGTCGGCCTGGGCCACGAGGCCCGACTTGTTCAGACCGTTGATGAACTTGCGCTCGAACTCGTTGCGGTCGCGTCCCTTGGCCACGATGGCCTTGACGACGGCCTTCTCACCACGGCCACGCGTCTTGCCGTGGTGCGTGACGTGCTTGAACAAGCGCTCCAGGTAAGCGGCCTGGGCCTTGGAACCCGGGGTCGGGTTGTTGTGGATGACGTACATCTGCTGGCCCATGGTCCACACGTTGGTGGTCAGCCAGTAGACGAGGACACCGACCGGGAAGTTGATACCGAAGACGGCGAACATGATGGGGAAGACGTACATCAGCATCTTCTGCTGCTGCATGAACGGCGTCTTCACCGTGGTGTCGACGTTCTTCGTCATCAGCTGACGCTGCGTGTAGAACTGCGACGCCGACATCAGGATGATCATGATCGCGGTGACGATCCGGACGCTGGTCAGCGAGGCGTCGAGCGCCGCGACCTTGTCCGAGCTGTCGGTGAACTTCGCCGCGAGCGGGGCACCGAAGATATGCGCCTTCTGCGCGCTCTCCAGCAGGCTCGTGTTGATGAAGCCGACGGTGTCGTTCGACGCGATGCTGTTGAGGACGTGGTACAGCGCGAAGAAGAACGGCGACTGAGCGAGGATGGGAAGGCACGAGGAGAGCGGGTTGGTGCCCGTCTCCTTGTACAGCTTCATCATCTCTTCGGACTGACGCTGCTTGTCGTTCTTGTAGCGCTCCTGGATCTTCTTCATCTCGGGCTGCAGCGTCTGCATGGCCCGGGTCGCCTTGATCTGCTTCACGAAGAGCGGGATCAGGCAGATGCGGATCAGGATCACCAGGGACACGATCGACAGGCCCCAGGCCCACCCGGTGTCAGCGCCGAAGAGGGCGCCGTACACCGTGTGAAACTGGACAATGACCCAGGAGACGGGTGTCGTGATGAAGCTGAAGAGGCTGGCAATCGTGTCCACTAATCATGCTCCTTGGGCATGGGACGGGGTCTCTGCGGCCGGGCTCGAAGAAGAATTCTCCCCGATGGCCGTTTCGGCGGCGGAGGGCCCGCCCTTGCGTGCGCGCCACGCGTTGCGCAGCATCTCGTGCCACCGCGGGCGCTTGCGCGGCGGGACATGGTCCACACCGCCGAGCGACCACGGATTGCACCGCAGGATGCGCCAGGCGGTGAGCGCCGTGCCCTTGATCGCACCGTGCCGGTCAATGGCCGTAAAGCCGTAGTGGGAGCACGACGGGTAGTACTTGCACACCGGCCCGAGCAGCGGACTGATCGTCCACTGATACAGCTTGATCAGAGCCAGCAGTGGGTACTTCATCGCGCGCCCCCTCCCAGCAGCCGCTGCAGAGCGGCATCCAGGTCTCGGGCCAGCTGTGCATGGTCGGCGTCGCCCGCACCGGGCAGCGCTCGTACGACTACCAGGCTACCGGGGGGCAGCTGGTCGACTCGGTCACGCATCAGATGGCGAAGCCTGCGCTTCACCTTGTTGCGTATGACAGCACCACCCACGGCCTTGCTGACGACGAAACCCGCACGCGTCGGGGGAGCGCTCTCCCCAGGCGCGTGCGGGTTCGTTGCACCGCTACGTAGATGGACGACGAGAAGCGGGCGTCCAGCCCGGCTTCCTCGGCGTACCGCAGTCGCGAAGTCCTCGCGCCGCCTCAGCCGATGCTCGGTAGGCAGCACGACGTCATGACCTGATCGGGATCAGGCGGACAGGCTGGCGCGGCCCTTGCTGCGGCGGTTCGCGAGAATCGCGCGGCCGGCGCGGGTACGCATCCGCAGGCGGAAGCCGTGGGTCTTCGCACGACGACGGTTGTTCGGCTGGAAGGTGCGCTTGCTCACTCGGGGGCTCCAGAAATCAATCGGTAGTGGCGGGGTGCCGTCCTAGCTGTCACCGTGCGCCCACGAGTAGCTCGCGTTAACGCCCGAGTGCACCGCTTCCCGATCACCTGACGCGATCTGTGCCCATCGGAGGCAGGCGGCAGCAGCCATCGACAACTCGACCTGGTTACGGTACGCGGGGCTACGCCATCCGGTCAAACGAAGGGCCACTAGGAGACACTGTCCACAGGCTGGGGACAACAACTTGAACCGTACCCGCCGCCCTGACTACCGTGGCTGAACTCCGATTCGTTCCCTTGAACCTGCCCCACCCCATTTGAATCCCGACCCCGTCCCGAACCACACGTTCGTGGGACCCATGAGAGAGCGTGCCCTGTGGCTGACGTACCTGCCGATCTTGCCGCAGTGTGGCCACGAGTACTGGAGCAACTCCTCGGTGAAGGCCGCGGGCAGGGGGTCGAGGGCAAGGACGAACACTGGATCCGGCGCTGTCAGCCCCTCGCGCTGGTCGCCGACACCGCGCTGCTCGCCGTACCGAACGAGTTTGCGAAGGGCGTACTCGAAGGCCGCCTCGCCCCCATCGTCAGCGACACCCTGAGCCGCGAATGCGGCCGCCCGATCCGCATCGCGATCACAGTCGACGACTCCGCCGGCGAACCCCCCGCCCCACCGGCACCCCCCACCCAGCAGCGCCAGCAGCGCTACGAGGAGCCCGAGCTCCCCTCGTACGAGAGCTACGGCCGCCACCGCGCCGACGACCGCCAGCAGCATGGCCCCGGCGACCAGTTGCCCACCGCCCGCCCCACCTACCCGAGCGAGTACCAGCGCCCCGAACCCGGCGGCTGGCCGCGCCCCCAGCAGGACGACTACAGCTGGCAGCAGCAGCGCCTCGGCTTCCCCGAGCGCGACCCGTACGCCTCCCCGTCCGAGGACTCGTACAGCCGCGACCCCTACGGCCCCCCGCAGGACTACCGCCCGCAGTCCATGGAGCGACCCTCCTACGACTCCCAACGCGGCGACTACGACCAGCAGCGGCCCGACTACGACAAGCCGCGCTCCGACTACGACCAGCGCGACGCCCGCCGCGATCTGCCCGAGGCGTCCTCCGGCTCCGGACATGTGCACCGCGGCGGCCCCGTCGGCTCCGTCCTGCCCACCACCGGCGCCCCCGGCCCGCTCGCCGCACAGCCCGCGCCGGCCACCGGCCCCGGGGAGCCGACCGCCCGCCTCAACCCGAAGTACCTCTTCGACACGTTCGTCATCGGCGCCTCCAACCGCTTCGCGCACGCGGCCGCGGTCGCCGTCGCCGAGGCACCCGCCAAGGCGTACAACCCGCTGTTCATCTACGGGGAGTCGGGACTCGGCAAGACACACCTGCTGCACGCGATCGGGCACTACGCGCGCAGCCTCTACCCCGGCACCCGCGTGCGGTACGTGAGCTCCGAGGAGTTCACCAACGAGTTCATCAACTCCATCCGCGACGGCAAGGGCGACAGCTTCCGCAAGCGCTACCGCGAGATGGACATCCTGCTCGTCGACGACATCCAGTTCCTGGCGGACAAGGAGTCGACGCAGGAGGAGTTCTTCCACACCTTCAACACACTCCACAACGCCAACAAGCAGATCGTGCTCTCCTCCGACCGGCCGCCGAGGCAGCTGGTCACGCTGGAAGACCGGCTGCGGAACCGTTTCGAGTGGGGTCTGACCACCGACGTCCAGCCGCCCGAACTGGAGACGCGCATCGCGATCCTCCGCAAGAAGGCGGTCCAGGAACAGCTCAACGCCCCGCCGGAGGTACTGGAGTTCATCGCCTCCCGGATCTCGCGCAACATCCGCGAGCTGGAGGGCGCGCTGATCCGGGTGACGGCGTTCGCGTCGCTCAACCGGCAGCCGGTCGACCTGGGCCTCACGGAGATCGTCCTCAAGGACCTCATCCCCGGCGGCGAGGACTCCGCCCCCGAGATCACCTCGACAGCCATCATGAGCGCGACGGCGGACTACTTCGGGCTCACCGTCGAGGACCTGTGCGGCACCTCCCGCGGGCGCGCGCTGGTGACCGCACGGCAGATCGCCATGTACCTGTGCCGCGAGCTGACCGACCTGTCGCTGCCGAAGATCGGCGCGCTGTTCGGCGGCCGCGACCACACCACGGTGATGCACGCCGACCGCAAGATCCGCAATCTGATGGCCGAGCGGCGCTCCATCTACAACCAGGTCACCGAGCTCACGAACCGCATCAAGAACGGCTGACGAAGCCGGCCGTACGGCGTCCAGGGCGCCCTCCGGAGGAGATCCGGAGGGCGCCCTTCGTCATGCCGCGGGCGCCCGCTGTTCGATTGGCGGCCGTGTTACGGCCACTCTCCACAGATTTGGTCACTTTTTCCCGTCCACACCCTGGGGACTGGGAAGTTGTCCAGACTGTGTCCACAGAGCCCTCTGCCGGGAGACCATCGGGCCAGGTCAGGTGGCTGTGGATTGGTGGACGAACGATCTCCACAGCCTGTGGACAGCGAGATCATCCACAGGCTGTGCAGAAAGTTGTCCACCGGCAACCCACAGGCTGAGGCCGGTTGTCCCCAGCGATCACCAGCTTCTCCACATCGCTGTCCACTGTTCGGCAACGCGACGCGCCTCCTCACCGAGTCGAGTGAAAGGCGTCACATGAAGGTGCCGGGTTGGGCTGTGGGAAAGGCGGGTAAAGCTGGGGACGGCGCTGGGGAGAACTCGCCTCAGGCTGTGCATGGGGTGTGCAGAACTTTCCGTTCTCCACAGAGACCCTGAGTTGTCCACTGCTTCCGCCCACAGGGCCGGTGGACAAAATTTCCACTCTGAGCTGGGAAAACAGGGTTATCCACGGTTTCCACAGGCCCTACTACTACTCCCGACTAGAGAGAGCTGGGAATCCGTTTCGAAGGGGGTCCTGTGCACAACTCGCCGTCCGGCTCCCGGCTGCCCCTCGTCACGACTTGACCCCGAGAGGCACCTACTGTCAGTGCCGTGCGTCAGACTGGTCCCCGGTGCCCTTCCCCTCACAGGGACCGACGACACCGAGACAGACGACGAAGCCAGGCAGGCCGAGAAGCGCCGGCAACAGCAGGAGGCGGCAACAGTGAAGATCCGGGTGGAACGCGACGTACTCGCGGAGGCCGTGGCCTGGGCGGCGCGCAGCCTCCCGGCCCGCCCGCCGGCGCCGGTCCTCGCCGGCCTCCTGCTGAAGGCCGAGGAAGGCCAGCTGAGCCTGTCCAGCTTCGACTACGAGGTCTCCGCACGCGTGTCGGTGGAGACCGAGGTCGACGAGGAGGGCACGGTCCTCGTCTCGGGCCGTCTGCTCGCCGACATCTGCCGCGCGCTCCCCAACCGGCCGGTGGAGATTTCCACAGACGGTGTACGTGCGACGGTGGTCTGCGGCTCCTCGCGGTTCACCCTCCACACACTGCCTGTGGAGGAGTACCCGGCGCTGCCGCAGATGCCGAACGCCACGGGCACGGTCCCCGGCGAGGTCTTCGCCTCCGCCGCCGCCCAGGTGGCCATCGCGGCCGGCCGTGACGACACGCTGCCGGTCCTCACCGGTGTGCGCATCGAGATCGAGGGCGACACGGTCACGCTGGCGTCCACCGACCGTTACCGCTTCGCGGTCCGTGAGTTCCTGTGGAAGCCGGAGAACCCCGAGGCGTCCGCGGTCGCCCTGGTCCCCGCCAAGACGCTCCTGGACACCGCCAAGGCCCTCACGAGCGGCGACAGCGTCACGCTGGCGCTGTCCGGCTCGGGCTCCGGCGAGGGCCTGATCGGTTTCGAGGGCGCGGGCCGGCGTACGACCACGCGTCTCCTCGAGGGCGACCTGCCGAAGTACCGCACCCTGTTCCCGACGGAGTTCAACAGCGTCGCGGTGATCGAGACCGCCCCCTTCGTGGAGGCCGTCAAGCGTGTGGCCCTGGTCGCCGAGCGGAACACCCCGGTGCGGCTCAGCTTCGAGCAGGGCGTGCTGATCCTGGAGGCCGGCTCCAGCGACGACGCACAGGCTGTGGAAAGGGTGGACGCCCAGCTGGAGGGCGACGACATCTCGATCGCCTTCAACCCGACGTTCCTGCTGGACGGCTTGAGCGCCATCGACTCCCCGGTGGCCCAGCTGTCCTTCACGACGTCCACGAAGCCGGCGCTGCTCAGCGGCAAGCCCGCGGTGGACGCCGAGGCGGACGAGGCCTACAAGTACCTGATCATGCCTGTGCGTCTGAGCGGCTGACCGCGCTCCAGAGAACCTGCAGGTCGGGGCGTACGTTTGAGCGCGTATGCCCACAGGTGTGCGTGAGCGTCCGGGTTTAGGCTCGGACGTGGGTACGAAGGTGCCACTCACGCCACAGCAACCTAAGGAACAACTGATGGAGCTCGGTCTCGTCGGCCTCGGCAAGATGGGCGGCAACATGCGCGAGCGGATCCGCCGCGCGGGCCACACCGTCGTCGGATACGACCGCAACCCGGACCTCGCGGATGTCCACAGCCTGGAAGAGCTTGTGGGCAAGCTCAGGGGTCCGCGCGTCGTGTGGGTGATGGTGCCGGCCGGTGCCGCCACCCAGTCGACCGTCGACGAGCTCGCCGAGCTCCTGGAGCCCGGTGACGTTGTCGTGGACGGCGGGAACTCCCGTTGGACGGACGACGAGAAGCACGCCGAGGAGCTGGCCGCCAAGGGCATCGGCTTCGTCGACTGTGGTGTCTCCGGCGGTGTCTGGGGCCTGGAGAACGGCTATGCGCTGATGTACGGCGGCGACGCGGAGAATGTTGCCAAGGTGCAGCCGGTCTTCGACGCCCTGAAGCCGGAGGGCGACTTCGGCTCGGTGCACGCGGGCAAGGTGGGCGCCGGCCACTTCGCGAAGATGGTCCACAACGGCATCGAGTACGCGATGATGCAGGCCTATGCCGAGGGCTGGGAGCTGCTGGAGAAGGTCGACTCCGTGACGGATGTGCGCGAGGTCTTCCGCTCCTGGCAGGAGGGCACGGTCATCCGTTCCTGGCTGCTGGACCTGGCGGTGAACGCCCTCGACGAGGACGAGCACCTGGACAAGCTGCGCGGTTATGCACAGGACTCCGGCGAGGGACGCTGGACTGTGGAAGCCGCCATCGACAACGCCGTGCCGCTGCCCGCGATCACGGCCTCCCTCTTCGCGCGGTTCGCGTCGCGCCAGGAGGACTCTCCGCAGATGAAGATGATCGCGGCGCTGCGGAACCAGTTCGGCGGCCACGCGGTCGAGACGAAGTAATCCACAGGGCTGCTCAGCAGTCCACAAGCTGGGGGAGGCCGGCGACCGACCATGCACGTGACGCATCTGTCGCTGGCCGACTTCCGCTCGTACGCCCGGGTCGAAGTCCCGCTCGATCCGGGCGTCACCGCCTTCGTCGGCCCGAACGGTCAGGGCAAGACGAACCTCGTCGAGGCCGTCGGCTATCTCGCCACGCTCGGCAGCCATCGCGTCGCCTCGGACGCCCCCCTGGTCCGCATGGGCGCCGACCGGGCGGTCATCCGGGCGCAGGTCAAGCAGGGCGAGCGGCAGCAGCTGGTCGAGCTGGAGCTGAACCCCGGCCGGGCGAACCGTGCCCGTGTCAACAGGTCGTCGCAGGTCAGACCCCGTGATGTGCTCGGCATCGTCCGTACCGTCCTGTTCGCGCCGGAGGATCTCGCGCTGGTGAAGGGCGACCCCGGTGAGCGGCGCCGGTTCCTGGACGAGCTGATCACCGCCCGCTCCCCGCGCATGGCCGGCGTCCGGTCCGACTACGAGCGCGTGCTGAAGCAGCGCAACACCCTGCTGAAGACGGCCGCGCTGGCACGGCGGCACGGCGGCCGGAGGGGGGCACCTCCCGCGCGAGCGGATTCGAGCGTGGGGGCGGACCTGTCCACCCTCGACGTGTGGGACCAGCATTTCGCGCGCGTGGGTGCCGAGTTGCTCGCGCAGCGGCTCGATCTGGTCGCCGCGATCCAGCCGCTGGCCGACAAGGCGTACGAACAACTGGCCCCCGGTGGCGGCCCGGTCGCGCTGGAGTACAAGCCGTCAGCGCCCGGCGAGGCGCACACGCGCGACGATCTGTTCGAGCAGCTGATGGCGGCGCTCGCCGAGGCCCGTAAGCAGGAGATCGAGCGGGGCGTCACCCTCGTAGGTCCTCATCGGGACGATCTGCTGCTCAAACTCGGTCAGTTGCCCGCCAAGGGGTACGCGTCGCACGGCGAGTCCTGGTCGTATGCGCTGGCGCTGCGGCTTGCGTCGTACGACCTGCTGCGGGCCGAGGGGAATGAGCCGGTGCTCGTTCTCGACGATGTGTTCGCCGAGTTGGACGCCCGGCGCCGGGAGCGGCTGGCCGAGCTGGTGGCGCCGGGTGAGCAGGTGCTGGTGACCGCCGCGGTCGACGACGACGTGCCGCATGTGCTGACGGGGGCGCGGTACACCGTGTCGGGCGGGACTGTGGAGCGCGTATGAGCGAGCAGCCCACCGGAGAGGGCCCGAAGAAGGGCGCCGAGCCGTCGGGCGTCGACCTCGCGCGCGTGGCGCTGCGGGCGGCGAAGGAGCAGGCACGCGCGCGTGGGGACGCGGCGCAGCAGAAGAAGCAGGCGCGGCGTGGCGGCCTGCGCTCTGGCGCGCGCGCTGACGGGCGCGACCCGATGGCGCTGGGTGCCGCCATCAACCGTCTGATCGACGAGCGCGGCTGGGAGACGCCGGCCGCGGTGGGCGGCGTGATGGGGCGCTGGCCGCAGATCGTCGGTGAGGACCTGGCGAAGCACTGTGTGCCGGAGAAGTACGACGAGGACGAGCGGGTTCTGGTCGTGCGCTGCGACTCGACGGCTTGGGCGACGAACCTGCGGCTGCTGGCTCCGCAGCTGGTCGCGCGCCTGAACGAGGACCTCGGGCACGGCGCGGTGACGATGATCAAGGTGAACGGTCCGGGTGGTCCCGCGCGCCGTTATGGTCCGCTGCGGGCCCCCGGCAGCACGGGGCCCGGCGACACCTACGGATGATCCTTTCCCACCTCTGTCAGCAGGTGACAGACATCACATCGATGGTCGTGGGCGGCCCGGATGTACCGCCGACGGCCGTCTCGTCGTGCTACCGGACGCGGTGGCGGATCGCGACCTGACTCCCAAGTAGCAAAGGGTTGACACCTGGAAGCGCTGAGTGCCTCCGTGAGCCTCTTGGAGCCCCCATCCGTATATCGGGAGTCGGCCGAGCCGGGTTCAGGGCGCCACATGAGGACTCAGGTACCGGCAAACCCCCATCACTGTCGGCGCTACCGGTAGACTGGAAGCCAATCCCGCCCCATTCGTGGGGACCGTCCGGGAAAAGCTGAGCAACGCTGATCAAGGCTTACCAACGCAACATGCCGCAGCCGCTCCGGCAACCCGCCGACGAGCCTGGCTTGTGCTGTGCCAGAAAGGGCGCTTCGTGGCCGATTCCGGCAACCCCAACGAGAACATCCCGTCCACCGAGGCCCCGGCCGGAGTCGCCGAGGCCTCACCCGTGGCCACGGCGTACGACGCCAGCGCCATCACCGTCCTCGAGGGTCTGGACGCGGTCCGCAAGCGACCCGGTATGTACATCGGTTCGACCGGTGAGCGAGGACTTCACCACCTCGTGTACGAGGTGGTCGACAACTCGGTCGATGAGGCGCTGGCCGGCCACGCGGACACCATCGACGTGACGATTCTCGACGACGGCGGCGTGCGCGTCGTCGACAACGGCCGTGGCATCCCGGTGGGCATCGTCCCCTCCGAGAACAAGCCGGCCCTCGAGGTCGTGCTGACCGTGCTGCACGCGGGCGGCAAGTTCGGCGGCGGTGGTTACGCGGTCTCCGGTGGTCTGCACGGCGTGGGTGTCTCCGTCGTGAACGCGCTGTCGGCGAAGGTCGCGGTCGAGGTCAGGACCGACGGCCGCCGCTGGACGCAGGACTACAAGATGGGCGTCCCCACGGCGCCGCTCGCCCAGCACGAGGCCACCGAGGAGACCGGCACGTCGGTCACCTTCTGGGCCGACGGTGACATCTTCGAGACCACGGAGTACTCCTTCGAGACGCTCTCGCGGCGCTTCCAGGAGATGGCGTTCCTCAACAAGGGTTTGACGATCAAACTCACTGACGAGCGCGAGTCGGCGAAGGCCACCTCCGGGGCGGACGAGGCGGGCGCGGACGAGACCGCCGAGGTCAAGACCGTCACGTACCACTACGAGGGCGGCATCGTCGACTTCGTGAAGTACCTCAACTCCCGCAAGGGAGACGTGGTGCACCCGACGGTGATCGACCTCGAGGCCGAGGACAAGGACAAGGCCCTCTCCCTCGAAGTCGCGATGCAGTGGAACGGCGGTTACAGCGAGGGTGTGTACTCCTTCGCCAACATCATCCACACGCACGAGGGCGGTACGCACGAAGAGGGCTTCCGCGCGGCGCTCACCAACCTGATCAACAAGTACGCGCGCGACAAGAAGCTGCTGCGTGAGAAGGACGACAACCTCACGGGTGACGACATCCGCGAGGGTCTGACCGCGATCATCTCGGTGAAGCTCAGCGAGCCCCAGTTCGAGGGCCAGACCAAGACCAAGCTGGGCAACACGGAGGCGAAGACCTTCGTGCAGAAGGCCGTCTACGAGCACCTCAACGACTGGCTGGACCGCAACCCGGTCGAGGCGGCGGACATCGTCCGCAAGGGCATCCAGGCGGCCACCGCGCGCGTGGCGGCCCGCAAGGCCCGGGACCTGACCCGCCGCAAGGGTCTGCTGGAGACGGCGTCCCTGCCGGGCAAGCTCTCCGACTGCCAGTCGAACGACCCGATCAAGTGCGAGATCTTCATCGTCGAGGGTGACTCTGCCGGCGGCTCGGCCAAGTCCGGCCGCAACCCGCAGTACCAGGCGATCCTCCCGATCCGGGGCAAGATCCTCAACGTCGAGAAGGCGCGGATCGACAAGATCCTGCAGAACCAGGAGATCCAGGCGCTGATCTCGGCCTTCGGCACCGGGGTCCACGAGGACTTCGACATCGAGAAGCTCCGCTATCACAAGATCATCCTGATGGCGGACGCCGACGTCGACGGCCAGCACATCAACACTCTGCTGCTGACCTTCCTGTTCCGCTTCATGCGGCCGCTGGTCGAGGCCGGACACGTGTTCCTGTCGCGTCCCCCGCTGTACAAGATCAAGTGGGGCCGGGACGACTTCGAGTACGCCTACTCGGACCGTGAGCGCGACGCCCTGATCGAGCTGGGCCGGCAGAACGGCAAGCGGATCAGGGACGACTCGGTCCAGCGCTTCAAGGGTCTCGGTGAGATGAACGCCGAGGAGCTGCGCATCACGACGATGGACCAGGAGCACCGCGTCCTCGGCCAGGTCACCCTCGATGACGCCGCTCAGGCCGACGACCTGTTCTCGGTCCTGATGGGCGAGGACGTCGAGGCCCGCCGCCAGTTCATCCAGCGCAACGCCAAGGACGTCCGGTTCCTCGACATCTGAGTCGGTCTCAGCTGACCGCACCAGGAAGGATCTTCACCAGCAATGACCGACGAGAACACTTCTGTCAGCCCTGAAGAGGGCGGCGAACTCGCGATGCGTGTCGAGCCCGTCGGGCTCGAGACGGAGATGCAGCGTTCGTACCTCGACTACGCGATGTCCGTCATCGTCTCGCGTGCGCTGCCGGACGTCCGGGACGGTCTCAAGCCCGTCCACCGCCGCGTGCTGTACGCGATGTACGACGGCGGTTACCGCCCCGAGCGCGGCTTCTACAAGTGCGCACGTGTGGTCGGCGACGTCATGGGCAACTACCACCCCCACGGCGACAGTTCGATCTACGACGCCCTGGTCCGCCTCGCGCAGCCGTGGTCGATGCGGATGCCGCTGGTGGACTCCAACGGCAACTTCGGCTCTCCGGGCAACGACCCGGCGGCCGCCATGCGCTACACCGAGTGCAAGATGGCGCCGCTGTCGATGGAGATGGTCCGTGACATCGACGAGGAGACCGTCGACTTCACGGACAACTACGACGGCCGCTCCCAGGAGCCGACCGTCCTGCCGGCCCGCTTCCCGAACCTGCTGATCAACGGCTCGGCGGGCATCGCGGTCGGCATGGCAACCAACATCCCGCCGCACAACCTGCGCGAGGTGGCGGCCGGTGCCCAGTGGTACCTGGAGAACCCGGAGGCCTCGCACGAGGAGCTCCTGGACGCGCTGATCGAGCGCATCAAGGGCCCCGACTTCCCGACCGGCGCGCTCGTCGTCGGCCGCAAGGGCATCGAGGAGGCGTACCGCACGGGCCGTGGCTCGATCACGATGCGCGCGGTCGTCGAGGTCGAGGAGATCCAGAACCGCCAGTGCCTGGTGGTCACGGAACTGCCGTACCAGACCAACCCCGACAACCTCGCGCAGAAGATCGCCGACCTGGTCAAGGACGGCAAGATCGGCGGCATCGCGGACGTCCGGGACGAGACCAGCTCGCGTACCGGTCAGCGTCTCGTCATCGTGCTCAAGAGGGACGCGGTCGCCAAGGTCGTACTGAACAACCTCTACAAGCACACCGACCTGCAGTCGAACTTCGGCGCCAACATGCTGGCGCTGGTCGACGGCGTCCCGCGCACGCTGTCGCTGGACGCGTTCATCCGGCACTGGGTGACGCACCAGATCGAGGTCATCGTCCGCCGTACGCGCTTCAGGCTGCGCAAGGCCGAGGAGCGGGCGCACATCCTGCGCGGTCTGCTCAAGGCCCTGGACGCCATCGACGAGGTCATCGCGCTGATCCGGCGCAGCGACACCGTCGACATCGCGCGCGGCGGCCTGATGGAGCTCCTGGAGATCGACGAGATCCAGGCCAACGCCATCCTCGAGATGCAGCTGCGGCGCCTCGCCGCCCTGGAGCGCCAGAAGATCATCCAGGAGCACGACGAACTCCAGGCGAAGATCACCGAGTACAACGCGATCCTCGCCTCGCCGGTCCGTCAGCGCGGCATCGTCAGCGCCGAACTCGCCGCTATCGTCGAGAAGTTCGGCGACGACCGCAAGACGATGCTGGTGCCCTACGACGGCGACATGTCCATCGAGGACCTCATCGCCGAGGAGGACATCGTCGTCACCGTCTCGCGTGGCGGCTACGTCAAGCGCACGAAGACGGACGACTACCGGGCGCAGAAGCGCGGCGGCAAGGGCGTACGCGGCACGAAGCTGAAGGAAGACGACATCGTCGACCACTTCTTCGTGTCCACGACGCACCACTGGCTGCTGTTCTTCACCAACAAGGGCCGGGTCTACCGGGCCAAGGCCTATGAGCTGCCCGACGCCGGACGTGACGCGCGTGGACAGCACGTCGCGAACCTGCTGGCCTTCCAGCCGGACGAGGCGATCGCCGAGATCCTCGCCATCCGCGACTACGAGGCGGCGCCGTACCTGGTGCTCGCCACAAAGGGTGGACTGGTGAAGAAGACGCCTCTGAAGGATTACGATTCGCCGCGTTCCGGCGGTGTCATCGCGATCAACCTGCGTGAAACGGCGGACGGTTCAGACGATGAACTGATCGGGGCCGAACTCGTTTCGGCAGACGATGATCTGCTTCTGATCAGCAAGAAGGCACAGTCGATCAGGTTCACGGCCACGGACGACAGTCTGCGTCCCATGGGCCGCGCCACCTCGGGTGTCAAGGGCATGAGCTTCCGCGAGGGAGACGAGCTGCTCTCGATGAATGTTGTTCGAGCCGGTACGTTCGTGTTCACTGCCACCGACGGCGGATACGCGAAGCGGACCGCCGTCGACGAGTACCGCGTCCAGGGTCGCGGTGGCCTCGGCATCAAGGCCGCCAAGATCGTGGAGGACCGCGGATCGCTCGTCGGGGCGCTGGTGGTCGAGGAGACCGACGAGATCCTCGCCATTACGCTCGGCGGCGGTGTGATTCGTACGCGAGTCAATGAGGTCAGGGAGACGGGCCGTGACACCATGGGCGTCCAACTGATCAACCTGGGCAAGCGCGATGCCGTCGTCGGTATCGCACGTAACGCCGAGGCGGGACGCGAGGCGGAGGAGGTCGACGGCGATGTGGCCGTCGACGAGACCGCCGAGGGTGTCGCGACCACCGGCACGGACGAGGGTGAGGCGCCCTCGGCCGAGTAGGACGAGGAGTGAGTCACGTGAGCGGAGCCACGGGCGCCGGGTCGGCCGGTACCCCTAGGGGTACGGAGACGGACGGCGGCGGCCGTGGCTCCGCCGCGCATGCCACAGATTCGCACACGACCCAGTTGAAGGCGGTCAAGGTACCCGCGACCGACTCGCAATCACCCTCGTCTTCGCACGAGACTCATGGATCCCAAGGGGGAACTGTGACGGACACCCGAGGCCCGCAGACCCAGCAGTACGCGGCCGGCGCGGGCTCGGCTGCTCCGGGCGCGCAGCCGCAGCCCCGGCCCGAGGCCGGGCAGCCGGCGGCCTCTCCGCTGCCGGGGGAACGGCAGCCGCAGCAGCAGGCGGGGCCCTACCACCCGCCGCAGGCCTACCAGACGCCCGCTCCGGCCGCCGCAGCGGCAGCGGTACGCCGGCCGCGCACCGGGGCGAGTACGACGCCACGCACCCGCAAGGCGCGGCTACGCGTCGCGAAGGCCGACCCGTGGTCGGTGATGAAGGTCAGCTTCCTGCTCTCCATCGCGCTGGGCATCTGCACGATCGTCGCGTCCGCCGTGCTGTGGATGGTCATGGACGCGATGGGCGTCTTCTCGACGGTCGGCGGCACCATCTCCGAGGCGACCGGCTCGAACGAGTCGAACGGCTTCGACCTGCAGTCCTTCCTGTCGCTGCCCAACGTCCTGATGTTCACGTCGATCATCGCGGTCATCGACGTCGTCCTCGCGACGGCGCTGGCGACGCTCGGCGCGTTCATCTACAACCTGTCCGCGGGCTTCGTGGGCGGCGTCGAGCTGACGCTCGCCGAGGACGAGTGAGGGCCCGCGAGAACCGATTTTGGGACTGCCCGCGTCGTGCGCTAATCTTCAGGAGTCAGCGCGCGGGACACACACCGCAGAGCGCGGCGGGGCTATAGCTCAGTTGGTTAGAGCGCATCCCTGATAAGGATGAGGCCACAGGTTCAAATCCTGTTAGCCCCACCAGCCCGAAGACCCCCAGGTGATCCCACCTGGGGGTCTTTGACATTCACGGCATTCATGGCGTCCAAGGTCGGCATCAGCTCATGAAAAGACCCGATCGCTGGCGACGGGGGATGCACCAGCGATCGGGCTGTGGCCAACAGTAACAAGGCTGCTTCCCCGGCGGGAGTCGACTGCTCGGCTGCGGTGAGGAGTTGTGATCGGGATCACGGCTCCGCTAGTGGTCGCACGGGGGTTCGTACGAGAGGCGGGGCAGGTACTCCTGCCATTCCTCCTGGGTCAGGACGCCCCTGGTGGCCGAGCAGATGTGGCGTACGGCCTGGTCGACGTCGAGGTTCCACAGGCGGACGGTGTCGGTGCCGCTGGACACCCCGAGCATGCGGCTCTTGGGGCTGAAGGACAGGAAGTTGCCGGTCTTGGCGTTGGGGCTCATCGACTGGCCGATGGGGCCGGCCGCGGACGGGGTGCTGACGTGCCAGAGGCGGACCGTGTTGTCGTTGCCGCCGCTCGCCAGGGTGCGGCCGTTCTGGCTGAACGTCAGGGACACGACCGCCTCGGTGTGGCCGGTGAGCGGGGCGCCCAGCTCGGTCGCCTCGGCGGGGTCGGTGACGTCCCAGAGCCGGACGGTGTCGTCGTCGCTGCCGCTGGCGAGGGTGTGGCCGTCGGGGCTGTAGGCGAGCGCGTTGACCGGGCCGGCGTGGCCCGTGAGCGGGGCGCCGAGCCGGGCGGTGTGCCGCGGGTCGGCGACGTTCCACAGGCGGATCGTGCCGTCCGCGCTGCCGCTGGCGAGGGTGTGGCCGTCGCGGCTGAAGGCGAGGGCGTTGACGTAGCCCCTGTGGCCGGTGAGCGGGGCGCCCAGCGGATCGGGGCGGGACGGGTCGCTGACGTTCCACAGCTGGACGGTGCGGTCGTCGTAGGCGGTGGCGAGGGTGCGGCCGTCCGGGCTGAACGCGAGCGCGTCGGGGCCCATGAACCGGGTCCGCAGGGTGAGGGGCGGCCCGTAGGAGACCGGCTGGGTCGGGTCGCTGACGTTCCACAGATGCACCGCCCTGCTGCCCGTCAGCACCGCGAGGGTGCGGCCGTCGGGGGAGAACACCAGCGAACGCTGGCCGCCGTCGCCCGGCATGAACGGCTTGTTCAGTGACACGGGCCGGTCGGGAGTGTCCACGTTCCACAGGCGGACGCTGCCGTCGCGCGCGGCCGTGGCGAGCACCCGGCCGTCCGGGCGGAACGCCCCGCTCCGGCCGATCATGTCCGACGTCGGGATCGACCACAGCCGGACCTTGCTGTCGCCGCTGCCGGTGGCGAGGGTGCGGCCGTCGGGGCTGAAGCCCAGGGCGTACATCTCGCCACTGCTGCCCGCGAGGGGCTCGCCGACCTGCGCGGGGTAGGCGCGGTCGCTGACGTTCCACAGGCTCGCGGTGCTGTCCGCGCTGGCGGCGGCGAGCGTGGCGCCGTCGGGACTGAAGGCGACCGACCAGATGGGACCGGTGTGGCCGGTCAGCGGGGCGCCGAGCTGGGTGGCGTGCCGCGGGTCGGCGACGTTCCACAGGCGGATGGTGTCGTCCGCGCCGCCGCTGGCGAGGGTGCGGCCGTCGGGGCTGAACGCCACGGAGTGGACCAGGTCCGTGTGGCCGGTCAGCAGCGTGTGGTACGGCTTCGGGGCGCGCGCGTCGGCCACGTCCCAGAGCCTGATGCTGTCGTCGTCGCCGCCGGCGGCCAGGGTCCGTCCGTCGGGGCTGAACGCCACCGAGCGCACCGCCGCGTCGGCGCCGGTCAGGGTGCTGAGCGGCTGGGGGCGGGACGGGTCGGCGACGTTCCACAGGCGGGCGGTGCGGTCCTCGCCGGCGGAGGCGAGGGTGCGGCCGTCCGGGCTGAAGGCGAGCAGGTAGATGGTGCCCTTGTGGCCGGTCAGGGGGGCGCCGAGCGGCTTGGGCCGGCGGGGATCCCGTACGTCCCAGAGGCGGACCGTGCCGTCGTCCGAGGCGCTGGCGAGGGTGTGGCCGTCGGGGCTGAAGACGGCGGTGCTCACCCAGCTCGTGTGGCCGGTGAGGGGCCTGCCCAGGGGCTTGGGGCGGGTCGGGTCGGCCGTGTCCCACAGGCGGACGGTCCGGTCGTAGCTCGCGGTGGCCAGGATCCGGCCGTCCGGGCTGAACGAGGTGAGGTAGACGGCGCCGGTGTGGCCGAGGAGCGGGGTGGCCAGGGGGGCGTTGACGATGGAGACCAGCCGGTTGTTCGTGCCCTCGTCGTCCGGGCGCAGGCGGTGGGCGACCAGGTCGAGCTGGGCGGACAGGGACGGGTCCGTGTACTGGACGCGGTCGGCCTCGGCGACCACCTGTTCGAACACGGCGTCGTTGCGCTGCTGCCAGGCGACCACCGCCGAACCGACGGCCACGATCGCCAGGACGACCAGGGCCGACACCGCGCCGCGGCTGATCCACAGGGTGCGCCGGCGCAGCCGGACCGAGGCGGCCAGGAACTCCACCGCGCTGCGGGTCAGGAAGGTGTCGCCGGCGGACTTCGCCCAGGTGTCGGCCTGTTCGAGCCGGGAGCCCCGGTAGAGCAGGGACGTGTCGCGGTGCGAGTCCTCCCAGGCCCGGCCGTCCTCCTCCAGGCGCTGGCGCAGCAGGTTGCCGCCCCGGTCCTCGTCGATCCAGTCGCGCAGCCGGGGCCAGGCGTGCAGCAGCGCCTCGTGGGTGATCTCCACGGTCTCCGCGTCCAGCGTCACCAGGCGGGCCCGCACCAGCACCTCGAGGGACTCCTCCGTCTTGTCCGGGTCCGTGGACTCCGCGGCGAGCTGGCGGCGCGTGCCCCGCCGGCGGGTGGTCTGGGTGTCCTCGCCGAGCCGGACCAGACGGAGCAGGAGCAGACGGGCGGCCGTACGGGCGGCCGGGTCCAGGCCCGACCAGGCGCGCTCGGCGGTCGCGGCCACCGCGCCCTGGATGCCGCCCGCCGCGCGGTAGCCGGCCAGCGTCAGCCGGCCCGCCTTCCGGCGCTGCCAGGTGGCGAGCAGGGCGTGAGAGAGGAGCGGCAGCGCGCCCGCGTCGTGCGCCCCGCGCGGGCCGTCGGCGCTCACCTCCCGGACGATGAGCTCCGCGAGCCCCGGTTCGAGTTCCAGTCCGACGGCCTTGGCGGGGCCGTTCACCGCCTCGCGCAGCTCCGCCGTGGTGAGCGGGCCGAGCACCATGTGCCGGTGCTGGAGGGCGTCGGCGAGTTCGGGGTACGCGAGGCACTGCTCGTAGAAGTCGGCGCGTATGCCGATGACGACGAGCACGGGGGCCGTGCCGCCCGGTTCGGCGGGCGAGCAGGCGGCGTGCAGGAGCTGGATGAAGGTGCGCCGGGTCGCCTCGTCGGGGCAGAGCGTGAACGCCTCCTCGAACTGGTCGACGATGACGACCGGCCGGGCGGCGTCGGGGGTCTCACGGTCCGCCCAGGTGGCGACGGCCTCCCGCACGGCGTGCGCGAAGGGTTCCTCCGGCTGCTCACCGGCGTCGACGACGGGGGCGAGGTCGGGGATACGGCGGGTCAGTTCCGCGAGCGGATCGGCTCCCGGCACGAGTTGGAGCGCCTCCCCCGGCCGGCGTGCGTCCTCGCCGAGGGCGCCGTTCTGCAGCGCGGTCACCAGACCGGCGTTCAGCAGGGAGGACTTTCCCGCGCCCGAGGCGCCCACGAGCATGACCAGGCCGCCCGTCTTCTCCGCGGCGCGGAGCTGGGTGACGAGGGCGCCGGTGCTGCGCTCCCGGCCGAAGAACCACCGGGCGTCCTGCTGCCGGTACGAGGCCAGGCCCCGGTACGGGCACAGCCCGGCCTCGGCCGGCGGACGTTCCTCCTCCTCGGTGGACGTCAGGGCCGCCGAGGTGCGGTCGGCGACCGGGTCGGCCACCGCGCGCTCCCACAGCCGCTGCCACTGGCCCAGGTCGTACAGGCCGGCGGAGACGGGCGTGGGCTGTCCGCGGCGGGCCTGGGGGATCAGGACGTGCAGCACCGCGGCGAGGGCGGCGAACTGGGCGGGCACGTTCTTGGCCCGCCGCCAGTCGCTGATCCGCTGCGCGGACACCCGTACGGGCCGGCCTCGTTCGTCGACCCGCTGGAGCCGGACGACCGCTTCGGACACGCTCTTCAGGGGAGGGTTGCCCGCCTCCTTGTACAGCAGCGCGAGACGTTCCGCGAAGGCTGTCCGTGCCCCTGAGTCGGAACTCAAGGCCTCCACCCCTTTACTTCCCCCGTAGCTGGACATCCGGACCGGAAAACTCACTTTATACGGCTGACCTGCGGTAAAGCCCCTCTTTCGGGACCGGAATCTCCTCGGCGGTGGCACCAGCTGGCAGGATCACGGCCTGCCGCCCGTTCTCGGTCAACTTCCGCCGCAGTGCCGTAGTGACGCGACGCGGCCGACCGCTCTCGTCGGACCGGCGCCGCTCGCACCGTTCGGTACCGGTCCCCACGAGGGGAGGGACCGGTACCGGACGACGCGGGATTCCCGCTCCTGTGCTGCCGGTCGATTCGGGGAACCGCCGCGAGGGCAGTCAAGTCGTGAAGGTCCGTCGGTTCGCGACTGGAGGGCGTATGAGGATCACCGTTGACCCCGGCCTGTGCTACGGCTCGGGCGAGTGCGTCTACCGGCTTCCGTCCGTCTTCACCGTGGTCGACGGGTTCGGAGCCGTCATACCGGGTCACGAGAACGCCGGCGACGACCCGGAGGTGCGGGAGGCGGCCGAGAAGTGTCCGTCCCAGGCGATCACCGTCGGCGAGTAGCCCCCGTCCCCCGTCAGGGATGACGCCACCCGAAGTCCGCCAGCGCGCGCGCCCTCGCCCCCACCACGGCCATCCGCGCGTCGCGCTCGGCGGGGTCGACGTGCGAGGCCTGGCCCGTGACCTGGCCCTCCCATTTCCGGTAGAGGAGCCCGACCTCCGCGGAGAACCAGCCGCGGCTGACGGAGTTCAGCGCGAGCAGCAGACCGGTGTCCTCCGACGCGGGCAGCGCCATCCAGCCGCCGAGGGCCAGCAGGAGATCGCGGCGCACGAAGAGAGACGCCGGGTGGACCTGGGCACGCCAGTCGTTCGCCGTCCAGAAGTCCAGGACGGCCCCGCGCTCGATCGGGCCCTCGTCGGGATCGCCGGGGAAGCCGGCCGTCGATCCGTCCGGCAGGAAGTCCAGGACGCGTGAGGTCGCCCACCCGATCGCGGGGTCCGCTTCCAGGACGGCCAGGTCGCGGGCCAGGACACCCGGCGTCAGCTGGTCGTCGGCGTCCAGGACCTTCACGTAGGGGCCGTCGGCGTGCGCGAGCGCGATGGTGCGGGCGACACCGGGGCCGCCGGGCCGGCCCTGCCGGAAGGTGACCCGGGCGTCGTCGGGGACGTACGGGGCGACGGCGTCGCTCTCGCCGTCCTCCTGGATCACCCAGTGCCACTCCCAGCCGTCCGGCAGCTCCTGTGAGCGCAGCGACTTGTAGGCCTCGGCCAGAAAGGGCGCCGAGGGGGCGTGGACGGCCGTGACGATGATGATGCGCCGGGTCACGGCAGCACTCACCACCTTTCCAGGGGAGTGGTGAAGAGCAGCTCCGTGCGGTCACCGGGAAGCGTGACATCGGAGATGTCCACGACGCGGTCATTGATGTCGTACGACGTCTTGCGGAGCAGCAGCACCGGCGTCCCGGCCGGCAGGTCCAGCTCCCGCGCCTCCTCCGGCGCCGGCGGCCGGGCGGTGACCCGCTCCTCGACGCGGGCCACCTCGACGCCCACCGTGTACAGCTGGTTCTGGGTGCCGCCCGGCCAGGGCTCGTTGGTCTCGTCGAGGAGCGCGGGATTCGCCGCGATCAGGTCGCGGACCAGGTAGGAGGTCACGAGGCTGAACGGGGCGCTCTCGGTCGCGCAGTGCGTTCTGTACGTGCGTTCGAGAAGTGCTGTGCCCACGGGCACGCCGAACGCGTCCGCGAGGTCCCTCGGTGCGCTGACCTCGCGGTATTGCGCGTGGAACACGAGGTCCCGCTGGCACAGGCCAGTGTCGTGCTCGGTCGCTCCGGTGCCGGCCCGCTCGGCCGGTGCCTTCCGCGCCCGGTCCTTCTCCCACTGGTGCCTGCCGTTGTCGCGGACCGCGACGGTGCGCGGACGCCGGACGAAGGTGCCGCGGCCGTGCCGCCTGTCGACCAGCCCCTCCGCGCTCAGCAGCCGCAGCGCGTTCTGCACGGTCGGCACACTGCGCCGGTAGTACCGCGCCAGATCCGTCTCCGACGGCAGCCGGTCACCGGGCCCGCGCTCGCCCGCGCGGATCGACCGGCGGAGGTCGTCCGCGATCACTTCGTACGCCTTCGGCACGGCGCTCACCGATCCGTCGTCAACTTCAGTCCCAGGCTCATGCGTTTCCTTTGGTATCCGTAGCGATGTGTCGTCCGTCGGTGTCGTGCTGTGTGTCCGGTACCAGTGTCGGTGTCGTATCTGAGTGTGCAGATCGAATGCGTGACCTTTTCTCGGACGTGTCGTTGATCGGATGACAGCACCACGGGCCGGGAAAGGGGGGAGCGCCGGTGAGCCGGAAGCTGCCGCTGGGCGAGGGCGAGACGGTCCGGACTGCCTGTGCCCGTGGACTGCTGCGGGCGGGCGTGGTGGAGAAGACGGGTGAGGTGCTGTCGGCCGCTGTGCTGGCGCAGCGGGTCGGCTGGGCCGCTGATCTGGTGTGCGGCATGGCCGCCGGACTGCTGGCCGGGCACGGGAACGCCGCCGATGTGGACGTACTCGCCTCGGGTGAGGACGCGGGCGGGCGAAAGCTGCCGTCGCAGGCGTGGATGGCGCTGCGCCGGCTGGGCTGGACCGCCGCCCCGGCCGGGGGTGTGAAGGTCAATGACCGGATCGTGCGCATGGCCCAGGAGCAGGCCGGGCGTGCTCTGCGCTCGGCCCACTGGCGGGCCGGGCTGACGTCCGCAGTTCTTCAGACGTGGCCGTGCGATCCGGGCAGGCGCACCCCCACGGAGTGGGACCAGGTGCGGGAGGCGGTCCCCGGCGGCCGGTATCTCCCGTCGAGCGTGATCCGCTCCCGCACGCGGCAGATCACCACCTTCGCCACTAAGCACGGCCGTCTGCCGACCGATGTGTCCGAGTTGGAGGCCCCGCCTGGGGCGGCGCGGATGCTGCTGCTGCTGTCGGCGTGCGACGGCCAGCAGGCCACCATCGAACGCAGCGAGGACGACCCGCAGCGCGCGCCGCTGCCCACCCGGCCCGACCCGCGCTCCTACCGCGACTGGACCTGGGTGGCCTGCCCCCTCACGCTGCCGCCCACGGTCCCGCCCGGCGCGGTACTGCACCTGCCCACCCTCCGCATCACGGGCAACAAAGTGCGCGCCGATCTGGCCTACACCCACGCCGTCCCCAGGACCAGCCGTACCGGCCACACCGTCGCTCTCGGCGTGGACTGGGGCCTGAACACCCTGCTGTCCGCAGGCGCGGCCCGACTCCACGACGACGGGTGGATCACTGCGCTCGGGCACGGCGCCCAGTTCCGGGCCGCCGGAGTCCTGGCCAGGCAGCACCGCCTGCGGCGCCTGTCGGAACACCTGCACACCAAGGCCGACCAGTACCAGCGGCTCATCGACGCCGACGAGCAGCACGAACTGTCCGGCAAACACGACGTGCTGCGAGACGAGATCCGCTTCGTGTCCGACCGCAGGGCGAACCTCAACGACGCCCTCGCCCGGGCCGCCGCCCGCTGGACGGTGGACCAGGCCATCACAGCCCACGCCACGGTCATCTACCTCGAAGACCTGCGGTCGATGGAAGCCAAGGGCATGGGCCGCACCACGAATACGCGCATGTCCCAGACGGTGCGCGGGCAGATCGCCGACCGTATCCGGCATCTGGCCGCAGAAGCGGGGATCGCCGTCGTCACCGTCCCGCCCCGCAACACCTCCAAGCACTGCCCGAACCAAGCGGTCATCACCCCGACCGCCGATACCCGCCGGGCCGACCAGTCCAAGGGCCCCACCCGTCGCCGCTCCACACGCCCCGCGCCCAGGCGACGCAGGGCACCCTCCCCCACCGGCCCTCAGGGGACGGCGGGCCAGCGTCCGGAGGGACACGCACCCACAGGCCGAAGGACGCTGCCCCGCGCAGCCCACCGGCACCAGAGCGTGACGACGATCAGCACACCCTCCCCCAGACTCCGTCCGGGAGGACCCCCATCCAGCCGACACCGGCCACGAGGAACAGCACGGGGCGCAGGATTTCACCTGCACGCCCACGCCACCCCTCCACGATGGGCAGAACCCACGCCAGACGCCACGTCTGACATGGGATCACCAAACTGATCAGAGACGCTACGACTCCTCAGCAGGACCTGATCGGCCGAGGTCCTGCGGGTGCCCATCAGACCCCGCCCAGCAGCGCCGCCAGACCCTGCTCCAGTGCCGGACCCCGGTTTTCGGTGCCCGGTCCGACCAGGGCGTACGAGCGGAACAGGAAGCGGCGCAGGGCGGCCGTGCCGAACCGGATCACGGCCGTGCCCTGCGGCACGCGGAACTCCAGGACCGTGTGCGAACGCCCGTACGGCCGGATGCGTACGTCCCCGATCCCGGCCGGCGTCTCCAACCCCTCCTCCAGGAGGGTGCGGGCGAAGCTCCACGTCACGCTCCTGCCGCCGGCCGAGACCCGGGCCGGGAAGGCGATGTGCACGGCGAAGGGCTCGGCGGAGTCGTAGCGCAGAACGGGGCGTACCGGCAGGTCCCGGTGGTGCGGGGTGATCAGCCGGGCACGGACGGGCTGCTCCAGGGTGCGATGCATGGTCGGTCCTTCGTGGAGTCGGTTGCCGATGTCCCTCCTCGACCTTGTGGCGGGCCCGGTCGTTACGCCGTAACCGAGGCGACTGATGTGATCTGTGTCACCCTCTGTAATTAGTTGAGGATTGAGCCAACCAGTCTGACAAACTCGTGCGCGCCCTATCCCAGGGAACTGGAGCGTTCCTTCCATGCCTGACAGACCTGTCACCGTGCCCGCACAGGCGTCACTCTCCGCGACCGATTCGTACGCCCGGATCTACGCGGAACAGCAGCCGCGGCTCGTCGCGTACGCGCGCTCGCTCACCCGCAACGCCTGGGCCGCCGAGGACCTCGTCGCCGAGGCGCACTTCCGGGTGTGGCGGCGGCTGTCCGCCGGGCACGAGATCGACAACGTGCCCGCGTACCTCATGACGACGGTGCGGCACCTCGCGTCCGCCGCGGGCACCTCCGCCCGCGAGACGCCGCGGGACCCGCAGGATCCGCAGCGCGACGAACGGGCCGAGGCGGGCGTCCACGGCGACGACCCGGCCGAGCAGGTGTCCTCGGTCGACCTGCTGGTCCGGGTCCTCGGCCAGCTGCCTGAGCGCTGGGTGAAGGCGCTGTGGCTGGCGGAGGCGGAAGGGCAGCCGCTGGCCGCGATCGGCCCGCGCATCGGCACCGGCCAGGGCGCGACCGCGGTCCTGCTGCACCGGGCCCGCGAGGGCATGCGCCAGGCCTTCCTGCGCACCCAGACCGGCGCCCCGGACGATCCCGCCTGCGAGGTCCACTGGGTGCGCATGCCCGCGTACGTCCGCGGCGGCGCGACCGCACGACAGTCCGAACGGCTCCTCGGCCATGTGGACACCTGCGACGACTGCCGGCAACGCCTCGCGGTCCTGATGCGGGCCAACGACAGGCTGCCCGCGCTCGTCGGACCGGCCCTGCTGGTCTTCGCGGTGGGCGGCGCGGGCAAGTTCCTGCTGCCGTTCGCGGCCGGGTCCGCCGGTGCGGTGGTCTCGGTGGGCGGGCACGTCGGCGGGCTGCTGCATTCGGTACGCGGTGCCGTCACCGGCGGCTCGAAGGCGCAGGCGGTCACGGTCGGCGCGGCGGTGGCGGGCGCCGCGGTCGCCGCGTGCATCGCGTTCGGCTCGATGGACCCCTCGCCGGCTCCGGTGCCGGCGGAGGTGCCGGTGGCGGGGGCGCCGGTGGGGCCGGTGCCGGAGGATGCGGATGTGGTGCCCGCGGAGACGGGTGATGCGGCGGGCGCCCGGGGGCGCGACACGGCCGGGACCGATCCGGTCGCCGTCGCGGTCCGGGCGGAGGCGGCTGGGCCCGCGCCGGGGAACGGAGCGTCATCCCAGGACGTGACCGATCCGGCGGACGCCGAGGTGCCTGCGACGGGAGCTCCGGAGGCGGACGTGCCTACGACGGAGATCCCGGAGGCGGAGACGCCGGGGTCGGGTGGGCCTGAGGGGGACGTGCCTGAGGTTGTGGTGCCTGGCGGTGATGCGCCTGGTGATGTGCCTTCAGGCGATGTGCCTGATGCTGATGTGCCTGATGCTGATGTGCCGGAAAGCGACGTGCCGGGGACTGGCGTACCTGGCGGTTATGTACCGGGGCCGGACGTACCGGATGACGACGCACCTGAGACGGACGGGCCGAAGCCGGACGTTCCTGACGACGTACCTGACGCTGACGTTCCTGACGTTGACGTTGACGTTCCTGACGCTGACGTCCCTGAGAACGACGCCCCTGAAGCCGAAGTTCCGGAGAGCGAAGCCCCTGAAGCCGAAGTTCCGGAGAGTGAAGCCCCTGAGGGCGAGAGCCCTGCGCCGACGTCACCTGCGCCGACGTCACCTGCGCCGGCACCGGAGCCGGTCGAGCCAACTCCCGTTGATCCAGTTCCTGCCGAGCCGGTTCCTACTGTCCCTGAGCCGGTTCCTGCTGATCCTGCGCCCGTCGACGAGGACGTTCCTGCGACTCCGGAGGAGCCTGGAGACGGCTGCGGGTACTGACGCATCGTCAGTGCGCGAGGGACGTCGCGGGCTCGGCCGGGGTGCCGGGCTCGCACGTCGTGTCGCGGGCGGGGTCGGAGGCCGGGTCGGAGCCGTCCGCGTCCGCGAGCGGGCGGTGGCGGCAGTTGGGGGTCTTGCCGTGGGCCTCTGCGCGGATGCGCTGCTTCATCGTGGGTGGCAGTGACCTCGCGTAGGCCCAGGCCCAGGGGGACATCACCGGCGCCGTCACCTGGGCGGAGCCGCTGGTGTCGCTGTCGCTGTTGCGGGCCGTCGCGGTCTGGGGTACGGCCGCGGCGGCGGTCGTCGTGACGAGTCCGAGCGCCGTGCACAGCGCGAGGAAGGCGGTGACGATGGCGGTCCAGAGCGTCATGACCTTGTTCCTGGCCATGGGTCCCTCACTTTCGGGTTGGGCGATTTGCGTACTTTCCTCATGATGTGTATGGGGCTCGCGAAGTGGTGGACCGACGCCCGTGGTGCGTCGATCTTCAGATGAACACCACTCGGATGGGTGCAAGAAGGAGGAAAACCGCAGGAGAATGGATGAAGAGGGGCGAATCTCACCGTCTGTGGAGGTGTGATCACCCTCCGATCGGAGTGGAATCATCCGCTTCTACTGCGGTGTTCTGGACGGGAGTTGACCGTCCGGACAGGTCACCGATCGATATCGGTCGGTGTGTATAGTCGGGCGCCAGAGGTCCCCTACGTCAAGGAAAGACGAGGTCGCGCGGTGAAGAAGCTTCTCCTGGTCGCACTGGCCGCCATCGGCGGGCTCCTCGTGTACCGCCAGATCCAGGCGGATCGCGCCGAGCAGGATCTGTGGACGGAGGCGACTGACTCCGTGCCCACGGGTTCGTGAGCCACGACATCGGATCCTGAACAGACCCCGGCCGCCTTGCGGTCGGGGTTTTGTGTGTCGTAGGGAATACGAGTGACGACGAGGGGTGGCGCGTGATGGGGCGGCGTACGGCGTGGTGGCGCGCGGGAGCCTGGCGTGGTCGTCGTCCGTCGGCACGCGCGCGTGGGGCCGTCGTCGCGGCGGCGCTGCTCTGTACGACGGCCGCTCTGCCGAGCCCGCTCGCGCTCGCCGCCCCTACGCCGGACCCCTACACCTTCGCCACCGACGCCCGCTCCGTCTCCGCAGCCACGACCACCGCGGACGCCGAACCCCTCACACTCGGCGAGACGTACAAGAGCTCCCTCCCGAGCAGCGGAAAGACCTACTACCGCCTCGACCTCGACGCCGCCGCGAACGCGTACGTCTCCGCCACCGCCGTCCCTTCCCCGGGCAGCACGGTCTCCGCGAGCGACGGCATCAGGGTGACCGTGCAGGACGCCGACAGCCGCCTCTGCTCCCACGACAGCGAGATCTTCGGCTCGGTCCGCAGCCCGCGCCCGATCGCGGCATGGGGCTGGCGCGAGGTCTCCTCCACGCGCCCCCGGTGCGAGAAAGCCGGCACCTATTACGTGGTCGTCGAGCGCACCGGTACGGCCGCCTCCGCGCCGGACACCTGGGACCTGGAGCTCTTCGCCGCGTCCGAGCCGCCCCTGACCCGGACCGGAACGACAGGGACACCCGGGGCCTGGGACTCCGCCTCCCCCGCGCCCCTCACCGGCAAGGCCGTGTGGCGCGCGGGCGGGGCCGGGTTCGCCACGGCCACATCCGTGGGACAGGGCTCGTGGAGGCACGACGTCACGCCCGGGCGGACCCTCTTCTACAAGGTCCCGGTCTCCTGGGGACAGCAGCTGTACGCCACCGCCGAACTGGGCAGCTCCAGCGCCGGTTCCCGCCTCACGCCCAGCGCGCTGAACCTGTCGCTCTACAACCCCGTACGCGGGTTCGTCGACGACGCCAACGCCAGCTACGACGGCAGCCAGAAGTCGGCCGACCTCGATCCCCTGCCGCCGGTCGCGTACGGGAACCGTTTCGCCGGGGCCGACCGGGTGAGCGGGATGCGGTTCGCCGGCTCGTACTACCTCGTCGTGCATCTCTCGACCGCGGTGGCCGAGCGGTTCGGCGACGGGCCGCTCACGGTGACGCTGCGCGTCCAGGTCCAGGGGACGGCGCAGGCCGAGCCCGGATACGCGGGGCAGCCGAAGCCGGCGGGCATCTTCGGGCGCATCACGCCGAGTGACCCGGTGACGTCCGCGCGGGGCGGGGCGGCAGGTGCGGGGGGCGACGCGCTGATGGAGGCGCTCGCGGTGGGCGGCCTCGGTGCGGGGACTCTGCTGCTGGTCGTGCTCGGGGTGTGGACGGTGGCGGCGCGGCGGGGCGCGCGGTAACGCCTAGCTAGGCCGTGTCCGATGGGTCGTGGAATTGCGTGGGTGTCAACGCAGCGTGCGGCGATGATGTGCGGGTGTTCTACGAAGATCTCAGCGAGTACACGTACCAGGACGAGGACACGTTCGGGGACAGGGAGTCGTTCTACGAGCTCTGGTACCGCCCTGAGTACGTCCGCCTGAACATCGGATGGCTGGAAGCCGGCAAGCCGTACTCGACAGGGCCTGTTCCCGCGGGCTTCGTGGAGAAGCTGCAGGCCATCCAGCAGGTCCAGTGGATGAACATCTGCCTTGGCGTCCACGAGTGCGACCTGTGTCCTGAGGCAGAGGCCCCGGAAGGGAACGGGGAGATACGGATCCCGGGCGAGGTCGGCATCGCCTACGCCGCCCCCTTCCTGATCACCCACTACATCACCGTTCACGGCTACCGGCCGCCTCAGGTTTTCATCGACGCCGTTCTCGCCGTCGATCTCGACGCGTGGGCTGCCACACGGTGGCCCGACGTGCCCTTCCCATGGGTCCCCGAAGACGCCGAACGCCTGCTGGAGTAGGGGCAAGCGATCCTCACCGGCGCAGCCAGAGCCGGATCGAGGCGACGGTCACCGTCCCGTGGAAGATGTAGGCCCTCTTGTCGTAGCGGGTCGCGACCGCGCGGAACATTTTCAGTCGGTTGATCGTCCGCTCCACTTCGTTGCGCCGGCGGTAGATATCGGTGTCGAACCCGGTCGGACGGCCGCCCTTGCTTCCTCGGCGTCGGCGGTTGGCCCGCTGGTCCCTGGGTTCGGGAATGGTGTGTTTGATCTGACGTCGCCGCAGATAGCGACGGTTACGGCGCGACGAATAGGCCTTATCGCCTCCAAGGTGATCGGGCCGCGTACGAGGACGTCCGCCCGCTGGCCTCGGTACCCGGATCTGTTCGAGCACGGGGATCAACTGCGGGGCATCGCCCCACTGGCCGGGGGTGATGATGAAGGACAGTGGACGAAGTCCGCCTTCGCCCGCCAGATGGATCTTGCAGGTCAGCCCGCCCCTTGATCGGCCCAGAGCCTCGCCCGGTCGGTGCCGGACCGGTGTCTCTCGCCGTCCGGGCACTCGTGGCGGGCGTGAGCGAGCCCCTGCCGCGTGCTGATGGGCCCGGCAGGAGGAGGAGTCCACGCTGACCATGCTCCAGTCGATCCGGCCCTCGGCGTCGGCGTCGGCTTGGACGGCCCGCAGGATCCTCTCCCACGTACCGTCCGCGGACCATCCGCGGTGACGGTCATGAACCGTCTTCCACTTCCCGAAACGGGACGGTAGGTCCCGCCATGGCAGACCAGTCCTCCACTGGGGGGGGCGAGACCACGCGACCCATCGGGCACTAGACGCGGGTGAGCACCCAGATGCGGGTGAACCCCTGGATACGGCCCGGCGCCTAGAGGTGGCTCAGCGCCCAGAACCCCACGGCGTAGCACGCCAGCGCGAGGAGCAGCATCGGGATCGCCACCTTGGCGGGTGGACCCGGGCGACGTGCCGCTCGGCGGGATGCGCGGTGCGAGGGGCGGGGCTGAGGCTGTGACTGCGGCTGGGCATGCGGCTGTGGCTGCCGCTGCGGAATTGGGTGCGCGGGAGGTGGAACCTGCGGGCTCTGAGCGGTGTACGAAGCAGTAGAGGCATCGACGCGCTGGTGCGGCGCAGGGGTCGGGGCCTGAGCGGGGTACGGCGGGGTGTGCGGCTGGGGGGAGGACAGGACATGCGTGGGGCCGTAGTAGGGGTGCGGTGTGACGTCATGGTGTGCCTGTGCCTGTGCCTGTGCTTGTGCCTGTGGTGGCCGCGCCGCCGGTCGCTGGGGCGGCGGTGGGAGAGGTGTCTGGGCGGAGGAGCCGGTGGACTGGGGCGGCGGCAGGTGGAAGCTGCCGGTGTCCGACATGCTGGGCGGCTGCGTGGGAGCGGAGGGCTCGGAAGGGACGGAGCCAGAAGGGGAAGAGGAGGAGGAAGAGAAGGAACCGGGCTCGGACGCGGAGGCCCGAGGATCGGTCGGTACGGTGCCGGTGCGTCCGCTGCCGGAAGACCGGTTGAGCGGGCCATCGGGTCCGAACCCCGTTGGCAGCGGACCGAGTTGGTCGAAGATCTCGATCAGCTCGTCGTCGGGGCCGGGCTCCGGCAGGAGTTCCGCGGCCGAGGCGAGCGCCTTGCGCGCCCCCGTGGCCGTGCGGAACCGCGCCTGTGGATCCGGCTGCAGCAGCGAGGCCACGACCTGCCACAGCGGCTCGGGAATGCCCTTGGGCGCACCCGGTGTGCCGTGTTCCGCGAAGTACTGGACGAGTGCCTTGGCGTCCGGCTTGGCGCCCTCCAGCAGATACAGCGCGACCAGTCCCACGGCGAACAGGTCGGCGGGGAAGTCGGGTTCGGCGCCCATCATCTGCTCGGGCGCGAGATAACCGGGCGTTCCCACCACGAGGTTGGTCTCGGTCAGCCGCGGTTCGCCGAGCCGCATCGCGATGCCGAAGTCGCCCAGCCGCAGTCGGGGGCGTCCGGTACCGGTGGCTTCCAGCAGCAGGTTGGCGGGCTTGATGTCGCGGTGGACCACGCCTTCCGCGTGCACCGCGGCGAGCCCGGAGAGGAGTTGGTCGAGCAGGGTGCAGACGAAGGCGGGTGGCAGGGGGCCGTAGTCGCCGATGAGGTGGACCAGCGAACCGCCGCTGACCAGGTCCATGGTGAACAGGACCTTGTCGTCGTCGGCGGCCCAGCTGGCGGGGGCGAGGACATGGGGGTGGTCGATCCGGAGGGCCTGCTCGCGGACGAAGCGCAGCAGGGAATGCGCGTCGCGCTGCTGCAGCACCTTGGCGGCCACATAGCGGCGGCGGCGCTGGTCCCAGGCACGCCAGACGGCGCCGACGCCGCCGCGTCCGATCGGGTCGACCAGTTCGTACCGGCCGGCGAAGACCTCACCCATGGCTGTGCGTCGCTCCTCCCCCTTCGGTTATCCCCCTTGCTTCCCCCACGACGAGCGATACGACTCCCCCTCGCGCCCTCTTCGCAGCATCGGCCGTCGGCCCGCTGCCGAACCCCCTTCGGCAGCGGGGCGCGGGGTCAGCTCTGGTGGGACTGGTAGTGGGCGACCGCGTCGGAGGTGCGGCCGGCGCCGTAGACCCGGAGGAACTCGGCGAGTTCCGGATGGGTCGGGGCGAGTGTGTCGGCGGCGTCGATGATGTCGCCCGCGGCGGCCACCGAGCGCAGCAGCGACTGGATCTCGCGGACCACCCTCTTGACCGTGGGCGCTCCCGAACTGCTCGTCGTCTGTGTGGTGTTGCTGAGCACCGAGCCCCCCTGCGACTTCTTGATCTCTTCCATCCGCTCGGTGGCCTCGGCGGCGCTCACGCTGCCGTCGGCGACCTGTCCCGCCAGGTCCTGCAGAAGTTGCACCCGCTGGACCACTGCCGGGTTGCCGATCTTCGCTCGCTGACCACTCATCAGCTGCGACAGCATCGGTGCGGACAGTCCCAGTACCCCCGCGAGACGAGCCTGGTTGAGGCCAAGATCGTCGATGAGCTTACGGAAGAGCGCCCCCAGCGGCTCCCCGTACCAGTTCCGCTGCAGTTCCCGCGCTCTTGCGGTGGCTTCCTGCTGTGCGGCGTCCATTGCGTCTCCCCATCGCTTCCCCAAAGACCGCGGTTCGCTGTCGCGAACCACGCGGAGCATCTTACGGAGAGTGGTCGGTGACGGGGACCCCCCATCTTTTTTGCGAGATCCCGGGGAGGACCCGGTACTCTGGTCTGCGGCGCCCGCCGGTGAGTGGTTCTTCCGGCCGGTTGCGTCGCTTCCGGGGCCTTAGCTCAGTTGGTAGAGCGCTGTCTTTGCATGGCAGATGTCAGGGGTTCGACTCCCCTAGGCTCCACTCCGAAGTACCTGGTCATGCCGGGTGACCGGGGGCCGGGTAACCGGCCTACTGGTCGGCAGTACGGATTCCGTACACGTTGCCCGTGACGGGCTCGCTTCCGCCCTCGATCACCCGCAGCCGCTCGCGGGGGTTCTCAAGCCGGTGCTGCTCCGCCAGGAGCACGCTGGCGATCCGCTGCAGGAGAGCGCGCCGTTCCCGCTCGCGGTCGAGCCGGTTGGCGACCTCGTCGAGCCGGTCCGGGAACAGATGCCCGTACAGGTCCAGCGTCATGACCGCCGACTTGTGCCCCAGCATCGTCTGTACGACCTTCACGTCCGCCCCGGAGGCGATGGCGAGCGAGGCCGCGGTGTGCCGCAGCTTGTGCGGCGTGACGCCGAGCTCGCCGAGGCCGGCCGCCTTCACCGCCGGGTTGAAGAACCTCGAGCGGAAGTTGTCCCCGTACAACGGACCTCCCCGCGGTGCGGTGAACAGCAGCTCGTCAGGCTTGCGGCCCTCCACGTGCCCGGCGAGCTCGTCGGCGAGCGACCGCAAGATCGGCACCTTCCGCCGCTCGTGGGTCTTCGGCATCCCGACAACCAGGCCGCCGCGCGTCTTCTTGTAGGCCTGCCGCACCGACACCCGCCGCGCGGCCAGGTCGACCGCGCCCACGGTCACCGCCGACATCTCGCCCCACCGCAGGCCCGTGTACGCGGCCAGCAGCACGAGGACCCGGTAGGGGCCGGCCTCAGCGGCGAGCCGGTCCACCTGGCCGTGGGTGAGGTAGACGTGATCCCTGGGGACCGGGCGGGGCAGCGGGACGCCGGCGGCCGGGTTGGCCGGTATCCGCTTCGACCGCACCGCGTGCCCGAGGACCAGGGACAGCACCTGGTGAATCTTCCCGACCCTGCCCGGCGACAGCGCCCGGTGGTGTCCGGCGCTGCCGGCGACGAGCTGGCCGACCCACTCCGCGACGTCCTCCCACTCGATCCCGCGGACCTGGTACGTCCCCCAGCGCGGCAGCACGTGCACCCTGAGGGTGTCCTCGTACGTCTCCCGCGTCGTCGGCTCCAAGCCGGACAGCGTGGCCCGCCACTTCTCGGCGACCTCCGCGAGCGTGGCCTTGCCCGCCGACGCGTCCCGGTACGAGCCGTCCCTCAGCCGCGCCTCGACCTGGTGGACGTGGTTCTCAGCCTCCGGCTTCCTGGTGAACGTCTTCGACTTCGGCTTGCCCCCCAGGTCGTACCAGCGCACCCGCCACCGCCCCGGAGGCTGCCGCTTCGCCGCCTTCGCCTTCGCGAGCGCGGCCTGGTACTCCTTGTGCCCCGCCCGGTCCTCAATCCAGACCCGCGCCACCGCCGCCCCCTCCTGATCCCGGGTCCTCGTCCCTAAGCCGTTGAGCGAGTTGGGTACCTTCGGCCTCCGGATCGGACTCGCCCCACTGGATCAGGTTCCGCAGGCCGCTCCAGGTCCCACGGCGCCGCGGCGGCCGTCCGTACAGGTCGAACTCAAGAAGCGGCGTCAGGTCGTCGCCGGACGGCAGTTCCAGCGGACGCTTACCGTCGAGCCAATCCCAGGCCACGTCAGCCGGGACGCTCCCGACCCCAGTCACGTCGACCGTGCTTGCCGACGAGTCGTCGAGCGGCAGCAGCAGAGCCGACGGAGGAACGTCAAAGGCGACAGCGAGCGCCGCGAGGTCGTCGACATCGACCCGCCGGACCCCACGGCCATCCGGCTCCGCCGCATTCTCGATCTTGTTCAGGGCATCCGCACTGAGCGTCCGGCCCCTGTCCTTCAATGCCGCTGAGAGCGCCCGTAGGGACAAGCCCCTGGCCTTCCTCAGCCGCTTCACGTTGGCGGCTACAGCCCGCCCCGTCGGTCCCACCTCAATACGCCCTGTCGTCATGATCCGGACGGTAGCAGTCGCCCTTTTGGCGACAGAAGTACGGATCTTGCGGACCGAGATCTTCCCGGCTACGCTCCGCATCATCTCTCCTCATACCTGAATGATGCAAGCCCTTGTCTAGAAAACTTCGACAGGAGATCCAATGGTCGACGACAGCGCACTTCTCACCCCGCGTCAGGTGCAGGCCCGCTACGGCATCGCCCCGCAGACCCTCGCCAACTACCGGTGGCGCCGCGAGGGGCCGGCCTACATCAAGACCTCGCCCGCACGGACTGGACGCGTCCTGTACCGGGCCAGCGCCGTCGAGCAGTGGCTGAACGAGCGCACGATCACGCCAACCGCACAGGCGGGCTGATGGGGGCCCAGCTCGTGGCCCTGGTCTTCGCGCGGTGGACCCACCTCAACGACACCGACTTCCGGATCCTCATGCGCATGGCTCTCACGGCCCTCGATCAGGAGAGGGACGGCGCTCCACCACACCTGTACTTCGGCGGACACCGCCTGCTCGCCGAGTCGCTGCGCAGGCCCTTCCCCCAGGGCGACAGCGAGCAGGCCAGGAAGGCGCGGCAGAACATCCTCAAGGACGTGCAGCGCAGCGTGAAGCGAATCGCCGCGGAGGGCGCCCTTGAAGTCGTCGACACAGGCCGGGTGGTCCGTCAGGGCGAGGCCAGGACCTACAAGCTCACACTCTGGACACGAGGGGGGGTCATGAGCCCCCCCTCAGGGGGGGTTGAGAACCCCCCCTCGACGCCCAGCACGGAACAGAACGATCTCACCTCAGGGGGGGTTCTGAGCCCCACCTCAGGGGGGGTTCTGAGCCCCACCTCAGGGGGGGTTCTGAGCCCCCACGAGGGGGGGTTCTCAACCCCCCCCAGGAACCATGGAGGAACCACAGAAGGAACATGGGAGGAAGATCGGGCTGATGCCGGAGAGCAACCACCGGACGCCCGCGCGCCTGAGGCAGACGACGAACCCGCATCGCTGCGCCTGGTGGAGACCGACGGCGTCCGCGACCCCGCACCGGCGGGTGGCGGTGTGCCGGGGCAGCAAACGTTCATCGCGTCCGTGGCAACCTCCTCGCCGCCTCTCAGCCCCTCGGCGGCTCCCGAGGACTTAGAGCCCCCGTACGGCCCCTGTGGGAGCTGTGGGCGCAACGTTCTGCGATCCCGTCGGCTGTGCCCGCACTGCAAGAAGCCCACCAGGATCGGAGAAGCGTCATGAAGATCGATCACGCCGCCGGCGCCCCACCGAACGGCCGTTGCGATGGCTGTCACCGGCCGCTGGCCCGGCCCGGCCGGACGGTATGCAAGGGATGCGCGTGAAGCGCGCCCTCGAGGCCCGCGCGCCTCCCACCGCGCCCGACCCTCAACCAGCCACCAACCCAAGCAAGGAGAGGCACATGGAGAAGCTGAAGGAAGAGATCGACATCATCCAGGCCGGGGTGATCAAGGAGGTTGCCCGGCACAACGAGGAACACCCCGGCCGTGAGCTCCCCGCGGAGGGGCGCGCCAAGCTCGCCGACGCGATGAAGATCGTGAACTCGTACATGCCGCTCGCCAAGTCGGCCCACGGCGCGCTGGAGAAGCTGCGCCTCGACGACACCATGGCCCTCGAGGGCAAGAAGCGCATGATGCAGGAACTCCTCACCGACGCGGAACAGAAGATCGTCGACAAGCAGCGCACGGCCGACAACCAGGCCACCGTGGCCCGCGCCTCGTTCGTCGTGAGCGCGTTCCGCAAGCTGCCCAAGGGCCAAGAGGCCATCGCGCGCCAGGACGCCCGCATGATCCTCGAAGCCTCCCCGCACCCGGCCGTCAGGCTCGCACAGCTTGCACTGCGCCAGGACGACGTCGGCGCCCTGGTCGTCACCCAGTGGGGGCATGACTACCTCGAAGCGCGGGGGGTTGAGGAGCACGAGATCAAGGCCACCCAGGAACTCGTCATCCACCACGCACTCGTGGGCGCCGCCGAACAGGCAGAGGACCAAGAGCGGTCGGCCGCCGCCCGTGGCGCCCTGGCCGCCAACTCGGTGATCGGCCTCAATGACGGCGCCGCATCCGCCGCACACGGACTGTTCGACAGCATGCGCACCTACTACGCCGTACCGCGCGAGGCATTCCCCACCCCGCGCGACCCCCGGCGCCCCGCCGCGCCCCAGGTCCTCGGAGAGGACATCGAGCCCTTCACCTTCTGACCGGCAACTCGGTCTTCCCGGGAAGACCGAGTTGCCGGTGAGTCCTGATGCCGACCGTGCCGCGCCGTACAGCCACACGTACGGCGCGGCACCGAGAGGAGGAGGCACACAGATGCCCGAGGACACCGTGATCGCCGTGGTGTGCGACGGCGTCCAGTTCGGCTACGGCGGACGGATGTACATCGGCGGGGACACGGTCGAGCTGCCCGCCGAACACGTCCGTACGTGGCTCGCCCGCGGCCTGGTCGAGCTGCCCGAGGACAACGGCGACGACGGCCAGGACCACCGCGACCCCGGCGGCAGTACCGCGCTGACCAGCGATGACAGACCGTGACCCCACCCAGGGGGGTGACCCCCAACCGGGGTGGGGGCCGACGACGCAGGGAAGGGCTCTGGGGGTTCGGTCGACCAATCAACCTCAACGACAGCAACGGAGAGTGAGCGAATGCCCGCACAACGGGACCCGTCGCGGCCGTTCAGCCGCGCGCATCGAGGGCAGGGCCGCGGCGCCGGCCGCGCGCCCCTGGTCATGCTGCCCGCGGACGGCTGCACGCTGCCCGTGCCGGACCTCCCGCTGGGCCGGGACTGGACGGATGCCGAACGCGTCCGCTGGGATGAGCTGTGGCAGTCGCCGCAGGCGACGCAGTGGGACGACTCCGCGCGCGGCACGGTCGCCGTCCTGGTCGTCTACGAGTCCGCCATCCTCAAGGGCGAGGCGTCCGCGTGGATGGCGCAGGAAGCCCGGCACGCGGGCGAGGCGCTGGGCTTGACGCCGCGTGCCATGGCCGCGCTGGGGTGGCGCATCGTGGAGGACGCCGAGCCGGGGGCGGGGCGGTGACCACGCCGCGGCGGGCCGCGCGGGCCGCCAAGGCCAAGGCGGAGGCGCCGCCGCGCTTCGACTGGCGTGATCCCAGGTACGGCGTGGGCCTGTTGGGGCCGAACAACCCGCGAACGATCGCCGAGATTATGAAGGCGCGCCAGCGTGCCCGTGAGGACCGGGAAGCGTGGGAGCGCCAGCACCGGCCCCCGACCCCAGAAGACACCGACGCGTAGGCGCCGACGCTACGCGTCACTGCTCGGCTTCGTGATGACGTAGACGCCCATCCCTTGGACCGTCTCCACGAGCCCTTCGTCCCGGAGGACCTTCACCGCCTTGCGGAGCGTGTCCCGCGCGACGCCGTAGCGCTGCTCGAGGTCGACCAGGGAGGGGATGCGCCGGCCTACCGGGATCGTGCCGTCACCGATCTGCGCGCGCAGCTCGTCGGCGATCTGCCGGTATGGCGGTACGGGGCCCTCGCGGTCAATGCTCATGATCGGAAGCTAGGCAGGGAGACCCTTCCTGCCATAGCTAGCCACGTGGGTAGTCGGGGGTAGTACGGTCTATACGGGCGAATGACGTAGCCCCCGCGAGTCGGCCAGGACTCCGAGGGCGCGGCCGACCTGTTGGAGGCAGATCGACATGGCAGATGGTACGCAGGGCCCGCAGGTCGAGGAACGGTGGCTGGACACCGGCTCCGGGCCCGGGCGTGTGGTGCAGGTGTACGTCTATCCGGCGGACCCTGTGGAGACGGCCCGCAGGGCACTGAAGGTCCACCTCGAGAACTGCGGCGAGTGCGCCCCCGACTCGTGGTGTCCGGTCTCGGACCGCCTGTATGCGGCGTACCGGGGTGAGCGGGGGCCGGCGTCGTGACCGCCACCGCCGCCGGCCCGGCGCCGTTGTCGGCCGAGTGCGCGCTTGCTCAGCGGCCCAGCTACCAGGGCCTGCACGGTGAGTGCCGCCAGACCAGGGATGTGCCCCTACCCCACAGCAACGGCCGCGTTCTGCTCACGCGCCGCTGTGGCTGCGCCTGCCACCGGTCGAGCGGATCGCCGACCACCTGAAGCCCGTCCCGGGATCCCCCGCCCGGGACGGGCTTCCTACGTCATACGCCCTGCTCAGCCCCGTCATACGGCGGCCGCGGCGCGTACAGGGCGCTGGTCGGGATGGACAGGACGCCCGGGCGCCGGCCGCCGTTCCCGGCCGCCTGCAGGTCGGCGTAGCGCTGGCCGCCGGCGACCAGGCGCACCGCGTGCCGGATCGCTGCGGACGCGTCCATGCCGTCGCGCTGCAACACCTCGAGGTCCGCGGCGAGCTGGTCCGTCATCCGCACGGACACCACGGTCGGCGTACGGCTCACCCGTCCTCCTCCCGGCGCGCGATGACGTGGACCAGGAGCCGCACGCCGTGCCGGTCTCCGGCCGCGTACGCGGCCGTCAGGCAGGCCAGGAGCACCGCCGCCGGTACGTCCGACGCCGGGCGCCTGGCCGTGGTCGCCAAGGCCTTCTGCTCGGTCGGGCGGGGCACCGGGAACCGCCGCCTCACCGGCCGTCACCCCGCCCGGCGCGCACGCGGCGCAGGCCCTCCTCGAGGTCCTGGCCGTCGACACTGCCGACGTCGTCGACGAGGCGGAGCCGGGGCCGGCTCTTTGCGCGCGGCCGCCGCAGAAGGTGGTCTTCCCGAGAAGACAACCTTGCAGGCCGCGCTTCCTTGACCACGTTCACGGCCCGGGCCACGGCCTCCGTGTCAGCTTCCTCCGGGGCGTCCCGGTACATCAGGACGCCGACGAGGACGTTCAGCTTGGCCACCTCGATACGCAGCTCGGACAGCTGCCGCTCGGCCACCGCCAGGCGCTGCTCAGCGGTCTGCGTCATACCTCCCACCCCCACGCCGTGGCCTGAGCCTTCATCAGCTCCGCGGACTCGTCGTCGGGCCGGTCCGCGATGACCAAGAGCCGCGAACTGTGGTCCGTCTCGGAGTGCGTGCGCAGCTCGATGCGCACACCATCGAGGCCGGCGCGCAGCGCGTCCATCTGCAGGGCGAGCCTGCATACGCGCAGCCACATCCCCGCCAGGGTGACGGCGAGGGCGACGACCAGGAGCAGCAGCACGTACAGGAGCGCGGTCATCGGCCCTCACCCCCAGCGCGGTAGCCGATGGCCGGCTTCTCGGCGAGACGGGCGCGCAGGTGGTCCGCGCTCCATCCCGGGTCGTCGCCGCGGTGGAGGGCGCCCTCGAGGGCGACCCGGGCGTCAAGGACGCGGTCCAACAGGATGCGGTCGTGCACCTCGCCGTCGCCGACGGTTGCCGGGTGCGGGATGGCGATCGCCTCGAGGACGGCCGCCAAAAGCTGACGCAGCTCCCCGAAGGAGGGTTCGGTACGGTCGGTCATGGGTCTGGACTCCTTGTTCTGGAAGGAAGTCCGGCCCTGGCCACGGCCAGCGTGTCCGCGCTGGTTGTGGCCGCCTCAGCTCGCGGTACACATCCTGTACACACGATGCGGAGATGGGCCGGGATAACGAGCGATAAGGCGGGATGCCTTTCCGCTGGTCACCCGGCATGTCAGGGGTATCGGTGCAGGTCAGGGATCTGCCGTGAACGCTTTTGCATGGCAGATGTCAGGGGTTCGACTCCCCTAGGCTCCACGCGTGAATGCCCTCTGACCTGCGGAAACGCAGTTTCGGGGGGCATTTTTTGTGCCCATCAGTGGGTACGGCGATGCTCGTCGGGGGCGGGGAAGGCCCTTGATTCCGGGGTTTGCTCGGCCGTCTCCTTCCCTGGCTGATCCCCTAGGACCCGTCGTTGGGTGCGGCCAGGCAAATCTCGGTGCGACGGATTCTGTCGAAGTAGAGTTAGACGGAATTCGTCGTAGTCGGTGTGTGGGAGCCCTGATGAAGAAGAGCCTGCTGACCAAGCCGGACGACGTGGTCGACCGGGACCGGGAGTGGGGGCTGCTCGCGGAGTTCGTCACTGATCCGGATCCCGCGATGCGGCTCGGCATCGTGTCGGGGCGGCGGCGGCACGGGAAGTCGTTCCTTCTGCAGGCGCTGTCCGAGCAGGTCGGCGGCCTGTATGTGACAGCGGTCCGGGAGGAGGGGCGGCTGCCCGCGATCCAGCGGTTCAGCGACGCAGTCGCTGCCTACGCCGGTTTGAGGCTGGGGAGTCTACGTCTGACGGACTGGCGTGACGTGCTGTCCAACGCCCTTGAGGTGACGGCCCGTTCATCGCACCCGCTGTTGGTGATCGACGAGTTGCCGTATCTGCTCCAGCACTCGCCGGAGATCCCTGGACTGCTTCAGCAGCTCTACGACGAACGCCAGCGCGGCGTTCGGCCCGGCGCCGGGCCGGGCCCGCGGCTGGTCCTGTGCGGCTCCGCGATGAGTGTCATGCACGAGCTGCTGTCGGGGACGAAGCCGCTGCGGGGCCGTGCCGTGGTCGATCTGCGGCTGGGGGCCTTCGACTACCGGGACAGCCGGACGTTCTGGCAGATCACCGACCCGCTGACGGCGCTGAAGGTGCACGCCGTACTTGGTGGTGCGCCTGGCTATCGGCCGGTGGCCGCCCGCCCGCACCCGGACGACGGCTTCGGCGCCTGGCTCACCCGGACGCTGCTCGACCCGGGCCGGGCGGTGTACTCGCGGACCGAGACCGAATACCTGCTGCGCGAAGACCCGCGCATCACGCAGCACACGCTGTACTACGACATCCTCACTGCGATCGCACAGGGTGCCGCGACCCCCAGCAAGATCGGTGCAGCCCTGGAGCGCCCGCGCAACGCCGTCGCCCACCCGCTGGGCGTCCTGGAGTCGACCGGCTACATCCAGCGGGAACAGGACATCCTCCGCGCCCGGCATCCGGTCATCACGCTCGCCGACCCGGTGATCCGCTTCAACCAGTTGATCACCCTGCCGCAGGCCGCCGCCGTGGAGCAGGGCTTCGCCGAGCAGGTGTGGCAGCGGTCCGCCCCGACCTTCAACTCCAAGATCCTCGGCCCGCACTTCGAGGATCTGGCCCGTACCTTCACCCGCCGCTACGCCCACACCCTGCTGCCCGGCGGACTGCCCGGCCCGGTCGGCACCACCGAAGTCGCCGACCCGGCTGCCCGGACGAAGCACGAGGTCGACGTCATCGCCCTGGCCGCCGGCGAGCGCCCGCAGGCCCCCCGCGCGAAGATCGCGCTGCTAGGCGAGGCCAAGGCGACCGCCGCCCGCCGGGGGACCGGTGACCTGGAACGCCTGGAGCACATCCGGGCCCTGCTCACCGATCAGGGATACGACACCGCCGGCACCACCCTAGCCCTGCACTCGCTGCACGGCTTCTACCCCGACCTGATCGACCTGGCCGACCGGCGCGACGACCTCCTCCTCGTCGATCTACCCACCCTGTACGGAATGTGACACCAAGCAGACCCGGGACAGTCGACTGCGAAAGCGGTTCGGAGTCCGGCGATGACGAGGGCGGACCAGCCGCCATGAGCTCAACCCTTGGCTCAGTCCAGGTCGGTGACTTGCCGGGTGATGGTGGCCGATCACGCCAGGCGTAGTAGCCGGAATCCGCGACGTGCCAGCACCCGGCAAGCCATCTGCACCGGTAGACGCTCGTGGGCCATCACGTGGATGGCTTCGAACCACCTTTTGGGGCGGTTGCCTCGCCCAGCAAGTCGGCGACCCGCCGGTGGATGGCGAACTCGGCCTCCAGTTCAGCGATCCGGCGGCGGGCCGCGGCCAGCTCGGAACGTTCTTTGCTGGATGTGCCCGGCAACGGCCCGGCGTTGATGAGGCGTTGGCGCCGCCAGACGTAGATCGTCTGATCGCTGATGCCGAGGTGACCGTGAAGCAGTCGGCCAGGACTTCGGCGTCGACGTCTGAGGTTCGCACCAGGGCCCGAGGCGACGCAGCCGCGACCGGGCCGGTCGCCAGGCCGACTCCGTGCATATCCTGAACGCGGTGCCGCCGATGTGCCGGGCTCATCGGCGGGGGAGGAACAGGGGACGGGGTGGCTGATGGACTGGTTCTGGTGGGTGTTGATCGCCTTCTGGACGGGTGGCTTCGCATGGGCGGCCGAGAACATCCGTACGGCTCTGCGCAACCGGCATGAGCGGAAGCTGGAGCTGATGGCGGCGGCGAAGCAGGAGCGCCTGGCCGTCGAGGCGGCGCACAAGCCACCACAGCCCATCTGCGGGTGCACGCACCATCTCGCCAAGCATGACAAGCAGGGCAAGTGCCATGAGCGTGTCGAGGTGCCGACCGCCTGGGACGAGAACAAGAAGCCGGTGCACTATGAGGCGGGGCAGTGCAACTGCCAGCAGTACGTGGGACCGCAGCCCCTGTCGCAGGTGTACGCGGAAGAACTGACCGATCAGGCCTGACGGATCGGGCCGGGTGCCGCCGCGACAGTCGGCGGGAGACGGCCAAGTGGCCCCACCGGTGTCGGTGGGGCCACTTGGCAAGAGGGCCGAACCTGAAGTCCTCGGCTCGAGTCCTCGGCTACTCGGTGCGCAACGCTGTCGCGGTTTTGGCCCTGGCGGCCCAACCGGCGGGCAGCAGGGCGCCCAGGGTGGCGATGAGCAGCCCGCCGAGGGTGAGCGGCAACAGCTGGGCCAGGTCGTACACGGCGATGACGGAGTCGGGGAGGTGGAGCCCGGCGCTGTCGCCCATCGCGGGGAGGACCCAGCCGTGCAGGCTGACGCCGAGCGGTACGGCCACGGCGCCCGCGGCCAGACCGGTCAGCACGACCGAGGTGAGGACCATCGTGATGGTCTGCCGGGGGGTCATGCCGAGCGCCTTGTGGACACCGATCTCCCGGACGCGCTCGCGGGTGTCGAGCAGGACGCCGCCCAGCACGCCGAGCGCGGCGACCGCGACGAGCATCAGGGTCAGGAGCGCGGACAGGGTGTTGAGGGTGACGACCATGTCGCTGCCGCGGTCGGGGCCGCCGGCCATCGCGGTGACGTCCAGTGGGGCCAGGTTCTTGTTCAGCGCGGCGACGTAACCACCCACGTCTGTACCGGACTTGACCGCGATGTGGTGGCTGATGTCCGTCAGGTCTGCGTGTGCGGCCGTGAGGTTCGCCGCGTCGGTGAAGACCTGCATGCCGTCGTAGCGCGGGTCGAGGACCTCGCCGACGATCCGGACCGTGACCGGCTCGCCCAGGCCGTTCAGGGTGACAGTGTCCCCGATCTCGGTGCCAGTGGCGGCCAGGAAGCCGGTCGGGACCACGGCCTCGCCGGGTTGGTCGAACCAGCGGCCGGAGACCATTGTGTAGCCGCCCCAGGAGGCGTCGCCGGTGAAGGCGGTCACGGCGGTGGTGCCGGCTACGCCGGAGACGGTCGCCCGGGCCGTTCCGGCGCTGTAGTACTTCCCGGTCCCGGAGTTGGCCTCGATCGCGGCGGCGATCTTCGCTGGATCGGCAGCGGGCCGCTCGTCGGGGACCGGTCCGGCGGGCCCGATCTCCGGCAGGGGTGCGGCCACCGTGACATCGGCGGCGTCATGGGCCCTGGCCTTCGTCACCTCGCCGAGTGAGGCGCCCATCCCCACGGTGAACGTGACGGCGACGGTGCCGGACAGGACCGCAGGACCCATCACCAGCGCGCGGGCAGGCCGTGCGAAGGGCCGGGCCAGACCCAGGGCGACCGGCCTCGGCAGGGGCAGCCGTCCGGCCAGGCGGACCGCCCACCTACCGCGTCCCGCCGACGCGGTACGTCCGACGGCGAGCGCGTCGACCGTACGCAGCCGTCCGGCGCGCCAGGCGCTCGCCCACGCGGTCACCGTCACCAGAGCGAGCACTCCGGCGATCACCGTCAGGTCGACCCAGGGGGCGATGCTCAGGGTCGAGGAGCCGTAGACCTGCTCGGTCTCGGCCAGTACGGGGACGGCGAGCAGCCGTCCGGCCAGGACCCCGAGAGCCGTGCCGACGGCGGCCGGGATCAGCGCCTGGCCGACGTAGGCGCGTACGACCTGGGCCGGGGTGAAGCCGACGGCCTTGAGGATGCCGATACGGCGGGTGCCCGTGCCGACGGCCGACGCGACGACGTTGCCGACGATGAGCACCGACATGACCAGGCCCAGGACGCCGAACGCGATGAGGAACGGGACGTAGAGGGCGGTGTCGCGCTCGGCGGTCTTCTTGACGGTGAGCCAGGACTGTTCGCCAACGGCCGTGCCTGGCGGCAGGTTTGCCGTCACGGCCTTGCGGCCCGCCGCGATCTGCGCGGCGGTGTCCGCGTCGGTGAAGCGGTAGAGCATCTGGTAACCGCCGTTGCCGGGCGTGGTGAGCGCGGCCATCTGGGCCGGCACCACCCAGGCGTCCGCGGTCTGGGTGACCGAGCGGGCCACCCCGACCACCTTCAGCTGCGGGTCGCCGGGCAGGCCGGGAAAGGTGAGCCGCATGCGGAGGGCCGGGAAGAGCGAGGCATCGGCGGACAGCACGATCTCGCCGGGGTCGGTGGGCCACCGCCCGTCGGTCAGCGTCAGCCCGTCAACGCCCTTGCCGGGATTGTCCCGGCCCGCCACGGTCATCGGCCACTCGGGCATGCCGCTGTCGAGCCGCGGGCTGACCGTAGCCGTGCGGTACGGCCCGGCCGCAGCGCTCACACCTTGCGCGTCTGCGGACTTGGCCAGCTGTTCGGCGCTTGCCTTGCCCGCGTCGTACTCCACGGACAGGTGCGCGCCGCGCTGCTGGGCGAAGGCGTCATCGAAGGGGGCGCCGGAGACCACAAGGAGCGTGCCGCCGAGCACGGAGGCGGCCACCGCCATCATCGTGATGAGCCCGATCACCAGCGTCTGTACGCGGCGGCGTCCCACCCCTGAGCGCACTACCTTGCCGAGCGCGCTCATCGGGCGGCCTGCGCGGCGCCGGTCTCCCAAGCGACGGCCCGCGCCCCGATGTCCTCGATGATCCGCCCGTCGGCGATCTTGACCGTACGGTTCGTGCAGGACCGGGCCAGGGCGAGATCGTGGGTGACCACGACGATGGTCTGACCGTCGGCGTTGAGCTCGGCGAGCAGCCGGCTGACCTCCTGTCCGGCGACCGTGGCGAGTGCGCCGGTCGGCTCGTCGGCCAGGAGCAGTGGCGGCCGGTTCATCAGGGCTCGGGCCACCGCGACGCGCTGTCGCTCGCCGCCGGAGAGGCGGCCCGGGTAGGCGCGGGCATGCCGGTCGATGCCGAGGTTCTCCAAGAGTTCGGCCGCGCGCCGGTCGGCCTCGCGGCGGGCCATTCCGGCGAGCCGCGCGGGCAGGACGACGTTGTCGGCGACGGTCAGATCGTCGAGCAGGTTGAAGAACTGGCAGACCATGCCGATCTTCGACCGGCGGTAGAGCGCCGCTCCGGCTTCCCCCAGCCCGTCCACCCGTACGCCGTGCACGGTCACGGTCCCCGTATCGGGCCGGTCGAGGCCCGCGATCAGATTGAGCAGCGTGGACTTGCCGCTGCCGGACGGGCCGAGAATCGCGACGGCCTCGCCGGGCTGCACGGTCAGTGACGCGTCGTGCAGGGCGGGCGGGCCGTCGCCCCTCTGACCTGCGGAAACGCGGTTTGGAGGGGCTTTTTGCGTGTGGATATGTCAGCACGGTGGTGTTGACGGGCATCTCGTGGGCCCCGATTTTTCGAGGGTTTGCACGGGGTCCGTCTCCCCCGGCGCTCCCCTGGAGCCTGGGTGCCGGTCGGACCGTGGAGGTGAGGGAGGGGCGGGTGGCGCATGGGGCTTCCGGTTTCCTACTTGTTTGACACACTGGGGGTATGTCTGAGACGACGTACAGCATCGGTGAGGGGCCGGCGACGCGGGTCAGCCTTTCCCTGCCCGAGGGGACGGCGGAGGCGATCCGTGCCCGGGTCGGTAAGCGGGAGTTCTCCGCGTTCATCGCCGCGGCCGTCGAGCGGGAGCTGCGGGGGCAGGTGCTGGACGAGTACCTGGCCGACTACGAGAGCCGCAAGGGGCCGGTGCCCGAGCAGGCACGGCAGCAGGCGCGGCAGGTGTTCGACGAGGTGTTCGCCGAGGAAGACCAGTGGCCCGCCGCAAGCTGAGCCACGAGGGGACGCTGGTCCTGGACAGTGAGGGACTCTCCACGCTGCTCGCCGATGACGAAACGGTGGTGGCCCTGGTCGCGGAGGCGCGGTCACGGGGCATGGAGGTGGTGATCTGCTCGCTCACCATCATCGAGGCCGTCCACGCCCGTACGAACAAGGCTCGGCTGAGCTGGCTGCTGTCGGGACTGCGAGTGATCCCGGTGGGGGACGAGGAGGCGAAGGCGGCCTCGGCACTGTTGATGGGGGACGGGCTGCACGGTCACAAGTACGCCATCGACGCGGCCGTGGCCGAGGCTGCCCTGCGGCAACAGCGGCCTGTGGTCATGCTGACCTCTGACATCGACGACATGACCAAGCTATGCGGCGACCGGGTCCGGCTCGTGGCCGTGTGAGGCGGCCATCGTGTGTACTTCGCTATGGAGCTCAGGACTTCCTTTTGCCCATTACTCCTTCCCATCTACTCCTTCCCATCGGTGCTGGTCACCGCTCTGATACTCCCCGACGGGCTGGCAGATCGGACGCATCCGACCTGCTGATCTGCGGTTCTTCCCGGGACAGCGGAGGCGGCCGTTCTCCACGCTTCGAGATGTCGAGTAACGAAGCACGCGAGAACGGCCGTTGTGTATGAGTCTCCCCGTCGACGTGCCCGCAGGCGAGGCATTGAGCGCGTTGTCCCGCCTTCGGGTCGAGTTCTACGAATGCCTCTACGCTCGCCAGGACACGCTCTTCGAGCTCACAGATGCCGTGCTGTGCGCGGACAGGCCGGTGAAGACCCTGGTCGAGCTCTGCCTGGCGGTCGAGCACCAGCGGGGGGCACGGTGCCCTGTATGCCGCGTTGGACCGGGGCTGGCTGGAGCCGCGGCGATCGAGGACGCGGGCCGCCTGCGCGACGCGCTCGGCACGGCACTGCCGACACGGTTGCGCCGCACGCTGGCCGACCTGCCGCTGCCGAGGGCGGCCGACGGGCGGATCGTGCTGGCCGTGGATGTCAGCAACTAGCTCCGCCCAGACGCCCCGACCAGCGACGGCCGGCTGTTCTGCCACGTCTATGGGCGCGGCGACCGCAAGAGGGATCAGTTCGTGCCGGGCTGGCCGTACTCCTTCGTTGCCGCCCTGGAGACCGGGCGGACCTCCTGTGGCGCGCTGCTGGATGCCGCTTGGCCACCGCCGCCACGGGTGGCAGTCGTTCCTCCGCAGATTCGACCTCGAACACACCTTCCGGCTCATGAAACAGACCCTCGGCTGGACCGCCCCGAAAGTCCGTCACGCGGACACCGCCGACCTGTGGACCTGGCTCATCATCGCCGCCCACACGCAGCTCCGCCTCGCCCGACCCCTCGCCGAGGACCTCCGCCGGCCCTGGGAACGCCGCACCGAGCCCCGCCGGCTCACCCCCGCCCGAGTGCGGCGGGGGTTTCGCAACGTCCGCGCGACCACGACCCGTCCGGCAGCCGCACTGAAACCGTCCCGGCCGGGGCCGGGACGGCCTGCAGGCTCGAAGAACAAACACCGGGCCAGGCGCCACGACGTCGGCAAGACGGTCAAACGCGCCGAGTCAATCAAGGAACACCAAGCCCGCCCACATTAAACGCCAAGCTCAGGGCAGGTGACCGAGGTGGGACGCTTACCGGTGTCCGCGGCGAGCTTGTCGGAGCTCGTCTGGGCGACTCGGGTCTTGTGGACGGCCCCATCCTCGTTGTCGCCCGTGTTCTCGGGGCCGGGCTCTCCTCGGCGGTGGCGGTGTCCGTGCTGGCCGTCGCCTCGTCCTTCTTCTTCACGTCGCCGACGCTGAAGGAGCATCCCGTGGCGAGAAGCACTGTCAGTGCGCCCAGCGCCGCCGCGGCAATCCTCTTGATACGCCCAGTGTGCTGCATTCCGTCGCCCGTGTGTGGGTATGAGACAAAGATCAAGACTGCGTGGTCAGTTGAATTGACCTCGCTCACCGCGGGGTTTGGGCACTTGTTCACGAGGTGCACCGCTGGGACGCCGGGGTGCCCGAGGAGGTCACCTTCGTCACCAAGCCCGAGCCGGGCATCGAGATGCCGCGTGTGGCTCGGGCCGGGAGAGGTCAGCAGGTGCGGGAGTTGTAGGTGGCCCAAATAGGACCGCTGTCCGCCGCAGGGCCGTAGAACCTGTAGTTCCCGTCGGGTGAACGCTGCAGCACGAATTCCTGCGAGCGGTACGAGCTCCTGGAACCTGTCACGCCGTAATACACGATGAACAGCCACCCGTTCTGGTTGTCGATGTGCCTGAGCCTGTCGCCTGCCTTTGTCCAGCTGTTCCGACCGGCGGAGCCGTCCACGAAGAGGCCCTTGTCAGCCTGGAACTTCCTTGTCGCGGCATCGGTCTGGTCGCCGAAGATGCCATCGATCCCGGACGAGGGCAGGTAACCATGTGCCCAGAGAATGGTCTGCCACAGGCAGGTGACGTTCGAGGAGCGGTGCGTGGTGACGTTGACGACGCCCTCGTTGTCGAAGTCGTCACCTACCGCGCCGCTGCCGTACACGTATGCCCTGCCGCTGTAGGAGCCGCTGGCCGCAGCCGGCGTGGCCATGGTGACGGTGATGCTGACAGCCAACGCCGCGCCGACGACGGGGGCAGCCGCTCTGCGCAGCATGCGACGGATGGAACGGATGGAGTGGAGCGACGACATGAATCTCCTTGGTCGAGACTGATTCGGACTCGGTTCACGCGACCTGCGCGCCTCCTGGTGCCGGCCGCGCAGGCCGACTCCGCAACGAGACTGAGGGGGCGATGCGGCGCCTGGCTACAACTGGCGCAGAAGTGGCGTCAATCCGGGACGTCCCACTCGCTGACCTGCTGGGATACCGCTCGCAGAGTCGCTGTGGCGGGACGCCTGCGACAGAGGTTGGCCTATTCTGCACAGGGATGGAGTCGCCGTTCCGAGCGTGCCACGACGGTTGACGCAAAATGAGACCGGGACAGGCGGGGTTGGACCACCGGTCCCTGGCGCGAACTGGGGAAGCATGTCGCGTTGGAAAGAGCTGCCCGCAGAACTGCATCCGCACGTCCAACAATTGATCGTGCGATTGCGCAAACTGAAGGACCGCAGTGAACTGAGCACCAGCCAACTGGCCGCGAAGACCGGCTACAGCGCGAGGTCGTGGCAGCGGTATCTGAACGGCAGGTCACTGCCACCCCGGGAGGCCGTGGAGGCGGTGGCCCGCATCGGCGGTGACGATCCGACCCGCCTGCTGGCACTGCACGAGATCGCTGCCGAACGCTGGGCGGAGGGCCGCGCGGTCACCGCCGGGGCCCCGAGCGCCTCCCGGCGACACCGGCGCGCACGCCCACGGAGCAGCAGCCGTACGGCCGTTACGCGCAGGCCGTGGTCATGGCGGGAGCGGTGGCCCTGGTGCTCTCCGTCTCCGCGACGCTCCTGCTGGCCGCCCAGCTCGCCGAAGCGCGCGGCCGGCTCGCGAAGGACCGCTCCGATGCCGTCGCGGCGGGCCCGGCCACTGTGTCGGAGTCCCTGGTGCCGGTCATCTACACCTGCCGGCTGGAGCAGAGCGACGGCCGCTGGTACGCGGGCCTGAGCCGGACCACGGACACCATCCTGGCGTACACCCACGGGGGGCCCGAAGTAGCCGAAGCACAGTGCCTGTTGCGCCGGGCGGGCGCTTCGCGGGAGAGATCGACGGTGTCTTCGGCCCGAAGACGCAGCGCGCCGTCGAGCACGTCCAGACGCGGGAGGGTCTGGTCGTGGACGGTGTCATCGGCCCGCACACGTGGAAGGCCCTACGGGAGGTGGCGCCCGAGTGACCACGGAACACACCCCGCTGGTCGCGGTGATGCGGGAGTTGAAGGCCCGTACGGGTCTGAGCCTGGCCGCGCTGGCGGAGCGGACGGAGTACAGCAAGTCCTCCTGGGAGCGCTATCTCAACGGCAAGAGCATGCCCCCTCGTCGGGCCGTGCAGGAACTGTGCCGGGTCGCGAACGAACCTGACGGGCGGCTGCTGGCCCTGTGGGAGATCGCCGAGTCGGACTGGAGCGGACGCGCGTCGGTCCTCGCTCCTGCCGCCGAGGAGCCACGGCCCCAGCCGCGACCGCAGCCGCAGGAGCCGCCGCCCCCCGAAGCCAAGCAGCCGCGCGACCGCGGGGGCCGTAGGGGCCGACTCATGGTGGTGCTGGCGTCGGTGTACATCCTGGCCGCCGGTGGCGCGGCCCTGGTGCTTTTTCCGCTGTCGGCCCGGGACGCGGCGGTCGACGAACCGCTGTCGGCCTCCGCCCCGTACTCCCTCGTCTCCCCATGCCACGGAGCCGCCTGCGAGGGCCGGGACCCGATGAGCCTGGTTTGCGGCATCGGCCCCGACACCCTCGCCATGTACCGCACCGCCACCGGCGCCCACGTGGAGCTGCGCTGAAGTGCGGAGCGAGCCGCGCCCGGACCTGGGGGACCCGGATCGGGGACCGGCTGGAGGTCACGGCGGACGGCCCGACCCACGACGTGCGTATCAGGAACAAGGACGACACGGAAACCTACGTCTACACCGAGATGACCGCGGCCCACCCCGGCAGTTCGGGTCCGGGCCTGCTTCCGGCCCGCGTCGGCCGACGACGAGCGGGAATGCGTCGAGGCCCGCGTGGGTGAGACCGCCACGACGACCCGGCCGCCCTCACCTCAGTAGTGTCAGGACCTTCGGCGCGTCGATGCCGAAGGCCTCCGCCAGCACGCGGCAGACGTCCGCCTCGTCCGTCGCCGTCGCCGTCGGCTCGGTGACCGTGCCGACGGTGCGGGTGCGACGTCTCAGGCCGATGCGTTGCCCATGATTCTGGGGGCGAGGCTCGGGTCCGCGCCGGAGCCCGCCTCGAACGCGGCCGGGCGGTGACTCGCGCACTGAGACCGAGTACCTGCTGCGGGAGGACCCGAGGATCACGCAGCACACCCTGTACTACGACATCCTCACCGCGATCGCCCAGGGCGCTACGACCCCCGGCAAGATCGGTGCGGCGCTGGAGCGTCCGCGCAACGCTGTCGCCCATCCGCTCGGGGTGCTGGAGTCGACCGGCTACATCCGGCGCGAGCAGGACATTCTGCGCTCCCGGCAACCCGTCATCACACTCGCCGACCCGGTCATCCGCTTCAACCAGCTCATCACCCTGCCGCAGGCTGCCGCCGTGGAGCAGGGCTTCGCCGAGCAGGTGTGGCAGCAGGCCGCCCCGACCTTCAACTCCAAGATCCTCGGACCGCACTTCGAGGACCTGGCCCGCGAATTCACACGCCGATACGCCCACACCCTGCTGCCCGGCGGGCTGCCAGGCCCGGTCGGCACCACCGAAGTGGCCGACCCGGCCGCCCGCACGAAGCACGAGGTCGACGTCATCGCCCTGACAGCCGGCGAGCGCCCGCAGTCCCCCCCGCCCGGATTGCGCTTCTGGGTGAGGTGAAGGCGACTGCCGCCCGCCGCGGCACCGGTGACCTGGAACGCCTGGAGCGCATCCGTGCCCTGGTCGACCTGCCCACCCTCTACGGGAGTTGACACCGGGCAGAGCGGTGGAAGTCGGAATGCCTGACCGCGTAGCTGTTCATCTCCTTCCAGGCGGCGGTGAGGGAATGATCACCGGTCGGTTTGCGGCCACTGATGATCACGGTGTCATCGGAGTCATCGTCCAGGCCGGTGAAGTCGAGGTCCGCCAGCTCGCTGAGATCGCATCCCGCACGCCTTGGCCAAATGCGAGAATGTGGCTCTTGGTTGAAGAGTGCGTTGGCTCACAGTGGGGGCATGAGCACCGATGGAACGGGGGTAGCCATGGCGCTGGCCATGTGTCCACTGTGCAGCGACGACGAGGACATCGAGGTGGTCCGCACGCTCGACGGCGGACGCCGGCTCGTGAAGCACCGGTGCGGCTATGAATGGGAGCACAGGGAGCCCACCGTCCCGCAGAGGAGCCTGCTCCGCTCCTTCAACGACCTCAAGGCCCGTTTCCCGAAACCCGAGGACGTCGATCCGCAGCAGTTGGAGCGCGTGACCCGGCTGAAGGAGCAGTACCTCGCCGTCAAACCGGACTTCGACCCCGACGTGGCGGCCTACTGGTCGAAGTACCAGCAGATCTTCTCCCCCGACGGGCTGTGGACGTGCGACCCCAGAGCCCTCAAGGACTTCGCCAACTCCGAAATCGGAGCCCGCCCCGGCAACCAGGCCACCTTCAACTCCGCGTGGAACGACATGGGCGACACCGCGGCCGGGGAGGCGACCCGCAGGACGATCGAGTACCTCCTGCACGAAACTGACGACGTGCCGCTCGAAGACCGACTTGAGCACCTGCTGTCCGGCACCAAGCCTTTCGCCATGACCGGTTTCAAGGAGGCCCTCCTCACGAGGGTTCTCTGCGTGATGTACCCCGACCGGTTCCTGACGATCCTCAAGTACACGACGGAAGCCGGCGGCAAGCGCGAGATCGCGCGGATGGTCTACGGACTGGAGCTGCCGGCCCCCGAGTCGGTGAACTGGACCCGCGGCCGGCTCATCCTCTGGAGCAACGACCTCCTGAATGACCTCGTCGGCGAGGGCTTCGCCAACCAACAGCACGCCGCCGCGTTCCTGTGGTGGGCCAAGGACCAGCCCGGAGGGGTTCAGTAGGCGGCATCCCGACGGGCACCGCCGGAGGCTTTCTCCGGCTGAACGGGATCGAGGAGGATTCAGCCCGATCAAGGAGGGTGGAAAAGTCCGGGTTTCAGCGAGAGGCCACTCCGACCTGCGGAAACGCGGTTGGAGGGGTCTTTTTTCGTCCCGGTGCGAGTCAGCACGACGGGGCGGAAGGCCGCCCTCGGCCCTCCGCCCCGCCACACGGTCAGCTGCGACCGGTACGACTGGTGCGGCTGTTACGACCGGCCGTCACCGGCCCTCGTCGCGCCTCGCCGCCTCCTCCTCGGCCTCCTTCGCCTGTACGTCGGGATCGAGCGCGGACTGCCCGCTGCCGTCCACCGACGTCAGCCGGCCCGACTCGGACACCTCCGTCGCGGCGGGCGGCTCGACCAGCCAGTCCGGGTTGGCCTGCTTGTCCCACCACTTCCATGCGGCGAACGCGCCACCGGCCAGCACACCGACCACGGCCAGCGCCTTCGCGAGCCGGCCGGCCCGCGCCCGCCGCTCGTGCCTGCGCACCAGCTTCTCGATCTCCTTCGGCGTGACCTGACCGCGCAGCGCGGCCAGCGCCGCCGCACCACGCGCGGCGGCCTCGTCCCGCGCGGGCCCGGCCGCGGCCACCGCCTGCTCGATCCTCGGCCGGGAGTAGTCGGCGGCCTGCCGCGCCGCCTTGCGAGTGCGTACGGCGACCTCATGGGCCGCGTGGTCGACCTTTGGCGGCACATGGGAACGGGCCTGTTCCAGACGCGGCGCGAGATGCGCCCCGTACTGTGCGCAGGCCTGCATACGGGCCTGTTCGGCGGCATGCGACACCTTCGGCGCGAGCCGTACGCGTGCCTCGTGTGTGTAGTGCGCGGCCCTGTCCTTGGCCGTGTCGGCGTAGGGCGCCACCACTTCCGCGGCGTGCAGCACGCTGTCCTTCGCCGAGCCGGTCGCGGCGCGCACGCTGTCGATGCGGGTCACGGGATCCTCCTCCTCGGTGGCGTACGGTATTTCGACTTTCCACCCTTTTACGGATCATGCCTGCGGGCGAGCCCAAGAGCACTGTGAGGGCGGGCATCCGGGTCACGGGACTGACCAATAGCGGATGAATACGGGGCAACAGGAGCTTGTCGACGACAATGCCACGGATCGCCGCCGAGCGCTCCCGGCCCGGGGCCACTGGGCCGGATTTCTGCGAGCGAAACACCGCGAAGCGGGCCCGAAAGGGGACGCCGGGCGACGTACGGCGCGGACCATGCGAGGATCGGGGAGTCACAGGAAGACAACGGAAGGCAGATCGTGGCCGAGCAGCTCTACGCCACCCTGAAGACCAACCACGGCGACATCGAGGTCCGGCTCTTTCCGAACCACGCGCCGATCACGGTCAAGAACTTCGTCGACCTCGCCACGGGAGAGCGTGAGTGGACGAACCCCGCCACTGGTGAGAAGTCCACGGCCAAGCTCTACGACGGCACGGTCTTCCACCGGGTCATCAGCGGCTTCATGATCCAGGGCGGTGACCCGCTGGGCAATGGCACCGGCGGCCCCGGCTATCAGTTCCAGGACGAGTTCCACCCGGAACTCTCCTTCGACAAGCCCTACCTGCTGGCCATGGCCAACGCCGGCCCGGGCACCAACGGCTCGCAGTTCTTCATCACGGTCTCCCCGACGACCTGGCTGAACCGCAAGCACACCATCTTCGGCGAGATCACCGACGGGGCCAGCCAGAAGGTCGTGGACGCCATCGCGTCCACCCAGACCACGCGCAACGACCGCCCGCTCAACGACGTCGTCATCGAGTCGGTCGTCGTGGAGACCCGCGAGGGCTGAGCCCGCCGGGTCCCGGCGGCTCACGCAGGGAACCAAACGCCCCGCTCGTCCGTAAGGATGAGCGGGGCGGTTCCGTTGCGTGCCGACGGCAGACGACACCAGATGAGACCGGACGACGGCATACGACGCGCAACCGCGTACGACGACCAAGGGGAAGCCATGGACCAGGCAGCAGGTGACAGCCGGCAGGACGCGCAGAGCCTGCCCGGCTGCTACCGCCATCCGGACCGCGAGACCGGCGTCCGCTGCACCCGCTGCGACCGACCCATCTGCCCCGAGTGCATGGTGAGCGCCTCCGTCGGCTTCCAGTGCCCCGACTGCGTCCGCACCGGCTCGGGCACCGGACACGCCCCGAGCGCCTCCCGCCCCCGCACCCTCGCCGGCGGCACCGTCACCGCCGACCCCCGCCTCCTCACCAAGATCCTCATCGGGATCAACCTCGCGGTCTTCCTCGCCGTCCATTCGAGCACCTCGCTGCTGAGCGAGCTGTACCTGATCGGCGAGTGGCCCCCCTTCGCCCCCTCCCAGGGCGTCGCCGAAGGCCAGTGGTACCGCCTGTTCACCTCGATGTTCACGCACGAGGCCATCTGGCACATCGCCTTCAACATGCTCGGCCTCTGGTGGCTCGGCGGCCCCCTCGAAGCCGCCCTCGGCCGCGCTCGCTACCTCGCCCTCTACGTCACCTCGGGCCTCGCGGGCAGCGCCCTCACCTACCTGATCGAATCCCCGACCACGGCCTCCCTCGGCGCCTCCGGCGCGATCTTCGGCCTCTTCGGCGCCACCGCCGTCCTGATGCGCCGCCTCCAGTACGACATGCGGCCGATCATCGCCCTGCTGGTGATCAACCTCATCTTCACCTTCGGCTGGGCCGACATCGCCTGGCAGGCCCATATCGGCGGCCTCGTCGCCGGCGTCGTCATCGGCTACGCCATGGTCCACGCCCCGCGCGAGCGCCGGGCGCTGATCCAGTACGGCACCTGCGCGGTGGTGCTGGCCGTGGTCGTCGTGATGACCGTGCTGAGGACCGCCCAGCTCGCCTGAGCTGGGCGGTTATCCACTGAGCCGGACTGTTGTCCACAGTCTGTGGCGGCCCCTGTGCACACCGTGCAGGAACAGGTGTGCCCCCTGTCACCGACCCACGTTTTCGCAGGTCAGGCAGGGGGTGAACATGTTTTCGGGAAGATGGTATGGCAGTCATACCGGCGTCAACGCTTGATGGGTTATCCACAGATCGTCGTTCTTTTCCCCAGCCGGGCTGTGGAAATTTCGCCGCCCTGTGGATAACTCAGCGGATAGCCCTGGGCAGAGCTGGGTTCACCGGGAAGCGACCTGGGCGACGACCGCTACTTCCACTGCGTGGACACGCCGAATCCGGCGGCGATGAACCCGAAGCCCACCACGATGTTCCAGTTGCCCAGAGCGTCGATGGGCAGCGAACCGTCCGTCACATAGAAGACGACGATCCAGGCCAGGCCGATCAGGAACATGGCCAGCATGACGGGCGCGACCCAGGCGGTGCTGTTCAGCTTGATGGCCGTCGTCTGCTTCGACGGCGGCGGCGTGTAGTCGGCCTTCTTGCGGATACGTGACTTCGGCACGAGGGTCTCTCCTGTCGATGCGCTGCGTGGCCGCGCAGGGAACTGTGGCTGGCTCTCGGGGCAGCGTACAAGGGGACACTGATTGCTCCCCCGGGCGTCCGTTAGCGTAGTCCTTCCGTGGCGCCGAAGGAGATAAGGGTACGTTGAGCAATTCTGCCGACTCCCCCGGGACCGGATCCAGTCCTGCCCCGAAGCACCGGTTCCGGCCGGTTCGCGTGCTCACGGCGGCCGTCTTCGCTCTCGCGGGCCTCATTTTCTTCACCAGTTTCAACACGGCCAAGGGCACCAACATCCGCACGGACGACTCGCTGCTGAGGCTGTCCGACCTCATCCATGAGCGCAGCCGCGAGAACGGCGAGCTGAACGAGTCCAACGCGGCCCTGCGCGACGACGTGGACGCGCTGGCCGAGCGCGACGACGGCAGCACCAGGGCCGAGGACGAGAAGCTGGCCGCGCTGGAGAAGAACGCGGGCACGCAGAAGGTGTCCGGCGAGGGGCTCACGGTCACCCTGAACGACGCCCCGCCGGACGCGACCGCCAAGCTGCCCGGCTATCCCGAGCCGCAGCCCGACTACCTGGTCATCCACCAGCAGGACCTCCAGGCCGTGGTGAACGCGCTGTGGCAGGGCGGAGCCAAGGGCATCAAGGTCATGGACCAGCGGCTGATCTCCACCAGCGCGGTGCGCTGCGTGGGCAACACGCTGATCCTGCAGGGCCGGGTCTACTCGCCGCCGTACAAGATCACAGCGGTCGGCGACCCCGAGAAGCTGCAGAAGGCGCTCACGGCGAGCCCGGCGATCCAGAACTACATGGTCTACGTGAATGTCTACGGCCTCGGCTGGAAAGTCACCGAGGACGGGACGGTGACTCTGCCCGGCTACTCGGGCACAGTGGATCTGCGGTACGCCGAGCCCGTGGAGTAGCCCTTCCTGGAGCCGCCGGTGCGAGTCGTCGTCAGGACCGTCAGCGAACTGTGCATCACCTTCGGCACCGTCATAGTCCTCTTCGTCGTGTACGTCCTGTTCTGGACGGGTGTGAAGGCGGACAACGTGATGGACGACCAGATCGACCAGCTTCAGGAGCAGTGGTCGAAGGGGGCGGTGAGCCCCACCGCGGCCGCGCCCGGCGCCTCCGTCCCCGCCGTTCCGGCGGAACCGGCGCCGTACAAGAACGGCAGACCCTTCGCGATCATGTACGTCCCGCGTCTCGGTTTCACGTGGAACAAACCGGTCCTCGAGGGCACGGCCACCGGCACCCTCAAGAAGGGCCTGGGCCACTACGCGAGCACCGCCCGGCTCGGCGAGAAGGGCAACTTCTCGGTCGCCGGACACCGCCGCACGTACGGCGACCCGTTCAAGGACTTCCCCAGGCTGCGCCGGGGGGACGCGGTGGTGCTGACGGACGGGGTGACCTGGTTCACGTACCGGATCGACCAGGGCCCCTACAAAACGTTGCCCACCGACGTTGAGGTGATCGACCCTGTGCCGCGTAAGTCGGGGTATACGCGCGAGGGCCGTTACCTCACGCTGACCACGTGCGATCCGGAGTGGGGCCACAGCCACCGGCTGATCGTGTGGGCACACCTGGACTCCACACAGCCTGTGGAGGCCGGGAAACCAGAGGCTCTACGCCAGTAGTCTGGTGCGGGTACGGCGTGAGTCCGGTGCCGTGGTGGAACGGAAGGGACGGCATGTACGGCTTTATCTGGCGGCATCTGCCGGGAAACGCATGGGTGAAGGCGCTGATCTCACTGGTGCTGGTCGTGGGTGTGGTCTACGTCCTCTTCCAGTACGTGTTCCCGTGGGCCGAACCGCTGCTTCCCTTCAACGATGTGACGGTGGACAACCAGTGAGCGCGCGCATTCTCGTCGTCGACAACTACGACAGCTTCGTGTTCAACCTGGTCCAGTACCTGTACCAGCTGGGCGCCGAGTGCGAGGTCCTGCGCAACGACGAGGTCTCCACGGCGCACGCCCAGGACGGTTTCGACGGCGTCCTGCTGTCGCCCGGCCCGGGGACCCCTGAGGAGGCCGGCGTCTGCGTCGAGATGGTCCGCCACTGCGCGGCCACCGGCGTGCCCGTCTTCGGTGTCTGTCTGGGCATGCAGTCGATGCAGGTGGCGTACGGCGGTGTGGTGGACCGCGCCCCGGAGCTGCTGCACGGCAAGACGTCGCTGGTCGAGCACGAGGGCAAGGGTGTCTTCGCGGGCCTGCCCTCGCCGTTCACGGCGACGCGCTACCACTCCCTGGCGGCCGAGCCGGCGACGGTGCCGGCCGAGCTTGAGGTCACCGCCCGCACCCACGACGGGATCATCATGGGCCTGCGTCACCGTGAACTGCCGGTCGAGGGTGTGCAGTTCCACCCCGAGTCGGTGCTGACCGAGCACGGGCACCTCATGCTGGCCAACTGGCTGGTGGAGTGCGGCGACCAGGGCGCGCTGGCGAGGTCGGCGGGGCTCGCCCCGGTGGTGGGCAGGGCCACGGCGTGACCGCCCTGCGCCCCGAGCGCGAGTCCGGCGCCGCCTACGGAGAGCCGTTCACGGACGGCCCCGCCTATGGCGACGCCGGCGACCCGGGTACCTCGTACGGGCAGCAGCCGTACGAGGCGCCGGGTGCGCGCGGGGAGTGGTACGGCGGCGAGGACTACGGCGCGGCGAGCGGTGGGGCCGGGGCGTACGAGGCGACGCAGCAGAGACAGCCGTACGAGGCGCCTCAAGAACCGTATGCGGAGCCGTACGTACCCCCCGTCGACGACGAGACGGTGGCCCTGCGGGTACCGGATCCGCCGACGGGGGATTCCATATCGGCGCTGTCGGCGTCGCCATCGGCCTCGTTGGCGTCTGACGCCCCCTCCGCCGCCTCCGCCACAGAAGCCACCCCGGGTGGCCGAGCGGCCCGCAGAAAGGCCGCCAAGGGCCGCCACGGCCGCCATGGAGCCGCCCGCTCGGCGCACGAGACGCCGGAGACGGCGTCCGGCTCCGGCGCCCAGGCCCCCCTCTCCCGGGTGGAGGCCCGCAGACAGGCCAAGGCCCGCAAGCCGAGCCCGGCCGTGCTCGCCAGCCGGGCTGTCGGTGAGGTGTTCATCACCACCGGCGTCCTGATGCTGCTGTTCGTCACCTACCAGCTGTGGTGGACGAACGTCCGGGCGCATGCGCAGGCCGGGAGCGAGGCGAGCAAGCTCCAGGACGACTGGGCGAGCGGCAAGCGCGCTCCGGGGGAGTTCTCGCCGGGGCAGGGCTTCGCCCTCCTGCACATCCCCAAGCTGGACGTCGTCGTGCCGATCGCGGAGGGCGTCAGCAACAAGAAGGTGCTCGACAAGGGCATGGTCGGGCACTACGCCGAGGGCGCGCTGAAGACGGCGATGCCGGACGCCAAGAGCGGCAACTTCGGTCTCGCGGGGCACCGCAACACGCACGGCGAGCCGTTCCGCTACATCAACCGGCTGACCCAGGGCGACGCGATCGTCGTGGAGACGCAGGACAAGTACTTCGTCTACAAGATGGCGTCGATCCTGCCGGTGACGTCGCCGAGCAACGTGAGCGTGCTGAACCCGGTACCGCCGGACTCCGGATTCGCCGGACCCGGCCGCTACATCACGCTCACCACGTGCACGCCGGAGTTCACCAGCAAGTACCGGTTGATCGTCTGGGGCAAGATGGTCGAGGAACGGCCGCGCAGCAAGGGCAAGCCGGATGCACTCGTCCAGTAAGGGCAGATGAACGTGGCAGCGACCACCGACGACACTCATCACGAAGAGCACATGGCGACGCCCGCGTCCGCGCGTCCTCCGGCACGCCGCCGGAAGCCGGGCCGGATCGCGATGGCGGTCAGCGTCTTCGGCGAACTCCTCATCACCGCGGGCCTGGTGCTCGGCCTGTTCGTCGCCTACTCACTGTGGTGGACGAACGTCGTGGCCGACCGTGCGGCGGACGAACAGGGCGACAAGGTCCGCGACAACTGGTCCCAGGGGCCGACCGGCCCCGGCGCGCTGGACACCAAGGACGGCATCGGCTTCCTGCACGTCCCCGCGATGATCAAGAGCGAGATCCTGGTGGAGAAGGGCACCACGTCGAAGATCCTCAACGACGGCGTGGCCGGCTACTACGAGGACCCGGTCAAGGCCACGCTCCCCACCTCCGGCAAGAAGGGCAACTTCTCCCTCGCCGCCCACCGCGACGGGCACGGCGCGAAGTTCCACGACATCCACAAGCTGGAGAAGGGCGACCCGATCGTCTTCGAGACGAAGGACAAGTGGTACGTCTACAAGGTCTACGCGATCCTTCCGGAGACCTCGAAGTACAACGTCAAGGTGTTGTCGGCGATCCCGAAGGAGTCCGGCAAGAAGAAGGCGGGCCACTACATCACGCTGACGACCTGCACGCCGGTGTATACGTCCCGGTATCGGTATGTGGTGTGGGGCGAGCTGGAGCGCGTGGAGAAGGTGGACGGGGAGCGGACGCCGCCGAAGGAACTGGGGTGACTGAGTTACCCGCAACAACTCAGTCTCGTAGCATGGCGGAGGCCCGAAGCCGCAACTACTCCTTGCGGCTTCGGGCCCTTTCGCGTTACGCCGTACTCACTCCAGGATCTTCAGGGGTTCGCCTGCGCTCCACTCCTCCAACAGCCCACGGTGTACGGCGGTGATGCCGCTCTCGGCGGCGATGCTCAGGGCCTCGGGGGTGAAGGGGCACGTCGCCACGAAGAGTGCCACTTCCGCTCTGTACAGAACCTTGGCGGACCCGACGAACTTCTGGACCTCGGGGCTGGTGATGGAGAGGTAGGGCGCGAACCTCTTGCACTGGACCACGAGGCGGCGACCGTCAGCCGTGAGCGCGATGATGTCGACGCCCCGGTCTCCGCGACCGCCCTGCACGACGACGTTCGTGCAGCCGTCGCGGCGCAGCAGTTCGGCGACGTGGTGCTCGAACTTTCGGCCGTTCATGGCGTCCATGGCCGCCATGACTCCGACGGCCGGTCGGTCCTCTCGTGTCCCCTCGAGCCGCTTCAGCCGTGTGTGGTGCTGGTGCAGCCGTCGCTCGATGCGCTGGACTCCCGCCCGCAGGGCAATCAGCTCCCTGCGGTGCTCGCCCGACGTTTCGATCAACGCGTTGAACATCGGGACGACGGTCTTGCCGAGGATGTGGGTGATGCGCTGGTCGATGCGGTCGTCGAGGGAGACGACGTCGGCGGGGGCCGGGTTATCCACAGCCTGTGTGCGCGCCAGGTACTCCATGTCGAGGAGGTACACACGCACCTGACGTGCGACTTCGCTGTCCCGGAGCAGCATGGCGACGTTGAGGACGGCGCGACGGGAGAACAGGGCGAGGGATCGGGAGCGTGACTTGACGCCACTGACTTCCTTGAAGGAATTCAGTTCTGCACCTGCCAAAACGCGGTAGCCGCTTGCTTCCAGCTCCTCTCGGTGATCATGTACTAGAGACGTGATGGCAGTCAGACCCACCTCAAAGTACGCCGCCACCATCGCCGTCGTGACATGCATCCCGTCCGGCAGTAGTGACAGCGCCTTGACCTTGTCGAGTACGTCGGTTCGCTCCAGCACGCTGTCGCGCAGTGTCTTCGACTCCAGCAGCGCCGATTCGTTGATCACGTTCCGCCCTTCTGTTCGCGGTGTGGCCGCAAGGCCAGGGCGGAGTTCCGATGCCCCACTCCACCCCACCCGATCAACGAGTCACCACATATGAAGACACGACCGAAATGAAGACTGGTATTCGGGTAAGTCGGGCGCGGTGGCGCAACGACACGACAGAGCCCCGGCACCCTGCGATCAGGGGCCGGGGCTCTCGTCGTAGCGGTCGGAGGGTGTCAGTCCTCCGTGCGGGTTCCGGTGACGCCACCGAAGAAGCCGTTGTCGCCGTCGTCGTTGTTGCCGCCGTTGTTGTTGCCGGTTCCGAAGGTTGCCAGGGTGACCGTGGTGCCGGCCGGGTCGTCGACCTCCTTGCCGTCCTTCGGATCCTGGTCGATGACGAACGCCGTGTCGCTCTGGTCGCTGCCGTTTGCGAACTGGATGTTGGTGAAGCCCGCCGCGTTCAGAATCTGCTTGGCCTCTCCCACCGTCTTGTTGCGCACGTCCGGTACCCGCGTCTTCTGCTGAACCTTGCCGATGTTGATCGTCACCGACGAGTTCTTGTCGATCTGGCGGCCCGGCTCCGGGGACGTCGAGATGACCTTGCCGTTCTGGTTGGGGTCGGTCGTGGGCACCTCGACACAGTTGCCGACCAGGTCGCTCTCCGTCATCCGGGCCTTGGCCTCATCACAGGTCTGGCCCGTGACGTCCGGAACCGTGGACTTCTCCTCGGCCTTGGCGACGGTGAGGGTGATCGTGGAGCCCTTCTCGACTTCCTGGCCGAGCTCCGGGTCCTGCTCCAGGACCTTGCCCTCCTCTTCCGTCGAAACCTGCTCCTTCTTCTTGACCTCGAACTTGTACTTGTCGCCTTCCAACGTCGCCTTCGCCGCGTCGAAGCTCTGGCCGAGGACGCTCGGTACCGCCACCTTCGGCGCGCCCGTAGACACCACCACGTTGATGGTGGTGCCCTTCTCCACCTCCTGGCCGGGGTCCGTTTCCTGCGTGCAGACCTTGCCCTTGCTGAAGTCCTCGCAGGGCTTCTCCGTCGGATTCAGCTTGAGGTCGGAGTTCTCCGCCAGCTTCTCGGCGTTGCTCAGGGGCTCCCCGACGAACTGCGGCACCGCAACCGTGTCGTTGCCCACACCCCCGTTGCCGCTGACCACCCACCGGCCGATCAGGATCGCGCCGACCAGCACCAGCACGCCCGCGACGACCAGCAGGATCGTAGAGGTGTTCGACTTCTTCTGGCGGCGCCGGTCGGGGCGGTCGTCGTAGCCGAAGCCGCCGTCGTCCGGGTTCATGGGCGGCAGCATCGACGTGGCGCCGGCGTCCTGGGCGCGCAGGGCCGTCGTCGGCTGGTCGTCGGGGTAGCCGCCGTAGCCGACCGAGCCCATGGCCGCGGTCGCCGCGACCGGCTGGCCGTCGAGGCAGGCCTCGATGTCGACGCGCATCTCGTCGGCCGACTGGTAGCGGTAGTTGGGGTCCTTGACCAGTGCCTTCAGGACGATCGCGTCCATCTCCGGCGTGATCTCGGGGTCGAAGACGGACGGGGCCTGTGGCTCTTCCCGTACGTGCTGGTACGCGACCGCGACCGGGGAGTCGCCGACGAACGGCGGGCGGACCGTCAGGAGCTCGTAGAGGAGGCAGCCCGTGGAGTAGAGGTCCGAGCGAGCATCTACCTGCTCGCCCTTCGCCTGCTCCGGGGAAAGGTACTGGGCGGTGCCGATGACCGCGGACGTCTGCGTCATCGTCATGCCGGAGTCGCCCATCGCGCGGGCGATGCCGAAGTCCATGACCTTGACCTGGCCGTTGCGCGTCAGCATGACGTTCGCGGGCTTGATGTCGCGGTGGACGATGCCGTTGCGGTGCGAGTACTCCAGGGCCTGGAGGATCCCGATCGTCATCTCCAGCGTGCGCTCCGGCAGCAGCTTGCGGCCGCTGTGCAGGAGCTCGCGGAGGGTGGAGCCGTCTACGTACTCCATGACGATGTACGGGATCGAGACCCCGTCGATGTAGTCCTCGCCCGTGTCGTAGACCGCGACGATCGCGGGATGGTTGAGCGAGGCGGCCGACTGGGCCTCCCGGCGGAACCGGGCCTGGAAGGACGGGTCGCGCGCGAGGTCCGCGCGGAGCGTCTTCACTGCCACGGTGCGGCCGAGCCGGGTGTCGTGCGCGAGGTAGACCTCGGCCATGCCACCACGGCCGAGCACCTGGCCCAGCTCGTACCGGCCGCCGAGGCGACGCGGCTCTTCCATGTTCCCTACCAGCCCTCTCCGTCGGTCCCGACCGGCACGAGTGTGCGGTCGGAGGCTGTCGTCCGGGCATACGGTACCCGGATCCCTCTGTGTGACCTGGCCAAGCCCGTCACCCGATACAGGACCGGTATCGCAACGTGCACCGATGTGAAGGGGACGTGAGCGGGGTCACTTCTTGTTGCCGATGACCGCCTCCATGACCTTCTTCGCGATGGGGGCCGCGAGGCCGCCGCCGGAGATGTCGTCGCGGACGGCGTTGTCGTCCTCGATCACGACCGCGACGGCGACCGGCGAGCTGTCGTCGCTGAGCTTGGCGTAGGAGATGAACCAGGCGTAGGGGTTCTCGCTGTTCTCCACGCCGTGCTGGGCGGTACCGGTCTTGCCGCCGACGGTGATGTCGCTGATCTGCGCGTTCTTGCCGGTGCCGTCGTTGACGACCGTCTCCATCATCGACTGGAGGATCTGCGCGTTCGCCGGCGACAGCGGCTTGCTCAGCTCCTCGGGCTTGGTCTTCTCGAGGGGGTCGAGGTCGTTCGTCTGGAGTTCGTCGACCATGTACGGCTTCATCAGGGTGCCGTCGTTGGCGACGGCCGAGGCGACCATGGCCATCTGCAGCGGGGTCGCGGCGGTGTTGAACTGGCCGATGGAGGACAGCGCGACCTCGGAGGGCGCCATGTCCTCGGAGAAGACCGACGCGGTGGAGCGGACCGGCGTGAACTGCTCGGAGGTGAAGCCGAACTTCTTGGCCTGCTCCAGCATCTTCTCGTTGCCGAGGTCGGAGCCGACCTTGCCGAAGACGGTGTTGCAGGACCACTGCAGTGCGACGCGCAGGGTCGCGTTCTTGCAGGGGATGTCGCCCTCGTTCTTCAGCTCGGTCGTGGTGCCGGGCATGGTCCAGGGCAGCGGCGTCTTGGTGGGCTTGTCCGGGTCCGGGTAGAGGCCGTTCTCCAGCGCGGCGGCGGCGGTGACGACCTTGAAGGTGGAGCCCGGCGGGTAGGCCTCGCGCAGCGCCCGGTTGAGCATCGGGTCGTCGGCGTTGTTCTTCTTCTGGAGCTTCTTCCAGGCCTCTTCGTCGGAGGTGGTGCCGCCGGCGATCGTGGAGGGGTCGTACGACGGGTAGGAGGCCAGCGCCAGGATCTTGCCGGTGGCCGGGTCGATGGCGGCGACGGCGCCCTTGCCGCCCTGCCTCTTCAGACCGTCGTAGGCGGCCTTCTGCGCGGCGGCGTTGAGGGTGGTGACGACGTTGCCGCCCTTCTTCGCCGTGCCCGTGATCATGTCGAGGGTGTTGCGGAAGAACAGCTGGTCGTCGGTGCCGGAGAGGATGCCGTCCTCGATGGACTCGAGCTGGTTGGCGCCGTAGGCCTGTGAGACGAAGCCGGTGACGGGCGCCCACATCGCGCCGTTCTTGTACGTGCGCTTGTACTTGAAGTCGCCCGACGTCTCCTTGTACCCGGTGATCGGGTTGCCGCCGACGATGATGTTGCCGCGGGGTGTGGCGTAGCGCTCGATGGCGACGCGGCGGTTGTTGTTGTCGGTCTTGAGCTCGTCGGCGCGGACGTACTGCAGCCAGTTGTCCCGGATGAGCAGGGTGAGGACGAGGAGTCCGCAGAAGATCGCGATCCGGCGCAGGGGCTTGTTCATGACGGGCGGACCACCTGGGTCATCTCGGCGTCGGGGTTGGGGGCGGGCGCGGGCGCCGGGCGGCGTGCCGTGTCGCTGATGCGCAGCAGGATGCCGACCAGCGCCCAGTTGGCGATGACGGAGGAGCCGCCGGACGCCAGGAACGGCATCGTCATACCGGTCAGCGGGATCAGGCCCATGACGCCGCCGGCGACCACGAAGACCTGGAGGGCGAAGGCGCCGGACAGGCCGATGGCGAGCAGCTTGCCGAAGGGGTCGCGGGCGGCGAGGGCGGTACGCACGCCACGCTCCACGAGCAGGGCGTACAGCAGCAGGAGCGCCATGACGCCGGCGAGTCCGAGTTCCTCGCCGAAGGTGGCGAGGATGAAGTCGGAGTTGGCGGCGAACCGGATGAGCTCGGAGTGGCCCTGGCCCCAGCCGGTGCCGAGGGTGCCGCCGGAGCCGAAAGCCCACAGGGCCTGCATGGCCTGCTCGGAGTGGCCGAATTCGCCGTTGCGGCTGAGGGTGTACTCCCTCATCGGGTCGAGCCAGGCGTCGACGCGCTGCTGGATGTGCGGTTCGAAGGAGGCCACGCCGACGGCGCCGACCGCGGACATCAGCAGACCGAAGACGATCCAGCTGGTCCGCTCGGTGGCGACGTACAGCATGATGACGAACATTCCGAAGAACAGCAGCGACGTACCGAGGTCGGTCTCGAAGACCAGGATGAGGATCGAGATCGCCCAGACGACGAGGATCGGGCCGAGGTCGCGGCCGCGCGGCAGGTACAGGCCCATGAAGCGGCGGCTGGCGAGGGCGAGGGCGTCGCGCTTGACCATCAGGTAGCCGGCGAAGAAGACCGCGAGGACGATCTTCGCGAACTCACCGGGCTGGATGGAGAATCCGGCGACCGAGATCCAGATCTTGGCGCCGTAGAGGTTCTTGCCGAGGCCCGGCACCAGGGGCAGCAGCAGCAGGATCAGCGCGCCGACCATGGAGATGTAGGTGTAGCGCTGCAGGACGCGGTGGTCCTTGAGGAAGATCAGCACGACGACGAACAGGGCGACGCCCATCGCGGTGTACAGCAGCTGGCGGGGCGCGGCGGAGCCGGCCTGCTTGATCGACTGCAGTAGTTCGGACTGGTCGAGCCGCCAGATCGCGACGAGCCCGAGGCCGTTGAGGAGGGTGGCCAGGGGCAGCAGCAGCGGGTCGGCGTACGGCGCGAACTTCCGTACGACGAGGTGGCCGACGGCGGCCAGCAGGCCGAGGCCCAGGCCGTAGCTCAGCAGGCCGGTCGGCACCTGGTCGTTGATCGCGAGGCCCACGTTGGCGTAGGCGAAGACCGGGATGAGGACGGCGAACACGAGCAGGGCGAGCTCGGTGTTGCGCCGGCTCGGGGTGCCGATCGAGCCGATCGTGGACGTGTGGTGCGTCGACGTGTTCGTTGTACTACTGCTCATCGTGTGACGGGGCCTCTCACGGCTTGCCTACTGCGTACCGCACTGCGAGACGACCTGCTTCTCTTCCTCCGAGAGAGTGGGGCCGGGGCTGGGCGTGGGTGCGGTCGTGGACGGGGTCGGGGAAGTCGACGGTGAGCCCGACGGGTTCGGGGTCGGTGTCGCCTTGGACGTGAGGGAGGTGCGGGTGGTTCCCGTGGTGCCTCCGGCCTCGCCCTCGCCGGTCTTGGAGTTCTGCTCGCTCTCGGCGGCCTGCTGCGCGGCCCGCTTCTTGCACGCGGAGGCCTGCAGGGCCAGCTCGTCGAGCTTCTTCTGGGCGTCGCTGAGACCGCCCTCGGCGATGGTCTCCTCGACCGTCTTCTGCCAGTACGGCGGCAGGTACTTGAGTTCGATCTCGGGGTGGTCCTTCTCCACCTTCGAGAGCGAGACCCAGGCCAGGTCCTGGCTGATGCCCTGGTAGAGGGCGACGTGGTTGCCGTTGACACCGACGTAGTACTGGGTCTGGGTCCAGCGCCAGCCGCCGTAGAGCCCGCCGCCGACGACGGCGAGCGCGAGGGCGCTGTAGAAGGATCTCTTCAGCCACCTGCGGCCCTTGCGGGGCTTGATGAAGTCGTCGTCGGTGTAGTCGAGGGAGCCGCCGAAGCTGCCGGCCGGGAGGTAACCGGTGGTGTCGCCGGAGCCGGGGGGCCCGAACTCGCCGCCTCCGCCGCCCTGTCCGGGCAGCTGCCGGCCGAGCCCGGAGGCGCGTCCGGCGGGGGTCTGCATCACGCCGTTGTCGTGCAGCTGGAGCTGGTTCTCGGCGACGGCGCCGACCACGACGGGGGTGTCGGACAGCTGCCCGGCGAGGGTGTCGTTGGTGTCGAGGTCGAGGACGTCGGCGATGATGACGGTGATGTTGTCGGGGCCGCCGCCGCGCAGCGCGAGCTCGATGAGCTGCTGGACGGTCTCCTGGGGGCCCTGGTAGCTGGCGAGGGTGTCTTCCAGGGTCTGGTGGGACACGACGCCGGAGAGGCCGTCGGAGCAGATCAGGTAGCGGTCGCCGGCCCGGACCTCGCGGATGGAGAGGTCGGGTTCGACGTGGTCGCCGCTGCCCAACGCCCGCATGAGCAGGGAGCGTTGGGGATGGGTGGTGGCCTCTTCCTCGGTGATGCGGCCCTCGTCGACGAGACGCTGCACCCAGGTGTGGTCCTGGGTGATCTGCGTGAGGACGCCGTCGCGGAGGAGGTAGGCGCGGGAGTCGCCGACGTGCACGAGGCCGAGGCGCTGGCCGGTCCACAGGAGGGCGGTGAGGGTCGTGCCCATGCCCTCCAGCTGCGGGTCCTCGTCCACCATGGCGCGCAGCTGGTCGTTGGCGCGCTGTACGGCGGTGCCGAGGGAGGTGAGGATGTCGGAGCCGGGGACGTCGTCGTCGAGGGCGACGATGGTGGAGATGGCCTCGGAGGAGGCGACCTCACCCGCGGCCGCGCCGCCCATGCCGTCGGCGATGGCGAGCAGGCGTGGCCCGGCGTATCCGGAGTCCTCGTTGCCCTCCCGGATCATGCCTTTGTGCGATCCGGCGGCGAAGCGCAGTGACAGACTCATGCGCACCTCGCCCGTCGGCTCCGGGTACATCCGCACGGTGGCCACCCTCCGGTCGGGAGCGCGCCGGGGCCCGGGGTGAGGGCCGCCGCTGCGTGCTCGCTCCGCTCGCGCCTATTCATGATGCAGCACTACTTCCGCAGCTCGATGACGGTCTTGCCGATGCGGATCGGCGCACCCAGCGGGATCGGTGTGGGGGTCGTCAGCCGCGTTCGGTCGAGGTACGTGCCATTGGTGGAGCCCAGGTCCTCGACGATCCACTGGCCGTCGCGGTCCGGGTAGATCCTGGCATGGCGGCTGGAGGCGTAGTCGTCGTCCAGCACGATGGTGCTGTCGTGCGCCCGGCCCAGGGTGATGGTCTGGCCCTGGAGTGCGACGGTCGTCCCGGTGAGGGTGCCCTCGGAGACGACCAGCTTGCTGGGGGCGTTACGGCGCTGGCGGCCGCCGCCCGCCTGCTGGCGCTGCTGCGGGGGCGCCGCCTGGCGGGCGGCCTGCTGCGGCCGGGCGGCCTCGCGGCGCGCTCCGCGCTGCGTGACACGCGTACCGAACAGGTCGCTGCGGATGACCTGCACGGCCACGATCACGAACAGCCACAGGACGGCCAGGAAACCCAGCCGCATGACCGTGAGGGTCAGCTCTGACATTGCCCCCGCTTCACCCTTCGGCTTGCCGGTAAATGATGGTGGTGCTGCCCACGACGATCCGCGAGCCGTCGCGGAGCGTAGCGCGGGTGGTGTGCTGCCCGTCCACCACGATGCCGTTGGTGGACCCGAGATCCTGGATCGTCGAGGGCGTTCCGGTCCGGATCTCACAGTGCCGGCGGGATACGCCGGGGTCGTCGATCCGCACGTCGGCCTCGGTGCTGCGGCCCATCACCAGCGTCGCGCGGGAGATCTGATGGCGGGTGCCGTTGATCTCGATCCAGTAGCGGGTGCGTCCGCCGGCCGCCGGGGCGGCAGGGGGGCGCTGGCCGCCCGCGGGCTGCGGGTAGCCGTAGCCGCCGGGGCGTGCGCCGCCGGGGGGCGGTGCGGCCGGCATGGGCGGGGCGCCCGCGGGTGCGGCGGCCGGCGGGTAGCCGTAGCCGCCCGGGGCGCCGGGCCGTCCGGGGCGCGCGGGCGCCTGCCGCCCCGGGGCCTGCTGGTCGGTGGAGCCGGCGAGCGTACGGCTGCGGACCCGGTACAGGCCGGTGTCGAGGTCGTCCGCCTTCTCCAGGTTGACCTTGATGGGGCCCATGAAGGTGTACCGCTGCTGCTTGGCGTAGTCGCGGACCATCCCGGCGAGCTCGTCGCCGAGCTGGCCGGAGTAGGGGCTGAGCCGCTCGTAGTCGGGCGTGCTCAGCTCCACGATGAAGTCGTTGGGTACGACGGTCCGGTCGCGGTTCCAGATCGTCGCGTTGTTGTCGCACTCGCGCTGGAGCGCTCCCGCGATCTCCACGGGCTGGACCTCGGACTTGAACACCTTGGCGAAGGTGCCGTTGACCAGACCTTCGAGGCGCTGCTCGAATTTCTTCAGGACTCCCATGGGGCACCTCCTCCGTAACTGCTGCCGTCCTGTGTCCCGCCTGGCGGGCACTGCCTTACCTGGTACTGCTTACTGATCGTATCCACGCGCCGGTCGATCGGCTGGTTCCCCCTGTCGGCCCTGTCGACGGGTGTCGACGCCTCCGAAGTTCCCTCCGGAGCTCCCCTTCGAACTCCTCAGGGACATAGTCCCGCCAAGGATCGTAGAGGCGGCCATGGACCAGTGTCCCGCACCTGACTGTGGACCCTGACCGGCTCCTGGGGAGATGGCATGTACCGGTACGAGGTTGATACGTGAACCAGTACGTGTTGAGACGAAGCGGAGGGAGCCGTTGCCGGGCGGTGGCCGTCGCCTCTCCGGCGACTGTGCTGGTCGGCGCCCGCATGGCTGCCGCAGGGCCGCTGCCCAGGGATAAGGGATGTGAACCCACCCCGGCCATCATGCTAATGTTCTCGGTGTCGGAAGGCGCCAACCCCAAGGGGGAAGGGCCCGAGGACACACCCAATGCGCGGGTGGCGGAATAGGCAGACGCGCTGGATTCAGGTTCCAGTGCCCGCAAGGGCGTGGGGGTTCAACTCCCCCCTCGCGCACCGTGGGACACCGACGAAAGTGTCCTAGTAGCACCGACGAAACGGGCTCATCGTGATCACGATGAGCCCGTTTCGCTATGCCTGGGCAGGCCAGGCGCCGTGTGATGGTGCTTACATGCATGACTGCCCGGCGGCTGGCGAGCCGCCGGGCAGTCGACTGTTGCAATTGTTGATCTTCAGCGGGCCCTTGAAGTGTGTGCAGTCTCACTCATCGGGCTCGGTCTTTTCTGGCCCGGTGATGTAGCCCTTGGGGGTCCAGGTGCCCAGCGGCTTGGTCTTGCGGCGGCGGGTGGGCCGACGGTGGGGTCGGTCGCCGTGGAGGGCGATGGAGTTCGCCCAGGCGGTGAGTTTGCGGCGGTTGGCGTGGGCGAGCTGGAAGGCCAGCAGGAGGGTCTGAGCGGCGATGCCGCGGATCCGGCGGGTGCCAGCGTCTTCGAGGCGCTCGTAGAGGGGGTCCTTGGCGTAGCCGTTGATGCCTTCGACGCTGTTGCGGAGGCGGAAGTAGACGCGCTGCCAGGTTTCGGAGCCGTACTGGAGGGGCTGCCAGAGGTTGGCGCCGGATTCCGGCGGGACTGTGATGGTCTTCTGGTTGCAGCACGGGGGTGAGCCCGCAGGGTTGGGGGCGGGGTCGATAAGGGGCAGGTGGATGCCGCGGCCGAGGGTGTGCTTCTTGAGGGGGCACTGGGCGCGGGCTGCTTGGGCAGGGCACATCACGCGGCGGTGTCCCTCGGCGTCGGGGCGCTGCTTGGGCATGAAGAGGTAGGCGGCGCGGGCGCGGATGCGGTTGATCCAGGTCTGCTTGTCGATCTTCTCGTCGATGAGGTCCTTGGTGGCGTTCTTGAGCTCGTCGGGCATGGAGGGGCAGTACCAGTTGCCCTCGACGAGTTGGGCGCCGGCGAAGCCGGCCTGTACGCCGAGCTGGTCCTTGGCGTAGTCGTAGACCGGTTCGTAGCCCATGGCGCGGATGGGGAGCTGGAAGTTCTCCGGTTTCTGGTCGTTGTAGGCGCGGTCGCCGGCCAGGTAGCCGCGCGGGAGGCTGTTGCCGATCTGCTGGAGGGCTTCGACGGCCACCTGCCCGGGGCGGTGGCTGGGCTTTTCGACGGAGAAGGCGATGACCAGGGCGGGGACGACGTCGGGGTTCGCCGAGCCGTCGGGCAGGGGGAGACCGTCGTGGTCGGGGTCGCGGGCGATGACGAGGGAGGCGTCGTAGCCGTACAGGCGCTTCTTGATGCGGTCCGCCTTCTTCTGGAGCTTGGCGCCGTTCTTGTCCTGCTGGGCGGGGGCGAGATCGTCGAGCGCGAGGGGGTCCTTGTGCTTGGCGGTGCGGACGTACCAGGCGGCGTCGGGGTCGGTGGAGGTGACCGGGCTGTCGGAGGCGAGGCCCTTGGCGTAGGTGCCGATGACGGTTGCGTCCACGCAGACCGAGCCGTCCCAGTGGCCTTCCAGGAGGGGCAGAGCCTCGCGCAGGGACATGGCGAGGATCATGTTGGTCACGCGGAGCATGAGCGTGCGCCTGCGGGTGAGTTCGGCCGGGTCGGCCTGGGCCAGGAGTTTCTCGGCGTGGCGGCGGGCCAGTCGGTGGTTTTTGGGCAGCGGTGAGGGGTCGATGGCGTCGAGGACGCTGTGGATGCGGCGGCGGACGACGGCGTAGGCGGACTCGAAGCCGCGGTCGTGGTCGGGGTAGTGGCGCAGGCCGAGCTGTTGGCGCATCTCGTCGGAGAGCGCGAAGTACAGCAGGTTGGTGACACGGGTGAAGAGGATGACGCCGCCATCGCGGGCAGCGGTCAGGCACATGCCGACGAGGAGGGCCTTGACCGGGAGGGTGCAGGGGCTGCCCGTCCGGCGGGAGACGAGCGGTTCGATCTCCTTGACCAGACCGGAGCCAGCCACTTGGTCGATGATTTTCATGACCTCGCGTTCGGGTACGGGGACGCGCTGGGAGCGCAGGCGGGCGATGTGGGCGTGGCGGGCGAGACTACGGTTCACCTGTCAGAACTCCTTCAGCGCGGCGGCGGCCTGTTCGGGCGTGAAGTTGCGGACGTAGGGCAGGACTCGGTCGATCGAGCGCAGGGTGGTCAGGCCGGCGGCGGCCATCAGGGTGGGCAGGTGCATGCGGGCCTCGATGGCGTCGACGAGCCAGGTGGCTCGGGTCCGCCCCATGACCAGGGGCGGGCTGCCGGGCGGTTTCTTGGTGCGGGCGAGGAAGTTGGTGACGGTGTTCGTGCCGCGGGCGTGGCTGGAGGGGCGGAAGAGATGACGGGCTTCACCGGGGCGGGAGGCCCAGGCGGTGGCCTCGGTCAGGACGGGGGCCCAGGCGGTGCGGCACAGCATCACGCGGGCGCGCTGGCCGCGGACGGCGACGGCTACGGCGCCGTTGGGTGCTTCGCGGACGTCGTGGGTGCGCAGCGGGATGATCTCGGGTGAGTCCAGGGCGCAGCCGAAGCCGAGCGCCAGCAGGGTGAGCAGGCCGTAGCGCAGTTCGTCGGTGGGCTGGGCGCGGGCGTTGGCGTACAGCTGGGCCTGTTCGGATCGTGTGTAGGGGCGGGAGGAGTCCGAGCCGGAGTAGGCGGCGGGCTGGCCGGTGACCAGGTCGGGGCCGAGCAGGGCGCGGCGCAGTTTGTTGAGACGGCAGCGGCGGTTGGAGCGGGAGGACTCCTCCACGTGCAGGCAGCCGGTGGCCAGGTACCACTCGATCGCTTCGGGGGTGACCAGGTGCTCGGCCCGGGTGGGGCGTCCTGTGCCGTACGCGTGGGCGGCGGCGTGTGCGAGGGCGCCGAGCCAGTCGCGTGCTTCCTTCGGCGTGGCGGGCTGGGCCTTGGCCACCGCGCGGCGGCAGTCGGGGCCGATGTGCTCCCAGACGGGGCCGGGAATTCTGGGCCGGTACTGGTCGATCGCGTCCATCGAGATTCTCCACCAGGAAAGAACACCAGGAGGGGTGTTTTTGGAATAGCATGTGGTGGAGATGGTGGCTGCTGTCATGCCAGGAGGTCCGGATGGGCGACACTCTTCGCTGTGCCACGAGGAGACAAGCGAAGCCGGAGCCCTGCCGAGTACCTGATCGATGGCGCGTGGCCGCACGCCGTGCTCGATGACCACCACGGGGCGCGGGTGGCGCAGGAGGTGGCGGCGCGGTTGCGCAGGGCGATCGACGCACGTGGCTGGTCGATCGCGGAGGTCTCCCGCCGCAGCGGGGTGTCGCGGATGACGATCTCGCAGGTGCTCGACGGCGTGGTGTGGTGCGACCTGCTGACGATCGCGAATCTGGAGAAGGTGCTGGAGGTGGACCTGTGGCCCGGCCGTGAGCCGGGCAATCCTCCGGAGTGAATTCGCATGGGCATTCGGATCCCTCGAACTGGCTCTCGTGAAAGAGGCAGGAGAATGTGGCCGAATGCCGGACACGCCCGGTCGGAGCCGGGTAGTGTCGGAAACGGCCTTAGCGGGTCATGACCGTCGCCGCGGATCCAGTTGGCCCTGGGTCTGTAAGCGGCGGCGGTCTTTTATGGGCAGCTATGCTGCCCGGTCATTGTGTTGTCGGTGGTACGGGTCAGGCGAATTTCCAGTTCATGCGCGGGCGGTAATAGACGTGCGGGTCGTCCTCGCGGGTGACGCGTTCCAGGGCGCCGGCAACAGTGAGGGCCTGCAGGCAGTTGCGCAGGCTCTTACGGTCCTTGGGGTTTCTTGGAATGCCGAGGACTTTGGCGATGTCCTCACTGCCCCACGGGAGGTCGGGGCGGGAGGCGATGACGTTGAGGACCTGCTGCCGCTTCCGGCTTCGGATGATGATCTCGGGCACTGACTGTCCCTCAGCCGCCGGCGGTGGGGGCGTGGGCTCGCCGGAAGCGGGTGGTTCCGAGTCCGGCATGGAGGTTTCCCCCTCGCGCGGGTCCGGGACGATGTGCAGCGTGACCGGAGGCGAGGTCTGCATGCTGGTGAGGATGCCGTGCTTCATGGCGCGTTCCTGCATGGCTCGCAGGCGCGATCCCACCCCCACCAGGCTCAGGGCCTCCTCGCGGTCGGCGATCAGTAGCTCGCACTTCTCGGTTTCCTTACCCGCGGCTGCTCTGTGTTTTTCGGCAGCCTCTGTGTGTCTTTCGATGGCGGCTTTGGAGGCTTCGATCCGTGCGTCGTACTGACGGACCACATGCTCCGCTTCGTCCCCGGACTCTGCCGGGGGACTCGGGAAAGTCTCCTGGTACGTCATGCGCACCACGGTAGGGCCGTCGGAGACTGGCTGTCTGGCTTTTGGGTGACCAGGTGGCTGTCTTATCGGCTACGGGCCTTTTATCGTGGCTTTTTCTCGCCCGCATGTTCGCTGCGCGATGGCGTGTGCGGCCGGATGGGGAATTTCGGGGGCTGCAACGGGTCTCTTATCCGGGTCTTTGTTGCTCAGAAAGCCCGCACTGGCTGGCTGCACTCGGCTCCGCCTGCCTGGCCGGGGAGGGGCAACTCGGACAGCAGCGTGGCCGTGAGCTGTTCCGTGCCCTCGCGAACGGCTCGGACGGCTGCGGCGCGCAGCAGGAAAGCCAGCTGGCCCACGTTGCCGCCGGTGCGCTGGTGGAGCAGGTCGGCCTGGGCGGTGAGACTGCCCGGTTCGTGCGCGTGCAGGCGCAGTGCAGCCTCGGCTTCGCAGACAACCTGCTCCCAGTCCGCGCCCAGCGGCAGCGCAGACAGGTGGACAGACACCAGTCGGCGCTGTGCAGCATGCGTCACCTCGGCGGCGAGAGCATGGGGGGCACCGATTCCGGCGAACGCGAAGGTCGCCGGAACACGGTCGCACAAGTAGTCCAGGACATCGGCGACGGCTGTGCCGAACCGACTCGGACTGCGCAGGTTGTGGACCTCGTCGATGAGGACCAGTCGGGTCCGGGCCGTCTCCATCGCCTCGCTGACCCGGACCACCAGGTCGGCGGTCGTGGACGAGCCGCGCAACGGGACGCCGAGGCAGCGGACCAGCTCGGCCAGGAGCAGACGCGGTGAGGTGGCCGGAGCGAGCCGGACGTAGACCATCGGAACACTCCCGTCGTCCGGATCCTGGGTGGCGCAGCGGCGGGCCGCGTCCCACAGGGCCGTGGTCTTGCCGGTACCGGACTGGCCTACCAACAGCACCCCGTAACGGGCGCCTGACGCATGGCTGTTGACGGCCAGTACGTCCTCGATCCGCCGCACGGCGGACGAGACACCAGGCACGCGCAGGGGGAGCTGGGCGTGGTAGGCCACGCGGAGATCCTCGGGCAGCGTGCGGGTGCCGTCGTCCGGGGCTGGGGGCGAGAAGAAGGCCTTCCTCCAGTCCTGCAACGACTGCCCGCCGGCGGTGACGGCGTGCTGTGCAGCCGGGCCGGTGGCGGCTGCCCCACCTTGACCCTGCCCGGTGCCGGCGTAGACCTCGGTGCTCTCAAGTGGTGCGTGACGCAGGGTGCGTTGAGCGGCGGACCAGTCGGCGGGAGGCACGGCGTGAGCTGTGATCCATTCGTCGTCTGCGGCGCGCAGCCACACACTCCTGATGTCGTAGGGGTCCCACCGCACCTCGAACGTGCGGCGGCGGCCTCCTGGCGCCTTCGCGTGGCGCAGGGGATCGAGGGCGGGGGAGTCGTAGAGGCGCCCGCCGAGCCGCAGCCCCGAGGATCCGACCGCGCGCCGGGCTGTGGGCAGAAACGCCGTGAGCCGTGAGGAAGGGACGGGGATCGGAGTCCACCCCGCCGAGGCGGTCAGCGTCTCATGGCGGGTTCGCGGGGTGTGCGCTCCGCCCGCGGGCGCGGTCGGTACGGGAGTGTCCGGCCAGAGGTGGGCCACCCACGCATCGAGCAGGTCCTGCACCATCTCGGGCGGCCATCCGGCTTCGTGTGCGGCCCGCCCGGCAGCGGAGAGCAGATGGTCGGTGAAAAGCGACACGAAGCGCCGAAGCGTGCGCTCCACGCCCTGACGGTCCACCGGCCGCAGGCGTTGCGCGTAGTGCAGATGGATCCCCAGATGGGCGCAGGCCTCGCGCAGCACGCGCAATCCGGGCGCGTTCGCGCCGTCGATCACAAGGGTGTGCGGGCGGACCGTCAGTGAGGGCGCCTCGCGCCGCAGTGCGCCGCAAGGGGGGACCGACAGGAGGGCGTCCCCGTGGGTCCACCCCCCTGGCGGGGCGCACATCCGGGCGAGCAGCGTCGTGTGCAGCGGCGGCCGGTGCCCGGTGTGGACCACGGCGGTCGTAACGAGCCTGGTCGCCTCGTCGAGGGCGACCAGCAGCCGCAGGTGTTCGTCCCTGCCCTCCCCACTGGCGGGCAGGGGCAGTTCGACCACGTCCAGATGAACGCGCTCGCCCACAGCCACAGCGGTCGGCTGGCCGACCCGGCCCCTTGCCGCATTGGCGAGCAACCGGGCGGCCTGGCGCCGGACGGCAGCCCGGGAGGGCCGGGGCACCTCGCCCGAGGCGATGGGCACGGCAAGCTGAGTCAGCACCTGATCGTGCAACTGCTCGGTTCTCAGGTGCTGCCCCCGCAGCTGACTGGCGAGCAGATCCCGCACGACCGCCTCCACTCGGGGGTGCACCGGGTCGTGGCCGGGTGTGCGGGGCCCGGCCCGGCCGTCGGTGAGACCGGCCAGCCCGTGCTGCTGATAGCGCTGCCGTTTACGCCGCACCGTCCGCGCCGACGCCCCGCGTATCCCCTGCTCGGCCAGTTCCCTGGCCTTGGCCTCCTCCCGCTCGGCCAGGGAGAAGCGGGCCGGATCGTAGGCAGAGCGCGGCCTCGTGCCAGGCGGCGCACCATAGGGCACCCCGCCCAGCACCTCGGTGACGTGCCGGCGCCACCAGCGCGCCTTCTCCAGCACTGCCTCCGGCAGGGGCTGAGCCTCCTGCCGGTCGGGCTCGGTGCTGCGTCCAACGAACGCGAAGTCCTCCGCGGCCAGCAGCGTGACCACGTCGAGGTGTTCGGTGGCGCCGAGGCCGTCCAGCAGCGCCACACGCCCGCCGCACACGCCGGTCACCGTGCACTCCTGCCCGTCGAACCGGACCCGGTCTCCCACGGCCAGCCGGTCGGGCCACACCGCGCTCCTCCCCTCCCCGATCGTCCGCACCTGGCCGGGCCCAGCGGTGCCGAGCCGGCTCGTACGCGTTCACACCGCCCACGAGCCCGGACCGCCGCCGCTGGGTCCGGCCAGTCCTGCCTGCGTCATCCAGTGAACTTGATGCGCGGGCGCTGCCGCACGCACATTGCATCAAGTTCACTGGATGACACACGCCGGATCTTGCCCTGGGCCACCCATGTGGCACACATCGAGATGCTATTCCAATCACATGCGGGCAGAGTGGCCGATGTGACAAGCCCAGGCCGCGCGCCCGCCGCGCACCTCCGCCCCGTCGTTATCGACCCTGCCGCACGGCGTTTCCTGCTGGTGCGCAACCGCACCGTGCCCCCGGTCACCTGGAGCGTTCCCGCGCATCCGATGCAGCCGGGCGAATCCTTCTACCGCGCCGCGGCACGCTGCCTCAGGCATGAACTGCGGCTGCCCGCACTGCGGATCGCCGCTGTCACCGGACGCCTCCCCGCCTTCGATCAGCGTCGGCACGAGGAGTACTTCGTCCTGGTGGCCCCCGCAGTAAGGGCCTGGCCCTGCGGCGTACGCCTCCTGCTGGCACCGGATGTGCGGTGGTGGACGACAGCCGAACTGCGGCACGGCGGCGCGCGCGTGGAACCGGAAGCCCTGCTCGACCTCATCGACGGCTACTGGGAGGGATGGCTGCCCGACGGGGTGATCTCCCTTGAATGAGCCGCAAGACAGGAGGGACCAAGTGCCCATGCATGCCGTTGAGATCACGTTGACCCGCGCGGTCGGCGCCATCGAGTTGAGAGCCGCGCGAGAGGAAGGCCGCCTGCCCCTGGCGGCCTCCGGGGACCGCACACGCCTCGCCGTGCTCGTGTCCGCGAAGAACGAGCACCGGGCCATAAGGAAGATCTGGCGGCGGCTGCAGCACGCGCTGCCCATTGACGTGCTGTGCAGCGTCTTCCCCGGGCCCGACGGCAAGTACCTCATGAGCATCCCGATGGCTGACGACGTATGGGAACGGTTCCGTGCACAGGCCGCCGCGGCTGGTAATACTCCGGAGCACTTCCTGAACGAGGCCGTTGCACAGGCTCTCGCCCGTGACCGGTCCGATCGCCGGGCACGGCTGGACCGATCGCTCGATGTCCTGCTGCGTGCGTACACCCCCGAGGAGGTCACGGCGGAAGCCGCCCGGCGGATCAGACTGTCAAACTGAGCAGCCTGGGGGCTGTGCCCCGTTCACCGACGGAAAGTGGCCGGAAACGGCTAGGGTTCACGGAGGCGGGGCACTCACATGGGTAGTTGGCCGTGATAAGCGAGGCGGCCCCGGTCGAATTCCCCTCTCTGTTCGCCGACAGGGACCGGTGCTGCGGCCACGAAACGACGCCAGCCTTCGCGCTGGGTCAGGGCGAGTTCACCGGTACAGCAGTGTCGAACGACGCGCTGCGTGGGCGTGAAGGCCGGACCTAAGCTCAGACCGGCGAGGAGGTCCGGCGTGCAGCAGGGCTTCAGGCATCCGGACCATCGCCGACAGCGCCAGTGCGGCGGCCGGTGGCCCCGGAGTCGAGCGCGTCGCGCAGCATGGCACGCGACGTGATGCCCAGCTTCGGATAGACCTGGTACAGATGCGCGCCCACGGTCCGGTGGGAGAGGAACAGGCGCTCGGCTATCTGCTTGTTGGTCAGGCCGGAGGCCGCCAGTCGGGCGATCTCCCACTCCTGGGGCGTGAGGAGCGTGTGCGCTTTCGGCTCACGGGGACTTCGCCTGTTCCAGCCCGCGGCTCGCAGCTCCTGCTCCGCGCGTTCGACCCACGGCTGGGCTCCCAGGTGTTCGAACGTCAGCAGCGCGGCGCCGAGCGGTTTCCGGGAGTCGGCAGTTGCCCTGGTCCGCCGCAAACGCTCCCCGTGGGCGAGCTGTACCCGTGCGAAGTCGAAGCGCCATCGCTCGGCGCCGGGAGTCGCCAACGCCCGTGCGAACAGCCGCAGTGCCTCCTCGTCGTCGGTACTGCACAGGGCGGTCGACGCGTTCATCAGCATGGCGTGTCGGGAGGAAAGGGCGGCCGTGCGCGCTTCACGCATTGCACGTGCGTGATCGGCCGCGTCCTGGTGCCTGTTGATCCGGACGGCGGCCTCCACCAGGTCCATCGCCACCCACAGGGCGTGCGGGGCGTGCGAGGCGAGGGTTCCGGCCGGGCTGACCGCGCTGGCGTGATCGTAGGCCAGCGAGAAGTCGCCGCGTCCCAGGGCCGCCACCGCGGCCGCATGGTGCGCATAGTGTGCGGCGGTATGCAATCCGCGGGGTGAGGCCCAGTTGATGACGCGGTCGGCCGTCGCAAGGCTCTTGTCCGCGTCCCCGCGGGCGCCCAGGACGATGGACTTGATGTACAGGAAGTACCAGGCGAAGGCGCTGTATCCGTGGTCCTCGCACACCGGGAGTGCCTCGTCGGCGAGGTCCAGTGCCTCGTCCCACCTTCCGGTGAGGTAGTCGTCCAGGCATAGGTGGATCAGTGCGGACAGGTGCCGTCGTGCTGGGCCGCCGTCGCGCCCCGTCCGCACCACACGCCACGCCGCTTCGCGGACTTCGCCGAGCCGGTCGAGATACAGGGCCGCCGTTCCTGTGCGGTTGATCTGGAGGGGGTCGATCTCCCTGGGCAGGCTCGCGATGAGCAGGTCGAGTTCCCCGGAGGCGGCCGCGCCGGTGCGTGCCGGGTCGGAGAACGTCCTGCCCAGTGCGGACAGGAAGAGCGGCGGATTTGGCCGCAGCTGTTCCAGGGTCCGGTAGTAGGGCTGCCAGAGCTCGTTCCGGGCGCCGAAGAAACAGACCAGCGCGAGCATGTGGAGCGCGTCGACGAGCGCCTTGTCGCCGGCGTCGTATCCATGGGTGTCGGCCGTGGACTCGAGTGCATCGACGAGCAGCCGGTGTGCGGTGTCGACGTCGCCGTCGCTGTTGAGGACGAGCAGCGCCGCTGCTGTGGCGGAGTGCAGGGAGCCCTGGAGCTCTGGGGCGGCGTGCCTGGCGTCGTCCAGGAGTTTGCGCGCATTGGCGAGGGCGCCGGTGGACTCGGCGCCGAGGTAGGCCGCTTCCGCGAGGCGGCGGCTGCGGTCCGGGCCCTGAGGGGTGAGGGATGCGGACCGGATCAGCGTCCGCATTCCGCCGGCGGCGTCACCGCGGCGCAGGGTGAGGTGTGCCGCTTGCTCCAGCAGGGCGGCAACCTCCTCGTCGGGCTCCAGGATGGCCTCGCCCAGGTGCCAGGCGCGGCGCTCGGGCTGGTCGACGAGGACCTGGGCCAGCGCCCCGTGCACCGCGCGCTGCTCGCTGCTGGTGGAGTTGCCCACCACGGCGGAGCGGATGAGCGGGTGGCGGAACCTCAGCCGCCGTGTCCCCTGTTCGATGTGCACCAGCTGCTCGCGCTCGGCGGGCGCGAGATCATCCAGGGTGTATCCGTCGTGCGCCTGCCGGGAGGCGGCCTGCAGCACGCCGAGGTCGCCGGTGCCTTCGAGCGCCGCGAGCAGCAGCAGGCGCCTGGACGCTCCGGGCAGTCCGGTCACACGGGAGCCGAACAGCGTCTCCAGGCGTCGGCCGAGTGGTAGCACGGCGGGTGGGTCGGCCGGCGCCGGCTGCAGCGCTGTCGGCAGTTCCATGAGAGCCAGGGGGTTTCCGCCCGCCACGGCCAGGAGTCGTTGGCGCATGCTGCGCGCAAGGTCGGGGAACCGGCTGCCGATCAGCTGAGCCGCCGACCCCTCGTCGAGCGGCGGCAGCTCGTACGTGGGCAGTGCGCCGCCCTCGTAGAGGCTCTGATCTCCGGAGCGTGCTGCGGCGAGGAAGCTCACCCCGACGCCGGTCACCCGCCGGGCGACGAAGCCCAGCACGGCGGTGCTCGCCCGGTCGACCCAGGGCAGGTCGTCGATGACGATCAGAAGCGGACCTCCGGCGGCAACCGTTTGGAGCAGTCGCAGAACGGCATTGGATACGACGAGCCGCTCCGGCGGCCCGCCGCTGTCGAAGCCGAGCGCCACCCGGAGGGCGTCACGGAAGGGCACGTCGAGATCGTCAAGGGTGTCCAGGAATGGGAAGAAGATCTGGTTGAGGCAGGAGTAGCTGCAGTCCGCCTCGAACTCAACACCGGCGGCGCGCAGGACCCGGACGCCTTCCTCGTCCGCGGCCCCCGCGAGCGCATCCAGTACTGCCGTCTTCCCCACCCCGGCGTCGCCGGCCAGCAGCAGCGACCCGCCGCCGGCCCTGATGCCGAGCAGCTCACGGATGCGGCGGAGGTCGCCGTCCCGGCCGATCAGCGCGCCCGTCGCGCCGTACGTGACTGAGCCACCACCACCGATCACAACCACTCCCCATCTGCTCTCCAAGGCTTGCCCTGGTCGTGGGTGCGTCGGAGTCTGCCTTCGGTTCGAGCAGGACTCTGTGCGCGACCGCAAACGACCGCGGGCCTCACACAGTATGCACGACATTATGTTGGACAGAGTGTCGTGTCTAATTATGATGAGCCGGACAACTGGGACGAATCGAGGGGCAGTTGGGTAGGTCAGTCACGCGCGGTGGTGCGCTGCGGTGGTGAGTCAGCCGGCGGTGCCCAGTGCCTGTCGCAGAGCGAAGACAGCCTGGGCGATCGCCCCGCGTGCGGCAGACGTCGACGACAGCGGGGCGAGCACGACGAAATCGTGGATGACGCCCTCGTACCGCGTGGCGGTGACTGCCACTCCTGCCGCACGCAGTTTGGCCGCGTATGCCTCACCCTCGTCCCGTACGACGTCCGCCTCCGCGGTGATGACGAGCGCCGGCGGCAGTCCGGCGAGCTGCTCCTCGGTCGCTCGAAGCGGGCTTGCGGTGATCTGCCTGCGCTGCGACTCATCGGGCGCGTACTGGTCCCAGAACCACCGCATCGCTTCCCGCCGCAGGAAGTAGCCGTCCGCGAAACGGCGGTACGAGTCGGTATCGAAGTTCGCATCGGTGATCGGGTAGAACAACACCTGCTGGACGAAGCTGACGTCCCCCCGCTCCTTGGCCAGCAGCGTCAGGGCCGCGCTCAGGTTGCCGCCCGCGGAGTCCCCTGCGACGGCTAGCCGTGTGGGATCGATGCCGTGGTCGGCTCCTCGGTGTGCCGCCCACTGGGCCACGGCGTAGCACTCCTCCAGCGCGACGGGGTGACGGACCTCCGGCGAGAGCGTGTATTCGGGGAAGACCGCGGCCGCTCGTGCACCTACCGCCAGTTCCTGCACCAGCCGGTCATGAGTGAGCGCGCTGCCGAAGACCCAGCCCGGGCCGTGGAGGTACAGGATGGCGGGCAGCGCGCCGACGGCCCCCTTGGGGCGGACGATGCGCACCGCGACACTGCCGTTCGGTCCGCCTGAGACCGCGATCCACTTTTCGTCGACTCCAGGCATGCCGGCCTGTCCCGTGCGTCCTTCCCGACCACCGGACGCGCTGTGCTCGAGGGGTGCCGCCTCGGCCGCCCGTACCGCTTCCACCGTTCCCGTCGTCTGCACCCTCTGCAGGGCCTTGCGGCCTTCCACCGGCCCCAGTTCCGTGAGGTACGGCGGCTCTGCGGTGGCCTCCGCGAACGCGTGGGCCACCGGTTCGAGCACAGGTTCCTCGGGGGTGGCGGAAAGGTCGGACATCACGTACTCCTTGATGGCGGTGGCGTCGTGCACGGCAGCCCAACACCAGGTACGCCTGCGCCGCGCAGCTGTGGAGGCGCGGCCGGGCACCGGCGCAGGCGAGGGATCAACTGCAATGGGAACCCGGGTGCAGCTCCGAGCGCATCAGTCACATGACCGTGGACCGCGGCCTGCTGGTCGGGCATGTGACTGGGGCCAGCTGGTGAACCGGGCAGTGCGTGAAACCTTTCGGCGGGGGGTCGCCGATGCACCCGTGTTCCTCCCTGTCTGGACGCACCGTCAGGTTCCGCCCTGCGCCGCCGACTCGAATCCCCTGTGTTCCGGATCACAAGAACTCCCCCGGCTCGTCGGACAGCTCAAGGGCATGACGCACAATTCCACGGCCTCCCGCCCCCTGGGGGACAGGGAGCCTGGCCGGCAGGCCAAGGAGCCATCACCGCGCGGGCGCGATGTGAGCGCATCCCGTCCCGCCCCCTCGTCGAAGCCTTTCGTCCGGCGCGACATCCAGGGGCTGCGCGGACTGGCCATCACGCTCGTCGTGCTCGCGCACGCCGGGATTCCGTACGTCGCCGGTGGCTACGTCGGGGTCGACGTGTTCTTCGTCATCTCCGGATTCCTCATCACTTCCGGCCTGCTCCGGGAGACCGGCCGCACCGGATCGCTGTCGCTGCGGCGCTTCTACGCCCGCCGCGCGGTGCGCATCCTCCCGCTCGCGACATAGCCGCGGGTATCAGTTCTTACTATCAGTGAAGGCCCCACGCGACGCTGTGGGCTGATGAGCTGTCGGGGATGGACGAGGAGGGGTGAGCGTGTCGCCAAGTTGGAAGATCACGGTCATGGTGGCTGCGGCGGCCCGGCGTCGTGTCGACACCGCTGGTCTGGCTGCTGGACAGCCCTGATACCGGCCAGATGGTCGGCGCGACGGTCCAGGCCGCCACCGGCATCGCCGCCCTGGTCTCGGCTGCGGCCGCCAGCACCGTGAGGATGCCGGCGGCCACCGCGATCCGGCTGTCCGGATCAGTTCCCAGTTGCCGCACGGGAGAGAGCCACGTCCGCGTTGTCGGCCATGGGCCCTTGCGCCTCACGCGCTGCTCAGGCCTTCATGACGCTGGGCAGTGCCGCGGCCGACGGAAGCCACACTGAGCGCATGGCTACTTGGGGTCGTCCGGGAGCAGGGTCACGTGGTGTCGTGCGAGCTCCTCGACGAGCGGCGCGAACTCCTCCGGCCCCCACTTCGGTGCCTGCTCTCCGGGTACCGGGTCTTCCCCGTTGTCGATCCAGAACTGCTCGTGGCCGCCCGGGAAAAGGAACGTGAGCAGAGTGGCGGGAAGCGCCCCCACGTTCTTGAATCCATGTCGATTTCCGCGGGGAATCCAGATGAAGTCGCCGGGACCGGCGGCGAGGACTTCATCCCCGTTGATGAACTCGAAGTCACCCGTGAGGATATAGAAAGCTTCGTCCTCCCTTCCGTGCGAGTGTGCCACGGCTCCCCCACCGGGCGGGACGGAGGTCTCGAGCACGCCAAGTCGGCCCTCCGTCTGTGCGGCTGAGATCTTCACGGTAGTCGTATCACCGGTGAGCCACTTGGTGATGCCCTCGCCGCGTCGCACGAAAATACCGTCTCGCTGAGTCCAGCGCGGGTCATTCTTGTCCGGGATCGATACGTTGAAGGTCATGTCATTCCTCCTGTTGATGGTTCTGATGATGCTTGACCGCATCCAGGTGTCCCCAGCTTTCGGCACCGGAGTTGAGATCTACCGCGGTTCGTAGACGGAGCCGCTCCCGTACGCCGGCCCATGATTGACGTGGCCCCGGTTTCCATCGGGCAGTGCGCCGCGCAGGCACTGGACGACGCACAGACAGCTCCAGCAATGGGGAGGCCCTCCACGCCATAACCGGCGTTATTGACCAGCACGTCGAGGGGCCCACGGTCTGCGTCACTTCGTGGACGACGGTGGGGACTGGTGGTGTCGGCATCGAAGACGACCTTCATTCCCGTGACGCTGTTGTGCGAATCCAGTACGCCGTGCGATGTCCTAGCAGGGACGCACGCGGCGTTCTCGTGTTTACGCGGCGAGGCGTTCGGCGAGGGCCTTGGCCTTGGTGGCCGCGTCTTGGAAGGCGCGGTCGCGGGAGGTTTCGAAGAGCGGCACCAGTTCGGCCATGGCCGGGACGTGGGGGGCCATGGTGAGTTCCGGGACGATGAAGTCGAGGTCGAGGGCGAGCATGCCGTTGAGGGTCGCCGTCAGGTAGTTCTGCACGTACTCGTAGGGCTCCTTGGGGGTGCCGGGCGCGTAGGAGCCGCCGCGGCTGGCGACGACGGTGACCGGGGTGCCCTTGGCGGAGGGGTTCTCGCCCGAGGTGCGGCCGAAGAGGATCACGTTGTCCAGCCATGCCTTGAGGGTCGAGGGGATCGTGTAGTTGTACATCGGCGCGCCGATCAGCACCGTGTCCGCACGCTCCAGTTCCTCGATCAGCTCCAGGCGGTCGGCGAAGGCGGCGGCCTGCCCGGGCGTGTGGGCGTCCGGATCGGCGAACCCGGCGGTGTGGGCGTCGGCGGTGATGTGCGGCACCGGGTTGGCGGAGAGGTCGCGGTAGATCACCGTGCCTTCCGGGTGCTGCTCTTCCCAGGTCTTGCGGAAGGTCTCCGTCACGGCGCGGGAGGCGGAGGCGCCGCCCGGGAACACGGAGGAGTCGATGTGCAGCAACGTGGCCATGAAGTATCTCCAGTAAGGGGTGAGATGAAAGGTCGGGTGCTCGCGGCGGGTGCCGCGGGCCCGTGGTCGGTGAGGTGAATGGGGCCGGCGGTCAGGCCGGTGGCCCCGGGCGTAGGACGCCGTCGGGGTCGTAGCGCTTCCACAGGTCGGTGACGCGGGTGCGGGTCGGTCCGGGGTAGGCGCGGGTGAACGTCGCCTCGTCGGGGGCGCTCTCGAAGTTCACGTAGGCGCCGTCGGTGTGCGGGGCGAGGGGGCGCCAGGCGGCGGCCAGTGTGGCGGGGGCGTCCGGTGGGAACGCCGTGGCGACGACGAGGGTGTTCTGGTGGCGGTGGGCGAACGCGGTGGCCGAGGGGGCCGGGGCGTGGGTCGCGCCGCCGAGTGAGCGCAGCTGGATCAGGACCGGGTCGGGGGCGGCGGCTGCGGTGACCAGGGCGCGGGCGGCGTCCGGGGTCATGTCGGTGAGCAGTCCGTTGGTCGTGCTGGCGGGCATCTGGCCGGAGTTGGTGTGCAGATGGTGCGGTGGGACCAGCTCGGTGTAGGGGACGATGTGGGTCTGCTGGGCCCTCACGTCGCCGATGCCGAGGAGCGGTTCGAGGGCGTCGCGGATGACGGAGGGGCTGTCCGAGGCCACGACGGCGGTGATGAACGCGGCGGTGGTGGTGCCCTGCGAGGACAGCATCACCGCCGTCGACAGCTCGCGCGGCGCCTGCGCCATGACGTCGGCCCAGCGGCGCAGCGTCTGACCGGCCGGGTCCACTGCGGCGACGAGCTGTGTGTGGCCGACGTCACGAAGCTCCATGGCCTCGATCTCGAAGGCCACCGCGATCCCGGCACCCGCGCCGGCCCCGCGCATCACCCACAGCAGGTCGGGATCGGTCTCGGCATCGGCGCGTACGGCCGTTCCGTCGGGCAGGACGACCTCGACGGCGCGGATGTGGTCGATGGTGAGCCCGTACCGGCGTACGAGCCAGCCGACGCCGCCCCCGGTGGCGATGCCGCCGACGCCGACGTTGCCGTGGTCGCCCGAGCTGATGGCGAGCCCGTGCGGGGCGAGCGCCTGGGCGACCTGGGCCCAGCGGGCGCCCGCCTCGACGCGGACCAGTCGGGAGCCGCGGTCGAGGACGTCGATGCGGTGCAGCGCGCTCAGGTCGATGACGAGCCCGCCGTCGTTGGTGCCGCTGCCGGACAGGCCGTGTCCGCCGCTGCGGACGGCCACCCGAAGCCCCGTCTCCCGCGCGAGCCGCAGCGCTGCCGCGACATCGCCCGCGGACTCGGGCAGGACCACGGCGGCCGGGCGGCCGACGGTGGTGTAGGTGGAGCGCAGCGGCCGGTAGCGGCGGTCGTCGGGCGTGACCACCTTGCCCGCGAGTTCGGCCGGCACGGTGGAGAGGGTGGCGTTCGAGAGGGTGGCGTTCATCGCCCGCTCCGCAGGGTGTCGACGCGCTCGCGCACCGCGGGCACGACCTCGTCGGCGAAGAGCGCGAGCTGTTGCTCGGGGTCGGTGGCGGGCCAGAAGACGAAGGTGTCGAAGCCGAGTTCGACGGTCCACTCGGTAAGGGTGTCCACCCACCGCCGCCCATCGCCGACGAGCCCGGGACCGCTCCCGTGTCCGTGGTCGCCGATCACGCCGATCACGTTGTAGACGCGCCGCAGTGTGCTCGGGTCGCGGCCCGCGTCGGTGGCCGCCTCGTCGATGATCCGCTGACGCGAGGGCACCTCCCGCGGCGGGAGGTAGATGTTCAGCGGAGCGATCCAGCCGTCGGCCGACCGGCCGGTGACGGCGAGCATCCTGGGCTTCTGGGCGCCGAGCCAGAGCTCGACGGGCTTGGGGGGCAGCGGTCCGGCACGGTAGCCGTCGACAGCGTGGTACGGGCTGTGCAGCTGTACGACGCCTCCGGCCAGGGCCGTGCGCAGGAGTCCCAGGGACTCCTCGGTGAACGCCACCATGTCCTGGCCGCGTCGCGCCGGCCCGCCCATCGAGGCGATGGCGTCGGGGATGCCGCCCCCGCCGACCCCGAGCTGGATCCGTCCGTCGGTGAGCACGCTCAGCGACGCGGCGGCCTTGGCGAGCATCACCGGCGGGCGCAGCTGCAGGTCGGCGACATCGGTGAGGAAGGAGATGCGGTCGGTGACCGCCGACAGATGTGTGATCAGGGTCCAGGCGTCGAGGTGTCCGGGCTGGTACGGGTGGTCCTGGACGGCGAGGTGGTCCAGGCCCGAGTCCTCCGCCGTGCGCGCGAGGCGCCGGGTCTGCGCCCATGCCCCGGCGGTGGGGTCGAGGCTCACTCCGAAGGAGAGCTGGCGTCCGTAGTCGGTCATGAGTCCAGGCTGCGCCGGACCGCCCCACTGGCAAAACAGTGGGTAAGATGCTAATCTTTCGTAAGTGAACTCCATTCATGACGACGCCTGCCCGAGCTTCGAGGACACCCTCGAACTGATCGGACGCCGCTGGACGGGTTCGGTACTGAAGGCCGCCGCCCAGGGTGCCCGGCGCTTCGGCGAGTACCGGGCGATGATCGACGGCATCTCCGACCGGCTGCTCTCCCAGCGCCTGAAGGAACTCGAGGCCGTGGGCCTCATCGAGCGCACCGTCATCCCCACCACGCCCGTACAGATCCGCTATCAGCTGGCCCCGGACGGCCAGGCACTGCTGGACGCCCTGCTGCCGCTCGCGCAGTGGAGCATGCACCGCTCGGGCCCCAGGGGTGCGGGGCGGATTCTGTCGTCGACGTAGTCTCCGGATACGCGCGTACAGGAGGCGCACGCACTCACTCCGTCGGCCCGGAGGCGCCCAGGCCGCTGGCGAGCACGGCTTTCAGAAGCCATCCGCTTATCGATCGGCGCTGGCAGGCTTGGTCGTCGGCCTCTTCTGGTGGCCGCTTGGAGCGCTGGCCGCAATCGGCGCCATCGGGTACTTCGTGGGGGCGGTTGTTGCGCACCTGCGTGTCCGCGGCTTCGATGTCGTCCCCAGCGCTGTCTTGCTCGCAGTCGCTACGGCCTCCCTGGCCCTGCGCCTACTGTCGGCTTGAGACCGGTCGGGTGACAACGATCGTCGAGAAGCCTTGAGGGGCAGCCGATGGGCGGCACAGTCGGGCACGGTGCCTGGGCTGCGGTCCTGCCCGGCCGCCCCGTAGCCACAGCACACCCGCCCGCCCGCCCCAGGCATCCAGAGCGACAGCGGCGCTGGCTTCCCTGAGGGGAGTCGGCGCCGAACGTCAGCCTTGCCAGTGTGGCTCCGATGTTGCGCTCGCCCGTCTTGGCGGACACTGAGTGCGTACCAGGTTCTCAGGCAAACGAAAGCTGATGACTATGGGTGCAACTCGTGCTACCAACGGTAGTGGCCCCCATGACGGAGTCTCGGCGGGGAACCGGTCCCACATCCTTGTTGACCAGCGGGGCACCGTGGTCGGATGGAGCCGGGCGGCCGAAGGGTTGCTGGGCTATCCGGCGAATGCGGTGCTGGGGCGCCCGGTGGTGGACCTGCTGGCCGGTGTCGACGTCGCCGGGCGCTCGCTCGCTGCCATCGACGACTTCGCCGTTCCGCTGCGACGCCGGGACGGCGCCGCCCTGGCCTGTCGAATGACCGTCCGTCCTGAGCGCGGAGGCGCGGCAGGCACGTGCTGGGGGGTGACCCTCGCGCCTGCGGAACAGGGAAGCCCGACGGCCGCACTCGATCAGGCCCTCCTGGAAACCCTCTTCACTATCTCTCCCGTAGGTCTGTTCCTCCTCGATCCTCACCTGCGGCTCATCCGGTTCAATCCCGCAGCCGAGGGCATGCAGGGCGCCTCCGTCGAAGAAGCCGTCGGCAAACGCCCCACAGAGGTGTGGCCGGGTTTCGCCGCTGAAACGGTGGAACGCGTCATGGAACAGGTGCTCGCCACGGGGCAGCCGGTGATCGGCATGGAGAAGCACATGCGCCCCCCAGGAGACCCCGATCATGATCATGTTTATTCGGCTTCCGTGTTCCGCCTGCAGGACGTTCATGGCCGGCTCCTGGGCATCGCCGACGCCACTGTCGATGTCACAGACCGCCACCTGGCGCAGGAGCGGCTGAAGGTGCTCGCACAGGCCGGCACGCGGATCGGCTCCACCCTCGATGTGCTCGACACCGTGCGGGGCCTGGCGGAGGTATCCGTGCCGGGGCTGGTCGACAGCATGGCGGTGGAGGTGGTGGAGCCGGTACTCGCGGGAGAGGACCTCGAACCCGGTCCCGTGCAACGCGACACCGTGCTGCGACGGGCGGCATGCCGGTCCCGGGACGACACGGAGCCCTGGACGGCCTGCGACCAGGACGGCGGGCTGCCGCCGGTGATCGCTGCCGAGGCCCTCGCTGACCTTGAGCCGTGCATGGTCGAGCCGCTGAGTCCCCTCGGACAGCGGGCGTTGCGCAGCTTGCGGGCCCCCAGAGAGGAGGTCCACTCGCTGATGCTCGTACCGCTGGTCGCCCAGCACAGGGCTCTCGGGCTTGCCACGTTCTGCCGCTGGGGGGAACGCAGGCCCTTCGAACGTGATGATCTGACCCTGGCCGCAGAACTCGCCCTACGCACCGCCGCGTGCCTGGACAACGCCCGCCGGTACCTGCGTGAGGGCAATTCCCTGGTCGCACTGCGGCACGCCCTGCGTCCGGGCGGACTCCCTCCCGACTACGCCCTGGATGTGGCGCACGAGTACGTGAACGCGGGCTCCGGCGGCGACTGGGTCGACGCCGTACCACTCTCCGGAGCCCGGGTGGCGCTTGTCGCGGGTCGGGTGCCCGGCCGCGGTGTACAGACCGCTGCAGCCGCGGGGCGGCTCCGTGCGGCGGTGCACACGCTGTCGGACCTGGACCTGGAACCGGATGAACTACTCGCCCGGCTCGACGACCTGGTACGCCGCCTCGGGAACGGCACCGGCACGGTGGACGATCAACCATGGCAGGTGCGGGAGGCCGGGAGGTCTGCTGACGGAGGCGAAGCCGGCGCTACGTGCCTCTACCTGATCTACGATCCCGTGTCCCGGCGCTGCTCGGTCTCCAGCGCCGGTCACCCTTGGCCCGTGGTCGTGCGCCCGGACGGCACCGTTGCCCTCCTGGACGATCCACCGGGCGCCGCACTGAGCTGCGTCGGCGAGCCCTTCGGCAAGGTCGACATCGACCTTCCCGAGGACTCGATGCTCGCGCTGTACACCCCAGGCCTCTTCCGGGAACAGCCCGAGGACCGGGGCCGCGAACGCCTGGCCGGCCTCCTTGCCGGTTTTTCCGGCTCCGCGCGCCAGGCGTGCAGCATGCTGACCGAAGCACTGGTCCCGGCCCGGATCCGGGAAGACGCCGCGGTTCAGGTCGCTCGCACGCACACGCTCGGGCCGGAGCGGGTCGTGTCGTGGGATCTGCCGAGCGATCCGGCCGTGGTCTCCACAGCCCGGTCCCTCGTCACCCGGCAGCTCACAGCGTGGGACATGAGCGAGGCAAGGTTCACCACCGAACTGATAGCCAGTGAGCTCGTCACCAACGCCATCCGCTACGCCAAGCCTCCGGTGCGGCTGCGACTCATCCGCAGTCATGTACTGACCTGCGAGGTTTCCGACGGCAGCAGTACGTCTCCACGGCTGCGGCACGCCCGTACCACCGATGAGGGCGGCCGGGGGCTGCTCCTCGTCGCCCGGTGCTCCGAACGTTGGGGAACCCGCTACACCGAGGACGGCAAGACCGTCTGGGTCGAGCAGAGCATTTCTGAGGGCCTGGAGTGAGTCGTGAAGTCCGGTTCGGCGGGCTGTACACAGAGCATTTTTCCAGTGCAGGCAGACTGCAACTCCCCAATAGCTCGACCTGGAGCGTGTGAGCAGCTGCTCGGACCACCGAGCATCGCGCATCCGCGGGCAGAACGACCGGGGCATGGACATGGCGTGCGAGTTGCATGATCACTCCACTGGATCTGGTCCAGCCCCGGTTCGCACGGTTGGGCTTGGTAGAGGAGATGGGGCCGTTCGAGGCACGCCCGAGCGGCGGCAGGAAACGCCACTTGCAGTGCGGCCCGCCGGTGGGCTGCGCTGGAAGGTCGTGGGTGGTGCCAACTGAACAGGCACCCTGAGGAGGCGAAAGGAAGGAAGTTCCGTGCAGGTCACCGGTGACGCGCGCCTGCCCACACCGTAGGGCGTGCGTGGTCGCCGTGCGGTGTGGGCAGGGGTCGAGGTCAGACCATGAGGCTGACACGCTCGCTGATGCCGAGGAGGGACTTGCCGTAGACCTCCAGGCCGACCGCCGGGACCAGGCCGGCGTGGCGGGCCGCGACGTTGGCGTCCCGCCAGATGCGCTGGAGGGGGGCGGCGTCGGCGAACGAGGAGGCGCCGTGCACGTTCAGGAGAGTGCTGATCGCGTCGAGTACCTGCTGTGCGGCGAAGCCGGCCCGGGCCCTGATGTGCGTACGTGAGGCGTAGTCCAGGGGACCGCCGGAGGCGGCGGCCTGATCGACCTCGTCGACGGCCCGGTAGGTGTGCAGGCGTGCCGTCTCCAGCTTCAGCGCGGCCTCGGCCAGCTGTATCTGGACGCCCACCGAGTCGGCCTGCCTGCCGTGGACGGTGAACGACAACGGCTTCTCCTCGGCTGCGCCAACCGCCATGTTCAGCGCTGCCTTCCCGAGTCCGAGCAGCGGTCCGACCAGGCACAGCAACAGCATCGGCCCGAACGTCGTGGCGTACAGCGTCTCGTCCAGGGACGCACGCGGATAGACGCCCTCTGCGGCCGCGGGAACCGACAGCACCCGGTGCTCGGGAACGAACACGTCCTGCCCGATCAGGGTGTTGCTCGCGGTCGCCTGCATGCCCGCGGTGTGCCAGGTGTCCTCGATGGTCAGCTCGGAGGCGCGGATCAGGACGAGCGCCTGGTCCACCACTGCTCCGCTGTCGTCCTTCAGCAGTGCGCCGACCGCGGCCCAGGTGGCATACGGGGCGCCGGAGTTGTACGACCACTTGCCGCTGACGCGCCAGCCGCCCGGCACCCGCTCTCCCATGCCCGTCGGTGCGGCCACACCGGTAACCCGCGCATCCGGATCGGCGCCGAACACCTCCTCCTGCGCCTTGTCGGGGAAGAGGCACGCCATCCAGTTGGTCACCGCAATGATCATCCCGACCCAGGCCGCTGAGCCATCACCCTCACCGAGGGCCTCGGAAACCTCGGTCAAGGTCCGCAAGTCGGTCTCGTAGCCGCCGTACCGCCTGGGGGTCAGTAGCCGGAAGACGCCCGCATCGGCCATCGCGTCGACGACCTCCACCGGCAGGACGCGGTCCGACTCGCCGCGCGCCGCCTGGTCGCGCAGCAGCGGCTGCAGGGCGATCGCCCGGCCGACGAGTTCGGCCCTGACGCCTTCCTTGGACGGCACACCCGTCTCGTCCTGACGGTTGTTGCTGTTCACCACGTTCTCCTTCTGCACTGGTTAACTGCCAACTGATCAAGTGGGGTGAGTGCTCGTGTGAGGGCTGCGGCCCGGGACTCAGCCGTCCGACTCGAGTGCGATCTTCGAGAGGAGAGCGGCGAGTTCTACCGGCTTCGACAGGAACGGCGAGTGGTCGCCCGCGATCCGGCGGACCTCGTTGGACCTTTCCGCCAGCACCTGCTGGGCCTGAGCAGGCAGAGCCTGGTCGTCCTCGCAGACGATGTACGTCGACGGGACGGTGTGCCACGCCGCCTGGGTCAGGACGTCCCAGAAGGACTTCGTGCTCTGCGGCACCAGCCGCTTGGCCGCCTCCTCGGCCTCGGACCGGGGCACGCCACCGTAGAACATCGTGATCGGGTCGTTCGGCACGGGCTCGAATGAGCGCGGCTCCGGCGGAAGAGGCGTGCCGGCGAAGCCGAAGAGGCTCTCACCGACGTCGAGTTGGAGTGCCGCCAGGTAGACGATGCGCGACACGTTCCCCGCCTCGGCGGCGGCCTGGCTCACTGGTACGCCGCCGTATGAATGCGCGACGACCACCACTGAGCCGTCGATGAGCTTCAGCTCTTCAAGTACCGCGTGCGCGTCGTCAGGCATGCCGGCCCGCCCGCCGGCGCTCGGCAGGTCGATCGCCCGAGTCCGCCACCCGGCGGCCTCCAGCACCGACCTCAGTTTCTCCCAGCACCACGCGCCGTGCCATGCCCCATGCACCAGGAGCAAAGTCGGACGGGAAACCCCATCAGCCACGAAGAGTCCACTTTCAGATCGGTCAGAAGAGCCAGGCGCCCAGCGGCCCTCATGGAGGACCCTAAAGGTGATCAGACATAGTGTCCAACGCAGTGTGCAACTCGGAGTTCGCCGAACTGCGGGACGAGCGTTGACCACTACGCGCCCCTGGAACAGGGGCAGTTACGCAAGCTCCTCCGCCAGGTGGCCGCGCCACCTGGCCGAGCTCGCCACACCGGCCGCCCGCAGCGGTTCTGAACGCGGGCCGGTGGTCGACTTTGTCATTCGCCCGGGATCTCGCCGATCTTGTCGACAACGCCGACGTCCAGCAGTGCCACCTCGTCGGATCCGAGGTAGTGGAGCGTCTTGCGGTCGAAGACCCACAGGTCACGGTCGTCGCCGTCTCTGAAGGCAAGCCCGATGCCGCGCCGACCGGCCGCGTCCTCGGCATGCTCGGCCACGGAGACGCCGGGGATCCTGGCGGCGGCGCGACAGAGGGCCGCATCCACCTCGGGCGGCAATGTCGCCTGGTTCAGCATCGCGCCGATGGCCTCCAGCGCCGCCTCCCCATGGGTCGGCCCCTGGACGTCGGAGGGGGCGGAACCCCGGCAGGGTGTGCCGTGTGCCGCGTGCCGGTCCCGAGTATCGATACCTATGCGCGGATCAACCCTGACTGCCCCGCCACGGACACCATACCTATGTGATTCGCTCACATCCCTTTCCGGCGTGGTCGGATGACGGATTACTCCGCGTGCCGGGCATGGCGAAACATGGATGTCGCAAGGAAGCACCGGCCGGTTCGCAGGAATTCGCGGCAAGCGCCGGAATGGCGCAATCGGTCGGCAAAGACGACATCATGTAAGGAGCTGGTCGCAGTGCCTGACATTTCGACCGAAGAGGCCCAGCGGGTTCTCTCGGCCGGTGTGCGGACCGCAGCGGAAATGGCGCTGCCCGTGAACATCGCGGTGTTCGATACCGGAGCGAATCTCAAGACCTTCGTCCGCATGGACGGTGCTCTGCTGGGTTCGGCGGACATCGCGATGGCGAAGGCGCGCACGTCGGCACTGTTCCAGCTGGACTCCGAGGCGCTCTTCGAATACTGCAAGCCGGGCGGTACGTCTTTCGGCCTGGAGAACAGCAACGGCGGACTGGTGGTCTTCGCCGGTGGCAAGCCGATTCGCAACGCCGAGGGCGTGGTCGTCGGGGCCGTGGGTGTGTCCGGGGGATCGGTCGCCCAGGACGCCGAGATCGCCCAGGCGGCGGCCGTCGCGCTCGCTGCCGCGCCGGCCTGAGTTTCCGCCCCGGCTGGGGCGTTCTGTGAACCGGTCCTGCTGATCGGTTTCTGAAAAATCAACGCCATGGACAAACAACACCAAGCGAAAAGGAATGTGCATCATCATGAGCGGTAAGCGGATTCTGATCACGGGTGCCGGTTCGGGTTTCGGTGAGGGCGCGGCCATCGGTCTGGCGAAGGAGGGCCACGACGTCATCGCGACGGCCCAGATCTCCCCGCAGGTCGCCGCCCTCCGGCTGAAGGCGCAGGAACTGGGTCTGGACAACCTGCGCGTGGAGAAGCTGGACATTCTGAACCCGTACGACGTGGCCACGGCGCTCAAGTGGGACATCGACGTCCTGTTCAGCAACGCCGGTGTCGGTGAGGCCGGTCCGGTCAGCGAGATCCCCGTCGATCTGGTGCGCAAGAACTTCGAGACGAACGTGTTCGCGCCCCTTGAGCTCGTTCAGAAGTTCGCCCGCAAGTGGATCGACGAGGGCCGGCCGGGCAAGGTGGTGTTCACCTCCTCGATGGGCGGCCTGTTCACCCCGATCGGCTTCGGCTGCTACGTGTCCACCAAGCACGCGCTCGAGTCCATCGCGGAGGCGCTCCGCGACGAGCTGCGCCCGCACAACATCAAGGTGCAGACCGTCAACCCGGGTGCCTACCTGACCGGTTTCAACGAGACCATGGCCGAGACGGCCTTCAAGTGGCTCGACGACGAGAAGAACTTCAACAAGCGTGCCGACGTTCAGGCCGGATTCGACTCGCTCCTCGGCAATGACGACGGTCGCCTCGACCCCACCGAGATGATCGACGCGATGGTGCGGATCGTGCCCAGCGACACGGGCAAGTTCCGCAACGTGGTGCCGGGCTTCGTCGAGGAGATGCTGAAGAAGAGCCAGGCCGAGGCCTGGGACGCCACCATCTAGGTGTTCCGTCCACGAGATCGGTGACGCGGATCCCCTCCGAGGCACCTTGAAACGGCTGAGGGCCTTCTGGCGCGCTGCGGATTGCCACATCCGCAGCGGCGACCGGAAGGCCCTCATACCGTCCCACCTGAGGCCCCGGCAGGCCCTTCAGCAGGTGCTCGTCGATCTGATCGAGCTGCATCTGCAGGGCAAAGCAGGACACTGGAATGCCGTGGGTCGCAACTTCCGTGACCTGCATCTGCAACTCGACGACATCGTCGACACGGCCAGGGAGGCGGCCGACACGGTTGCCGAGCGCATACGGGCGCTCGGTGCCGCAGCGGACGGACGTTCCGACATGGTTGCCGCGACCACGACGCTTCCCACCTTTCCCGACGGGGAGCGGGACACCGCAACCGTGGCTGCCCTGCTCGACACCCGCCTCCGCGCGACGGCGGCGACGCTCAGGCAGGCACGTGACGAGGTGGACGTGGAGGACCCGCCGACCGCTGACCTCCTGCACGCGATCAACGACGACCTGGAAAAGCACGCCTGGATGATGCGGGCGGAGAACCGTTGAGGGGCGGCCCAGGAGGACACTCCCGTCCGACCTCGTTCCGGCCTGGCGTGAACGGTGGTGTCGGCCAATCCACCCTGTCCGACCTGCGGAAAAGCGGTAAGTCACTGGCATTGGTGCCGGTCGCAGCCGCGCTGGAGGTCGGCAGCGGCACCCCTAGCACCTTCCGGTTCGTGCTCAGCGGCGCAGCCACCAGCCGTGGCGCGGTTGACGCGTAGCGGGTGCTGCTCCGCGGCCCGGCTACGGAGGCGGCCTTCCGGGAGGCGGCCGGGGCCGTTGTTCTTGCGGGGGCCGCCGGTCTCATGGTCCTCGTGACGATGGCCGGCTCGGTGGTACTAATGAGTCGGCGAAGGCCGACCTCGGACGAACAGGTAAAGGCGCTCGACCGGGGTGAGGCGCAGAATCCTGGCGACCGAGTCCAACAACGCGTTCGACACGTTGGGGCAACGGCCCTGCTCGAAGCGGACGTAGTAGTCCACACTGATGCCGGCGAGGTCGGCCACCTCTTCCCGCCGAAGCCCGGCACACGGCGCGATCCAGGCCCGAGCGGCAGACCTGCACCTCGGGTGTCACCCGGGCACGGCGTGAGCGCAGGAAATCCCGGAGCATCGTGTTGCGGTTCATCGGGGCCTCCACGCGGCAGGGAAGGGGGGTACTGGCGTGCCCAGGGTGGTGGCCGTCCGAGGGACAAACGCCTTCCTGTCGCGCATGACCGCCATGTCGTCAACTACAGGCATGCCAACTCTTTCGTCGGGCGAGGTCGAGCGGGTGCTGTCCGCGGGCGTCGCCACTCGAGTTGGCGACGGCGAGGTGCACCCCATGCAGGCCGCCTTCGCCCGGCACGACGCGTTCCAGTGCGGTTACTGCACACCAGGGCAGATTATGTCCGCGGTCTGCCTCATCGCCGAGGGACGTGCGAACTCGGAGGAGGACATCCGCGAGTTCATGAGCGGAAACATCTGCCGCTGCGGCGCCTACCCGAACATTCCCGCGGCGATTCGCGAAGTGACAGCGGAAGGTTGACGATGCACCCCTTCGAATATGCCCGGCGCTGATGTTTCACGGTGCTCGGCCCGCGGCCAGGAAGATCTCCCCGTCCGCTCGGAAGCCGTCATGACGCACGCTTGCTGCCTTTCGTCGAGGCACAGCACGGTTGGGCCATTGTCCCTTCGGGGCTCACCGGCACGGTTCGCGACCGGTCGTGCGGGCTCTCGTCGTGCCACATCGTCGGCCCTGCTCTCGCAGGGATCGTCCAGCCTGCTCGGTGTGCCTGGTACTGGTTTTCCCAGGGACCGATGCCCAGGAAAAGGCCTCCCTGTATGCCAGGGCTCTCTGTCACGACGATGGATGCCACAAGGCGCCTTCGCACACGAAAGGCCGCCTTCGCCACATGGCCGCCCATGTGGCGAACCGCGACTCTGACGGAGACAACATGCGTGACTACACCAAGCTGTACATCGACGGCGCCTGGCGCGAGCCCCTCGACGGCGCAGTCGTCGATCTGACCGACCCCGCCACCGGCGAGGTGTCCGGCCGGGTGGCGCTCGGCGGCGAGGCCGACGTCGACCTGGCGGTCGCCGCGGCCAACCGGGCATTCCCCTCTTTCTCCCGGACCACCCGCCAGGAGCGTATCGACCTGCTGGAGCGGATCGCCGACGAGTACGAGCGGCGCGCCGAGGACATGGCCCAGGCGGTCACCGCCGAGCTGGGCTGTCCGCTGCCGCTGTCCCGTGCCATGCACGTTGCCGCCGGGCTGATCCAGTTCCGGGCCGCCGCCCAGGTGCTCAGGACGTTCGCGTTCACCGAAGATCGCAGCACCACCCACATCCGCAAGGACGCCATCGGCGTGGCGGCTCTGATCACTCCGTGGAACTTCCCCGCCCTCCAGCCGGCCGGCAAGACCGCCTCGGCGCTGGCGGCCGGCTGCACCGTCGTCCTCAAGCCGGCCCAGCTGGCTTCGTACTCGGCTGTCGTCCTGGCCGAGATCCTGGAGGCCGCCGGCGTCCCCGCAGGTGTTTTCAACCTCGTCACCGGCCGCGGCTCGGTGATAGGAAACGCGCTTGCCTCGCACCCCGACGTCGCCGTCGTGTCCTTCACCGGCTCGGGTGAGGCCGCGCTCCAGGTGAACGCCGCCGCGGCCAAGAGCGCCAAGCGCGTGGCCACCGAGCTCGGCGGCAAGTCGCCGCAGGTGATCATGCCGGATGCGGATCTGGACGTTGCGGTCGACACGGTGCTCACCTGGCTGATGGCCAACACCGGCCAGATCTGCAGTGCGCCGAGCCGGACCCTGGTGCCGCGCGAGCGGCTGGAGGAGTTCCTGTCGGTGTTGCTCCCGCGGGTCGAGGCGCTCCAGATCGGCGACCCGCGCGCGGAGGGCACCGACATGGGCCCGCTGATCTCCGGCGAGCAGTGGCGGACCGTCCAGCGCTATGTCCAGACCGGCCTGGATGAGGGTGCCCGGCTGCTCACCGGAGGCCTGGGCAAGCCGGATGGCCTGGAGAACGGGCACTTCGTCAAGCCCACGGTGTTCTCCGGTGTCACCAACGACATGACCATCGCCCAGGAAGAGATCTTCGGCCCGGTGATGTCGATCATCACCTACGACACGGTGGACGAGGCTGTCCAGATCGCCAACGACACCCGGTACGGCCTCGCCGGTTATGTCACCGGCAGCGATCTTGCGGACGCCGCGGACGTCGCATCCCGGATCGAAGCGGGCTACGTGATCATCAACAACGCCGAGTTCGACTGGACCGCCCCCTGGGGCGGCTACAAGGAGTCGGGCAACGGCCGCGAATGGGGCCCCGACGGCATGCAGGAGTACCTGGAGACCAAGGTCGTCCTCGGCCGCTGACCGCCGACGCTGGATTCCCACCGGAGATGGCAAGAACATGAACGTCGGCAAGCCGACCGCCCTCGAGACCCAGCACCACCGGCCGCACCGCCCCTGGCACTTTCGAACTGTGGTCGGCGTCGTCTTCGTGGTCATGGCCGCCAGCAGCGCGCCGTCTCCACTGTATGGGCTCTACCAGCAGCAATGGCACTTCGGCACGACCACGTCGACGATCGTCTACGCCTGCTACGCCCTCGGTGCGATCCTGACCCTGCTGCTGGCCGGGGGCCTGGCCGAGCACCTGGGCACCCAACGGACGATCGTGATGGCGATGGCCACCATCGTCGTCAGCTTCCTCGCGTTCCTCCTTGCCACGGGAGCCTGGGCGCTGTGCCTGGCTCGTCTGATCCAGGGCGTCGCGGTCGGGTTGCTCACCAGCAGCGCGGGCTCGGCACTGGCCGACCTTCACCGGGACCGCAGTCACCAGGCCGCGGCGGCGGCCAACAGCGCGGCGACCTCGACAGGCATCGCGCTGGGCGCGGTGTTCTCCGGCCTCGCCGTCCAGTTCGCTCCCGCGCCGCTGGTCACCCCGTTCGTCGTGCTGACCGTCCTGTCCCTCGGCGGTCTCGCCCTGGTGCGGGCGATTCCCGCCTGGCAGATCGTGCCGGCACGGCTACGGCCCTGGCGCCCCCGGGTGCTGCGGATGGGTGTCGAGCCACGCGGGATCCTGCTCCGGGTGGCCCCCATCGTGACGGCCGGCTGGGCGGTCGTCGGCCTGTATCTGGCACTGGGGGTCGACCTGGTCGCCGGCCTGCTGCACACCACTGACAGAGCGCTGTCCTCGCTGGTCATCCTAGTGGTGCAGGGCTGCGGGGGCATCGCTCCGATGCTGCTGCGAAGGCTTGGCGACCGGGCAGCATCGGTAACGGGGTGCGCACTGCTCGTAGCCGGGGTCGGGGTGTCCGTGATCGGGTTCGACACGGCTCGCGCCCTGCTGTTCTTCTCCGGCGCGGCGATCACCGGCGCGGGCTTCGGCCTGTCGTTCATGGGCTCCACAAGCACCGTGACGGCGGCGGTGATCGCCGGGGGCCACCCCCAGCTCCTGCCGGGGTTCTTCGCCCTGGCCTACCTGGCGGTGAGTGTGCCGGTGGTCGCCCTGGGCGCCGCTGCTTCCCGCTTCGGCGTCGCCGCCGCCTTCTCAGGGTTCGGGCTGCTGGTGGCTCTGCTCGCCATGGTTGCAGGCACCATCGCTGTCCGCCAGCGTCGGCCCGCATCCCAGGCCGGGAAGGGCCGCTGCCGGCCACAGAGAGCAGTAAATGCTGCTCCATCACAGTGATACGAAAATTCGCTACATCTGACCTTCTAACATCGAACAAATGAGAGGTAGTGGCATGTCCACTTGGTTCATCACTGGTGCGTCCCGCGGTTTCGGCCTGGAGATCGCACGCCAGGCACTGGAGCGGGGCGACAAGGTCGTGGCGACGGCCCGCAGGCCCCAGGACGTACAGGACGCGCTCTCCCAGTACGGGGACAGCCTGCTCGCTGTCGCCCTGGACGTCACCGACGAGGCGCAGGCCCGCGAAGCCGTGGAGGCAGCCGTCGAGAAGTTCGGAACGATCGATGTCCTGGTCAACAACGCGGGACGCGGCGTGCTGGGCGCGGTAGAGGAGACGTCCGACGCAGTGTTCCGCTCGGTTTACGACACCAACGTCTTCGGTCTGGCCAACGTCACCCGCGCCGTACTGCCGGTCATGCGCCGGCAGAGGTCGGGCCGCGTGCTCAACCTGAGTTCCATCGGAGGCTTCGAGAGCGCAGCGGGCTTCGGCGTCTACTGCTCCACCAAGTTCGCCGTGGAGGGCATTTCCGAGGCCATGCGCGCGGAACTGGCACCGCTGGGGATCCAGGTCACGATCGTGGAGCCGGGATACTTCCGCACCGACTTCCTCGACGCCACCAGCCTGCACACGGAGGGCCAGCTCATCTCCGACTACGCGGGCACCGCCGGCGCCGTTCGCCAGGCTGTCCCCGGACTCAACCACGCCCAGCCTGGTGACCCCATCAAGGGAGCCACGGCCATCCTCGCCCTCGCCGACGCTGCGAACCCGCCGCTGCGCGCCCAGCTCGGCAGCGACTGCGCCGCGGCCATGGACCGTAAGATCGCTCAGCTTCGCGAGGAGACCAACACCTGGCGGGAACTGGCCCTGTCCACCGATCACGACGACGTGACGGTCAGCATCTGACCCGCCGAATGACGCGCAGGGATCGAACGAGAAGGAGACTGCCGTGACTGAACTCGGTGAATTCCTGCGCGCATGCCGCGCCCGGGTCACTGCGGAGCAGGTGGGGCTGCCCACAACCGGGCACCGCCGAGTGCCGGGACTGCGGCGTGAGGAACTCGCGTCGCTGGCAGGCGTCAGCGTGGACTACATCGTGAGGCTGGAACAAGGCCGCGTGAAGTCGGCTTCGCCCGCCATCCTCACGGCCCTGGCCAGGGCGCTTGAGCTGCGCCCCGACGAGGAGGAATACCTGCTGCGGTGCGCGGCCGAAGCCGGCATCTCCGGCGAGGCGAAGCCGGCCGCACCGAGAAACCAGCAGATCTCGCAGGCAACACAGGTCCTTCTGGACAGCATGGTGAACGTCCCGGCGCTCGTGCTTGGCCGTCGCATGGACATCCTGGCGTGGAACAGCCTGAGCGCCGCGCTGTTCACCGACTACTCCAGGCTGCCGGTCAAGCGGCGCAACCACATATGGCTCACCTTCCTCGACCCTGAGGTCCGCGGGCTGTATGCGAACTGGGAGAGAGTCGCCCAGGAGTGTGTGGCCTACCTCCGTATGGATGCCGGCCGCTACCCGAACGATCCCGAGCTCGCGCGGCTCGTCGGGGAACTCTCCTTGAAGGACCCCGACTTCCGCCGATGGTGGTCCGACCACAGAGTGCGGTCCCAGCGGCCTGGCCGCAAGGAGTTCGTCCACGCGATCGCCGGGGAACTGAGCCTGGACTTCCAGGTGCTGGATGTGCGGGGCTCCGCGGACCAGAGCCTGCTCGTCTACACGGCGGAACCGCACTCGCCAAGCGCACAGGCCCTGACCTTCCTGGCGGGCTGGGCTGCCACCGAACTCCCCGCCCGGCCGACGGAGGCGGCAGGACCGCCCCGCCGTCCTGAGGAAGCACCTGCGGCGGGGGAAGCCAAGAACGGGGCGTAGCGCATCAGCGGGACAGGCCGGGCCCGAAACAGTCGGGGAGCAGAGTGCGCGACACTCTGCTCCCCAACGCTGATCGTCTATACGTTCCTCACCTTCGCCCTGATCTTGAGTAGCCAGCAGATATTCGGCAACGTCTCCCGCTGGAGCGAGCTGTCGAAGTCCACCGACTACCCCGACGGCGAACAGATCGCATGAGAGAACCGACGAAGTCACCCGAGCTCTCCCGCGCCAACCTGTGTAACGACCGGAGACTCGATTGAGAACACACGACATGACTGTGGTACTCACCGACGCGACCAGCGGCGTCGGGCAAGCCGCGCCCGTCTGCTGGCGCCGCAGGTGACCCGATTCCTCCATGGCCCGCAAAGGCCAGCCACAAGAAGACACTGGGCAGCTGGAGGAGCTCCGCGCTGCCGGCCCAGGGGAGGTGCATTACGTACACGCTGACTTCGACAGCCTGGCCATAGTGTGCACGCTGGCCTCCGAGATCTCGAAGATCACGGATCGGGTCGATGTGCTCATCAACAACACCGGCCGTCCGGGAGCACCACGGCGCCGACTCAGCCACGATGGCAATGAAGCGACTCTCCAGACGAACTACCTGGCGCCGTGCTGCTCACCGAACGTCTCACCCCGTTGCTCGTTGCATCCAGCGGCCGAGTAGTACATTTCGCTTCGGCGACCCATCTGTCCGCTTCCCTCGGCCCGGACGACCTCAATCTCGAGCGCTCCCACTACAGCGCATCGATCGCGTACGCGCGCTCGAAACTGGCGCTGGTGGCGCACGCTCGGTGGCTGGTTGAGCAAGCGGCCCCGCCACAGCCGGACGCTGTAAGTCTCCACCCGGGAGTCATCAGCACCGCGCTCTTGCACGCCATGTTCGATATCGGCGGTGACTCGGTCGTGCACGGAGCGCACCACGTAGTGAATGCCTCCCAGTCCACCGGTAGGTGGGCCGGCCAGTACCTGGATGAGGGACGGCTGGTCCAGCCGAACCCCATTACCCTCGACGCCGATTTCCGGGACCGGCTCGCACATCGCACCTTCGATCTCTTGCACCGCTCCGGTAAAGCACCTGAAGAGGCTTATTGATCCGAAACGCCGAGGGTTCTGATTCGTTGAACGCCGTGTGACTGAACTGGTGGGGGATGCCCGGCACTTGTCGCCTTCGGCGCAGGAAGCGTTGCGGATGCGGGCGGCAGGAAGAGACCTGGCCGGCGATCCGCGCGAAGGCCAGGGCCGAGGGCGCCGGGGTGCTCTTCACCGACCAGGTCACCGGCCGCACCTGGGGTGCGAGGGGCCGCGCCCCGATCGTGCGCCGCACCTGCAACCGCTTCTCGGCCAATGCGATGTCCGCGATCAGCACGAAGGGCCGCGCCACTTCATGGTCTTCGCCGAGACCTTCGACGCGACGGTGATGTGCCGCTTTCTGGACCGGCTCATCGGCCACTTCGACCACAAGGTCCACTCCACGACCTGGGACGACGCCGACGCGAGTTCGATTTGCTGACGCGTCGAGCACGAGAATCGCGAAACACGCCTCACACGCATAGGTGCACGGCGGCAATTTCTCTTCAACGGCATAATTGCACAACATGGCGGAGTGTGCGACTTTTACTGAGACGAGACATATGACTGCAGGGCTAGAATCACAGAATTTCCCTTGCCTGGCAAGTAAACCTCCGGAAAATCAGAATTGAGGCGCCATGAAGCATGCGGAAACCGAGGCACGGTCGGCCGGACAGGCGCCGCCGGACGTGCCCCAGGTCGACGTCACCCTGAACGTGAACGGCACACTCCACCGGCTCCGGCTCGATGCGCGGGTCACGCTGCTGGACGCGCTGCGTGACCACCTGGGCCTCACCGGAGCGCAAAAGGGGTGTGACCAGGGTGCGTGCGGGGCCTGCACGGTCATGGTCGACGGGAAGCGCGTGGTGTCGTGTCTCGCGCTTGCCGCGCAGTACGAGGGGCGCGAGATCACCACCGTGGAATCCCTGTCGGTCGACGGCGAGTTGCACCCCATGCAGGCGGCCTTCGCCCGGCATGACGCGTTCCAGTGCGGTTACTGCACGCCCGGGCAGATCATGTCCGCGGTCTGCCTCATCGCCGAGGGACGTGCGAACTCGGAGGAAGACATCCGCGAGTTCATGAGCGGCAACATCTGCCGTTGCGGCGCCTACCCGAACATCCGCGCGGCAATTCGCGAAGTGACAACGGAAGGTTGACAATGCATCCCTTCGAGTATGCCCGGGCCACCGACGCCGACCAGGCCGTGGCCGTGGTCAGCGCTGATCCGCACGCGTCGTTCCTCGCCGGCGGCACCACGCAGCTGGACCTGATGAAGGACGGGGTTCTGCACCCCGAACGGCTCATCGACATCACCCGCCTCCCCCTCGGCGGCATCACGCACACCGACTCGGCGATCCAGGTCGGCGCGCTCACGACGATGGAGGAACTGGCCGCGGACCCCGTCGTACGAGAGAGACTGCCGTTCGTCCGGGAAGCCCTGCTGTTCGGCGCCTCGACCCAGCTGCGCAACATGGCCACCATCGGCGGAAACCTTCTGCAGCGAGCCCGGTGCCGCTACTTCAGAGACCCCACCGTCGGCGCCTGCAACAAGCGCAACCCCGGATCGGGGTGTGCCGCCATCACGGGAATCCAGCGGATGCACGCCATCCTCGGCACCAGCGACCACTGCATCGCCCTGCACGCCTCGGACGTCGCGGTACCGCTGGCAGCACTCGACGCGATCGTCCACATCCAGGGCCCTGACGGTGCACGGCCGATTCCCCTGACGCAGTTCTACCTGCCGCCGGGCGACACACCTCACATCGAGAACGTGCTGCGGCACGGTGAGCTGATCACCGCGGTCGAGATCCCGCTGCTTGGCGAAGGAACACGGTCTCACTACCTCAAGGTCCGTGACCGCGTCTCCTACGAGTTCGCGCTGACCTCGGCCGGCGTCGCTCTCGCGATCGAAGACGGCCTCATTCAGGAGGCGCGCGTGGCGCTGGGCGGGGTCGGCACCATCCCCTGGCGCGCCTGGGGCGCGGAGGATGTCCTGGAGGGGGCCCGCGCGGGGGCGGACGTCTTCCGCACGGCGGCGGAGGCGGCCCTTGATGGGGCCAGGCCGCTACCTGGAACCGCATTCAAGGTGGAGTTGGCCAAGCGCACTCTCGTGCGCACGCTGGAGACCGTTGCAGGAGCGCTGTCATGACGACTCTCGAAGCCGGCACGATCGTCGGTGCGGGCCTTGACCGCGTGGACGCCCCGCTGAAGGTGACCGGGGCGGCGCAGTATCCCAACGACTTCTCCTTCCCCGGTATGGCGCACGCCGCCTTGGTGGGCAGCACCATCGCCGCGGGGCGCATGCGCGGCATCGATGTGACGGATGCCCTGGCGGCGCCGGGTGTGCTGACCGTCATCACGCATCTGACCGCGCCGAAGCTGGAACGCGGTCCGATGACGCTGCTGGGCGGATCGCCTCCGGCTCCGCTGCAGGACGACCGCGTCCTGCACTACGGTCAGCACATCGCGATCGTGGTGGCCGAGAGCTCGGAGCAGGCTCGGCACGCCGCACGGCTGGTACGCGTCGAGTACGAGGCGACTGAGGCCGTGCTCGACGTGGACGACCCGCGTGCCGAGATCGTCGAGAACCCCTGGGGGCTGGACACCGAACGCGGAGATGTGAACGCTGGATTCGCCCAGTCCGACGTTGTCGTCGAGGGCACCTACACCACCCCCGACAACACCAACAACCCGCTCGGCCTGATGACGACCATCGCGTCCTGGCACGGGGACGCGCTCACCGTGCACGACTCCACGCAGTGGCCGCACAACGTGCGTACCTCGCTGGCCACGATCTTCAAGGTCCCCGAGAGCGGCATCCGGGTGCTCGCCCCCTTCGTCGGCGGCGGCTTCGGGGCCGGCCTGCGCGTGTGGTCCCACGTCATCCTCACCGTGCTCGCGGCCCGCGAGGTCAAGCGCCCGGTCAAGCTGGTCCTGACCCGGCCGGAGATGTTCACCTCCGTGGGACACCGGCCCAACAGCGTCCAGCAGATCAAGATCGGTTCCACCCGCGACGGGGACCTCGTCGCCATCGAACATCACGGCATCTCGTCGGTTGCGATGGAGGATGACGACTACGAACCGGTCTCCGTCGGTTCCGCCGTCTCCTACGCCTGCCCCAACGTGCTGACCGTCGACCGGCAGGCACGCCTGAACATCCCCTGCCCGGGCTCCATGCGCGCACCGGCGGAGGGCCAGGGCAGCTTCGCTCTGGAGTCCGCGATTGACGAAGTCGCCTACGCCGTCGGAATGGACCCCCTCGAGATCCGCTTGCGCAACTACGCGGAGGAGAACCCGGTCCTCGGCCTTCCCTGGTCGAGCAAGGCACTGCGGGAGTGCTATCTCGAGGGCGCCGAGCGGTTCGGCTGGTCGCGGCGCACCCCGGAACCGGGCTCCATGCGGGACGGCCGCTGGCTCGTCGGCTACGGCCTGGCCGGTGTCTCCTACCCCTTCTACCAGGTGCCGTGCCAGGCTCGCGCCTCCGTGCGTCGTGACGGCTCGGCATACGTGCGCAGCGCCGCCACCGACATCGGAACCGGCACCTACACGGTCATGACCCAGCTGGCAGCGGAGCTTCTGGGGCTCGACGTCACCCAAGTGCGTTTCGACCTCGGCGACTCCGACATGCCGTACTCACCACAGGCCGGCGGCTCTGGTCTCACCGGTGCCCTCGCCAACGCCGTCCACGCCGCCTGCCGGCGCCTTGTGCAGGAATTCCTCGACGTGGTGCGCGACGACACCGAATCCCCACTGCGCGCAGCCGCGCTCGATGACGTGGCGGTCACCGACGGGCGCATCCACCGCATCACGGACCCCGAACAAGGCGAGTCCTACGTCGACATCCTCGCTCGGCATGGTCTGGAGGAACTCAGCGCCGACGGCAGAAGCACACCGCCTCGGAGCGAGGAACTGGGCATGGCCATCGCCGGTGCCTTCGGGGCGAAATTCGTCGAGGTCCGCATCGACCCCGACCTGGGGCTGCTGCGCGTGGCACGCGTGGTCTCCGCCATTGACGGCGGTCGCATCCTCAACGAGAAGACCGCCACCAGCCAGATCGTCGGTGGCACGGTCGGCGGCATCAGCCAGGCGATGTTCGAGGAAACCGCCACCGACCAGGGCACCGGCCGCATCGCCAACGCGACGTTCGGCGACTACCTCATGCCTGTCAACGCGGACGTTCCCGACATGGACACGCTGTTTGTCGGCGGGCCTGATCGGGCAACCGCCGTCGGCACCAAGGGAGTCGGCGAAATCGGACTGGTCGGCCTGGCAGCGGCCATCGGCAACGCCGTCTTCCACGCCACCGGACGCCGCATCCGCTCCCTTCCGATCACCATCGACCAGCTCATGCTCTGAGACCCGCTCCGCGGCCGATGCGCCGCGGAGCCGTCCTCGTCGCCGGCACCACAGTCCGGTGCCGTGCCGTACCGCCCGAGTCCGGGGAGAAACCGATGCTGGACATCGCACGAGAGCTGTGCCACTGGATCGAGGAAGGCCGGGACTTCGCCGTCGCCAGCGTGGTCGCGGTCAGCGGCAGCGCACCCCGTGCGCCTGGCGCCGCTCTTGCCGTGGACGGCGACGGCGTGGCCGTCGGCTCGGTCTCGGGCGGTTGTGTGGAGGGTGCGGTGTACGACCTGTGTCAGCAGGTGCTGCAGGACGGCGAGACCGTCCTGCAGCAGTTCGGGTACAGCGACGAGGACGCCTTCGCCGTCGGCCTCACGTGTGGCGGTGTCATCGACATCCTGGTCACGCCGGTCCGTGTCGGCGATCCGCGCCGGGACGTCTTCGCTGCCGCCTTGTTCGCCGCACGCTCACGCGAGACGATCGCGCTGACTCGTATCGCCGACGGGCCGGCCGAACTGCTCGGTCGCGGGCTGGCAGTCCACTCCGACGGATCGTATGAGGGCACCCTCGGCGACCGGCCCCAGCTGAATCGCACCGCAGCGGCCGAGGCCCGAGCGATGCTGGAACTTGGGCGCACCGGGACAGTTCTGATCGGCGAAAAGGGGTTTTACTGCGGTCGCCCACTGACCCTGCTGGTCGAGTCCAGCGTCCCGGCCCCCCGCTTGATCGTCTTCGGGGCGATCGACTTCGCGGCCGCTCTGGTGCGGCTCGGTAAATTCCTCGGCTACCACGTGACCGTCTGCGATGCCCGACCGGTATTCGCCACCCGGGCGCGTTTCCCGGAGGCGGACGACGTGGTCGTCGACTGGCCCCACCGCTATCTGAAAGTCACCCAGGTCGACAACCGGACGGCGCTGTGTGTGCTCACGCACGATGCCAAGTTCGACGTACCGCTCCTGGAGCGGGCGCTGAAGCTGCCGGTTGCCTATGTCGGGGCCATGGGGTCCCGGCAAACACACGAGGACCGCACGCGGCGCCTGCGCGCAGCAGGCGTGACAGATCACGAGTTGGCACGGTTGCGTTCACCGATCGGCCTCGACCTCGGAGCGCGCACGCCGGAGGAGACGGCCCTGTCGATCGTCGCCGAGCTGGTCGCCGACCGCCAGGGAGGCTCAGGCCTCCCACTGGCCGGTACTCGCAGTCCCATTCACCACGACACCGCTCCTGTCTCCGGTTGCGCCGCGCGTCGGCAGCCGATGCCGACGCCGCTCCTCCCTCAGGCATCCGTCAGATGACTCGCCCCGGCCCAGCGCTGCACAACGTGCAGAAGAAACGTCTCTGCGAAGGCCGGCTCGGGCGGAGGAACCACGGCGCGCGACGGGGCGGGCGGACCCGGAGCCCAGGGTGCCGACGGGACGGGTGACAGGGGGGAGGGCTTCGCATATCCCGTCATGTGACGGATGTCCCGAACGGTGATCCGCGCCATGGTTGCGGTGCGGCGCCAGTGCATTCAGAAAAAGGGGAGGGCCTCCATGCCCGACAAAGGACCGGAGATCTCAGCCGACCGACCGACTGTCGGTCACTTCAGCTCACTGCCCATGCACATCCATCGGATCCTGTGGTCCTCGATCCGTGTCCCGATGCGCGCCGTGTTCCACTACGCCCCGGCTGATCCCCTCTCGGTGTCCGTCCGTCTCCGCCCCGCCGAGGGCCCTGTCGTGACCTGGGTCGTCTCGCGTGATCTGCTCTATGAGGGCACGCAGGGACCCACCGGCACAGGTGACATAAGACTCTGGCCGTCCATGACTCACACCCGGCCCGTGCTGAACATGCGGCTTGAATCGCGTGGCACGACGGCACTGTTCGAGTTGGACCTGCCCAAGCTGGAGGCCTGGCTGCTGAGCACCTTCGACCTGGTGCCACCCGGCACGGAACTGGACGGGACCGACTGGGACCTGTGGTTGGAGCGGCTGCTCGGCGGTGCCTGAGCACCTCTCGGACGAACTCCCCCGCCTCACCTGACACCTCATGATTTCAACGGAGAGAAGATGTCCCGCACGTTCCTCATCACCGGCGTGAGCAGTGGTCTCGGCCGCGCCTTCGCCACCGCCGCCCTCGAGGCCGGCCACACCGTCGTCGGCACCGTTCGGGACAAGGAGCAGATCGCCGGCTTCGAGCAGCTCGCCCCGGGTCGCGCCCACGCCCGCGTGCTCGACGTCACCGACACCGATGCCATCGCACCGACCGTCGCGGCGATCGAGGACGGGACGGGTCCCATCGACGTGCTCGTCAACAACGCCGGTTACGGCGTCGAGGGCACCTTCGAGGAGACCCCGCTCGACACCTTCCGCCACCAGTTCGACGTCAACGTCCTCGGCGTCATCGCGGTCACCCAGGCCGTCCTGCCCCGCATGCGCGAGCGCCGGGCCGGTCACATCCTGTTCGTGACCTCCATGGGTGGTCTGCGCACCTACCCCGGCCTGTCCGCTTATCACGGCTCCAAGTTCGCCGTCGAGGGCCTCGCCGCCTCCCTCGCCCAGGAAATCTCACCGCTCGGCATTCACGTCACCGCGATCGAGCCCGGCGCCTTCCGCACCGACTGGGCCGGCCGCTCCATGCACCGCGTCGAGACCACCATCGCCGACTACGACCCGGTCTTCGCCCCGATCCGCGAACACCGCCTCGCCATGAGGGGACACCAACTCGGCAACCCCGCCCAAGCCGGCCGCGCCCTGCTCGCCGTCATCGAGGCCGAGAACCCGCCGACCCACCTCATCCTCGGCAGCGACGCGCTCCGTCTCGTCGCCGACGCCCGCGCCGCCTTCGACGCCGAGACAGCCGCCTGGAGCGAGCTGTCGAAGTCCACCGACTACCCCGACGGGGAACAGATCGCATGAGAGAACCGGTGAGTCACACAGGGGCAGTGGTGCTCACGGGCGCTACCAGCGGCATCGGGCAAGCCGCCGCCCGTCTGCTGGCGCCGCGTGCGACCCGACTGATCCTGCACGGCCCGCAAAGGCCACGGGAAGTCGCTGGTTCGAACTGACCCCCGAGGGCGCCGGGGAACGCGGCGCCGCCCCGGCTGAGCGCTGGATCGTCGACGGCGGCCCGCACCGCGTCGGCGTGATCTGTCCAGCAGATCCAGCATCGGCGCGCAGAGCTGATGCACCGCCGCGAAGGCGAGCTCCATCTCTGACTGCACGCCCGCAGCGCTCACCACACGGCAGTCGGTCGCCCTCTCGACCAGGTACTCCAGCAGCGTCGACTTGCCATCCCCGCCTCACCGCGTACCATCAGCGACCGGCTCTCGCCGGCGCGGACCGCCGCGAGCAGTTGGTCGAGCGCATCGCACTCTGCCTGCCGGCTCAGCGGCACGAAGCGACGCCGCCCGGTCTCTGTGCTGGAGCGGTGGGGGCCGCCACGAGTTCTGTGGCCATTGCCCACCCCCACCGGGATCGGCATGTCGGGGTGGGCAACCTGGTCACCCACACCGCCTACGGGGTCAACGCTCGACTCGCCAACCACCCTGAAACACCTTCCACTTCAGGCTGACCGCACCTTGCGTGAACAGCAGCTCCATGGGTCGTCCTGGCCGGCAACAGGCGCGTGCCTGCTGAGCCGGGTACTGCTGTCGGGAGGCGCGTCTAGAAGCTGCTTGCGTGAGGTGACGCCGAGCTTGCTGAAGATCTTCCGCAGGTGCCATTCGACGGTGCGTGGGCTGAGGAAGAGCCGAGCGCCGATCTCGGGGTTCGTCAGGCCCTCACGAACAAAGCGGACGATCAGCCCCTCTTGTGCGGTGAGTTCGTCAGGGGAGCCGGTGTTGCGCCTGCTGACACTTTCCCCGATGGCCAGCAGCTCATGTGCGGCCCGCTCGGCGAAGGCTTCCATACCCACGGCGGTGAACAAGTCGTTGGCGGTGCGCAGCTGGTCGCGTGCGGCCTGACGGCGGCGCTCTCGGCGTAGCCATTCACCATAGAGGAGGTGTGCGCGGGCCAGTTCCCCGCGGACACTGGTGCGGCCGAGCCGGTCGATCGCCTCGCGATAGTGGCCCTCGGCATCCCTGGATCCGCTCATGAGAGCACGTGAGCGTGCCTCTATACCCAGCGCCCAGTCCGTCCCGCTCGGACGAGTCACTTCAGTGAGGCATCGGAAGGCATCGGCGGACTGTCCGGGCGTCCCACCCAGGACGGCTGCCTCTATGAACTCGGAAAGCGACCAGATCGCGGCGCCGATCTCCAACGGATAGCGATCGGTGCTGACTTCGCGCGCCGCCGCCAACGCGTCCCTGTACCGGCCGAGGCTGTTGAAGAGCAGAGCCCTCGCCCATGCACTGGCGACCGGTTGGTTGCCCTCGCCTCGGCGAGCCGCCTCCGCGGCAGCGACCTTGGACAGGTTCACGCATTCGGCCTCACGGCCCTGCCAGGCAGAGCGCAACAGCGCCCGCGCCTCGCGTTCGGGCAGGCCTTCGACCAGCAACTCCGGCAGGCCGGCAGGTTCCGTGGCGCCGGGCGACGTCTCGTCCGGCAACCGGACGGCGAAGAGCATCGCCACCGACTCGGCGCGCAGCCGCCGCTCGGTGAACGCCAGGATCTGCACGGATGCCCGATCGAGCCACTGTGCATCGTCGATCACGCAGAGCAGCGGCCCTTCCCGGGCAGACTCGGTGAGCAGGCCGAGCGTCGCCAGGGCCACGAGGAACCTGTCTGGCGTGCGTTCCGAACCGCCACCCAATGCCGCACGCAGAGCATCACGCTGAGCGGCGGGGAGCCGGTGAAGTTGATCCGACATGGGTGCGCAGAGCTGCTGCAACCCGGCGAAGGCCAACTCCATTTCGGACTGAACACCAGTGACGCGGGCTGTCTGGAAACCTCGCCCTCGTTCGATCACGTACTCCATCAGCGCGGTCTTGCCCGCGCCCGCCTCGCCGCGGATCACCAGCGCCCGGCTGTCGCCACCTTGCACGGCGGCGAGCAACGCGTCGAGCTGCTCGCACTCCCTCTTCCGACCCAAAAGGCGTGACGGCACCACTAGTCGGTCAACCCTTCCAACCGTCCCAGGCGTGGCGTAACGGTAGCAACCCGGACGTCAGGGGATCTAGAAAAGTCAAGTGAATTGTGAGTCAAGAGCCCTTGGCTTGTGTTCCGGGTGGCCTCGGTGCGGCTGGGCCGGACGATTCCCGGCTTGTGCGCGGTAGTCGCGGGGCGACACCCCCATGACCCGCTTGAACGCCGTACTGAGGGCGCTTTCGGAGCCGTATCCGACGTGACGGGCGATGGACGCCACCGTGCTGGTGCCCTCACGCAGCTGCTTGGACGCGAGCTCCAGCCGCCATGCGGTGAGGTACTCCAGCGGTCCCTGACCGACTGTGCTCTTGAAGCGTGCGGCGAGCGTGGAACGGGAAACGGCTCCGGACCGTGCCAGCTCCGCCACGGTCCAGGGGCGTGCCGGCTCCTCGTGCATGCATGCCAGGGCCGCTGCCACCACGGGGTCGGCCAGGCCCGCCAGCCAGCCCGAAACGGTGCGAGGCTCGAGCGCCAGATGCAGTCGCAGTATGTGGACGAGCATGACGACCGCGAGGTTTTCGGCCACGAGCGTCGATCCCATCCGCCGGTGCAGTATTTCCTGGTCGATCGTCGTGAGCGCCCAGCGCACGGTCTCCGCCTGCCTGGTTGCGGCGGGGACGAGGATGACCGGAGGAAGCGCGTCGAGCAGCAGCTCCTGGGCCCGGAGACCGAAGGAGAAGCGGCCGCCCATCAGGAACACGTCCTCGCCACCGCCCACCCGTGCGACTCCGCCCTCGGCCGCGGCGAAAACGGGACCCGCGTCGACCGGGACCACCCCGGGACCGCTGCGCAGGGTGAAGCCGCGCGGCCGGGTGAGGAGGTAGCAGTCACCTTCCGACAGCGCGACGGGCTCGTCCACGCCGTCGACCTCCAGCAGGCAGTGGCCGCGCCGGACGGCGTTGAATTTCACGCCTGACGGCGCGGCGAACCGCACGGCCCACTCTCCTCCTGCCAGCAGGCTCGTGGACAGATGGCTCCGGGTCTCCAGCAGGGCCAGCACGTCCTCCAGGGGATCCACGAGCCCTCCATCTCCGATAGCGGTCGGCTCGCCACTCCGGCTTGGACGATGAATAAAGAAGGATGGACTTTCAATCATAGGTCGTCCGGAATGCCGACTCTAGAGTCAATATGCAGCGTCGTCTCGACCGGAAAGGCCCCTGGTGAACACCGGCTCCCGTCTGATCACTCCTTACGACTTCGACGCCACCGCCACCGAGGTGATCGACGGCGTGGACCTCGCTGGCCGCCGCGTCGTCGTCACCGGAGGCGCCTCGGGCATCGGTGCCGAGACCGTCAGGGCCCTGGCTGTTGCCGGCGCCGAGGTGACCGTCGCCACGCGCCGCCCTGAGCTCGTCGAGCCACTCGTCCGCGAACTCGCCGACGTCCCCGGTGCCGGCCTCGTACGGGCGCAGGCCCTGGACCTGGCGGACCTGTCGTCGGTGGACGCCTTCGCACGGGCCTGGCGCGGGCCGCTCGACATCCTGGTGGCCAACGCGGGGATCATGGCGCTTCCGGAGCGGACCCTCACCGACGCGGGCTGGGAGATGCAGCTCGCCACCAACTTCCTCGGACACTTCGCCCTGGCCGACGCGCTGCATGCTTCGCTGCGTGAGGCGGGCTCGGCCCGCGTCGTGGTCGTCAGCTCCGGCGCCCACCGCTGGGCGTCCTTCGACTTCGACGACCCGCACTTCGAGCGACGTCCCTACGACCCGTGGGCGGCCTACGGACAGTCCAAGACCGCCGACGTCCTGTTCGCAGTGGGCGCCCGTCGCTGGGCGGTCGACGGCATCACCGCCAATGCGCTCAACCCCGGGTTCATCCTCACCAACCTCCAGCGCCATCTCGACGACGACACCATGCGCGCGTTCGGCGTGATGGACGAGGACGGGAACCTCACCCCGCTGCCGCACTACAAGACTCCGGCGCAGGGTGCCGCGACGTCCGTGCTGCTCGCCGCATCGCCGCTGCTGGATGCCGTGACCGGCCGCTACTTCGAGGACAACCAGGAGGTGCAGGCCGTACGGGCCGACGCGGAAGGAGGCGGCGTCGCGGCCCACGCCCTCGACCCCGCAGCGGCGGACAGACTCTGGGAGTATGCGCAAGACACCGTCCGAGCCTGGTCGAAGGCACAGTAGGCGCCCTCCGAACCTGGCCGGCCGTTGGCTAGCCGGCACTCGCTCCGGGGGAGCGGCGGTACACGCCGTACCAGTAGCCCGCTGCCAGCTCGCGGGCGACCTCGGCGTCGTCCCTGTCGCTGCCGGACATCTGCTGGGCGATGACCTGACCGCCTCCCTGGACGATGATCCGGGCGGCGAGCTTGGGGTCGATGTCCGCGGGTGTCCGGCCCGCCTGCTGCTCCTCCTTCAGTACCGCAACCAGGTGGTCGACGAAATGGTCCTGATCCGCCGTCCATGCCTCCCGGACCGCCGGGTCGTACGCGGCCACTTCGTTGATCGCCGAAAGCAGAGCCGCGTGTTCGCGGTAGTGCCGCAGGATGAGTTCATAGGTGCGGGCCAGCCCGTCGAGCCCGCCGCCCGGACCGCAGGGCCACCAGGAAGAGGCGATCGCGTAACTCTCCGTCTTGAGCGAGCCGCTCAGCCGGAGAAGGACATCCACCTTGTCGCGGAAGTAGAGATAGAACGTGGAACGCGAGATGCCCGCAGCATGGGCGATCTGCTCCACGCTCAGCTCGGTGTAGGTCACACCTCCACCGCGCAGCAGTTCCTCGATCACCGACAGGATCCGCTTTTCGAGCGCGGACCGTCGCTCAGTCGCGCTGGAGCGTCGTCGAGTGGTGGAAGCCATGGGGTCATAGTAAGGAACCGCTGGGACGCCGAAGGGCCCGCATCCGTGCACGGCGCCGGTCCGGCGGGACTCAGACGATGACGTTGATGGGGTAGCTGCGCGCCCAGGGGCCGATCAGGCCTCCGGTGGGTGATCCAGGGCAGGGAACGAAATCTGGACGACCTTTTCCGGAGTGAAGCACCGAGGCCGAAGCTCACCAGCTCACGCGTCTCGACCGCGACCGGACGGCGCTGTCGGCCACCCCGGCTGGGCAGGCGGACGATCTGGCACGCGATCTGGCCGCGGCCTGGGCCGTACAGCTGCAGGACATCGTCGACATGGATCAGGACGCGGGCCGGGGGCTGCTGGAGTGGCTCAACCAATGGAGGGATCGCGATCCGGAAGCCGCGCAGCGGGCAGCTGGGGTCCGGCAGAAAGCCAAGGCAAGCGGGCACTCCCGCATCACGCAAGTGGGCGGCAACCAGACCATCATCCGACCGGAGCGGCTGCGCTGTCGGCTGGGGCTCTGCCCGGGTTGATTGGCAGGCAGTTCGATGGGCTGGATCGAAGAAACGAATCGGCTGGTCAGCGCACTACCCGTTGATCACTCAAGTCGGTGAACCATCCCATCGGCCAGAAACATGATCGCGGCGTCGGAGTTCATTTCGGTCGGAGAGATTCTCCGCCGGAAGGGGATTGTTCATGGTCGCGCTTTATCGATCCAGGCTTGTCATGGCCCTTGCTACCGCGTGCGCTCTCGTGTTGACGAGTTCCTCGGTGGCGCAGGCCGGCGCTGTCGGATCGACTCCTGTCCGAACCTTCGAGTACAGCGTTGGCGGCATGACGATGAAGGTTCCGACTGGCTGCATGTTCACACACATCATCCGAGGTGGCGGGAAGAAGATCACCTATCAGAACGCCGGCGTCGACTGTGCTTTTGTCGCCGCCCTCGGCACCGGCTTCTGCAACTGGCGGATCGACTTCACGTACGCGAACACCAACAACAAGACGTACAGGACCTCCCGGGGGCGAACGCACCCCGAGTGCAAGATCGACCCGATGCGGAACAACTCTCCCCAGACGCTGCCTCGTTATGGAAAGGCGTGTGCGCATCTCCACGTCAACGGGGTGCGCCGAGTGAGCCAGTGCCACCACATCACGAAGTGAGCCGTTCATGATTGATCAACAGCAGGGGCGTGACCAGCGATGGGAGGCGCGACGGCGGTCGGCTGGGGTCGCCGCGTTCGTGGCGGGTCTCGTCGTGACACTCGCCTTCTTCGCTTTCTTCCCTGGGCTTCCGCACGTCATCGACTGGGGGGCGATCGTTGTCGCCGTCCTGGCAGGAGCACTCGCCCGATGGGTCTGCCAGTCCTGGATGGGAAAGAGGAGCAGAGAGAGCAAGTGAGTTCGGGCATAGTGACGCGGGCCACCAAAAGGCCTCCCGCGGTTACTGGGGGCGGACGTCTTGCGGGTGCTGGACGCTTGGGGCCTTGAAGCCCCTGATCTGGGCCGTGGGAAATCTGCGCCAACAGCGCGGGAAACGATCTACGAGCTGGTCTCGCGGGGCCTGATCAGCGAGTTCCGTCGGTGCCCCACCGTCGAAGAGGCGGCATCGTAGTCACGATGCCGCCTCTTCTGCTGTGTCCGGCGGCCGTGACCTGTGATGAACCTCTCAGGTCACGGCCGCCGGAATCGGCGGTCCGGGGGCTCAGCCCGCCGCCACGACCGTGGCCAGGGCAATGGCGGCGGGGACCGCCTGGACGAACAAGATGCGGACGTTGGCGGTGGCCGCTCCGTAGACGCCCGCGACGATGATGCAGGCCAGGAAGAAGATCTGGACGCGGTAGCCGGTCGGGTCGTCGGCGATCAGGCCCCAGACCAGGCCGGCGGCCAGGAAGCCGTTGTAGAGGCCCTGGTTGGCCGCCATCGCGGCGGTGGAGCGGGCCAGTTCGGCGTCGAAGCCGTGGAACCGGCGGCCGGAGCCGCGCTGCCACAGGAACATCTCCAGGACCAGGATGTAGGCGTGCAGCAGTGCCATGAGCGCGACGAGGACGACTGAGATCAGATGCATGGAGTGATTGTGCCGGTGGACCGGTCCATGTCATGAACGGCCCAGGCCCGCGCGCAGCCGGCTGACCGTCACGAAGTGGTAGCCCTCGGCGGTGAGGGTCTTCAGGATGACCGGCACGGCGGCCACCGATGTGGGGTGGATGTCGTGCAGCAGGACCACGTCGTTGCGGCCGGCCTTGTCGATGACGTACTGGGCGACCCGGTTCGCGTCGCGGTACTTCCAGTCCTCGGTGTCCACGTCCCACAGCACCGGCGAGAGCGTGGTCGCCGACCGCACCTTGTTGTCGATCGCGCCGTACGGCGGCCGGAACAGGACCGGCTCCTCGCCGGTGACCTGCTTGATCACCGCGTTGGTTCGGGCCAGCTGGGACTTGATCTCGGCGGTGGTCAGCCGGGTGAGGTCGGGGTGGTTCCAGGAGTGGTTGGCGATCTCGTGCCCGGCCTTCGCCTCGGCGCGGACGATCTCGGGGTGGGCGGCGGCGTTCTGGCCGACGAGGAAGAAGGTGGCGCGCGCCTTGTACTGGGCGAGGTGCGTCAGCAGGTCCGCGGTCTCAGGGGCGGCAGGCCCGTCGTCGAAGGTGAGGGCGATGCACTTGACCTTCGCACAGTCGGTCGCGTCCTCTCCCGGGTCCTTCGGCGCGGGCACCGTAGGGGTGGGGGTGCTGGTGGCGCCGAGGTCGAGGCCCTCGCTCGGGTCGGTGGTCTGCTGCTGGACGCGTTTGCCGAAGCCGGACAGCCAGGGCGTGACCGTCGCCTTGGGGAAGGTCACCGACCGGCGGCCGACGGCGGGGGCGCCGACGTTGCCCCGGTCGAAGTCCGCCTTGAGGGAGCCGTCGGCGGCGAAGGTCATGTCGTCCAGGAGGGACGAGGCGTTCGTCGCGTCGAGGTACGACGGGTCGGCGCCCTGTACCTCCTTGAGCTGGTTCTTCACCGCGGCGACGAAGGCGTCCCGGGAGCCGTCCGCGATGAGCCCGAGGGCGTCCTCGGCAGCCTGGGCCTCGCCGTCGTACCAGTACGTCCTGGTCTCTGTTCCGTCCCCGGCCGCCCCGCGGTCGAGGGAGCTGAGCCGGACGCCGACCACGTCGCCGGACACCACCAGGAACGTGAAGCTGATGTTCAGCTCCTTGCCCTCGAAGTCGTCCGCCCCGTCCGTGCCGCCGCAGCCCGTCGCGGCGTCGTCGCCGTCGTCGAGGAAGGTGGCGAGGCGCCGCTCCACGTCCTTCTTCATGGCGGCCGTCATCGGGGCGGCGCCGGGGACGGCCGGGTAGCTGGTGGCCCAGCGGCAGGAGTCGCCGGCGCTGTTGTCGCTGACGATCTTGATGCCCTTGAGCTTCGTCAGGTCGACGGAGGGGGCGGTGTCGGTGCCCGGGCCGGGGGAGGAGGCGGGGGCCGAGTCCGTGGTGGTGGCGTCGCCGGAGCAGGCGGTGGTCAGGGTGAGGGTGAGGGCGCCGAGCATGAGGAGGGCGGCCGGGAGGAGGGTGCGATTGCGCATGAGGGAGACCCTCGCGGTCCCGGGTGTTGTTCAGCGAGCCCCGCCGACCAGCTGAACAAAGACGTCTGCCCAGGCCAGGGCCTCAGGCGCACAGGTCTTGGTACGGCGCGTCCGGGATGTACGCCGCCCACTGGGCCCGCGTCAGACCGGTGCCGGCGCGGGCGCAGACGAGGGCGGCCGCGCGGTCGGGGTCGACCGGGTGGCGCTGCGGGGCGGTGTTCGGGCCGACGGAGTACAGGGTGGTGCCGTCCGGGCTGAACGCGGCGGCGCCGATGCCGTCGCCGGGCGTGGGCAGGTCGCTGCCGAGCTGCTGCTGGGAGGCGGTGTCCCACAGGCGCAGGGTCCCGTACTCGCCACCCACGGCGAGAGTCCCGCCGTCGGGCGAGAACGCCAGCGCGGACACGGCCTCCCTCGGGTCGGCGGTGGAGGTGCCGGTCAGCACGCCCGAGCTGTGCTCCACGTCGCCGTCCCACAGGGTGACGCGGCCGGAGGTGTCCCCGACCGCGAGCCGTTCGCCGCCGGGGCTGAAGGCCAGGGCGGTGACCTCCCGGCCCTCGGCGAGCGATCGGTCGCCGGCCTTCCCGGACGGCAGGCTGAGGTACTGGTCCCCGGAGGCGAGCAGCCGTCCGTCCGGCCGTACGGCCATGATCTCGCCGAGGAGACCGGGGAGCGCGTTCTTGCGGCTCCCCGTCCCGGTGTCCCAGGCCTCCGTCACGGGGGTGTCGCCGTTCAGGCGGGCGGCGAGGAGCGTGCGGCCGTCGGGGCCGAGCGCGACGGGGCCTGCCGGGTTGTCGAGCGTCCCCGGCATCGTGAAGGAGGTGCGGGGCCGGTGCGCCCGTACGTCCCAGACGGTGAAGCGCTGGGTGGTGGCGCCGGGGGCGGTGTCGCCGACGGCCAGGGTCCGGCCGTCCGGGCTGAAGGCGAGGAGTGGGGTCTCGTCGTAGCTGACCGTCAGGGGGTTGAGGGTGGTGCGGGCGAGGACGCTGCCGGTGGTGGTGGAGCGGAGCTCGAAGCGGTAGGCGTCGCCGAGCGGAGCGTAGCCGGAGCGATTGGGGGTACCGCCCGTGCCCGAAGGGCTACGGGGGAGGGTGGCGGTGGCGAGGGTGGTGCCGTCCGGGCTGAGCGCGGTGGCGTCGGCCTCGGTGGGCCGCCAGGCGGGGACGAGGGCGGTCGTCAGGTCGTACGTGTGGACGCGGGCGCCGTCGAGATGGCGCAGGACGTGGCCCCTGCCCGGTGCCCAGACCGGGCCGAGGGGCTGCTCGCCGTCCAGGGCGCGGCGGAAGACCACCGTGCCGCCCGTGTCGAGCCGCCAGACCGTGAGGTCCCGGTCGTCGGTCGTGGCCAGGTACCGGCCGTCGGGGGACAGGGCCGCGTCGGTGAAGGGGGCGTCGCCCGTCTTCGGGGTGTCTGCGATCCGCCGCCCGCTCGGCACGTCCCAGACGGTGACCGCCCTGCCGTGCAGCGCCGCGAGCCGCTTGCCGTCGGGAGTGAGGTGCAACGCGCGCGTGCCGTCGTCGACGCCCGCACCGGTGCCGCAGACGTTCTTGTCCGCCTTGTCCCAGGCGCCGGGGACGCGGGTGCCGTGGGCGGTGTCCCAGACCTGGGGCGGGCCGAGGGCGGGGCAGAAGGCGGCGATCCTGCCGTCGGCGTCGAGTGCGGCGCCGGTCAGGTCGGCGGGGGTGGTCGTCTCGAAGAGGGTCTCGGCGTCGCGGGTTCGGTGCACGCGTACGAGGCCGGGGCCTTCGGGCGGGGCGGTGAGGTAGGTCCGCCCGTCCGCACCGAAGGTCATGAGGTCCGTGCCGCCCAGATCGGCGGTGACCTTACCGCCCGCGAGGTCCCAGAGCCCCTCGTTCACGCCGTCCGTGGCGGACACGACGAGGGTCCGGCTGTCCGGGCCGGCCTCGGTGACGGCCGTGTCCAGCGGCAGGCGGTACGACGCCCTGCGCCGGTGCGTGGCCACGTCCCACACGGTCACCTTCCGTCCGGCCACGCTGACCAGGGTGCGGCCGCCGTCGGTGAGGTGGCGGGCGGTCTCGTTGCTGGTGTCCGGGTCGGTGAAGGCGTCCCGCTCCGGCTGCGCGAGCGCGCCCAGCAGCGCCGAACGGGACTCCGTCAGCGGGGCGATCCGCCACGCCGCGACGCCCAGCAGGGCGGCCGTACGGGGGTCGGTGGAACGCAGGCTCCCGGCGACGGAGGCGATCCGCCGGGCGGCGGCCTTGGCGGCCTCGCGGTCACCGGCACGGTTCTGCTGCCAGGCGACCAGACCGGCGGCGAGGGCGAGGACGAGGAGGGCGGCGAGGGTGCTGGTGAGGACGCGGGTGCGGTGCGCTGCGCGGGCTTGGGCGTGGTGTTCGTTGGCGCGGGCTGTCAGGGAGGCGGTTAGGAAGGTGCGTTCGGGGTGGGTCAGGTCGTCGGGGGTGGGGGTGGGGGTGGGGTCGTTGTGGGGCGGCTCGGGGTGAGTGGGGACGTCGTAGGTGGGGTCGTCGGGGGTGGGGTATGGGTGCTCGGCGGTTCCCGGGCGGGGCTGGCCGGTCAGCGCCCGGCTGGCCACGTGTCGCGCGCGTGTCAGTGTGTCCGCCGCTCGCTCGGAGCCCTGCCCCGCGCTCGTCAGCGTGTCCGCCGCTCGCTCGGAGCCCTGCCCCGCGCTCGTCAGCGTGTCCGCCGCTCGCTCGGAGCCCTGCCCCGCGCTCGTCAGCGTGTCCGCCGCTCGCTCGGAGCCCTGCCCCGCGCTCGTCAGCGTGTCCGCCGCTCGCTCGGAGCCCTGCCCCGCGCTCGTCAACATGTCCTGCACCCGCTGGGAGCCCTGTCGCGCACGCGTCCGTATGTCCACCGCTCGCCCGGAGCTCTGCCCCGCGCTCTCCTCCCCGGCAGGCCCCCCGAACAGCTCCTCCGCCCGGGCCAGTCGTGTCCCCCGGTACAGCGCCCCCGGATCGTGGCCCAGTTCCTCCCACGTACGCGCCGCCTCGGCCAGGCGGCGTTGTTCGCGGAGGCGTTCGCGGTTCTGGTCGATCCAGGTGGCGAGGCGGGGCCAGCCGGTGATCAGGGCCTCGTGGGCGAGTTCCACGGTGCCCTCGTCGAGGGTGATCAGGCGGGCGGCGGCGAGGTGTTCGACGACCATGGCGTCGGACGGGGCCCGCTCCAGTTCGGCGCGGTCGGCGGGGCGGCGGGTGTCGGCGGTGCCGTCGCCGGGGGCGATGAGGCGCAGGAGGATGCGGCGGGCGGTGCGGGTGCGGGCGGGGGACAGGGCGGCGTAGGCCTGTTCGGCGGTGGCGGCGACGGCGCCGCTCACGCCGCCCGCCTCCTCGTAGGCGGCCAGGGTCAGGGTGCGGCCCCGGCGGCGGCGCCAGGTTTCCAGCAGGGCGTGCGAGAGCATCGGGAGGGCGCCGGGGCGGTCGGTGACCTCGTCGACGATGCGGGCGGTCAGGGCGCGTTCGACGTTCAGGCCGGCGGCGGTCGCCGGACCGGTGACCACCTCGCGCAGTTCGTCCCGGCCGAGCGGGCCGACCAGCAGGTTGGCGCGGCTGACGGCGTCGGCGAGATCGCGGCGGGCGGCGCAGTGGCCGTAGAAGTCGCCGCGGACGGCGATCACGACCCGCAGCCGGCTGCCCGGTTCGAGGGCTGACAGCAGCAGGTCGAGGAAGCGGTCGCGTTCCGCGCGGTCGCGGCACAGGGTGAACAGTTCCTCGAACTGGTCGACGATCACCCAGGTGTCGAGCTCGCCGTCCTGTGCGGTGAGGGCCTTCGCGTGGGTGTGCGCGGGCCGTTCGCCGGGTGTCAGGACGCGGATGACGGCGGGCCGCCCGGCGCCGGAGGCCGCCCGCAGCGCCGGGATCAGGCCGGCCCGCAGCAGCGAGGACTTGCCACTGCCGGACGGTCCGAACACCGCCGCCAGCCGGTGCCGGCGCAGCAGGTCCCGCAGCTCCCCGACCAGTTGGTCCCGGCCGAAGAACAGCTCGCTGTCGTGCGGCTCGAAACGGGCGAGACCCCGGTACGGCGGGTCGGCGTCCTGCTCCGCGGCGGCCTCGCGCACCGCCCGGTCGGCCTCGCGCCAGCGCTCCTCCCACTCGCCGGGATCGGCGTCCAGGGCCTGGGCGTACGCCCGTACGACCGCCTGCGACGGCAGTTGCTCGCCTGCCGCCGCCTGGGACAGGGCCGTGGTGGAGTAGCCCGCCCGGCGGGCCATCTCGCGGTAGGTGGGACGGCCGGCCTTCTCGCGCAGAGTCCGCAGGTCGTGCGCGAGCCGCTGGACGGGACCGGCCTGCGGGTCCACCGGCTTCTCGCGTCGTCCCACCTGACATGCCTTTCAAACCTCAAGTAAACGCTTCAAGTGAACATCTGCACGGGCAAGCTTCGCTTTCGCCCCATCCTGCGGCCATCCCCCCAGGCTTGTCCGTCTCGGAAATCACACCGGCGGCGGTCCGCCTCGCAGCCCGCCCGCCTCACCGGCGCTCGGCCTTTCGGCCGACCGCCCGCTTCCTGGGGCCGCGAACGGTGGCCGTTCGGCCGAGGTGACCGCCCCCGTCCCGGCGCGAGATTGGATCTCCCCTGCCCCAGGAGGGCGTTCATGCCACCCGGGTCTCTCTCCACCGTCGCCGGAGTCCGACCCGCCGGTCCCGCTGCCGTCCCCGTTCTCCAGGACCCCGCACCGGTCGCCCCGGTTCCCCGCATCGGCTGGGACGCGCTGTTCTGGCTCGGGTGCGCGGTGTTCGCGCTGCTGCTGGCCCTGGTCACGACCCTCACCCGCACCGCGTCTGGGGCAGTAGCGCGGCCGTCGGTCACGCCGTCGCCGCGGTCCTCGCCCACCGGGCGCCGCGCCCCTGGCGCCGGGCCGGCGGGATCGCCGCGCTGCTCGGCTCCGTCGTCGCCCCGCTGATGCTGCCGGGAGCCATGGGCGCCGCCCAGGAGGACGACGCCGGTGGTGGTGGCGGGAGTTGGGGGCTCGGGGCCGTAGGCGACAGGTGTGCGAGGGGGCGCGTTCGCGGGAGGCCTCGGAAAGCGGGACCTGGTCGGCCGTCCCCGGGGCGACCGGGGCCATCGAACTCCGGGGCGATGAAGGCGACGGTGGGGGCGTCGGCGGTGAGTCGGCGGTGAGGTGTGGCGCGGGCTGCGCAGCATCCGTGTCGTCCAGGTGGGGAGTTGTCCACAGGGTCTGACGCTTGTCGGTCGCCGGAGGTACGGTCGGCACGAGTTGATGTTCGTCGGGTGCGGGGGAGGCGGTCGGTTTGACCGAGGTCGGTGTGGAGGCGGTTGTGGCGGCGGAGGCTCGTCGGCTGCCCCGGGTGAGCGGCTTCGCCGAGTGGCCCGGCGGAGGAACGCCCAAGGAGGAGGGCAAGAGCCTGCGCAAGCGTGTCCCGCGCAGCGCACACGCGCTCCTCGATCTGGACGCCTCCCGTCCCGACGCGGTCGCCGCGGTCGAGGAGTCCAACCGGGGCCGGATCCCCGAGCTCACACCGATCCGGGTCGGCCGGATGGCGGCGACGCCGTTCGCGTTCCTGCGCGGCTCGGCGGGCCTCATGGCGTACGACCTGGCCCGCACCCCCATGACCCGGATGCGCGCCCAGATCTGCGGCGACGCCCACGCGGGGAACTTCGGCCTGTACGGCGACGCGCGCGGCGGCCTGGTCATCGACCTGAACGACTTCGACGAGACGCTGCACGGCCCCTGGGAGTGGGACCTCAAGCGGCTCGCCGCCTCCCTGGTGCTCGCGGGCCGGGAGGCGGGCGCCGACGAGGACACGTGCCGCAGGGCGGCGCACGACGCGGTGGGCGCCTACCGCCGTACGATGCGCCTGCTCGCCAAGCTCCCGGTGCTGGACGCGTGGAACGCCATCGCGGACGAGGAACTCGTCTCCCACACCGACGCCCACGACCTGCTCGGCACACTGGAGCGGGTTCAGGAGAAGGCGCGGGCCAACACCAGCGGACGGTTCGCGGCGAAGTCGACGGAGCCCACCGAGGACGGCGGCCGCCGGTTCGTGGACGCCCCGCCGGTGCTGCGGCGCGTGCCGGACACGGAGGCGGCGGCGGTGGCGACGGCCCTGGAGAGCTACGTCACGACGCTCTCCGAGGACCGCCTCCCGCTGCTGGCCCGCCACGCGGTGCACGACGTGGCGTTCCGCATCGTCGGCACGGGCAGCGTGGGCGCCCGGTCGTATGTGGTCCTGCTGCTGGACCATCGCGGCGAGTCCCTGGTCCTCCAGGTCAAGGAGGCCCGCCCCTCGACGCTGGTCCCGCACTTGCTGACGGCCGGTTTCGAGGCGCCGGCCGCGGAGCACGAGGGCCGCCGGGTGGTGCTCGGGCAGAAGCGGATGCAGGTGGTCAGCGACATCCTGCTGGGCTGGACGACGGTCGACGGACGCCCTTTCCAGGTACGCCAGTTCCGCAACCGCAAGGGCAGTGTCGACCCGGTCGCCCTGGCCGCCGACCAGATGGACGACTACGCCCGGATGACCGGCGCCCTGCTGGCCCGCGCCCACTCCCACAGCGCCGACCCGCGCCTGATCGCCGGCTACTGCGGCAAGAGCGAGGAACTGGACGAGGCGACGGCCACGTTCGCCGTCGCCTACGCCGACCGCACCGAGGCGGACCATGCGGCGCTGCTGGCCGCGGTGCGGGCGGGGCGGATCGCGGCCGAGGTGGGAGTGTGAGCCGGTGCTCAGGGGATCGGGCCGCTCGCGGGGAGAGCCGCGTGAAGTACGTCGACCTCGACGGGCGCTCCGGTGAGGTGACCGGGATCATCGACCCGGGCCCCTACCTGGCGCGACTCCCGGAAACTGGCGGACCGACTGCCGCCCGGGGCACGGGCGTTCGCCACCGACCCGGCCACTGCGCCCTCTCCGGCAGACGGTGCGTGAAGGATCTCAGGCCGCGTGAGGTCCGCCGCACCGAAACTGCCGCCGCACCCCGACGGCTGCACCCACGAGATCGCGTGCCGCCTGGGCACGCTCGTGGTGGCCTGCCGGGATCTGGCGGCGAGAGGGTCCCCCCTGCACGAGCGAAGCCGAGAGCTTGGGGGAGGGTGGAGGCCGACTGTCCGGAGGGCCGGTCGGGGTGAGCCCGCGAGGCCCCGTTCGGCCGTGGCCTACGCTGGGCGGGTGACGAGCCCGGAAGCTGAGCATGACGGGGGTGTCGCCGGTGAGGCGCCGGTGACGCCCGAGGACGGTGCGCCCCGGCCCGAGGAGCGGCTGGAGCGGGCCGTGCGGGCCGCCGAGCAGGCGCTGATCGAGTACGAGATCGCGGTGGAGACCTTCCGTATCGAGGTCGAGAACTTCTCCCGTCTGCACCACCAGAAGCTCGGCCCGATGTACACCCGCCTCGACGAGCTGGACGCCCAGATCGCCGAGGCCACGGCCGCCCGCACCGGCGACCCCGAGGACATCCGCAGGGCGGACGAGGCGCGCGCCCGGGTCATGCCGATGCCGGGCGTCGAGGAGCTGTTCCACGGCTGGATGGACGGCGACGGCCTGTTCGAGGACGCCGCGGCGATGCTCACGGAGCAGCCGGTCCGGCCCCCGCAGCGGGTGCGTCCCAGCGACGGGGCCCGCAAGCTCTACCGCGAGCTGGTCCGCAAGGCCCACCCCGACCTGGCGCAGGACGAGAACGAACGCGGCCGGCGCGAGGAGTTCATCACCCGCGTCAACGCCGCCTACGCCCGTGGCGACGAGCCGCTGCTGCGGGAGCTCGCCGCGGAGTGGGCCGCCGGTCCCGTCCCCAAGGAGCAGGCGCCGAGCCCGGCCGAGGAGCTCTACGCCCGCCTCGAATGGCTCGCCCGGCGCAAGGAGATGCTCACCCTGGTCGCCAAGGATCTGGAGGAGGGCGCGATCGGCGGGATGCTCCGGCTGGCCCCGGACGACCCCGACCGTCTCCTCGACGAGATCGCCGAACAGCTCCTGGCCCAGGTCGCCGAACGCGAGCGGCAACTGGCGGCACTGCTCGGCTGACCCCGTGGCACCGGTGGCCGGAGGTGTCCGTCCGCCCGTCGGGTAGCGTCGGACGTATGCATTTCGGAGCTGGTGTGCCCACGGTCGAGGTCACGGACCTCAAGGACGACGACTTCCTGCTGGACGTCCGCGAGGACGACGAGTGGCAGGCGGGTCACGCCGAAGGGGCACTGCACATCCCCATCAGCGAGTTCGTGGCCCGGTACGGCGAGCTGACCGAGGCCGCCCCGCAGGACGGCCGGGTCCATGTGATCTGCCGCTCCGGCGGGCGTTCGGCCCAGGTCGCGATGTACCTGGCCCAGCAGGGCGTCGACGCCGTGAACGTCGACGGCGGCATGCAGGTGTGGGCGGCGGTGGGCCGTCCCGTGGTGACGGACGACGGCCGGCCGGGCTTCGTCCTCTGAGATCTCACGCCGGGGGATGTCAGCCCAGCGGATGCGCGGCGAGCAGATCCCCCAGCGCCTCCTCGTGTGCCGCCGCCGGGCCGAGCGCCAGCTCGAGGTGCTTGGCCCAGGCGTGGTACCGGTGCAGCGGACAGTCGACGTCGGCGCCGAACCCGCCGTGCAGATGCTGTGCCGTCTGCACGATCCGCCGTACCCCCTCCGAGGCCCAGATCTTCGCCACGGCCACGTCCCCCGACGCGGGCAGCGCGCCCGGCGCCCCCGCGGCGATCCGCCACGCGGCCTGCCACATCGTGGCCTCCATCGCGCGCAGGTCGACATACCGGTCGGCGGCCTGCACGGCGACGGCCTGGAAGGTGGCGATCGGATGTCCGAACTGCTCCCGTTTGCTCGCGTACTCGCTGGTCATCCCCAGCACCCGCTCGCCCAGCCCGAGCGCCAGCGCACACGTCCCGGTGGCCAGCAGCTCCCGCAGCCACTCCCACGCGCCCTCGGCATCGATCACGTACCGCGCCTCGATCCGCGCCGACTCCAGCCGCAGCTCACCGAGCCGCTCCCCGCTGGTGGCGTACTGCTCGGCGAGCCCGGCCCCGGCCTGCCCGCGCGGCACCAGCGCGAGCACGGTCCGGTCGGCGGCGGTACGGGCGGGCACGACGACGAGATCGGCGTCGTACGCCCAGGGCACCGCCGTCTGCACCCCGTCCAGGATCCAGACGTCACCATCCTGCCGGGCCGTCACCGCGAGCTCGGCCGGGTCGTGGCCGGTGCGGCCGTGCGCGGCGACGGTCAGGACGACCTCCCCGCGTCCCGCCCGCGCGAGCAGCTCGGCCGTCAGCTCCGGGCCGCCGTAGGCCTGCACGGCCGCCACCGCCGCGCAGCTCTCCAGCAGCGGCACCCGCGCCAGCACCTTCGCCGACTCACGCAGCACCAGGCACAGCGCGACGGCGTCCAGGCCGGCGCCGCCGTACTGCTCGGCCAGCAGCAGGCTCAGCAGGTCCGCGTCCGCGAGCCGGCCCCACAGTGCGCGGTCGAAGTCCTCGGCGACGGCGCCCGGCACCAGCGCGGGAGAGGGCACCGCGTCCGGCGCGACCGCGGCGAACACCCCCCGCGCCGCCTCGGCCGCCGCCTGCTGCTCCTCGGTGAAGGTGAAGTCCACGATCCCTGCCTCCCACGCACGGCGATCTGACGGGCCGTCAAGATAGAACAGGTTCTACAAGAAGGGAACGTCCCCGCGCCCGCCCGTAAGGTGAGGGCGATGTGTGGGGCGGCGGGGGCTGTGCCCGGCGGGCGGGCCTGAGTACCGTGCCCGTGCGAACGCAGAGGGAAGACCGACCGGAACCGGGGAACGGGGCGGAATGAACGCGTACGACGGAGGGCCGACCGCCCCGGCCGGGGCGGAGCACCCGGCTGCCCCCACCCCGCCGTATCCCGGACCCCGCACCGGCGTCGCCGCCCTCTCCCTGCGCTACCAGATCGGCGCCGCCCTCGCCGTCGCGGTCGTCGCGATCACCGTCTGTGTCCACATAGGCATGGTGTTCCTGCACGTCGCCCCGCCGAACACGGTCACCAAGAAGCACGGCAAGGCGATCGACGACTGGCTCTACCCGGAGTTCGAGCAGAACTGGAAGCTGTTCGCGCCGAACCCGCTGCAGCAGAACATCGCCGTGCAGGTCCGGGCCCGGGTGCGGACGGCGGACGGCTACATACGCACCACCGGCTGGCAGGACCTGTCCGCCCAGGACGGCCGGGCCATCGACGGCAATCCGCTGCCGAGCCACACCCAGCAGAACGAGCTGCGCCGCTCCTGGGACTTCTTCGTCTCCACGCACGGCACCGACAACCGCCCGGTGGGCCTGCGCGGCGCCCTCGCCGAGACGTATCTGCGGCACATCGTGGTGCTGCGCCTCCACCGCGCGGACGCGGCCGGGAAGGGCGGCATCCTCGAACACGTCCAGGTCCGCTCCCGCACCACCGCCGTCCCCCCGCCCAAGTGGAGCGGCGAGCAGGTCTCCGCCACGCCGGTGTACCGCGAGTTGCCCTGGTGGTCGGTGCCGGCCGATGAGGCCGCCCGGTGAACCGCCTCTCCCTCGCGATCTCCGCCGCCGTCGCCCGGGTCACCGAGTCCGCGCTCGGCCCGTACCAGACGGCCGTGATCCGGATCGGGTTCACCGTGACCTGGCTGCTGTTCCTGCTGCGCGAGTTCCCGCACCGCCAGGAGCTGTACGGCCCCGACGGCCCCTGGGACTTCGACCTCGCCCAGCAGCTGATCGGGACGAACGGCTCCTTCACCGCCCTGATGTGGTTCCGCGGCCAGTTCTGGTTCGAGACCGTTTACGTCCTGGCCGTGCTGGCCGGCGTGCTGCTGCTGCTCGGCTGGCGCACCCGCACCATGTCCGTGCTGTTCATGGTCGGCGTGCTGTCGCTGCAGAACCGGTCCATCTTCATGGGCGACGGCGGCGACAACGTCCTGCACCTGATGTGCGTCTACCTGGTGTTCACGCGCTGCGGCCAGGTGTGGTCGCTGGACGCGCGCCGGGCACGCGCGCGTGCGGAGCGGACCGTGGACCGGACAGGTCCGGTCCTGTGGTCCGTGTTCGGCTTCGCGCTGGTCACGGTCACGGCCGCGGGCCGGCTCGACGGCGACCCGACCGTGCCCGTGATCCTGTGGGGCGTCTGGCTGGCGCAGGCCTTGTGGTGGCTCGTCGGGCGCCATACCAGGACCGGCCAGTCACGCATCCTGCTCGACGTCGTCGCCAACGTCGTGCACAACGGGGCCCTGCTGGTGATCATGGCCGAGGCCTGTCTGATCTACGCCACCGCCGGCTGGTACAAGATCCAGGGCTCCCGCTGGCAGGACGGCACCGCCGTCTACTACCCGCTCCAACTCGACTCCTTCTCCCCCTGGCCCGCCCTCGCCGACCTCCTCTCGGCCAGCGGCACCATGGTGATGCTGGTGACCTACGGCACGGTCGTCGTGCAGGTCGCCTTCCCGTTCACGCTGTTCAACCGGCGGGTCAAGAACGTCCTGCTGGCCGTGATGATCATCGAGCACGCGGGGATCGCGGTCCTCCTCGGCCTGCCGTTCTTCTCCCTCGCGATGATCTCGGTCGACGCGGTCTTCCTGCCGACGACCTTCCTGCGCCGCCTGGGCGGCTGGGCGGCACGCGCGCGTGCCGGGCTCCTACGGCGCTTCCCGTACGCCGACCGCATGACCAAGCCCTCCGAGCCGCGCACCCCGGAGAACCCCGAGCACACCCACGTAGGCTTCCCGGCATGACCGACCCCGTGGGCGCCTGGCACCGCCTCGCCGACACCGCCGTCCTCCTCGACGGCTTCCACGCCCTCAAGCACGCCGTGCGCTTCGGCGCGGAGGTCCCGGTGGCGGTCACCACCGACCGCGCCGCCGCGCTCGCCCTCGCCGAGGAGCTGGCCCCGGACGTACGGGACACGCTGGCCGTGCTCCTGACGGAGGTGCCGGAGGCGGCGTACACGTCCCTCGTCCCGCGCCCGCACCCCACCGCGGTGGCCGCGCTGGCGGTACGCCCGTCCCGCGCGGCCAACCTCGAGAGGCTGGCGCACACCCCGCGCACCGCCCCCGTCGTGGTCCTCGACAACCCGCGCAACCTCGGCAACGCGGGCGCAGTGATCCGCCTGGCCGCCGGCTTCGGCACCACCGGCGTGGTCACCACCGGCACCCTCGACCCCTGGCACCCGACGGTCGTACGCGGCGGAGCGGGCCTGCACTTCGCGACGGCGGTGGAGCGCCTGACGGTGGAGGAGCTGCCGCCGGGTCCGGTTTGCGCGCTGGACCCGGAGGGCGACGACATCCGGGGCATCAAGCTCCCGGACGACGCCATCCTGGCCTTCGGCTCCGAACGCACCGGCCTGTCCACGGAACTACGCGCGCGTGCCGACCACTTGCTGTCCCTACCGATGCGCCCCCAGGTCTCCAGCTACAACCTCGCGACGAGCGTGGCGATGACCCTGTACCACTGGAGCCTCACCGGGGGCGCTTTCGGGGCTTAGGCCTCCCGGCGCACTTCGATCACCCGGAACCGGTTGGCCACAAACGCCCCGTCACACAGCGCCGCGTTGGCCGCAGGGTTGCCCCCCGACCCATGGAAGTCGGAGAAGGCGGCCGTCTGGTTCACATACACCCCACCCGTGAGATTCAGCGACAACTGGGCCGCCTCCTCCAGGCAGACCTCCCGGACAGCCCGCTCAACCTCCGCGTCACTCGTGTACGCCCCGACCGTCATCGCCCCCTTCTCCCTGATGGTCCGCCGCAACAACTCCACCGCCCCCACCGCGGAGTCGACCGCAACAGCAAAGGAGACGGGCCCGAAGCACTCGCTCATGTAGGCGGCCTCGTCATCCGGCTTGGCCCCGTCCAGCTTCACGATGACCGGCGTACGAACCACCGCGTCGGGGAACTCCGGGTTGGCGATCTCCCGTGAGGCGAGGGCGACTTCACCCAGCTCCGAAGCCGCATCCAGCCGCGCCTTCACATCCGGGTTGACGATCGCACCGAGCAGCGCGTTGGCGCGCGCATCGTCCCCGAGCAGCCCGTCCACGGCGCGGGCCAGGTCGGCGACCACCTCGTCGAAGGACTTGGGTCCCTCCTCCGTACGGATGCCGTCGCGCGGGATGAGCAGGTTCTGCGGGGTCGTGCACATCTGGCCGCTGTACAGGGACAGCGAGAAGGCCAGGTTGGACAGCATGCCCTTGTAGTTGTCCGTGGAGTCGACGATCACCGTGTTGACGCCGGCCTTCTCCGTGTAGACCTGCGCCTGGCGGGCGTTGGCCTCCAGCCAGTCGCCGAACACGGTCGAGCCGGTGTAGTCGATGACCCGGATCTCGGGGCGGAGGGCCAGCGTCTTGGCGATGCCCTCGCCGGGCCGCTCGGCGGCCAGCGCCACCAGGTTCGGGTCGAAGCCCGCCTCGCCGAGCACCTGCCGCGCGACCTGCACGGTGAGCGCGAGCGGCAGCGCCGCGCGCGGGTGCGGCTTCACGACGACCGCGTTGCCGGTGGCCAGGGACGCGAACAGGCCCGGGTAGCCGTTCCAGGTCGGGAAGGTGTTGCAGCCGATGACCAGGGCGATCCCGCGCGGGACCGGCGTGAACTGCTTGGTCAGTGCCAGCGGGTCGCGCTTGCCCTGCGGCTTGGTCCACTCCGCCGTGTCGGGCGTGCGGACCTGCTCCACGTACGCGTACGCCACCGCTTCCAGGCCGCGGTCCTGCGCGTGCGGGCCGCCCGCCTGGAACGCCATCATGAACGCCTGGCCGGAGGTGTGCATGACCGCGTGCGCGAACTCGTGCGTCCGGTCGCTGATCCGCTTGAGGATCTCCAGACAGACCACCGCGCGCATCTCCGCGCCCGCGTCCCGCCACTCCCGCTGCCCGGACTTCATGGCGGGCAGCAGCACGTCGAGGTCCACGTGCGGGTACTCGACGCCCAGTTCGATGCCGTACGGCGAGACCTCACCGCCCACCCAGTCGTCCGTGCCGGCCTGGCCGAGGTCGAGGCGGTTGCCGAGGAGGGCGTCGAAGGCGTCCTTGCCCGCCGCCGTGTCCAGGCTGCCGTTCTCGCCGTAGGCCTTGGGGTGCTCGGGGTGCGGGGACCAGTACGCGCGCGTGCGGATCGCTTCCAGCGCCTGGTCGAGGGTGGGCCGGTGCTTGGCGATCAGCTCGTGGGCGGTCAGTTGGGCGGCGGCCATGCGGGACCAACTCCTCGTCTTGTGAACTCTTCGTCGAGCTCATGACCTGGGCAGAAACAGCAGCGGGAACAGCCAGTCAGAGTTAGAGTAACCGAACGATCGGTCGGTTCAAGGGGGTCCGCCGCATCTGTGGAAAACCCCGTGCGGGAGGATCGCGCACATGACAGCACTCGACCTCAGCAGCCCCGTGGCCGTCGTCGGCACCGGCACCATGGGCCAGGGCATCGCCCAGGTCGCGCTGGTCGCGGGCCACCCCGTACGGCTCTACGACGCTGCCCCCGGCCGCGCCCGGGCCGCGGCCGCCGCGATCGTCGCCCGCCTCGACCGGCTCGTCGAGAAGGACCGCCTCACCGCCGCCGACCTCCCCCACTCTCGGCTTCGCTCGAGTGGGGGCACCCCCATCGCGGCCCGCGCCCGGCTGCTGGTCGCCGAGAACCTCACCGACCTCGCGGACTGCGCCCTGGTCGTGGAGGCGGTGCTGGAACGGCTCGACGTGAAGCAGGAGCTGTTCCGCGCGCTGGAGGACATCGTCGGCGACGACTGTCTGCTCGCCACCAACACCTCGTCCCTGTCCGTCACCGCGGTCGGCGGTGCCCTCGCCAACCCCGGCCGCCTCGTCGGCCTGCACTTCTTCAACCCGGCGCCGCTGCTGCCGCTGGTCGAGGTGGTCTCAGGGTTCGCCACCGACGTCACGTACGCCACGCGCGCGTACGAGACGGCACGCGCCTGGGGCAAGACGCCGGTCGCCTGCGCCGACACCCCCGGCTTCATCGTCAACCGCATCGCCCGGCCCTTCTACGCCGAGGCCTTCGCGGTCTACGAGGCCCAGGGCGCCGACCCGGCCACCATCGACGCCGTCCTGCGCGAGTGCGGCGGCTTCCGGATGGGCGCGTTCGAGCTGACCGACCTGATCGGCCAGGACGTCAACGAGTCCGTCACACGCTCCGTGTGGGAGTCGTTCTTCAACGACGTCCGCTTCACGCCGTCGCTCGCCCAGCGGCGTCTGGTCGAGTCGGGCCGCCTCGGCCGCAAGACCGGACAGGGCTGGTACGACTACTCCGATGAAACCGGGGCAGCCGAGCGCTCCGAACCGCACACCGCCGAACCGGGCCAGCGGCCCGCGTACGTCGTCGCCGAGGGCGACCTGGGCCCCGCCTCCGAACTGCTCCAGCTGATCCGCGAGGCGGGCATCCAGGTCCGCGAGGACGAGGAGGACCACGGCACCCGCCTGGTGCTGCCCAGCGGCGGCCAGCTCGCCCTCGCCGACGGCCAGACCTCCGTCGAGTTCCGGGACGTCGTCTACTTCGACCTCGCCCTCGACTACCGCCGGGCCACCCGCATCGCCCTGTCCGCCTCCCAGGACACCGCCCCGCAGACCCTCGCCGAGGCCACCGGCCTCTTCCAGGCGCTCGGCAAGGACGTCAGCATCATCGGCGACGTCCCCGGCATGATCGTCGCCCGCACGGTCGCCCGGATCGTCGACCTCGCGCACGACGCCGTCGCCAAGGGCGTGGCCACCGAGGAGGACATCGACACCGCGATGCGGCTCGGCGTGAACTACCCCCTGGGCCCCTTCGAGTGGAGTCGCCGGCTCGGCCGCAACTGGGCCTACGCCCTCCTCGACGACCTGCACATGCGCGACCCCTCGGGCCGCTACGCGCCGTCTCTCGCGCTGTACCGCCACGCGTACGCCACCGACAAGCGGGAGGCCACCTCATGACCACCGCCAAGCGCGACACGTACACCCCGGAGACCCTGCTGTCCGTCGCCGTCCAGGTCTTCAACGAGCGCGGCTACGACGGCACCTCCATGGAGCACCTCTCCAAGGCCGCCGGCATCTCCAAGTCGTCGATCTACCACCACGTCTCGGGCAAGGAAGAGCTGCTCCGCCGGGCCGTCAGCCGCGCCCTGGACGGCCTCTTCGGGATCCTCGACGAGGAGCACGCGCGCGGGGGGCGCGCCTCGGACCGGCTGGAGTACGTCGTCCGCCGCATGGTCGAGGTGCTGATCGCCGAGCTGCCCTACGTCACGCTGCTGCTGCGCGTGCGCGGCAACACCGACACCGAGCGCTGGGCCCTGGAACGTCGCCGCGACTTCGACCACCGCGTCGCCGAGCTCCTCAAGGCGGCCGCCGCCGACGGCGACATACGCGGCGACGTCGAGGTGCGACTCGCGACCCGGCTCGTCTTCGGGATGATCAACTCCATAGCGGAGTGGTATCGCCCCGACGGCCGCGGCATGAACGAACGTGAGGTGGCGGACGCGGTGACGCAGCTGGTGTTCGGGGGGCTGCGCAGAGCCTCCTGACCCGGGGCCTCAGCCCTGTGGCTCCAGGTCCTCCTCCTCGAACACCAGCAGCGTGCGGGTGCTGAGTACCTCGGGGATCGCCTGGAGCCGGGTGAGGACCAGCTCGCGCAGGGCCCTGTTGTCGGGTGTGTGCACCAGCAGCAGGACGTCGAAGTCGCCGCCGACCAGGGCGATGTGCGAGGCGCCGGGAAGCTGTCTGAGCTGCTCGCGGACCGTGCGCCAGGAGTTCTGGACGATCTTCAGGGTGATGTACGCCGAGGTGCCGTGGCCGGCCCGCTCGTGGTCGACGCGGGCGCCGAAGCCGCGGATGACGCCGTCCTCGATGAGGCGGTTGATCCGGGCGTAGGCGTTGGCGCGCGAGACATGGACCCGTTCGGCGACCGACCGTATCGACGCGCGGCCGTCCGCCTGGAGCATCTGCAGGATGTCCTGGTCGATGGCGTCCAGGGGACGCGGGGGCGGAAGGGGGCTGCTGTTCTCCGGGCCCTCGGCCATTTGTTCAGGTGCCATGTCCCCCCGCCTCCATGCCGTGGACGTACTGCGTTCATTTCAGGCTGTGGAGAACCGTTTGTCCACAGCCTGAGGGTGCCTGTAGCCAAAATGTGCCGACGACCGAACAATCGGTAGGTGAGGCGCATCACAACCGTTGCGTCTCCCACAGCCGCTCCCACGAGGAGGTGCCGTCATGACGGTCATGGAGCAGCGGGGCGCGTACCGGCCATCGCCGCCGCCCGCCTGGCAGCCCCGCACGGACCCCGCGCCGTTGCTGCCCGACGCCCAGCCGTACCGCGTCCTCGGCACCGAGGCGGCGGCACAGGCCGACCCCGGCCTGCTGCGCCGGCTCTACGCCGAGCTGGTGCGTGGCCGCCGCTACAACGCGCAGGCCACCGCCCTGACCAAGCAGGGCCGGCTCGCCGTCTACCCGTCCAGCACCGGCCAGGAGGCCTGCGAGGTCGCCGCCGCGCTGGCGCTGAAGGACCGCGACTGGCTCTTCCCGAGCTATCGCGACACGCTCGCCGCCGTGGCCCGTGGCCTGGACCCCGTGCAGGCCCTGACCCTCCTTCGCGGCGACTGGCACACCGGCTACGACCCGCACGAGCACCGCGTGGCCCCCCTGTGCACGCCGCTCGCCACCCAGCTCCCGCACGCCGTCGGCCTCGCGCACGCCGCCCGCCTCAAGGGCGACGACGTGGTCGCGCTCGCCCTGGTCGGCGACGGCGGCACCAGTGAGGGCGACTTCCACGAGGCGCTGAACTTCGCCGCCGTCTGGCAGGCGCCGGTCGTCTTCCTCGTCCAGAACAACGGCTTCGCGATCTCCGTACCGCTCGCCAAGCAGACCGCGGCCCCGTCGCTGGCCCACAAGGCCGTCGGCTACGGCATGCCCGGCCGCCTGGTCGACGGCAACGACGCCGCCGCCGTGCACGAGGTGCTCTCCGACGCCGTACGGCACGCGCGCGCGGGCGGCGGTCCCACGCTGGTCGAGGCGATCACGTACCGCGTCGACGCCCACACCAACGCCGACGACGCGACCCGCTACCGCGGCGACGCCGAGGTCCAGGCCTGGCGCGAGCACGACCCGATCCTGCTCCTGGAGCACGAGCTGACCGAGCGCGGCCTCCTCGACGAGGCCGGAAAGCAGGCCGCCCGGGACGCCGCCGAGACCATGGCCGCCGACCTGCGCGAGCGCATGAACCAGGACCCGGTGCTCGACCCCATGGACCTGTTCGACCACGTGTACGCCGAGCCCACCCCGCAACTGCGCGAACAGCGGGCCCAGCTGCAGGCGGAGATCGACGCCGAGGGGACGCACTGATGACCACCGTCGCCCTCAAACCGGCCACCATGGCGCAGGCCCTCACACGGGCGATGCGCGACGCCATGGCCGCCGACCCGGCCGTCCACGTCATGGGCGAGGACGTCGGCACCCTCGGCGGTGTCTTCCGGGTCACCGACGGACTCGCCAAGGAGTTCGGCGAGGACCGCTGCACCGACACCCCGCTGGCCGAGGCGGGCATCCTCGGCACGGCCGTCGGCATGGCGATGTACGGGCTGCGCCCGGTCGTGGAGATGCAGTTCGACGCGTTCGCGTACCCCGCGTTCGAGCAGCTGATCTCGCACGTCTCACGGATGCGCAACCGCACGCGCGGCGCGATGCCGCTCCCGATCACCATCCGCGTCCCCTACGGCGGCGGCATCGGCGGCGTCGAGCACCACAGCGACTCCTCCGAGGCGTACTACATGGCGACTCCGGGCCTCCATGTCGTCACCCCCGCGACGGTCGCCGACGCCTACGGGCTGCTGCGCGCCGCCATCGCCTCCGACGACCCGGTCGTCTTCCTGGAGCCCAAGCGGCTGTACTGGTCGAAGGACTCCTGGAACCCGGACGAGCCGCGGACCGTTGAACCGATTGGCCGCGCGGTGGTGCGGCGCTCGGGCCGGAGCGCCACGCTTGTCACGTACGGACCGTCCGTGCCCGTCTGCCTCGAAGCCGCCGAGGCGGCCCGGGACGAGGGCTGGGACCTCGAAGTCGTCGACCTGCGCTCCCTGGTGCCGTTCGACGACGAGACGGTCAGCGCCTCGGTACGGCGGACCGGGCGAGCGGTCGTCGTGCACGAGTCGGGCGGGTTCGGCGGCCCGGGCGGGGAGATCGCGGCCCGCGTCACGGAGCGCTGCTTCCACCATCTTGAGGCGCCGGTGCTGCGCGTGGCCGGGTTCGACATCCCCTACCCGCCGCCGATGCTGGAGCGTCACCACCTGCCCGGCGTGGACCGGATCCTGGACGCCGTGGGGCGTCTGCAGTGGGAGGCGGAGAGCTGATGGCCCAAGTGCTGGAGTTCAGGCTGCCCGATCTCGGCGAGGGCCTGACCGGGGCGGAGATCGTCCGCTGGCTGGTCCAGGTCGGCGACGTCGTCGCCGTCGACCAGCCGGTCGTCGAGGTCGAGACGGCCAAGGCGATGATCGACGTGCCCTGCCCCTACGGCGGTGTCGTCACGGCCCGCTTCGGCGAGGAGGGCACGGAACTGCCCGTCGGGGCGCCGCTGCTGATGGTGGCGGTGGGGACACCGGCCTCCGGCGGTTCGACCGAGGGGTCGGGCAACGTGCTGGTGGGATACGGCACATCGGAAGCACCCGCACGGCGGCGGAGGGTACGCCCGACGGGACCGGCGGCACCCGTGCGGTCTCCGGGAGAGGGGGCGGGCGGCGCCGGGGACGCGGCGCCCGCCTCACACGGTGCCGGAGCGACTCCCCCCGGGGCCCGGAGCTCGACGGCTGACGCGGGCGAACGGGCCGTGTCCGAGGGCGCCCCATCCGCTCGCGCGCGGGGAGCGGGCGCTTCCGGCGCCGGCCTG
>NZ_KQ949078.1:247121-439511 GCF_001514305.1 Streptomyces dysideae
CCCGGCGACGACGGCACCTCGCCCGCCGACGGCCTCACCCGCAGCGACGGCCCCGTGCCATCTCGCGCGCGCGGCACGGGCGCCGCCGGCGCCGACCTGGCCGCCGAGGACGGCACCTCGCCCGCCGACGGCCCCGTGCCGGTCATCTCCCCCCTCGTACGCCGTCTCGCCCGCGAGAACGGCCTGGATCTGCGGGAGCTGACCGGCTCCGGACCCGACGGGCTGATCCTGCGCGCCGACGTGGAGTACGCGCTGCGGGCCGCCGCCGTGCAGGGGCGGGCAGCGGAGCCGGCCACCGAGCCGCACGCACGCGTGGCGCCCGCGCCGGCGACAGCGGCCCTCCCACAGACCCCCGGAGGGATCCGCGTCCCCCTCAAGGGCGTCCGCGGTGCTGTCGCCGACAAGCTCTCCCGCAGCCGACGCGAGATCCCGGACGCGACCTGCTGGGTGGACGCCGACGCGACCGAGCTCATGCGGGCGCGCACCGCGATGAACGCCGCGGGCGGCCCGAAGATCTCCGTCCTCGCCCTGCTGGCCCGCATCTGCACCGCCGCCCTGGCCCGCTTCCCCGAGCTCAACTCCAGCGTCGACCTGGCGGCCAGGGAGGTCGTCCAGTTCGACCACGTGCACCTCGGGTTCGCGGCGCAGACCGAGCGGGGACTGGTCGTGCCGGTCGTCCGGGACGCGCACGCGCGCGACGCCGAGGGGCTCACCGCGGAGTTCGCCCGGCTCACCGAGGCGGCCCGCACCGGGTCCCTGACTCCGGCGCAACTCACCGGCGGGACCTTCACGTTGAACAACTACGGGGTGTTCGGCGTCGACGGTTCCACGCCGATCATCAACCACCCCGAGGCCGCGATGCTCGGCGTCGGCCGCATCGTCCCCAAGCCGTGGGTGCACGAGGGCGAGCTGGCGGTGCGGCAGGTCGTCCAGCTCTCGCTCACCTTCGACCACCGGGTGTGCGACGGCGGCACGGCGGGCGGCTTCCTGCGGTATGTGGCGGACTGCGTGGAACAGCCGGCGGTGCTGCTGCGCACGCTGTGAATGGGCGACCTTCGGCGCGTTCCCTGTGATCGCTGCGGCACGCATACTCGGGGGGTGACCGCGTACGAGCCGAGGGACGCCGCCGACGCCGGGTACGACGCCGTCGTGCTCGCCGGCGGTGCCGCCCGGCGGCTCGGTGGCGCCGACAAGCCCGGCCTGCGCGTCGGCGGCCGGGCGCTGCTCGACCGGGTGCTCGCCGCCTGCGACGACGCCCGCGCAACCGTCGTCGTCGCCGATCCGCGCCCGACCGCGCGGCCCGTCACCTGGGCGCGCGAGGACCCGCCGGGCGGCGGACCGCTCGCCGCCCTCGACGCGGGGCTGCGGCACACCACGGCCGAACACGTCGTCGTGCTCTCCGCCGATCTGCCGTTCCTCGAAGCGGGCACGGTACGGCGGCTGCTCGGCGCCCTGCGTGCGGGCGGCGCCGACGGTGTGCTGCTCACCGACGCCGACGGCCGCGACCAGCCGCTCGTCGCCGCGTACCGGGCAGCCGCCCTGCGCCGCGAACTGGCCGCCCTCACCGACGCGCACGGCGGCCTCACCGGCCTGCCGCTGCGCCGGCTGACCGGCGCGCTCGACCTCACCCGCGTCCCGGACCCCGTCGCGTCCTTCGACTGCGACACCTGGGACGACATCACCACCGCCAGGGCACGCATCAGGGAGCATGGGCACGTGTTGGATGAATGGATTTCCGCAGTCAAGGACGAGCTGGGCATCGACCTCGACGTCGACACCAAGGTGCTGCTGGACCTGGCTCGCGACGCCGCCCACAGCGTGGCGCGGCCCGCGGCCCCGCTGACCACCTTCCTCGCCGGTTACGCCGCCGCGCAGGCAGGAGGTGGCCCCGAGGCCGTCGCCGAGGCCTCCCGCAAGGCCGCCGCCCTCGCCCTGCGCTGGGCCGAGGAGAACGCCCCGGCCGCCCCCGACGCCAAGCCCGCCCCGGACGCCGGATGACCGCCCCCGGTGTCCGCGCGGGAGAGGACGCCGAGGACCTCGACGTCGAGGAGGTACTCGCCCTCGTGAACCAGAACAACGGCCCCACCCCAGTACCGGCGCCTACGGGCACACCGCACAAGCCCGACGCCCACCACCACGCCACCCCCTGGCCCGAGGCCCGCGCAATCGCAGCCCGGGCCGCCCTCCCCCATGGCCTTAAGGGCATGGGAGGTGCCCCCATCGGCGCCCGCCGCGAGCCCGTCTCCGTCGCCCTCGACGACGCCCTGGGCCTCACCCTGGCCGCTCCCCTCAGCGCCCTCACCGACCTCCCCTCCTTCGACACCTCGGCGATGGACGGCTGGGCGGTCGCGGGCCCCGGCCCCTGGGCCGTACGGGACGAGGGCGTCCTGGCGGGGCACGCCGCGCCCGAGCCCCTGACCGACGGCGAGGCCGTCCGGATCGCCACCGGCGCCCGGATCCCCCCGGACACCACCGCCGTCCTGCGCAGCGAGCACGGCCGTACCGACGACAAGGGCCGCCTGCACCTCAACCTCCCCCACTCTCGGCCTCGCTCGAGCGGGGGGACCCCCATGCTGCAGCACGGCCAGGACATCCGCCCCCGCGGCCAGGAGTGCCGCAGCGGCGACCAGCTCCTGCCCGTCGGCACCCTCGTGACCCCGGCCGTCCTCGGGCTGGCCGCGGCCGCCGGATACGACACCGTCACCGCCGTCCCCCGCCCCCGCGCCGAAGTGCTGATCCTCGGCGACGAACTACTCACCGAGGGGCGCCCGTACGGCGGCCTGATCCGCGACGCGCTCGGCCCGATGCTGCCGCCCTGGCTGCGCGCCCTCGGCGCCGAGATCACCGCCGTACGCCGGATCGGCGACGACGCAGACGCCCTGCACCGGGCGATCACGAAGTCCGGCGCGGACCTGATCGTCACCACCGGCGGCACCGCGTCCGGCCCGGTCGACCACGTCCACCCCACCCTGCGCCGCATCGGCGCCGAGCTCCTGGTGGACGGCGTCAAGGTACGCCCCGGCCACCCCATGCTGCTGGCCCGGATCAAGGACAACCAGCACCTCGTCGGCCTCCCCGGCAACCCGCTCGCCGCCGTCTCCGGCCTGCTCACCCTCGCCGAACCCCTGCTGCGCACCCTCGCCGCACGCCCGGCCCCGGAGCCGTACGCCCTGCCGTTGCAGGAAGCCGCGCACGGGCACCCGTACGACACCCGGCTCATCCCCGTCGTCCTGCGCGGCGACCGCGCCCTGCCGCTGCACTACAACGGCCCGGCCATGCTGCGCGGCATCGCGGCGGCCGACGCCCTCGCCGTCGTACCCCCGGGCGGCGCCCGCGCGGGTCAGGAGGCGGAACTCCTCGACCTGCCGTGGGCGACCGCCGGAATCGGGGTGTGTTTCACGTGAAACACAGCGGGGCTGATCACTTGCGGTTGTAGAGCCGCATCGTGACCGGCCCGAAGATCAGCAGGAACAGGCCCGCCCAGCCCAGCGACCAGGCGATCTCGTCCGCCGGCCAGTCGCCCGCCATCAACTCGCGGACGGCCGACGCCAGATGGGAGATCGGGCTGTTGTTGACGAAGGCCTGCAGCCAGCCCGGCATGGTCTTCGGGTCGACGAAGACGTTGGACAGGAACGTCAGCGGGAAGATCACCATCATGCTGACGCCCATCACCGACTTCTCGGTGCGCAGCATCAGCCCGAACATCGTCCAGATCCACGAGAACGCGAACGAGAACACGACCAGCAGCGCGATCCCGGCGACCACACCGACGACCCCGCCGTCCGGGCGGTAGCCGAGGATCATGCCGACGGTGAGCATCACGACCGACGCGATCGTGTAGCGCAGGGCGTCGCCGAGGAGATAGCCGACCATCGTGGACGGCCGCCAGATGGGCAGCGACCGGAACCGGTCGAAGACGCCCTTCTCGATGTCCGTGTTCACCGAGACCCCGGTGTACATCGTGATCATCACGACCGACATCACCAGGATGCCCGGCAGCAGGAACTGGATGTACTCCTTCGGGGACCCGGCCAGGGCGCCCCCGAACAGGTACGTGTACATCAGCACCATCATGATCGGGAACGCGGTGACGTCGAAGAGCTGCTCGGGTACGTGCTTGATCTTGAGCATCGCCCGCCAGCCGAAGGTCAGCGAGGCCGACAGGGCGCTGGGCCGTGGCGGCCGCTCCCCGGAGACGAGCAGCGCGGCGAGGGACTCGGCGCTGACGGGGGCGAGGTCCTTGGTCTCGGTCGTAGTCGCGGTGCTCATGCCGCCACCTCGTCCTTCGAGTCGTGGGCGTCGTGAGTGTCGTGTCCGGTGAGGGCGAGGAACACCTCGTCCAGGCTGGGCTGGCCCAGCGAGAAGTTGTCGACGGTGATGCCGGTGCGGGCCAGTTCGGCGAGTGCGCGGGAGGCCTGCTCCGCGGCCGAGTCGCTCCTCGCCGTACCGAGGCGGGCCGTCAGCGCCACTGGGTCCGGCTCCAGCTGCACGTCCGCGTTCAGCGCCAGCCGCAGCACCTGCTCGGCCTCCGGCCGCTGTGCCGGGTCGCGCAGCCGCAGATGGACGGATCCGGCGCCGACGGACGCCTTCAGCTCGCCCTTGGTGCCCTCGGCGATCACCTTGCCGCGGTCGATGACGGCGATCCGGGACGCCAGCTGGTCCGCCTCGTCCAGATACTGCGTGGTCAGCAGCACGGTGGTGCCCTGGGCGACCACCGCGCGCACGATGTCCCACACCTGGTTGCGGCTGCGCGGGTCGAGTCCGGTCGTCGGCTCGTCGAGGAAGAGCAGGTCGGGGGTGTTGAGGATGGACGCGGCGATGTCGATACGGCGCCGCATGCCGCCCGAGTAGTGCTTGACCTGCTTCCCGGCCGCGTCCGAGAGCCCGAAGGCCTCCAGAAGCTGCCCGGAACGCGTCCGCGCCGCGTGCTTGCCGTGGCCGAGGAGGCGGCCGAGCAGGACCAGGTTCTCGGTGCCGGTGAGGTCCTCGTCCACGGACGCGTACTGCCCGGTCAGGCTCACCCGGCCGCGCACCACGTCGGCCTCGCGCACCACGTCGTGCCCGAAGACGTGCGCCTGACCGCCGTCGGGCCGCAGCAGGGTCGCGAGCATCTTCACTGTCGTCGTCTTCCCGGCGCCGTTCGGCCCGAGGACTCCGTACACCGTGCCGGCGGGGACCGCGAGGTCGACGCCGTCCACGGCCCGTGTCTCACCGAACGTCTTCACCAGGCCCGCGGTCTCGATCGCGAGACCGGACGTCGTCTGCGTGCTCATGCTTCGGGTCCTTCCACGGGGTTCTTCCACGTGCTTGGGCTACGCATGGGGAGACTTTTACGGTCGCGCAAACTCATCGGTTCCGCACGGGGATTTCCCGCGGACCCGCCCAAAGACGGAGGGGTATGGGACCGAGGACCGAGGTGTTGGTACACCCGCCCCGACATGACGTCGCCATCTCCTACTCCGAACGGGTGACCATTTCCGAGATGGGCTGCATCGTCTCCTTTAGGTCATATGAAATTCCCCCCATGTCATCTAATGTGCAGAACAGCTGCGCTGCCGACTCAGCCGCCGACGATCAGCCCCGCGCCGTTCTCTATGCCCGTCAGTCCAAGCTGAACGAGGACGGCAGTGAGGCAAGCCCGGTCATGCAGTGGGAAGCGGGAGAAACGTTGTGTGCGGCCCGTGGCTACCGGGTCGTGCACCGGTTCAAGGACGTTGGGAAGTCCGGTTGGGACCCCGGAACGCAGCGCCAGGGCTTCGAAGAATTGATGCGGTGGGTCCGTGGGGGCGAGTGCGACGTGGTTGTGATCTTCACCTTGTCCCGCCTGACCCGCCTGGGCGCACAAGAAGCCTTCGCCATCGAGACGGAGATGCGGGATCACGGCGTCTCACTCGTCAGCGTCCGCGAGCCGTACTTGGACACCAACAACCCGATCGGTGCCGGAATCTTTGCCATCATCGCGGGACTCGCCAAGCAAGAGAGTGACATCAAGTCGGCGTTCATCAGCAACACGAAGGAGCTCGCCCGCAAGGCGGGTGGTCATGTGTCCGGTACCGCGCCGTTCTGGGGGACGAACGAGAAGGCATTCACCGAAGACGACGTGAAGTACGTCAAGATCGTCCCGACTGGTGAAGGGCGCCAGACGGTCCTGCTCATGCGGGACATGGCGATGAAGGACCGTCTGACGCCGGGGGAGATCGCCGAGAAGCTGACCGACAACCCCCGCACCCCTCCGCCTGGTTGGCGGGCGGTGCAAGGCAAGGCGCGCGTCGAGGCTCGGCGGAAGCGCGGCACGTACAAGGCATTCCCCGACAAGCCGAGATGGACCCCGCAAGCCGTTCTGCGGACGCTTCGTGACCCGCGCATCGCGGGCATGGCCGCCAACCGCGTGGGCTCCGACAAGTGGGAGATCCGGCGCAACGCCGACGGAGACCCGATCCACGTGCACGAGCCGATCATCACCCCCGCTGAGTGGTACGCACTGCAGATCGCGATCTCCACGGAGGGGAAGCACCGGCGCGAGTACCACGGCGGTACTTACCTGCTGACCGGCTGGCCGTTCCTGTATTCGTACTGCGGCGCCACGATGAGCACCACCATCACGAAGGGGGTGCCTCGCTACCGGAGCAACCGGGAGGTCAGTGCAGCGCGCCAGATGTGCAAGCAGCGGGTCAGCATTCAGGTTGAGGCGACAGACGACTACCTGGTCCGGCAGGTGTGGGCGCGTGTCATGAACGCCGACCCGGAAGATCCCGAAGACGCAACTCTGTTGGCCGCCGCTGCTCAGCGCTTCGCCCAGCGGCAGGACACGGTCGGTGTCGCCTTCGAGTGCAACGAACTTGAAGCGCAGATCGAGCACACGCAGGAGAGCCTGCGACAGATCTACGACGACCGCCGGGCGGGGCTCTACAAGGGGGCCGTGGGCCAAGCAGCGTTCATCGATGCCGTGCGGTCCATGCAGCTCACCGAAGAGACGTGCACGGTTCGGCTGCGGGAACTGCGCGAGACGCAGGTGAACATGGTGCGCCTGCCGTTGAATGAGTGGATCGAGGCAGCCGGACCAGAGCCGATCGGCGAAGGTACGCCATGGTCCACATGGACCATGGCCGAACGGCGCGACTTCCTTAAACTCTGGGTTGACCATGTCGAGGTGCTCCCTGGCACACCGGGCCGGAAGGAAGTAGTCGTTGCGGAACGCCTACTCATTCACTGGGCACGTCCGTTTACGGAAGCGACAGAAGACGCAGAAGACCAACAAGCCATGCCGGAAGAAGCCGCGTAACGGGCTACTGGCAGCGGGCGGGGGCTTTTGAACTCTGTGGCGGGAGTAGCGTCGCCCGTATGAAGGCAGTCACCATCACGCAGCCAGGCGGCCCCGAAGTGCTTGAGTGGACGGACGTGCCGGACCCTGTACCCCAGACCGGGGAAGTTCTCATCGAGGTGGAGGCAAGTGCTGTGAACCGCGCTGACATCCTCCAGCGACAGGGGCTCTACGACCCGCCCCCCGGTACCTCTCCGTACCCGGGATTGGAGTGCTCCGGCCGAATCGCCGCCCTTGGTCCCGGCGTCGCCAGTTGGACTGTGGGGGATGAGGTGTGTGCTCTGCTGACTGGCGGCGGGTACGCCGAGAAAGTCATCGCTCCCGTTGGACAGGTGCTCCCTATCCCTAAAGGTGTGGGCCTGGTAGAGGCCGCGGCCCTCCCCGAAGTCACCTGTACTGTCTGGTCCAATCTCTTCGGATGGTTCGACGGAGGAGACCTCACAAGTTCCGGCCTCTTCGCGGCCGCCCACCTCCGTCCCGGCGAGACCCTGCTGGTGCACGGCGGCTCCAGCGGCATCGGCACGATGGCGATCCAGCTGGCCAAGGCGGTCGGTGCCAAGGTCGCCGTCACGGCCGGCACGCGGGAGAAGCTGGACCGGTGCGCCGAGCTGGGCGCCGACATCCTGGTCAACTACCGGGAGCAGGACTTCGTCGCCGCGGTCAGGAAGGCCACCAACGGCGCGGGCGCCGACGTCATCCTCGACAACATGGGCGCCAAGTACCTCGACCGCAACGTCAAGGCGCTCGCCGTCAACGGCCGCCTCGCGATCATCGGCATGCAGGGTGGAGTCAAGGGTGAGCTGAACATCGGCGCCCTCCTCGCCAAGCGCGCCGCGATCAGCGCGACCTCGCTGCGCGCCCGCCCGCTCGGCGAGAAGGCGGCGATCGTCGCGGCCGTACGCGAGCACGTCTGGCCCCTGATCGACGCCGGCCACGTACGCCCGGTCGTCGACCGAGAGGTCCCGATGAGCGATGCGGCCGCGGCACACCGGGTGGTGGAGGAGAGCGGCCACGTGGGCAAGGTCCTGTTGGTCGCCCCGTAGCTTCCCGGCCTGATCCGATCCGCCGGGCGGGCCCTCAGGGCGTGTCTTTCGGATCACCCTGGGGCCGCGGGCCAGGGCAGGCACCGCAGCACTGAGCCGGGCTGATCCGCCGTACACGCCCTAGCCGCGCCGCACCCGCAGTCCGACGAAGGCGAGCCCCAGTCCGAGCCCGATGAGCACCAGCCCGCTGCCCAGTGGCAGTACCTGGTACACGGGCTCAGCGGGGTCCTCGGCCCGGGTGACGGCCTCCCGCTCGGTCGGAGGCGGCGCAGAGGGCACGAGGTGGCCGTTCTCCTCGGGCTCCAGGACCTCCCGGGCGGGCGGTCCGGAGGCGTCCGGACTCTCGGCGGCCCCCTCCACCTGCCGCCCCGGCCGCTCCCGGCCCTCGCCCGCCCGGCTTCCGGCCCGGGATGGGTCAGGGGAGGTGGAGGCGGCGATGACCTCACCGGGCGCGCCCTCCGCGCCGTACGACGGCACAGCCCCGTAGCCCCCGACGACCAGGCCCGCCACCAGCACGCCCAGCAGGCCCGTCCCCCGTACCCCCTGCACTGTCCGCAGCCATGGAGTCACGGAACAAGCCTCACATCTCCCGTCACCCCCGGCATTCCGGACTCCGCCACCGGGCCGACCCGGACGGAAACCTCCCCTCCGTAAACGGTGGATCACCTCACACGGGGGGCACCACGGTGATGAGGTGTAGGGGTGCGAGAGAATGGCGGCATGGAGATGCCGAGGAACGACAGGTCGCCCGAGAACCCCCAGATCCTGGTCGTGGGCCAGGACGGGATGGCGCTCGGCGGCGTTGGAGACGAGGACTCCCGCGAGGTCCCGGTGACGGAGATGGTCGAGCAGCCGGCGAAGGTCATGCGGATCGGCAGCATGATCAAGCAGCTGCTCGAAGAGGTGCGCGCGGCTCCCCTGGACGAGGCGAGCCGGGTCCGGCTCAAGGAGATCCACGCCAGCTCGGTCAAGGAGCTGGAGGACGGTCTGGCACCGGAGCTCGTCGAGGAGCTGGAGCGGATCTCCCTGCCGTTCACGGACGAGGCGACCCCGAGCGACGCGGAACTGCGGATCGCGCAGGCCCAGTTGGTCGGCTGGCTGGAGGGCCTCTTCCATGGCATCCAGACCACCCTGTTCGCCCAGCAGATGGCCGCCCGCGCCCAGCTGGAGCAGATGCGCCGCGCCCTCCCCCCGGGCGCCGGCCACGAGGACGGCGAGCACCCCCCGGGCGGCCGCTCGGGCGGGCCGTACCTGTAAGGACGTAGCAGCGACCTCATACGCGAAGGGCCCGGCAGCCAGTGCTGTCGGGCCCGTTCACTTGGCGTGGATCACGCGGGGTTGCCCGTGGAGATCGTGAACTTGAACGTCGGCGGCTTCGCAGGGTCGAAGTCCGTGCGCGCCTTGGGGGACTGGTCCAGCACCGTGCCGTCGCCGAAGGTGTTCTCGTCCTCGTACGACGGGTCGTAAGTCCACCCGGCGGCCTTCAGACAGGCGACAACCGAGTCCCAGTTCTTGAACGTGAGCTCCGGCATCTGCACCTGATCGGGGTCGTTGTACGACTCCCGCGGTTCGGTGCACTCGGTCGTCTCGACCGTCTTCGCCGTGTCCGGCCCGCGATAGCCCGGTTTGTGGCTCGTCGCCGAGGCGCTGGGGGCGGACTCGGGGTCCTCCGACCCGCCGTTGTTCAGCGTCAGCGCCGCGATCAGGCCGCCGATCGCCACGAGGGACACCACGATCGAGCCGATGATCACCGCCTTGTTGCTCTTCCCGCCGCCGCCCGACGACGGGGCCGGCGTCTGCGGCGAGAGGTTGTACGGCGGAGGCGTCGCCCCACCCGGCTGCGGTGAGTACGCGGCGGGCGCCGGCGTCTGGTAGCCGGGCTGCTGCGGGTAGCCGTACGCCGGAGGGGGCGTCGGGGCGCCGTACGGGATCGGCGCCGGGGTCGGCTGGTACGGCGTCTGGACGCCGCCGGTGTGCGGCGGGGGCGTCTGGCCGACCGGCGGGAACACCGCGGAGCCGACCCCGGCGCCGCTGGAGGTCTGCGCGCCCGGCACGATGCTCGGCGCGGCCGCCTGGAAGGAGGACGCCACCCGCAGGCACTCGTCGCGCATGGCCTCGGCGCTCGGGAAACGTTCGTTCGGGTTCTTCTTCAGCGCCCGGGCGACCAGCGCGTCCACGGCCGGCGGCAGCGCGCGGTTGATGGAGGACGGAGCCACCGGCTCCTCCTGCACATGCGCGTACGCGATCGCCAGCGGCGAGTCCGCCTCGAACGGCAGCCGCCCGGTGACCAGTTGGAACAGCATGATGCCGACCGAGTAGAGGTCGGAGCGGGCGTCCACACCGCGGCCCAGGGCCTGCTCGGGCGAGAGGTACTGCGGGGTGCCGACGACCATGCCGGTCTGCGTCATCGACGTGACGCCGGACTGCATGGCGCGCGCGATGCCGAAGTCCATCACCTTGACGACGCCGCGCTTGGTCATCATCACGTTGCCCGGCTTGATGTCGCGGTGGACCAGGCCCATCTCGTGGCTGATCTCCAGCGCCGCCAGCACATCGGCGGTGACCTTCAGCGCCTTGTCGGCGGGCATCGCGCCGAACTGCCGTACGTCCGCGTCCAGTATCGAGCCGAGGGGGCGGCCCTCCACGTACTCCATGACGATGTACGGCGTCGTCATGCCGTCGAGGTCGTCCTCGCCGGTGTCGAAGACCGAGACGATGTTGGTGTGCGTGAGCTTGGCCACGGCCTGGGCCTCGCGGCGGAAGCGCTCACGGAAGGCCTGCTCACGGCCGAGCTCGGTGTGCAGTGTCTTGACCGCGACCTGCCGGTCGAGCACGGCGTCGTACGCGAGGTGCACCGAGGCCATGCCGCCCTCGCCGAGCAAGTCACGCAGCTGATAACGGTTGTTGGCGAGCGCCCGCCCCGCGTACCGGCCCTGAACGCCGTCCTGGCTCATGTTTCCGTGTCCCCCATAGCCTTCAGACGCCGTCGATAATCGTTGATCGAATGTGTCATTCTCGGCCAAGTCTGCCCCAGGGCACTGACACGTCAAGCTCGGTGCCCGTTCCGTGACCGTACGCGAAGAAGCGTCGCGGAAGCGTTACGAGGGCCGTACCGCCGGTACACAGAATTTGCACGAGAGCCGTCGGTGCCGGTTTCATGGCCGGTCCGTCGCGTACCGGTCCCGGCGACCGTCCCGGACCGGCGGCTTGCACGGAGGCTGTAGCGTGGCCGACGGAGACCGTAACAACACCGCGCGCACCGCGGGCAGAAACGACGGCGAGGACTGATGGCACAGCAGCAGCGCGCTCAGGGCCCGTCCGACCCCGAGGCGGCTGGCGGCGGTATGTCAGACGCGCCGGAAATGTGGGGTAATGGCGGACTTGTCGGGGACGGCCGTTATCGGCTGACCCGCAGACTCGGCCGGGGCGGCATGGCCGAGGTCTTCGCGGCCGAGGACGTCCGCCTCGGACGCACCGTGGCGGTCAAGCTGCTGCGCGCCGACCTCGCCGAGGACCCCGTGTCCAAGGCCCGCTTCACGCGCGAGGCCCAGTCGGTGGCCGGCCTCAACCATCATGCGATCGTCGCCGTGTACGACTCCGGCGAGGACTCTGTGGGCGGCCATTCGGTGCCTTACATCGTGATGGAGATCGTCGAGGGCCGGACGATCCGCGACCTGCTGCTCAACGCCGAGGCGCCGGGCCCCGAGCAGGCCCTGATCATCGTCTCCGGCGTCCTGGAGGCGCTGGCCTACTCGCACCAGCACGGCATCGTGCACCGCGACATCAAGCCGGCCAACGTCATCATCACGCACGGCGGCGCCGTGAAGGTGATGGACTTCGGCATCGCGCGCGCCCTGCACGGCGCCCAGTCGACCATGACGCAGACCGGCATGGTCATGGGCACCCCGCAGTACCTCTCCCCGGAGCAGGCCCTCGGCAAGGCCGTCGACCACCGCTCCGACCTGTACGCGACGGGCTGTCTGCTCTACGAACTCCTCGCGCTGCGGCCCCCGTTCACCGGCGAGACCCCGCTGTCGGTGGTCTACCAGCACGTCCAGGACATCCCGACGGCCCCGTCCGAGGTCTCCGACGGCTGCCCGCCCGAGCTCGACGGCCTGGTCATGCGCTCGCTGGCCAAGGAGCCGGACGACCGGTTCCAGACGGCCGAGGAGATGCGCGGGCTGGTCCAGTACGGCCTGCAGATGCTGTACGAGCAGGGCGGCCACACCGGCACCTGGAACACCGGCCCGGTGGCGGTGCACGACGGCCGGCACACCCCGGCGGCGGGCTTCGCCCATACGACCGTGATGCCGCACCCCGGTGACTCGGGCTCCGGTACGACGCAGATCCCGCAGCCGATCCTGCCCTCCAGATACGGGGGCGGCGACGACGGCGGCTTCGAGGGGCACGGCAACCGGGGCGGCGGCCGCGGCAAGCTGTGGATCCTCGCCGTCCTCGCGGTGATCGCCATCGCGGCGGGTGTCGCGCTGGCGTTGCAGAACGGCGGTGGCAACGGGGGCGGTACGGGCACCACGCCGTCGCCGACCACCTCGCAGACCACCGACGACGACCAGGCCAGCGAGACGCCGAGTGACGACGTCACCGAGGAGCCCACCGACACGGCCACGGACGACGGCACCGGCACGGGCACCGGCTCGGAGTGGACGCCGTCGTACACACCCTCGTACACGCCGTCCCCGACGTTCAGCGAGGACCCGACCCAGGACCCGACGACCGACCCGACGACCGAGGAGCCGACGGAGCAGCCGACCGACCCGGCGACGCAGCCGTCGGCGCCCATCACCCCGACGGCCGCCCCCACGGGCGACCAGGACGGCGACAGCTGACCGTCCGGCGGCGACCTTCACGCGCGCGTGCGCCCCGGGAACGGGCGGCACGCGCGCGTGGCGTTTCACGGCCCACTACGCGCGCGTGCCGCTCGCGAGGCCGCCCCGGTCACTCCACGAACGCGTCGCACACCGCGTCGTACTCCCGTGTCCACCACACCGCCAGCGCCGACGCCGCCGGGAACTGGGGGTCCGCGCGGGTGTCGCCCCGCTCGTAGTGCCAGCGCAGCATCCAGAAGTCGTTGAGGCGCTCCCACCACACCCGGTGCACGGCCGCCGCGAGCTCCGAGGGTGTGGCGCCCGCGGTACGCCGGTACGCGCGCGCGTACTTCCGCACCTTCGGCAGGTCGAGCGCCCCCGCGGGCCGTACGAAGAAGATCGCGGCGGCGCGTACGGCCTCCTCCGCGCGGGGCTGTATGCCGAGCCGGTCCCAGTCGACGATCGCGGCGGGCGCGTCGCCCTTGTAGAGCAGGTTGAACGGGTGGAAGTCCCCGTGCACCCAGCCGACCGAGCCGCCGCGCGGGGGACGCCGGTCGGCGTGCTGCTCGAGCAGGGCGCGGCGTTCCAGGAGGCGGTGGCGGGCCAGTTCGTCGAAGGAGTCGGCGGGGCGGTGGCGGCGTACGCGGGTGAGCAGGTCGTCGATGAGGGCGAAGGTGTCGGCGGGGTCGGCGCTCCTGGCGAGCGCCCTGGCGGACGTCCCGGCCGGTGACCCGGAGAGCGCCCCCGTAGCCGCCTTGGCCGGTACCGCACCGGTCGCCCGCCCCTCCGTCGGCATCACCCGCTCCAGACCGGCGTGTACGGCCCCCAGCAGCGCCCCCAGCCGTCCGCACTGGCCGGCGGTGAGCTGGCCGCCGTGCCGGTGCCGTCCCTCGATCCACGGGTGCAGGGCGTAGGCGTGGCCGCCGACGACGGCGACCGTACGTCCGTCGCGTCCGGCCAGCGGGGGCGCCACCGGGACGCCCAGGTCGGCCAGGCGCTGGGTGGCCCGGTGCTGGCGGGCGATGGCGGCCGGGGCGGCGGTCTCGGGGTCGAAGTGGTGCTTGAGGAAGTAGCGGCCGCGGGTCGTGCACAGCCGGTAGCCGCGGTTCAGCAGCCCCTGGTCGACGGGTTCGCAGGTCAGGGCGGAACCGGCGGCGTACTGGCGGAGCAGGGCGCCCAGCGGGGGCGCGTGAGGCATGAGGGGTGGTACATGGGAGCGCGGCACGCGGCAGATGCTAGGGCACGATCCGGGCCTGTGAACTGGGGGTTGTCACAGACAGTCGTCGGCATTCACATTCGGTCATGGGCGTGCGTGAAGTGGCGTTCCAGGAGCGGATCTCCCCGCGCACCTGTACGCCGCGCCGGACGACCGCAGTGATCTGCCCTCGGTGGACTCTTCCCGTGACCTGGGTCACCGATATAACGTGCCGTTGTTCCGGCCCCCTGCAAGGCTGTGACCAGGAGTTGTTCCCGACTTTTGCGATTTACTTGGAAATCCAAGCAAAAACGCAGGTCAGGAGGGGTTTCACAGAATTGTGGAGCACTGGGTAACGTGCCTTTTGCAGGGCGCTCGCCGGGGCACCTGTCACGCCTGTTCCCGAACGAGCGCGCCCACCCTGTGCGTCCGTACGGCGGCAGGTGAGCCGCACTGGCACCCGGCGAACCCGGGAGCCGGACCGACGGAGGAGCACACGTGACCGTGGAGAGCACTGCCGCGCGCAAGCCGCGACGCAGCGCCGGTACCAAGAGCACGGCCGGCAAGCGAACGACCGCAAGGAAGTCGCCGGACGCCGAGCACGAGCCGGTGCAGCTGCTGACGCCTGAGGGCGAACGCGTCAAGAATGCCGAGTACGACAAGTACGTCGACGACATCACCCCCGAAGAGCTCCGTGGTCTGTACCGCGACATGGTGCTCACCCGGCGCTTCGACGCCGAGGCCACCTCCCTGCAGCGCCAGGGCGAACTGGGCCTGTGGGCGTCGCTGCTCGGCCAGGAGGCCGCCCAGATCGGCTCCGGCCGGGCCCTGCGCGACGACGACTACGTCTTCCCGACCTACCGCGAACACGGCGTCGCCTGGTGCCGCGGAGTCGACCCGACCAACCTGCTCGGCATGTTCCGCGGCGTCAACAACGGCGGCTGGGACCCGAACGGCAACAACTTCCACCTCTACACGATCGTCATCGGCTCCCAGACGCTGCACGCCACGGGCTACGCGATGGGCATCACCAAGGACGGAGCCGACAGCGCGGTCATCGCGTACTTCGGCGACGGCGCGAGCAGCCAGGGTGATGTGGCCGAGTCGTTCACCTTCTCCGCGGTCTACAACGCCCCGGTCGTCTTCTTCTGCCAGAACAACCAGTGGGCGATCTCCGAGCCCACCGAGAAGCAGACCCGGGTGCCGCTGTACCAGCGCGCGCAGGGCTACGGCTTCCCCGGCGTACGCGTCGACGGCAACGACGTCCTCGCCAGCCTGGCCGTCACCAAGTGGGCCCTGGAGCGGGCCCGCAGCGGCGAGGGCCCGACGCTGGTCGAGGCGTACACGTACCGCATGGGCGCCCACACCACCTCCGACGACCCCTCCCGGTACCGGGGTGACGAGGAGCGTCTCGCCTGGGAGGCCAAGGACCCGATCCTGCGCCTTCGCCGCTTCCTGGAGGCCTCAAACCACGCGGACGAGGGATTTTTCGCGGAACTCGAGGCCGAGAGCGAGGCGTTGGGCAAACGAGTGCGCGAGGCGGTCCGCGCCATGCCGGACCCGGACCACTTCGCCATCTTCGAGAACGTGTACGCGGACGGGCACGCGCTCGTCGATGAGGAGCGAGCCCAGTTCGCCGCCTACCAGGCGTCGTTCGCGGACGAGGGGGTCTGATCATGGCGGCGGAGACTACTAAGAACATGGCGCTGGCCAAGGCGATCAACGAATCGCTGCGCCACGCCCTGGACGCGGACCCCAAGGTCCTCATCATGGGCGAGGACGTCGGCAAGCTCGGCGGCGTGTTCCGCGTGACGGACGGCCTCCAGAAGGACTTCGGCGAGAGCCGGGTCATCGACACCCCTCTCGCCGAGTCCGGCATCGTGGGCACGGCGATCGGCCTGGCCCTCCGCGGCTACCGCCCGGTCGTGGAGATCCAGTTCGACGGCTTCGTCTTCCCGGCCTACGACCAGATCGTCACGCAGCTCGCGAAGATGCACGCGCGCTCCCTGGGCAAGGTCAAGCTCCCGGTCGTCGTCCGCATCCCCTACGGCGGCGGCATCGGCGCGGTCGAGCACCACAGTGAGTCCCCCGAGTCGCTCTTCGCGCACGTGGCGGGCCTGAAGATCGTCAGCCCGTCGAACGCCGGCGACGCCTACTGGATGATGCAGCAGGCCATCCAGAGCGACGACCCGGTGATCTTCTTCGAGCCGAAGCGGCGCTACTGGGACAAGGGCGAGGTCAACACCGAGGCGATCCCGGGCCCGCTGCACAAGGCGCGTGTCGTCAGGGAGGGCACCGACCTCACCCTGGTTGCCTACGGCCCGATGGTGAAGCTCTGCCAGGAGGTCGCGAACGCCGCCGCCGAGGAGGGCCGCTCCCTGGAGGTCCTGGACCTGCGCTCGGTGTCCCCCCTCGACTTCGACGCCATCCAGGCGTCGGTGGAGAAGACCCGCCGCCTGGTCGTGGTCCACGAGGCCCCGGTGTTCTTCGGCTCGGGTGCGGAGATCGCGGCGAGGATCACGGAGCGCTGCTTCTACCACCTGGAGGCCCCGGTACTCAGGGTCGGCGGCTACCACGCCCCGTATCCGCCGGCCCGCCTGGAGGACGAGTACCTGCCGGGCCTGGACCGGGTACTCGACGCCGTCGACCGTGCCCTGGCGTACTGAGGAGAGGGACGTGACGACGATGACTGAAGCGTCCGTGCGCGAGTTCAAGATGCCCGATGTGGGCGAGGGCCTGACCGAGGCCGAGATCCTCAAGTGGTACGTCCAGCCCGGCGACACGGTCACCGACGGCCAGGTGGTGTGCGAGGTCGAGACCGCCAAGGCGGCCGTGGAACTCCCCATCCCCTACGACGGGGTCGTGCGCGACGTGCACTTCCCCGAGGGCACCACGGTGGATGTCGGCACGCCGATCATCGCGGTGGACGTGTCGGGCCGAGCGGCGGAGGTGGCGGAGACGCCGGCCGTCGCGGAGACCCCGGCCGCCGCGGAGCCGGAGGAGCAGAAGCCGCAGGGACGTCAGCCGGTCCTGGTCGGCTACGGCGTGGCGGCGTCCTCGACGAAGCGTCGCCCGCGCAAGGGCCCCGAGGTCCCGGCGCAGGTGGCATCGGCGCCGATCCAGACCGTCCAGCCGGAGCTGAACGGCCATGGTCACGGCCCCGGCCAGGTGCAGGACCGTCCCCTCGCCAAGCCACCGGTGCGCAAGCTGGCGAAGGACCTGGGCGTCGACCTGGCGACGGTGACCCCGTCGGGCCCGGACGGCATCATCACGCGCGAGGACGTGCACGCGGCGGCGGCCCCGCCGATGGCCGCCCCCGAGCCGGTGCCGGCAGCGCCCGTCGCCGCTCCGGCACCCGTGCCGACGTACGACACGGCGCGCGAGACCCGTATCCCGGTCAAGGGCGTCCGCAAGGCGACGGCGGCGGCGATGGTCGGATCCGCCTTCACCGCCCCGCATGTCACGGAGTTCGTGACGGTGGACGTGACGCGCACGATGAAGCTGGTCGAGGAGCTGAAGCAGGATCAGGAGATGCAGGGCCTGCGGGTGAACCCGCTCCTGCTGATCGCCAAGGCCCTGCTGGTCGCCATCAAGCGCAACCCGGACGTCAACGCGTCCTGGGACGAGGCCAACCAGGAGATCGTGCGCAAGCACTACGTCAACCTGGGCATCGCCGCGGCCACCCCGCGCGGCCTGATCGTCCCGAACATCAAGGACGCCCACGAGAAGACGCTGCCGCAGCTGGCGTCGGCGCTGGGCGAGTTGGTGTCGACGGCGCGGGAAGGCAAGACATCGCCCGCCGCCATGCAGGGCGGCACGGTGACCATCACCAACGTCGGCGTCTTCGGCATCGACACCGGCACACCGATCCTCAACCCCGGCGAGTCCGCGATCCTCGCGGTCGGCGCGATCAAGCTCCAGCCGTGGGTCCACAAGGGCAAGGTGAAGCCGCGCCAGGTGACGACACTGGCGCTCAGCTTCGATCACCGGCTGGTGGACGGGGAGTTGGGCTCCAAGGTGCTGGCCGATGTGGCGGCGATTCTGGAGCAGCCGAAGAGGTTGATCACCTGGTCGTGACGGTCCGGGACGGTATAGGTTGAAATCTGAAGGGACGGCCGCAAGTTCTGATTGCGGCCGCCCCTTCTTTTTCTTTCAGTCATTCACCGAGGCCGGTCAGGGAAGCTCGAGTACGTAAACCGGCTCCCCGTCCTCGCTGGCGCCCCGGGAGTGGATGCAGGCGTGCTTGCGCAGCAGGCGCAGGCATTCGTTGACACGGTGCACCGAGAGTCCCGTACGGGCAGCGATCGACGCGAGCGGCTGACGCAGCTCGCCTTGCTCGACGAGAACCGGCGCGATCACCACCGCCACCGCCCACACGTCCGACGTCACGGACAGCCGATGCCGCCAGTCGGCCAGTACGGCTTCGGTGGTCGGGTGTGCGGAAAGGCCCGCCGCGGGTGCCGGGCGGTCGAGGGCCAGGACGTCGAGCCGGTTCGCGATGCGGTCCATGGCCTGGGCGATGGCCTGCTGCGCGGCGAGGGTGGCGCGCTGCATTTCCACCATCTCCTGTTGCAGGGCGAGTGACCTGTGCTGGGCGGCGGCGAGTTGTTCGTCGGCCTGAAGATTGCGCTCTTCGAGCCGGACGATGGCCTCGGCAACCTGCTCCGGCATCACGTACGCGATCGGGGCACCCGGGTCGGCGGGTTGTACCTCGGCCTCCTCAAGGGCGTAGGACCCCTCGCGCTGGACAGTCTCGATCACCTCGGCGACCCACTGCTTGAAGGGGGCGCAGGCGGGCTTCGTGCAGGCGTTGACGAGAAGGATCAGGCCTTGGAGATCGATGAGATTCATGTCTCGGCGCCACTCTCTACCTGCGGGAATGCTGAGACCGTAACCTCCAGTTACGGTCTCGAGAATCTCTCGGTGCTCCTCAGGGACATGGTCGGAGAGTGCCTTCCTCGAGTTGGTGTGCCCCAACTCCTTGCAGACATCCACCGCCGGGAACCAGTGCGTCCCGTCCGGCATCGTCAGCCTCCGGACCCGGGCCCCGGTGGCCGCGTACACGAAGTCGCCGGCATCGATCGCGTCGTGCTGTGTCCGCGGGTCGGGCTGGTGCTTGCTGGGTTCGATCATGTGAACCACCTCCGTCGCGGACGGTATGGCGGAGCAAATCGAATATGCCAACTCACGCGAGAAGCTTCACGATCGCGAGGGGAAAGATCGCCGATTCCCCAACGGGACGTCATCGGCAGGTGTATGACGGAGGGCCTCCATTACGGTGCCCGCCGGGCAGGCCGCCCAAGGCAGAAGGGGCCCACCGCTCATCGGCGGCGGGCCCCTTCTCTCACGTACCTCTGTGCCGGTGGGTCAGCCCAGCTTCGCGAACCCGTAGTTCATGAGCTTCTTCGCGTCCGTCGCCCGCTGGGTGCTGCTCGTAGAGGCGAGGACCGTGCCGATGACCGTCTTGCCGTTGCGGGTGGCGGCGAAGACGAGGCAGTACTTGGCCTCGGGGCCGGAGCCGGTCTTCACGCCGATCGTGCCGGTGTAGCTGCCGAGGAGGGTGTTGGTGTTCTTCCACGCGGCCATCGTGCGGGTGGAGCCGGTCTTGGTGATCGTCTTGGCGGTGTACGACTTCGTCTTGACGATCGTGCGGAACGTGGAGCTCTTCAGCGCGCTGCGGGTGAGCTTCGTCAGGTCGCGCGGTGTCGAGTAGTTGGCGCCGTTGCCGATGCCGTCGAACGAGTCGAAGTGGGTGTTCTTCAGGCCCAGGTTCTTCGCGGTGGTGTTCATCTTGCCGATGAACGACTTCACGCGTGCCGCCCGCGTCGTGCCGGTGCCGAACTTGTCGGCGAGGGCGTACGCCGCGTCGCAGCCCGACGGCAGCATCAGGCCGTAGAGCAGCTGGCGGACGGTGACCTTGTCGCCGACGATGAGCCGGGCGGACGAGGCGTTGTTCTTCACGATGTAGTCGCTGTACGCCATCTGGATCTTGACCTTGGCGTTCAGGTTGAGGTTCGGCTGCGCGAGCACGACCTTCGCGGTCATGATCTTGGTCGTGGAGCCGGTGGAGCGCTTGGTGTCCGCGGCCTTGGTGTACAGCGTCTTGCCGTTCGCGTTGTTCATCACGTAGCCGCCCTTGGCGGCGATCGTGGGCGCGGTGACGGCCTGCGCGGGCGCCGCGGAGAGGGCAACGGTCGCGAGCATCGCGCCACTGGTCACGGTGACGGCGGCAGCTCGGCGGATACGGATGCCCTGAATGCCGATTATCAAGTGAGGTACCCCGATTAAGTTGAATGCGGCTGTGATGCGGCCGAGTTGAGGTCTGGGGCCATGGTGGCCGTGGAGGCGAGAAGGGGGCCGCACGTGTGTGACACGTGAGTAGCACAGAAGGTTGTGGGGTGGTTGGGCGGGGTCGCGTATTCGCGGGTAGGCCGGCTCTGGCATCTGGGTTTGTTTCGCATGCTGGGACGTATCCCCTCATGCGTACGTGTTGTATCTATGCTGTCGACATGAGCAGCCTCGCCGTCAGGCAACCCCCCGCCGCCGACCGCGTCTACACCCACGTCAAGCAGGCCGTCCTGGAGCGCCGTTACGAGGGCGGGACCCTCCTCACCGAGGGCGAGCTCGCCGAGGCCGTCGGGGTGTCGCGGACGCCGGTGCGGGAGGCGCTGCTGCGGCTTGAGGTCGAGGGGCTGATCAAGCTCTACCCGAAGAAGGGCGCGCTGGTGCTGCCGGTCTCCGCGCAGGAGATCGCCGATGTGGTGGAGACGCGGCTGCTGGTGGAGGAGCACGCGGCCAGGAAGGCCGTGCCCGCCCCCGCCGGGCTGGTCGCGCGGCTCGAGGAACTGCTCGCCCGGCAGAAGGAGCAGGCCGCCGCCGGGGACCTCGCCGCGGCCGCCGTCACCGACCGCTGCTTCCACGCCGAGATCGTCCGCAGCGGCGGGAACGAGATCCTCTCCCGGCTCTACGACCAGCTGCGCGACCGGCAGTTGCGGATGGGCGTCGCCGTCCTGCACTCCCATCCCGACCGGATCGCCAAGACCCTCGTCGAGCACGAGGAGATCCTGAACGCCCTGCGCTCGGGGGATGCGGAGGAGGCCGTGACGGTGGTCCGGCGGCACGTCGGCTGGTTCTCCCATCTGGCCCGGGGCGAGGCGCGATGAGCAGCGCCGCACTGCCCGGTGATCCGCCCGGCGGACGCCGTGCCGTCGCCGTCTGGGGCATAGGCGTCGCCGTCTACTTCGTCGCCGTCGTCTTCCGCACGTCCCTCGGTGTCGCCGGCCTCGACGCCGCCGACCGCTTCCATGTCAACGCCTCCGCGCTGTCGACCTTCTCGATCCTTCAGCTGCTCGTGTACGCGGGCATGCAGATACCCGTGGGGGTACTGGTCGACCGGCTCGGCACCAAGAAGGTGCTGGGGCTGGGGGCGGTGCTCTTCACGGTCGGGCAGCTCGGGTTCGCCTTCTCACCCTCGTACGGCATGGCGCTCGCCTCGCGCGCGCTGCTCGGGTGCGGAGACGCGATGACGTTCATCAGCGTGCTGCGGCTGGGCGCGCGGTGGTTCCCGGCGCGGCGCGGGCCGCTGGTCGCGCAGTTCGCGGGGCTGGTGGGGATGGCCGGGAACCTGGTGTCCACGCTGGTGCTGGCCCGGCTGCTGCACGGGGTGGGGTGGACCGCGGCCTTCGCGGGGAGCGCGGTGGCGGGGGCCGTGGTGCTCGTACTGGTGCTGCTGTTCCTGAAGGACCATCCCGAGGGGCACGAGCCGGAGCCGCTCCCGCATCAGGGCGTGGCCTACGTACGGCGGCAGATCGCGGCGTCATGGCGGGAGCCGGGGACGCGGCTCGGGCTGTGGGTGCACTTCACGACGCAGTTCCCGGCGATGGTGTTCCTGCTGCTGTGGGGGATGCCGTTCCTGGTGGAGGCGCAGGGGCTGTCGCGGGCGACGGCCGGCGAACTGCTCACGCTCGTCGTGCTGTCGAACATGGTCGTCGGGCTGGTCTACGGGCAGGTCGTCGCACGGCATCACGGGGCGCGGCTGCCGTTGGCGCTGGGGACCGTGGGGGCTACGGCCGTGCTGTGGGCGGCGACGCTCGGGTATCCCGCCGCGCATGCCCCGATGTGGCTGCTGGTGGTGCTGTGTGCCGTGCTCGGTGCGTGCGGGCCGGCCTCGATGCTCGGGTTCGACTTCGCGCGGCCGGCGAATCCGCCGGAGCGGCAGGGGACGGCGTCCGGGATCACGAACATGGGGGGCTTCGTCGCCTCGATGACGACGCTGTTCGCGGTCGGGGTGCTGTTGGATGCGACCGGGGACGAGTACCGGGTGGCGTTCTCGGCGGTGTTCGTTCTGCAGGCGCTGGGGGTGAGCCAGATTCTGCGGTTGCGGAAGCAGGCGGCTCGGCGGGAGCGGGAGCGGTTGGTTGCGAGCCGGGTGGAGACGGTGCATGTGCCGGCGTAGTCGCGCGGGGGCGCAGGCCGGCGGGCCGGGACCAGGGTGAGGTGGGCGAAGCCCGGGATGCCGCCGGACAGCATGGATATCGCTGCCCGGCGTCAGAACGTCCCGTCGTTTCCCTACTGCTCCCTACTGCGTCACCACGAAGTTCCGCAGGATCGCGCCCGACAGTTCCGGATCGCCCTCCGCCTTCACCCGGTCCGCCGCCGCCTCCGGCGTCACGCGGCCGCAGGCCAGGCGGACGTAGGTTTCCCAGTCGAGGGTGAGGGTGGCGGCGGGGCCCAGGGCGGGGGCCGTTTCGAGGGTGCCGCGGCCCTGGATGTCCACGCGGATCGTGCGGAGGAACTCGATCGGGCCGTGGACGTCGAAGACGATCGCCGAGCTGCGGGGCGCGTTCGACCTGTTGGCGACGATCTCGGGGAGCGCGTCCAGCAGGACGTCGCGGGCCACGTGCGCGCCGGGGGAGTCGAGGTTGCCGGGGCGGCCGAGGGCGGTGCGCAGGTCCTGTTCGTGGACCCAGATGTCGAAGGCGTGGCCCCGCATGGCCTCTTCCAGGGTGAGCTCGGTGCCCAGCGGGCCGCGCACCTTGGTGCCGGGATCGCGGGACTCGTTCCGGAGCTGGCGGTTGCGGCGGATGATCGTGTACTCGAGCTCGGACGTCATCTCCGGCGCCGTGTGGTGGCGGCGGACGTCGACCTGCATCTCCATGTAACGCTGGTGGTCGTTGGTGACGTGGAACAGGTCGCGCGGAAGCGTGTGGATGGGGCGCGGGTCGCCCAGCATCTCGTTGTCCAGGCCGATCACATGGGAGATCACATCCCGGACCGACCAGGCCGGGCACGGCGTCCGCCGGTTCCACTCCCCTTCCACGAGCGGCTGCACCAGCTCGGATATTGCTTCGATGGAGTGGGTCCAGGCGTCGGCGTAGGGCTGGAGGGTGGGATGCAGACTCACGGAACGGGACCCCTCGGCGGTGGGAACTCGGGCTGGTGGTGGCGGCGGTGCCAGTGGGAGGTGGCTGTCGGCGGGTGTCTTGGAACGCTAAGTTACGCTGCTGCGAGGCACCCCGGCAGTGCTTTCGTGTGACGATCGTAGGCCCGTATCGACAGGTCGAATGCCAGGACGGTGGTAGTGTGCGCGCCTCGCTGATCCAGATCGCCGTAGATGAGGGCGAATCGGTTGAATCTCGTAGGAGGCGGATGGCTTCGCTGGTACGGGGTCAGGCGGGCACCGACCTCGTCGTGCTGCCGGAGCTGTGGACCACGGGGGCGTTCGCGTACGAGGAGTTCGGGAGCGAGGCCGAGCCGCTCGAGGGGCCGACGTACGAAGCGATGGCCAAGGCGGCGAGCGACGCCGGTGTGTGGCTGCACGCCGGGTCGATTCCCGAGCGCACCCCGGAAGGGCCGCTCTACAACACCTCCCTCGTCTTCTCTCCCTCCGGTGACCTGGCCGCCGCGTACCGGAAGATCCACCGCTTCGGGTTCGACAAGGGTGAGGCCGTGCTGATGGGGGCCGGGGCGGAACTGGTCACGGTCCGGCTGCCCGAGACCGTCCTCGGTGTGGCCACCTGTTACGACCTCCGGTTCCCCGAGCTCTTCCGTGGGCTGGTCGACCTCGGTGCCGAGGTCTTCGTCCTCCCGGCGGGCTGGCCTGAGCGCCGCCGGGCGCACTGGACGCTGCTGGCTCAGGCACGGGCGGTGGAGAACCAGGCGTTCGTACTCGCCTGTGGAACGGCCGGCACCCACGCGGGGGTTCCGCAGGCCGGTCACTCGATCGTGGTCGACCCGTGGGGCGAGGTGCTGGCGGAGGCCGGACCGGACGAGGAGATCCTCACCGTCGACTTCGACCCGACGAAGGTGACGACGACGAGGAACCAGTTCCCGGCGCTGAAGGACCGGATGCTGGGGCTGCAACCCCCGCGCCGTCAGCCGGACCGTTAGTCGGCCCGGCCGTCAGTCCGACTCCCGTTCCCTCTCCGCCAGATGGATCACGCACACCGCCACCGCGATCAGCAGCGCCGGATCCACGTCCTCCCGTACGACGTCCACGCCGTACGTCTCCCGCACCCGCAGCCACCGCCGGGACACCACCGCCAGCAGTTCGCCGTCGTACTCGACGGCGAACTCCCGGTCGAGGATCTTGCCGCTGACGTCGAGTTCCGTGCTGCCGTCCGCCAGGGACACCCGGTAGTGGTTGCGCAGCAGGGACAGCCGCTTGCGGCGGATCGTCGCCAGGGGGTCGCCGTCCCGCTCGATGACCATCGTGTCGCGCAGGGCGAACATCTTGTGGCGGATGTCGATGAGGACGCGCCCCTGCGTGTCCTTCAGCTCGAAGGTGTCCCGCAGCCGCATCGCCTTGCCGTCGACGAGGAACACCTTGTTGCCGCGGTCGTCCTCGATCCAGTAGTCGTCGCCGATGCCGAGGAGCCGGTCGCGTACGAGGAATCTCATACGGTCACCGGTTCCCCGCCGGCGGGTCCGAAACGCCGCCGGTAGGCCGACGGGCTGAGTCCCGTCTCGCGCCGCAGCCGCGCCCGGAGGTTGGCGGCGGTCCCCAGGCCGGTCCTCGCGGCCACCACGTCCAGCCGTTCCTCACCCCGCTCGATCAGCCGGCACGCCAGCGCCACCCGCTCCCCGGTCAGCCACGCCAGCGGCGTCGTCCCCAGCTGCGCCCGGAAGCGCCGGTGGAGGGTCGCCGGCGACACCGCCGCCCGCGCGGCCAGCTCGGCCACACTCAGCGGCTCGCCCAGCCGTTCCTGCGCCCAGGCCAGCAGCGGGCCCAGCGACTCGTCGGGCACCTCGGGCACCGGGCGTTCCACGAACTGCCGCTGTCCGCCGTCCCGGTGAGCGGCGAAGACGAGCCGCCGGGAGACGTGGTTGGCGATCTCGGCGCCATGGTCCCGGCGTACGACGTGCAGGCCCAGATCGAGCGCCGACGCGCTGCCGGACGCGGTGAGGATGTCCCCGTCGTCCACGAACAGCACGTCCGGCTCCAGCCGTACCCGCGGAAAACGCGCCCGGAAGGCCTTCGCCCACATCCAGTGGCACGCCGCCCGCCGTCCGTCCAGCAGGCCGGCCTCCGCCATCGTGAAGGCACCGGAGCAGAAGCCGAGCAGGCGGGCGCCACGCGCGTGTGCCTGGCGTACGGCGTCCAGCACCTCCGGCGAGCGGGGGGCGTCCGTGTCCGGGCGGTTCGGCACGATCAGGGTGTCCGCCGTCTCCGCCGCCTCCAGCCCGGCCACCCCGGTGAGCGTGAAGAAGCCGTCCCGCATGCGGGTCTCGGGGCCGGCCGCGCAGAGCGTGAAGTCGTACAGCTCCCGGCCCAGCTCGGGCCGCCGCAGCCCGAACACCTCGATGGCACAGCTCATCTCGAAGGGGTTCGAGTTCTCGTCGACGACCAGGACCACGCGATGCGGTTGAGAGGATCCTTGCGGCATGTGCGATTTCTAGCACTCGTACGCCGCCCCGGGCACCCCGCACGATGACGGCATGCCTCAGGAACCCGTCTCCCTCGCCCAGGCCCTCGCCTCCTTCAGCGACCGGTGGAGCCCGCGTATCGTCACCGCCGTCAACGACTACGACGTCCGGATCGCCAAGGTCCACGGCGAGCACGTCTGGCACGTGCACGACCACACCGACGAGTTCTTCCTGGTCCTCGACGGCGAACTGCACATCTCCCTACGGGAGAGGGAAGGCGAGCGCACGGTCGTCCTGCCCCGCGGCAGCGTGTTCACGGTCCCGCGCGGCACCGAGCACAAGCCGTACACGCCCGTCCCGACCGCCCTCCTCCTGTTCGAACCCACCGGCACGCTCACCGTCGGCGACCGCCACGACGACGTACCGGACCACGTGGACGCCACCACCGGGCATGCGCTGACGTGACTGTCAGTGCCGGGTGGCACCCTTGATCCATGACCGATTCCGCCCCGGCCCCGACTGCCCGCCGTGCCCGGGTCCGCGCCCCAGAGCTGACCGGCAAGGGCGGCTGGCTGAACACGGGCGGCCGTCCGTACAGCCTCGCCGACCTGCGGGGACGCATCGTCGTCCTGGACTTCTGGCCTGCCATGTGCACCAGCTGGACTGGGGTGTGCCCGTCCGGCTCACGGACGAGGGCGCCGGCCGTCTTCCGCTGGTGCTCGCCGGGTTGGACACCACTCAGGCGCCGTAACCGTCGCTGTATCCGTCCCGCCGGTGGCGGTGCGGCTCTTCGTCGATGACCGGTGTCGAGGGCGGCACCACCACGCGCCGCCGCCGCGCGATGCTGCTGAACGTCGTGACCCCGATCAGCCCGACGATCATCAGGATGATGCCGACCAGGTCGAGGTTGACCCCCTCCATCTCCCAGTCGGTCGCGAACGTGAGGATGGCTCCCGCGGCGATGAGAATGATGCACCCTCCCCCACTCTCGGCTTCGCTCGAGCGGGGGGACCCCCATGGCCCATTCGTGTCGCCTCCCTGAAAGGTCCGGTCGTTCCGGTCCGGGACGCCCGGGTACCCCGGTCGGCAACACCCATGCGATGACAGGGCCCTTGGGACCGCTACCCCTCCAAGAACGCCGCCAGCGACCTCGCCAGCAGCTGCGGGTCGTCCGCGCCGCACAGCTCGCGGGCACTGTGCATCGACAGGATCGCCACGCCGATGTCGACGGTCCTGATGCCGTGCCGGGCCGCGGTGATCGGGCCGATGGTGGTGCCGCAGGGCATGGAGTTGTTGGACACGAAGGACTGGAAGGGGACGCCCGCCTTCTCGCAGGCGGCGGCGAAGACCGCGCGGCCCGAACCGTCCGTGGCGTAGCGGTTGTTGACGTTGACCTTGAGGATGGGGCCGCCGTTGACCCGCGGGTGGTGCGTCGGGTCGTGCCGCTCGGCGTAGTTGGGGTGGACGGCGTGGCCGGTGTCGGAGGACAGGCACACCGTGCCGGCGAAGGCTCTCGCCCGGTCCTCGTACGACCCTCCGCGCGCGAACACCGACCGCTCCAGGACGCTGCCCAGCAGCGGGCCGTCGGCGCCCGTGTCGCTCTGCGAGCCGTTCTCCTCGTGGTCGAAGGCGGCCAGCACGGGAATGAACGGCAGGTCGCCACCGGACACGGCGACCAGTGCGGCCATGCCCGCGTGCACCGACAGCAGGTTGTCCATGCGCGGGCCCGCGACCAGTTCCTCGTCCCGGCCCAGATACGCGGGCGGCTCCACGGAGTGGACCATCAGGTCCCAGCCGGTGACCTGGCCCGCCGCGATCCCGGCGCTCTCCTCCAGGAAGGCGATCAGATCACCGTCGCGGATGTTGTCGCCCAGCCCCCAGATGGGCTGCAGATGCCGCTGCTTGTCGAGCTTGAGGCCCTCCGCCGACACCGAACGGTCCAGGTGGATGGCGAGTTGGGGCACCCGCAGCAGCGGCCGGTCGATGTTCACCAGCCGGCTCGAACCGTCCCGCAGCGACAGCCGGCCCGCCAGGCCCAGGTCGCGGTCGAGCCAGGAGTTCAGCAGCGGCCCGCCGTAGATCTCCACGGCCACCTGCCGCCAGCCGTGCGCCCCGCTGTCGGGCCGCGGCTTCACCCGCAGGTTGGGGGAGTCGGTGTGCGCGCCGACGATCCGGAACGGCGTGTGCGGCTCGGCGCCCTCGGGGACGTACCACGCCACGATCGCGCCACCGCGCAGCACGTACTTGCCGCCGGTCGACCCGTCCCACGCGTCCGTCTCCGCGACCTGCCTGAAGCCGGCCTTTTCCAGCCGCTCGGCGGTGTTCGCCACGGCGTGGTACGGCGTGGGGCTCGCCGAGAGGAAGGACATGAGGTCGTCGGTGTGGCCGCGGCCGCCGAAGCGGGTGGGTTCGCTCATGGGTTCACCTTAACGACGTACGCAGGCCCGCTCCCGGCGATGGGAGCGGGCCTGCGTGAGGACGACGCGGAATGTCCGTGCGTGACCGGAACCGTGACCAGGGCCTGCCCTAGAACGCGGCCTCGTCGAGTTCCATCAGGTCCAGGTCGACGCCCTGGGCGAGCTTGCGGGTGCCGGTGACGCCCGGCAGGACGTTGGCCGCGAAGAACTTCGCCGCCGCGATCTTGCCGGTGTAGAAGGCCACATCTTTGGAAGACACAGCCTTGGCGGAGGCGGTCTCGAGCTTTTCGGCGGCGACCGCGGCGCCCTTGAGCAGCAGGTAGCCGACGACGACGTCACCGGAGGCCATCAGCAGGCGGGTGGTGTTCAGGCCCACCTTGTAGATGTTCTTGACGTCCGACTCGGTGGCCGCGAGGTCGGTCAGCATCAGGCCGACGATGGCCTCCAGCTCGACGGCCGCCTTCGCGAGGTGCTCGCGGGCGCCCGCCAGCTCCTCGCCGCCGGTGCCGAGCGCCAGGAACTTCTTGATGTCCTCGGCGAGGGAGTTCAGCGCGGCGCCCTGGTTGCGGACGATCTTCCGGAAGAAGAAGTCCTGGCCCTGGATCGCGGTGGTGCCCTCGTACAGGGTGTCGATCTTGGAGTCGCGGATGTACTGCTCGATCGGGTACTCCTGCAGGAAGCCGGAGCCGCCGAAGGTCTGCAGCGACTGGGCGAGCTGCTCGTAGCCCTTCTCGGAGCCGTAGCCCTTGACGATCGGCAGGAGCAGGTCGTTGAGCGCCTCCACCGCGGCGGTGTCCTCGCCGGCGGCCTCCTTGACCTGGATCTCGTCCTGGACCGACGCCGTGTAGAGGACGAGGGCGCGCATGCCCTCCGCGTACGCCTTCTGCGTCATCAGCGAGCGGCGCACGTCCGGGTGGTGCGTGATGGTGACCTTGGGCGCCGTCTTGTCCATGAAGTTGGCGAGGTCCGGGCCCTGGACACGCTCCTTGGCGTACTCGAGGGCGTTCAGGTAGCCGGTCGACAGCGTCGAGATCGCCTTCGTGCCGACCATCATCCGCGCGAACTCGATGATGCGGAACATCTGGCGGATGCCGTCGTGCTTGTCGCCGATCAGCCAGCCCTTGGCGGGGTGCTGGTCGCCGAAGGTCATCTCGCAGGTGTTGGAGGCCTTGAGGCCCATCTTGTGCTCGACGTTCGTGGCGTAGACGCCGTTGCGCTCGCCCAGCTCGCCGGTCTCGAAGTCGAAGAGGTACTTCGGGACGAGGAAGAGGGACAGGCCCTTGGTGCCCGCGCCATGGCCCTCGGGGCGGGCGAGGACGTAGTGGAGGATGTTCTCCTCCATGTCGTGCTCACCGGACGTGATGAAGCGCTTGACGCCCTCGATGTGCCAGGAGCCGTCCTCCTGCTGGACCGCCTTGGTGCGACCGGCGCCGACGTCGGAGCCCGCGTCGGGCTCGGTCAGCACCATGGTGGAGCCCCAGGTCTTCTCCACGGCGATCTGGGCGATCTTCTTCTGGACGTCGTTGCCCTCGTCGAAGAGGATGCCGGCGAATGCCGGGCCGGAGGCGTACATCCACACGGCCGGGTTCGAGCCGAGCAGCAGCTCCGCGTACGACCAGATCAGGGAGCGCGGGGAGGTGGTGCCGCCGATCTCCTCGGGCAGGCCGAGCCGCCAGTACTCCGAGTCCATGAAGGCCTTGTAGCTCTTCTTGAAGGACGCCGGCACCGGGGCCGTGTTCGTCTCCGGGTCGAAGACCGGCGGGTTGCGGTCGGCGTCCGCGAAGGACTCGGCCAGCTCGTTCTCCGCGAGCCGGGTCAGCTCTTCGAGGATGCTCTTCGCGGTCTCGACGTCCATCTCCTCGAAGGGACCGGTGCCGTACAGCTTGTCCCGCCCGAGTACTTCGAAGAGGTTGAACTCGATGTCGCGGAGATTCGACTTGTAGTGCCCCATGGCGACGGCTCCGTAAAGAGAGATCGGCGAGGCACTGGATCCTCGCTCTAGTTCACATACCAACAAGTAGCTACGATGATGCTACCCGTCGGTAATAAGAAGCAACCCCGATCCGCCCATCTGTGACAGGTCACACCGGAACCGTCAGTGTGGCCGTGTAGCCGTTGTCGACACTGCCCTCCATCGCCGCCAGCTGCTGGTCGTAGCCGTCGCTGAAGATGTTGTCCGTCTCCAGGGAGAGCTGGCCCAGGTTGGTCACGCTCTGGCTGTAGCCGTCCGTCGCGTACACCGTGTCGCAGACCTCCTTCGGCAGCGCGAGCTGCGAGGTGTTCGTGATCGACGTGGCCGCCGTGGCGTCGGCGAGGCTGCCGTAGACCTCGAAGTGGATGTGCGGCCAGCGGCCCGTGTAGCAGGCCGGGAAGATGCTCTTGAAGGTGACCTGGCCCTTGTCGTCGGTCTCCTGGACGCCCCGCAGGTAGTTCTCGTCGGTGACGGCCTCGGAGTACAGGGAGTAGTTGCCCTCCCGGTCGCAGTGCCACAGATACACGGCGGCGCCCTTCTTCGGCGTACCGCAGCCCGAGGCCGCGTCCACGACCGTCAGCGTGATGGTCAGCGGCACACCCTCGGCGGTGCCGCCCGCGGAGTCGCCGAAGCTGGAGGTGATGTCGCTGCGGACGACACCGCTTTCCTTGAGGACGTTCACACCGTTCGAGCCGTCGCCGGGGTAGGGGCCGGCGGTCTCGTTGGGGATGGTGGCGCACTCTGCAGAGGAAGAGGAGGAGGAAGAAGAAGAGGCGGCCGACGAGTTCCCGCCGGCGGAGGTGGAGGAGTCGTCCTCGGCGGAGCAGCCGACCAGCGGCACCAGGCTCGCCCCGGCGAGCAGCCGGATCATCCGGCGGCGGGCGAGAACGGGAAGGTCGTAGGACAGACCTCTGTCGTGCTCGTGGATCTCGTCGTCGTGGTGGTGTCCGCTCATGGCCGTGTCTCCTTGCCGCCGATTGCTCGCGCTTTGCCGTTCCGTGGCGCGTTCTTTGGTGTGGCGGACGCTACGGGCCCCGCCTGTGGGATTCCAGGGGTGTACCTGTGGGCTCCCTGTGGGGGCGTGAGTGCCCGTACCGTCCCGCACGCCCGGTGGGCTCGGTACGCTTGCGCGCATGTACGGCTACGACCAGAACGCGGGTGCCCAGCAGCAGTACGCCCCGCCGCAGCAGCCCATGGGCGGCGGCGGTTACGGGCAGCAGCAGCCCCTGTACCCCGAACCGTCGCCGCCGTCGCTCGCTGACGCGGTGCGGGCCTTCACCACCGGGCAGATGTCGGCGGAGGACTTCCAGCAGGTCTTCGCGACGTCGAAGGTCTACTGCCCGCGTGGTGACAACCCCGGCTTCCTCGCCCTGCACAACACCCAGCAGCCGGTGATCCCGATGTTCACCTCGCTCAAGGAACTGCGCAGGTACGCGGGCAAGGAGTCCAAGTACTTCGTGATCACCGGCGCGGAGGTGATCGACCTGCTGCCCACCGGGTACGGCTTCGTGGTCGACATGGAGGGCGAGCACCGGATGGTGTTCGACGCGAAGGCGGTCGAGCAGATGGTCGAGTTCGCGATGCGCAGAATGTACGGCTGAGGTGCCAAGTCTTGGCTGGAGCCCGGAGGGAATGCCCTCCGGGCTTTCTCTGTTGGGGGTAGCAGGAAGTTCAATGCTCAACTAAACTGGCCGCACAAGGAGGTACCGACATGCCTGCAGTGACCGTCGAGAACCCGCTGACGCTGCCCCGCGTGGCCGCCCCGGCCGACGCCGTGGCTCGTCCCGTGCTCGCCGTCACGACCGCGCCGAGCGGTTTCGAGGGTGAGGGCTTCCCGGTGCGCCGTGCGTTCGCCGGGATCAACTACCGCCATCTGGACCCGTTCATCATGATGGACCAGATGGGTGAGGTGGAGTACGCGCCGGGTGAGCCCAAGGGCACGCCCTGGCACCCGCACCGCGGCTTCGAGACCGTCACGTACATCATCGACGGGATCTTCGACCACCAGGACAGCCAGGGTGGCGGCGGCACCATCACCAACGGCGACACCCAGTGGATGACGGCCGGCTCCGGTCTCCTCCACATCGAGGCCCCGCCGGAGTCCCTGGTCATGTCCGGCGGCCTGTTCCACGGGCTCCAGCTGTGGGTGAACCTCCCGGCCGCGGACAAGATGATGGCCCCGAGGTACCAGGACATCCGCGGCGGCAACGTCCAGCTGCTGACGACCCCCGACGGCGGCGCGCTGCTGCGTGTCATCGCCGGTGAGCTGGACGGCCACCAGGGCCCCGGTATCACGCACACGCCGATCACGATGATCCACGCGACGGTGGCGCCGGGTGCGGAGATCACCCTGCCGTGGCGTGAGGACTTCAACGGCCTCGCGTACGTGCTCGCGGGCCGCGGTGCGGTGGGTGCCGACCGACGTCCGATCCACCTGGGCCAGACGGCGGTCTTCGGGGCCGGCGGTTCGCTGACGGTCCGCGCGGACGAGAAGCAGGACTCGCACACCCCCGACCTGGAGGTCGTCCTCCTCGGCGGCCGGCCGATCCGTGAGCCGATGGCGCACTACGGCCCGTTCGTCATGAACACCCGCGAGGAGCTCCAGCAGGCCTTCGAGGACTTCCAGAAGGGCCGGCTGGGGACGATCCCGGCGGTGCACGGCATGACCGAGGGCGGCATCTGATCATCCCTCCTGCCCCTCCTGTCTCTCACAGGACAGGAGGGGCAGAATAGATCAAGAGTCCTATTTCGGGACCCTCGCGACATTCTCATCGCGTGGGAGGCCGGCATGACGGCACCGACGACGGCTCAGCCGCACAGCGCGGGCGACACCCCTCGCAGAACCCTCTGGCCCGGCGTCGCCGGGATCGCCTCCGGGGTGTTCATGCTCGTCGCGCTGCTGGTGATCTACGCCAACAGTCCGGACACCGAGGGCGACGACGGACTGCGCGACACCCTCGCCTTCTACAGCAAGGACAGCAACCTCGACGTCACCGAGGGCATGGCCCTGATGCTGCTGGTGGCGGCCCTGCTGTTCCTGTGGTTCCTGGGCGCACTCGCCCGCCTCGCCGGGAACCGGTCGCACCTGGTGCTCGCGGGCGGCACCGTGTTCACGGCCCTCCTGATGATCGCCACGCTCGCCGGCTCCATCTACGCCATCTCGGCCAACAACACGGACAGCTTCCGCGTCGGCCCCGAAACGGCCATGGTCGCCCTCCTGCTCCTCGACATGGCCTACGCCGGCTTCGTCGCCGCGATGGCCGCGGCGGCGGTGCTCCTGTTCACGATCTGGCGCGTGTCCCTGACGACCGGCGCCGTACCCAGCTGGCTGGGCTGGGTCAGCTTCGTCATCGCGGTGCTGTGCCTGGCGGGGCCGATCACGGCGTGGGCGACGGTGCTGCTGATGGCGGCGTGGACGGTGTTGGCGGGGGTGCTGTTGGTGATGCGGGGGGCGACGGCGGCGTAGTTCTGCGGTGAGTGGGGGGCGGGGTCCGGTACGGTACGACGAGGCCCGAAGCCGCAACTGAGGTTTGCGACTTCGGGCCTGTCTTATGGGGGCTCTGCTGCGGCGCTACGGCAGTACGTAGATCGGCGCTCCGTCGGGGGCGCAGCCCGTCTGCCGTACACAACCTCGCTTGAGCAGAGTCCGCAGACAGTCGTGGACGCGGTCCTGCGGCAGCCCCGTCCGGGCGGCGATCTCCTCCAGGCGGTAACGCGCCTCGCCGCGCACCAGTGTCGGGGCCAGGTAGGCCGCCACCGCGTGGATGTCCTCGGTGAAGACGAGGTTCTTCGTCCTCCAGGTGGCGAGGAGCTGCTGTGCCGTCAGCTCCGGTTCCGGATCGGTGTGCCTGAGGGACTGGGCGATGTCCCGGAGTGCGTTGGCCATGGTGTCCTGGCTGCGGCTGATCTGACGAAGGAGATCGTTGCGCTCCTCCTGGAAGGCCAGCATCATCTCGTCGGCGCGGATGTTGCGTTCTTCCAGACGCACGATGGCGTCGGCGACCTGTTGCGGCATGGCGTAGGCGGTGCCGCCGGTGGGGGCGGGTTGTACGGGGGCCGGTTCCAGGCTGTAGGAGCCGTCGCGCTGGATGGTGGCGATGACCTCGGAGACCCACTCCTTGAACGGTGCGCACTCCGGCTTCGTGCACCCGTTGACGAGCGCGATGAGCCCGCGAAGGTTCACCATCTTCATCGACCTTTGTAGCTTGTGAGCTGCAAGTTTGCGTGAGGCGTCTGCTGTATAGACGCCTGGTGCAATCTCGCTCAGACGCTTCGTGCAATCTGGCGCAACATGCCAGAGGAGTGCCTGGCGCGTGTTTGCGTAACCGAGATCCGTGGCCACGTCGGCTGCCACGAACCAGTGCTCCCTCTCCGGCGTCGTCAGCCTCCGCATCCGCGCCCCCGTCGCCGCGAACACGAAGTCGTTGATGTCGATCGCGTCCTGGTTCCGTCCCGCCGCCTGCTCCGGCGGCGTGTTGTTCTGCTCGTGCATCGAGCATCACCTCCGCTCCGGAAGCTAGGCACGACGAGGTCTGACTTGCGTACATAGCAAGGATGTTCACCCGATAGTGGACAGGCACATCGATTCTGCACGTCGTGTACCGCAGCCCCGCCCGCCCCATGATCCGCTGGAAGCGTGCAGCAGCTGCTCCCCGAGCCCGTTCGTCGTCTCGCCGCCTGGTGTGTCGTGACTCTGCTCGTCGCGGGAGTCGTCTATCTCGGGGTCCGGCTTGCCGTCGAGTTCCGTACGGCCGTTGTGCCTGTGCTGCTCGCGTTGCTCGGGACGGCGTTGCTCGGGCCGCTGTACCGGCGGCTCGTGCGGGCCGGGGTGCAGCGGTCCGTTGCCGCCGGGCTCACGTGCGTGGCGGTTGTGGCTGTCGTCGGTGGCGCCGTCTATATCGTCGTCGCCGCTCTCATCGACACCGGGGATCAGATCGTCGCCTCCCTCAAGGACGCCGCTCAGGATCTCGCCGATCACTTCGGGGCCGCCGGGACCTCACTCGACGACCTCGCCTCCAATGCCAGGGAGCTGCTCACCAAGTTCGGGGGGACGGCCGCTTCCGGTGTTATCAGTGGGGTGAGCGTCGTGGGCGAGACCATCGCCATGGCCGTGCTCGCGCTGCTGCTCGTCTTCTTCTTTCTGCGGGATTCGCATCGGGCCGCCGATGTCCTGCGGTCGGTCGTGCCGCGTGGGGCGGGGGACTCCGTGGAGGCCATGGCGCGGCGGGCCTTCGAGGCGGTGGAGGGGTTCATGCGGGGGACCACCTTCATCGCGTTCATCGATGCCGTGTGCATCACCGTGGGGTTGCTCGTGCTCGACGTGCCGGGGGCCGTCGGGCTCGGTGCGCTTGTCTTTGTGGGGGCTTATATCCCTTACCTCGGCGCCTTCATCTCCGGGGCCGTCGCCGTGCTCGTCGCGCTCGCCGACCGGGGGTTCGTCATCGCGCTCTGGGCGCTGGGGGTGGTGCTCGCCGTGCAGGTGCTGGAGGGGCATGTGCTGCAGCCCATGATCCAGAGCCGGACCGTGCAGATGCATCCCGCGGTGGTGATGGTGACCATCACGGCGGGCGCGTCCGTCGCCGGGATTCTCGGGATGCTGCTCGCCGTGCCGCTGACCGCCGCCGCCTTCGGGGTCCTGCACGAGCTGCGTACGCGCTACTCCGAGCCCGCTGCCGAGCCTGCTTCTGCGCCCGCCGAGGACTCCGCCGATTCGTAGAGCTCGAACCAGATGCTCTTGCCCTCACCCCGCGGATCCACCCCCCACGTCTCCGCCAGCAGCTCGATCAGCATCAGACCGCGCCCGGAGGACGCCAGTTCACCGGGGCGCCGCTTGTGCGGGAGGTCGTCGCTGGTGTCCGTCACCTCGACGCGCATCCGGCGTGCCCCCGGCCCACCCCGCACCTCGGCCAGAAGCAGGGCGTCCGCGTCGGTGTGGACCAGGACGTTGGTCAGCATCTCGGAGAGGAGCAGGACCGCGGAGTCGATCTGGTCCGCCGAGTCCCAGTCGTGGAGGAGCTCGCGGAGCTGCTGCCGGGCCACCGCGACGCGCTCGGGCTCGGCCTGCGCGACCGTGAGCATCGTGCGGCGGACCGTCGGGACCACGGTCACCGTGTCACCGCAACCGCAGCCCTCGCCCTCCCGGCACAGCAGCAGGACGGCTATGTCGTCCTCGCGGCGGTCGGCGAGCGGACCCGTGGTGTGGTGGGAGGACGGGCCGTGGACGGCCTGGACGAGGGCGTCGGCGAGTTCCTCCAGATCGCCCTTGTGCTCCTCGAGGATGGTGCGGATGCGTTTCCAGCCGGTCTCCAGGTCGTGGCCGCCGGTCTCGATCAGGCCGTCCGTGCAGATCAGCATCGTTTCGCCGGGCTCGAGGGTGATCCTCGTCGTCGGGTAGTCCGCGTCCGGGTCGATCCCGAGGGGCAGCCCTCCCGCCGTCGGGCGGGCCAGCACCGTGCCGTCGGCCATGCGGATCGCCGGGTCGGGATGGCCGGCGCGGGCGATGTCCAGCATGCCGGTCGTGGGGTCGACCTCGACGTAGAGGCAGGTCGCGAAGCGCAGGTCGGCGGCGTCCTCGGCCCCGTCGTCGTAGGTCATGCCGTGCAGGAAGCGCGAGGCGCGGGACAGGACCGCGTCGGGGCGGTGGCCTTCCGAGGCGTACGCGCGGAGTGCGATGCGGAGCTGGCCCATCAGGCCGGCGGCCCGCACGTCGTGGCCCTGGACGTCGCCGATGACCAGGGCGAAGCGGCCGTTGGGGAGCGGGATCATGTCGTACCAGTCGCCGCCGACCTGGAGGCCGCCGCCGGTCGGGACGTAGCGGGCGGCGACGCCCATGCCCGGTATCTCAGGGCCCAGCTTGGGCAGCATGGAGCGCTGGAGGCCGTCGGTGAGCTCGCGGGCCGTCTCGGCGGCGCCGGCGCGGGACAGGGCCTGCGCGAGCATACGGGCGACCGTCGTGAGGACCGAGCGTTCGTCGGGGGTGAAGGCGACGGGGTAGGCGAAGGCCGCCATCCAGGCGCCCATCGTCTGCCCGGCGACCGTCAGCGGCAGGAACGCCCAGGACTGGCGGCCGAAGTGCTGGGCGAGCGGCCAGGTGAGCGGGTAGCGGGACTTGTACTGCTCGGGTGTGGAGAGGTATACGGCACGGCCGGTGCGGACCACCTCGGCGGCCGGGTAGTCGGTCTCCAGGGCCATGTGCGAGAAGGGGCCCTCGTCGCCGGGCTGGTGGCCGTGGTGGCCGATGATCGTCAGACGGTCGCCCTCGACGCCGAAGACCGCGAGGCCGTCCGGTGAGAAGCCCGGCATCGACAGGCCGGCCGCGACCCGCAGGACCTCCGCCGTGGACCGTGCCTCGGCCAGCGCCCGGCCCGCGTCCAGCAGGAACGCCTCCCGGGAGCGCCGCCAGTCCCCGGTGACCGCCGTGCGTCCGGCCGGGGTGCCCGGCGTCGGCTCGGTGACCTCCTGGAGGGTGCCGGTCATCTCGTACGCCCGCTTCACCCGGTCGTAGGACGGCTTGGAGCGGCTGCGGACGACCCGGACGACCCGGCCCTCGCCGTCCATGACCCGTACCCGCACCTCGGCCAGGCTGTCCTCGGCGGCGGCGAGCTGGACCACCCCGGTGATCTCGTTCCAGTCGACCGGGTGGAGGCGGGCCCGGGTCTGGGCCTGCGTGAGGACGGCCGGCTCGGCCGGCAGACCGAGCAGTCGTGCGGCCTCGCCGTCGACCTTGACCAGTCCGGTGGCGGTGTCCCAGTGCCACAGGCCGGTCGCGAGGGCGGCGAGAACCTCCCCCACGGCGGGCAGGGGCTCACCAGTGCGCATGCGCTCCACTCTAAGAAGAGTTGATCGAAGGCTGCCACCGAAGCTGTACGGGACATGTGATCGGCGGGGTGGCCAATGGGCCGTTCCTCATGGTGGGGAGCCGATCTTGGGGTGCCCGGTAGGCTTGGGGGAGTTTCACGTGAAACAAGGCCCCGATCCGCGAAGACTGGATGAACGACGATGCATCGGTACAGGTCCCACACCTGCGGCGAGCTCCGCGCCTCTGACGTCGGCACCGACGTCCGGCTGAGCGGCTGGCTGCACAATCGGCGCGACCTGGGCGGCATCCTCTTCATCGATCTGCGCGATCACCACGGCATCATGCAGCTGGTCGCCCGCCCCGGTACCGCGGCGTACGAGGCGCTGGACAAGATCTCCAAGGAGTCGACCGTCCGCATCGACGGCAAGGTCGTCTCGCGTGGCGCGGAGAACATCAACCCCGAGCTGCCCACCGGCGAGACCGAGGTCGAGGTCGGCGAGGTCGAGCTGCTCGGCGCGGCCGCCCCGCTGCCCTTCACGATCAACGCCGAGGACGGCGTCAACGAGGAGCGGCGCCTGGAGTACCGCTTCCTCGACCTGCGCCGCGAGCGCATGCACCGCAACATCATGCTGCGTACGGCCGTGATCTCCGCGATCCGTCACAAGATGACGGCGCTGGGCTTCAACGAGATGGCGACGCCGATCCTGTCCGCGACCTCCCCCGAGGGCGCCCGCGACTTCGTCGTCCCGTCCCGCCTGAACCCGGGCAAGTTCTACGCCCTCCCCCAGGCGCCGCAGCAGTTCAAGCAGCTGCTGATGATCTCCGGCTTCGACCGCTACTTCCAGATCGCGCCCTGCTTCCGTGACGAGGACGCGCGTGCGGACCGCTCGCCGGGCGAGTTCTACCAGCTCGACGTCGAGATGAGCTTCGTCGAGCAGGAGGACGTCTTCCAGCCGATCGAGAAGCTCATGACGGAGCTGTTCGAGGAGTTCGGCAACGGCCGCCACGTCACCTCGCCGTTCCCGCGGATCCCGTTCCGCGAGGCGATGCTGAAGTACGGCTCCGACAAGCCGGACCTGCGCGCCCAGCTGGAGCTCGTCGACATCACCGACGTGTTCGAGAGCTCGGAGTTCAAGGCCTTCGCCGGCAAGCACGTGCGCGCCCTGGCGGTGCCGGACGTCTCCGCCCAGCCGCGGAAGTTCTTCGACCAGCTCGGTGACTTCGCGGTCTCGCAGGGCGCCAAGGGCCTGGCCTGGGTACGGGTCGCCGAGGACGGCTCGCTGTCCGGCCCGATCGCGAAGTTCCTGACGGAGGAGAACGTCGCGGAACTGACCAAGCGCCTGTCCCTGTCGGCCGGTCACGCCGTGTTCTTCGGCGCGGGCGAGTTCGACGAGGTCTCGAAGATCATGGGCGCGGTGCGGGTCGAGGCCGCCCAGCGCGCCGGGCACTTCGAGGAGAACGTCTTCCGGTTCTGCTGGATCGTCGACTTCCCGATGTACGAGAAGGACGAGGACACCGGCGCGATCGACTTCTCGCACAACCCGTTCTCCATGCCGCAGGGCGGCCTCGAGGCCCTGCAGACGCAGGACCCGCTGGACATCCTGGGCTGGCAGTACGACATCGTCTGCAACGGCGTCGAGCTGTCCTCCGGCGCGATCCGGAACCACGAGCCGGAGATCATGCTGAAGGCCTTCGAGATCGCGGGCTACGACCGGGACACCGTCGAGGAGCAGTTCGCCGGCATGCTGCGCGCCTTCCGCTTCGGCGCCCCGCCGCACGGCGGTATCGCGCCCGGCGTCGACCGCATCGTGATGCTCCTCGCCGACGAGCCGAACATCCGCGAGACGATCGCCTTCCCGCTCAACGGCAACGCCCAGGACCTGATGATGGGCGCACCGACGGAGCTGGACGAGACGCGGCTGAAGGAGCTGCACCTCTCGGTGCGGAAGCCGCAGCCGAAGTAGGCGAAGTAGCGGACAGCTGTGGGAGTGGCCCGGAACCGACATCGGTTTCGGGCCACATTCCTGTGCAGGGCTCTTACTCAGCTCTTACCCATGCTCCTGACAGACGCCGTCCCTAACTTCCCTGCACATGACGGGAAACCAGACGGCCGAAGGACCGAAACACCAGAAGGACCTCACGCGGCGCAAGGTCGTCGTGGCCGGTGCGGGTGCTGCGGTGGCGGTGGGCACGGGCGGCGCCCTCGCGGCGGGCGCCTTCGCGGGCGAGTCGGGAGCGAAGGGCGCCAAGGGCACCTCGGCCTCGGCGAGCAGCACCTCCAGCAGCGGCGAGGTCTGCTACCAGCTCACCTCCGAGACCACCGAGGGCCCCTACTACATCGACGCGGACAAGATCCGCCGGGACATCACCGAGGACAAGGAGGGCATCCCGCTCACTCTCACCCTCAAGGTCATCGACTCCGAGACCTGCAAGCCGATCGCCGACGCGGCCGTGGATGTCTGGCACTGCGACGCGCTGGGTCTCTACTCGGGCTACGAGAGCTTCTCCAACGGCGGTGGCGGCGGCGCCCCCACGGACGCCCCGACGGACGCCCCCTCCGGTACCCCGACCGGTGAGCCCCCGTCCGGCGGTGGCGGTGGCGGCGGCCACCAGGAGCCGACCAGCGACACCCGCTATCTGCGCGGCACCTGGAAGACCGACAAGAAGGGCTTCGTCACCTTCAAGACGATCTTCCCGGGCTGGTACCAGGGCCGCTGCGTCCACATCCACACCAAGGTGCATGTGGACGGCGAGTGGACCGACGCCGGGTACGAGGGCGGGAACACCTGCCACACCGGCCAGTTCTTCTTCGACGAGGAGTCAGCTCTCGCCGCCGCCGAGGTGGCGCCGTACGCGACGTCGACGACCGAGCGCACCACGCTCGACGAGGACACGATCTACGACGGCAGTGGCGTCCAGGGCGGTCTGCTCAAGCTGAAGTACAAGAAGAACGACATCGCCAAGGGTGTCCTCGCGACCATCACGATGGGGGTGGATCCGGAGGCCACGCGCACAGGTCAGGACAGCTGACACAGGGAGGGCGGCGGCCGGCCTGGTCCGGCACCGGAAAGCGCGAACCGCCCGTGAACGTGAGGGTCACGGGCGGTCACTCAGGTGCCGTCGCCGGGCGCTGCGGCCGTCCGGCGGGTTTCCGACGTAAGACCGACGGCCGACCTGTTGGCGTCAGGTGGCCTCCAGCAGGCCGTTGCCGCCGAGTGCCGTGAGGGCCTGCTGGGTGAGGCCGACGGAGCGTGCCGTGAACACCCGGCTACCGGTGGCCGTAGGACGGAAGGTGCCGCCGGGCAGGACCCAGACACCGCCGGTGTGGTTGTTCTCCCCCGCCGCGCTGACGAACAGCTCGGGCCTGCCGTCCTTGTTCACGTCCCCGGCGGCGACCGTCGTCCCGAAGAAGTCGTCTTCCTCGGCGCCGCCCGGCACACCGGAGGTGTTCTGGGTGAAGGCGTACGAGCCGGTGCCGAGGGCGCCCGAGGCACGGCCGGGGATCACGGTGACCATGCCCGCCCGCTTCCTGCTGCCGAGGCTTTCGTACGGCGCGCCGACCACGATGTCCGCCAGCCCGTCCCGGTTGAGGTCGGCCACGGCGAGGGCGCCGCCGAACGCGTCGCCCTTCTCGCTCCCACCGGGCACGCCCGGGGTGTTCTGCGTGATCTGCACCGGCTGCGCGTCGCTCGCGATGCCGTCCGCCGACCCGTACCAGACCAGGACCCGGCCGCCCGACGCGCCGTCCATGCCCGCGACCAGGGGCTCGTCCGGGTCGCCGGCCACGAGGTCGCCGTACCCGTCGCCGTTGACGTCGCCGGTGGCGGTGATGAGACCGTTGCCGTGCTTCAGCTCTTTCTGGAACGCCAGTTCCGTGTAGATCTCACCGCCACTGCGATCGTGCACGCGGACGGTGGCCACGGCCGGGTCCGGCGCCGTGTCGCCGTCGAAGTCGCCGAGCGTGACGGACCCGACGGAGGGGGTGTTCTGATTCAGCTCGGCGGAACCGTGGCTGCCGCTCTTGCTGAACGGGCCCGTGAAGCGCACCATCGCGTCCCAGCCGCCGACGACGACCTGTGTCCTCGTCCCGCTGCCGGTGCTGAGCGCGGCCAGGTCCAGACCGTAGCGCCGCGGGCCGGTGCTCGGCGTCGGCAGGTTGGTGGCGCTCGACAGCCCGCTCCCGCTGCCCCACAGGATCGTCACCGTGCCCGCGTCGGTGCCCTTCGTCGTGTCCTCGGTGGGCGAGGAGACCAGCAGGTCGGCGTACCCATCCCGGTTCAGGTCGGCGGTGGCGGTGGCGGCGCCGAAACGGTCGTAGGCCTCGGCCACGCCCGGAACCCCGGACGTGTTCTGGGTGATGGTCTTGCGACGGGTGGCCGACAGGCCGGAGGACGATCCGTACAGCACGACGACCGCACCGGCTGCCTCCTTGCCGGACACGTTCGCGCCGGGCGCGGGCAGCACCGCGTCGCGGTAGCCGTCGCCGTTGAAGTCACCGGGGACCGCCCCGTGCACGGCGGCGGCCGGGACGGCCGACACCAGCGTCCCCGCGATCAGTCCGGCGGCCACGAACGCGGCCGCGCCCCATCTGCCTCTGCTCATGTGGGCGTCCCCTCCTCCCCTGCGAGGGCCCGCACCCTCGCACAAGTGGCCGAATATTACCAGCCACTTGGCGCCGAGAGCGGTGACGCCCTCGCCGGTGGAGAGGTGAGGGGCGGTCAGCCCTTGCGGTCGCGGGAGTCGGCGAGCTTGCGGGTACGGCGGCGTATGGCCGGGCCCAGGCGGACCAGGAGGCGCCTCTCGATGCCGCCGACGCGGCGCTCGACGGCGGCCAGCTGCTTGTGTGCCGCGGCCAGCTCCTGGCGTACGGCGTCGAGCTGCTCTGCGGTCTCGATCGCGTGCCGCTCGGCGGCGGTCAGCCTGGCGCGCAGCTTCCCGGTTTCCTCGCCGGCCTTCTTGGCCTGCTTCTGGGCCTTGGTCTCGGCCGCCGTGATCAGCTCCCGCAGGCGGCTCATGCGGTAACGCATCTGTCCGTCGTCCGAGCCGTCCCAGACCGGCATCGAGGCAGGCAGGTCCAGGGAGGCGACGCGGGCGTCGTGGGCGGCGCCGCCGTCGCCGTGCTGGTAGGCGTTGTCCAGGCCGTTGCGGGTGAGGAACGCGGTGATGCGCTCGAACCGCTCGCCGTGTCCCTTGAGCATGGGCGAGAAGTCAGCGGCCTCGTACAGCTCGCGCGGATCGGTGTCGGCCGGCAGGTCGGTGAGCGGGCGGTGCGGGATGTCGAAGTACCGGCACAGTTCCAGGGTGCGCGAGTCGTGGGTGAGGACGACGGCGGGTGTGCCGGCGAGCAGGGCGGCGATGTTGCCGTGGATGCGGGTGCCGTAGGCGAAGTCGTAGCCGCGCAGTTCGTCGATCCAGGTCGCCGGGTCCAGCGGCATGCGCACCTTGTTCTCCCGCAGCAGGGCGTGGCTGAGCTGCAGCGGGAACGGATCCTCGAACCCGGACTCGGGCGTGGTGTCGCCCCACAGCAGCAGCTCCGCGTCGGTGAGGTTCTGCGCGTAGTAGGTGAGGTGCGGGTAGCGCTCCCATGCGTGCCGGGCGATGCCGGAGATGTCGCCGACGGGTATCGCGTCCGGGGAGAGGCTGAGGGCGATGCGCGAGTCAGCGGTGAGCTCCGCGGCCCGGATCGCGGGGAACGTCGCGCCGTACAGGAACATCGAGGGGCAGCCGATGATGTCGACGTCCCGGAAGCCGAGGCCGTTCAGGTAGCCGGCGGTCAGTTCGCCGCGCACGCCGATGGACGCCGAGCGGTCGAGGACGGCGGACGCGAAGCGCTTGACCGACGTCTCCATCGGCGTCAGCCACTCGGTGTCGTAGTCGGCTGGGGCCTGGGCGCCGACGCCGAAGACGACCACCGGGATGGTGAGCTGCTCGATCAGCTTGGAGAGCCGGTCCAGTGAGGTCTGGAAGGTGGGGCGGAAGGCGTTGGCGAGTGGGACGACGAAGACGTCGTACTGCTCGTTGATCTCTGCGGCCCGCTCGGCCGACGGGTCGGTGCGGATGCCGTTCGACGTCACCTCGGTGTTCGGCGTCGACAGCATCTTGTGGGCGGAGTCGCTGAAGAGCAGGTTGCCGGTGTTCGTCCCGATGAGGTCCTGCTGGATGAACTCCGCCGGAGTGGCGACACGGAACGGACTCTTTCCGGAACGGATCAGGACGCGCTTCACGACATTCCCCTGGGGTGCGATGCGGTGGTGGTCGGACTCTGTGCCGACTGCGCACTGGCCGACCTGGCCGCACGCTGACCTGAACACTATAAGGAGGTAAATGCAGGGTAAAGGGAAGAGTGAGCGCGGAGCGGATGGTCGTGGACAACGTGGTGCGGCCAGGCACTCCTCGCTCATGATCGGCGATTCAGGCCTGCCATGCCGCAACCACGTCGCCGGCCCGCCACACCAGCCCGACCCCGGCACCGGTCACCGACCCAGCGGTACCGGAGAGGGAAACGACGGCCAGCCCTGTGCCACCCGGCGAGAACCCGGGGACCTGAGCAGCGCCCCGCACGAGCGCGGCCAGGTCGTGCTGATCGAAGGGCGAGCCGAGCCACTTCACGGAGCCCGCGAAGAAGAGGGTCCCGGCCACCGGAGAGCGATCGGCGCCGATGAGATCGATCTCCGGGGAGAACCGGCGGTTCCACCAGCCACCCACGACCTCGGTGTCCGGCCAGGGGAAGTCCCCGGAAGCGGCGGCCAGTTCCAGTGCCTCCCGGACCAGCGGCTCGACGGCCCGCCCGCGCCAGGCGGCCCAGCGCCGCTGGACGAGCCGGTATGCGGCCTCGGGCCGGCCGCGCCGCGACAACCCCTGCGCGGAGCGCAAGGCGGCCAGATACAGACGCAGGTTGCTGTCGGCCACCCGGTAGAGGGCGGGCTTGCCGGGGCTCGTGGACAGCGGGGTGTCGGAGGCGAGGATCCGCTTCTCGTCGGTGAGCCGTCGCAGCAGAGGGGACAGTATCCCCGACGGCAGGGCACCACTCTGGCTCCCCGCCGTCGCCGCGATGTTGGCGTGCGTACGGTCCCCGCTGCCCACCGCCTCCAGCACCCGGCGGGACTGGTCGGCTGCGGGGAACTCGGCCATGAGAGCCGCTTCGGGGACGCCGAAGAGGGGCGAGGCGGGGTCCGCGCACTCGGCCTCGATGAAGTCGAGCGCCGGGGTGGCGTGCGGCCAGGCGCGCAGGATCCCCGGCAGCCCGCCTGAGACGAGGTGCGCGTCGATGGCGTCCGCCGCGTCGAGCCCCAGTGCGGCCCCGGTCTCGGCGGGGTTGAGCGGACCGAGGACCAGGCTGTCGGCCCGGCCGTAGAAGGGGCGGTCGTACGCGGTGAACCGCTCCATCATGTGCAGGTCACTGCCGAGCAGTAGCAGCAGCACGGGGCGGGTGGAGAGGAGCCGGTCCCAGGCGGTCTGGAGTGCTCCGTCGAAGACGGGGTCCTGTTCGGCGAGCCAGGGAAGTTCGTCGAGGACGACGATGCTCGGGGTGGCGGGCAGCACGGCGGCGAGTGCGCGGAAGGCGTCGGGCCAGTTGGTCGGCGGGCTCTTCGGTACGAGTTCCAGGTCGGGCGGGAGCGAGGACTCTCTCAGCTCAGTCATGAGATCGGCGATCCCCTCCAGGGGGGACGCGCCCTTGGTCGCCGTGAAGAAGACGTACGGTCGCCGGGCCCGGTCACAGAACTCCTGCACGAGCCGGGACTTCCCGACCTGCCGCCGCCCCCTTATGGCGACGGCCAGGCCGTTACCGTCGGAGGTGACGCGATCGAGGCGCTTCTGGAGGAGGGCCAGCTCGGTCTGGCGGCCTACGAAGGGGGTGGGCATGGGCCTCCTCCAGGAGTGAGGGGTGGGTTCCAGGTGGTTATGTAGATTCAATCTACGTAGATTAAATCTACATACATCAGGGCTGCCGAAGCTGGGGCTGAGGGTGACCGACAAGGCCGGACCTCAGCAACCCGCGTAAGTACGTCGCTGTATCCCTGTCGAGCGACCGGATCCCTCGGGCCAGGACACCCAGGGTGGCGGTGGTCTTCTCGCCCTCGCTGTGCGCGATGGCCGCGAGTGACGCCAGTGCCGGCTGTCGGACCACCGTCGACTCGTCCGTGATCTCCGGCAGGTCGTCCGGGCCCAGCACCAGCGGGCGCAGGATCTGGGATGTCTGGTTGCCGATGCGGGACTCGAAGGGGCCGGCGGCCCAGGTTGCGGTGGGCCGGTTCCGGCAGATCACCAGCAGCAGTACGGGCAGGTCGTACGCCAGGTGGAGATGCGCCACGTGGCAGGGCCCAGCCCGGTGTCTTGTCGGGGTCCGGCTTCGTCTGGACCTCGACTGCGAGGAGGAAGGCATCTCCCTCGGCGGGCTCGACCTTCAGCACCGTGTCCACGGGGTGGTCCGGTGGGCCGAACTCCGTGGCGTCGAGGGTGAGCACCTCGATGGCCGATTTCGGGAGTGGGGGAAGTCGTAGCGTCTCGAAGACGGGGGTGAGGGCCTCCGGGTGGTTCTCGAAGATCCGGTGCGATGTCTGGCGGGTTGCTGCGGTGACCATGTGGCGGAACCTAGGGGATCTTGGGCCGGGGCGTCCGGCCGAAGGGATGGGATCACTCTTTCGGGGAGGGAAGAGGTGTTCAGGCCACGGCGGTCAGTTCGCACCAGATGTACTTGCCGGTGCCGACGATGTTCTTGGTGTCGTGCTGCCGCACCCAGCCCCAGTCGTCTGCGCAGTCCCGTACGAGGGCGAGGCCGCGGCCCGTTTGGGCGTCCGGGGTGGTGTGGTGGGAGGGGCGGGGTGCTGTGGGGTCGGCGTCCCACACGCCGATGCGGAGGGTGCCGTGTTCTGCGCGGAGCTTTATGGCGGCGGGGCCCTTGGTGTGCTGTACGGCGTTGGTGACCAGCTCGGTGGCCAGGAGTTCGGCGGCTTCGGTGAGGTGGGGGAGGCCGTGGGCGGCGAGGATGAGGCGGAGGGTGTGGCGGCAGATGGGGACGGCCAGGGGGGTGTTGGGGATGTGGAGGGTGTACTCCCAGGGGTCGACTTCGGGCATGAGTGAACTCCGTTCAGTGGGTGGAGAGTTGGCTGGGTCTGCGGAGTGTCGGGCGGTGGCTTCGTCGTCGTCGCCATGGCGTGGCGGGGCGGTGCGCTTCCGGGGCCCCGGTTTCGCAGGGTGTGCGTCGCGTCACTGACGGTAGAGGAGAAATTTCTCCCAGCGCAAGCTGTTCGCGTAACCTGGCACCCGAACGAGGGGGGCCAACAGGTCCCTTAGGCAGTGCTGTTGAGGAGTTGAGCCGTCGTGGCGCCGAGGAGCCAGCCCACCACCCGACAGGTGCGTCTGGGCGCCGAGCTGCGCAAACTGCGGGAAGCGGCGGGCATGTCGGCCCGGGAAGTGGTCGGACTCCTCTCGTCGACGTCGGCTCAGATGAGCCAGGTCGAGTCCGGGCTCTCGGGCGTGAGTGAAGAGCGGGTGCGTAGGCTCGCCGTTCTCTACGCATGTACGGACGGGGCGCTGGTGGAGGCCCTCGTGGCGATGGCGGCGGACCGTACGCGTGGCTGGTGGGAGGAATACCGGGGCGTGCTGCCGCCGACGTTTCTGGACCTGGCGGAGCTGGAACATCACGCCCGGTCGATCCAGGTGATCGGAACGGCGCATGTTCCGGGGCTGCTGCAGACCGAGGACTATGCGCGCGCGGTGTTCTCGTACTGGGTTCCGGAGTTCGTGGCGGGCGAGGTGGACCCCCGGATCGAGCACCGCATGCGGCGCAAGACCGTCATCACGCGTGACGGTGCCGTCGAGTACGAGGCGGTGGTCCACGAGTCCGTACTGCGCACGCGCGTTGCCGACCGCAGTGTCGCGCGAGCCCAACTGGACGAGATCCTCCAGCAGACGGAGCGGTCGAACGTCACGGTGCGGGTGGTTCCCTTCGATATCGACGGCTTCGCCGGCGCCAGCGCCGCCCTGCTCTACCTGGGCGGTCCGGTGGCCGCGCTGGACACGGTGCAGCGGGACACTCCGTACGGCACGGCGTTCCTGGACGACGCCGCTCAACTCCTCGCTATGCGAACACTTTTTCGTAAGGTGGAGTCGGTAGCGCTTGACCCCGTGAAGTCCCGGGACTTCATCCATCGCCTGGCGAAGGAGCTATAGACGTGATCCAGTGGCAGAAGTCGTCGTTCTCCGGCGGTGCCGACGGGAATGAGTGCGTCGAACTTGCCCTCCGGGACGACTCGTTGCTCCTCCGCGAAAGCGACGACCCCACCCGAATACTCCCCGTCACCCCCACCGGCCTCGCCGCCCTCCTCCACCACGTCCAAGCGGACCGCACCGTCAGATGATCCAGACGGCGCCGGTGGAGGTCATGTGCATCCCCTCATCCCCCGGCGCACCATTTGTGCGCCGACTCCACAGGCGGGGGAATGTAAAGGCGCCCGGTGACATCCAGTCGCCGGGCGCCTTGGTGACTCAAGTCATCGGCTAGAAAAGGGACTTGTAGCCGCCCCATCCGGTGGCGATCTTCGTACGCCCGCCGAAGGACCCCTTGCCGTCGCCGCTGTTGCGGTACAGGTTCCCGCTGCTGTCGCGGGAGACCAGGTCGGCCTTGCCGTCGCCGGTGATGTCGCCGACGCCGATGACGGCGTTGTACGAGCCGCCCCAGTTGGTGAACAGCTTGGTGCGGGCCTTGAAGGTGCCGGTGCCCGTGCCGTTGTAGCGGTACAGGGTGTTGGACGAGTCCTGGGCGAGCAGGTCGCCGATGCCGTCGCCGGTGATGTCGCCGACGCCGACGATCTTCCTGTAGCCCTTCCAGTTGTCGTAGAGCTTCACGCGGGAGGCGAGCTTGCCGGTGCTCGTGCCCTTGTAGAGGTAGACGGCCCCGGTGGAGGCGTTCCGCGCGATGAGGTCCGGGCGGCCGTCGCCGCTGACGTCGCCGGGGGAGGTCAGGACGTTGTACTGGGTCCAGCCGCTGCTCGCGAGGGTGGTGTACGACGTCGACGGGGTCACGGCCTTGCCGCAGCCCGGCTTGTACAGGCGGAGGGCGCCACTGCTGTATCGGACCAGGACGTCGTTGCAGCGGTCCCCGCTGAGGTCGCCGACCGGGACGGCCTTGACGGTCGTCGTCCAACCGCTTCCGCTGACCTTGCCGGAGAAGGTGCCCGTGGACGCCTTGCCGAGCTGCCATGTCAGGGCGCCGGAGGAGTTGAGGGTGAGCAGGTCGCCGGTGCCGTCGGGGGTGGCGGAGGCGCCGGAGAAGTCACGGAGAACGGCTGCGCCGCCGGCGACGGTGACCGTGCCGGAGGCCAGCTTCACGGCCGAGGCCGCGCCCTCCTGGGTGGCGCGCAGCGTCCAGGTCAGGGGCCCGTTGAGGGCGTAACTCCCGGATGCCGTACGGCCGTTCCAGGTCGCCGCGATCTTCAGTTCGCCGGTCGTGCCGGTGAGGCTCCGGACGGTCTTGCCGGCCCGGTCGGTGATCGTCACCGACCAGGACGACGTGGGGCGGCTGAGCGTCCAGGTGGGTGCCCAGGCGGTGCTGGTGGCGGTGGTGCCCTTGAGCGCGGCCGTCGTCGGGACACTGGAGGCGCTGACGGCGAGGGTGGGCCAGGCGGTGCGGGAGCCGTACAGCCGGCCGACGCTGCTCTCGGTCGCGGCGCCGGACCAGACGGCGGTGGCGGCGCCGTCGGCGCCGACGCTGATGTGGCCGAGGACGTATGCGTTGGAGGAGCCCGGCAGCTGGCTGGGGCTGGTCCACGTGCCGTCGCTGCGGACGGCCTCCCGCAGGGTCCCGGACTGGCTCCACAGGGCGTGCACGGTGCCGTCGGCGCCGATCGCGGCGTCGTACTGCTCGGAGGCGTACGCCGTCGACAGCGTCCGTGCGGCCGACCAGGTGCCGGTGTCGGCCTCGCGGGTGGCGGTGCGGGCGCTGAAGGTGCTGGTGTAGTCGACCCATACGAGGGTGACGTCGCCGTCGGGCGCGATGAGCGGCTCGGGGGTGTCGGCGAGGTTGTCGGTGGCGGTCACGGTCTCGGGCGCGGACCAGGTGCCCTCGCCGCTCCGGGTGGCCGTGAGGATGGACGTGGACTCGGACTCGTCGGTGCCCGGCCAGGCGACGGTGAGTGAGCCGTCGTCGGCGGCCGCGACCTCGGGGTCACCGACCGACTGGTAGCTGCCGGTCGCGGCGACAGGGGCGGACCACTCGGTGGCACCGGCCGCGCGGGAGACCGCGTACAGGGAGGCGGACGGACCGTCCCACTGCTTGTAGACGATGACAGCGGTGCCGTCGGTGGTGACGGCGACGCTCGGATTGGCGGCGAAGTCGGCCCCGTCCGTGGCGGCGGTGCTGAGTTGGACGGGATCCGTCCAGGTGCCGTCGGTGCCGCGGGTGGCGGCGTGGACCTCGGCGTGGGCCGCGGAGTTCGCCCGGGTCGTCCATACGGCGGTGACCGTGCCGTCGGGCGCCTCGGCGAGGTCGATGCCGGCGTCGGACCAGGCGGCGTCCGTGCCGACGATCTCGGCGGGTGCGGACCAGCCGGACTTGTCGGCCGCGAGTACGGAGCTGACCAGCCGGATGCCGAGGTTGGTGTCGCCCGGCCCGGTGTTGTCCGGGTGCTCCACCCACAGCGCGGTGACCGTGCCGTCCGCGGACGCGTGCAACTGGGCGCCGCCGGCCTCGCTCGGCGTCGTCGCCAGGGGCGTCGGCGTGCCCCATGCGTCGCTGCCGGCCGGGCGCACGGCGGCGTACAGCGTGCGCTCGCCACCGCCGACACCGGCGAACTGGTTCCACAGCGCGACGGCCGACCCGTCGGCGGCGGTGACGACGTCGAGCACGGAGGTGCTGACATCGGTGCCGGTGATGGCCGTGGCCGACGTCCAGGGCGCGACCGGAGCCGCGACGGCCGTAGTCGGAAGAACGGCGCCGCCCGCCACGGCCAGCGCCACCGAAGAGATCGCGACCGCGAGACGACGGCGCGACAGGGCGATTCTGCCCACGTGTGTTTCCCTCCCCCGCGAGGGCCCACGCCCTCGCACAAGCGTGCGGATGCTAGCAGCGAGGCCGGTGGCCGGACGCGGGCGGTTCGTCAGATGACCCAGAGCAGCCCGTTGCCGCCCAGCAGCGTGCCGTTCTGCTGGGTGAGGCCGACCGCGTTCGCCGTGAGCATGCGGCTGTTCGTGGTCGTCGGGCGGGAGGAGCCGCCCGGGAACACCCAGACCGCGCCGGTGAAGTTGTTCTCGCCCGCAGCGCCGACGAACAGTTCGGGCTTGCCGTCCTTGTTGATGTCGCCCGCGGAGACGGTCGTACCGAACAAGTCCTGGAGCTCGGAGCCGCCCGGGACGCCTGCCGTGTCCTGTGTGAAGGCGTACGCGCCGGTGCCGAGGGAGCCGGTACGCAGGCCCGGGACGACGGTCACCTGACCGGCCTGGCGGGTCGTGCCGATGGCTTCGTACGGCGATCCGATCACGATGTCCGCGAGCCCGTCCCGGTTCAGGTCGGCCACGGCGAGGGCTGCGCCGAACGCGTCGCCCTTCTCGCTCCCGCCGGGGACGCCGGGCGTGTTCTGCGTGATCTGCACGGGCTTCGCGTCGGTCGCGATGCCGCCTGCCGAGCCGTACCAGACCAGGACGCGCCCGCCGGTCGCACCGTCGACGCCCGCCGTGTCCGGGTCGTCGGGGTCGCCGACCACGAGGTCGGCGTATCCGTCGCCGTTGAGGTCACCGGTGGCGGCGATGAGGCCGTTGCCCGGCAGCGGGTCGTTCGGGAGCACCGGATTGATGTGGATCTCTCCACCGCTCAGGCCGTCGAGGCGGGTGGTCGCTACGACCCGTTCCGGGAGAGCGTCGCCGTTGAAGTCGCCGAGCGCGACGCTTTCGACGGAGGCGGTGTCCTGGTTCTCGGTGGCGGAACCGTACGTGCCCGTGCGGCTGAACGGCCCCTCGAAGTGCACGGACCCCTCATATCCGGCGACCACGACCTGCGTCCGCACGCCCCCGCCGGTACTGAGAGCGGCCACGTCGAGCCCGTAGTAGCGCGGTTCAGCGAACGGCGCCGGCAGATTCGTCCCGTTCGTCAGCCCGCTCCTGCCACCCCACAGCACCGTCACCGTACCGGCGTTGGTCCCCTTCGCCGTGTCCTCGTACGGCGACGACACCACCAGGTCGGCATACCCGTCCCGGTTCAGGTCGGCCGTCGCGGTGGCCGCGCCGAAGCGGTCGTACGCCTCGGCCGTGCCCGGCACCCCGGACGTGTTCTGCGTGATGGTCTTGCGGCGGCCCGCGGACAGGCCCGACGACGAGCCGTACAGGACGACGACGGCACCGGCCGCCTCCTTGCCGGACACGTTCGCACCCGGCGCGGGCAGCACCGCGTCGCGGTATCCGTCGCCGTTGAAGTCACCGGGGACGGCCCCGTGCACGGCGGCCGCCGGGACGGCCGGCAGCAGCGCACCCCCGATCAGACTGACGACGACGAACGCAGCCGTGCCCCATCTGCCCATGTGAGTCCCCTCCACCCCAGGCGCACCATCCGTGCGCCGACATCACGCGGGAATTGTAAAGGCGCCCGGGGATTCTTCACCCAGGGAGCCTTCAGGAGTTCAACTCGCCGGTCAGGAGAGGGCCTTGTAGCCGCCCCACCCGCTCGCGATCTGCGTGCGCGGCCCGAACGAGCCCTTCCCGTCCCCGCTGTTGCGCCACACGTTGCCGCTGGTGTCGCGGGAGACCAGTCCGACCTGCCGTCGTCCGTGATGTCGCCGACGCCGACGATGTCACACGCCGTGCGGTCAGGCCATGCGCCCGGACCGCGCAGTCACCGGCCAGGACCAGTGGGTAGCGGGCGCCGACGGTGAGGACGTCGGTCAGCAGGTGGCGGTGCGGGGGTTGCGTGGTGGCCCCGATTATCGCGGTCGTATCCGGGTCGGTGCGGTGCCACCATGCCGCCGTACAGGTGTAGTTCACCTCACCTTCCCCTCTGGTATTTCTCAAGGCTGGTTAAGGGAACGCAAAGGGTTCTCACAGGCCACTCCCCGATCGTCATGGACATGAGCCCGAACAGCCCACGTCACCACAGACCCGGGGAGCGGTAACCGCCATGAATCAGCTGGTCCTTGTCGCCATCGACCTCGCCGCCATCTCCCTGCTCACCTTCGGCGTCTACTTCCCCCGCCACCACCGCCGGGACCTGATCGCCGCCTTCCTCGGTGTGAACATCGGGGTCCTCGCCGTCGCGATGACGCTCACCTCGGCGTCCGTGGGGATCGGGCTGGGCATGGGGCTGTTCGGGGTCCTGTCGATCATCCGGCTCCGGTCGTACGAGATCGCGCAGCATGAGATCGCCTACTACTTCTCCGCCCTCGCTCTCGGACTCCTCGCCGGGCTCCCCACGAGCGTGAACGTCCTCACGACGGCCCTGATGGGGCTGATCGTCCTCACCATGTACGTCGGCGACCACCCCCGCCTCTTCGGCCGGCACCGGCAGCAGAGCCTGAAACTCGACTCCGCGTACACCGACGAGGACGCCCTGCGCGCCCACCTCGAGGTGCTGCTGGGCGGACGCGTCGTGAACCTCTCGGTCAAGAGCGTCGACCTCGTCAACGACACCACCCAGCTCGAGGTGCGGTACGTCGTGACCGAGGGCACGCGGATCCCCCAGGAGACCGGTTCCCCCGTCACCCGGCAGGGAGTTCGGGCGTGACCGCCACCGACTCCCTCACCCGAGTCGTCGGCACCCTGCGGCCCATCGGGCTCGACGAACTCGTGGAACGCGCCTCGCTGCTGACCCGACTGGACCGCAAGTACATGCTGCCGGCGCACGAACTTCCTCTGTTCCTCGCCGGGTTGGGGAACGACGTACAGGTCCTGGAGATGGCCGGCGAGCGGCGCTTCGGGTACCGGTCCGTCTACTTCGACACCCCCGACCTGGACGGTTACCTGGGCGCCGCCCGACGCCGTCGGCGCCGTTTCAAGCTCCGGGTCCGTACCTATCTCGACTCCGGTGACCGGTACTTCGAGGTCAAGACACGTGGCCCGCGCGGTACGACCGTCAAGGAGCGCATCCCGTACGAGGGGGACGCCTGGCGGCTCGCCCCCGCGGCCCGGGCGTACACCGACGAGGTGCTCGCCGGGGCCGGGATCAACTCCGACGGGTTCCGGTTCGCGCCCTCGCTGGTCACGTCGTACCGGCGTATGACCTTGTTCCTGCCCGCGAGCGGCAGCCGCGTCACCGTCGACACCGACCTGACCTGGGCTCTTCCCGACGGGACCGAACTGCGCACCCCGGACCGGGCCATCGTCGAGACCAAGTCGGGGCGGGCCGGTTCGGGCGCCGACCGGCTGCTGTGGTCCCTGAAGCACCGGCCCTGTCCGGTTTCCAAGTACGGCGCGGGGCTCGCCGCCCTGCGCCCCGAACTGCCCGCACACCGTTGGCTGCCCGTCCTGCGGCGCCACTTTCCGACGGCACTGATATCGAACGGGAGTCCCGCATGAGACTGACACGAAGGGTTCGTACGAAGCTGGTGGCCGCCCTCGCCTCGGTGGTACTCGGTACGGCCGTGCTGGCCGGGTGTTCCTCCGAGGCCGGTTCCTCCTCGTCGAGCGCGGCGGGGTCGAGCTCCACCTCCTCCACCTCCTCGGCCTCCTCGGCCTCCACCGACGGAAGCCAGACGGCCGCCGCCGTCCTCGCCGACAACCAGGACGTCCACGCGAAGGACGGGGACACGGAGTCCGACGCGTCCGAGGCCGTGGAGATCGAGCTGAACGGTGACTCCGCTTCCGCCAAGGGGAAGGGGGTGGAAGTCGACGGGTCCGCCGTCACCATCACCGCGGCCGGTACCTACCGGCTCAGCGGCAGCCTCAACGACGGGCAGGTCGTGGTCGACGCCCCCGACGCGAAGGTGACCCTCATCCTCGACGGTGTCTCGGTCTCGAACTCCAAGGGCGCCGCGATCGACATCGCCGGCGCGGACGAGGCCGTGGTCGTCCTCGCCGACGGCAGCGAGAACACGCTCGGCGACACCGACTCGTACGCCGAGGACGCGGAGGCGAACGCCGCCCTGTACAGCGCCGCCGACCTCACGATCGGGGGCAGCGGCTCGCTCACCGTGAAGGGCAACGGCAACGACGGCATCGCGAGCGCCGACGGTCTGGTGATCCAGGGTGGGACCCTCACCGTCGACGCTGCCGACGATGGCATCCGGGGCAAGGACTACCTCGTGGTGAGCGGCGGCAACGTCACCGTCACGGCGGGTGGCGACGGGCTCAAGGCCGACAACACGGAGGACGCGGACCGGGGTTACATCGCCGTCAGCGGCGGCACCGTGAAGGTGACCTCCGAGGGCGACGGCGTCGACGCGGCGACGGACGTGGTGGTCACCGGCGGCAGGCTGACCGTCACCAGCAAGGCGTCCGACGACTCCTCCGCGCACGGCTTGAAGTCGGGTGTCATCACCGTCCTGGAGGGCGGCACCGTCGGCATCGACTCCTCCGCCGACGCCCTGCACAGCGACTCGGCCGTGCACCTGGCCGGTGCCACCGTGACGGCCGCCGCGGGCGACGACGGGGTGCACGCCGAGGGTGACCTGGTGATCAGCAAGGGCAAGCTCACCATCACGAACTCCAACGAAGGGCTGGAAGGCAAGGACATCCTGGTCAGCGGGGGTTCGGCGACGGTGACGTCGAGCGACGACGGCGTCAACGCCTCCGCCAGCGACACCTCCTCCGACGACCAGGGCGGTCAGGGCGGCTTCGGCGGCGGGGGCGGCGGCGAGAGCGTCGGCGACTACTCTGTCAAGGTCGCCGGCGGCACCCTCGTCATCAACGCCAACGGCGACGGCTTCGACTCCAACGGCACCGCCGAGATCACCGGCGGCACGGTCGTCGTCAACGGTCCGGAGATGAACGGCAACGGCGCGCTCGACGTCAACGGCAGCTTCACGGTCAGCGGCGGCACCCTGCTCGCGGCCGGCAGCGCGGGCATGGTCGTCGCCCCGGACACCGAGTCCGAGCAGGGCTGGCTCTCGGCGACGCTCGACTCGTCCGTCGCGGCGGGCACGACCCTGCACGTGGTGGACTCCGACGGCAAGGTCGTGGCGACGTACGTGACGTCCAAGACGATCCAGAACGTCGTCCTGTCGTCCTCCGCGGTCAAGAGCGGGGAGGAGTACCGGATCTACTCCGGCGGATCGGCGTCCGAGGAGACCACGGGCGGCCTCGCCAAGAGCGGGGAGCTCGGCGACGCCGACGAGATCGCCACGGTCACCGCAGGCGAGGCCCCGGAGGGCGGCTTCGGCGGCGGCCCCGGCGGGCGCGGCTAGGGCTGCCTCACCAATGGCGCGAGTCCGCCCCGCCGGCCACAGGCGGGAGCGGACTCGCGGGCTGTCCGGATCAGCGGCCTCCCACGCGGGCAATCCTGACATGTACCGCCAAGTAGGTTCGTGCTTTGTTGAAGGTTGGGACGCCGGGAGCCTACCTCGCCACGAACTGCGTGAGGATCGCCTGCACCTCGTAGATGTCGACGCCCTTCGTGAAGGTCTTCTCGATGGGCGTCGCGGCCCCTGAGATCCAGATCTTGAGCTCGGCGTCGAGGTCGAAGTGCCCGGCGGTCTCCACCGAGAAGTGGGAGATGCTGCGGTACGGGACGGAGTGGTACTCCACCTTCTTGCCGGTGAGGCCCTGCTTGTCGATCAGGATCATCCGCCGGTCGGTGAACAGGATGGTGTCGCGGATCAGCAGAAACGCCGCGTGCACCTGTTCCCCGTGCCCCAGCAGTCGCGCGTAGTCCTGCTGCGCCTGCCCCGGATTGATGGTGTGCGCGTTCCCGAACAGCGCCATGGAGACCCCCACTCGATCGACCTGCTTTTGAGGAGGGACGCGAACTGCCGGATGTGGGTTGCGAGTTCCTCTGCGAGAGGCGGCAACCTTCCCCGCAGCCACGGCCACTGATGAGTCGTGAGCGCCGTTCACCGGAGCTTCACCACGCACAGCATGTGTCCCACAATCACGTAAGGACTCCTCGTGGCAGCACCCTCCCACCGCCGGTCCCTCCGCACGCGGCGCACCCTCGTCGTCACCGCCGCCGTCGCGGCCGCAGGCGTCGGTGCCGGCGTCATCGTGATGAACGCGAACGCCAACCCCGTAGACCTCTACCACCAGACGCTGCCCGCCAAGGACGGCTGGGCGGCCTCCGGCGCGGGGACGACCGGCGGCGCGAAGGCCGACTCCGCGCACACCTTCACCGTCTCGACCCGCGCCCAGCTCGTGAAGGCGCTGGGGTCCGCCTCCGACACCGCCCCGCGGATCATCAAGGTGAAGGGCACGATCGACGCCAACACCAACGACGCGGGCAAGAAGCTGACCTGCGCCGGCTACGCCTCCGGCACCGGCTACTCGCCGGCCTCCTACCTGAAGGCGTACGACCCCGCCACCTACGGCAAGAAGGCGCCGTCCGGCACGCAGGAGAACGCCCGCCAGGCCGCCGAGGCCAAGCAGAAGAAGAACATCGTCTTCAAGGTGCCCGCCAACACCACCATCGTGGGCGTGCCCGGCACCAACGCCGGCATCAAGGGCGGCAGCCTTCAGGTGCAGAACGTGAAGAACGTCATCATCCGCAACCTCACCTTCTCCGCGACCGAGGACTGCTTCCCGCAGTGGGACCCGACGGACGGCTCGGCGGGCGAGTGGAACTCGAACTACGACTCGGTGACGCTGCGCGGCGCGACCAACGTCTGGGCCGACCACAACACGTTCACCGACGAGCCGACCTTCGACAAGGCGCTGAAGACGTACTTCGGCCGCAAGTACCAGATCCACGACGGTGCCCTCGACATCACCAACGGCTCCGACCTGGTGACCGTCGAGCGGAACGTGTTCACCTGCCACGACAAGACGATGCTGATCGGCAGCAGCGACACCGACAGCGTCGGCAAGCTGCGGGTCACCATCCACCACAACGTGTGGAAGGGCATCGTCCAGCGCGCCCCGCTGGCCCGCATCGGCCAGGTCCACCTCTACAACAACCTCTACGACACGACGAACCTCAACGGCTACGTCCCCAAGTACAGCCTCGACTCCCGCGCCAAGGCCCAGGTGGTCGCCGAGCGCAACGCCTGGGTGCTGCCGTCCGGCGCGAAGGTCGCCAAGCTGCTGAGCGGTGACGGCACCGGCTCGGTCGCGGGCGGCGGCAACCTCGTCAACGGCACGACGACGGACATCGTCGCCGCGTACAACGCCGCGAGCTCGAAGAAGATGAAGACGACGGTGAACTGGAAGCCGACGCTTACGGCTGGGCTTCAGACGTCGGCGAAGAACCTGGTGACGGAGCTGACGGCCACGACGGGCGCCGTTCTCCGCTAGAGGGCTGATGGAAAGGCGTGGGGCCCGGGAAGTGGTTGCGCTTCCCGGGCCCCTTCGCTGTCAGGTGCTTGTGTGCTTACGCCGGCTCGCCGCCGAAGCGCTCCTTGTAGGTCTCCAGGTCCTCGTCCGTGAGCTTCGCGAAGAGGACCGGGGGGACCGTGAAGGGGATGCCGGGGGTGAGGGTGGTCAGGGACTTCGCCTCGGCTTCGGTGATCCAGGCCGCACGCTTTTGATCAGACGCAGTGTCGGTCAGGGAGAACGCGGTGCGCATCGTGGCCGACGTCGCCGGGATGAAGGGTTCCGAGACCACCGCGTAGAGGTGGATCAGGTTCATCGCCGTGCGGAGTGTGAGGGCCGCGGCGTCCTTGTCGGTCTTGATCTCCAGCCAGGGGGCCTTCTCCTCCAGGTAGGAGTTGCCCGCCGACCACAGGGCGCGCAGGGCGGCGGCCGCCTTGCGGAACTGGAGGGACTCCATGTGCTCCTCGTACTCGGCGAGGAGACGGGCGATCTCCTCGCCCAGCCGCGTCTCCGCCTCGCCGGGCTCGCCGCCCGCCGGGACCTCCTCGCCGAAGCGCTTCTTGGAGAAGGACAGGACACGGTTGACGAAGTTGCCGAGGGTGTCGGCCAGGTCCTTGTTCACCGTCGCCGTGAAGTGCTCCCAGGTGAAGGACGAGTCGTCCGACTCCGGGGCGTTGGCGATCAGGAAGTAGCGCCAGTAGTCCGCCGGGAGGATGTCCAGGGCCTGGTCGGTGAAGACGCCGCGCTTCTGGGACGTGGAGAACTTTCCGCCGTAGTACGTCAGCCAGTTGAAGGCCTTGACGTAGTCGACCTTCTTCCACGGCTCGCGTACGCCGAGTTCCGTGGCCGGGAACATCACCGTGTGGAACGGGACGTTGTCCTTCGCCATGAACTCCGTGTAGCGGACGGTCTCGTCCGCCTCGTACCACCAGGACTTCCAGTCCCTGTTCTCCGGGTCCAGATCGGACCATTCCTTCGTCGCGCCGATGTACTCGATCGGGGCGTCGAACCACACGTAGAAGACCTTGCCCTCCGCCGCCAGCTCCGGCCACGTGTCCGCGGGGACCGGGACGCCCCAGTCCAGGTCGCGGGTGATCGCGCGGTCGTGCAGGCCCTCGTTCAGCCACTTGCGGGCGATGGAGGAGGCCAGGTGCGGCCAGTCGTTCTCGTGGCGGGCGACCCACTCCTCGACCTCGTGCTGCAGCTTCGACTGGAGCAGGAAGAGGTGCTTCGTCTCGCGGACCTCCAGGTCCGTGGAGCCGGAGATCGCCGAGCGCGGGTTGATCAGGTCCGTGGGGTCGAGGACCCGGGTGCAGTTCTCGCACTGGTCGCCGCGGGCCTTGTCGTAGCCGCAGTGGGGGCAGGTGCCCTCGACATAGCGGTCCGGGAGGAAACGGCCGTCGGCCTGGCTGTACACCTGGCGGATGGCGCGCTCTTCGATGAAGCCGTTCTCTTTGAGGCGGCGGGCGAAGTGCTGGGTGATCTCGACGTTCTGGGGGGAGGAACTCCGGCCGAAGTAGTCGAAGGCCAGTGCGAAGCCGTCGTAGACCGCCTTCTGGGCGTCGTGCGCCTGGGCGCAGAACTCGGCTACGGGGATCCCCTGCTCCTTCGCCGCGAGCTCGGCCGGGGTGCCGTGTTCGTCCGTCGCGCAGATGTAGAGGACGTCGTGGCCGCGCTGGCGGAGGTACCGGGAGTACACGTCCGCCGGGAGCATGGACCCCACCATGTTGCCCAGGTGCTTGATTCCGTTGATGTACGGAAGGGCGCTGGTGATGAGGTGTCGAGCCATCGGGGGCTGCTCCCAGGTCGGTTTTCTTGCTGCTTTGCGAACCTTGAAATCGTAGCCGACAGGGGTGGGCCGCCCGCTTCTCGTTTTACGGGGTGAGAAGCGGGCGGCCGGTGACGATCTGGGGGTGCTGAGGGTTGCTACGGGCGCCAGGTCGCCAGTACGCCCTCGTAGAGCTCCGTGTCCGTGAGCTCGCGCGGGGTCGGGCCCGCGTGGAAGAAGGACGTGTTGTCGGTCTTCAGCTTGCGGAGGTAGTCGAAGGCCTTGTTGTCGTGCTCACCGAAGGCGACGAAGGAGAAGAACACGGTGGGGTGGTTCTTCGCGGCGTCCGTGAGGGACTGGGTGGCGGGGGTCTTCGCGTCCGGGGCGCCGTCCGTCTGGAAGATCACCAGGGCGGGGGTGGTGGGGTCGGCCGACTTCTCGTGGTGGGTCACCACTTCTTCGACCGCTGCGTGGTAGCTGGTACGGCCCATGCGGCCGAGGCCGGCGTGCAGCTCGTCGATCTTGTTCTCGTGGTCGGTGAGGGTCAGCTCGCCCGTGCCGTCGAGTTCCGTGGAGAAGAAGACGACGTGGACCTTGGACTCGGGGTCCAGGTGGGCGGCGAGGGCGAGGGTCTGCTCGCCGAGGGCCTGGGCTGAGCCGTCCTTGTAGTACGGGCGCATGGAGGCGGAGCGGTCCAGGACGAGGTAGACCTTGGCGTGGGTGCCGGTGAGGTTGTTGGCGGTGAGGGTGGTGGTGGCGGCCTTGTAGGCGGTGAGGAGGGTGGCGGGCACTACGGCCTCGGCTTCGCCTTCGGCCTCTGTGTTCCCACCCGCACCACCCGTGTCACTTTCGTCGTCGACTGCGGGTGGCCCCTGCGGGGCTTCCTCGCCGTCGGCGGCTGCGGGCTCGTCGGTGGGCTCCGGTGTCACCTCGGCGACCGGCTTCTCGGCCGCAGGCTCGGCCTCCTCGGTCGGCTCCTCCGCCACGGCGGCCGGCTCCTCGGTCGGCTCCGGCGCGACCTCGGCGACCGGCTCGGGCTCCGGGTCGGGCGTGACCTCGGCGGCCGGCTCGGGCTCCGGGTCGGGCGTGACCTCGGTGGCCGGCTCGGGCTCCGGTTCGGGCGTGACCTCGGTGGCCGGCTCGGGCTCCGGGTCGGGCGTGACCTCGGTGGCCGGCTCGGGCTCGGGTTCGGGCGTGACCTCGGCGGTCGGCTCCGGGTCGGGCGTGGTCTCCGCGATCGGCTCGGGATCCGGCGTCACCTCGGCGACCGGCTTCTCGGCCGCAGGCTCGGCCTCCTCCGCCAGCTCTTCCACGACGGCCACCGGCTCCTCGGCCGGCTCCGGCGTGACCTCGGCAGTCGGCTCCGGCTCGGGTTCGGGCGTGACCTCGGCGGCCGGTTCCTCGGCCGCAGGCTTGGCTTCCCCCGTCGGCTCCTCCGCCACGGCGGCCGGCTCCTCGGTCGGCTCCGGCGCGACCTCGGCGACCGGCTCGGGCGTCGGCTCCCCGGCGACCGGCTCGGCCTCAGCCTTCGGCGTCACTTCCACGACCGGCTCGGCCTCAGCCTTCGGCGTCACGTCCGCCACCGGCATTGCCGCAGCCTTCGGCGTCACCTCCGCCACCGGCTTTGCCGCAGCCTCCGCGGCCTCCGGCGCAGCAGCCCCCTCGGTCTCCTCCGCCTCTCCCGGCTTCGGTACCGCCACGTTGTCGAACGCCAGCGCGACGAGGTCGTGCTCCTCCTCGGCCGACAGGCGCTGCTCCGGGATCTGAGCCGTGGCAGCAGGAGTCGTATCCGGCGTCGTAGCCGGGGCCGGAGCCGTCGGCTCGGGTTCGGGGGACGGGGACGGGGCCGTCGAGGTCGGGTCCGGGGTGGGGACCGTCTGCGAGGGGGTCGGCGTCCGATCCGCACCCTCTGCTTCGGCGGTCCGCTTCTTGCGTGACCGGCCGAACGCGTTCCGCAGGAGAGTGAGAATGCCCATGTGCGCAACCCTTCGCGTGAGTTGATGCCCGTTAATCCCTGGCCAGGACGGACACGTAAGGTTAGCGGCCCCGCGGGGTGATCTTGGGCCGGGGCGGCATAGGGGGTCCGTCACGTCAAGGGCGGCAATGCGCCTTCCTCGGTCCGCGCCCCCAACTGACGTACGCATACCTCAGGTTCACCCTCCGTTCACCGTGCGGCCCCGCTCCCGCACAAACGTGCCCCTAGCGTCCCTCACGCGACATCCAAGGGGAAGTCAAAGGGGTAGAGACATTATGCGCATTCCGTTGCCGCTGATCAGTACTTCGAACGGTTCGCATCCCGGCGGGCGGTCCGCCATGACCTGCCGTTTCCGGTGTGGGGACGCCTGTTTCCACGAGGTGCCCAACCCCACCGCAAACCCGTACGTCGGTGATGTGATCGCCGACGCCCTCAGCCGCCGTTCGATGATGCGTGCCGCCGCCGTCGTCACCGTGGCCGCCGCTGCCGGGACCGCCGTGTCCGTGCCGGAGGCCAAGGCCGCCACGACGACCGGCGAGGCTGCCGCCAAGGCGGCCGGTTCTGGCCGTGCGGCCCGCGGGCTGCGCTTCAACCCCGTCGTCCCCAACACCGCCGACACCGTGACCGTCCCGGACGGCTACCAGCAGAACGTCGTCATCCGCTGGGGCGAGCCCATCCTGCGCGGTGCGCCCGCCTTCGACCCGGACCATCAGACCGCCGCCACCCAGGCCGGCCAGTTCGGGTACAACTGCGACTTCCTCTCCCTGCTGCCGCTTCCCGGTGAGCGCGGCAAGCAGCTTCTCGTCGCCAACCACGAGTACACCGACGAGGTGCTCATGTTCGCCGGCTACGACGAGGCCAACCCGACCCGGGAGCAGGTTGAGATCGCCTGGGCTGCTCATGGGCTCTCCGCTGTTGTTGTGGAGGAGGACCGGCGTACCGGCAAGCTCACCGCCGTCCCCCGGCATCACCTCAACCGGCGCGTCACCGCCACCACCGAGTTCCGGGTCACCGGGCCCGCCGCCGGGTCCGACCTGCTGAAGACGTCCGCCGACCCGACCGGGACGAAGGTGCTCGGCACCCTCAACAACTGCTCCGGCGGTACCACCCCGTGGGGGACCACCCTCCACGGCGAGGAGAACTTCAACCAGTACTTCGGCAACGCCACCCGCGCCACCGACAAGCGGTACGGCATCGGCACCGGCGGCACCGAGCGCAAGTGGGAGCTCTTCGACAAGCGGTTCGACGTCGCCCAGGAGCCCAACGAGGTGCACCGGTTCGGGTATGTCGTCGAGTTCGATCCGTACGATCCCTCCTCCACTCCTCGTAAGCACACCGCCCTCGGGCGGTTCAAGCACGAGGCCGCGACCGTGCGGCTCACCGCCGACGGGCGGCCGGTCGTGTACTCCGGTGACGACGAGCGCTTCGACTACTTCTACAAGTTCGTCAGCAGCAAGCGGATGAAGCACGGGACCAGCCGGGCCGTTCGCGAGCACAATCTCTCCCTCCTCGACGAGGGGACCCTCTACGTCGCCAAGCTCACCGGTGACTCCCCAGCCATCGAGATCGACGGCACCGGCAAGCTGCCCTCCGACGGTGAGTTCGACGGCAGCGGCGAGTGGATTCCGCTGGCCACCGCCACCGCGAAGGGCGCCGTCTCGCACGTCGACGGAATGACCGCCGAGGAGGTGTTCGTCTTCACCCGGCTCGCCGGTGACAAGGTCGGCGCCACCAAGATGGACCGGCCCGAGGACATCGAGCCCTCCCCGCTCACCGGCAAGGTGTACGTCGCCCTCACCAACAACAAGGACCGCGGCGCCACCGGCAAGGCGGGCCCCGACGAGGCCAACCCGCGCAACAGCAACAAGCACGGGCACGTCCTCGAGCTGACCGAGCGCTGGAACCGGCCCGAGAGCACCAGGTTCGCCTGGTCCCTGTTCCTCGTCGCCGGCGACCCGAACGACCCGGCGACCTACTTCGCGGGCTTCCCGAAGGACAAGGTCAGCCCGATCTCCTGCCCGGACAACGTGGCCTTCGACCCCTACGGCAACCTGTGGATCTCCACCGACGGCGCCCAGCTCGGCGTCCACGACGGCCTCTTCGGCGTCGCCACCCGCGGTTCGCGGCGCGGTGAGCTGAAGCAGTTCCTGACCATGCCGGCCGGCGCCGAGACCTGCGGGCCGATCATCCAGGAGCGCCGCGTCCTGGTCGCCGTGCAGCACCCGGGCGAGATCGACGGGGCGTCCGTCGAGAACCCCGCCAGCACCTGGCCCGACGGGCCCGGCAAGCTCGTCCGTCCGGCGGTCGTGGCCGTGTGGCGCGCGGACGGGTGCGCCATCGGCTCCTGAGCCCTGCAGAAGTCCGGCCGCTGGGGCCGGCTCCAGGACCCCCCCCACCTGGTGCGGCCGCCCTCCTGCACAGGGCGGCCGCATCCACCTGTGTGAGCTGGACTTCAGCGGGACTTCAGCGCGGCGACGCGATCGCCCGTGCCGCCGCCACCTCCTGCCGCAGCGGCTCCAGCACACTGCCCGCCGGGCCGGTGAGATCCGTACGGACCTCCACCAGCACCTCGGCCTCCCGCACGCCCTCCGCCAGCTCCCGCAGCTGCAGCGCGACCTGGTCCACCTCGGGCGGGGACGGCGGGGCCGCCCCGTGCCGCACCCGTACCCGGGCCGCCGTCGTCGCGTCCACGATCCGTTCCACGGCGACGACCAGCGGCAGCCAGGCCGCCGCCAGCCGTCCGGTCGGCGGCGGCTCGGTCAGCGCGCGCTGGAACTCCGTACGGATGACGGAGAGGTCCCGGTAGAGGCGGCGCCGCATCCGGGCGCGGGCCGGCGGATCCACGGCGTCCGGCCCGAACGCGCCCTCCACATAGCGTGCCGTGTCCGCCACCGCGTCCGCGAGCCGGTCGCCGACCCGGGTGTGCCAGCTCTCCGGCCACAGGAGATACCCGGCGACCAGCGCGATCGCGCAGCCCATCAGGGAGTCCACCAGGCGGGGCAGGAGCAGGGCCGTGCCCTCGCGGTTCAGGACGTCGGACAGGAGCAGGATCACCGGTGTGATCGCCGCCGTCTGATAGCCGTAACCGCGCGGTGTGAACGCCGGGATCAGCGGCGCCAGCAGCAGCATCACCGGTACGTCCCACCAGCCCCGGGGCACCTCCGCGAGGACGGCTGCCGCGATCACCAGGCCTGCGACCGTGCCGAGGGCGCGCAGCAGCGCCCGGGAGAAGACCGAGCCGAAGTCGGGCTTCATGACGAAGGTGATGGTCAGGGCGACCCAGTAGGAGCGGGGGACGGAGATGAGCGAGACGAGTACCTGCGCCGCGCCGATGCAGAGGGCGAGGCGCAGGCCGTAGCGCCAGGACGCGGCGGAGAGGGTCACGTTGCGGGCGGCGCGGGCGGTGCGGATGCGCAGGGCGGCGATGGGGGCACCTCCCGCTCGAGCGAAGTCGAGAGTGGGGGAGGCCGAGGCGTCGTCGATGCCGCGCGGGTCGATGTCCGGGGCGGTGACGACGTCGGCGGCGTGGCGCAGGGCGTGGTCGACGGCGCGGGCGGTCTCGGTGGTCGGGGTGGGGAGCTTCAGCCCTATCGGGCCGGTGTAGCCGGTCTCCACGGCCGAGGCGAGGTGGCGTACGGCTGCCGGGATCTCCGGCGGGAGGGGGGTGCCGGACAGATGGGCGGCCGGGGCGGCCTCGACGACCGGGGTGATGGCGTTCAACTGGGCCAGCAGACGGGTGAGCTCGGGGCTCTGGCCGTGCTGGCGGGTGCGGTGGGCGAGGACCAGGTCGTAGGCATGGTTCAGAGAGAGGGTGACGGCGTGCCGGGCGGTGTCGTACGCCGCTGTCCGGTCGTCGCCGCAGCCGCCCAGCAGCGTGGCGACCGCCCGGTAGGTGTCGGCCACCGCGACCCGCTCCGGCACCCCGGAGCGCAGGGGCCACGCGAGCAGGGCGAGGAGCAGGACCAGCAGTCCGCCGCCCGCCACCAGGATCGGCGCGAGCCACCACGCGCCCGGCAGCGGCAGTCCCGCGCCGACGACCGAGTTGAGGAGCAGCAGGAGTCCGGACACGGAGGCCACCGCGCCGATCGTCGAGATCATCCCGGAGATCAGCGCGACGCCGGTGACCGCGGCGACGGCGACCCAGCCGTGGCCGTACACGGCGGAGCCCAGGGTGATGCCGATGGCACCGAAGAGCTGCGGGACGGCGATGTTCAGGATCCGCATGCGGTAGGCGTCGGCGGTGTCGCCGATGACGCCGGACAGGGCGCCCATGGAGGCGACGGCGCCGTAGGCGGTGTGGTCGGTCGCGAGTCCGATGGCGAGGGGGACGGCCATGGCGATCGCGGCGCGGGCCATGGCGGCACGGTTGACGGGCGCCTGCTGGGGCCGGAGGTTCCGGACCAGCCAGTCGGGGGGCGTCAGGCCGATGGGGAACTCGCGGGACATGCGCCCATTATGGGCACGCCTGCTCCGGTCATCGGCGCTGGTGAAGCGTGATGTCGACGAGCAGCGCACGGTGGTCGGTGTCGGCCAGGTCGAGGAACCGGACCGTGCGGGCGGAGAGGTCCTCGGAGACGAGTACGTGGTCGATCTGCGTGCCCAACGCCGGGGCGGTGCGGGCCAGGCGATGCGGGCCTCGCGGTGGGGGTTGGCAGCTGCTCCGAGGAGAGTGTGCACGAGGTCGGGTTAGCTCGATCGTGTGATGGTCGGCTCGCGAGCTTGCGGCGCTCGGGGCCGACCGAGTTAGCGTGATCGTGCGATCTGGGACGCCGGGTACGGCGCCAGCGTGCGGGGCCCCCGCTCCGCCAGAGAATGGTTTGGGGCCTCCCCGTCGCCACTGGCCGTACCCACCTGGCCAGGTCGCGCAGGGAACTGGCCTCCCGGGCTCGGACCACGCACAGGATGCGTGTCGCCGCCCCGGGGTTGAGTACGCCGGGGACCTGGGGGTACCTCCCACGCCCTTAAGGCAGTGGGGGAGCGCCCAGGACCGTTCGGGGCTGCGGCTGATCGGGCTCGCTCCTGCTCAGTCTTCAGGAACGGTAGTCGGACGCGAGGGTCTCCTTGAGCGTGGCGTCGCAGGTGTACTCGCACTCCTCCACGAACACGAGGTCGGGCTTCTCGCGGCGGACGGTGGCGACGAGGGCGTCGGTGGCGTGGCCGAACTCGACGTTCGAGGTCAGGACCGTGAAGGAGGCGAGGGCGGGGCCGCCGGGTTCGCCGGTCTTGCCGTACGGCTCGATGAACCAGGCCAGCAGGCCGAGGACCGCGACGCTCCACACCACGCCGGTCCACCAACGGGAGGCGAGGCCGAGGAGGAGGGCCAGTGCGGTGGGCGCGAGTAGCCAGGGCAGGAAGGCGAGGAGCTGGGGGACGGGCGTGATGCCGTCGGTGTCGGCGAGTCGGCAGCCGACGATCACGCTCACGCCGGCGAGCAGCAGACCGGCGAACCATGCGCGAGGCCCTGCCCCGTTGCCGCCCCCAGGGTGCTCCGCCCCCTGGACCCCCGGCCCATGCCCACCCGCCACCTGTTCACTTGTCGGGAAAGGGGTGCACTCCATGGTCAGTCACGGCACCGAGCCTACGAGCGACCGTCCACCTTCGTCAGAAACGCCCCCAGCACCCCATTGAACTCCCCCGGACGCTCCAGGTTCGGCATATGCGCCGCCCCCTCGATCACCCGCAGCGTCGAGTCCGGCAACGCCGCATGCATCGCCTCCGCGTCGGCGACCGGCGTGTACTCGTCGTCCGTGCCCACGACCACCAGGGCCGGGACCGTGACCCGGGTCAGCAGGGCCCGGTAGTCGGGGCGTTCGGCGCGGCCGCGCAGGGCCGCGGCCGCGCCCTCGGGGGACGTCGTCGTCATCATGCGGTGGACGTGGGTCTTCACCTCCGGGGCGGCGTACGGCGCGACCATCTTCTCCAGCACGTCGTCGGCGTATCCGCGCATGCCCTCGCGCAGCAGCCGGTCCGCCATCGCGTTGCGGGACCTCTTCCCGTCCTCCGTCTCCGCCGCCGGGAACGTGTCCGCGAGGACCAGGCCCCGGATCCGGTCGGGGAACTGCCGGTAGCAGTCCATGACGATCTGGCCGCCCATCGACAGCCCGGCGAGCACGAACGTCTCGACCTTCAGCTCGTCCAGGAGCGCCTCGATGTCCCGCGCGAAGTCGGAGAGGAGCGTGCGGCCGGGGACCACCGGGGAGGCGCCGTAGCCGCGCAGGTCGGGGGCGATCACCCGGCGGGCGGGGGAGAAGGCCTCGGTCTGCGGGGTCCACATCGTGCGGTCGAAGGGGTGGCCGTGGACGAGGACAAGGGGGACGAGTGAACTGTCGTCGCCGCCTTTGTCCTCGTATGCGAGGAAGGGGCTCATGTGGACGACCCTAGATCGGCCCAACTCCTCGGTGCAATAAGATCTTTGTGCTCGGTGCAATCTCAGGGGGAGAGTTTCGTGGACGACTACCGGCGCCTCGCCGACCGCATAGCCGACGACATCACCGCCGGACGTCTCCGGCCCGGTCAACGGCTGCCCCCGCAACGGGTGTTCGCCCGGCGGCGCGGGGTCGCCGCGTCGACGGCGGGGCGGGTGTACTCCGAACTCGTGCGGCGGGGACTGGTCGTGGGCGAGGTCGGCCGCGGCACCTTCGTCCGCGCCGCCACTGTCCCGGGCCCCGCCGGCCGCGCACTCACCGAACCCGCGACCGCCGCACCGGTGAACCTGGAGCTCAACTACCCGTCCGCCCCAGGCCAGTCGGAGCTCCTCGCCCCCACCCTCGCGCCCCTCCTGCGCCCCGACGTCCTGGCGGAGGCCATGCTCCCCGCCCGCGCCGAGGGCACCGCGCCGGCCCGGGACGCAGCCGCCGGCCTCCTCGCCACCCCCGGCTGGCAGCCCGGCCCCGACCAGCTTCTCTTCACCGGCAACGCCCGCCAGGCCGTCGCCGCCACCCTCGCCTCCCTCGTCCGGCCCGGCGGCCGCGTCGGCGTCGAGACGTTGACGTATCCCGTGGTCAAGGAGATCGCCGCCCGGCTCGGCAGCACGCTGGTGCCGTTGGCGGGGGACGAGGACGGTCTCCGGCCGGAGACCGTGGCCGCCGCTCATCGCAGCGCTCCCCTCTCCGCCCTGTACATCCAGCCGACGCTGCACAACCCGACGTCCCTGACCATGAGCGACGAGCGGCGTCGTCAACTCGCCGGTGCTGTCGGCGACTTGGGCATTCCCGTCGTGGAGGACCGCATCTGGTCCTTCCTCGCCGACGGCGACCCGTTCGCCGTCCACGCGCCCCGCCTCACCTACGTCGTCGACGGTCTCTCCAAGCGCGTCGCCCCGGGACTCACCGTCGGCTTCGTCGTCGTACCGGCGGACCGGGGCGAGGCCGTGGCGGCGGCGATCCGGTCCGGTGGGTGGAGTGCGGGGCGGTTCGCGCTGGAGGCGGCCGTGCGGTGGGTGGCGGACGGGACCGTGCGGCGGCTGGTCGCGGCCAAGCGGGCGGACGCGGCGGGCAGACAGCGGATCGTCGCGGAGGAGTTGCGGGGGTGCGCCGTACGGTCCGATCCGCGCGCCTATTTCGCCTGGTGGGAGCTGCCCGCGCCGTGGCGTGCCGACACCTTCACGGCCGCTGCCGCCGCGCACGGCATCGCGGTCACCCCCGGGCCGGCGTTCGTCGTGGATCCGAACCGCACGCCGGACGCCGTCAGACTTGGGCTCGCGTCGGCCGCGGAGCCGGATCTGAGGTCGGCGCTGCGGACGCTCGCCGGTGTCGTACGAGGTACGCCGTGAGCCGGCAGCCCGCGGCCACTGTCAGGCCGAGTGCGACCAGCAGCCAGGCCACCGTGCGCAGGGTGGCCGTCAGGGCGTCGTAGACCGCGCCCGCGGCCGGCTGGTGGATCTCGTCCGGCAGATCGGCCAGGGTGAGATGGCGGCCGATCACCACCGCGAGGTCCAGGAACGCGCCGCCCAGTGCCGTGCCGAGAGCCGTCGCCGTGACCGCGCGGCGGCGGCAGGCGGCGACCGTGATGCCGGTGACGGCCAGCACAGCGGCTGTGACCGGGAGCCAGAAACCGGCGACCTCGAGCACGTCGTACCCCTTCCGGAGCCGGTCCAGATCACGGGCCGGGAGTATGGCGACCTCGGTATGCTTGACCGGGATACGGTGCGCCAACGCGACGTTGTCGTCGGTGAGTCGGCGTTTGACCTGGGCGGTGACGGGAGCGAGGTCGACGGTGACCGCGCGGTCCCCCTTGTCCCGCAGTGCGCTCAACACGGCCTCGTGGACGGCCCTGTTGCTAGCGTCCCATGCCGTGCGGAAGGCGTCGGTCCGGGTGAACGAGCGCACCGCGTCCTGCACGAAGGGGCGGGTGCCGGTGGGCAGGGGCTCCTGGTCGGTCCCGTGGTCGATCTCCCGCATGATGCCGTCGCCCACGGCTTGCGCGACCGCGTTCTGTACGTCCGGATCGGCGGCCAGCGGCGCCATCGCGGTGACGTACCGTCCGGTGTCGGCCAGCCCGTACGTCACCCAGGCCGCCAGCGCCCCGAACGGCACGAGGAGGCAGGACAGGGCGATCAGCGCGGCCGACAGGGCGTTCCGGAGTCGTGGGGACACGGTTTCAGGCAAGTCGCCCCGGGGCGGCCGTGCGAGCGGGGTGACTGCATATGGGCGCATGCGTCAAGCCGTACGGGCGCGCCGTCCTGGGAGACGTGCGCCGAGCCGGTCAGACGTGCGCCGAGCTGGGGATTCCTTGCTCCGGTGGAGCGTTCACCCGAACGGGTGTTTCCTGGTTCTGGGGAGAAGGAGGCCGATCTGTGCGCACCACTCCGGCCCTGCGGATCCTGGCCGCGGCCCTGCTCACCGGTGGCACCCTCGCCGTCACAGCGGCGGGCACCACTGCAGCGGCAGCCCCGCCGGCCACCACCGAAGGACGAGGTGGCGAAGGGCGTGGCGGCGGCCCGGTCCGGGGCACCATCATCTCCCGCACCGACCTCAACCTGCGGCAGGCGCCCACCACCCGATCACCCGTCGTCGCGCGGGTGTCACCGGGCAGCGAGGACCGTGTCGACTGCAAGGTTCGCGGACGGCACGTCAACGGCAACCCGTACTGGTACTGGCTCGTCGGCGCGCAGGCCTGGGCCGGCGCCGCGTTCGTGGACACCGGCGGGCACGGGGTGCCGACCTGCTCGGACGCGCGTCCGCGTCCGGTTCCTGGAGCATCTCCGGTTCGTGGAGCTGGAGCGTGAGCGGAAGCGCTTGGTGACTTGGGGACGCTTCGTGACTTGGGGAGAGGACTTGGGGAGAGGAAGGGAACGGTTCGGCCCCGGCGCCCGAGCGGGCACCGGGGCCGAACCGTGCGCCGAACCGTGCGTAGCCTCAACGGATGCGGTGGCCTTCCGCGTCCTCGTGTGTGTAGTAGCGGTAGAAGATCACCACGAAGAAGCCCGCCGCGACCACCAGTGCCATCACGGTGGAGCGCAGTACCGTCGCGCCGGTCTGGTTGTACAGGAAGCCGAACGCCGAGCCCGCGAACGCCGTCCACAGCAGCGCGTGCAGCTCGCGCTTCATGAGGGGTGACAGGGCGCGTACGGCGACGTAGAGCGCCATGAACGCGAACGCGGTGACGAACCCGAACAGCAGGTTCCAGCCGGTGATCTCGCCGCCGCCACGCCGGTTGGCCGCGGCCCAGTAGCCGTAGACGAGCCCGAGCACGACGGGCACGGCCACCTTCGCGGCCTGATGGGTTCGCGCGCTGAAGACATCGGGTGTGCGCTGGGGCGTGCCGCGCCGCGCGGGTGCCGCATGAGCCATGAGAAGGCACTCCTCTCTCCTCGCCCCCGCCCTACCAGAGCACACCTGTGGGGGGCTGGTGGCAAGTCGGTGGTGTCGGGGTGTGTTCGGGGGTTCACGGGCGCCTCCGGCGTCCTGCCGCCGGAGGCGCCCGTCGGATTGGCTGCGACCGGGCGAAGGGTTCCGTCGAGCCCCGCCGACAAGCTGCCGTCGCCGTCCTCCCGGCCGGTTCGCCGGAGGCCCCGGCCGGGAGCGGATGCGGCCCGCGGGACGTCGTGTTTCGCTGAGGCGCATGAGGGCCGTGAGCGAGAGTGGCGGCGGTCGGGTGCGCGTGCCGGGGGGCGGGCGTCGTCGCCGGGGGCCGCTCACCCGGCCGTATCGGGGGTTCGCAGGCGTCGGCGGAGATGATGTACATCGGCGGCAGCTGTTGCTGCGGGTGCGTGGGCGGAGTGTCGCCTGGGTGCCGCCGCTGCTGCTGCTCGGGGTGATCGTGCTGGCCGACTCCAACACCGATGCCGAGTTCCGGATCATCTCCTGGATCGTGCTGGTGCCGGGTATCGCCGCCGCGATCTGCGGGGTGGCCGGGACGGCCGTGTTCGCGTTGTTCGCGCTGCTGACGTACGTCGTCGCGGACAGCGCCTGGCCGTACGAGTACCAGAGCGGCCTGCCCGACTTCATCCTGGTCGCCGTCGGCGGCGTGCTGGCCACCCTCGCCTGCACGGTGCGGATCCGCGGCGAGCGGCGCATGCTGCACATGCGGGACGTCGCCGAGACCATCCGCCGTACCGTGCTGCGCCCGCTGCCCCCGGACTGGGGCGGCCTCGACCACGCGGCCGTCTATCTCACCTCCGACAGCGAGGCCCGCGTCGGCGGCGACTTCTACGACATCCAGTTGGGCCTGCACGGCACCCGCGTCCTCGTCGGCGACGTACAGGGCAAGGGCCTGGAGGCGGTGGAGGCGGCGGCCGCGCTGCTCGGCACGTTCCGCGAGGCCGGGTATCACGAGCCGGACCTCACGACGGTCGCCGCCCGCCTGGAACTCCGTATGCAGCGGCACGCCCGCCTGCGCGCCGCGCTGCGTTCCGCCGTCGCGGCCCCGCCGGTCCCGGGGCGCCCGGCCCGTACCCGGCTCGGTTCCGCCTGGGCGGCGGGGCCGCCCCTGCCGGCGCGGGCCCGCCGCGACGACGGCGACCGGTTCGCCACGGCCGTCCTGCTCGACTTCCCCGACGACGACCACGGTGCGGTCGACGTCGTCATCTTCGGGCACGAGCCACCCCTCGTCGTCGGCCCGTCCGGAGTACGCCCCCTCCCGCCCGGCGACGGACTCCCCCTCGGCCTCAGCGAACTCGCCGTCAACCCCGCGCCACCGCCCGTCCACCGTGTCGCCCTCGCGCCCGGCGAGACCCTGCTGCTCACCACCGACGGTGTCACCGAGGCCCGGGACGGTGACGGCGTCTTCTACCCGCTGGCCGCCGAGGTCGCCCGGGCCGTGGCCGCCGACCCGCGTACCGCCGAACCTCCGCGCCTGGTCGCCGCCGTCCGTGACGGCACGTTGCGGCACTGCGGTGGGCATCTCGCCGACGACACCACGGTGTTCGCCGTACGGAGGAACAGTGCCGGCGGCGCCAATGCGGACGGAAACGGACGTTTGCAGGCCTGAGATCCCCCTTTGCAGCCGCAGCGGTTACGGTGCTGACGTACGTGATCGACGGGGGATGGGGAGGGACCGATGCCCGGAACCGTGCTGCTGCTCGCCGCCGCGCCGGCAGCCAAGGGCTGTCTGGTGGACGCGGCGTCCGTGCTTCCCGTCCTCGCGGCCGTGCCGCCCGGCGTGCTGTCCGGCACCGACACCGCGAACGTCGTCGAACTCGCCGACCCCCTGGAGCCGCAGGCCGTCCTCACCCGCCTGCGCGCGGCCGCGGCCGCCCCCTACCCGCTCACGGTCTTCGTCACCGGCCAGCTCCAACTGGACCGCCGCCAGCACCTCCCGCACTTGGCGCTGGCCCGCACGACGCCCTCGACGGTCCGCTACACCGGCTTCCCCTGGCACTGGATCCGCGAGGAACTGCGCCTGCGCGCCCCGGGGTCGACGGCCCTCCTCCTCGACCTGCACGCCGACCAGGAGACCTGGGAGTGGCTGCATGCCAACCCCCTCGACACCGGCCGCAACAACGAGGTCTACGGCCGGATCGCGCCGCCGCCGGCACGCCGTACGGTGGCGGGGCCGGCGTATATGAAGGCGGTCGCGACCCTGCTCCGCAGCGGACTCAGACCGCCGCTGGACCAGCTCCATCAGCACGCACTCGCGCGGATCGCACCCGAGGGCGGGGTCGGCACCGACATCGTGCTCACCGCGCAGACCGGTGCGCAGGCCACCGCGCCCAGCGATCCGCACGCCGCCATCACCGCCGCCGTCCAGTCCGGCCGCCACTCCACCGCCGACGCCCTCGCCGCGCAGCACGAACAGGCGGCCGTCCACACCCACGGGCCCGCCTCCGAAGAGGCCCTGCACTGGATCGAGGTCCGTGCCGACCTCGCCATGCTGGCCGGCGACGCCGTCCGCAGCTGCCGCACCTGGCTGACGGTCGCCTCCGCCCGCCTCCACGCCGGCCAGGCCCCGGACGCGCCCGCGGTGGAGGCGGCAGTGGACCGCGCCCACCATCAGTGGAGCCAGATCCGGGACGCCGGCCCGGCCCGCGAACTCGGCCTGGCCCTGGCGGAGTTGCGCGGCCGGGTGCCGGGACGACGCCAGGGCGCCCTGGAGAACATCCACCGACAGCTACGCCAGTTGCAGACGCAGCCCTGACGCGCCGCGCGGCTGCCAACTGCGCCCCGCCGGAGGCGATCAGCGGGGTTCCGGCTCTTCGCCGGGGGTGTGGCCGTCCCGCCCCGGGGACCGGAACCGGACAGGGCGATCCGATTGCTGGAGTCACCGGCATGACCCCTGGCGCCCGACCCACCGACGACTGTGCCGCCCAACCCCGGCGCAGCGACGCCGAGCGCAACCGGGGCCGGATCATCGCTGCCGGCCGCAGGGTCCTCGGGCGCGACGGACTCAACGCCTCCATGGCCTCCGTGGCCCGCGAGGCAGGCGTCGGGATCGCCACCATCCTGCGCCACTTCCCCGCGATGGAGGACCTGGTCGCCGCCGTCTTCCTCGACCGCATGGACGCCTACGCCGACGCGGTCGCCGTCGCCCTCGACGACCTCGACCCCTGGCACGGTTTCATCGGCTACATCGAGGCCGCCTGCGCGATGCAGGCCGCCGACTCCGGCTTCGCCGACGTCCTGACCATGACCTTTCCCACCCCCAAGGCCCTGGAACAGCGTCGCAACGAGGCGTACGAGGCCATGGTGGAGCTCATCGGCCGCGCCAAGGCGACGGGGCGGCTGCGCGAGGACTTCGACCCCTCGGATCTCGTACTGATCCACATGGGCGACGCCCTCTACCGGGCCATGCTCCGCGCCGGCCCGGCGGGCACACCGCACCGGCGCCGGGGACCCCGCCTGCCTGATGCCCTTTGCGGGCGGCGAGCCCTTTGCCGGGCGCTCGCCGTCGCCACTCACCCGTACGGCCCGGCGCGCTGGTGCCCGCACCCCTCCGGTGGTGCCTTGGGAACACGCACCCGATCTTGGCAGCCCTCCAGGAGGCCCCACGATGCCCCGTCCCCCGGCCCGCACCTTCGTCGCCTCGGCCCTCTCGGCAACCGCCCTGCTGACCGCGACGGCATGCTCCGCCGGCCCGGACAAGGCACCCACGACCGCCAGAGCCGCCGCGACCCCCACCACAGCCCAGTCTCCGACGACCACCGCCCCCGCCCTCACCGAGGCCCAGGCCCGGGACGCCCTCATCAGCGACGCCGACCTCGGAGAGCCCTGGACGCCGACCCAGGGCGCCGCGACCTGGCGGGACGCCATGCTCAAGGCGACCACCGACCTGCCGGACTGCCGGCGGCTGCTGGACGCCCTGTACACCGAGGAGTTCTTCGGCGCGGAGGCCCGTACCCAGGCCGTGGTCGGGCTCGACGACAACTGGGACGAGGCGCAGTTGCGGTACCAGGTCGTCGCCCATCGGCCCGCCGAGGTGGACCGGACGCTGGGCTGGCTGAGGACGCTGCCGGAGAAGTGCGCGCAGTTCGGCGCCACGACCGCGCGCGGCGTTCCGCAGGCCGTGGAGGTCAGCGAGGCCGCGCTGCCGGAGGTCGGCGACGCCCGGCAGGCGCTGCGCGTCCTTCTCACCGGGGCGACGGAGGACGACGAGTCGCTGACGCTCACCGTGGACGTCGCCGTCGTACGGGTCGGCGGGGACGCGATCGTCGTCACCAACGGCGGCCTCGGCGACGTACTGAACGAAGCCACCCAGGCGGCCGTGGATCTGGGCGCCCACCGGCTGGCGGAGGTCAGGAAGCAGGGCCGGGTGCAGGTCTGAGGGTCGGCTCCGGCTCTGGGGGCCAGGTCCGGGGGCCAGATCTGAGGCCGGGGCCGGGCGCTCGGCCTGCGAAATACAGGGCTAGCCCATGCGCTCGACCGCCTCCTTGGCCTCCTTCAGGCCCACCCCGGTGACCTCCCGGTACACCTTGATCGCCTGGATTGTCTTCCCGTCCCGCCGCAGCGCCGCCACCTCGGCCATCCGGGGCTCGTCCTCGCCGAGCCCCAAGTGGTCGAGGATCAGGTCGAGTTTGCGCTCGATCCGGGCAACCCGCTTGTCGGCGCGGCTGATCCGGCCCTCGATGCTGATGACGCCGACGATCACGACGAGCGCGAAGAGGAGCCCCAAGAGTCCGACTGTGTCCATGGCTCGCGATCTTAGGCGTCGCTCCCCAACTCCCGCCCCGGTTCACACAGTTCCCGTCAGTCCTGGTCGAACCGTATCCGGTGGGACACGACATCCCGCGCCACATCCAGTGCCGTGCTGCTGTGCGAGAAGGCGTGGGCCCGCAGCCGTGCCAGCGCCTCGTCCGCGCCGACTCCGAGCTGCGCCATGATCATCCCGGTGGCCTGGTAGACCTCGTCGTGGTCAGTGGCCAAGCCACTCAGCCACCGGTCCTCGTCCCGCACCCCCGACCCCGACCCGTACTCCTCCCCGCGCGGCAGCGCCATCAGCGCCACTGTCATCACCCCGGCCACCATCCGTGCCGTCCGCACCTCGTCGGCGGTGAGTTCGCCGGGGGCGTCGCGGTAGAGGTCGAGTGTGCCCACGCACACCGTGTCGTTGCCGAGCGGCATGGAGTACACGGCCCGTATCCCGGCCTCCGTGGCCAGCTGGGCGAAGACCGGCCAGCGTCCGACATCCCGGCCCGCCGTCAGATCGCAGGCGAGCACCGGCTCCCCGCGCTCCGCGGCGCTCTGGCAGGGCCCGTCCCCCAGGGTCGCCTGGATCTCCGTCACATACGCGGCCTGCGCACTGCTCGCGCCCAGCTGCACCGGCATGCCGTCGCTGTGCAGCGACACACTCGCGCCGTTCACGGGCAGCAGCTCGACGGCGACATGGCACAGCCGTCCCGGAATCTCGCTGGGCCCGGCACCACGTACGCCCTCGGCGATCGCGTCGGCGGCATCCGCCCGTTCCCGACCGCGCGCACGCTGGTCGTCCCTGGGCCGCACGGCCACCGCCTCCTCACCTTCACTTCAAGCGTGGCCTAGGTCGTCCAAGGGGCTCACGGGGCGCTCTCACCGCCCACCCCGGACGACGCCCGACTACCCGTGACCCGTCCCGCGAAACCCCTACCGCTTCTCGTACGGACCGGCCGGCGCCCCGACGCCCTCGGGACGCCAGGTCCGACGTACCAGGTGCCGTCGGCGTCGTGCGTGACGAAGCCGGTGAGGCGGACGGAACGGCCTGTCAGCGACCGCCCGCTGTCGTAGATCGCCCGCGAGCCGAACCCCCGAGCGTCAGCGCCACCGGGTCCCCGGCCGCCAGTGCCGGGAAGGTCCCCACGCCCCGCGCCGCCCGCTGCGCCGCCTCGCGCCCGGCACTGTAGGAGCCGAGGGCCGAGGGTGGGAAGAGGAGCAGCGCGAGGGCGGGGAGGGTGAGGAGCCAGGCGACGCGGCGGCTGTGCCCGTGGTCGCGCCCGTGCCCGTGCCCGTCCCCGTGCCCGTCCCCGTGCCCGTCCCCGTGCCCGTCCCCGTGCCCGTCCCCGTCCCCGTGCCCGTCCCCGTGCCCGTCCCCGTCCCCGTGCCCGTCCCCGTGCCCGTCCCCGTCCCCGTGCCCGTGCCCGTGCCCGCCCCCATGCCCGCCCCCGTGCCCGTCCTCGTCGGCGTACCGCTCCCGCCGGCGCACGACCGCCGCCCCGCCCCACCAGGACAAGCACCGCCCCGGACACCACCAGCCAGGGCCGCAGCCCCGCCTGCACGTACCGCGTTCCGCGGCGCAGGCTGTCAGGACCGGGCCGTGCGCGCCCCCGGAACCGTCACAGAGGGGGCTGTGCGGGTGCGGGCCCGAGGGTGGTGGTGCCGGGGGCCGTACGGTGTCCGAGGCCCGTGCGGTACGCGTCCAGCGCGGCCTCCACCCGGCCGGTACGGCGCAGCAGATCGCCGAGCAGCCGGCACAGGTCGGCCAGGTCACCGGCGGCGCCGGCCCGTTCGAGGAGGCTGAGGGCGCGGACGTAGTGCTCCTCGGCGGTCTCGGTGTCCCGGGCGTCCTCGGCGATGATGCCGAGGAGGCGGTGGGCGGCGGCGGAGTGGAGGGCGCCGCGTTCGGGGCCGATGTCGCTGAGCACGCCCTGGAGGAGGGCGGCGGCCTCGTCGGACTTGCCGCGCCGGTGCAGTACGTCGGCGAGCTCGACGGCGACCTGGCTGGTGTAGAGGGCGGCGTGTTTGGCGGAGAGCATGGTGAGGGCTTCTCTCAACTCTCCCTCTGCGCACTCCAGTCGGCCGTTCTGGGCGTAGACGTAGCCGCGCATCCAGTGGCAGTTGGCGAGTTCGGTACGGAGCTGGAGCTGGCGGTACATCTCGGCGGCCTTGGCGAGCGAGGCGTCGGCCTCGGCGATGCGGCCCTCGGCGAGGAGGGTGCGGGCGACGGAGCGGTGCATGCGGGCGACCAGGGCCGGGTCGCCGGACCGCGGCGCCAGGGCGAGGGCCAGCTCGGCGGCCTGGGCGGCGCGGGCGTGGGCACCCATGTCCATGTAGGGGCCGATGACACTGGCGTAGATGAGGAGCAGTGCGTCGGGATCGTGGAGCCCGCCCCGGTTCAGCTCATCGAGGGCGGACTCCAACAGGTAGACGGCGTAACGGAGTTCACCGGCGAGGTAGTGGGCGACGGCCCGTCCGCGCAGGGCGGGGACGCGGGCGGGCAGGGGTGCGTCGGCGTGCGCCCGCTCGGCCCGCTCGAAGTACTGCCGGGCCGCCTCCAGCTCGCCCGTGTTCAGGGCGCACTCGCCGAGGCCGAGCAGGGCGACGGCCGCCCCCTCGGAGAGTTCGTGCCGCTCCGCCTCGGCGAGCAGCGCGGCGTACTGCTCCGCCGCCGCCCCGGCCTCGCCGGTGGCGAGGGTGCGCTGCGCCTCGGTCAGCCGCAGCCGCAGATCGGTGGCGAGGCCGGCCGGGCGCCCGGTGGTGAGCTCCTCGTACGCCACACCCAGCCGCCCCGCGATATGCCTGAGCGCCTCGTCGGAGGCGCGCACGCGGCCCGCCTCCAGCGTGGAGATGTAGGCGGGGGTGTAGGCGGGCTCGGCCAGCTGTTTCTGCGTCAGCCCGCGTGCGGACCGCAACTGCTGCACCCTGCGCCCGATGATGCCCGGGTCGTCGCGGTCCGCCATCGTCCAACTCCCCCAGTACCCCTTGCCGTTCAAGTCCGACAGCCCTAGGTTAAGCCGCGCATTAAGCATGCTTAACACGCCGTTGTAGCGAGGTCGCCGTGCTGGAACGCACCAACCCCACCGAGCGTTACACCCGAGGCTTCGCCGCCGCCGTGATCGCGGTGGCGGCCCTGGTCCTGGCGGCGAACGCGGGCCCGGCAGGGCCGGCGGAGAGAGCGGAGCGAACCGAGCGGACCGAGCAGGTCACCGGTCAGACGTCGTCGGCGCCTTCGACTCCGTCGGGTTCCGGGGCGAGCATCACGTCCGTGCGGCTGTAGAGCGGAAGGCCGCTCGCGTATCTATCTCGTCTCTACCTGCCATCGGCAGTCTCTCATTCCCAAACCCCTGGTCAGAGGCGATAGTTGGGCTCGAGAAAACGTGTCAACCGCGACCGCGCCGGAACTCCCCCTGGACCAGGGCTGGGAGACCAACCACTACGCTCAACACCAGCCCCGACCGGGTCCAGGACAGTTCGGACGGCGTGGCCAGGAACAGACGCGTCAAGCCCGCCCGTGTGCTTCCTGCGAGTGCCGCGACAGTGAGTCGATGACCACGGCGGCGAAGAGCACGCCGCCAGTGATGATGAACTGGACGGCGACGGGGGTGTCCGTGATCGCCATGCCTGAGGCGATGGACTGGATGACCAGTATGCCGAGCACCGCGGACCAGGTCGTACCGCGTCCGCCGAAGAGGCTGGTGCCACCGATGACGGCCGCTGCGATGGCGTTGAGCAGGAGGACGCCCGAGCCTGAACCCGTGCTCACCGAAGTGATGCGCGAGGCCAGGAACAGGCCGCCCACCGCGGCCATGGTGCCCGAGACCGCGAGCACCGCGGTCTGTACCCGCGTCACACTGAGGCTGGCCCGCCGGGCTGCCTCGACACCGCCGCCGAGTGCGTAGACCTGCCGCCCGTAGTGCGTGTGGCGGAGAGCGATGTCCAGGCCTGCCACCACCACCAGGAAGATCAGGAGCGCGAGTGGCAGACCCTGGAAGCGGTTGAGCAGATACGCGGCGGCGAACGCGATCACGGCGACTCCTCCCGCGCGCACCGCGATTCCCCCGAGCGAGCGGTGCGGCATGCCGACGGCCCTGCGGCGCCGCCTGTTCTGGTACGAGACGAGGAAAACCATGCCCGCGCCGACCGTCGCCAGGCCATAGGCGGCGGCGTCGTTGGTGAAGTAATGGCTGGTCAGCTTGGCGACGAGCCCGTTCTCGTCGAGGTTGACGGTGCCGCTGGTGCCAAGGATGTAGAGCATCAGACCGTTCCAGGTGAGCAACCCCGCGAGGGTGACGACGAACGCCGGCACCCGGGTCTTGGCGAAGGAGAAGCCCTGGACGGCTCCCGTGACAGTGCCCGCGAACACCGCGATGATGAGGGCCAGCCATTCCGGGACGCCGTTGTTCACGTTCAGAACGGCGAAGACAGCCGCCGCGAGACCGCTGATCGAGCCGACCGACAGGTCGAGCTCACCGAGCAGCAGGACGAAGACGATGCCCACCGCGATCAGACCCGTGCCCACGATGTCCACGCTGAGATTGGACAGGTTCCGGGGTGAGAGAAAGTTCTCGTTGAGGGCCTGGAAGGTGATCCAGACCGCGGCGAGGACGAGGACGACGGGGAGCCAGCTCAGTTCACCGGCGCTCAGCTTGCGCCGGAAGACGCCGACCCAGCTCTCCACGGCATGGGCGATGGCCCGCTCGCGGTGCGGGTGACGAGCCTTGGTGTGGGGCGCGGTGGGTTCGGCCCGCGTGTTGTCGGCCATGTTTCGCATCCCTTTCACCAACCCGTCTCCTGTGGGGCCATCCGGCGGGGCACGTTCTCCGTGGCGCCGGTGACGGCGGAGATGATCTGTTCCTGAGACGCGGTGTTCACGTCGAAGAAGCCGTTGTTGCGACCGAGCCGCAGCACAGCGGCCCGGTCCGCGAGAGCTTTGACGTCGCCCATGTTGTGGCTGATCAGCAGCACGCCCACGCCGCGGTCACGCAGGTGGTCGACGAGGTCCAGGACCTCGGTGGTCTGCTCGAATCCCAGAGCCGCGGTCGGTTCGTCCAGGAGGAGGACCCGCGGATCGCCGAGGAGCGAGCGGGCTATGGCGACCGTCTGCCGTTGGCCGCTGGACAGTGAGACGACCGGGGCGCGCAGATCGGGGATACCCCTGGTCAGGCGTTCCAACAGGTGCCTGGTGCGGCGCTCCATCTCCACCTCGTCGAGGAACCCGAACCTGCGGATCTCCCGCCCGAGGAACAGATTGCCGACGACGTCGAGGTTCCCGCACAACGCGAGGTCCTGGTAGACGGTGGCGATGCCGAGGTCCCGGGCGTCGTGGGGGCGTTTGATGTGGACCGGCCGGCCCTCCCACTTGATGACTCCCTTGTCCGCGGGGGCGACGCCGGAGATCGCCTTGACCAGAGTGGACTTGCCGGCCCCGTTGTCGCCCAGAAGTGCGACGACCTGGCCGGCGTGGATCTTCAGCTCGATGTCCGAGAGGACCTCGACGACGCCGAAGCGCTTGCACACGCCGTGCAGCGCCAGCAAGGGGGGAGCCGGCACGGAAACCATCTCCTTCCCGGGGCCCGGACCCGGTCGGAACCAGCTGTCAGGTCAGCCCGGCCCTGTCGCAGGCGGCGGCGAGCTGGGGGGTGCAGATCTGCTGGATCGTGTACACGCCGTCCTTCAGCAAGGTCTCCTCGATGTTGTCGACGGTCACGGACACGGGGGTGAGCAGGACCGTCGGAACGGCCCTGCCGTCCTGGGTCCTCACCTCGCCCGTGGCAACCTCGTCGAGGCTTTCGCCGCGGGCCGCGGCCACGGCCATGGCGGCGCCGGCGGACGCCTGGGGCGCGAACGGCTTGTAGACGGTCATGTACTGATCGCCGCCGACAATGCGCCGCACGGCTCCGAGTTCGGCGTCCTGCCCGGTGACGGGGGGCAGCGGGTGGACCTTGTTCGCTCTGAGGGCGGAGATGCTGCCCGCGGCCAGTCCGTCGTTGGCGGCGTAGACCCCGTCGATGTTGCGGACGCCGAGGGCGGAGATGGCACCGGACATGTTCATGTTCGCGGTCTCCGTCCTCCAATGGAGTGTGTCGTACGCCTTGCCGATCTTCACTTTCCCCTCCAGCACCGACAGCGCGCCCTTCTTGAACGACACCGCGTTGGGGTCGCTGGGATCGCCGTTCATCATGACGATCTGGCCGTTGGCGGCTTTGTCGCCCATGGCCGTCAGCAGCGCCTTGGCCTGGAGCCTGCCGACCTCCTCGCCGTCGAAGGAGACATAGCCCGAGATCGGGCCCCCTGCGAGACGGTCGTAGGCGATGACCGGGACGTCTGCTTCGTGCGCCCTCCTGACCGCGGAGGCGATCGATCGGGAGTCCACGGCCACCAGCACGATGACATCGACCCCCTTGGCGATCATCGAGTTCATCTGTTCCTGCTGGATGGCCGCCTCGTTCCTGGCATTGCCATGCTCCACGGTGCAGTCGTCGCACAGCTCCTTGATCTTCTTCTCGAGTAGCGGCCTGTCCTGTGCCTCCCAACGATCCGTGGTGGCGCTCGGCAGCAACAGAGCGATCTTCGGCGTGCTCTCCTCGTCGGACTCGTTCCCGTCGCCCGCCCCGCAGGCCGCGAGCACAACGGCCGTCGAGACCGCGATCACGACGACGGTCGCTTCCCGTATGCGGGCCTTCATGTGAGAGACCTCCCTTGGCCGGGCGGGGCCACACCGGCCGTGACGCGACGCAACGGCACTGGCCGCGTCGAGCCGGACAGCCATGCCGGGATGGGGATCCAGGCAAACACCCCCGCTCTCACACGCGGGTTCGGCGGTCGTGGAGCGGCATCGCCGACCCGGGCCTCCTCACGAGGCCACCGCGTACTGCCAGGCAGCAGTCCGGCAGCAGGCGGACGGCCACGACGCCGGCGCCCGACGTCCTCCTGGAAGGGACCGCGTGGAAGTGGCAAGACGGCCACGTCGTCAGTGTGACACCGGCCGTGGTGATCTGCGAACGTAGCTGCTCCTGCCATCGATATGCAGTAATCGAGTAGATCTGTCCGATTGGTCCATGTGTGCGATTCTGGTACGTGGGTGCTCGGTCTCCACCTGTTGGTACCTGCTGCATGGACGGGAAGTAGGTCGCGGACATGCCTCATGACGGTGGTGCCCGGGCCGGAGTCTCGGAGCTGGGAGTATCCGGGGCCGGCGCCGCGGACACCGGTTCACTGCCACCGGTGCCGGAGGTCGCCGCGAGCGAGCGGGCCCTGACGTTCGCCGGGGCGGCGCTGGCAGCGGTCTATGTGCCCGGTGTCGGGAATGAAGAGCTCCTGCTGGTGGAAACGGCCGGATGCGCCACGTCCGAGTACGAGCTGCCGCAGCGTTTGCCCCTGTCCGGTGGTTCACCCGCGGCGCAGGCCTTCCGCACCGACCGGCCGCTCTGGCTGAACCCCGCGGTACTCGCCTCCTACCCCGAGGGCGGGCCGACGCCACCGCGAGCGGAGGCGTCGCTCGCCGCGCTGCCACTCGGAACGGAAGGCAGGCGGCTGGGCTGCCTCGTCGTCGTGGGGGATTCCGCGGACGGCTTCGAGGCCGGGCAACGGCACTTCCTGGAGCGGTACGCCGACGCCGTCGCCTGCAGGCTCCAGACGGGGTCCGGCCGGGCCGCGCCGACGTCGCTGCTGGGTCCCGCCCTGCGGAGTCTGCGCGTCGGCTCGTTCGTGCTGGTGCCGGACACCGGCTTGATCGAGGCGGACGAGACGCTGCTCGAACTGGTCGGCATCGCACCGGACGACTTCGACGGCAAGGTGGACACCCTGCTCGCGCATGCCCTGCCCGAGGACATGCACGCGCTGATGTCGGTCGTGGAGCCGTCCACCCAGGCCCTCGGTCGGCGGGAGCTGGAGCTCCGCGTCCGCCGCCCCACCGGGGAAATGCGCTGGCTGAGCCTGAGCTGTCGGGTGGTGGCGAGCGCCGACGGCGGGCCGGAGCAGGTGCTGGGCGTGGTGACGGCGACCTCGGTTCTGAGTCAAAGCCCTGACGACGTCTCCAGGATCCAGTGGCTGACGGCCGCACTCGACGAGGTCGCGACGGTCCGTGATGTCAGCCGAGTGGTGGTCACCGCGCTGCGTGAGCCGCTGGGCGCCGACCGGGTGGCACTCGCCGAGGTGCAGAACGACCGGCTGATGGTCACCGTACTCGACCCGCCCAAGCCCGCCGCCTGGCCGGAGGCATGGCGTGCCGAGTGGCGCTCGGAGTGGCCCGACGCACCGCTCAGCGCCCTGCCCACGCTGCAGATGGCCCTGCGGGACGGACGTATGGATCTGTGGCCGGCCGGCACAGCCTTCGAACCCGGACTCGCGGGCGTCGGTGCCGGAGGCCTGGCCGTCCTGCCGCTGCCCGCCAAGGGCCGGGTCGCCGGCGTGTGCCTGGTCGGCTGGGACAAGCCGCACGAGTTCGTCCCCGAGGAGCGGTCCCTGCTGACCGCCACCGCGGCGCTGGTCGGGCAAGCCTTCAAGCGCGCGCACGAGCACGACGCCGAGCAGGAGCTCGCGGCGATGCTGCAGCGCAGTCTGCTGCCCCGGCGCCTCCCCGAGCTGGCCGGGGGGACGGCGGTCGCCCGCTACCTGCCCGCCAGACGGGGGTTGCAGGTGGGCGGCGACTGGTACGACGTCATCGCCCTCTCCGAGGACCGAGTGGCGCTGGTCATCGGTGACGTGCAAGGACACAGCGCCGGAGCCGCGACGATCATGGGCCAGATGCGTACGGCGGTCAGGGCCTACGCGGTGGAGGGCCACCCGCCCGACGTGGTCGTCTCCTACGCGAACCGTCTCCTCGTCGGTATGGAGACCGATCTGTTCGCCACCTGCTGTTACGTCGAACTGGACATGGAGCAGGGCAACGCCCTGTTCGTCCGGGCCGGGCACCTTTCACCGTTGCTGCGCCATCCCGACGGCACCACCGAGGAGGTGCAGGTCGAGGGCGGGCTCCCGCTGGGCATTCTCGCGGAGGCGGAGTTCCCCATGACCGCGGTCGCGCTGGCCCCGGGCACGGTGCTCGCCCTGGTCACCGACGGCCTGGTCGAGGGCGCCGACCTGCCCCTGGACGAGGGCGTGCGCCGGACGCGCACCGCGCTCACCGCGGCCGATCCGGCGGATCCGGGGCGGATGGTCGACGCACTGCTCGGCGGCCTCGACCGTCGCGAGGACGACGTGGCGCTGCTGCTGCTGCGCTACGACGGCATGAAGACCCGGCCGATACGGGCCGGCTGGGCGGTGTGGCGGCTGCCCGACGCCGTGATGCACGCCCGCCGGTTCACCGCGCGCACGCTGCGCCGGTGGAAGGTCGGGGACGTGACCGACGAAGTGCTGCTGGTCGTGTCAGAACTGGTCACCAACGCCCTGGTGCACACCCAGGGCGCGGTCCGCGTCGACCTGACGCTGCGCGAGGCCCGGGTGCGTGTCTGTGTGAGCGACTCCTCGCCGCGTGCGCCCGCCAAGCCGGTGATCGTGGACTGGGAGTCGACCGGCGGCCGCGGCCTGCTGCTGGTCGAGGCGATGTCGGAGGCCTTCGGCTCGATGCCGGTGGCCGGCGGCAAGCAGGTGTGGAGCGAGATCGTCCTGCCGCGGCGCGAGCCGGCTCCCGCGGACTCCGAGCCCCGAACGGAACAAGGGGGTCTGTCATGAGGACCCGTAAGAGGGGGCCTGCCAGGAGGATCCGTAAGAGGGGGCCTGCCAGGAGGATCCGTAAGAGGGGGCCTGCCAGGAGGATCCGTACGCGGCACGTCGTCGCGGCGCTCGTCGCGGGGATCATGACGATGTCCCTGGCCGCCTGCGGGGGAGACGGCGAGGCGGGCGCGGACAGCTTCACCGTCGGCCTGCTGCTCCCCAGCCGAGCGGTCCCCCGCTGGGAGCATTCCGACAAGCCGCTGATCGAGAAGCGGGTGAAGGAGCTGTGTCCCCGCTGCACCATGGCGTACGCCAACGCCCAGAACGACGCGACCAGGCAACGGGCCCAGGTGACCTCCATGATCACCAAAGGGGTCGAGGTCCTGATCCTCGACGCCGCCGACACCAGGGCGCTCCGCTCCTCGATCCAGGAAGCGCGCAAGGCGGGTGTCCCGGTCGTCGCCTACGACCGGCTCGCCGAAGGCCCGGTCTCGGGCTACGTCAGTTTCGACGGCGCGCAGGTCGGCCGGCTCCAGGGCGAGGCGCTCCTGAAGGCCATGGAGGACAAGGCGAACGGCGGGAACGTCGTCATGATGAACGGCGATCCGACCAGCCCCAACGCGGCGTGGTACAAGGAGGGCACGTTGTCCGTCCTCACGGGCAAGGTGAAGATCGCCAGGTCGTACGACACCCTGGGCTGGAACTCGGAGAATGCCCACGCCAACATGTCCGCCGCCATCGCGGCCCTGGGCCCGAACCGGATCGACGGCGTCCTGGCAGCCAACGACGCCATAGCCGCGGGCGTCATCTCCGCTCTCAAGAGCGCCGGCGTCAGCGAACTCCCTCCGGTTACCGGCCAGGACGCCGACCTCGACGCCGTGCGGCGCATCATCAAGGGCGAGCAGTACATGACGGTGTACAAACCCTTCAGGACGGAAGCCTACGCAGCCGCCGCCATGGCCGTCGCCCTGGGACGCGGGGAGGGTCTCCGCGACGTCGCCACAACGACGACCGACAGCCCCACCACCGAGCACATCCCGTCCGTCCTGCTCGCTCCGAGCGCGGTGACGGTCGGCAACATCGAGCAGACACTCGTCAAGGACGGCGTGTACACCATCGACCAGATCTGCACCCGGCAGCTCCGGCCCGCCTGCGACAGGGCCGGACTCGCCCGATGAGGGGGCCTGGGCCCCAAGAACGGTGGTCAGTGACCCCGGCGACCAGGAGTAATCCGCGTCCGCCGGTCTCTTCCTCGTCGGCACCCGCGGGCAGCGTCGGTATCCGCTCCCGGTCGGGGTCGGACACCTCGACCAGCAGGCCGCAGCCCCGGATCGAGAGGGTGACCTCGACCTGGGCGAGAGTCACACGGCAGTGGCGTACGGAGTTGGTGACCAGCTCGGTCGCGACGGTGGCGATGTCGTGGGCGAGTTCGGCGTCGAGGTGAAGGTGCGCCAGGGGCGACAGGCGAAGATCGAGGAAGGCGGAGCGGCGTACGCCGCCATCCTCTGGGAAGCGGTGGCGCTGCTCGCCCCGGAAATCCGATCGCACCGCCGCCCGTTCTGCACGGTCCCTGGTTCCTTGCCCCGCACCCCGAACAGACCGAGCAGGTCAGCGGTCAGACGTCGTCGGTTCCGTCGGGTTCGGGTTCTGAGGCGAGCATCATGTCCTTGCGGCTGTATAGCGGAAGCTCGCTGGTGTCGAGCTTCCACGTGCCCAGCTCAGTGCTGATGGCGAGCGGTGTGCCGTAGGGCTGTTTATGGAGACGGTTGCCGTACTCGGGCCGCCCACCGCTGGTGTCGATGTCCCACTGGTAGGTCCAGGTGCCGTCGCGAGGGTCGAGGATCAGGTAGTGCTCGATGCCCATAGCGGGGTAGTCGCGGCTCTTGGCCTCGTAGTCGTTGCTCGGGTTGGACGGGGAGACGATCTCGATGGCGAGGACGATCTCGTGCGGATCCAGTGGTTCATCGGTCAGCATCGCCTCGCGGGCGGTGACGACGATATCGGGGATTCGGAGCTTGCCGAGAGAGCCGTCGTCGGTGTCCGTGGCTTCGAAAGTGAAGATGCCTTCGGGAAGCTGAGGATCGAGCTGACGCGTGATGTCCTTGGCGGTGACCTGGTGACGTGGGCGCGGGCTCATCATTATGACGAGCGTGCCTTCGCTGATCTCCGGGTACGTGAAACCGGGCGGTGGCGTGAAATGGTCGCGCATCTCACGCAAGTGCCGGTAGATGGCCTGCTCGGTCATACCGTCGTCTCCGGTTCCCGCGTGTTCAGAACCCTCGCTGTCAGCTTACGGGGATGTGCTGGTTGAGGTGGCCCGGAAAACCGATCGCTCCGCCGCCCTGCCCTCGACTGCGGTCCCGACACCATCCGGTCGGACTGGCGAACGGCTCCCAATCCCCTCCCGACCGTCTGGAACATCAACTGACGGATACCGATCACGGGTGGGGCAGCGGAAACTTGGCGGCGAGCAGGATCCAGTAAGTGATGCCGGCAACGCGCGTGGGCTTCCGACGTGGTTGATGACTGCCCGTAGTCAGGGGCTCGGTGTGGCCCGGGAGAGGTCGTCACCACCGTCGGTGCACGGTTGCCTTACTGCCGGTCACCAGGCTTGCCGGCGGAACGTCATCGGTCACGACCGCGCCGGCGGCGATCACGGCATCACGGCCGATGCTGACGCCAGGAAGGATCGTGGCACCGGCGCCGATCCACACGTTCTCCGCCACGTCGATGGGCGCGCCGCTCAGCCACCCCCGTCGCTCCCCGGGATCGACCGGGTGACCGACGGTGATGAACGTGGCCTTTGGTCCGACCATCACGCGCTCGCCGAGCCGGATGCCGGCGTAGTCCAGGAACGTGCAGTTCTGGTTGATGAACACACGTTCCGCGAGGTCCAAGTGAAGGCCGTGGTCCGTGTAGAAGGGTGGATAGATCGTGACTCTCGTCGACAGCGGCCTGCCGAGGATCTGTTCGAACAGGTCCGCCTTGCCCGCTTCGTCCTCGAAGGGCAGGACGTTCAGGCGGGAGGTGAGTTCGGTGGCCCGCAGGACCCTCTCGGCCATGGCCTGGAACTCGGCGCTATGGATGCGCATGAGACGGTCGCTGGACATGCTGCGATCCTTTCTGGTGTACCGGTGACTGGACAAGACTCACCAGGCGCTGGTGGAGGCCGCTATCAGCAGCCGGTCGAGTCACCTTTGTCGGGGTTGGGACCTGCGAGCATGTGCGATGTCGCTGTCGCCGCGCCGTGGCGTCGTTGCCCAGGACGGGAGCCAGACCGTCTCAGGGAGCCTTGGCAGGCTTCCGCTCGCCACCGCGGCCTGAAGAACCCGGCGAACCCAATCCGGTCACAGAACTAGCCGGCGTAGGGGTTGCCGCCGAGCCAGGTGGTGCCGTCGATCAGCTCGCGCACCGTGTCCAAGTGGCCGCTGTGACAGGCGACTTCGGTGAGCACGTGGATCAGGATGTGCCGCACGTCAGGCAGCCGCCAGGTCGGCCAGATCTCCACGGGCCAGGCGGCGGGCTCCTGTTCGGGCGCGGCGGCGGCGAGCACGGCGTCCGCGCGCGCGATGGCCGTCCGGTAGTCGGCGAAGACCTCCTCGGCGCTCATTCCCTCGGGTACGTACCAGTGCGCCTCCGCGCCCGTCGCGAGCTGTCCTGCCACATCCGGCTCGCCCGCGATCACCCCGGGGAACCAGAAGCGTTCGACATCCAGGGTGAGGTGACGCAGCAATGCCAGGCAGCTCCAGCCGCTGGGCAGCACCGGTCGCCGCAGATCCTCCTCCGAGAGCCCTTCGAGGATCCCGAGGACGTGCTCGCGCTGGCGGTCCAGGGCGCCCTTGAGGGCGTCGAGTTCGGCGTTCACCGGGCGGCACACGGTTCGGCGAGGCGTTCCAGGGTGCTCGCCATTTGCGTCTGCCACCAGGCTCGCCCGCTGTCCACTTCCGCGCGTTTGTCCTCCGGCATTCGCGAACCGTCGAAGATCTCGGTCACGACCGTCGCCCCGGTCCCGGCCGGGAGTAGGTCGAAGATCCATTGGTGGCCCCACACGGTTCCGGGCGCGGTGGCGTCCGGGTGCCCGCGACCGGGCCTCGGCTCCCAGCCGATGCGGCGGTCCGGCTCGTACTCGACGACGTGGTTGTTCATCTCGTAGTCGCCGTAGCGCTCATAGTGCATCCGCATCACGAAGACGTCTCCGACGCCCGAAACCACGGCGCCGGAGACGCCACCGCGCAGCATCCCCGAGCCGTCGAGGTCCGGGTGCCGTCCAGGGTCGGCCAGGATCCGGAAGATGTCCCCCGCCGGGGCCCCGATGCGCCGGGACACCACCACAGGCTCGCCTGTCGTACTCGTCATCCGCGCGCCTCCGTCAACCGCTGAGCAGGAACCTGACTTCCGGCCTGGACGCTACACCGGGGGTACGACAACGCCTGGCCGAGCACGTACGAGCCCCGCCCTACGAGGACTCCCACCGAACCAGGCCACCTGCGCGGCTTTCTTCGCCTCACGGTGCTTGTCGCCCAGCTGCATTGAGTGGTGACAGGAGATTCCCTCCGTGCGACAGGCCCCTCTACAGGCGACGACATGACTGAGCCAGTCATGGAAGGTGGCCATGACCGCGTCGTCCGGCTGCGTCCGTTCCTGCCGGTTGCTCCTCGCACAGGTACGCAGTGACGTACGTCCGCACGATGTCCCCTACGTCCATGTACGCGCCCTCCAGGTGCTCCGCCTGCGCGGGCGGAGGTTCCCAGCACGCCTCACGGGCGAGGAACGGCAACCATCGCCCGCGCTCGGCGCGGTGACGCCGCGAACGTGCCGACCAACGGCGCCAACGCGCGTCGTGGGGGCTGGGTAGGGGTGGCGAGGCAGTCAGTAATCCGAGCAACGGGACTCCTCGGGGATGAGGAAGTACGCCCAAACGCACTTGGTGAACGGGCGCAGGTCGTGGCCCCAGCGCGAGGCCAGCCCGGCGACCAGGAGTAACCCGCGTCCGCCGGCCGCTTCCTCGTCGACACCCGCGGGCAGCGTCGGAATGCGCTCCCGGTCGGGGTCGGACACCTCAACCAGCAGGCCGCAGCCCCGGATCGAGAGGGTGACCTCGACCTGGGCGAGAGCCACACGGCAGTGGCGTACGGAGTTGGTGACCAGCTCGGTCGCGACGGTGGCGATGTCGTGGGCGAGTTCGGCGTCGAGGGCCCAGTCCTTGAGGATCCGCCGGATCTGGGCTCGGGCTTGCGGCACGTGTCTCTTGTGCTTGGGGATGCGGAACGTGTCGCGGCGTGGGTGGGTGGTAACGGCGGTGGGCATGGCGGATGTACCCCCTGACGCATAGTCAAGTTCACGCCCTGTAGTGGTGCGTGTGCAACGAGGCTAGAACCCAGGTCGCCGATTTCGCAACCGAACAAGCTGCATACATGCTGCGAGTCGCCCTGCGGTTTTCGCACGCCCTAGAGTGGAGCTCGCTGGGACCGGCTCTTGCAGGAGAGGGGAAGCGATGCCCGCAGGGGGACGGCCGACCGTGCGCAGTAGGCGACTTGGCGCTGCGCTCAAGAGGTACCGACAGGCCGCCAAGCTCGACCAGCCGCAGGCGGCGGAGATGCTCGGCGTGCACCAGACCCGGGTCAGCCGCATAGAGAGCGGGCATGTGACCGCACGCATCCTTGAGATTCGGGTACTGCTGAACGCGTACGGCGTGGATGATCCGGAAGTCCGCAACAAGCTGGAGGACTTGGCGAAGCGGTCCAACCACCGCGGGTGGTGGCTCGAACACGCGGCACACCTGAGACCGGACTACCTCGACTACATCGCGCTGGAGGACGACGCGACGTACATCCGGGAGTGGCAACCGGTTCTGGTGCCAGGGCTTCTGCAAACTCCGGCCTACGCGGAGGCGGTTATCGCGTCGACTCCTGACTACATCGCCCCCGAGCGAGTTGCTCAACTGGTGAAGGTGCGCCAGGGGCGACAGGCGAAGATCGAGGAAGGCGGAGCGGCGTACGCCGCCATTCTCTGGGAAGCGGTCATCAGGCACCCGTTGATGAGTGTCGAGATTCACCGGGAACAGCTGTCCGCGATTCTTGAGGCCGGGAAGCGGAAGAACGTCACCGTGCAGGTACTGCCGTTCAGCGCGGGAGCGGTGGCGGGCTCCACCTACGCCTTCCAGTCCTTCAGCTTCGAATCTGAGCCGACTGTCGAAGCTGTAACCCTGGACAATTTGCGGGGCGCATCGGTCCTTGAGGCTCCCGAGGATCTGGCGGCTTACGCCAACGCGTACGACCATCTACGATCGGCAGCGCTGGCACCGGACGCCAGTGCGCGGCTCATTCGGAGCGCACTGCGAAGTAGCAAGGAAGAAGCATCGTGACCGAGGTGGTAAGCCCCTTCTGGAAGTCGTCGTACACCACAGGAGAGGGCCAGTGCGTCGAGGTCGCCTTCACCTCAACCGGCGGCCGAGCCGTCCGCGACAGCAAGAACCAGCACGGCCCCTCCCTCTACCTCAGCCCCGAGGGCTGGCACGCCTTCCTGTCGGGCGCAAAGGACGGCGCGCTCGGCCAGTAGCGGCGCTGCTCGCCCCGGAAATCCGATCGCACCGCCGCCCCACCCCCTGTTACCGTCCCCCCCCATGAAGCGCGCCCACCCGTCTCCCACGACGACGCCGGACACCGGCCTGGCTCGCGCCCGTGCAGCTGGCCGTTCTGCCGGTGTCGGAGGAGCAGGGGGAGGCGGCGGAGAAGCTGATGCGCCGGGCGCTGGAGCACGGGGTGCGGGTGGAAGTCCTCGGGGCCGGGCACGGCACCCTCGGTGCCCGGATCCGCGCGGCGCGGCTCGTGCCGTACCAGGCGGTGATCGGGGAGCGGGAGGCCGCGGACGGCGGCGACCTGGCGGCCGTACGGCTGCGGGACGGGCGGCGGCCGGGGGCGGTGCCGGCCGCGGAGCTGGTCGGCCGGATCGCCGACCAGGTCGCCGCGCGTGGCACCGCGCTCTGGGAAGGCGTGTGACCGTGAATGCACCCGCGCTGGGACGGCGTGTGACCCGCACCGCGCTCTGGGACGGCGTGTGATCGCGATTGCACCCACGCTGGGACAGCGTGTGACCCGCACGCGCGTGTGACCCGCACCGCGCTCAGGGACAGCTTGTGACCCGCACCGCGCGTGTGACCCGCACTGCGCTCAGGGACAGCTTGTGACCTGCGGAACGCCGTAAAGTCGCGGACACGGAGCCCGCCCGTCCCTCGGCCCACCCGCGAAAGGAGCCCCGCCGTGACGACCAACGCCCAGCAGCCCATCCCGGTGATCATCGACTGCGACACCGGTGTCGACGACGCCCTGGCCCTGCTGTTCGCCGTACGGCACCCGGGGATCGACCTGCGCGCGGTGACCTGCGTGGCCGGGAACACCGACGTGGACGGCGTCGTACGCAACACCCTGACCGTGCTGGAGCAGGCCGGCGCCCCGGACATCCCCGTCGCCCGGGGCGCCGAACGCCCGCTGATCGAACCCGCGCGGTCGGCCCGGCACGTCCACGGCGTGGACGGCATGGGCGACCTCGGCCTGCCCGTGCCCGCCCGCACCCGCGTCGACGTGGACGCGGTGACGCTGCTGCGCCGCGAGATCCTCGCCTCACCGCGCCCGGTGACGCTGATCCCGCTCGCCCCGCTCACCAACATCGCGCTGCTCCTGCGTACGCACCCGGAGGTGGTCCGCAACATCGAGCGGATCGTGTTCATGGGCGGCGCGGTGGCGACCGGGAACGCCACGCCGGTCGCGGAGTTCAACGTCTGGCACGACCCGGAGGCGGCCGCCGTGCTGCTCACCGCCGGGGTGCCGATCACCATGTACGGCCTCGATGTCTTCCAGCGGGTGGTCGTGCCGGGTACGGACGTACGGCGGCTGCGCGACAGCGCGGAACCCGGCACCCGTCTCGCCGGCGAGCTGCTCGCCCACCGGGACCCGGCCACTTCCGGCGATCCCACTCCCTCAGGCGGCCTCGGTGACGCGGGCGCGGTCTGCGCGGTCGCCGACCCGGCCGGGATCGGCACCCGCCTCCTCCCCGTCGAGGTCTCCCTCGCCCCGGGCCCGACCCGCGGCCAGACGATCGTCGACCTGCGTCCCCGGCCCGGCGAGTCCGAGATCCACGGGGGCGGGCGTGAACAGGCCCTGGTAGATGTGGCGTTGGAGGTGGACGTGGAACGGTTCGTGAAGCTGTACCTGGCTACGGTGGAGCGCGCCTAGCCACCACCTGGCACCTGTGGTCGTCCGGATGCCGCCTTGTCCGCACAAGTGCGGCTCCGGCACTGTCGTGGGGCACCGTCACTCGCCCACTCACCGATGACCGACCACCATCGGAGCCCTCCATGCTGCGGGTGCACTTCACCAGCGACGACCTCGCGCGCGTGCGCGTCGCCGCCGCCCCCGACCCCCTCTGGGAGATCGCCAACAGCTTCCAGGCGCTGATCGGCGAGGACGCCCCGCTGCTGTTCGGCGAGTGGCGGCGGCTCGTGCGGCCGCGGCTGGGTCCGGCGGGCGGGCTGCTCGCCGCGCTGCTGCCGCTGCGCGGCTACTTCCCCGACTTTCTCACCCCCGATCTGCGCGGCGCCCCCGATCTGCGCGGCGCCCCCGATCTGCGGGCCGCCGTCGACACCGTGCTCGGCACTCCCCGGGGAAGGTTGCGCCGGGATCTGGCCAGACTCGCCGCGTCCCCCGGACTGCCGCGCCCGCTGCCGCCCGGCACCCGCGCCCTGGCCGACGGCGACCTCGAGGCCCTGGGCCGGCTGGGCGCCGCCCTGCACGCCTACCACGGCCGCGCGCTCGCCCCGTTCTGGCCCCGGATCCGCGCCCAGGTGGACGCCGACCGGGCGGTGCGGGCCCGGGCCGTGCTGGCGGGCGGTACCGACGGTCTGCTGGCGGGCTTCCGTCCCGTACTGCGCTGGCAGCCGCCCGTGCTGGAGGCCGACTACCCGGTCGACCGCGAACTGCGCCTGGGCGGGCGGGGGTTGCTGCTGCAGCCGTCCTTCTTCTGCCTCCGAAGACCCATCACGCTCGCCGCCGAGGACCTGACGCCGGTCCTGGTCTACCCCATCCAGCACACCCTCGGCTGGGCCCGGGAGTCCGCGCCCCCGGAGAGCGGTACGCGGCTGGGCGCCCTCATCGGACGGACCCGCGCCGCCATCCTGGAGGACGTCGTGACCGGCCGTACGACCGGCGAACTCGCCGAACGCTTCGGCATCTCCGGCGCGGCCGTCAGCCAGCACACGGCGGTGCTCCGCCGGGCGGGCCTGCTGCTGAGCATGCGCCGCAGCAAGAACGTCGTCCACACCATCACCCCCGCGGGACGCGCCCTCCTCGACGGTGCGCAGACCTCCGTTTAAGGCACGGCTTCAACGTGTGGCAGCGGGACGAGGGCGCTGCCAGCCTGTGGGCGACCAGGAACCAGGCGTCACACCACACAGGGGGAGTTCGTCCTTATGCGTATACGTTCCATTCTCGGTACGGCGGGCACCGCCGCAGGTCTGGCGGCGGTGAGCCTGGCTCCCGGTGCCGGCGCCGCAGAGGCCACGTCGCCCGCCGGCAGCCAGGGGGTGGCAGCGGTCGCGCCGACGGTGTCGCCGGGCGCGGACTTCTTCTACACCTCGGGCCCCGGCTACACGTGCCCGGACGACACCTTCTGCGCCCGCGTATGGGACCCGACGAGGAGCACGTACAAGGTGTTCAAGCTCTACAACTGCCACACCTACTCGCTCTCGTACTGGGGAGGCACCGGTGGCTACGCGAACTTCCAGAGCGGCAGCCGCGCGACAGCGACGTTCTACGGCGAGTCCGGCAACGTCCTGAAGAACGTGCCGATCGGGGAGCAGAGCACGAGCTACAACTGGACCCCGGTCTGGAAGATCCGCAACTGCTACTGACGGCCCGCCTCCGGCCGGCACCCGCCGCACACGAAGGGGCCCGGGGTGAGTGATCACCCCGGGCCCCTTCACCGGGCGTCGGTCAGGAGCGGGCCGTACGGCGACGCTTCGTCGCCACCACCATCGCCGCGCCGCCCGCCAGCAGCGCCACCGCGCCGATGGCGATCGGGCCGGTCGCGCTGGAGCCGCCGGTCTCCGCGAGGTCGCCGCCGCCGTTGGGCGTGGTCGCCGGGGCCGTCGTCGACTCGGAGGCGGACGGGGTCGGGGTGTCCGTCGCCGGGGTCTCGGAGGCGGGCGGGGTCGTCTCGTCCGCCGGCGGCGTGGTCTCCTCCGCCGGGGGCTGCGTGGTCTCCGGCGTCGACGGGGTCGGCGTCGGCGAGGTCGGCGGCTCGGACTCCGTGACCGTGCAGTCCTTCGTGCCGCCGTTCCAGGCCGCGATCAGCTTGTCCTTGATGACCGGACGGTCCGGACCCTTGGGCAGGTCGCCGTGCTCGAAGCCGTCGTTGGCGTCGAGCTTGCCGTCGAACTTCACCGAGCCCCGGTACAGGTCGATCTGCGCGAAGCAGCCCGCGTCCGGCACGGCGATGTCGAGGGAGTCGGTCTGCCCCGGCTTCACCGTGACGGTGTCGAAGTCGACGAAGACCTGCTCGCCGGAGGTGCCGAAGGACGGGCCGTGGGCGAGGTAGGAGGCCAGGGAGGCCGTGCAGGTCGTGGCGTTGCCGGCGGTGCGGACCTTGATGTGGACCTTGCCGTCTTCGGTGACCTTGAGGTTCTGGTCGTCGACCTTCACCGAGTCGTAGAAGTTGTTGCCGTCGAGCGAGAACTGGCAGCGGTCGGTCACGGTCTCCGTGCCCGCGCCCGTGCCCGGCTTGTAGGTGCCGCCCGAGTTCCAGCCGTCCCCGCCGTGCGGGCCGGTGGCGAACGCGCCGGAGGCGGAGGCGACGGTTGCTGCGCAGAGGGCGAGCGTCGCGGCGCCCGTCCCCAGCAGGCGGCGCGCGGTGACATGGCTCGCTATGGACATGCGTATCCCCATTTTTGGTGTGCATGTGGAGGAGGGGGTGCGGAGACCCCCGTGGTCTGAGAGAAACACTGGGCTCAATGGTCACTTGCACCACAGTGTGAGCACATCGTGATGGGCTCGGCGGACGCTGTCAACCTGCGGGAATGCGGGGCCCGTTAGAGCGTCGTCACAATTCCATCACACGGGGAACGATCTACTCCGGAAAGCCCGGAAAACTCCGAGGTTCAATTTTCCGGCGTGCTGGACAGATTCCCCTTTGTCGCCCGTACGCCCCGTACGCCCAGTACGCCCAGTACGCCCGTATGCCCGCACGCCGCACGCACCGACCGAGGAGCCCGCGTGACCGTCCGCACCACCACGCCCGACCTCTCCTCCCGCGACCCGAACTGGTGGCGCCAGGCCGTCATCTACCAGGTCTACCGTTCCTGAGGACTGAGCATGAGTGAGCCTGATCAGCCGCACGCCCCGAACGGTCTTGGGCGCTCCCCCACTGCCTTAAGGGCGTGGGAGGTACCCCCAGGTCCCCGGCGTACTCAACCCCAGGGCGGCGACACGCATCCTGTGCGTGGTCCGTTCCCGGGAGGCCAGTTCCCTGCGCGACCTGGCCAAATGGATACGGCCAGAGGCGACGGGGAGGCCCCAAACCATCCTCTGGTGGAGCGGGGGCCCCGCACACTGGCGCCGTACCCGGCGTCCCAGATCGCGCGATCACGTTAACCCGGTCGGCCCAGGGCACCGCAAGCTCGCGAGCCGACCATCACACGATCGAGCTAACTCGACCTCGCGCGCACTCCCTGGCGAGCAGTCGCCAACCCCCGCAGCTTCGCCGACGCCGACGGAGACGGCCTCGGCGACCTGAGGGGCATCACCCGCCGCCTGACCCACCTCGCCGCCCTCAACGTCGACGCCCTCTGGCTCAGCCCCTTCTACCCCTCCGAGCTGGCCGACGGCGGCTACGACGTCGCCGACCACCGCGACGTCGACCCCCGCCTCGGCACCCTCGACGACTTCGCCGCCCTGATCACCGAGGCCCACCGACTTGGCCTGAAAGTGATCGTCGACCTGGTCCCCAACCACACCTCGCACCAGCACGCCTGGTTCCAGGAGGCGCTGCGCGCGGGCTCCGGCTCCCCGGCCCGCGACCGCTACGTCTTCCGCGACGGCCGCGGCCCGCACGGCGAACTCCCGCCCACCGACTGGCAGTCCGTCTTCGGCGGCAGCGCCTGGCAGCGCGTCCCCGACGGCCAGTGGTACCTCCACCTCTTCGCCCCCGAACAGCCCGACCTGAACTGGGAGCACGAGGACGTCCGCGCCGACTTCCGTACGACCCTGCGCTTCTGGTCCGACCGAGGTGTCGACGGCTTTCGGGTGGATGTGGCGCACGCGCTGGCCAAGGACCTCACCGAACCCCTGCGCGACCTGGGCGCCCCCGAACTCAGCGGCGAGGAGGCGCTCCCCGGGTTCCCGCCCGGCACCCACCCCTTCTACGACCGCGACGAGGTCCATGAGATCTACCGCGACTGGCGCAAAATCCTCGACGCCTACACCCCGCCCCGCATGGCGGTCGCCGAGGCATGGGTCCCCGGCGCCCGCCGCGCCCTGTACGCCCGCCCGGACGAACTGGGCCAGGCGTTCAACTTCGAGTACCTGCAGGCGGGTTGGGACGCGGCGGAACTCCGCCAGGTCATCACCGACTCCCTGTCCACGGCCCGGGCGGCCGGAGCCTCCGCCACCTGGGTACTCTCCAACCACGACGTCGTACGCCACACCTCCCGCCTGATGCTCCCGCCCGGCACCGACGACAACGCCTGGCTCCTGACCGGCGGCCACGCCCCCGCCGTCGACGAGCCGTCCGGCCTCCGCCGCGCCCGCGCCGCGACCCTCCTCATGCTGGCGCTGCCCGGTTCGGCGTACGTCTACCAGGGCGAGGAACTGGGCCTGCCCGAGGTCGCCGACCTGCCCCCGGAGGTCCTCCAGGACCCGGTCTGGGAACAGACGGGCCGGGTCCGCAAGGGCCGCGACGGCTGCCGGGTGCCGCTGCCGTGGACGACGACGGGACCGTCGTACGGCTTCGGCCCGGGCGGCGCCTGGCTGCCCCAGCCGACGAGCTTCGAGGCGTACGCCGTGGAGGCCCAGGAGGGCGTGGACGGCTCGACCCTGGAGCTCTACCGCACCGCCCTGAAGCTGAGGCGGAAGCTGCTGGAGGGGGAGTCGCTGGAGTGGGCGCCGGACGGCAGCCCGGCCGGAGTCCTGCACTTCGCCCGCCACGACGGCTGGCGCTGCGTGGCGAACCTCTCCGGGACGGCGATCCCGCTCCCGCCCGGAGAGGTACTGATCAGCAGCGCGCCGCTGGAGGAGGGGCGACTTGGCCCGGACACGACGGTCTGGCTGGCGTGACGGCTGTCATGGTGCGGCCGCGGGGGTGAGGACGACCTGCGGCTCGCCCGGTGCGGGCGGTGGCGGGGTCATGGCCTCGGCTGGGAGTCCGGGCGGGGCGGTCACCTGCACCTGAACCTGACCGAAGTTGACCAGCCCGGTCTTCTCCAGGACGGTGATGTGGTCCAGGACGGTGTCGTTGGCCTGGTCGGCGAGCTGCCGGACCAGGGTGTTGCGGGTGTTGGCCCGGACTGTCGCGATCGTGCTGAAGATCTGGCCGTGTGTGACGCGCAGGATGTTGGCCAGGTCGGTGTCGAACTGCCGGCCCGTGTCCGCCCTGAGCGTCGCGACGAAGCCCTGCTGCTGGGGGCTGGCCTGGTTGGGCAGCGTGATGTTCAGCTGCGCGGCGACCTGGCGGCAGGTGGCGTCCAGCGCGGTGTGCCCGTCGACGAGATGCCGACCGGCCGTCAGCACCGCCTTGGTCGTTCCCCTCTCCGACGCCATCTGCCCCACCGGGTACTCCCACAGCCCGGCCGCCCGCACCTTCACCACGAAGTCCCGGTCGGCTTCGGTCAGCGGTCCGGCCGCTGTTTCGGCGATGATCCGGGAGGGCGCGCTGCTGACCGTCTCGACCCCCTTCATGGCCGGGTAGACGAGCGAAACGAGGGTGAAGGTGAGCGCACCGCCCAAGATGAGAGTTCCCGCCGCTTTCCGTGAAACGAGCACCATGACTCCTGTTCCAGTCTGGAACCCCGCACGTGGAGGAGTACGAACGGACGGGTGTTCGGAACCTCTTGGGCTCGTATTGATTTGGCAAAACCGACGGGTCTGACCACCCGCCCTGAATCGCACTCGGATCAGGGCGCTGATGCGGTGAGTCACCCGGACATCTTCACGACGACCCCGGCCGACGGGAGGGCAGCGGCGGGACGACCTCCGTCGGCCTCGTGGTCGGCCGGTACCGGTCTTCGATGCGGTCGTCGGGTACGAGGTCGAGGTGGACGGCGCGGGCGACGGCCTGGATGGTGTTCACGCCGTAGGACATGGTGCTGTTGCCGTGGGTCAGGACGGTGATCGTGTAGTCATGGCCGGCGCCCTGGAACGCGCCGACGCTGTGCACCCGCCAGCCGTACGTCGCCCGCGGCAGCCACCCGTTCTTGACGTGCACGGAGACGGAGGCGGGCGCCCCGGCCGAGGTGCCCCAGCGCTGGGAGGCGACGACCTTGCCCATGAGATCGAGGACGTATGCCCGTGAGTCGGCGACGAGGACGGAGTCCGGTCCGGTGAGGAGGGCGAGGAGCCGCTGCTGGTCGCGGACGTTGATCTGGGTCAGGCCCCAGTAGCCCGAGAGGTTGGGGACGGTCCGGCTCATCCCCGCCGCATCCAGGAAGGCCTGCACCCTCTCCACCCCCAACTGCTCCCACAGCGTGTCCGTCGCGCTGTTGCCGGACCGCGTGATCATGTCGGTGGCGAGGTCGGACTCGCGCCGGGTGAGGGTACGGCCGTGGCGCTGGGCGTCCCAGAGGAGCGTGGCCAGGACGGTCACCTTGACGACGCTGGCCGAGTCGAAGGCGGCGTCCGGGCGGAGCGTGCACGTGGTGCCCGTCGTACGGTCGCGCACTCCGACGGCGACGGTCCCGGCGCGTTCCGCGAGGGCGGCGGTGATGTGTCTGCGGAGCTTGTCGGCGAGTGCGGGCTCGGCGGAGGTGCAGCTGACGGTGGCGGCCGCGGCGTGGGCGGTCGCCGCCGGGGCGGTGAGGCAGGCGAGGGCGAGGATCCCGGCAACGGCCAGGGAGGGCAGGGGAGTCTGCTGGTACGTCATGTCCCCACGGTCGGTGCCCGGGCGGGCGGGCGGCGCGTCGCACTCGTCCATACGGCCGTACAGGACGCGGACCACCGGCACGCCGCTGGACGCCAGGGCTACGGGGGTTCCGTGGCGGCGGGCGGCATCTACGGGACGTACACCCTCGGAGTTCACCCTCGCCAACGCCGCACAGCACACCAACAGCCCGGCTGTCTTCCGCGTCCGTTGGTCGCGGGGCGTCCTGCGGATCGGCGCGTGGGACGCGGACTCCGAACCCCCTGCACCCCCGGGTGAGTTGGCGAGCCTCGCGGACGCGGAGGAGGAGCGGGGCCTGGCCCTGGTCCGGGCCTGCGCCGACCTGTGGGGCCGGCAGCCGCTGTCCAGGAACGGGAGTCGGGGCAAGTACGTGTGGTGTGACTTGGTGGTGGCGTAGCTCGTTGATCACGTTTCGTGCGCGGCCCGGACAACGTGCCGGTGATCGCGGAGGAGCGGGAGGCCGAGCGGGACGTACCTCTTGCGGTGCTCTCGGCGATGACACATGGCAAGGGGCCGCGGGCCGCCGCCATTCTGGAATCCCTGGCAGCCGCCCTGCGGACCATCGACCGCGACAGCGCAGCGGTCTTCGTGCAACGTTCCGAGATGGTCCTGAACATCCTCCAGTGGCGCGGCATCGAGGTGTCCAACCTGGTGACTGAGCCCTGGCCGCCTCGGTGAGTGGAGAGTCTGTTTCACCTGGGGCCGGTGAAAGCCCAGGTCGTGCGGGGTGGGGGTGGAACAGATCCGCCAATTGTGTCCGGCGCCGCGGGGTCGGATCGCCGCACGGCCGTCCTCAGTAGCGCACCGCCCTCGCCACCTCCGCCTCCACCTCTCCACTCAGTGCCCGCGTACTCCGCGCCGTCGCCTTCGCCGACTCCCCCGTGGCCACGTCCGGCACCGTCACCACCACCGTGTCGAGCCAGTTCCCGTCCTGGTCGGTGAAATCGACCTGGACGGCGAAGGACTTCGTCGAGTCGGTCGTGTTGGACGCCGTGATCTCGACCGACGTGCGGTCGCCGCCGTTCGTCGTCGGGTCGCCCAGTGTCACCTCGTCCTTGGCGTCCACGCCGCCCTTGATCTCGTCCAGCCTGCGGCCCGCCTCCGCCGTCGCCGACTCGAACGCCGATTCCGCCCTGCTGGCCACCGACGAGGGGGTCTCCTCGTCGGTGCAGGAGGTCAGGGTCAGCGTCAGGGGCAAGGTCAGGGTCACGGCCAGGGCCGCCGGCGCCCGGCGCCTCCGGTGAACGGCCATGTCAGCCTCCAGGGATGTCCGTACCTAGGTTCCGCCTACGTGCCGCCTAGGTTCCGTGTTCCTTCAGTCAAGGTCCGTACACCCGCCCCCGCACCCCGGCCGTCACGCCGTCACCCGAACGGCCCGCCCCCGTGGCCCCGCCCCACCCCCGCGCTGATCCTTGTAGGGACCGTCGACACGCACGCGAGAAAACCTTGGAACGGGGTACTGCCATGACCCAGCAACCGCACGCCCCCCAGCCCCCGACCGGCACCACCCAGTCGCAGACCGGCACCACCCGGACGTCCACCGGAAGCACCGAGCCCTCACCCCCCTGGGACGACACCCACCGCCCGGCACCCGCGGGACCCGGCCTGGCCGTCGGCGGCCTCGTCTTCGCCGGGGTGCTGATGATGGTGAACGGACTCCTCGCCGTCCTCCAGGGCATCTCCGCGCTCGCCTCCGACGACGTGTACGACCGCATCGGCGACTACGTCTACAAGATCAACCTCACCGGGTGGGGAACGATCATGATCGTCCTGGGCGTGGTCCTGGCCGGCGTCGGCTACGGCATCCTCAAGGGCGCCTGGTGGGCCCGTATCACCGGCATCTTCCTCGCCGCGCTGAGCATGGTCGCCCACTTCCTGTTCCTGCCGTACGCCCCCGTCTGGTCGGTCATCACGGTCGCCGTCGACTTCTTCGTCATCTGGGCGCTGGCCACCGCGCCGGGCAGCTCTGCCGCCAGGGCTAGGGCTACCGCTTCGCAGCCCGACAGCGCCGCTGGAGTGCGCTGATCCGCGCCGGATCCTTCTTGCCGTTCAGTTCGGTCAGCAGGTCGTCGGGGCAGAGTTCGTAGTGGTCGCCCCAGAAGCGGCGGCCATGGTTGTCCCAGATGCGGTAGCCGCCGGGGACCCCTCGCGCCACGTAACGCCGTCTGCTCAAGCCCGCTCCCCGCCCCGTCCCGTTCCATCCCTCGCCTGCGATGCCCGTACAGCGTGGCAGCGCGGGGTCGTCCCCGTCTCCCGGATATTCGGGAGCGGGGGCTGCCCCTGGTCGGCGGGGCAGCCCTCACTCACCTGGGCCCGCCCGTCAGACGTGCCCCAGACCGCCGCCGCCGAACGAACCGCTGGACCCGGGCAGCCAGCGCTTGCGGCGCTGGTCCTTGCCCCGTCTGCTGCCCGCGTGGTGCAGCTGGTACGGATAGATCCGCTCCCTGCCCTCCGTGTGCGGCACCTCGTCCGGCTCCCGCATCTCCCGGATCTCGTGGACCGGGCCGGTCTCGGGAAGATGTGGCTGCTCCTCCGGCCGAGGCCGCGGCAACTCCCGATCACGGACCCGCATGCCGAACGACACGGCCCAGACCAGTGCGCCGGCGATGAACAGACCACCAGCGAACGCGGCGACCACGTTGAGTACGTCGCTCGCCGCTGCTGCTTGAACAAACGTCGCGGTACTCATGCTCCGATTATCGCCGATTCGTACGGAATAAGCGCCTGGCGGCGAAGGGTCGGTGCGAAGAGTGCCGGGACGCGACGGTACGTGACGCACCTGAGGGGCGGGCCTACTGTCGAGGACGTCACCAAGCGATCTCAGGAGGACACATGGCGAAGATCCTTTTCGTGATGACCGGCGCCGACCAGTGGACGCTGGCCGACGGCAGCAAGCACCGCACCGGCTACTGGGCCGAGGAGGCCGTCGCTCCGTACGAGGCGTTCAAGGCCGCCGGGCACGAGGTCGCCGTGGCCACGCCGGGCGGCGTCGTCCCGCCCGTCGACCCCGGCAGCCTGAGCGCCGACGCCAACGGTGGCCCGGAGCAGGCCGCCAGGATCAAGGACGTCGTGGACACGGCCGCCGAGTTCCGCAGCCCCCTCGCGCTGACCGGCGTACGCCTCGACGACTACGACGCCGTGTACGTCCCCGGCGGCCACGGCCCCATGGAGGACCTCGCGGTCGACGCCGACTCCGGCCGCATCCTCACCAGGGCGGTGGAACGCGGAATGCCTGTCGGCGTGGTCTGCCACGGACCGGCCGCGCTGCTCGCCGCGGTGCGGGAGGACGGCACCAACGCCTACGGCGGCTACCGGATCACCGCCTTCACCAACGCCGAGGAGCAACTGGCCGGCAGCGCCGACAAGGCCAAGTGGCTGCTCCAGGACCGGCTCACCGAGGTGGGCGTCAAGGTCGAGGTGGGCGCGCCGTGGGCACCGCACGTGGAGGTCGACCGCAACGTCGTCACCGGCCAGAACCCGGCGTCCTCGGCCCCGCTGGCAGCAGAGCTCCTGAAGAAGCTCGCCTGATCCATCCGCTGTACATCCGCCGCCCTCTCCCACCAACGCCCGAATCCCATGCTCAACGGCCACCAGGCAGGGCTGGACGGTTCGTGGGCGCCGCTGCCAAGACGGCCCTGGCGCAGGGGAGTTGACGCCACGACCGACACGCTGACCGTGGTTGCCCCGGACACCGGCGGTGAGGGCGCGGCCCGGGCGGGCAACTGTGGGCGGAGTGACGTGGGCCGGACCCGGCCGAGGCGTCGCCCGCCCCCGGCGGCGTGTGTGCCGGGAGTCCTGGCCAAGGACTCCTGGCCAAGGACTCCTGGTGGCCGCCAACCTGCCCGCGCCTGTCGGCCCCAGGACGCGGCGGCAGCCTGGCCTCCACCGTCGGGCCCCCGACCCACCCGGCGCGATCGTCACGCGTCAGCGAAACGCTCTCTGACCAGGCAGAACGGATGCCCAGCCGGATCCGCGTACACCCGCCAACTCCGCCCCACCGCCCCCGAGTCCAACACCCGCGCCCCGCGCCGCACCGCCTCCGCCCCGGCCTCGTCCAGGTCCGCGACCCCGATGTCCAGGTGCGCCTGCTGCGGATGCCCGGCGTCGCCCCACCGGGGCGGGCGGTAGTCCGGCACCCCCTGGAAACACAGCACTTGGCCCCCGGCGATGTGCAGCGTCGCCCAGTCCGCGCCCAGTGACCAGCGACGGTCCGGCCGGTTCACCTCGCCGTCGAGGAGTGTGGCGTAGAAGCGGGCCAGGGCGAGTGGGTCGGGGCAGTCGAGTACGAAGCACTGCAGGGTTCCGGTCATGTCGCCGAGGTTATTAGGGTCCTGCCGTCGGCCTTCTCGTCCGTTCGGTGGAGCGCGGCACCGTCGAGGCCCGGGAAAGGTGGCCGTTCGGCCGAAGTGGGCGGCCCTGTCGTGCGGGGAGAGTGGGAGCCGATCCGAGCAATCCCTCTCGGCAACAGGAGTTGGAGTTCCCACATGCCATCGCAGGACGGTCCGCCATGACACCCGGCGTGATCCGTGTCGTCATCGTCGACGACCAGGACATGGTCCGCTCGGGATTCGCCGCCCTGCTGTCCGCGCAGAGCGACATCGACGTGGTCGGCGACGCCCCCGACGGCCTGCGCGGCATCGAGGTGTGCCGCGCCACCCTCCCCGACGTGGTGCTGATGGACGTACGGATGCCGGAGCTGGACGGCCTCGAGGCGGCCCGGCGGCTGCTCGGTCCGCCGCCCGGGATCACCCACCGGCCGAAAGTGCTGATGCTGACCACCTTCGACATCGACGACTACGTCCACGAGGCGCTGGCCGCCGGAGCCAGCGGCTTCCTCCTGAAGGACTCCCCGGTCGCCGAACTCATCCACGCGATACGGGTGATCGCGGCCGGCGACGCGCTGCTCGCCCCGTCGGTCACCCGTCGCCTCATCGAGGACTACACCCGGCGCCGCCCCGTCCGCCGCCGCCAGACCCGGCTGAAGCTCAACGCGCTCACGCCCCGGGAGACAGAGGTCCTGCACCTGGTCGCCCTCGGCCTGTCGAACTCCGAGATCGCCGCCGACCTGTTCGTGGCCGAGCAGACAGTCAAGACGCACATGACCCGCCTCCTGTCCAAGCTCGACGCCCGCGACCGCGCCCAACTGGTCATCTTCGCCTACGAGTCGGGCCTGGTGAGCCCCGACGAGAAGGGGTGAGCCGAGCCGCACCCCCTAATACCCAGGTACGACACGGCACTTGGCACCCCAGTGTGACGCGCTCCCCCCAACCCCCCACCTACCGTCCCCGCGACCCTCCCACCACCGGCACCCACCGGCACCTCCCCCGCACGGAGCGCGCATGCCCCACCACAACGACCTCGGTCTCGACCTCGACCACATCACCACCCTCTACCGCACCTACGCCGCCGACCTTGACGAGGCCCGCGAACGCCAGCGCACCCTGCTCGCCCCGCCGAACCCGATGAAGGCCCAGCTCGACGACATCGAGGCCGAGATCACCTACCTCCTGCTGCGGGAGTCCCGCCCCGAGACCGTCGTGGAGATCGGCACCTTCCACGGCTGGTCGACGACCTGGATACTCCAGGCGCTGCGCGACAACGGCACCGGCCACCTCCACTCGTACGACGTCGTCGACCACGTCGTACGCAACGTCCCGCTCCCCCTGTCCACCGGCCGCTGGACCTTCACCCAGGGCGACGTCCGGGAGAACCTGGAGAAGATCCCGGACACCGCGGAGTTCCTCTTCGTCGACGCGGACCACTCCGCCCGCTTCGCCCGCTGGTACCTCGGGCACCTGTTCCCGCGTATGACGCCGGGCATCCCGGTCTGCGTCCACGACGTCCTCCACGGCCGCAGGCCACTGCCGTTCACCGAGGGCAAGGTGGTCCTGCAATGGCTGGCCGAGCGGCAGATCCCGTACTTCACGGCCTCCCGCGCGCACGCCCCCGAGACCCACGACCGTCTGAACGACGTCAAGCGCTCCCTGGCCCTGAGCCACCCGCTGCGGGACAGCCACCACAACCCCATGATCTTCTTCACGCTCCGGTGACAGGCGACGCCCGGGCAGACATACGCCGGAAGGCCGCCACCCGTGGGAACGGGACGGCGGCCTTCCGGCGTATGCGGACCGCGACGGCCGTTACGCCTTCGCCCCCGAGCCCTCCGCGACCGGAGCGGGCCCCTCAGCCGGCCCCTCCGCGGCCGCCTCCACCGCAACCCGGTGCTTCGGCACGAAGGACGCGAGCACGAAGGCCAGCAGAGCCGCTCCGGCGCCGATGGCCATGACGACCTGGAAGCCGTTCTCCGAGGGCAGTGCGTGGCCGCCGAAGTCGGTGGTCATCTGGGCGAGGATGACGCCGGCGAGGGCGCTGGCGAAGGAGGTGCCGAGGGAGCGCATCAGGGTGTTGTCCTCATGCAGTCGGGTGCGCCCAGGATGATGGCCCGGGGCCTGGCCTGCCTCTACACCACCGACGCGGGCAGCCTCACCGCGTCCGAACTCGTCCAGCGCCTCCAGGTCAGCCCGGCGTCCGTCTCCAAAGCGATCGCGTTCCTCGAGAGCCAGGGCCTCGTCCGCCGGGAGCGCGACGAAGGCCGCCGCGAGCGCTACGTCGCCGACGAGGACGTCTGGTACCAGTCGATGATGGCCAGCGCCCGGTCCACCGCCCAGATCGTCGAGGTCGCACGGCAGGGCGTCGGCATCCTCGGCTCCGGCACCCCGGCCGCCACCCGCCTCGAGAACATCGCCCGCTTCCTCGACTTCGTCAGCGAGAGCATCGCCCGCGCCGCGGAGCAGGCCCGCGAGGTCCTCCACACGAAAGCCGAAACGCCCTCGGGCGGCACTGCCGAGCCGAGTTCGGATCGCGGATAGACGGCCGTCTCAGAAACAGGTGCCGATGAGTTTCCGTCGGCGGCACGAAGGGCGGCGCGGTGCGTCTCCGCGTGCCGCCGTACGGCCGAGGCCGCCGGGCATGATGTCGCGTCGTTGCCGCTCGTGGAAGCGCGGATACTTGGCCCGCTTGGCGAAGAAGTGGGTGAACGCGGTCTGCAAGTGCCGCAGCGTCTGCTGCAACGGCACCGACGACACGTCGTTGAGGAACGCCAGCTCCTCGGTCTTCTTCCACGCCGTCGGCATCGCCGAGGTGGCGTTGTGGTTGACCCGTTCCTGACGCGCCCACGCCTCGGTACGGGCCGCGAGCGCCAGGTTGTCGACCTTCCGTACGCAGCCGAACGTGCGTGACAACGCTGCCGTCTGCGCACGAACTGCACGCGGGGCCGCGCGCCGGGGCGGGCTGGGAGGTGCGGCGCTGTTCCCCGCCTGAGCCCGTGACGAGGGAGACCTTCGGTGGCGCGCCCCGGCCGTGGCGCGCCACCGCCGGTGTCAGTCCTGCTTGGGCGCGGCCTGCTGGACCACCTCGAAGGACCACAGCGTGGCATCCGTCGCGGCGGGCTTCGGCCGCTCGCCCTCCGCGGCACCGCCGCCGCTGTGCGCCGCCTGTCCGCGCCCGGTCATCCAGTTCTGGAAGTCCTCCTCGGTACGCCAGCGGGTGTACACGAGGTAGGTGTCCGTGCCCTCCACCGGGCGCAGCAGCTCGAACCACTCGAAGCCGTCGGAGCTCTCCACCGCGCCCGCGCGGGCGGCGAACCGCTTCTCCAGCGTCTCGCGCTGCTCCTCGGGGACCGTGAGTACGTTGATCTTGACGATGCTCATGGGTCCATTGTCCGGCAGGCCGTTCTGCCGTCTTGCTGCGGCCCGTCGCGAAGACGAACAGCCGCAGGACCAGGAAGCGGCCGAGTCCGGCGAGACTGGAGGCGCCGAGGTGGACGATCTGCTGGGTCAGCGCCCCGGGCGACGACTGCACCGGGTGCAGGACGAGCATCGCGCCGCTGGTCACGGCGTAGGCGACCGTCTCCGAGCCTGCCGACTGCCAGTGCGCACGCCATCCGGCGGACCGCCAGTGGAGGCGATGGTGATCAGCGCGTTGGCGACGGCCCGGGGCAGCAGCCCGGCGAGCAGTGCCACGGCCCCGCTGGACAGGAGGCCGATTCCGCCGCCGCACACCACGAGCCGGAGGAAGGAGGCGAGCGGACCGGGGGCGGCCGGGGGCCGGGGCGCGTCGTCCATGGCGGTCTCCATCCGCTGAGTACGCAGCGCCTCGGGTCGGATTCTTACTCGCAGTAACAGGCCGTGATTACTGGGGAGTTGTCATGGAAAGCTGTTGCTGTCTCGTTGACCAGGGCTGCTTGACGCTGGATGCACGCTGCGCGTTGGCTGTTCACCCACCGGTCGCCACGCTGCTCTCTCGCCCGGAAGGCACCAAGCTGTGAACGCAAGTACCCCCCACAGAACCACCGCCCGTCGATACGCGGTGGTTCTCGCCGCCGCCTCGGCCCTCTCCCTCACCGCGTGCGGTGTCGTCGACGGCCTCGGCGCGAGCGACAGTTCCGCCTCCCCGAAGAAGGGCGACGACATCACGGTGGGCCTTCTCCTGCCGGACAAGGCGACGAAGCGCTTCGAGAAGTTCGACCACCCCCTCATCAAGACGCGGGTCGCCGAGCTCACCAACAACAAGGGCGAGGTCGTCTACGCCAACGCCGAGTCGAGCGCGGCCAAGCAGAACGAACAGCTCGAGGAGATGGTCGCCGACCAGGTGGACGTCGTCATCGTGGACGCGGTGAACGCCAAGTCGATCGCGTCGGCCGTCCAGAAGGCGAAGGACGCGAACATCCCCGTCATCGCCTACGACAGGCTCGCCGAGGGTCCGATCGACGCGTACATCTCCCACGACAACGAGCTCGTCGGCGAGGTGCAGGGCCGCTCCCTGGTCGAGGCGCTCGGCGACGACGCCGCCACGAGCAAGATCGTCATGATCAACGGGGCGCCCGCCGACCCGAACACGGCACGGTTCAAGGACGGCGCGCTGAGCGAGCTCGAGGGCAACGTCGTCATCGCCCAGCAGTACGACACCAAGGAGTGGCTGCCCGAGATCGCCAAGGCCAACATGGAGAAGGCCATCGAGTCGATCGGGCTGGCCGACATAGCCGCCGTGTACTCGGCGAACGACGGCATGGCGGGCGCCGTCATCGACGCGCTGAAAGAGGCCGGTGCCAGCGAGATCCCGCCGGTGACCGGGCAGGACGCGGACCTGGCGGCGGTCCAGCGGATCGTGTCGGGCGAGCAGTTCATGACCGTGTACAAGTCGTTCCTGCTCGAGGCGAACGGTGCCGCGGAGATCGCGGTGGCCGCGGTGCAGGGCCACTCCATCGAGTTCGACGCGCTGACCCGCGACACGGTGGACAGCCCGACGCAGAAGAACATCCCGTCGCAGCTGGTGCCGGTGGTCGCGCTCACGAAGGCCAATATCGAGGACACGGTGATCCAGGACGAGGTGTACACCGTCAAGGACATCTGCACCGCCGAGTACGCGGCGGACTGCGCGGCCATCGGCCTGAAGTAGGCCCGGTTCCCCCGCCGACACACCGGCGTCCTGATGTGACCGGCCTTACACCGACAGGAAGTTGACCGGTGTGGGCAACGGATGTGGCGGATGCTGTGGTCTGTTCAGGGTGAGACGTCTGTGTCCAGGGACGTCTGTGCCAGGACGGCCCAGGACGGCCGAGTCGGAGGGGGAGTGCGGGTGAGTGGATCGGGGAGGCGACGACGTACGTCGGGTCGCGCGGCGGAGGAGGCAGGGAAGGCGGGGACGTCGCGGCGACGCCGGGTGCTGCTGTGGGGTGCGGGGGTGGCCTCCGCGGTCGTGCTCGGTGTCGCCGGCGTCGGTGCCTGGGTCTACCAGGACCTCGACGACAGCATCAGGTCCGCCGACGTGGACGACAAGATCGGCGGGGACCGGCCCGAGAACCTCAGCCCGGGCTCGAAGAACTTCCTGGTCGTCGGTTCCGACAGCCGTGACGGCGCGAACGCGAAGTACGGCAAGGACCTGACCACCATGCAGTCGGACACGCTGATGGTGCTGCACGTGCCCGCGAACCGGAAGTGGGCGGCGGTCGTGTCGTTCCCGCGCGACTCCTGGGTGGAGATACCCGCCTGCGAACGGGGCGACGGCAGCACGTCCTCCCCGCACCTCGCCAAGATCAACGAGGCGTTCGCGATCGGCGGCAGCAGCGGTGAGGTGTCCGGGGCCGCCGCGTGCAGCATCAAGACCGTCGAGGCCCACACGGGGCTGCGCATCGACCACTTCATGTCGATCGACTTCTCGGGTTTCAAGGGCATGGTCGACGCCCTGGACGGCATCGAGGTCTGCCCGGAACAGGACATCAAGTCCGACAAGGCGCGCCTGGACCTGCAGACCGGCTGCCAGACCGTCGACGGCGAGACGGCCCTCGGCTACGTCCGGGTCCGCTACGGCGTCGGTGACGGCTCCGACATCGGACGCATCGGTCGCCAGCAGGAGTTCATGAACGCCCTCGTCGAGAAGGCGCAGGACAAGCTCACCAGCCCCAAGTCCCTGTACGGCTTCCTGAAGTCGGCCACCAAGTCCCTCACCACGGACCCCGACATGGCGGGCATCCAGCCGCTGTACGCCCTCGCCAACGAACTCAAGGGCATACCCAGTGACCGGCTGGCCTTCCTCACCGTGCCCAACTACCCGCGCGAGGCGGACGTGCCTTCGGACCTGGCCAACGTCGTCTGGCAGTACCCGCAGGCCGCCGACCTGTTCACCGCGCTGGCCCAGGACAAGGAGATGACCAAGGCGCAGTTGGCGGCGGCGGTGAAGGATCCCGTCTACGCCTCCTCCGTGCGGGTCCAGGTCCTCAACGGCACCGGCGAACAGGGACGCGCTGCCGTCGTCGCCGAGCAACTGCGCAAGGCCGGCTTGACCGTCGTCGGCACGGGCAACGCCCCGCAGACGGTCGACGACACGACGGTCACCTACCCGCAGGGCCTGGAGAAACAGTCCCGCGTCCTCGCCTCCCGCCTGCCCGACACCCGCGCGACGCAGGACACGGACGCCACCGCCGGCCTGCTCACCCTGGTCGTCGGCCCGGACCTGGACCCCGACGACATCGGCTGACGGCGGCGCGACGGTCCCGTACGAGGTCACCGGCGTCGGTGTCTGTTCGCGCGGCGCCATCGGGAACGGGTGGGAGATCGGGAGCGGGACCGGAATCGGGTGCGGGGTCGGGGGAAACCCCGATGCCGTATGGGGGTGCGGTCCGGGGTGGTTGGGGGGTCGGCCCCGATGTCCGGGGGGCGGTGGGCCGGGAGCCTTGAAGCATGTCCCGGATCAAGCGCGCACTCATCGTTCTCGCCTCGGTCTTCACCGTCGTCGCCCTCGTGCTGGGCGGACTGTTCCTGTGGCTGTGGACCGGCTCGCAGGTGAGCACGGTCGGCAAGGAGTCGTTCGGCAACGAGCTGGCGATACCGCCACTGGCGCCGTCCCGGGTCGAGAACGACGGCACGCGGGTGTTCGACCTGCGGATGCAGGCGGGCGAGAAGGAGTTCAGGGAGGGGCAGCGGACCAGCACCTGGGGCTTCAACGGCGACTATCTGGGCCCGACGCTGCGTGCCGAGCGCGGCGAGAAGGTCCGGGTGCGGATCCACAACACCCTCGGAGAGGCCTCGACCGTGCACTGGCACGGCATGCATCTGCCCGCGGCGATGGACGGCGGCCCGCACCAGATGGTGCCGGCGGGCGGCAGTTGGAGCCCGCGGTGGCAGGTCGACCAGCCGGCGGCCACCCTCTGGTACCACCCGCATCCGCACGGCGCGACGGAGGAACACGTACAGCGCGGCCTGGCCGGCATGTTCCTGCTCGACGACGACACCTCCGCACGGCTGACGCTGCCCAAGCGGTACGGCGTCGACGACCTGCCCGTGATCGTGCAGGACGTCAAGTTCGACGGCGCGCAGTTCGACCGGGGCCACCGCGTGATGCAGAGCGTGGGCTTCCTCGGCGACCGCACCATGGTCAACGGCACCCTCAGCCCGTACCGCGAGGTCACCGACGAGCTCATACGGCTACGGCTGCTGAACGCCTCGACGGCGCGTACGTACGACTTCGGCTTCTCCGACGACCGGCCCTTCGCCCTCGTCGGCACGGACGGCGGGTTCCTGGAGAGGCCGGCGTCGCTGGAGCGGGTCCAGCTGTCGCCGGGGGAGCGGGCCGAGATCGTCGTCCGGATGCGGGTCGGCGAGCGGACCGTGCTGCGCAGCTTCTCGCAGGGCAGCTACGACAAGTACGCAGATGCCTTCCAGCGGCGGTTCGGTGGCGGCGACGACTCCTTCGACGTCCTGGAGCTGCGGGCCGCCGATCGGCTGCGCCCCTCATCCGAACTTCCCAGCAAGCTGCGCGAGTTGGAGATACCGGACGGCGAGAACGCGGTCCGCGCCCGCCACTTCGACCTGAAGCGGTCCGGGATCAACGGGCGCAAGATGGCCATGGACCGGGTGGACGAGACGGTGACGCGGGGCACCACGGAGACCTGGACGGTGCGCAACAACAACGGTATGCCGCACAACTTCCATGTGCACGATGTGCAGTTCCGGGTGCTCGAGGTGAACGGACACACCCCGCCGCCCGAGCTGCGCGGCCCGAAGGACACGGTGTTCCTGCCGAACGGTACGACGATGAAGCTCGCGATGCGCTTCGACGGGCCCGCCGACCCGGACACGCCGTACATGTACCACTGCCATCTGCTCTACCACGAGGACCAGGGAATGATGGGCCAGTTCGTGGTGGTGGAGAAGGGGCAGCGGGCGGGCAGCCCGGCGGCCGGGACGGGCACGCCGTCGGCGGAACACCGTCACTGAGGGCGCACCACCGCTGCGGTACAGCGGTATGACCGGGCCCCGATCTACCGCGTCGTGCCCCCGACGAGAGCGGTGCGGCCGCCCACTCCTGGCGCTGCTCCTCGACGAGGGCCGGGCGACGGGGCTGGTGGAGGCAGGCTGAACGCAGACGGACGGAACGGGGGGATGCTCAGGCGGCCGGCCTGAGCGGCTGCCCGGTCGGGGCCGGGGTGGCCACGGTCGTCGTCATCAGGCGGGCCGCCGATGCCGCGTCGGTCTCGGGCGGGACGATCAGCAGGGTCCAGCGGGTGGTGCCGGAGAAGAGCAGCAGGGTGTGCGGTGCGATGTCCGGGGTGAACCAGCCGATCTTGATGGTGTGGCCGCCCGCGGGAATCTTGCGCGGGAGGACCGGCCAGTACCTGGGGTTGACGGCGATCCGGGTGACACGGCCCCACAGCGGGGTCAGCGCCTCGGTCAGCGCGGGCAGTTCGGCCGGCAGGTCCCGGGAGCGGGGCCACCAGGCGCCGGCCGGGAGCGCGCCGGACGTGCCGTCGGCCCTCAGGGTGAGGCGCGCGGGCGGGGCTGCGACGGGCTCATGGTGCGGAGGGAAGGGGTGCGAGGTCGTCGGCATGATGAGGGCCCGTCTCCGGAACGGCCTGTGCGGCCGGCCCGGGGTTCGTCGCTCACCGAGAACGACCCGGCGTGGCAGCCGGAGTGCGAAATACCCTCGGTGACCCTCACACTACTCCGGCACGCTGCTCCCTACAGACGGAGTAGGCGCTGGGTGAGCTCGCGGTACTGGCGCAGCGCGAGCCGGAGTTCGGTGGACTCCGCGTCGGGCTCCTGGTCCTCCCAACCGGCCCGCAGGGCGCGTCGCTGTTCCGCGAGGGCCTCCGTGAGCTGGGCGGTGGCGTCGTCGAAGGCGGCCTCGGCCTCTTCCAGTGCCTGGCGCGGGGTGTCGGCGAAGGTGTTGAGGGCGTGCCGGAGACGGGCGACGACCTGGTCCCGGGCGTCCGGCGCGAGCAGTGGCTCCGGCCCGGCGGTGCGGCGTTCGGTGCGGCCCCGGGGCTGGTCCGCGGGCTGCTGGGCGCGTGTCTGGTCGTACATCATCGGGTGCCGCTTTCCTGTGCGTCGTGCCGGGTGTAGCTGGAGCGGCGTGACCCTGAGCCGTGCTGCCAGTCAACGTCCGGCGAAGGTCTCTGTCAACGATCTGACGGTACGTCATGGCCACTTGTCCGGCGAGATGGTTTGGATCACGGGGCGTTCTGGTTGCCCGCGTTCGCTCCGCGTCCGGCACGCATGGATCGGGTCCGTGGTCCGGGGATGCGGCCAACCCCGGAAAGCCGGCGAGCCGCCACCGGACACGTCCGGTGGCGGCTCGCTCGTCTTGCGCAGGGCCAGGGAGTGACGGTCAGGGCGGTGCTGCCGAAGGTGTCGGTTCCGTTGCCGTATCCGACGAGGCCCAGGTAGGTGTGGCCGGTCGGGAGGTTCTGCCAGGAGACGGTGACCTTGGGAGTGCCGCCCAGGGTGGCCCGCTGTTCGGCCGGGGTGGCGGTGGCCGCGTGGTCCGGCTTGGAGCCGGGGCCGATCAGCCAGGTGTGGAGCGTGTAGGGCTGGCTGGTGGCGCCGGACGGCAGGGCGAACTGGTTGACGTACACCTCGTAGGTGCCCGGCTCGAGGTCGACGTGCTCGTCGCTGCCGTCGCCGGGCAGCTCGGAGACCTGGTTGCCGTCCTTGTCGAGGACCCACAGGTCCAGGTCGCTGCCCGCCAGATGGTCGGCGGACCGGATCCCGACGCGGGCGAACGTGGTGCCCTCGGGGACGGTGATCTCCGTCTTGACCGTGGCGGCCGGCAGCGGTGACGCCGACGGGTCGAAGGCGCGGTTGGTGCCCGTGAGCGTGCCGGTCTTCGTGGTGCCCGTGTACAGGCCGTTCACGGCGGTGGTGAGCTTGCCGTCGTAGCCGGTCCGCGGGTGCAGGGTGACGGAGCCGGTGGCGTCCTTGCCGGTGGCGTCGGCCGCCGTGATGATCGGCGTGGCGCGCAGGGCGACGGCGCTGCGGACCCGGTGCCCGTCCTGGTCGCTCAGCAGGACCGAGCCGTAGGACCACTCGCCGAAGGCGGCGGAGGTGCGGGTGAAGGAGACCTTGTAGGTGGCCGACTCGCCGGGCGCGACGGTCAGCGTCCTCGGCGTGACCACGGCCTTGTATCCGGCCGGGGTCTGCAGCTTGGCGGTGTAGACGCCCGTCTTGTCGCCGACGTTGGTGACGGTGCGGGTGACGGTCTGCTTCCCGGCGAGGTCGCCGACCGAGATCGTCGGGTAGTTGAGGTCGCTCGGGTCGGTCTTCGGGGCGGTGGCGCAGGCGTCGGAGCCGTCCGCGTTCGCCAGGTGGTCGTCGAGGGCGCAGGAGTACGACGTCCAGTCTGCGGACGTCGAGTTGTAGACCAGGCCCGGGTCGTCGGCGGAGTTCGGGACCACGTGCCCGGCGCCGTAGTCGAGCGGCGTGGCCGGGCTGTCGGACCCGGAACGCCGGATCGCGTCGCCCGCGCTGTCCTTGGTGGTCGCGGTCGTCATCAGCGCCGACTTGACCTCCATCGGCGACCAGTCGGGGTGCAGCCCCTTGATCAGCAACGCCAGGCCGGCCACGTGCGGGGCGGACATGGAGGTGCCGGACATGATGCCCTGGTCGCCCTTGAACGCTCCGCCCTCACCGCCGGGCGTCGTACCGGCGACGACGTCCACGCCGGGGGCCGTGATGTCGGGCTTGAGCAGGTCGCCGCCGCTGAGCGGGTCCGGGCCGCCGGAGGAGAAGCCGGCGATCATGGAGCCCGCCTGCTTGACGCCTTGGGCGGCGCCCAGTTCGGCCGTGGCGCCGGTGCGGTCGGCGTACGCCTTGACGGCCTCGCCGGAGGCCTGGTCGAGGTGGGTGCTCGGGATGGTGTGGGCGTCGGCGACCTCCTCGTCGGCGCTGCTCACGTTGTAGAGCACCATGCCGACACCGCCGGCCGCCTTGACCTGGGCGCTCTTGTCGATCCGGGCGTTGACACCGCGGGCGCAGACTACGATGGCGCCCTTGACCTTGTCCGGGTCGAGCGCGTCGGCCTGGCACTGCGCGGCCTTGGTGGCGTCCACGCCGCTCTTGGCGGCCTTGGCGCCGTCGATCAGCGGTGCGGACGGCACCGCGGAGGCGCTGATGCCGACGCCGGTGTACGCCTTGCCGTTGCCGAGGGTGACGGTCGTGCGGTAGCCGACGTCATGGGTGGAGGCGGCGACGGTGGTCACCCACGGAATGGTGTTGCTCGCGGTGTTCGGCCCGGCGTTGCCCGACGAGGCGGAGACGAACACACCGGCCTTGGCGGCGTTGAACATGGCCACGTCTTCGGGCTCGGTGGTGCTCTGGGCGGGCCCGCCGAGGGAGTAGTTGATGACGTCGACCCCGTCGGCCACGGCCCTGTCGATGCCGGCGACGAGGTCCACCGTCGCGCAGCCGGGGCTCCAGCAGACCTTGTAGGCCGCGATCCGGGAGGCCGGGGCGATCCCCGATATCCGTCCGGATATCCCGCTGTCCGGCACGGTGGCGGGCACGTCGATGTTGCCGGCCGCGGTGGTCGCGGTGTGCGTGCCGTGGGCCTCGGCGTCCATCGGGGACGCCCAGTCGGTGGGACCGGGCTCGGCTATGCCCTTGCGGAACCACTGGGCGCCGATCACCTTGTTGTTGCAGGTGACCCGGTGCTCGATGTCCTGCCCGACGTCACAGCTGCCCTTCCACTTCTTGGCGATGACGTCCGCGTCGGGCGTCGAGGAAAGCGCCTGCAGGGAAGGGTTGTTGGTGTCGATGCCGGTGTCGAGGACACCGACGATCAGGCCCTCGCCGGCGCGCTTCTCCCCGCCGGGGAACTTGGAGTACAGGCCGTCGCGGTCCTTGAGACCGAGGAACTTGGCGGTGTCGGGCACGGGAAGGGATCCGGCCGTGGCCTCGGTCGCCGCCGTCCGCGGGCCGGCGGCGGCCGCCGTGTCGGTGTCGGCGGTGGCCGTCACCTGGCGCATCTTGTTGCGGACCAGCGAGACGACGCCGGGCGTGCGGGCGAGCTTGTTGGCCTCGCCTGCCGTCAACTCGGCGGCGAATCCGTTCAGTACGTACTGGTAGCTGTACAGCGGCGCGACGCCCTCGACCGCGTCCAGAACCTTGTCGCGCTGCTGCTTCAGGTGGTCGAGATAGTCGCGTACGGCCCGCGACCGCGGGTTGAGCCGCTCGCCGGGCTCGGGCGCGGTCTTGGAGTACGTGGCGACGGGCTTGTCGGCGAGCTGGACGAAGTACGTGCCGCCCGTGTACGTCTGCCGGTTGCCGTCGGCCGGTGAGTTCTGCGTCGGCCCGGCGGGCGCTGCCATAGCGGGCGGGCCGGAGGTGAGGATGAGGCCGCCGACGAGAGCCGGGGCCAGGAGGGAAACCGTTCTGCGGCCGACGCGTTGGCGCCGGCCGGGGTGGTGCTGGGACAAGTGGGTGCCTTCCCCCGCGCACGCCGTATGAGACGCGTGCGCATGACGGTCGCTGGAGTGGTCGGTCCCCCGAGACTGCCGCCCATCGTGTCCCCTGGGAGATCACCGTGAGAAGAGCAAGATCCCTGAAAGTACAACAACTTCACAGCCCTTCCACGGAGTTCGACGGGCTGTCATCCGTGAATGCCCCCGTCCCGTTGATGAGTCGGCGTATCGGCCGAACGGCCGATACGCCGGGCGCCGGTCGCCGTCTACGGTCGGCTGGGTAATCTTGCGATGTTCACTGGCCGGCGGCCACTGATGGGCAGGCCGGTTCCCCCACGCGAACTTGAAGGATCTGCGCACGTGTCGATGCAGAACAGTCGTCTGAGAATCGCTTCCCTGGCCCTCTTCGTGGCAGTCGCCGGCCTGGCCTCGGCGGGCCCCGCCATGGCGGCCACGCACCAGGCCCCCGCAGCGTCGTCCACGGTGCTCGAGGAGCAGGAGCCCGCCATACCCACCGACTTCGTGGACCTGCCCACCAGCCCCCTCGCTGCCGACAGCGAGCGGCACGAGGTCACGGTCACCTACCGCAACGAGACGGCGGCCGACCAGACCGTCGCCCCGCAGCTCCTGGTCGAGTCCCCGCTCGTGGGGCCCTTCCTGAAGCCGTCGGACGTCAAGGTCGAGCGCCGCACCGCGACCGGCTGCTGGAAGGCCGTGGAGGTCGGGACCCAGACCGGCACCCTGTTCACCGACCTGGTGACCGCCCAGCGCACGCTGCCCGCGGGCGCCACCCTCACCGAGGTGTACCGGATCACCGTCACCAACCCGCAGGCCGAGGGCACGGTGCACCCGAGGGTGGCCCTCTACGGCTGACCCGTGCCGGGCGTGCCAGGCGTCAGCCCGGACTCAGGATGACCGCCTGGCCGCCCGCACCGGCCATGGCCATGTCCAGCGTGGTCTCCGAGGTGACCGTCCGGGTGCTGACCACGACCGGGGTACGGAACGGGCTGCTGCCCGGTGTCCCGTCGGCGTAGACCGTCGCCGTGTAGGTCCCGCTGCCGAGGAACGACAGCGGGACCGACAGCGTCCGGGCCTCCTCGTTCGTCATCGCCCCGAGGTACCAGGTGGCGCCGTTGCGGCGGGCGACCGCCACGTACTCGCCGATCGACCCGGCCAGCGTCCGGCTCTCGTCCCAGGTCGTGGGCACGGAGTTGAACCAGGGCAGGCCGGGCCAGTTCGCCGGGTTGGCGTACTTGGACGGTCGGTCGTACCAGAAGAGGAAGTTGAGGGGCTGGTAGTACACGGCGGCCATCGCCATCTGGTGGGCGTTGGTCGTCTTGTTGCGTGACTGGCCGTAGCAGATGGTGTAGTCGATGGGGCCGCCGATGTTGCGGGCGAAGGGCAGCGTCACATTGTGGGTGGCGGTCGGGAACTGCTCGTTGCCCCGGACGCCCTCCAGACTGATGTAGTTCGGGTAGGTGCGCTCGTAGCCGAACGGCCGGACGTCGTCGTGCATGTCGATCAGCAGCTCGTACCGGGCGGCCGTCCGCGCCCAGTCGGTGATCTGGTTCGTCATCGACTGGGTGCCCTCGTTGATGAAGCCCAGCTTGATGCCCGTGACGCCCCAGCTCCTGTAGAGGCCGAACAGCGCCTCCGCGTCGGTCAGGGCGAGCCGGTTCACGTAGAGGAAGACGCCGACGCCCTTGCTCGTCGCGTACGAGATGACGGACAGCAGGTCGATGGCGGCGATCGGGGCCGTCGCGTCGACGGTGGTGAACTCGGGGCCGTACCAGCCGGCGTCGTACTCGATGTACTCGATCCCGCGCGCCATGGCGAAGTCGACGCCCGCGAGGCCCGCGGCGGTGGAGAGCTCGCAGCGGAAGACCTTGCCCGGTCTGATCCACGAGATGTCGGTCAGGGCGTTCGGCGGGGCCAGGTTGAGCACGAGTTCGGCGTTGTCGACCAGCTCGGCGTGCGTGGCCCCGATCACCACCGTGCGCCACGGTGTCGCGAACGGTGTGGTGACCGTGGCCGTCGTCTCGACCGTTCCGGAGCCGCGGGCGGTGTGCTCCATCAGGAAGGCCGAGAGGGTGTTGGGCTCGCCGGCGACCGAACCGAGCATCATGCGCGGGAAGTCGAGCCGCGCGGACTCGCAGACGCAGGCGAGGAACCCGTTGGCGAGAGCGGCGGTCAGCGGCAGGTCGGTCAGCGGGCCCCGGTCCGTGTTCGGCGTTCCCGTGACCGGGATCGCGTCGGGGGCGACCGGGAGGTAGGCGTCCTCGTCACGGGCGCTGTAGACGGTGGTGCCGTCCGGGAAGACGAACGTCGTCAGCTCGTCGGAGACGGTGACGGTGTCCCCCTCGATCTCCGTGCCCAGGACGTAGCGGAGAGCCACGCCCGTCCTGTAGGCGCGGATCTCGACGCCGAAGCGGATGCCCGAGGCGGTGTCCTGGAGCTTCCAGCGCTGCTCCTGGTAGTGGTCGGTGATGGTCGCGTTGCGGCCGTGGACCGGGGCCCAGGTGGTGCGGGCGGTCCAGTGCTGGTGCCGGAGGACCGTCACGTCGTCGCCGAGAGTGGTCCCGTCGCCCAGCCGGAGGCCCAGGGCCGAGGTGTCGATCACCGTCCTGCCGTTGCGCGTCGCGGACCAGCGGAGCGCTCCGTCCACCACCGACATCGTGATGGCCGTGCCGCCCATGCGTGCGGTCGCGGTGGCGGGAGAACTGGCGGTCGTCGTACCGACCGGGTCGTCCACCGCGAAGGCCGGGCGTGTGGCGCCGAGGCCCATCGCGGCCGTACCGGCGGTGACGGCGGCGTTCCTGAGCACGACCCGGCGGGACAGCGGCGGCTCTTCCCGGTCCTCTGAGGTTCTCATCGCGCTCCCCGGCCCGCAGTAGCCGTCAGTCGCTGTCACTGTCACTGTTTCGGTAAACGGTTTCCGTCTGAGGGAAAGTTGTACGCCCCGGTGAGAGGCCGGTCAAGAGCTCTCGAAGTTTCGAAAACCGGTCGATCTCTTGACATCGGTTTCCGAACGGACGCAGGATCGGCCCCCTCCCCCCAGCCGCTCACCCGCCCCGTCTCCCTCCCGCAAGGAGCCACCATGAACCCGTCACTGTCCCGGCGAACCACCCTCCAGGCCGCCGGCGCCCTCGCCGCCGCCGGACTGGCCGGCGCTGTCGCGAGCGCTTCACCGGCCGCTGCCGCCACGGCGGACGAGAGCAGTGGCGACATCGTTGTCACCTACCCGACGCTCCCGCAGGTGCCGGTCAACAACAACTTCACCGTCAAGGTCCGCCCGGTCGGCGGCAGTTGGCAGAGAGTGGACGTCTACCTGGCCAAACTGGCCCTGATCGACGCCACCAGCGGCAGCAACCGGGCCCAGAACTCCTCCTGGGCCGCCTTCGACTTCTCCGGCACCGTCGAGGTCGAGGTGACCTACAACCCGGGCAGCGCGGAGAAGTTCCGCATCCGCCCGGACTCGTACGGCATCACCCCCGAGGTGCTCGGCAGCACCGCGCGCTTCACGCTCGACCGGCCCCGCAACGTCGTCGTCCAGGTCGACGACAAGATCTTCGACTGTCTGCACCTGTTCGCGAACCCCCTCGAGGAGAACCCGCCGGCCGAGGGCGACAAGAACGTCATGTACTTCGGGCCCGGCTACCACACCCCCGCCAACGGGGAGCTGAAGGTGCCCAGCAACACCACCGTCTACCTGGCTCCGGGTGCGGTCGTCACCGCCTTTGTGGACATCCAGGGGGTGGAGAACTCCCGGATCATCGGCCGTGGCGTGCTCTACAACTCCAAGTGGGGCGCGATGCTGATCCGCAAGTGCGAGAACATCACGATCGACGGCGTCACGATCCTCAACCCCCGCTACGAGAACATCCGGGTCGCCGAGTCGAAGAACATCACCATCAAGAACCTGCGCGCCTTCAGCCACCAGGGCTGGGGCGACGGCATCCAGCTCTACTGCTCCGAGAACATCACGGTCGACGGCTGCTTCCTGCGCACGTCGGACGACGCCATCGCCCTCTACACCCACCGCTGGGACTTCTACGGCGACACCCGCAACATCACCGTCAAGAACTGTTCCCTGTGGGCCGATGTCGCCCACCCGATCAACATCGGCGTGCACGGCAACACCGAGACACCCGAGATGCTGGAGAACCTGAACTTCGAGAACATCGACATCCTCGACCACCGTGAGCCGCAGGTGCTCTACCAGGGCGCCATCGCCTTCATGGTCGGCGACAGCAACCTGGTCCGGGACGTGAAGTTCGACAACATCCGGGTGGAGGACTTCCGCTGGGGCCAGCTCATCCACATGCGGACCACCTTCAACCCGAAGTGGAACACCTCGGCCGGCCGCGGCATCGAGAACGTCTACATCAAGGACCTCAGCTACAACGGCAAGAACGCCGACCTCTCGATCATCGCCGGTGTCGACGCGGACCACGGCGTCACGGACGTCACCTTCGAGAACCTCCGCGTCAACGGCCGCGTGATCGCCGACAGCACGGGCAAGCCGAGGTGGTACCTGGCCTCGGACGGCGTGCCCATGTTCGTCAACGAGAACGTGAAGAACCTCCGCTTCCTCACCACCGCGGAGGCCGCGGCCCTGTAACCGCAGACGGCCGGCCCCGGCGCCCGATCGAGGGGCGCCAGGGCCGGCCGCCGCTCACTTCGCGAGGAACGCGGCGAGTGTGCGGGTCGCCGTGTTGTGCGCGGTCGCCGCGAACAGCGGGTCGAGGTGGTTCATGCCCTCGTCGGTCTCGTACGCGGCGTACGGGATGCGCGAGCCGGCCACGGCGTTCCGGGCGCCGGTGACGACCGTGCCGTGGGAGTAGCTCGTCTGGAAGGCGTAGAGCGGTACGTCGATCCGCGCGCCGTGCCGCAGGCGCAGACCGAGGGAACGGGCGAGGTCCGTGTCGGCGTAGGCGTCGGTGACGTCCAGGTCCACGGACAGCCGGGCCGGCCAGTACCACTCCCAGACCGCCGGCGTCGGGCCCGCGTAGGCCGCCGCGACACGGGAGATCGGCGTGCTGCCGTCGTCGATCCAGCCGCGTACGTCACCGCTGTCGGCGAGGCGTCCCGAGTGCACGGAGATGTCGTTCGGCCAGCCGAAGCCGGCGTCCACGAGCGTGCCCAGCAGCGCGGCGTTGGTGATCGGATACGGCGTCCGCAGCGCGTCGGGCAGCCGGGGCTGGAGGACGGACCGGCCCTCGGGGGCGCGGTGCGCGTACCAGCCGGCGAGCTGGTACCAGATCTGCGTACTCTCCGCGCGGCTTCCCAGCCCGACCCCGCTGAGGGTCATGTCGAAGACGGCACCGCCCTCGATGGCCGCGAGCCGCTCCCGTACCTCCTCCGGCGAGTCCTGGACCGGCGCGCCCGTGCCCTCGAACGCGCCCAGCACACCGCCGTCGATCAGGGCCAGGCCCGCGAGGTCCCGGTATCCGGGGTGGCCGTCGAAGTCCCAGGCGGCGTACGCCATCGCGGTCGTCGCGCCCCAGGAGTGACCGCCCAGCACCACGCGCCGCCGGCCACCGGCGCCGGCGGTCAGCACGACCGTACGGAGATCCTCCAGGGTGAGCCGCAGACCCCAGCCGGCGGCGTATCCGGAGGCGGCCGGGTCCTGCGAGCGGTAGTGGCCGTCCAGGTAGTAGGCGGCCGGGTCGGGGGTGGCGAACCCGGTGCGGTCGGCGAGATTCTCCTCGCGCCGGTCGAGCGCCCACACCTGGACGCCGGGCACCGCCCGCACCAGGTCCCCGGCGAGCAGCCGGAAGTCATTGGCGGCGCCGAACATCCCCGGCACCAGGACCAGGACGGTGTGCGCCGACGCCGGCCCGACCTTGAGCACATGCACCCGGTCCGACCCGGCCGGCCCGCCGCCCTTGCCCACGGCTGTCGGAACATACGGCTCCGCAGCCGCCGCGCGACCACCGGGCCCCCGTCCCGACGCCCACGCCGATCCGGCCCCCGCTCCGGTGGCCGACGCGAGACCGCCGGCCAGTCCACCCAGTAACGTCCTGCGCGGCAGATGGCCCGTCATATCCGGACGCCTCCTTGAGAGTTGAAGTAACTGGAACACCGCCCAGCTTCCTCCACCCCTCACGCGGGCCTGTCACGGGGGTTGCCGCGTGGTGATCCGTGAGTGCGATCAGTTCGATCCGTACTTCTGCAGACCGGCCTGGACATCGTCGAAGTTCATCACTGGCATGAAGGCCACCTTGGCGCCGAGCTCCTGGAAGAACGGTTCGGCGATGGAGGGGATGTCGGACGGCTCCTTCAGGTCGAAGACGATGTACCCGGTACGCATCCCGTCCTGCGCCCCGAAGTACGCAGCCTCCGGCTTGACCCGGTCCAGCACCGACTTCATGGTCTGGGGCAACGTGTGGCCCGTGATCGCCTGGTTCGCCTTCTCGGTGTCCATCTCGACGGTCAGCAACACCCTCATGGTCTTCCACCGCTCGTTGGCGTGTCGGCACACCTGTGCCCACCTGCCGATAGTCGTCGGGATCCCGGGCCTTCGCATCCAGAGCGAGCCGTATGGGGCCGGCAGGTAACCGCGCGGGCGGTGTGGAAGTCGGTGCAACCCGGTCACAGCACCAGGCAGGCCGACGGTGCTCTTCGAGGAAGCCGGTCACGCGGTCCACGCAGGTCTCGCGGAGCCGGTCCGGCAGCTGGGCCCAGGCCCCCGGACCCGGCGCGACCTCCTTCACGAACTGACGGGCAATCCGCTGCGGCCGCCGGGCCGTCGTCTGCCGTACCCCGGCCAAGAAACGGCAGGTCAACGTCAGTTGGGCTGTGTCATCATTGCCACCCCCCGCAGACCACACCACCCTGCCGGACCGACACGGGAAACAGGCGACTCGATCACCATGAACAACGGCCACACGGCGCTGACCATGCAGGACGCCATCCTCACCCTGCAGAACTACTGGAGCGACAACGGATGCATGATCACGCAGCCGTTGAACACCGAGGTGGGGGCGGGTACGGCCAACCCGGCCACGGCGTTGCGGGTGATCGGTCCGGAGCCCTGGAGCGTCGCCTACGTGGAGCCGAGCGTGCGGCCCGACGACTCGCGGTACGGCGAGAACCCGAACCGGCTGCAGACCCACACCCAGTTCCAGGTGATCCTCAAGCCCGACCCGGGCAACCCGCAGGAGCTGTACCTGGGCAGCCTGCAGGCGCTCGGCGTCGATCTGCGCGCGCATGACGTGCGGTTCGTGGAGGACAACTGGGCCTCCCCGGCGCTCGGTGCCTGGGGGCTGGGCTGGGAGGTCTGGCTGGACGGCATGGAGATCACCCAGTTCACCTACTTCCAGCAGGTCGGCGGCGTCTCCCTGTCTCCCGTGTCGGTGGAGATCACGTACGGCCTCGAGCGCATCCTCATGAACCTCCAGGGCGTGTCCCACTTCAAGGACATCGTCTACGCGCCGGGCATCACCTACGGCGAGGTGTTCGGCCAGAACGAGTACGAGATGAGCCGCTACTACCTCGACGACGCCGACGTGGACACCAACCACCGGCTCTTCGAGGCCTACGCGGCCGAGGCGCGCCGGATGCTGGACCTGGAGCTGCCGGTACCGGCGTACACGTACGTCCTGAAGTGCAGCCACACCTTCAACGTGCTGGACGCGCGCGGAGCGATCAGTACCACCGAGCGCGCCAAGGCGTTCTCCCTGATGCGCGGCCTGACGCACGAGTCGGCCAAGCTGTGGGCGCGGCGCCGCACCGCGCTCGGCCACCCGCTCGGCGTGACGGCCGCCCCGGCCCCGGCGGTGCGGGCCGCGCTGCCCTCGGTGCCCGGCCCCGAGACGCTGCTGTTCGAGATCGGCCTGGAGGAACTCCCGTACGCCGACGTGCCCGCCACCACGGACGCGGTGCGCGAGGTGATCACGGCCAAGCTGGCCGCCACCCGGCTGCGGCACGGCGCGATCACCGTGCTGGCCACGCCGCGCCGTGTCGTGGTCACGGTGGAGGCCGTGCAGCCGCGCGAGCCGGACACGGAGAAGACCGTGCGCGGTCCCAAGGTCGCCGCCGCCTACAAGGACGGCGCCCCCACCCCCGCCCTGCTGGGCTTCGCCCGCAGCCAGGGCGTCGACCCGTCGGCCCTGAAGACCGTGGCCGTCGGCGGTGTCGAGTACGTCGCGGTCACCCGTGACGAACCGGGCCGCACGGCCGTCGAGGTGCTCAGTGGCGTGCTGACCGAGGTCGTGTCCGGGCTGCGTTCCACCCGCAACATGCGGTGGAACGACCCGAATCTGTCGTTCTCCCGTCCCGTCCGCTGGCTGCTCGCCCTGCTCGGCCGCAGCCCGCTGCCCGTGACCGTCTCCGCACTCGTCGCGGGCGACACCACGCGGGTGCACCGCACCGCCCCCGACCCGGAGGTCCGGGTGACGGCCGCCGAGGGCTACGCCCACTTCCTGCGGATGTACGGCATCATGCTGGACCGGGCGGACCGGCGCGCCGCGGTGGTGCGTGGCGGCCAGGAGCTGGCGGCCGAGGTGGGCGGGCGTATCGACGTGGCCGGCCAGGCCGGGCTGATCGACGAGATCACCGACATCGTGGAGTTCCCGCACCCCGTCCGGGGCTCCTTCGACGAGCGTTACCTGGAACTGCCCGCGAGCGTCCTGACCACGGTGATGCGCAAGCACCAGCGCTATCTGCCGGTGCTGGACGGCGACCGTCTGATGCCGCACTTCGTCACGTTCGCCAACGGCGCCTGCGACGACGACGTGGTGCGGGCGGGCAACGAGGGGGTCCTGCGGGCCCGTTACGAGGACGCCGCGTTCTTCTGGCGGGCCGATCTGAAGGTGGCCCCCGAGGAGTTCCGCCGCCGTCTGGACCAGCTGACCTTCGAGGACCGGCTCGGCACGGTCGCCGACCGCGCCGACCGCATCGCCGCCCTCGCCCTCGACCTGGCTGCCCGCGCCGGCCTCGCGGAGGGTGCCCTGGCCACGGTGCGGCGCGCCGGTGAGCTGGCGAAGTTCGACCTGGCGTCGCAGATGGTGGTCGAGTTCTCCGGCCTGGCCGGGGTGATGGCCGAGGAGTACGCCCGCCGCGCCGGCGAGCCCGACGAGGTCGCGCTGGCCCTGGCCGAGATGGAACTGCCGCGTTCCGCGGGCGGTGCCCTGCCGACCGGTGACGCGGGCGCCGTGCTGTCGCTCGCCGACCGGTTCGACCTGGTGACGGGCATGTTCGTGATCGGCGCCGCGCCGACCGGAAGCTCCGATCCGTTCGGGGTACGCAGGGCCGCCATCGGTCTCCTCAACGTCCTGCGGAGGGTGCCCGCGGCGGCCGGCGTCCGGGTGGGCGACGGGCTGAACGCGGCGGCCGCACGCTACGCCGCCCAGGGCGTCGAGGTACCCGCCGGGCGCCTCGAGGAGGCCGCCGAGCTGATCGCCCGCCGCTACGAGCAGCAGCTCACCGACGCCGGACACGAGCACCGTCTGGTGCAGGCCGTCCGGGTGTGGGCCGACCGCCCCGCCCAAGGCGACCGCACCCTGGCCACGCTGGAACGCCACGTCGGCACCGAGGAGTTCGGCGCGCTCACCGCCGCGCTCCAGCGGGTGGTGCGCATCCTGCCCGGAGACGCCCAGGAGAACACCGCCGATGCGGCCGCCACCGACCCGGTGGACCGGAACCTGCTCAGCGCACCCGCCGAACTGCGTCTCGCCGAGAGCGCGGAGGCCGTCCGCGATGCCCTGCGGGGCCGCGAGGACGACCTCGCCGCCCTGATCGAGGTCTCCGCTCCGCTGGTCGCGGCGATCGACGCCTTCTTCGACGAGGTCCTCGTCATGGACCCCGACCCCGCGATCCGCGCGGCCCGGCTGGCCCTGCTGACGGACGTGGCCCGACTGGCGCGCACGACGCTGGACTGGAGCGCCCTGTAGTCGTCCCGGCGTGAGCCAGGTTGACGAGCTGCCGTCACCGTGGCCCTGACGGGTAGGGGCTGTGGCCAGCCCGTTCTGTCGGGGTGGGGGCGTGAAGGGGGCGCTCGGGTGGGCTGCTGTCCTTCGTGCGCTCTCTCGTTCGCTTACGCAAGGTGACATGGGGCTGCTAGTTGTATGCGGAGCGTGACGACGACTTGTGTCGTCGCGTCCATTACTCCTAGAGCCACAGAGAGAGGTATGCGATGTCGCTCGACACCGCGACAACGTCGGCGTCAGCCGCCGAGGCGGCGCAGCAGGAGCAGCAGAGCCTCAGCACCGCAGCAGCGCGCAACCTGGCCACGACCACCAAGTCCGAACCCCAGATGCAGGGGATCAGCTCCCGCTGGCTGTCCCGGATGCTGCCGTGGGTGAACGTGCCGGGCGCGACCTACCGGGTCAACCGCCGCCTGGCGTACACCCTGGGCGACGGCCGGGTGTCCTTCGTGAAGACCGGCGCGAAGGTCCAGGTCGTGCCCGCGGAGCTGGGTGAACTGCCGCCGCTGCGCGGCTTCACGGACGACGGCGCGCTCGGCGCGCTGGCGGAGAAGTTCGTGCAGAAGGAGTACGAGCCGGGCCAGATCATCGTGCAGGAGGGCCGCAAGGCGGACCACGTCTACCTGGTCGCGCACGGCAAGGTGGAGAAGGTCGGCGAGGGGCCCTACGGCGACGAGGTGGTCCTCGGCCTGCTGGCGGACGGGGACGCCTTCGGCGGGCAGGTGCTGGCCGGGCCGTCCGGCAGGAAGTGGGAGTTCACGGCACGCGCGGCGGTCGCGACCACGGTCCTCGCGCTGCCGCTGACGGCGTACAAGGCGGTCGCCGACCGGCATGAGGGGCTGCGCGAGCATGTGCAGATGATCAGCTCCAACGGGCACCGGAAGCTCAACAGGTCCGGCGAGGCCGAGATCGCGATGAGCGCCGGGCACATCGGCGAGGAGACGCTGCCGCAGACCTTCGCCGACTACGAACTCTCCCCGCGGGAGTACGAGTTGAGCGTGGCCCAGACCGTGCTGCGGGTGCACAGCCGGGTCGCCGATCTCTACAACGAGCCGATGAACCAGACGCAGCAGCAACTCCGCCTGACCATCGAGGCGTTGCGGGAACGCCAGGAGTACGAGCTGGTCAACAACACGGACTTCGGCATGCTGCACAACGCCGACTACGACCAGCGGATCTCCACGTTCTCCGGCCCGCCCAGCCCGGACGACCTGGACGAGCTGTTGTCCATGCGGCGCGGGACGCGCTGTATGTTCGCGCATCCCAAGGCGATCGCGGCGTTCGGCCGGGAGTGCAACAAGCGGGGCATCTACTTCGGCGGCATCGAGCTGAACGGCCACCACCTGCCCGCGTGGCGCGGCGTGCCGCTGCTGCCGTGCGGCAAGATCCCGGTCAGCAGGCAGGGCACGTCGTCGATCATCGCGATGCGCACCGGCGAGGACGACCAGGGCGTGATCGGGCTGCACCAGACGGGCATCCCGGACGAGATCGAGCCCGGCCTGAACGTGCGGTTCATGGGCATCAGCGAGCAGGCGATCATCTCGTACCTGGTCAGCACCTACTACTCGGCGGCGGTACTGGTGCCGGACGCGCTCGGCGTCCTGGAGAACGTCCAGGTGACCCGCATGAACGGGAGCTGACGGGCGTGTCGTTGATCTCCCGGGCCGTCGCGCCCGCGGCGGACCACGACATGGCGGGCCTGGTACGGGCCCTGCTGTCGGCGGGGGCGTCGGCACCGGCGCGGCTGCCGGTCGCCGCGAAGGCGTCGCGAGGGCCGCGGCTGCCGTCGGGTCCCACGGGGCTGGGCACGTCGGCCGCATCCGCTCTCGTGCGGCCACCGACTCCCGTACGGCCGTCGGGACCGGCTGCCGGCTCGGCGCGCGAGGCCGTTCGCCCGGGGCCGCCGCTGCCCACGGCCCCCACCGGCCTCGGCACGTCGGCGGCGGGGCTGCCCCGGCGCCCTCTCCCGACCGCGGCGCCCGACGCCATACGGCCGCCCGCTCGCGTACGGCTGTCGGCTCCGGTACGGCCGTCGGCCCCCGTGCTGCCCACCGGCCCCACCGGCCTCGGCACGTCGGCGGCGCGGATTGCCCGGCGCTCCCTGCTGCCCATCGCGCCCGACGCCGTACGGGAGTCCGACCCCCTCGGCCTCGGCACGTCGGCGCCCCGCCCGGAACCGGCGTCGTCGGACCCCGCCCCCACCGACCCGGTGCGCAGGCTGCACTGTCCGCCCGCCGTACGCGACGATCCCGCGCTCGGCGAGACCGTCAACGAGCGGCTGGTCGAGTGGGCCGAGGAGGTCGGGATCTATCCCGGTCAGCTCGACAAGGTCCGCAAGGCCGGCTTCGGGCGGCTCATCATGCTCGCCCACCCCGAGTCGGACGACCCCGACCGGCTGCTCGCGGCGGCCAAGTGCGCGCTGTCGGAGTGGTCCGTCGACGACCACTACATGGACGGTGAGGTGGAGGAGGCCCGCCCCGAACTCCTCGGGCAGCGCCTCGCGATCGCCCACTCGGTGATCGACCAGGCCCACCTTCCGCCGGCGTACGCGCCGCAGCTGGAGGAGGTGGTCCAGGCCGACCCGGTGATGCGGGCGCTGCGCTCCGGGCTCGACAACCTCGCCCGGTACGCCACCACCACCCAGGTGCGCCGGCTCCGCCACGAGCTGGGGATCATGTTCGTCGCGTACAACCAGGAAGGCGTCTGGCAGAACACCGGGCAGACGCCGCCCGTCTGGGAGTTCCTGATGCACCGGCACGAGAACAGCTTCGTGCCGTGCATGGTGCTCGTCGACGCGGTCGCCGGATACGAGCTGCCGCAGGGCGAGTTCGCCGATCCGCGGGTACGGCGCGCGTTCACCATGGCCGGTTCGGCGAGCGTGATCGTCAACGACCTGTACTCCATGGGCAAGGAGAGCCCGACGGACTTCAGCCTGCCCCGGCTGATCGCCGCCGAGGACGGCTGCTCACCGGAGGAGGCCGTCGACCGCACGGTCGAGATCCACAACGAACTCATGCACACCTTCGAGGCCGAGGCCGCCGTCCTGTCCGCGACCGGCTCTCCCGAGCTGCGCCGGTTCCTGGCCGGCACCTGGGCCTGGCTGGGCGGCAGCCGCGCATGGCACGCGGGCAGCGCCCGCTACCACGGCGACGCCGCCTGAACTCCCCCCACTTCCCCCCACCGCAAGGAGATTCCCCCAGCATGTCCGCCACCGACATGGAAACGTACGCCGTGGACAAGGTGCTGCGCACCGAGTACCAGAAGTCCGTGGCCGCCTACTGGAACGCCGAGAAGGACCCGGTCAACATCCGCCTCGGCGAGGTCGACGGCCTCTACCACCACCACTACGGCATCGGCGACTACGACCCCGCCGTCCTGAAAGGCCCGGCCGCCACCCGCGACCAGCGCATCATCGAGGAGATGCACCGCCTGGAGACCGCCCAGGCCGAGGTACTCCTCGACCACCTCGGCGACATCGCCCCCACCGCCCGCCTCCTGGACGCCGGCTCCGGCCGCGGCGGCACCAGCTTCATGGCGAACGCCCGCTTCGGCTGCCATGTGGACGGCGTCAGCATCTCCGAGCAGCAGGTCGCCTTCGCCAACGACCAGGCCGGTCAGCGGGGCGTGGCGGACAAGGTCCGCTTCCACTTCCGCAACATGCTCGACACCCGCCTGGAGACCGGCTCGCGCCGCGCGATCTGGACCAACGAGACGACGATGTACGTCGATCTCTTCGATCTCTTCGCCGAGTTCTCCCGCCTGCTGGAATACGGCGGCCGCTATGTGTGCATCACCGGGTGCTCCAACGACGTCACCGGCCTGCGCTCCAAGGCCGTCAGCCGGATCGACGAGCACTACACCTGCAACATCCATCCCCGCAGTGAGTACTTCAAGGCCCTCGCCGCCAACGACCTCGTCCCCATGGAGGTCGTCGACCTGACGCCGGACACGATCCCGTACTGGGAGCTGCGCGCGAAGTCGTCCGTGGCGACCGGCATCGAGGACCCCTTCCTCACCGCCTACAAGGAGGGCAGCTTCCACTACCTCCTGATCGCGGCCGACCGCATCTGACCTACCAACACTCCGGCCCGGACCCCATCGAGGGGCCCGGGCCGTCAAACACGATCGAGCGCCGGTGTCAGCGGCCCTGCCCCTTGGTGGAGGTGCGGCGGCGGGCGGCCTGGCCCGGCCGGCTGCGCCGGCCACGCGCGGAGGAACCCGAGCGCTCGGGACGCTTCTCGGCGGGCGGCGGGGTCAGTACCACGGGCACGCCCGACGGCGCCTGCGCACCGGTAATACGGGTCAGCTCGGCCTCGCCGGAGCGGACCCGGGCGGTCCGCGGGGTGATACCGGCGTCGGACATCAGGCGGTCCATGTCACGGCGCTGGTGGGGCAGAACCAGCGTGACGACGGTGCCGGACTCGCCGGCCCGGGCGGTACGGCCGCCACGGTGCAGATAGTCCTTGTGGTCGCCGGGCGGATCGACGTTGACGACGAGGTCGAGGTCATCGACGTGGATACCGCGGGCCGCGACGTTGGTGGCGATCAGCGCCGTGACACGGCCCTCCTTGAACTGGGCCAGCGTGCGGGTGCGCTGCGACTGGGACTTGCCGCCGTGCAGGGCCGCGGCCCGCACACCGACCGCCAGCAGCTTCTTGGCCAGCCGGTCCGCCGCGTGCTTGGTGTCCAGGAACATGATCACGCGGCCCTCGCGGGCGGCGATCTCCGTCGTGGTGTTGTGCTTGTCGGCGTCGTCCACGTGCAGCACATGGTGCTCCATCGTGGTGACCGCGCCCGCGGACGGATCGACCGAGTGCACCACGGGGTCGTGCAGATAGCGGCGTACCAGACGGTCCACATTGCGGTCCAGGGTGGCCGAGAACAGCATCCGCTGCCCCTCCGGCCGCACCTGGTCGAGCAGGGCCGTCACCTGCGGCATGAAGCCCATGTCGGCCATCTGGTCGGCCTCGTCCAGCACCGTGATGGCGACGCGGTCCAGGCGGCAGTCGTCGCGGTCTATGAGGTCCTTGAGCCGGCCGGGCGTCGCGACGACGACCTCGGCGCCGGCGCGCAGCGCGCTCGCCTGCCGGCCGATCGACAGACCGCCGACCACCGTGGCGAGCCGCAGCCGCAGCCCGCGGGCGTACGGGGTGAGGGCGTCGGTGACCTGCTGGGCCAGCTCCCGGGTGGGGACGAGGACGAGCGCCAGCGGATGCCGGGGCTCGGCCCGCTGTCCCTCCGTACGGGCCAGCAGGGCGAGGCCGAAGGCGAGGGTCTTGCCCGACCCGGTGCGCCCGCGGCCCAGGACGTCCCGGCCGGCCAGCGAGTTGGGAAGCGTCGCGGCCTGGATCGGGAACGGGGCGGTCACGCCCTCGGACTCGAGGGCGGCCAGCAACTGCTTGGGCATGTCGAGTTCGGCGAACGACTCGACCGGCGGCAGGGCCGGAGTGATGGTGACCGGGAGTGCGAACTCCCCGCCGACCGGGGCGGGCCGGCCGCTACGGCCGTTCCGTCCGGTGTTGGCCGAACGGGCGCCGCGGTTGCTCCGGGCGGAGCCGGCCGCGCCTCTGTCCGTACGGGAGCGGGAGGAGCCGTTGTTCGTGCGAGCTGTGCGGTTCAAGGGGAACCTTCCTCGGGGCGGCACGATGTCGAGGAAGCCCTCCCAGCGGTCCGCTACGCAGTGAAAATGCGATGAGCCGGGACCCGCACCCCAAGAGTGCGGGCCCCGGCCACGTGGTACGCGTCAGCGTCAGGCGGGAACGATGTTCTCGGCCTGCGGGCCCTTCTGGCCCTGCGTGACGTCGAAGGTCACCTTCTGGCCCTCCTGAAGCTCGCGGAAGCCGGAGGTGGCGATGTTCGAGTAGTGGGCGAATACGTCCGCGCCGCCACCGTCCTGCTCGATGAAGCCGAAGCCCTTTTCCGCGTTGAACCACTTCACGGTGCCAGATGCCATATTGAATCTCCCTTGAGGGCAATGCCCGGAGTCCGCACCTTGCAGACCCGGCGTCGCAACAAAGGTTTCCCGGAAATAAAAAGAGTGCTCGTCGACGGAAGGTCGAAAGAGCACTCAAAAGCCTCTGGTAACCAAGACTGCAACTTTCGCAACGTTAGCACAGGTCGAGGGCCAAGGTCCCTATGTGCTGCGTCACGTCTCCGAGGCGGCCCTCGTGCCCGAGTGCCCGGCGGGCCTTGCATGCTCTGGGCATCTGCGGCTTGCTCCGGGGTTGACCTGCGGCGGAGCAGTGTCGGTGCCTGGTGGGCGGTCGATTGGCTCCCCGGTGTTCCCCGCACGATCTGGCATGGTTCTGGCACAGGGCTTCAGGTCGCGAGAACGACCTAGCAGGATCCGTTTTGCGTGACATGAGGCTCCGCAGGCCGGTCTCCAGCGCGAGTACGTCGCAGAGCAGGTCGGAGACTGCCGGTGCGTTGTCGGCGGCTCGTCGCGCTTGGGCAGCGCCGTGTGGTCAACGTAGCCGAGATCGACCAGCACCGACTCCCTCAGCATGTCCTCCAGGATGGGCAGTCCGTAGGAACGCAGTCCCGATTCCAGGACGCCCAGGAAGTTCTCCGGCTCGCGTGGCGCGGCCACCCAGGCGGGGAGCCCCGCACCTCTGATGCGCTCACGGAACAGGGCTTTACCGCGCTTGAGTTCGCGCGGAAGTTGCTCCATGTACCGCATGATGCGCGGGTGTGCGAGCGGGCTCACCGGCCAGATACCGGCCCGGAGGAATCCGGATTGTGGGGTCTTCGAAGTTAGGCGGTGCGGCTCTTTGCCGGTGCCTGCCTCTGTGGCCTTCGCCAGCGAGGATGTGACACTTCAGCGCCGGGTGTCACATCCTCGCGAGTCACCGCTCCGCGCCAGCGCTTCTCGCGCACCGCTTAACTACGAAGACCCGGATTGTGCAGCCCGAACGCCATCAGAGTCGGCACGGGCAGCACCGGGATGGGCGCCAGATTGTCGTTCACCTCTGCGAGTGCCCGCACGGCCCTTCTGCCGAGCCATGGGACCGGTTCAGGTGTCGGCAGTTCTGCCTCGGTCCTGGAGTGGCGTGCGTTGATCTCGTCTCCGCCGCTGCCGGTGAACATGACCTCGCACCGCCGTGCCGCGGCTTGCTCGCGCACCACGTCGAATGCCTCTTGGTAGAAGGCTCCGGTCGGATCGTGCGGCTTTCCCAACGCCCGTACTCCTCCTGGTACGAACGGCGGGTACTGCATGGCGGGTACTGCATGGCGGGGATCGCGGTGTCCCGGAACCCGCATTGATCCACCAGGGCGCGTCTACGCTCGCGCTGATCCGCGCCAAGGGTTCCGCCCACCAACAGGCCGAAGCCACCTGACGTACTGCACCACTCTGCGGGGGATGAGCGTCCAGGCGGTCGACCTGCACCACGGGGCAAAGGCAGCGGAACTCGCCGACGCCGTACAGGGGCGCTGCAATACATCCGGGAGGCCGAAGCCGCCATGGACCGCGCCGGGTCACGCGGCAAGGCATTTGGCTCGTACGATCCCTCGTCACTCAACTACCACGTCAGCCAGGTCCGCTATGAACTGGGCGACAAGGCCGGAGCCGTCGAAGCCATGCAACAGGCGACCGGCTCCGCCCCAGCTCCTACCAGCGCACACGGGTCCACCGACGCGGCCTGCTGGCCGAACGCCAACTGGAACTCGGCCACCTCGAAGCAGCATGCGCCACCTGGCACCAGGCCCTCGACGACTACCCCAAGGTCCAGTCCGGCCGCGCCGACGACCGCGTGAAGGCCATGTTCGGCCTCCTGCGACCGCACCTGAAGAACACGGCCGCCCACGACCTGTTCGACCGGGCACGCGCCATCGCGCCGTTTCCGTTGGTGAGTTGACGCGGCTTCGGCAGCGGGACGACCTTCGAGAAGGTCGCGCGGATCGCCGACGCATCGCGTACCCCCGGAGAGTTGCTCGGTCTCGCGCGCCCTGCGAATGAGGGGAACCCGGCTCGCCACGCGCGGACTCTCTTACGAGAGTCTGACGCGCCCCCCGTTCCGCGTCGGAACACCCTCCCCTCTGGCCACTCTGGTGCCGTCCGCAGCCGTGGACGGCACCGCACAGCCACCGAGGAACGGGACGTGAACATCATGCACAGCAGCCACCGTGGTCACCGCCGTACGAGCCAGCCCGCCGACCCGCGTGCAGGGCACCGCGCGAAGTCCAGGACCCGGCGTATCGTCATCGGCGGCGGGGCCCTCGCCTCCGCCGCCGCGGTCACCGTGGCCGTGACCGTGGCCTCGGCCGGGCAGTACGCCGAGAGTCCCGCCGGCGCCGATCACGCCGTCTTCGTGCAGGGCAACGAGCTGGACGGCAACACCATCCATGTGTTCGCGCGGGGCGACGACGGCAAGCTCAGTCCCAGCGGCACCTACGCCACCGGCGGCGAGGGCGGTGACCAGGTCGACGCGCCCACCGACTCGCTCGCCTCCCAGGACTCCCTCGTCTACGACGACGGCTCGGGGATGCTGCTGGCGGTCAACGCCGGTAGCGGGACGGTGACCTCGTTCCGCGTCGAGGGGCAGGAGCTGAAGGATCGGAAGGTCGTGGACTCCGGTGGGGAGTTCCCGGCCGGCATCGCCGTGCACGGCAGGGTCGCGTACGTCATGAACGCGGGCGGCGCGGGCAGCGTCCAGGGGTTCAAGATCACCAGCAAGGGGCTGAAGCCGTTGCGTGGGTCCCACCGTTCCCTGGGGCTCGACAACGAGGACATACCGCGCTTCGACACCTCGCCGGGCGAGGTCGAGTTCACCCCGGACGGACGCAACCTGGTCGTCACCACCAAGGGCAACAACACCGTCGAGGTCTTCCCGATGAAGCGCAACGGTCTGCCGGCCGTCGCCGAGCCCGTCGTCAACGAGTCGGCGGGCGGCGTTCCGTTCGCGATCAGCTTCGACGGGACGGGCAAGCGGATGCTGGTCGCCGAAGCCGAGAAGTCCACGGTCACCACGTACCAGGTGAAGCGCGACGGCAAGCTGAAGGTCCTTCAGCAGCCCCTGGCCAGCGGTCAGGAGGTCCTGTGCTGGCTGGTGCGCGCGGGCGACTTCTTCTACGGCGGCAACACCGGCAACTCCACCGTCACCGGCTACCGCATGGACAAGCACGGCAAGCTCGCCCTCACCAACGAGGTGGGCATCGCCACCCCGCCCTCCGCCAACTCGCAGGGCGTCATCGACCTCGCGGTGACCGAGGACGAGAAGTTCGTCTACGTCCAGAACGCCGTCTCCGGCACCGTCGACGGCTTCCGCGTCGAGGCCGACGGCGCCCTCACCAAGGTCACGACGGCCGAGGACCTGCCCGTCTTCGAGGAGTCCGGGATGGAGGGCATCGCTGCGGTCTGACGAGCATCAGCACTGTGCACTGCGGCGAGAGCCGTCCCGGCCGGCACGGTGGACGCTGGGCCACCGATGTAGGTGCCCACCTCTGGCGAGGCGAACAGCTCGATGAACGCCGCACGGTCCCGGGCCTCGGACTCGCGGAGCACGAGCCGGTCGGTCCTTGTCGGGGCAGGTGGCCAGGCGACCGGTCCGAGTCCGGTCATGGCGGGCAACCTATCGCACGCCCAGGCCGTCCGGGGGTTCCATGACCGCGTAGTCCGCGAAATCCCGTCGGTAGCACGTGTGTCGGGTCTCCTGAGTGTGCTTGCGCTGCCACTCCTCGACCGCTGCCGGGTCGTGCCGTACACCGGATTCGGCGCCGCACTCGGATTCGTCCCCTGAGACACAGCGCGCCTCGTACTCCGGCTCTGCCGTCGCGTCCTGCACGATGGTGAACGGTACGTACCGGAACAACCGCCGGCTCATCCGCGGTGCTCCCGCCGCTGGTGCTGACGCATCAGCACGTTGGCATCGGTTTCCTCGCTGCGGTCGAACCGAGCACGCGCGGCCTCGCGTTGACCGGCGAGTGCCGCGCACGTCGTGCAGCCGGGGACGGGCACGGGCGGACGGCTCACGTCGAAGGACGGCACGCTCACAGCGACCGCCCGGCGCGGTCATTGGCCGCCTTGACTCCGGCGCTCAGCCGTTCCGCCACGGTGGCCGGGCGGATCCGCGCCGGGTCGGCCTGCCAATCGCGACCGCCGCCGACGGGGCGGAGCATGGCGTACGGTCCGGCTGCCGCCTGGTACTCGCCGACCTTGTCCGTTGCGGGGTCGTAGACCAATGACCTTCCCCTCGTAGCGTAGAGACCCTGACTGCAGGGGAAGTTGAGGGTCATGGCGGGCAAGAGGCGGAAGTTCGACGCGGAGTTTCGTGAGGGGGGCTGTGCGGATCGTCGCCGAGACCGGCAAGCCGATCGCGCAGGTGGCACAGGATCTCGGGATCAACGAGACCACGCTGGCGAGCTGGGTGTCGCGGGCCCGCAGGGCCGGCGGGGCCACGGCGACGGGTGAGAGCGAGGAGCTCGCGCGGCTGCGGCGGGAGAACGCGCAGCTGAAGAAGGACAACAAGGAGCTGGCCATGGAGCGTGATGTGCTCAAACGCTGCATGGGTGCGCCACGAAGTTCTGTGTGACCGAGTGGTGGTGCAAGACCACCTCCGCCGGGCCGTCGCAGCGGTTCGGTAGAAGCTGGGGGCAGTCTGACCCGGGGGACGCCGGGGAGGGCGGGAAGCAGCCCCGACAACGACGGGACGCGCCGGTACTGCCAGACGGTGCGGGTCCGGCAAGCGAGGCCAGAAGGTGTACGTGAGGAACCTGCGGTTAAAGCTCCGTAAGCGTTGTACCGGCTCCAACCTGGTGGATCTGGGCCGGGATGCAGTACGCGGCTGCCCTACATGCGGGCCGCCGACTCCGGAATCCGAGAAGTCTTCGGGTCCGGTGGCCGTGCCGAAGGACTGCGGCGTAGGCACGGCGAGGCTGCCGGGGCAAAGCAGGGCACCCATCCTGGCCGATCGGCACACAGGGAACGTGGGAACCATCCGAGACCGCCCCCGCACCGGCCTTCCAGGCCGGGAGCGGGGGCAGGCCCGTCGCCGGCTGGCGGTCTCGTGGTGGGGCGGAGGACCCGTAGTAGTCCGAGCGCGCGAAAAGCGCGTACATGGCGAAGGGGTCCAGCAAGTCGGCAGTGCGGAAGCTGGAATGCCAGGAGGTCGTTGGTGAATACCGACGAGCTGGAGGAGGTCGCGTATGTGGCCGAACGCCGGGTACTGAAGATCCAGGCCAAGCTGCACCGCTGGGCGGCGGAGGATCCTCTCCGCCGGTTTGATGACCTGCACAATCTGGTCTGCGACCTGGCCTTCCTGCTTGCAGGGTGGATGCGGGTGCGGAGCAACAAGGGTGCGCGCACGGCCGGAGTGGACGGCGTGACCGCCCACTACATCGAGGACGTGCGCGGACTGGAGGGCTTCCTTGCGGAGTTGCGGGCCGAGTTGAAGGCCCGCACCTTCCGGCCCTTGCCGGTGCGGCAGCGTGGGATCCCCAAGGCGGGCGTCAAGGTCCGCTACCTGGGGATCAACACGATCCGCGACCGGGTGGTCCAGGCGTCCTTGAAGCTGATCCTGGAGCCGATCTTCGAGGCGGACTTCCTCCCGTGTTCCTACGGGTTCCGCCCCAAGCGCCGGGCCCATGACGCGATCGCCGAGAGTCACCATCTGGCCTCCCGCTCCTATGAGTGGGTGGTTGAGGGCGACATCGAGGCGTGCTTCGACAACATCGGGCATGCTCCCGTTCTCCAACGGATGCGGGCCCGGGTCGGAGACAAACGCGTCATGGACTTGGTGAAGGCGTTCCTCAAGGCCGGGATCCTCACCGAGGACTCCGAGCTGAAGGAATCGAGGACCGGTGCACCGCAAGGCGGGATCTTGTCACCCGTGATCTCCAACATCGCTCTGTCCGTACTGGACGAGGCGATCGCGGCGGGAGCGGGAGGACCAGGAGCCACCCGCAGTCGCAGGGCCCACCGGCGGGCAACGGGCAAGCCCAACTACCGGATCTGCCGGTACGCGGACGATTTTCTCGTGCTCGTCGCCGGGACCCGCGAGGATGCGAGTCGCATCCGGGACTGGGTGGCCGAGGTGCTCTCCCCGATGGGCCTGCGCCTGTCACCGGAGAAGACGAAGATCACGCACATCGAGGAGGGCCTGGACTTCCTCGGCTGGCGTCTCCAGCGCCACCGGAAGAAGGGCACCAATCGGCGCTATGTCTACACCTATCCGTCCAAGAAGGCGCTCGCGTCGGTCAAGGACAAGGTGCGCAACGTGTGCCGACAGGACACCAATCTGCCGCTGGAAGTCCTGCTGCACCGCCTCAACCGGGTGCTGCGGGGCTGGACCGCCTACTTCCGTTTCGGCGTCTCGCATGCCACCTTCCGATACCTGCGCCATTTCGTCTGGCAGCGGGTCATCAAGTGGCTGCGAAGGAAGTTCCGCCGGAGCACCTGGAAGGACCTGCGCCGCCGCTACTGCGGTGGCCGCTGGTGGCCCGTCACGGACGAGGTGCGGCTGTTCGACCCCGCGAGGGTGAAGACCATCCGCTACCTCTACCGAGGGATGAAGATCCCCTCTCCGTGGCCCAGCACCGGCTGAAGAAGCCGCCCAACCGGGGCTTGTGGAGCGCCCGTTGCTCGGGAACGGGCACGGCGGGTGCGGAGGGCGGCCCGGGGAAACGGGCTGGTCGCAAGGCCAGCACCGCGCCTCGGGCCGACCCTACTCTTGTGGGTGAAGTAGCTGTGGCGGACCCGGCGGTGCTCGTCGGGGTGATCAGCGACCAGAAGACCGGGCACAGCATTCCGTACCGCACCTCCTGCCGGGCACTCGGCGTGTCGGAGGCGTGGTTCTACAAGTGGCGCCGCAGACCGTCCGAGCCGACGAAACGCGAGGTCAGACGCGCAGAGCTGGCCGAGAGGATCCGCTGCTTCTTCGACCGCTCGGGCCGGACGTACGGCTCGCCGAGGATCACGCTGGATTTGTGGGAGGAGGGCTGGCAGGTGTCGCAGAACACCGTCGCCGAGATCATGGCCGAACTCGGGCTGCAGGGCCGCAAGCCTCCGCGTCGACGCCGTTCACTGACCCGTCCCGGCAAGCGGAAGACTGCTCCTGACCTGGTGCGACGCAAGTTCGACGCCATCGCGCCCAACGTCTTGTGGTGGGGCGACATGACGGAGATCGACACCGGCGAGGGCAAGCTCTACCTCGCATCCGTCCACGACGCGTTCTCCCGCCGGGCCCTGGGCTACGCGATGGGCGCGCGGCACGACGCCGCGCTGGTCAGCGCCGCCCTGCAGATGGCGATTGCGACGAGAGGCGGCCAGGTCGACGGCGTCATCTTCCACACGGACCGCGGCAGCGAATACACCTCTGAGGCGTTCCAGCAGCTGTGCGGCCGCTGGGGCGTGGTTCAGTCGATGGGGCGCGTCGGGTCCGCGCTGGACAATGCCGCCGCGGAGTCGTTCCACTCGGTCTTCAAGGTCGAGTACATCCACCGGCGCACCTTCGCCACCCGCGCCGAGGCGAGGCTGAAGACCGCCACATGGATCGCGGACTTCTACAACACGAAACGCCGTCACAGCGCGGCCGGCGGGAAACCACCCGTCGAGTTCGAACGGATCATCCAGGAAACGCGAGCGCGGACCGATCAGGAAGGCCGGACCGCATAACCAACGTCTCTACGCAACCAGGGGATTGACACTGGGCACGTTGTCGGCGTAGGCGTACGCGGAGACGTACGGCGTCGACAGGTCCCGGGCGGTCGGCTGAGTCCGGCCCCCGACCGGCTCACCAGAGTGACGCAAGTGCACGATGTTGCAATTGTTGTTGATGCGGCTGCTTTGTTCGCCAACCGCCGTGGCTGGTCTGCGACGGTGGCGCGTCACCGGGGTGCTGGTGCTGGTTCTTGTATCGGCCAGACACAATGTGACTGATTGTCGAGGGGTGCCGTGGCCTGCCCGGCGGGCAATTGCCTGATGTGCAGGCCAATGTCCGTATGGGTTGAACCATGTTCAGGCTTGAGCGGTTTCTCTCCGTAGTGTGACCGGTCGAGGGCGACTTCCGCTCCATATCGCACGCTTGAAGCGGAGTGCAAGATGCCGTATTTCGGTCAACATCGGAAGGTGATCTTGGCTGAGATGGATCGATAAGTAGACACTCTTGTGGGCGGTCAGCCTGGGGCAAGGACCACTGCCCGACGAACGACCTCCGTTTCCGGACGGATCGGAGGCAGCGGTGCAGGAGGGGTTGTGGAACGCTATTTCACCAGTGGGTGGCACGAGGACCTGCGGGGCCGCGTGCGTGAGTTCGCCGAACGGGAGGTACGCCCCCGGATAGCCGAGATGGAGACCTCACGGTCCGTTGCGCACGAACTGTCCGGGCTCATCGCCCGGCAGGGCTGGATCGGCGTGACCATCGGCAAGGAGTACGGCGGACTGGGCGCCGGACATCTGGCCAAAACCATCATCATCGAGGAACTGGCCCGCGTCAGCGGCGCCATGGGAGCCATGGTGCAGGCCTCCCAGCTCGGCGTCGCCAAGATCATTCACTTCGGCAGCGCGCTCCAGAAGAGCACCTGGCTGCCGCGCATCGCCGCGGGCGACTGCCTGCCGACGATCGCGGTCACCGAACTGGAGTCGGGCGGCCATGTCCTGGGCATGAGCACCACCGCCGTCCGCGACGGCGACGACTACATCCTCAACGGCCACAAGGTCTACGTCGGCAACAGCCACGTCGGCGACCTGCACGGCGTGGTCGTGCGGACCGGCGAGGGATCCAAGGGACTGTCGGCCTTCCTCGTCGAGGCCGACCGCCCCGGCTTCTCACTCGGCGAGCACCAGCCCGCCATGGGTCTGCACGGCTTCAGCTTCGGCAAGCTGATCTTCGACAACTGCCGGGTACCGGCGGCGAACCTGCTCGGCGCGGAGGGCCAGGGCCTGGCCGTCGCCTACTCGTCGAGCATCCTGTACGGCAGGCCCAACCTGACGGCCGTCTCACTCGGTATCCACCAGGCCGTCTTCGAGGAGACGACCGCCCTGTGCATCGAGCGCGAGCGGTACGGTGCGCCGCTGGGCGCGCTCAACAGCGTCAAGCTCAAGCTGGGCAGGATCAAGTCACGGCTGATGACGGCCCGGTTGGCCGCCTATCACGCCGTACACCTGCTCGACCAGGGGCTGCCGTGCGACGCGGAACTGATGAACGCCAAGTTCCTCAACCACGAGTCCGCCGTCGACTCGGCCCGCGACGCCATGGAACTGCACGCCGCCAGCGGCCTGTTCACCGACCGCCCGGTCGAGCGCTATCTGCGCGACGCCCATCACATCTACGCACCCGCCGGCACCTCCGACGTCCAGCTGCTGCGCCTGGGCGAGATCGCGCTCGGCAACTCCAAGGGCCAGTGGTCCGAGCGGCTGTCCACCCTCGTACGGACCGTGGAACCCCAGCGCCGGGAGGAACAGTTGGAGCCGGCCGGGTCCGCGGGCTGAACTGAACCACCGGGAGCCACGGACACAGCGTCGTGCCCGCGGCTCCCCCATCGATCACCGATTCTCCTGCGGGTGTCAGATCCCGCCCCGGTCCTCCATGTCGTGGATCCGCTCGACCAGTTGCTGCGCCAGCGTCTTGATGGTCGCCAGGCCGTCCCGGCCCCACGGGTGGGTGTCCGTGTCCACGACGCAGATCGTGCCCAGGGCCATGCCCGTCTTCCAGTCGATCAGCGGCGCGCCCATGTACGAGCGGATGCCGATCTCGTCGACGACGGGGTTCCCGGCGAACCGCGGATAGTCGCAGACGTCCTCGAGCACCAGCGCCTTCTTGCGCACGACGACATGCGGGCAGTAGCCCTGATCACGCGTCATCGTCCGGCCCACCTGGTTCTGCTGCGCCGGCTCCAGCTGCACCCCCGGCCGGCCGGCGGCGTAGAGACCGGCGAAGTACTGACGGTTCTCGTCGATGAAGTTGACCATCGAGAACGGCGCGCCGGTGACATGCGCCAGATTGCGCGCGAACTCGTCGAACTCGGGGATGGGGGCGTCCCCGATACCGAGTTCACGCAGCCGGGCGATCCGGGCCGGCGCGTCCCGGTCCTCGGGGGTCAGCAGCAGATGGCCGGTCGGGTCGTACGGGGGCTGGGAGGACTGGGTGTAGGGAACCGGGGCTGACATGCAGGCTCCATTCGGTCGCGCCGGGAGTGGCCCGGCGCAACGGGTCAGGCTCCGCGGGCGGTTGCGCCGGGAGTCGAGGCGAGCAGGTGCTGGAGGAGTGCGATCAGGACGCGGGTTCCGGAGTTGCACTGCCGCGCGTCACACATCACGACGGGTACGTCGGGCTTGAGGTCGAGAGCGGCGCGCACCTCGTCGGCCTCGTAGTGGTAGGCGCCGTCGAACTCGTTGACGGCCACGATGAAGCCGATGCCGCGCCGCTCGAAGAAGTCGACGGCGGCGAAGCAGTGGTCCAGTCTTCGGGTGTCCGCGAGGACCACGGCGCCCAGTGCCCCGTTGGACAGTTCGTCCCACATGAACCAGAACCGCTCCTGCCCGGGCGTACCGAACAGGTAGAGGACATGGTTGTCGTCCAGGGTCATCCGGCCGAAGTCCATCGCCACGGTGGTGGTCGACTTGTCCTCGATGCCCACCAGGCTGTCGGTGCGGGCGCTGACCTGGGTCAGCAGTTCCTCGGTGCTCAGCGGCTCGATCTCGCTGACGGCTCCGACGAATGTGGTCTTGCCGACCCCGAAGCCCCCGGCGATGAGGATCTTCAGGGCGGTGGGGAAGGGGTCAGAGCCGCTTGCGAAGACCATGCAGCACCGCCTCCAGGAGGTTTCGGTCGGTCGGGGAGGCCGCCTCGACGGGGCGTGGCGAGCGCAGGGCGAGTGCCTGGTGCGTCACGAGGTCGGACAGCAGAACTTTGGTGATGACGGCCGGCAGCCGCAGATGAGCGGCCACCTCGGCCACCGAGACGGGCGCGTCGCACAGGGCGAGCACCTGGTCGTAGTCGGGGCCGAGGTAGGTCTGCGGCCGGACGCCGGTGGCCATCACGAGGGTGAGCAGGTCGAAGTGCGCCGAGGGTTGGGTGCGGCCGTTACTGACGGTGTACGGCCGGACTAAGCGCCCGGCCTCGTCGTCGAGCCACGCCCCGCCCTCCGAGTGCGCCATCCTCAGCGCCCCGGATCCATCGACGCCCCGGCCTGCTGCCGGATCGGCGTGGCCAGGTACGGCCGGACGCTCTTGACCAGCATCGCCATCTCGTAGCCGAGGACGGCCGCGTCGGCCTCCCGGTCGGCCAGCACGGCCAGACAGGCGCCGGAGCCCGCCGCGCACACGAACAGCAGGGCGGTGTCCAGCTCCACCACCACCTGCCGCACGTCGGCCCCCTGGGCGAACTGCACGCCCGCGCTGCGGGCGAGCGAGTGCAGACCGGAGGCCAGGGCGGCCAGGTGTTCCGCCTCGGTCGAGGTCTCGAGGCCGTCGAAGGCCTTCGCCAGTCCGTCGGAAGACAGCAGCAGGGCGCTGCGGGTGTACGGGACCCGCTGGACGAGTCCGGCCAGGAGCCAGTCCAGATTCTTCGGCTGGCCAGCATGCATGTCGCTCACGATGGCGTCTATCTCCTTGCTACAAGTACGGAGCCCGCGGGTCAGCGAGGGCTGTCGGTGGGGGGCACGTCGGGTTCTTCGTTGTCGGCGAGGCTGACTCCGCGCCGGAAGCTGGCCATCAGTCCCGGATCATGCTCCACCTCTTGCTCATCGCCCCGGCGGGGGACGGGTCCGTTCCGGAGCTCGGGCACCAGGTTCTCCTGCGCGCGGCGCTGTGGCAGCAGTGGCCGCTCGTCCCCGGCGGCCCTGCCGGGCGTGGGCCGGTGGTCGTACGGTGCCGGGGGCGCGGCCTCCCGGGTCCGCTGGTCGTACGGCGCCGCCTCCCGGGTCCGCTGCTGCGGCGCGGGCATCGGCATCGACGCGGCCGCGGCGGCGGACCGGGCCGGCGGCAGCGGCTGCCGCAGCGTCGGCGACGGCGCCGACGACGGGGCCACGGGGTGGTGGGCGGGGGCCGCCTGTACGGCCTGGTACTGCGGGAGGGCCTGGACCGGGGGCGCCTGGGGCGGCGGGGACATCTCGGCGGCCGCCTGGGCGGGGGCGTCGGCGTGCTCGTCGCCCATCAGGCCGCGCGGGATGACCAGGACGGCCTGGACACCGCCGTAGATGTTGCTCTGCAGCCGGACCGCGATGCCGTGCCGGCGGGCCAGCGCGGACACCACGTACAGGCCGATACGGCCGTCGGCGAGCAGCTTGCTGAGGTCGATGTGGTCCGGCTCGGCGAGCAGCGCGTTGGTCCGCGCCTGCTCCTGCGGCGACATGCCGAGACCGCGGTCCTCCACCTCGACGGCCAGCCCGGCGGTCACGTGCTGGGCGCGCAGCAGCACCTGGGTGTGAGGCTCGGAGAACATCGTGGCGTTCTCGACCAGCTCGGCGAGCAGGTGGATGACGTCGGCGACGGCGTGGCCGCGCAGCGTCCCCTCGATCGGCGGCACCAGCTTGACCCTCGAGTAGTGCTCGACCTCGGCGATCGAGGACCGCAGCACCTCGGTCAGGGTCACCGGGCGGGTCCACTGCCGGCGGGACACCGAGCCGCCGAGCACGGCGACGTTCTCCGCGTGGCGGCGGATGCGGGTGGCCAGGTGGTCGACGTGGAAGAGGCCCTTGAGCAGCTCCGGGTCCTCGACCTCGTTCTCGAGCTGGTCGAGCATGTTGATCGCGCGGTGCACGAGCGACTGCAGGCGCCGGGCGAGGTTGACGAAGACCTCGACCTTCTCCTCGCTGTCCGGTGCGACGGCCCGGGAGAGCTGTGCCGCCTCGGCCACGACGTTCCGCGCCTGCCAGATGCCGACGCTCATCTCGTACGCGAGACGGCCGGGGGTGTCCGCCGGGGGCGGACCGTGGGTGAACGGAACCTGCTCCACCGGCTCGCCCTGCTCCAGCCGGCGCAGCGCGTCCTGCAGATCGGCCTGGCCCGCGGCGACGGTGCGCCGCAGCGACGCGTACTGCCGGGACACGTCCCGGTCCTCGGCCCGGCCGAAGAGCACGGCACCGGTCAGCACGGCGAAGCCGAGGACGGCGCCGCCGGTGAGTACGGCCCAGGTGGTCGCGTCGGCCGTGCCCTCCTGAGTGCGCAGGACGAAGAGGACCAGAGCGATGCCGAGGAGCCCCATGAGGCCGGCCGGAAGAACGGCCAGGCGAACCACATGGGAACGAATGGCTGAATATGACGGCCCGTCCTGAGCGGGGGGTCTGGCGTGTCTGTTACGTGCCGAGACCGTCTCGGCCACCCGACCAGGCTCCGAACGCACTGCATAGGAGGGGGTTTCGGGCATCGGAGTCCTCTCGATCAAGGAGCTGGGACGCACGGCGCGCAGCGCGGACCAACCGTCAACTCCGGCATGGAATCAGACAGTTAATAGGGCAGTCAGCCTACGCCACCCTCCTCAATCTGGCGTAATCGCAGGATCGCTGGATGGATCCCCGGCACGCCGAAACGATTTTTCGGCGCTCTTGGTGTAGAGCATCACCAAGAAACCGCCCCCCGACGCCACCCCCTCACGGGCTCTCCGGCGGCCGCAATCCCGTGCAGTTCCCGCGCCTGACCTGGTCCTTCGCGAACGCGGCCACGTACTCACGCAGCAGCACACGCTGCTCCTCCCGCTCGGTCGCCGTCGGAGGCCCGGGCGCATCCTCGCCCTCCTCCCGGGCCCGGTGGTCGTAGCTCCAGTGCGCGGCGAAGCCGGTGTTCTCGCCCTCGCACCGGGGCGACGGCCCATGACCGGTCCTCGGTCAGTGCAGGTTTCCAGACACCGCCGCCCATCGCCAGCGAATCGGGTCCCGAGCCCAACTCGCCCACGTTCGTGCCCCAGTCCCCACGCCGGCTGGTGAGTTCGACGAGCCGCCGACCCCGGGTCTTCCTCGGCCTCTCCGGCCGCGCGCAGGGTACAGCGTCCGACGACCCCGCCGTTGGCGATGGTCATACGTACCGTCCCGTCGCGTCCCTCCGCCGGGACGCGGGTGGTGGCGAGCGCGTCGCAGGCGGTGCCCTTCGCCTCCGCGCGGGGCACATACGTACCGGTGTCCGGCACCGCTCCGGCCGCCGGCGCGGGCAGCGGCTCGCACGCCTCCGAATCGCCTCCGCGCGGGGCACATACGTACCGGTGTCCGGCACCGCTCCGGCCGCCGGCGCGGGCAGCGGCTCGCACGCCTCCGAACTGCTGCACGGCATCCGGGTGGTGGCCGCCGGCGAGAGCGTGCTCGCCCCGTCCGTGACCCGTCGCCTCATCGGCCACTACGCGTCCCGGCCGGGCACCGCGATCCCGGCCGGGAGCTCCCCCGAGCCGGACAGCCTGACCGGCGGCCAACGAAACGTCCTCACCCTGGTCGCGTCCGGCCTCACCAACGCGGAGACCGGCGAGCAACTCGGCATCACCGTAGGCACCGTGAAATCCCACGCGAACGCACTGCTGCGCAAACTCGGGCTGCGCGACAGCGTCCAGAGGACGATCCCTGCGTACGACCTCGGCCTCGCCCGCCCGAACCCACCCGGCACCCACCTCTGACAGTCCCGGCGCCCCGAAGCTCCGCAGAGCGGATCAGCGGCTGCTCGTCCAGCTGTGGGCCACGTCGACCACCAGGCGGTCGGACAGCTGGAGCACCCGGAACGGCAGCCGGGCACGGACCCCGAGACCGATCTGCGTCTCGCCCTCGAAACTGCCGGCGAACCGGGTGTCCCGGAAGGTGCGGTATCCGCTGATGTCCACACCGGGCAGGGGACGGGCCACCCGCCCCGGGTACACCTGTGCGCCGCTCTCCGGGTCGTAACTCGGCGCGGCGACCCGGACTTCGAGTACGGCACCGCCGCCGACCGGGATGTAGTTGCCGGAGCCGGCCTGGTGGAGCCGGTCGACGTAGCTGACGTAGTAGCCGACGGCACCCCCGCCGGGGACGTCGAACACCATGCGGTCGAAGCAGTCGTGCCGGCCGGTCCTGATGTCCGCCAGCGGCACGCCCCCGGCGGTCACACCGCCCTTGACGCCGCTGCCCCAGCCCGTCGGGCAGACGGTGGCGCGTGTGGCGGCCGCCGGGGCGGCGCCCACGGTGCTCGCACTCGCCCCCAGCGCGGTACCCGCGAGGGCGAGTGCCGCCACTGCCGCTCCTATTCGTCGCATGTTGTCCCCCTTGGTCGTGTAAGGCCGATATTTGAATAAGACGACCGGGTATGAGGAAAGGTTGCACGCTGGCGGGACGAACGGAAGACGTAAGTCGTGAGACGTGAGACGTGAGACGTGAGACGTGAGAGACGTGAGAGAGGACGTGCCCCATGCCTGAGCTGCCGGACGTCGAGGGGTTCCGGAAGGTGCTCGAGTCCTGCGTGAAGGGGAGGGTCGTCCAGCGCGTCGAGGTGCGCGACGCGGGCGTCCTGCACGGGGTGAGCGCCCGGCGGCTGCGCGAAGCGCTGGAAGGCCGGCGTTTCACCGAGCCGGAGCGCCACGGGAAGTGGCTGCTGGCCCGTACCGGCGGTCCCACCCTCGTTCTGCACTTCGGCATGACCGGGCAACTGGTGTGCGCCCGTCCCGACGACGCGGTAGAGGCCCACGACCGCGTCCTGTTCACCGTGGCCCGTGACCGTCAGCTCCGCTACCGCGACCAGCGCAAGCTCCAGGGCCTCTGGCTGGCCGAGGAGGAGTTGGAGGTCGCGCGGCTGCTGGACGGCCAGGGGCCCGACGCGATGGCGGTGGACCGTGCGGAGTTCGAGTCCGCGCTCGCGGCCCGCCGGGGCAGCGTGAAGACGGTCCTCACCGACCAGTCCGTCCTGGCCGGGCTCGGCAACCTGCTGGCCGACGAGATCCTGTGGCGCGCCCGGCTGCGTCCCGCCAACCGGGCGAGCGATCTCACCGAGTCCGACCGCCGTCGCCTGTACACCCAGATGCGTCGCACCCTGCGCTCCGCGGTCACCGCGGGCTGCGTCCCGCCGCGCGACTCCTGGCTCACCGGCCACCGCGACGACCCCGACCCGGCCTGTCCGCGCTGCGGCACCTCCCTGCGCCGGTCCCGTATGGCCGGCCGCGGCACGGTGTGGTGCCCACGGTGCCAGCCCGACGGGGCCTGACCGCACCGCTGTCGGCCGCCGCCGGCTGCTACACCGGCGCGATCCTCACCCTCACTCTCGCCCCTGCCCAGGGGTGTGGAAGATCCGGTCGAGGTGGTGGCCCAGGACCGCGGCGGCGGACTCCGGGCCGCGCTGGCCGACGAGGATGCCGGTGCCGAGCCCGGCGGAGAGGGCGAGCAGGCCGGCGGCCTCCAGTCGCGGGTCCACGCCGGGCCGCAGCAGATCCGCCTCCCGCGCCTGCCGGAGGAGTTCGGTCACGGCGTCCTCGGCGGCGTCGGGGTTCTTGATGAAGGGCTGGGCGGCGAGTGCCTGGTCGGTCACGGCCAGCACGGCGTACGAGGTGTAGACGAAGTGGAAGGTGCGGCTCTCCTCGTCGGTCGGCAGCGCCGCCATCAGCAGCGCCTCGACCATCGCGCGCGGACCGGGGCTGTCCCCGGCGGCCCGCACCCGGGAAGTGGCCCGTTCCCCGAACCTCTCCGCCAGGTGCTCGAGGCCGAAGAGCAGCAGCTTCTCCTTGGTCTCGAAGTAGTACTGCACCAACCGCAGGGACACGCCCGCCTCCGCCGCCACATCCCGCATCCCCACGGCATGCAGCCCACGCCGCCCGGCGACCCGGACGAGCGCCTCGGCGATCTGGCTGCGCCGCTCTGCGTGGTCCACGCGCTTGGGCATCGCCGGTTCTCCGCTCGTCGAGTTTCCGCTGGCATGGCTGGTACGGCTGGTACGCCCCAGGGGCAGGCCGCATCATCGGATGACTTTGATGATACAGCCGTACCAAATCAATGGTACGTTCGTATCACGAAACCGAGCCTCCGGAGGTGGCCGTGTCCGAGACCGCTGTCCGTGCCCGAGCCGATGTCGGCCGTTATGTGAGCGATGCCTGGCGCGACCGCTACTTCGCGGCCTGCGACGCGGTGTACGCGCTGGGAGCGCCGGCGCTCGCGGAACAGGACGTGGAGACGTCGTTCGGCACCACGCACGTCTACCGCTACGGCCCCGTGGACGAGGCCGCCCGATCCCGCACCCCTGTCGTCCTGGTGCATGGGGCGGGCTCCTGCTCCGCCATGTGGTACCCGAACACCCCCGCCCTCAGCGCCGACCGCCCGGTCTACGCGATCGACACCCCGGGCGATCCCGGCCGCAGTGTGCAGCGCGAACCGATCCACCCACCGGAGCGCGCCGCACAGTGGCTGGACGAGACACTCGCCGGCCTCGGCCTCGACCGCGTACACCTCGTCGGTACCTCCTACGGCGGCTGGCTCGCCCTGAACCAGGCGCACCGCGGCCCGGGCCGCCTCGCCTCCGTCACGCTGCTCGACCCCGGCGGCCTGGAGAGGGTGGGGCTCCGCTTCTTCGTCTGGATCTTCGCCGGCCTGTTCGCGACCTTCGCCCCCAAGCCCCTCCGTCCACGACTGGCGGCCTGGCTGGAACAGCCGGTGCTCGTCGTGCCGGAACTGCGCACCATGATCAGAACGGCCGTCCGCGCCTACCGCATACGCCGCCCGGCCCCGCTCCCCCTGACCGAGGCGGAACTCTCCACCGTCCAAACCCCCCTCTATCTGGTGCTCGGCAAGCGAAGCCTCCTCGTGCGCCCGCAGCGACAGGCGGAACGTGTGCCGCGCCTGGTCCGCGGCGCCCGGGCCGAGATCATCTCCGGCACGGGCCACGGACCGCAGATCGACCACGCGGAGGAGACCAACCGACGGATGCTGACCTTCATGGCCGCCGTCGACCGCGGGCGACCGTGACCGTCAACTCTGTCGGCGCCGGTAGCGCCGCCGGCATGCGTGTGGCGCAGGTCACGGGAAGTCGGTGTGGAGTGCCGGACAGCTCATTGAGGTGAGCACTCATATGCGTACCCGGATACGGGCCGGGGACTCGAGCGCGTTCGCCGAGCTGTACGACACATACGCGCGCGCGGTCTACAACCATGCCTTCCGGCTGGCCGCCGACTGGTCGACGGCCGAGGACGTGATGGCCGCGACCTTCATGGAGGCCTGGCGGCTGCGCGACAAGGTCGATCCGGAGGGCGGTTCCCTGCGGCCGTGGCTGCTGGGCATCGCCACCAACACGGCGCGCAACCAGTTCCGGAGCAACCGGCGGTACCGGGCGGCGGCGGAGGCGGCCGCGGCGGCCGAACTGTCGGTGCCCGACCATGCCGACGCGGTGGCCGACCGGCTCGACGACCGACAGCGCCTCGCCACGGCACTCACCGCGCTCGCGGCGCTGCGCCGACCGGAACGCGAGGTCATCGCGCTCTGCCTGGGGGAGGGCCTGGACTACGAGGCCGCGGCGGAGGCGCTCGGCATTCCGGTCGGCACGGTCGCGTCCCGGCTCTCCCGCGCCCGCAAGAAGCTCCGCAAGGTTTCCGGGGTCGAAGAAAGTCTCGGGAAACGGGAAGTCGCCCGCCCCGGCCGACAGACAAGAGGCGATCACGCACACGCGATCCGGCCCGCACAGGAAGGAAACCGATGAACGCGGACACGTCCCGGCAGAACGCTGCCGAGTGGGAAGAAGGCGCACAGCTCTTCGACCGGACGACGCGCGACCTGCCGCCGGGCCGTCACCAGTTCCACAAGGAGCGCATGATGGCCCAGATTCACGAGGCACAGCAGGCACAGCAGGCACAGGAGCGACCGGCGGTACCGGCAAAGGCCGTCCGGCGCCTCCGGCTGCCGCGCCCCGCGATCACCCTGCCCGCGCTGGCCGCCGCCCTCGCCGGGGTGGTCGTCGCCGGGGTGGTCACGTCCGGCGGCGGCAACGGCGACGGCGGCGTCGCCACCGGACCGGCCCTGACCACCACCGTCGGCGTCGCGACCACCAAGGGCGTACCGCAGCTGCTCGACCGGATCGCGCTGGCCGCCGCCGAGTCGGACCATCCGGCCGTCAAGCCCGGCCAGTACATCTACATCGAGTCCAGGTCGGCCGACACCTTCATCAAGACGGTCGACGACAAGAGCACCCTGGCCAGCCACGCACTGCACCGCCGCCAGGTGTGGGAGTCGCCGGACGGCACCAAGGGCTGGCTGATCGACGCCGCGGTCAACGACAGCAGCGAGGGCGAGACCCTGAGCCTCCCCGACGAGCAGGGCAACACGCCCGAGGCATACCTGAACGCTCCGTCGTACGCCTACCTGGCCAAGCTGACCACCGACCCCGACGCCCTCCTGGCCAAGATCTACAAGGAGACCAAGGGGGCCGGCAACTCCCCCGACCAGCAGGCGTTCACCACCATCGGCGACCTGCTCGGCGAGAGCTACCCCCCGGCCGAGCTGTACTCGGCCCTGTTCAAGGCCGCCGCGAAGATCCCGGGTGTCGTCGTGGTCGACGACGCGGTGGACGCGGTGGGCCGGCGCGGCGTGGCGGTGGCCCGGCTGGACGAGACCAGCGGTCAGCGCGAGGAGTGGATCTTCGACAGGAAGACCCATGTCTTCCTGGGCGAACGCTCGGTCCAGGTGAACAAGAACAGCGGAGTGGACGCCCTGATCAAGCCCGGCACGGTCACGTACACCTCTGCCATCATGACCCGCGCCATCGTCGACGGCATCAAGCAGACCCCGTCACAGGCCGGTTGACGGGCAGGGGCCCGCACCGTGTGCTGTCGGTGCGGGCCCCTGTGACGGGAGTGATATTCCGCTCCTCAATTGTCACTGCCATGCCATACGCAGCACGACGCGCTCACTGGCCTCCGGTGTACTCGAAGATGTAGAGCCCGTGGTCACGGTCGGAGGCGGCGACGTACTCCTTGCCGCCGGACTCGAAGACCTGGGCGCCCCAGAAGTTGTTGCCGCTCTCGTCGATGTAGTGGCCCACCTCGACGATCTCGTTGTCGACGATCTTCGCGACGCGCAGTCCGGCCGCGTAGTACGAGAAGTAGAGCAGGTCGGCCCGCTTCTCGGAGACGGCCACCTCGTGGATGGAGAGGTCGCCGGAGCCCGACGCGAGGGCCGGGTCGTGCGCCTCGGGAACGGCGTAGGTGTCCAGCTCGGTGAGCTTGCCGCTCTCGTTGCGGTAGAGGTGCGCGTAGCCCCAGCCGTCGAAGTACGACGAGAAGGTCAGCCGGTCGCCCTTGGTGCCGAGCGCGACAGGGAGCTGTGCCGGGCCGGTCCCGGCGACGCAGGCCGCGTCGTCGTAGGGCTGGCCGAAGAGGGCGAAGCCCTGGCCGCGCGGTGCGACGCCGAAGGTCGGGATGTCGCCCTCGACGCTCATGCCGAGCGTCTGGTCGCAGGCGTCCGTGCCGGTGCGGTTGAAGACGAGTACGGCGTCGTAGCCGCCCGCGGCGATGACGTTCGTGACCTTCTCGGTGAAGGTGCACACGCCACGCTCGACGACGGCGATGTCCACGGCGTTCGGGTCACCGGCGGGGACCGCCGGGTCGCCGATGCAGGCCTGGCCCACGAAGACGGAATCGCCCGTGATGGTCTGCCCCTCCTCCAGGCGCGTGGTGTTGCTGCCCTGACTCGCCGTGAGCTCCGTGTCGTCGGTGAGGTTGCGGGCGGTCAGCGCGTACGGACCGAAGTCCTCGTCGGCGCCGACGACGTACTGGTTGTCGAGGGTGAACTCGGCCTGGTGGGCGTTGCCTTCGGGCGCGACCTCGAATCCGCTCTCCAGCGCCTCGGGGTCGAGTGCGGCGAAGTCGGTGTCGCCGAGGTAGGTGGCCTTCCTCGGGTCGGTCACGTCGAGGGTGACGTAGCCGCCGTCCCAGTAGGAGGCGAGCATGATCTGCCGGCCGCCGATCTCCTTGACGACCATGTCGTGCAGGAAGATCTCACTGAGGTTGGCCGGCGCGTCCTGGACGATCTGCGGGAACGCCTCGTCGAGGTCGTACTCCGCGATGACCTTCGCCTTCTTCGGGTTGGTGATGTCGACGATGTCGACGTCCGGGCCCTCGTCGTTGTCGACGATGACCGCGTACGCCTTGTCGCCCGCGTCCCAGGCGTAGACGCTGTGGATCTCGTTGGCGTCCTTCTTGCCCTGACCTGCGACCGTGAAGTCGCCGACGCCCTCCGCCAACGGGGTCGGGTGGGCCGGGTCGCTGACGTCGTAGAGGTTCATGCCGCCGAAGCCGGCGGGCTCCTTGCACTTCTCGTTGTTGCTGACGAGCACGTCCCCGTCGAAGTACGGGGTGTCGATGTGCAGGGTCTGGATGCCCTCGCCCGGTGCGCTGCCCTCCTTCGCCTGGATGAAGGCGACCTCCTTGGGCGCGGCCGGCTTGCGGATGTCGACGACGTGCACGCCGTTGTACTTGCAGGTCGCGCCGCCCCAGGCGGCGAGGTAGGCGTACCCCTTGAACACGCCGACGTCGGCGATCTTCTCGGGCTCGACGTTCTTCAGGCCGAGCTTGCTGACGAGGCGGACGTTCTCGCTTCCGGCGGGGAGATGGCCCTCGTCACCACCGTGCTGGTGGCTGTGGTGATCGTGTGTGGCCTTGGCGTTGTCGATACCGCCGTCGTCGGCGGAGACACCGTCATGTGCGTGGGCGACACCGGCGAAGGTACCGGCGACGAGGCCCACCGCGGCGAGACAACTCGCGGCGCGTACGCGGGTTCTCGCTCTGCCCATGGCTCTTCCCATGGCTCTCCTTGGTCTGAGAGTGAAGAGGGCGCGGGGGGCAGCGAGGGGAACGTACTCTGTGTCCCGCCTGTGTGGAAAGGGTTGCGGAGCCGCGTTAACGTGATCGTATTCACCGGCTGCTTCGGCTGGGGCGCCGACGGACGGCTGGGCCTGCTTCCCCAGGAGAACGGCCCCAGCGCCGACGGACACGAGATCTTCGCCGAGCGCGGGATCCGCCGCTGCCTCCGCGAGCCCATGGTCTGCAGCGCCCTCGAACCGGCCGACCTGGCAGGCCTGGAGCGGATCTGCGAGCGCCTTCCGCAGCTCGTACCGGCGGCCCCGAGCGTGCTCGACCACGGCGACCTCTGGTGCGGCAGCGTCGTCGCGGACCCGGCCGGCGAACCCGTGTTCATCGACCCGGCGGTGGGCTGGACGTGGGCCGAGTCCGACTTCAGCATGACGTACTGCTGCGCCCCCTTGCCGGACCGCTTCTTCCGCGCATACGAGGAGATCTCCCCCTGTCCGACGGCTGGCGGGACCGCATGCCCCTGCCGCACGGTCCGGGACGTCGTCCCGTACCTTTTCCTGCCCCGGAACCAGACCGTCGACGGGGAGGGCCCACCCGCTTCTCGCGGATCCTGATTACGCGGTGCGCAGCTCCCGGCTGCTCCTCCGCGTCTCTCTGTACGGGCCCTCCCCGTCCCCTTCAGGACACCATGGCGCCGCTGGGCCCAGAAGGGCCGTGCGGCCCTTCGACCGGGGCCGGTCGGGGGCACGTGCCGCCGCCCCCGCGCCCGCGGAACCCTGTACGTCACTTCGTCGTACCTTCGGGGAGAGGGAAGGGCATCTCGCGCCCAACACGGCCTCACCGGCAGAGAGTTGACGATGTGCGCACAGGGCGCGTGGTGCGGACGCCGGTGGTGACGCTGCTGGAGGAGGAGTTCGACGCCGCCGCCGACCTGTTCCGCGTGATCTGAACGGGCCTGCTCCACGGTCGGTCGACCGGTGCGCGTATGCGGAATCGAGACCGTCGTATGCCCCTCCCTCCTGCAACCCCGGAGCTGCCCCGTGTGTCCAGGAACGGGGCGGCGGCCGGATGCCGGCGGTCGCGCTCTCTGCCGCAGGTCGTGACAGAGGCTTCAGCAGACGGGAAGAGGACTCGCCATGCTTGATCTCAGAGGTGTGTCGGTGATGGCGATGGTGGTGGGGATCGTGGTGCTGACAGGGTGCGAGGATCCGGCAGGTTCGCACGCCGGCTCGGGCGCCCCCTCCTCGTCGCCTTCCGTGACTGCCTCTGCGCCGGCAGACCCTCCTCCGCCCGTCCCTGCCGACACCACGCCCACGCCCACACCCACGCCGCCGCGCATCCCTGCCGCCCCGACCGGGGCCACGACACCCCCCACTCGCGTCGGAAACCCCACCTCCGCAGACCCCTCCAGCTGCCACAACCTGACCGCCACCAACGCGGTGAAGGCCGCGGTGACGGCGGCATACCAGCGCAGCTTCCCCCGCTTCGCCCACATCCAGCCGGTGCCGCGGCAGTTCTTCTACGGCCAGTGCGGCGGCGTCCGCTACGCGGCCACCCGTTTCGAGTCGACCCCCGGTGCCACGCACGAGCAACTCGTGGGCATGCAGGACGAGGGCAGCGCCACCAAGTACTTCCGGAGCACGTCCGCAGGCAGCTGGAGCTACCTCGCCAGTGACGGCTCCCCCCGTGGGCCGCATGGCTGCGGCGATGTCCCGCAGATTCCCGAGACCCTGGCCGCGGCCTGGGGGAACTGCTCAGTCGGGTAGCCGAGCTCGCGAAAACGGGGCCCGTCACGCCGGGCCCGGTGGCGGGCTGCGGTACCTGTGCAGTCCGGCCGCGCGGAGACTTCCGGATTCCGGCAGTGACGGCGGACCGTGCGCGGGGGCAGACTTCGCGCCGGGGAAGCGCGGAAAGGGAGCGGGACGTGGCAGTTTTCCTGTGGTGCTGGATCGGCCTGTTCACAGCGGTACTGCTGCCTCTCGGCATCGCCATGCTCCGTGGCTGGGCACCGAAGAGGGCCCGCAGGCAGTGGTCCCCGGCGCGGATCCGAGTGCAGGGGGTCGCCGTGCTCGTGCTGTACGTGGGCGGCCTGGTGCGGGCGGTGGCCGAACTGGCGGGCATGCCCAGCGAGGCAGCCGACCTCCTGCTCTTCGCGACCGGGCCTCAGCTGGTGTTCCTGAGCCTGGGACTGCAGGGCGGCGCGGCCCTGACCGACTGGTTCGGCCGACGGACCCAGCCCCGGCCATTCGGCTCCCCACCTCCGGAAGGCGAGGCGTCACGGTGCTGAAGAGCCGGGTGAGAGCGAAGTACGCGCACCAGTTCAGGTCTCCCGCGGCGGCCCGGCGACGGGCACGCCGTTGGACCGCCTTCGCCGGAGCGCTCGTCGCGTCGCCCTACGTCGCGCTCGCCGCGGCGGCTGTCGGCCTGTTTCCCGCCGGGGTGGCGATCGTGTTGGCGCTGACCGCCGGACCGGCCGGACTCCTGCTGGTCACGGAACTGAACACGGAGCTGCCGCCCCAGCGCCGCTCCGGAAACCGTATGACCGCGCGGACGCTGACCGGTGAGCGCACCGTGGATCTGTCCCGGATCGAGCGGGTGCGGCTGCTGACCCACTTCTCCACCGGCGGTGTCTCGGAACGCGTCCTGCTGGTGCGCGACGCCTACGGCATGTCTCTCGGCCTCACCACTCCGGCCTCCCACAGGGCGCTGCGCCGAGCCCTCGAACGCCTGCCCAGGCACGGCCCCCGGCCACGGGCGAGCAGCGCGGCGCTGGCTCATCTCGGCATGGTCTCCGCCCCTGGCCGGCTCGCCGTCCACACCGTCGTTGTCTGGCTGGCCACGGTGCTCGGGCTCTGCGGTTACGTGACCGCCGTACTCGCACTTGCCACCTGACGAAAGAGAAGGACCGGACTCGTCACCAAGAGGTGAGCGCCCAGGGCACCTGGTGCGCGTCACCCCCGGTCGGCCACGAGCGACCAGACCTCCGGGCCGCCGCTTGCTGGAGCACCCCCGGCGCTGCACGTGCCAGGCACTTGTAGCGCGGACGGCGTTCATGTGTCACACGAAGATGCTGTTTACCTGGGGTGTAGGCATGTGGCACTCATTCAGGCGTTACAGATTATTGACGTCCGTCTTTCATTTGACACATACTGCCCGAGCGCCGGTGGCGTACCCCAGAGAAACCGCACAGGGTGGTGATGGCGATGAAGCCAGCAGACGTCCGTTCCGGAAGTGCCAGAAGTTCCAGAAGCCGCAGCGAACTCACGGTCCTGGGACTGTGTTTCGCGGTGATCTTGTTCGACGGTTACGACCTCATCGTCTACGGGGCCGTGGTGCCGACCCTGCTGCGTTACGAGCCCTGGGGCCTGACGCCGACCGAGGCCGGGCTGATCGGCAGCTACGCCCTCGTCGGGATGCTGGTCGGCGCGCTGGTCGCGGGCGCGGTGACCGACCTGGTCGGCAGGCGGAAGGTGCTGCTGGTCAGCGTGAGCTGGTTCTCGCTGACCATGGCGGCCTGCGCGATGGCGCCGAGCGCCGAGATCTTCGGCCTGTTCCGCCTGCTCGGCGGGCTCGGCCTCGGTGGCGTGATGCCCACCGCGATCGCCCTGACCGCCGAGTACTCGGCCGCGCACCGGCGGAGCCTCAACAACGCTCTGATGTTCTCCGGCTATTCGGTGGGCGGGATCCTGTCCGCCGTACTGGCCCTGGCGCTGGTCCCTGCGTTCGGCTTCCGGATCATGTTCTGGCTCGGCGCGCTGCCGCTCGTGACCGTCGTCCCCCTGCTCTGGCGATTCCTGCCGGAGTCCGTGAGCTACCTCGTCGCCAAGGGCCGTACGGAGGAAGCCGCGCGGGTGGCCGCCCAGGTGGGCGCACGGGTGCCGGAGAGGCCGGAGGGATCGGCGGGGCCGGCGGGGAAGAGCGCTGTCGCGGCCCTGTTCACCAGGCGCCACCTCGTGCCCGCCGTGCTGTTCGCGGTCACCAGCTTCTTCGGGCTGTTGCTCGTGTACGGGCTCAACACCTGGCTGCCGCAGATCATGAAGTCGGCGGGATATCCGCTGTCCAGTTCGCTGCTGTTCCTGGTGACGATGAACGCGGGCGCGGCCGTCGGTTCCGTCCTGGTGGCGCCGATCGGCGACAGGCTGGGCATGAAGCCGGTCACCGTCGTCACGTTCGTGTCCGCCGCCGTCTCCATCTACCTGCTGAGCTCGCCCATGGCGGCGCCGGTGATGTACGCGCTGGTGGCGGTCGCCGGGTTCGGCACCATCGGCACCCAGATCATGGTCAACGCGTACGTCGCCATGCACTTCCCGCCCGAGGTCCGCGCGACCGCGCTGGGCTGGACGCTGGGCATCGGGCGGCTCGGCGCGGTGGTCGGTCCGACCTTCGGCGGCATTCTGCTCGCGTCCGACCTGGCCGTGGAGTGGAACTTCTACGCCTTCGCCATACCGGCGGCGGCCGGGGCGCTCGTGGTGTTCCTGCTCCCGAAGGGCACCCGTGCCGCTGCTCCCGCGCCGGCCGCGGTGGCCGTACGAGTCTGAGCGGCCGAGGGCACGCCGCCCCCACCCACCGAGCCGGTGAACAGACGGCCGGTGAACACACAGACCGCCCCGGCTGCGTCGGACGCAGCCGGGGCGGTTCGCCTTTCGGCAGGGTTTGGGCAGGGTTTGGGCAGGGTTCACGCCTTGAGCAGCGCGGCCGTCAGGTCGTCGGGGCGGGTGAACTGGGCCTCGTGGCTGCCGGTGTACTCGATGACCGGGGTGTCGGGGCCGAGGCGCTGCGGGAAGCGGGGGGTCCAGCCGTACTCGCCCGGCGGCAGGGCCAGGTCCTCGGTGCCGACCACGTAGGAGGCGGGGACGCCGAGCGCGGCCGGGTCGACGGGGGTGACGGTCTCGGTGAAGTAGCGCAGGGGCTGCGGCACCAGCAGGCCGTGGACCAGGCGCTGGGCGCTCTCGTCGCCGTCCTGCATGAAGGCCCCCGTGAACACCTCGTAGGGGAAGACGATGCTGTCGTTCCCGGACGCGGCGGCGAGCTGCCGGAACATCTCCGCGTAGTGCGGCGGGACCTCGTCCATCAGGGACCGTCCCTCCGCCGGGACGAACGCGCTCCAGTAGATCAGCCTGCGCAGGCGTGGTGCCAGCCGCGGTGCCGCCGCGGTGAGCGGGTAGCCGCCCCAGCTGTGCCCGACCAGCGTGACGTCCCGCAGGTCGTGCCGCTCGACGAGGTCGACCACGAAGTCGCCGACATCCGCCAGGCCGTACTTCTGCGGGTCGTCTCCGTCGGCGAGGCCGGGCAGGTCCGGGGCCAGGACGCGGTGACCGGCGGCGCGCAGCCGCTCGGCCACCAGGCGCCAGGTCCAGCCGCTGTGACAGGCGCCGGAGATGAGGACGAAGGTCTGTGCCATGGCGTCTCCTTTGACGCTGGGTGCGACGCGAAGGGTGCCGTCACGGGGACGGCCGTCGTATGAGTGAAATATCGGTCGCCTGTGAGACGATCGTCAAGTGGTTGACACATATCGAGGTGGGGCCCGGCAGGGGTCCAGGAGGTGCTTGTGAAACCGCGGTCACTGGTCTTCGACCTGTTCGGTGACTATCTGCGCTACCGGGGCGGCGACGTCCGGCTGCGCGGTCTGGTCGCGCTGATGGACTGCTTCGACATCCCCGAGAGTACGGTGCGGGTGGTTGCCGCCCGGATGCGCAAGGAGGGCTGGCTGGACAGCCGCCGTGAGGGCAGGGAGACCGTCTACGCCCTCACCGACGCCTCCTGGCGGCTGCTCGACGAGGGCCGGGAGCGGATCTTCGGGCGTGCGCCCGGTCCGTGGGACGGGCAGTGGCACATGGTCATCTACTCGGTGCCCGAGGCCGACCGGGCACTGCGCGAGCAACTGCGCAAGAAGCTGTCCTGGCTGGGCTTCGGCCTGTTGTCGGCGTCCGTGTGGATCAGCCCGCACGACCGGATCGCCGAGGTCAGGGAGAGCCTCGCCGACCAGCCCTCGGTGCGGATGGACGCGCTGCACGCCCGCTCCGAGGGGGCGGAGGTCGACCGGGGCATGGCGGCCCGCTCCTGGGACCTGACGACCCTCAACAAGGAGTACACCGAGCTGATCGACCGCTACCGGCCCCGTCTCGCCGGCTACCGCGCGGGGCGGCTGCGCGGCCGGGACGCGCTGGTCGAGCGCATGCACCTGATCCACGACTACCGCCTGCTGCCCTTCAGGGACCCCGACCTGCCGCCCGAACTGCTGCCCGAGGGCTGGGTGGGCCGACTCGCCCACGAGGTGTTCCTCGAGGCCCATGGCCTGCTGCGGGCGGAGGCGGAGGGGTACGTCGACGAGGTGATCGGTGGTGCCGGGGGCTGACCGGGTGGCGCAGCTGATCAGGCGGCGCAGCTGATCAGGCGGCGCAGTGCCGAAAAGATGAGTTTCAAAATCTAGACGACCGTCACGTCAGTGTCGTACGTTTGGCTCAGGTAATCCCGAAGGAGTGAGTCCGCCGTGACGATCACCGACGAACGTGCCGCGCTGGAGAGGCTCTACGCCGACTTCGAGGCCGCGCACCTGACACCGCTGTGGACCCAGCGCGAGGGCCTGATGACGCAGGCGCCGCAACCGGACGCCGTACCCGCCCTGTGGCGCTGGTCGGTGCTCCATCCGCTCGCCGAGCGCAGCGGCGACCTCGTCCCCGTCGGCCGGGGCGGCGAGCGCCGCGCCATCGCGCTGGCCAACCCGGGACTGCCCGGCACCGCGTACGCCACCCCCACTCTGTGGGCCGCGATCCAGTACCTCGGCCCCGGCGAGGAGGCGCCCGCGCACCGGCACACCCAGACCGCGTTCCGCTTCGTGGTGGAGGGCGAGGGCGTGTGGACCAACGTGGAGGGCGACCCGGTGGCGATGCGCCGCGGCGACCTGCTGCTCACGCCCGGCATGCACTTCCACGAGCACCACAACACCACCGAGCGGCCCATGGCCTGGATCGACGGCCTGGACATCCCGCTCGTGCGCCAACTCGACGCCGGTTTCTTCGAGTTCGGCCCGGACCGGCTGGCCACCCGCGCCACCCCCGCCGCCTCCCGCAACGAGCGGCTGTGGGGCCACCCGGGCCTGCGCCCGCTCGGCGCCCCCGCCACCCCGTCCTCCCCGCTCATGGCGTACCGCTGGGAGCACACCGACGCGGCGCTCACCGCCCAGCTGGAGCTGGAGGACGAGGGCTACCCGGGCGTGGTCGAGCCCGGCCACGCGGTCGTACGGTTCACCGACCCGGCCACCGCGCGCGACGCCCTGTCCACCATCCGCACCGAGATGCACCGGCTGCGCCCCGGGACCCGCACCGCGACCACCCGTGTGGTCGGCTCCGCCGTCTGGCAGGTCTTCGACGGCACCGGCACGGTCGAGATCGGCGACCAGCGCTACGACGTCACCAAGGGCGACCTGTTCGCCGTCCCCTCCTGGGCCCCGCTGACCCTCTCCACCGCCGACAGCGGCCTGGACGCCTTCCGCTTCTCCGACGACCCCGTCTACGAGGCCCTCGGCCTCGCCCGCACGCACCGAGAGGAGCCGTCCGCATGAGGCTCGCGACCATCCGTACACCCGAGGGCACCCGCGCCGTCCGCGTGGACGAGGACGCCGCCGTCGAACTCGGCCACCCCGACCTGGGCGCGCTGCTGCGCCGCCCCGACTGGCGGACCGAGGCGGCCGCCGCGAACGGACCCCGCCACGACCTGGCCGGGCTGGACTACGCGCCGCCCGTCCCGTCCCCCGAGAAGATCGTGTGCGTAGGGCTCAACTACCGGAACCACATCCTGGAGATGGGCCGCGAACTGCCCGAACACCCCACACTGTTCGCGAAGTTCGGCCGCGCCCAGGTCGGGGCCCACGACCCGGTCGTCCTGCCCGCCGGATCCGGTGCGGTGGACTGGGAGGCCGAACTCGGCGTGTACATCGGCGCCGAGGTCCGGCACGCCACGCCCGACGAGGCCCGCGCCGCGATCGCCGGGTACACCGTCGTCAACGACGTCACCGCACGCGACTTCCAGTACCGCTCGCCGCAGTGGCTGCAGGGCAAGACCTTCGAGGCCAGTACACCGGTGGGGCCCTGGCTGGTGGTCACGGAGGAAGAGCGGCCGCTGTCACGGGAGTTGACCTGCACGGTCGACGGCGAGCTGATGCAGAAGGCCGACACCGGCGACCTGGTCTTCGACCCGGCGGCCCTGGTCGCGTACATCTCGGCCATCGTCACCCTCGCGCCCGGCGACCTGATCGCCACCGGCACCCCCGGCGGCGTCGGCCACGCCCGCAAGCCCCCGCGCTATCTGACCGAGGGCAGCGAACTGGTGACCCGCGTCGAGGGCATCGGCGACTGCCGCAACACCCTGGTGAGGGGCTGACCATGCGTATCGCTGTCGTCGGCGGCGGCCCGGGAGGGCTGTTCTTCGCCGCGCTGATCCGGCAGGCCGACCCGTCCGTCGAGGTGACCGTCTTCGAACGCAACCGGGCCGACGACGCGTTCGGCTTCGGCGTGGTGTTCTCCGACCGTACGCTCGCCGGCATCCACGACGCCGACCCCGTGCTCCGTGAGGCGCTGGACACACACGGCCGGCACTGGGACGACATCGAGGTACGGCTCAAAGGGGAGCGGATCCGCTGCGGCGGCAACGGCATGGCCGCGATCGTCCGCCGCACCCTGCTGGCGCTGCTCCAGGAACGGGCCCGCGACCTGGGCGCGGACCTCCGCTTCGAGACCGAGGTGCACACGGACCACCTGGCCGACCTGGCCGACCTGGACGGCTACGACCTCGTGGTCGCCGCCGACGGCACGTCGTCGCGGATCCGCGACACCCTGGCGCGGCGCCTGGAGCCGGCCGTCGAGACGGCGACGGCGAAGTTCGTCTGGTTCGGCACGGACTACCTGTTCGACGGGCTCACCTTCGTCCACGAACGCGGACCGCACGGCGTCTTCGCCGTCCACGGCTACCCGATCAGCGCGGACGTGAGCACGTTCATCGTCGAGACGGACGAGGCGACCTGGCGCGCCGCCGGTCTCGACGCCTTCGACGTGACCCGGCCCCCCGGCCCGAGCGACCTGGTGACCAAGGCGTACCTGGAGAAGCTGTTCGCCGACCAGATCGACGGACACCGGCTCCTGGTCAACAACTCCCGCTGGGGCAACTTCCGCACCCGCCGCACCCGCCACTGGTACGTCACCGAGCCCCGCCCGGTGGTGCTGCTCGGCGACGCCGCGCACACCGCGCACTTCTCCGTCGGCTCCGGCACCAAGATGGCCATGGAGGACGCGATCGCGCTCTCCGCCGCCCTCACCAAGCACGCCGACGACCTCCCGGCCGCCCTCGCCGCGTACGAGGCCGCCGCCCGGCCGTCGGTCGAGGCGATCCAGAACGCGGCCCGGCCCAGCCTGGGCTGGTGGGAGCACTTCGGCGAGTACCACGACGCCTTCGAGCCGTGGCAGTTCGCCTACCACTTCCTGTCCCGCAGCATCACGGACGGACGGCTGGCACGGCGGGCACCGGACTTCGTCGGGGACAGTCACGCCCAGTGGCAGGCACGCCACGGTGCCGAGCCCCTGGACACCCCGCTCGACCTCGGCGCGGGGCGGCTGCCCGGCCGGGTCATGCTGGTCGGACCCGACGGCACCACCGCGGTGGGCGGCACCGGAGAACCGCTGCCGCTGCGGGAGTCCGCGCCGGACACCCCGGAGCCCTGGGGTGCCCGGATCACGGCCCCCGACGACGAGTCCGGTCTCCCCGCCGCGTACGCGCGGCTCGCCGAGTTCGCCGACGCCGGTCCGCTGCTGGTCGCCGTACACGGAGGTACGACGTACACGCGCGCCCTGCTCACCGAGCGGGCCCGGCTGCGCCACGCACTGCCCGCGCTGCTGGTCGACGACACGCTGGACCGGGACCGCGCGGTCACCGCCGTGCTGTCCGGGCGGACCGACCTGGTCGGTGCCGCCGCCGAGACGGTCGCGGCGTGGGAGGTGACCCGATGACGGACACGGCATCAGGTGGGGCCCCCACCACGGCCACCGCCTTCGACGCCCCGAGCGACGGACTCGACGCCCTCTTCGCCCCCCGCGGCATCGCCGTCATCGGCGCCTCCCGCGACCCGGCGAAACTGGGCGCCGCACTGGCCCGCTCGGTCGCCGCGTTCCCCGGCCACGTGGCGCCGGTCAACGCGCGCGACCCGGAGCCGGCCTCCGGTGTCCACGCGTCGGTCGAGGAGGCCGCCGAGCACGGCCCCGTCGACCTCGCCCTCGTCTGCCTCCCGGCCAGGGCCTGCGCGGACGCCGTCGCCGAGGCCGCCAAGGCCGGGGCGCGGGCCGCCGTGGTCTACGGGGGCGGGTTCGCCGAGGCCGGACCGGAGGGCGAGCGGTACCAGCGGGAGCTGGCCGACGTCGCCGAGCGCACCGGCATCCGGCTGCTCGGCCCGAACACCTCGGGGTTCCTCGCGCCCGGCCGGGGTCTCACCGCGAGCTTCGTGCCGGGAGCGGCCGACGTGCCGACCGGCCGGATCGCCGTGGTGGCGGCCAGCGGGGGCGTGAACCACGCCCTGGCGTTCCTGCTCGGCGAGGCCGGGCACGGCGTGAGCCTCGCGGTCGGGCTCGGCAACAGCGTGGACGTCACGACCGCCGACGTACTGAATCACCTGGCCGACGATCCGCACACCACCGCCGTGGCCCTGCACATCGAGTCCGTGGCCGACGGCCGCCGCCTGACCGACGCCGTCGCACGTCTCGCCGCCACCCGCCCCGTCGTCGCGCTCGTCGTCGGCCGCCACGACGTCGGCGCCTTCGCCGCCTCCCACACCGGCGCCCTCGCCACCTCCTGGCGCACCACCCGCGCCGCCCTCGCCCAGGCGGGCGCCGTCCTGGTGGACGACGAACGCGAACTGGTCGACGCGGTGGGCGCCCTGTCCCTCGTACGACTGCCCGCGGCCGCCGATGCGGGAGTGGGCGTGGTGACCGCGCAGGCCGGGCCGGGACTGCTGCTCCTGGACGACCTGCGCGGGCGCCGCGCCGCCGTACCCGAGCTGGGCGCGGACACCCGGCGCGCGCTGGCCGAGGTGCTGCCGCCGCTGACGTACCAGGCCAACCCGGTCGACACCGGCCGCCCCGGCCCCGGCTTCGCCGCCGTACTGGACGCGGTGGCCGCCGATGAGGCCGTGGACCTGATCGCCGGGTACGCGCTGCACGAGCCCGGCACCTTCGACCTGGTCGAGGCCGTCGACACGGTCAGGGGAAGCGTGCCGTTGGTGCTCGGCGTCGGTGGCGCGGGCGAGGACGTACGGCGCGTGCGCCGCGCCCTGCTGGAGCGGGGCGTGCCGGTGGCCGCCGACCCGCACGGGCTCGCCGCCATGACCGGTGCCCTGCTCGCCGACGCCCGCGCCCGGCGCCGTACGACGGCCGGGACGGGCGCACCTCGGGTGGCCGTGGAGCCCGGCCCCGGACCCTGGGACGAGGACCGGGCCAAGACGCTCCTCGGCGCGCTCGGCGTGCCGACCATGCCCCGCCGGGCCTGCGCCGACCGCGCGGAGGCGCACCGGGCGCTGGCCGAACTGCCCGGCCCGGTGGCGGTGAAGCTGCTGGACGCGGCCGTGCTGCACAAGACCGAGATCGGTGGCGTCCGGCTCGGGGTGCGCACCCCGGACGAGCTGGACGCCGCCCTCGACGCGATCGAGGCGGCGGGAGCCTCGCCCACGCGACGGCAGCCGCACAGTCAGCGCTTCCTGGTCGAGTCGATGGCCCCGGCCGGCGTGGACCTCGTGGTCGGCGCCCGCCGCGACCCGGTGTTCGGCCCGGTCGTCCTGGTAGGCCTCGGCGGCACCACCGCCGAAGCCCTGGCGGACGTGAGCATCCGGCTCGCCCCGCTCGGTGCGGAGGAAGCCGCCGCCATGCCCGCCGAGCTGGCCGGACACGCCCTCCTCGACGGCTGGCGCGGCGGGCCGGTACTGGACCGCACCGCGCTCGGCGAGACGGTGGCGGCCCTCGGCGACCTGCTCGCCGCCCACGCCGGACTCGCCGAGATCGAAATCAACCCGCTGCGGCTGACCGCCCAGGGCCTCGTCGCGCTGGATGCTGTCTGTATCGCCGCTGAAGCCGCGGATGCCGAGCATGCCGCCGAAACCACTGAAGCCGCTGCGAGAGAAGGTGGTGACTGATGGCCGCACCCATCAGCGAGGGAACGGTTCCCTGGCCGAAGGCCGACGCCGACCGCTACACGGCCGCCGGATACTGGGCGGGCCGCCCGCTGGGCGATCTGCTGCGCGAGACGGCCGACCGCATGCCGGACGCGACCGCGCTCGTCGACGGCGAGCTCCGCCTGACCTACGCCCAACTCGCCGGCCGCGCGGACGCGTTGGCGCTGCGGCTGCTCGACCTCGGGCTCGCCCCCGGCGACCGGATCGTGGTCCAGCTGTCCAACGGCTGGGAGTTCACCGTCCTGACCTGGGCCTGCCTGCGCGCCGGGATCGTGCCGGTGATGGCCCTGCCCGCGCACCGCCGTCATGAACTGGCCTACCTGGCCGCGCACTCCGAGGCGACCGCCATCGCCGTACCCGACCGGCTGCGCGACTTCGACCACCAGGCGCTCGCCCACGAACTCGGCAAGGAGATCCCGGGCCCCTGGCACGTCCTGGTCGCCGGGGACGAGATCGGCCCCGGCAGCGTGGACCTGCGCGCCCTGTGCGCCCCCGGCGAGGACCCGGCGGCCGACCGGGCCCGCCCAGGGCCCGGGTCGGAAGTGGCGCCTGCCGGGCGACGCCCGGCACGCTCCCCCACTGCCTCAAGGGCGTGGGAGGTGCCCCCACTCGCCGCACCGGGCGAAAGCCCAAGTACGTCCAGGCCCTTCGGGCGGACGATGCCTTCCGCCCGGCACGCCGAGAGCACGCTCGCCCACGCTCGAACCCGAGCTCGCGCGGGGGCACCCCCATCGCCGCCGCCCGGCCCGCCCTCCGGGCGGACGACGCCACTTCCGGCCCAGGCCCTGGACACCGCCGCCCCCGGCAGCCGCGACGTCGCGGTGTTCCTGCTGTCCGGCGGCACCACCGGCCTGCCCAAGCTGATCGCCCGCACCCACGACGACTACGCCTACAACGCCCGCGCCGCCGCCGAGGTCAGCGGCGTCGACGCCGACACCGTCTACCTGGTGAGCCTGCCCGCCGGGCACAACTTCCCGCTGGCCTGCCCGGGCATCCTGGGCACCCTGCTGGCCGGCGGCCGGGTGGTGATGCTGCCGAGCCCCGAACCGGCCCGTGCCTTCGCCACGATCGCGGCGGAAGGCGTGACCCACACCGCCGTCGTGCCCGCGGTCGCCGGACGCTGGCTGGAACACGCCGAGGAGCACGGGGCGCAGCAGGCGAGCAGCCTGCGCGTCCTGCAGGTCGGCGGATCCCGGCTCGCCGACGAACTGGCCCGCCGGGTGCGCCCTGTACTCGGTACGACGCTCCAGCAGGTGTTCGGCATGGCCGAGGGCCTGCTCAACTACACCCGCCTCGACGACCCCGAGGACGTCGTCTGCACCACCCAGGGCCGCCCCATGTGCCCGGACGACGAGGTACGGCTGGTCGACGAACTCGACCAGGACGTCCCTGAAGGCGAGCCCGGCTCCCTGCTCACCCGCGGCCCCTACACCCCGCGCGGCTACTACCGCGCCGCCGAGCACAACAAGCGGGCGTTCACCGAGGACGGCTGGTACCGCAGCGGCGACATCTGCCGCCGTACGCCGGAGGGCAACCTCGTCGTCGAGGGCCGGGACAAGGACATGATCAACCGGGGCGGGGAGAAGGTCTCCGCGGAGGAGGTCGAGAACCTCGTCTACGAGCTCACCGACGTCAGCCAGGCGGCGGCCGTGGCCATGCCCGACCCGGCGCTGGGCGAGCGCGTCTGCCTCTACGTCGTCGCCAGGCCGGAGCACGACGCCCCCACCCTGGACGCGATCCGCGCCGCCATGGAGGAGGCCGGGGTGGCCCGCTTCAAGCTGCCCGAACACCTCGTGTGCGTCGAGGAGCTGGCCGCCACCAAGGTGGGAAAGATCGACAAGAAGGCGCTGCGCGCGGACATCGCGGCCCGCCTGACCGCCACGGGCCGAGGAAATACGGGAAACACCCCATGACAAGTCGCCACGACCTCACCGTCACCCTGCCGTGGATGCGCGAGGGCACGGCCCTGCTGTCGGGCGTGGCCGACGGCCTCACCGACGACGACCTGCGCGCCCCCAGCGCCCTCCCCGGCTGGACCAGAGCGCACGTCATCGGCCACGTGGCCCGCAATGCCGAGGCCCTCGTCCGCCTGGCCACCTGGGCACGCACCGGCGTCCGCACCCCGATGTACGCGAACCGTGAGCAACGCGCCGCCGAGATCGAGTCCTCGGCGGCTCTCCCGCCCGACGTACTGCGAGGGCAGCTGAAGTCCACGGCCGCAGAACTGCAGGACGCCCTGGCGGCCCTCGACCCCACCACCTGGCAGGCCGAGGTCACCAGCGCCCTGGGGCGCACCATCCCCGCCGCCGAGATCCCCTGGATGCGGGTACGCGAGGTGTGGCTGCACGCCGTCGACCTGGCATCGGGAACGACCTTCACGGACCTCCCCGCCCCCCTGATCGACACCCTCCTCGACGACGTCACCGCCACCCTGTCCACCCGCCCCGCATGCCCGGCGGTCCGCCTCACCCCGACCGACCGTGAGACGACCTGGCACCTCGGCCCGCCGACGGCCCAGGCACCCGTCCTGGCCAGGGCACCTGCCGCAGAGCTCCTGGCCTGGACGACCGGCCGTTCGTCCCGGCCCGAACCGGTGCGCCTGCCGCCCTGGCTGTGACAGGCCGCGCGGTTCACCGACGGTTTCCTTCCGTGCCTGTCGCACTGTCTGTCACGCCCCCGACCGTCACGCCCTCCGCCCGCGCCCCGGCGCTGCGGAGCGCAGGAGGCGGAGCAGACGGGTGCGGCGCGGAACGCGGTGCCGGACGGTCTTCTCGACCGCGTCGCAGTCCGCCCACGCGGCGTCGGCGGCCGCCGCGTCAGGTCTGCGGCCCGCGTACTCGACCTCGTTGACCAGCGTGGCCAGTGCCGGCAGGCGCCGGCCCATGGCGCCGCCCACGTGCTCCGCGCCGAAGGCGGCGACCTCCTGCGCCGTGTGCGCTCCCGTGGCGGGAAGGCCGATCTCCGTGAGGCGTTCGATGATCTGCTGCCAGGCGCCGAGGACCCTGCGCCGCGCGTCCGGGTCGTTGCGCCGTCTGCCGCGCCTGTTGTGCGGCAGCCACAGTGCGTACAGCACATAGGCCGTGGCGAGCAGGAGCAGCGCGAGAGGAACAGCGAGCCATACGGGCAGCCCGGAGCCGGACGCACCCGCGGCGGCGGGGGCTGCCTCGTCCGGCGTGCGCGGCGGCGTCGACGGCCGCGCCGGTTCGGTGCTCTCCCGGTCCGCCTGGTCAGCGTTCCGGCGTTCCTCGGGCTCCTGTGCCGATACGGCGGAGGAGCCGCCCTGCGCGGCCTCGCCGGGCGTCGGGTGGAACGGCACCCAGCCGACACCGGCGAACCTCACCTCCGGCCAGGCCAGCACGTCCTGTCCCCGTACCTGCCAGGTGCCGGAGCCGGTCCGCGTACCCGGGCGGAACCCCACGGCCACCCGGGTGGGAAGGCCCAGGGTGCGCGCCAGTACCGCGAACGAGGCGGCGAACTGCTCGGACGTACCGCGCCCGCCGTCCGCCAGGAAGAACTCCAGGCTCCGGTAGGTGTGGCCGGGCAGCGCCCCTGGGTCGAGCCGGTAGGTCGCGCGCAGCCAGTCGGCCAGTCGCACGGCCCGCTGGTACGGGTGGGTGCTGCCCTCGGTCACCCGTTCGGCGATCGTCCTGAAGGACCGCACGGAGGGGATCGGCTGCCCGGCCGCGTCGATGCCGGGGAGGTCCACCCGTGCCGGGTCGTCGGCGGCAGCGGCGTATCGCAGCCGCTCCGCGTCGTACACGGGGAGGTGCGAGGTCGCGGTGTAGGTGAAGCCGCGCGGGACCGCCTCTCCCGTGGAGAGCACTCCGCTGTCCGGGTCGACGGACAGGGAGGTGCCCTCGGGCGTGCTCACGGACGAGGGCCGGTCGGCGGCGGGGAGCCAGATGCCGGGCAGCGACTGCACGGTGAAACGCTGTTCGAGCATCTGGGTACGGCCCGGGCCGGCGCCCTTCTCCGCCGGGACCCGGCCACCGGTACGGGTCAGCCCGGCGCCGCTGGTCCAGGTCGTCCCGTCGTATCGGTCGAGGACCGCCAGCCGGTAGTTCCCGGGGGCCGCGCCCGAGGTCCGTACGGTGAAGACCGTCTCGTCGCCGTTGCGCGTCCAGGCCGCGACCTGGTCCAGCGGGCTGGTGGACTCCGGCCGTACGGTCGGCGAAGTGACCGCCTCCCGAAGGCCGTAGGGGGCGCCGAGACCGGGAAGGTGCCGGCCCGGCAGCGCCACGACGAGCGCGAGCGCGACGACGACCGGCAGCCGGAGTGCCATGGCACGCAGCGGGAGCCGGGCCCGTGAACGCACCAGTACCAGCAGCGCCGTGGCCCCGGCCAGCACGCCGGCGGCCGGGTACGACGATCCCGGGCCGTCCACGCCGAGCACCAGCGGGAAGCCGAAGGCGAGGACCGGCGGCAGGGCCGGGAGCAGCGGGGCGCGGGTGCGCAGGGCGAGTTCCGCGGAGGCGAAGGCGGCCGTCCATACGACGGCGTGCGGCAGCACAAGCAGCTCGGGATCGCCGGGCGCGGGCAGGATGATGGAGAGCAGCGCGTGCGGGGCGTCGAGCAGCGCGGACCACGCGGCGCGCAGCGCGGGCCCGCCGGGCAGGCCGTCGCTCACCTCGTGGAACAGCGTCGCGCTGACGACGACGGCCCATGCGACGACGGTCAGCAGCACGGACGGCCAGAGCGGCATGGCGGGGCGGCCCTCGCGGGCGGGGCGGCGGCCGAGCAGACCCGACAGCACCGCCGACAGGACGACCGGGGCGAACACGGCCACCGCCAGCACCGGAAGCAGCTCGGACGGCGGGAAGATCCGGGCGAATCCGTAGCCCGCGGCGCCGGACAGAGCGGCCACGGGCAGCAGTGACCACAGCCGTCGGGCCCGGTCCGCCGCCTCCCCCGAGGTGCCGCTCGCCCGCGCAGCCGCCGTCGGCGCCGGGTCCGGTGGTACGGCGCCTTGGCCCGGTGGAGAGGCCACAGCGGCCGTGGTGCTCATCGCACGGCCTCCCAGCGCCATCCGGCCAGCAGTTCGTCCAGTGACGCGACGTGCAACTGCGGTACGTCGGAAGCGGGGCCGGACACATCGCGCATGGCCGCGGCTTCGGCGCCGACGCGCAGCATGGTCACGCGGTCGAAGCGGCGCCGTACCCGGTCGACGGCACTGAGCCCCCGGGTGTCGCCGGTGCCGGTGACGACGACCAGCGCCCCGCCCCCGCGGTGGTTCTCCAGGCCGTCGAAGGCAGCGGTCACGGACCTCAGGTCCGAGCGTTCCACGACGGCCAGCCCGTCCAGGAGCGCCTCACCGTCGTTGCCCGAGCCATCGGTGTGCAGGACCGGTCCCGCCTCGCTGACCAGGTGCACGGGGAAGTGGGAGCGGGCGGCCGCGTAGGCGACGGAGGCCGCGCAGTCCACGGCCAGCTCGAAGTCGTCCTCCGAGGCGTAGGCACGCCGCCGGGTGTCGAGCACGAGTGTGGTGTGCGGGAGCGAGACATCGACCATCTGGCGGACCATCAGCGTGCCGGTGCGGGCCGTCGACCGCCAGTGGACCCGTCGCAGGTCGTCGCCGAGCACGTACTCGCGCAGCGCGTGGAAGGTCAGCGAGCCGTCGTCGGCGGTGTCGGAGGCCGGGCCCTCCACATGGTGCGCCTGCCCGGACGGCAGCACGGGCAGCGGGCAGACCCGGGGCCGTACGAGCAGCGTGTCCGAACCGCCGTACGGGCGCATGCGGCGGGCGAGCCCCAGGGGGTCGGTGCGCTCCAGCCGCAGCGGCCCCACCGGGACGCGGCCGCGGCGGGCGGTGGGCAGCGCGTACCGCAGTTCGTGGGCCGTGCCCGGGCGCAGCGGCGGTACGTCGACGGTGATGTCCCGTTCGCCGCACCGGTCGACGGCGCGCAGGCCCCGCCGGGTACGGCCCCCGGTGTTGGTGAGGGTGAGGCGGCCCTCGGCGGGATCGCCCCGGCCCACCCTGCTCGGCGTGATCTGCCGCTCGGCGCCCAGTACGGGTGCGGGCAGTGTCCACAGGACGGCGACGGCGACGGCGAGCACGCAGGTCACGCCGAGCGCCGCGGCCTCGCCGTACCCGAGCGCGTAACCGACGGGGGTCAGCACGGCGCCCCCGGCCAGCACGCCCCACCCGGTGGCCGACAGCATCAGACGCGTGCCCCGCTGTCCAGCCGCACCGTGGCCAGCACGTCGTCGATCACGTCCGCGCCGGTGCGGCCGCTCAGCTCGGCCTCCGGGGTGAGGATCAGCCGGTGCGCGAGGACGGGCCCGGCCAGCGCCTTGACGTCCTCGGGGAACGCGTACGGCCGGGACTGCGAGGCAGCACGCACCCGCACCGCGCGCAGCAGGGCGACGGAGCCGCGCGGCGAGGCACCGAGGCGTACGTCGGGAAGGGAGCGGGTCGCCGCCACCACCCGCACCAGGTAGTCGTACAGCGCGTCGGCCACCTGCACCTCGGCGGCGGCCTCGATGAACTCCGCGATCTCCCGGGCGGTGGCGACGGGAGTCAGCGACTCGGGGGTGGGGCCCGTGCCCGCTCCGGTGCCGGTGAGGACCGCGACCTCGGAGGCGTGATCGGGGTAGCCGACGGTGATCCGCATCAGGAAGCGGTCGAGCTGCGCCTCGGGCAGCGGGTAGGTGCCGCCCATGTCCACCGAGTTCTGGGTGGCCACCACCATGAACGGACGGGGCACCGGGTGAGTGGTGCCGTCGGCGGTGACCCGGCGCTCCTCCATCACCTCAAGCAGCGCGGACTGGGTCTTGGGGGAGGCGCGGTTGATCTCGTCGCCGAGCACGATGTTGGCGAAGACCGGGCCGGGGAGGAACTCGAACGCGCCGGTGTTCTGCCGGTAGACGGTGACGCCGGTGATGTCGGAGGGCAGCAGGTCCGGGGTGAACTGCACGCGCGCGAAGTCGGCCTCGATGGAGGCGGCGAGGCAGCGGGCGAGGGTGGTCTTGCCGGTGCCGGGCACGTCCTCGATCAGCAGATGGCCTTCGGAGAACAGGCAGGTCAGAGCCAGCTCGATGGTGTCGCGCTTGCCCTTGACGACGCGCTCGATGTTGTCGGCGAGGGCGTGGAAGAGGGGGGCGAAGCGGGCGGGGCCGTCGGTGGGGGGAGAGGTCATTCGCATGCCCAGACGTCGGGGTTGGAGCGGGACTCCACATAGTGGTCAGTGACGTACCCGGTGATGTTCTTGTCGAGGGTGGGGTCGTAGTAGGTGAGGCGGGCCCAGACATCAGTTGTCTTTGAGTTGATCGTGATTACTTGGCCCTTCGTGTTGCAGTGGACCGTGACCTCGGGGTTCTCCCCGGGAGGGATGCCTCCTGCCCGGCCGCCCTCTGTGCTGTGGGGCATGTTACGGATCCCGAGATCGCGTCCGTCGGGCTTGTTGTGCACGATGTTCATCTTCTGAGCGGGCAGGGACAGGTCGATCCACCCGGATGCCGCCGCGCCCGATCCGGCGGCATTGCTCGCCATCACCGCCACCCCGCGGACGATGCCGTTCCGCAGACCGCTGTACGTGTGACTGGGCTCGGTGGTCTCCGCCGTCCCGCCGGGCCCGTTGAGCGTGTACGTCACCGAGCCGTCGGCACCCTGCGGAGGCAGCCAGGTCACCGTGCCGCCGTGTCCGCCCTGCGCGGGAGTGAAGGTGAGTTCCCGCGGCGCCCCCGGTGCGACGCACGGGCGCGCGAGTGCCGAGGGCGCGGACTCCTTGCTCGGCTTGTCCCCGGCGTACTCCGCGACCACGGTGAAGCCGTACTGCTCCTCGCACGACCCGCCCCTGACCTCGAAGGTGAACGGGCCGTCGGGGCCGATCTCCTCCGGAGTGACGGTCTGGTCCGGCGCCGACCCCTTGAGTACATAGCGCTGCGGGGTCGCGCCCGCCACCGGGGCGAAGGTGATCCGGATGGCGCCCGACCGCGACTCCACCTGCGGTGCCCCCGGGGCCCCGGGCTCCGCGCAGCCGGTCTCCCAGTGGAGTTCGCAGTCCTGGGTCGGCGCGGGTGAGGGCTCTGTCTGCGTCGGCTCCGGTGTCTGCCCGGAGGGGGCGCTCGGAGCCGGGACGGTCGCGCTCGGGACAGTCGCCGGGGGTGGAACCTGTGCGGCGGCGCCGCCCGTCGGGACGCTGTCCTCGACCGGCCTGTCCCCGGGCTTCCGCGCGGACGGCACATCCGTCTCGTACTTGCCGATGCGCCTGACCTCGCCGTCGGCGTCGATCACCGCGGCGGTGGCGCCGTCCTGGTCGTTCACCCACAACAGGCCGTCGCGGACGAAGAGTTCGAGTTCACCCGCCCCGTCGGTGATCCGTACCGGTTCGGCGAGCGCGGAGAGGGAGGTGTCGTACACCAGCAGTCTGCCGGTGGACTCGTCCGGTATGTAGACCCTCTTGCCGAGCAGTTGGGGTGCTCCCAGATCGTGGCCTTCCGCCGGCACGCGGGCGCGCAGCGTGTGCCGGCTGCGGACGTCCGTCATCATCAGCTCCCCGCTGCCGGTGGCCAGCACCGGCACCACGGAGCCGTCGGTGCTCGCCGGCACCAGGAGACCGGCCGGGGCCGACCCGGCGGTCGCGCCGTCGAGCGCGAAGGTGCCCTGCGTGCCCGTGACCGTCAGCACCTTCATCTCGGCGGCGGTCCTGTCCGTCACGACGGGCCGGCCTCCGGCCAGGGTCAGCGCCAGATCGTGGCCCGCCTCGGCCACCTTGACCGCCGTGCTCTTCAGGCCCTTGACGAACGGCACCACCGTGCCCTGGTCCGGCAGCGGCACCCACAGCGTGCCGTCCCCGTCCACCACGGCGGCTCCCGGCTTCCCGCCCAGTTGCACCGGCGGGCTCTCGGCCGTCGTCATCGCCGGGTCGATCCGCTGGACGGTGCCCTTCGCGGGGTCGAGGACATAGGCGTACGCGCCGCCGGAGAGCAGTTGCAGCCCCGCCGCGCCGTAGTCCGCGGACTGTTCGGCGGTGAGCTGCGAGGCGTCGATCCGTACGACCTGGCCGGTCTGCTCGTCCAGCACCAGAGTGGTCCTGCCGTCCTGCGCGACCGAGACCGGGTGGCCCGCCATCCCGGCCGGCAGTACGGCCTTGCCGTCCACGTCACCGGTCAGGCCGTTGGCGTGGGCGACTTCGCCCTTCTCGCTGCTGGCCAGCCAGGCGGCGACGTCGGCGAGCCTGGGCCGGGTGCCGGACGCGCCGGCTCCGACGGCGAGTGAGGTACCGATGAGCGCGCCGACCGCGCCGACCGCCAGGTAACCCGTGACGCGGTTGCCGGTCGGCCGCAGCCTTGCCCAGGCGGCCGTGACCAGTGCCGCGCCGCGCGGACGCGGGCTCGGCGTCCCCTGCTCCCCCGGCATCTCCGCCCCCACTGGTGGATATTCAAATCTGCTGGGGAGAAGGGTAATTGAAGCCACGGGAGGTGTCAGTGGCGACAGGGACGCGAGATGGTGAGTGGCGTGCGGGCCGCTCTTGGCTCAGCAGGCGGCGACCCACTCACGCTCCTGACGATTCGGCCATTCAGCAGGCTGGCGTCAGTCGATGCGGGCGCAGAGGTCGTCCGTCGTCCCGTGCACCAGGTTCACGGCCTTGTACCCGGCGGAGCTGATGTCCATCGTGTACACCCCGTCGATGATGTACAGGCCGCGCGGCAGGTTGCCCCTGCCCTCGCCGACGCCGACCAGCACCGGGCCGTGCACGGCCCAGAACTGGGAGCCGTCGGTGCGGTGCTCGACGAGGGCCGAGCCGCTCGCGTCGGCGTCGTGGAAGGCACCGGTCTCGGTGTTCGTGACCCGTACGACCAGATCGCCCTTGTACGCGACGCGCTTCGCCGTACCGTCGGGGTAGGTGTCCAGTACGCGCTTCATCACCTCGTCGATGACGGGCTCGCCGTGAACAGGGAAGTCGCACCGCAGCCCGGCATCGACGTCCCACGGCGCGGAAGGTGCCGGCTCCCAGCCGGTGCCGGCTCCGGCGGACGCGGGCTGTGCGCCCAGGACTACGGCGGCAAGTGCCAGCGGTGCGAGAACGGTTCGTCGCATGACTCTCCCTGGTCGGAGGGGTGAAAGGAAGTTCCGCCGAAGAGGCGTATGCCAGTCTCTCGCCGCCCTCTGACCAAACCCTCACCACGACCGGCACGGACCGCGGACACTCGGCCCCACTAGGCTGCCGAGCGCCATGGAGTTCCAGTTGCTCGGACCGTTCGCCGCCCGCCACGAGGGACGACAGGTGCTGGTGGGCAGCCGCCGCCAAGAGCGGTGCCTGCTGTCGGTCCTGCTGCTGCACGCGGGCCGCGCCGTGCCGACCGAGCGCCTCATCGACCTGCTGTGGAACGGCGATGCGCCCGCCTCCGCCCGCGGCACCGTCCACACCTACATAGGTCGATTGCGCGCCGCTCTCAGGCCGTACGGCGTGCCGGTCGAAACCCGGCATGACGGCTACGCCGTCGAGCAGGGCCCGCATACGATCGACGCGCGGGAGTTCACCCTCCTCGTCCGGCAGGCGGCCGATGCCGGTGACCCCGCGGAGCGAGTCCGCCTCTACGACCAGGCCCTCGGGCTGTGGCGGGGCCCGCTGCTCGCCGACGTGGCCGACGACCAACTGCGCATCCGCCTCGGCGGTTCCCTCGACGAACTGCGCCTCTCCGCCGTGGAGCGGCGAGCGGAGGCACAGCTCACCATCGGTCTCCACGACCGCGTCGTGGCGGATCTGACACCGCTGGTCGAGGAGCATCCAGGGCGGGAACGGCTGGTCGCCACCCAGATGACCGCTCTCTACCGCGGCGGCCGCCAGGCCGATGCCCTCGAGCTGTACCGCAGCACGCGAAAGGCGCTGATGACCGGGTTCGGCATCGAGCCGGGCGCGGAACTGCAGACGCTGCACGACCGCATGGTGCGTGGCGACCACCGGCTGGACCGGCCTCCCGGACCCGTATACGCCGTGCGGGTCGACGACCAGTGGCTGCCATGGAGCACGAGCGGACACCCCGCCCTGGAGTTCTGCAACACCTACGCCGGCTGGGGCGGTGACCGGCTGCCGGGATCGGATTGGCTGCGCGGCTACGCCACGCTCGCCGTATGGGCCGGCCATATGGATCTGATCGAGGAGCGGTTGGTCACCCGGCTGCGTGAACAGGCGCTGCGGCACCCCGACGAGGCTGCTGCCACGCTCGCCGAGGCTCGGCAGTTTCGTACGAACCTTTATGCCTGCCTGACCGATCCGGGGGACGCCCGTGCGTTCAAGGCGGTGGCCGGCACGGTGGAGAACGCGGCCAGGCACTCGGTCTTCTCCCGCGGCGAGGACGGCCTCGGACGCTGGCAGCCCTCACCCTCCGCCGGTTTGCGGCTGCCCGTCTGCGCGGTTGCCCGTAGCGCGGGCGAACTGCTCGCGGATCCACGGCGCTTCACGGTCCGCAGCTGCCCCAGTGAGGACTGCGGCTGGCTGTTCCTCGACACGAGCGGCCGGCGCAGATGGTGCAGCTTGGCGACCTGCGGCGCCAAACGGACGTCCGGCGGGCACTGACGCAGGCGCCGACCAGCGGGCCCGCCGCCCGAGGCCGTTCAGAGTGTCTCCGTCCGCCTCGCGCCGAGCGGCCGGCGTGGCGCGCGTCCGCTGCAGGGCACTGTTGACCGTCGGCTCGGTCGTCTTCCTCTCGTCGCTCATGTCCGGCCCGCGGCGCCGGAATCCTCAGCAGCCTCGTACGAGGCGCCGACGGCGGCACCGTCGTGGCCCCCGGGGGGTGTGGCGCGCCGTCGCGCGGTCAACCGAGTGGCGATCGGCTCGGTGAGGCGGGCGGTGAGCGGTCCGACGATGACGAGGATGAGGACGTAGGCGGTGGCCAGCGGTCCGAGGGAGGACTCGATGCCGGCGGAGACGGCCAGCCCGGCGATCACGATGGAGAACTCGCCGCGGGCGACCAGGGTGCCGCCGGTGCGCCAGCGTCCTCTGACCGAGATCCTGGCGCGCTTCGCGGCCCAGTAGCCGGTCGCGATCTTCGTGGCGGTGGTGACGGCCGCCAGGGCGAGTGCCGGGAGCAGGACCGGGGGGATGCTGGCGGGGTCGGTGTTGAGGCCGAAGAAGACGAAGAAGATCGCGGCGAACAGATCGCGCAGCGGGGCGAGCAGGTTGTGCGCGCCCTCGGCGACCTCACCGGACAGGGCGATGCCCACCAGGAACGCCCCCACGGCGGCGGAGACCTGGAGTTCCTGGGCGATGCCGGCGATCAGCAGGGTCAGTCCGAAGACGACCAGCAGCAGCTTCTCCGGGTCGTCGTGGGAGACGATGCGGGAGATGACCCGGCCGTGGCGCAGGGCCAGGAACAGGACGAGCCCCGCCACCCCGAGGGCGACGGCCAGGGTGATGCTGCCGGCGGCCAGGCTCAGGCCGGCCAGCAGAGCGGTGATGATCGGCAGGTAGAGCGCCATGGCCAGGTCTTCCAGCACCAGGATGCTCAGGATGACCGGGGTCTCGCGGTTGCCGAGCCGTCCCAGATCCGCGAGGACCTTGGCGATGACGCCGGAGGAGGAGATCCACGTGACGCCGGCCAGGACCACCGCGGCCACCGGCCCCCAGCCGAGCAGCAGCGCCAGGGCCGCGCCGGGCAGCGCGTTCAGCGCGGCGTCGACCAGCCCGGCCGGGTAGTGGGTCTTGAGGTTGGTGACCAGGTCGCTGGCGGTGTACTCCAGGCCCAGCATGAGCAGCAGCAGGACGACGCCGATCTCGGCGCCGATGGCGATGAACTCCTCGCTGGCCCCCAGCGGCAGCAGCCCGCCCTTGCCGAAGGCGAGTCCGGCCAGCAGATACAGCGGGATGGGGGAGAACTTCAGGCGCCCGGCCAGGCGGCCGAGCAGGCCCAGGCCGAGAATGATGGCGCCGAACTCGATCAGGAAGACCGCGGAGGAGTGCACCGGGCTCACTCCCGTCCGAGAATCGCCGCGGCCGCCTCCACACCCTCGCGGGTGCCGATCACGATCAGGATGTCGCCGCCGGCCAGCCGGAAGTCCGGTCCGGGTGACGGGATCGCGTCCGCCCGGCGCAGCACCGCCACGATCGAGACGCCGGTCTCGGTCCGCATCCGGGTGTCGCCCAGCACCCGCCCGTTCCAGTGTGACGTGGACGGCAGCTCGATGCGTTCCGCCACCAGTCCCAGGTCGGTGGTGGACAGTAGGTTCGGACTGCGGTGGGAGGGCATCATCGCGTCGATGAGCGAGGCCGCCTCTCCTTCCGTGAACCGCAGCGACAGCGCGCACGCATCCGGATCGTCCTCGCGGTACACACTCAACGTTCGCGCTCCGTCGCGTTCCGCGACCACCGAGATCTGTCTGTGCTCGTGTGTGGTCATGTCATAGCGAACCCCGATACCCGGCAACGGTGTACTGCTCATCCGTGGAACACCCACAGCCGACCCCTGTCCTCATGTGGCTTCACTGCCGCGGCCTCCGGAGAACGCCTGCCTCCGGTGCCATGACCAGCCTATTTCGCCACCGCCGAGACCGGCTGGGAGGACCGCCCCCGGGTGGAGTCCTGGAGTCCTGTCAGGCGGGCGGCAAGGGCCTGGTGTCGGCCGGGGCGCTCCTGCTCGGGGAGGCCCGGACGATGGTGATCAACCGGTCCGTCAGCTGGAGAGATTCGGCCTGGGGATCGTCGTAGCCGAGCAGCCGGTGTCCGCGGAGCACGGACACCACCAGGTCCTCGATCTCCCGTACGTTCTTGCCCACTTCGGCTTTCGTCACCGGCCGTTCGACGATGTCGAGGCCGCTGCCCTGCTGGATGAGGTCCTCCAGGACCCGGCCGGCGCTCGGGCTGAGGAGGGACAGGCCCAGGAGGTGGCCCGCGGCGCTGGCGCTGGTGATGACGGAGTCCGCGCCCGACTGGCGCAGCAGAGGTGCGTTCTCCTCCTCCCGCACCGCCGCGACGATCTTCGCGGCGCGGTTGAGCTGACGAGCCGTCAGGGCAACCAGGACGGCGGTGTCGTCGCGCTGTGTGGCGATGATGATCTGTTTGGCCTTCTGCGCCTCGGCCCGCAGCAGCACCTCGCTGCGCGTCGCGTCCCCGACCACGCCCGCGAAGCCATCGGCGAGCGCCGTTTCGATCACCCTCTCGTTCGGGTCGACGACCACGACCTGCTCCTTCTTCAGGCCCGTCGCGCGAAGGCTCTGGAGGGCGGTGCGCCCCTTGGTGCCGAAACCGACGACCACGGTGTGATAACGCAAAGTGGACCTCCATCGGGACAGCTGCCACTGCTCGCGGGTGCGCTCGGTGAGTACTTCGAGGGTGGTGCCGACCAGAATGATCAGGAAGAGCACGCGCAGCGGCGTGATGACGAGGATGTTGGTCAGACGTGCGCTGTCGCTGAGCGGGATGATGTCGCCGTAGCCGGTGGTGGAGAGGGTGACGGTCGCGTAGTAGAAGGCGTCGAGCACGTCGACCGACTCGTCGGCGTTGTCGCGATAGCCGCCCCGGTCGATGTAAACGACGGCGACGGTCGTCAGCAAGACCGCCAGGGCCATCAGGAGTCGTCTGACGACCTGCTGGAGAGGCGGGACGACGGACCGGTGGGGCAGCCTGACCGGCAGGTCGGGGCGGTGTTTCTCCGCACGCTGCGCCATCGTGTCGTATCGGGGCAGCTTCACCGTGTCTCCCACGGAAGACCGAGGATCTCGCGTTCCCTGCCGCACGTTGTCTGCCGACAGCTGCCTCCGCCGGTCCGTGTCACCTTTTCGTCCATGTGGAAGACGGCTCGTTTCGTCGCTCGGCTCAGTTCCCCGCGCAGAGGGAGCGGGCCATTCCTGTGGCGCATGGCGTGAAGGTTAGTCAAGTTACCGAGGCCTCCCCGGCCACGGCGAGGTCGACGGCGCAACCACCGTGGCTGAAAATGTGTCTCTGGACACGTGGTCCGAAGCGTCGGGACGGGTGAGGTTCCGGCAGCACTGCGGCCTTGGGGGGCTGGCATGAACACATGGGCGGTGCCCGGATACACCGAGTCACTGGAGCTCGGTGCAGGGGCAAGCGGGCGGGTCGTCCTGGCCGTGCACGAGGAGACCGGCGTTCCGGTCGCGGTGAAGTACCTCAGTGAGTCACTGCGCACCCGGCCGGGCTTCGTGCACGGGTTCAGGGCGGAGGCGCGGCTGCTCGGCGGCCTGGACAGCCCGTACGTCGCCGGACTGTACGAGTACGTCGAAAGCCCGGACGGCGCCGCCATCGTGATGGAGCTGGTGGACGGTGTCTCGTTGCGGACCCTGCTGACCAGACAGGGCCCGCTCGGTCCCGAGGCCGCACTCGTGGTCCTCAAGGGATCGTTGCTCGGCCTGGCCGACGCGCACCGCATCGGTGTCGTCCACCGCGACTACAAGCCGGACAACGTCCTGGTCGTGCCGGACGGCTCGTCCAAGCTCGTCGACTTCGGGATCGCGGTGGACGCCGGCACCAGCGTCGGCGTGGCGGGAACCCCCTCCTACATGGCCCCGGAGCAGTGGACCGGCGCGCCCGCCTCTGCCGCCGCCGACGTGTACGCGGCCACGGCCACGTTCTTCGAGTGCCTGACGGGCCACAAGCCGTACTCGGGCGACAACTTCGCCGAACTCGCGCTGCAGCACGTCGACGCGCCCATCCCCGCCGAGGAGGTCCCCGAGGCGGTGCGCGAGCTGGTGCGGCGCGGTCTGGCCAAGGACCCGGACGAACGGCCCACACACGCCGAGGCGTTCGTCACGGAACTGGAGACGGCCGCCGGCGCCGCGTACGGGCCCGACTGGGAGGAACGCGGCCGCGGCCGGCTCGCCGCGCTGGTGGCACTGCTGCCGCTGCTCCTGCCTTCGGCCCGCGGCGGCCCGCGAACCACCACGGACACCGCACGTACGGTCCTGGGCCGGGAACCGGGCCATGGCTGGGCGCAGTCGTGGCGGCCCGGCCGGCCGGGGATGCTGGTGTCCGGCGCGGCCGTGCTTCTGGGCATCCTCCTGGCCTACGGCATCCAGCACCCGCCGGGAGCGGCTCCGCAGCAGGCGGCGCAGGCCCTGGCCACCACCAGTGCCGAGCCCGACGTGGAGTCGGGAGGATCCACCGCTCCGAGCGCGTCGACCCACTCGTCCCCGCCCCCGACCCCGACGTCCACCGTGTCGCCCAGCCCGTCGCCCTCGGACCCGGCGACCACCGGTACCGGTACCGGCGAGCCCTCGGCGTCCGTCCCCACGGCTCCGGCCACGGAGACGACGCCGCCCAGCGGGGTGACCACCGAGCCGACGCCGACGACAGCTTCCCCCACCTCGCCGGCCGCTCCCGCTGTCAAGGACGTCGCGGTGTCGGGCTTCCAGCAGACGGGTTCCACGACCGCCACGGCAACCATCGACATCACCACGGACGGCACCGGGCCGGTTTCCATCACCGTCGCATGGTTCACGGGCAACACCGGGGGAGAGCTCGGCACCCCGGACGGTGTGTCCCAGACCTTCGAGCGCAGCGGCGCCACCCAGTACACGCTCACCGTCGACCACACCCTCCAGAGCATCGGCTGCTACTGGGCGGTGCGGGCCACGACCACTCCGGCCTCCGCCGACGGCGGCGCCTCGCAGCAGCTTCTGACCAGGCGGTGTGACATCCGATGACCGCTCAGAACGACCGCACTCCCGCGTCTGCCGAGGACGGCGAGCCCACCCGGGTGCTCGGCCCCGCCGACGAGCACACCTCCACCCTCCATCTCCACCCCGCCGGCCCACACATCCCGAGCGACGAACACGTCGCCGCCGACGCCGAGTACAGCGCCACTGTGCTGGCCAGCCACTGGATCCAGAGGCCCGAGCCGGACACCACGCTCGTCGGGCCGCCCTCCACGGAGGTCCTGCCGACCCCGCCGGATCGCGTTGAAGGCACCGTGCTGCGTTTCGGCCCGGGGGTGATCACCGTCGGCGCGCACCGCACCCACAGGACGCCGTTCGGCGTGCCGCCGCCCCGCCCGGCCAAGCGCCGGCGTCTGCGCAGACACGCTCTGCCCGCGCTGGTGCTGATCTCCGTCATCGCCTTCCTCGCCTGGCAGCGCCTCGGGCCGTCCGTCGCGGTGCGCACGACGGTGGTCACGGCCCGGCCGACGGTTCTGGGATGCGGGGATACGGCTGACATCGTCGGCCTCGTCGCCACGAACGGCCGGCCGGGCACGCTCTCCTACCGCTGGATCCGAAGCGACGGCACCGCCTCCGGCGTCCTGCGCGAAGTGGTGGTCAGCGGCCAGAGACAGGCGCGTCTGCACCTGCTGTGGACCTTCCAGGGCAAGGGCCGCTACACCGCACGGGCCGAGCTACGCATCCTCTCCCCCACGCACCACACGATCACCGCCCACCTCACATACGACTGCCCCTGACCGGCCCTTGCCCGACGACACCGACCACAGACGGCCGAGGCGGAGGAGCCGACCTCACAGCGATCACCGCACCGGGCCGCCGTGCGCAGCCCGTTTGCCGGCTCCGGAGTCGACCACACCGCCGCGCTGACGGCGAAGGGCCGCCGGCGCCCGGTTCGGCGTCGGCGGCCCGAAGGCTTTTCGGGGCCGGACCGGTACGGCGTACCGGTCCGGCCCCTTCGTTCACCCGGCGGCCACGAGTGCAGCCACGGCCACGGCGATCGCGTCGGTCGCGGCGTCCACTTCGGCCTGCGTCGGGTTGGCACCGGTCTTGCGCAGGGCCAGTCCGGCCTCACGGGCGTCGGTCAGGTCGGCCCAGGACGCGGCGGTCCAATCCGCCTCGGACAGCGCGCCGGTCTCCTCCAGTAGGAGGTCGAGACCGGTGACGTCCACCGGAACCCGCACGAACTGGAGCTCGGCCAGGTTCGTGTAGCCGTTCGGCGAGTACAGCCGGAGCGCCCCGTAGCTGACCGGCGCGTCCAAGGGGTACTCGGTCCAGCCGCTGTCGGCGGGCGTGGAGAGCGTCAGGAACGTCTCCCAGGTCGCGCCGCCGTCGTTCGAGCCCTGGACCTGGAAGCCGTTGGCCCGGTTCGCGTTGCCGGGGCGAGGCTGGACCCTCACGGTCTCGACGGCCAGAGTCCTCCCGTCGTCCGGGACGACCTGCACCCAGCCGGTCGCCGTCTTGGTGTCGGTGAAGGTGGACGGGTCGCCGTCGAACATGACCCAGCCGTTGTCGCCCGCGTCGCGCCTGCCGTCCCACGACGCCGAGCTCGCCGTCACCCAGGACCGCTCGACCGGCAGGATCGTCGAGGGCGGGTCCTCGAGCAGGTTCCAGGCCTCGAGCAGCCGCTTGGAGAGGGCGTCGCGGTCGGCGCCCTCCTTGGCGGCGGCCGCCTTGACCGCTTCGAGTTCGCGCGTGAACAGGGTCGCCGAAGCGCGCGAGTACCGGGACAGGTCCACCGCTTCGGCCCGTGCGATCACCGCGTCGAGCTTGACCCGGTAGTCGCCGAAGACGCGCAGCTCGGCGATGCTGATCCGGTTGCCGTTGCTGATCCGCAGGTACCTAAAGCCGCTCTCGTCGAGCGAGTCCAGGTTCTGCCAGTCGTGTTCGGCCACGGTCGGGTCGGTCAGCCGCGTCCAGTTCCGGAGATCGTTCGAGCCTTCCAGGACCTGGTCGACCATGCGGGTGAGGCCGTTGTTGTCCTGGCGGGCCAGGAAATCGGCCCGGTCGAGCTCGATCGTGCCCCCCTCGCCGAAGTCCCAGACGAGGTCGTACTCGCCGTCGGCCTCCGCGACATCGCTGGACGAGCTGACGTTTCCGTCGAGCATCCGCTCGGCGTGCCCGGCCTTGCCCGAATCGGCGTTCCCGTCGGCGTCGACGACCTGCGCGGCCGTGGCGAGGTCGACGAGGTTCCGCTCGTCGGAGGCGTAGAGCTGCGTGGCATCGGTGGTGCCGCGTACGGTCGCGGCGGTCTCACCGTCGTCGGTGGTGTGCTTGATGCCGATCGGTAGCAGGGCGCCGCCGTCCACTTCGCCCAGTTCGGTCGACGCCGACCAGGTCAGGCCGTCCGCACTGGTGGCCTCGACCGGCTTCCCGCCGATGGTGACGTCGACGTCGCTGATCGGGGTCGGGCTGGAGAAGGCCAGGTCGACGGTGTCGCCGGCGGTCACGCGTTCACGCAGTGCGTCCGGGGACGTGAGCGACACGTCGGTGATCGTGCCGGCGACCTCGCTGCGGTCGCCGAGGATCCGGAACTCGCCCAGCGACCAGAGCCCCGGGTAGGCCGGGTCGATCGGGATGCCCGGGTTGTCGACCTGGAGCTTCAGGTAGCGGAACTTCGCGTCGGCGTGCTCGGCGACGACCGGGATGGTCTCCCAGTCGTTGGTCTCCGAGGTCTCGCGCTCGGTCAGCCGGGTCCAGGAGCTCCCGTCGTTCGAGCCGTACACGTTGGTGCCCTGGGAGCGCATCGGGAACGAGAACCGGGCCCGGAAGCCGAACTCGTCGGCCGTGACCCGGTACTGGGTGCCGAAGTCGAGGACGAAGGACGCCACGCGCAGGTCGCCGGTGGCGCTGGTGCTGTCGTCGTCGGCGAGCGCGCGCAGCCCGGAACCGCTGAGGACGGTGGGCGTGACCGCGCCGGTGTAGTCGAGCGACCCGTCCTTGAGGCGCGGGTTGAGCAGTTCGAGGTCGTCGATCGCGTCGAGCAGTGCCTCGAAGGCGGTGCGGAACTCGTCGTCGGAGCCGGACTCGGAGGCCTCCTTGGCGTCCTTCCAGGCGGCCTCGAAGGGCTCGCGGGTCACGGTCGTGTAGACGGCGCTGTCGTCGGTGCCGTCCGCGATCGCCGTCTCGATCATCTTGGGACGGTTGTTGGCCACGAACAGCTCGAAGGTCCGCGCGGTGACGGTCTCGCCGTCGTCGGCGACGATCTGGACGTCGTGGCGCCCGCGGTCGTGGTCGGTCGGCGTCCAGGTGAGGGCGCCGGTCCCGGCGTCGAGCGAGGCGCCCTCGGGGAGGCCGCCGGCGCTGTAGGCGACCGATCCGCCCGGGTCGGCCGCGGACAGGTCGAACGAGGACTCCGCGCCCGCCCACAGGTAGTAGCGGTTCCTGGCCTGTTCGAACTTCGGCGGGGTGAGGTGCTTCCCGGCGTCGAACATGACCGCGTCGAGGTCGACCGTGGCGCCGTCGCCGCTCACGCGGTAGAAGTGCGTGTTCTGTCCGGCCGCGGGGTAGGTGACGTACCGCCACTCCCCTTGTGTGTCGGGCAGTTCGATCGTGGCCATGGTCCGGGGCGAGGTCTCGTCGGGGTTCAGCGGGGAGGGCCTCTCCTTGTCGAGCACCTCCAGGGTGGCCGGGCCGTCGGTGCGCACCAGCACCCCCAGCAGGCTTCCCCCCGGGTGCATCAGGCGGCTGACCGCGCTGGTCGTGCCGTCCTCGTCGGCCTTCGCGCGGGCGAAGCTGCGGCCGTCCTCGGTGACGATCTCGGTGCCGCCGTCGAGCGGGCGGGCATAGCGTCCGAAGGTGACCTCGGTGTCCTCCACCGGGGTCGGCTCGGTGCCGGCCAGCTCGGGCGGGAACGCGACCCAGTACTCGATGCTCCTGTCGCCGGGGGCCCAGAAGTTCTGGGTGCCGGTCCCGTAGCGGAAGAACGGGCCGTCCATACGCCGGTGCAGCTCGGCCAGATGCGGGGCCTCAGCCTCGACGTCGACGCCCTCGGCGTGGCTGTACTGGTAGTACAGCTCCGAGAGCGGGTTGAAGATCCGGCCACGGTAGGCCTGGGAGATGGTCCCGCCCGTCTCGCGCTCGTCGGTCCACGGCGTCCACGCGCCCATCATGAAGCCGTAGAAGGCGTCGGCGCCGTGCAGCAGCCGGTTGCCGAGGAACCGGTAGGAGCTCACCGCGTCGGCGGCGGTCGAGACGGTGCCGTCGACCGGGTCGACCTTGGTGCCCTGGACGTCGAGGAAGCGGGCCAGGGCGGCGAAGTTGTCGACGTTGGCCTCGGCGTGGGCCTGGTCGCGGCCCATCTCCCGAACCTGCGTGAACTCGTAGCCGTACGGGTTCAGCCCGTGGTCGGCGGCGATCTGCTGGAACTGCACGCCCAGCGCGCCGTTGTCATACCCGTCGTAGGTGGAGTTCCTGGTGAACCACTCGACGCCCTTGGCATAGCCCTTGGCGTCGTCGGCGTAGATCGCGGTGGCGATGCGGCCGTAGAGACCGAAGTTGTGCTGGTTCATCCACTTCTTGTTGGAGAAGTTGAAGACATTGACGATCGGCTCGGCGAAGTTCGTCAGCAGCTTCTCGTCGTCCCCGGCGTCCCAGGTCACGTCGTATCCGGCGTAGCTGCCCGGGCTGTCGTCCGGGACCGGCTCGGTGGCGCGGATGATCTCGGCGGCCATGAGGAACTGCGAGAGCGGCTTGCCGGTGTGGATGTGCGCGTCGGGGAAGTAGGCGTAGCCGTCGGGCTTCATGTTCGACCAGGTGCGCAGGCCCATGACGGCGTTCCTGCGGTACGCCTCGTCACCGGTGTTGATCCACAGCAGCGCCTGGGTGAGGACGCCGAACGAGTCGCGGGTCAGCCGGTTGCGCATGCCGCCCTGGGTGAAGGTGTTCGTCACGGGGACGTCGGGCTTGCCCCGGACCATGTTGTCCACGGTGTAGTTCGTCTGTGCCCACGGCCGGACCTGGGTCATCGCGTCGAAGTAGGAGGCCCACGGCTCGGTGCCGGAGCGGACCATCTCCTGGGCGTTGCGGAGGTTCTCGGCCGACAGTCCGACGCCGGGATGGACGAACCCGGCGTCGCTGACGGTTTCGTGGATCTCGACGACGTGGCCGGTGAGCAGGTCCTCGTAGCCGTCGGCGTGGGCGGGTGCCGCGGCCACCGCGGCAAGTCCCACCGTGAGCGCCAGCGCTGCGCCTGTCGCGGTGATCCGCGATCTCGCGCGTTCCATGACGTGCCTCATTGCAGAAACCTTTCTGGGACCGTGCCGCGCGGTGCGTGCACGGCGTCGGGGATTTGGATGTCGTTGTCCATCGCCTGAAAGCCGTTGGGGGTTCAGCTGGAGCACGGTGGGGGCAACGTGCCGTAGGGACGCGAATGCGCTGGTCAGCGACTGGTGATGCCTTCTGTGGACTCCCGCGGCACCCCGCGGACATGGCTCCCGGAGATGGTCAGAGGACTGCGTTTGCGGGTGTCCGCGCTGTGCATGGCTGCAGTTGCCTGTTCCGGCCGTACTCCGGCCGGCCTCCCAGAACCGCGACGCGAGAATGCCGCGAATGCCTTCCGCCGGTAGATCTCGTCGTCGGCGATGACGTTCTCGACGAGATGGAGCCCCTGCTTGAAGACCCGCTACAGCGCGGCCTTCTTCTCGGCCGGGGACCGTTGCCGGGCACCAGGAGGCCCGCGCCGGCGCGTCGGCACAGACGTACAGCTCCTCGACGTGCCGGACGATCGACAGGTGGGCGTAGTGGCAGCGGCGGGGCAGCGGGCGGCCCCGGAGCCGGGGCCGCCGAAGTCGAACAGGTCGAGGCGGCGGGCGCCGCGAGCGGCAACTGCTCCGGCTTCGGTGGCGTGCACCGGAAACCAGCCGCTCAGGGCGAGCGAGCCTGTGCCGGCGGGCGCATCGGCCGGGACGGGTCTGGTGACAGGCATGCGGGAGGCCTTACGGGCTGAGATGGTGCGGTGAACGTGCCTGCGGGGAGGCGTGGCCACTCGAGGGGGCCGAGGGCGACGCCTGATGTCCTCGCCGGCCAGGTTCATGTCGAAGGCGCCGTGCTCGTCGTGGACCGCACGGAGGGCGGTGCCGACTCGATGCAGGCGCCTTGTACGGCGTCATAACGATCGGCTGCTCGTTCCTCGCCTCGAGCGCGATGCCACCACGGCCGCTCTCCCCTGCCTGCCGTTCATCGGTCCCTCCCAGGGAGTTCCAACCGTCCATAGAAACCGGTCTCTGTGGAAGCTAGATCCAGCTGTGCAGCCCGACAAGGTGTCGTGCACGAAAATCTGCCGCACCGTCCAAATGTCAGGGAGAAAGTGCAATATTTCGGACCGATGAAGGGTGGTGAACAGTGGTCCACTCTATGGGAACCGGTTTCCGTAAAGGCTGTGAATCGGCGTCGGACGCCGCCCTGAGGGCGGCTCAGGCGCGGCGCGTCGTGCGCGCGTGGCGGAAAGTCCGATCCGGTCCGGGATCGGGGAGCTCGTTCGCGCCAGAGCTACGGCTGAGAAGATCGGCTTCCCATGTCCGACTCGGTCATTGACATCGGGGAACGAACGTCGTCGCCCAGAAATCCGGGCTGAACCGCTCGATCAGCGCAGAGGCACGGGGCCGCACGGTCACCCTGCTGACGTACAGGCTCGCCCGCTGGGGTGGCACCCTGGCCAAAGTCCCCGCCCCGGGCGCCTCCCGGCGTTGCTCAGCCTGTGGGTTCACCACCCCCGGCAGCCGGGACGAGCCCGTGGCCCGTCCCGTACAGGTGCACGACGTTCCGGGCCGCGTCGTGGTCGGCGTTGCCGGACCATCCGCAGCCGGGGTCTTGCACACGAACAGGAACGTCCTCTTC